>NZ_JBBORX010000001.1:1142500-1935000 GCF_038004825.1 Bacillus sp. FSL P4-0334 | reverse complement strand
GTGTGTACAAGGCCCGGGAACGTATTCACCGCGGCATGCTGATCCGCGATTACTAGCGATTCCAGCTTCACGCAGTCGAGTTGCAGACTGCGATCCGAACTGAGAACAGATTTGTGGGATTGGCTTAACCTCGCGGTTTCGCTGCCCTTTGTTCTGTCCATTGTAGCACGTGTGTAGCCCAGGTCATAAGGGGCATGATGATTTGACGTCATCCCCACCTTCCTCCGGTTTGTCACCGGCAGTCACCTTAGAGTGCCCAACTGAATGCTGGCAACTAAGATCAAGGGTTGCGCTCGTTGCGGGACTTAACCCAACATCTCACGACACGAGCTGACGACAACCATGCACCACCTGTCACTCTGCCCCCGAAGGGGACGTCCTATCTCTAGGATTGTCAGAGGATGTCAAGACCTGGTAAGGTTCTTCGCGTTGCTTCGAATTAAACCACATGCTCCACCGCTTGTGCGGGCCCCCGTCAATTCCTTTGAGTTTCAGTCTTGCGACCGTACTCCCCAGGCGGAGTGCTTAATGCGTTAGCTGCAGCACTAAGGGGCGGAAACCCCCTAACACTTAGCACTCATCGTTTACGGCGTGGACTACCAGGGTATCTAATCCTGTTCGCTCCCCACGCTTTCGCTCCTCAGCGTCAGTTACAGACCAGAGAGTCGCCTTCGCCACTGGTGTTCCTCCACATCTCTACGCATTTCACCGCTACACGTGGAATTCCACTCTCCTCTTCTGCACTCAAGTTCCCCAGTTTCCAATGACCCTCCCCGGTTGAGCCGGGGGCTTTCACATCAGACTTAAGAAACCGCCTGCGAGCCCTTTACGCCCAATAATTCCGGACAACGCTTGCCACCTACGTATTACCGCGGCTGCTGGCACGTAGTTAGCCGTGGCTTTCTGGTTAGGTACCGTCAAGGTGCCGCCCTATTTGAACGGCACTTGTTCTTCCCTAACAACAGAGCTTTACGATCCGAAAACCTTCATCACTCACGCGGCGTTGCTCCGTCAGACTTTCGTCCATTGCGGAAGATTCCCTACTGCTGCCTCCCGTAGGAGTCTGGGCCGTGTCTCAGTCCCAGTGTGGCCGATCACCCTCTCAGGTCGGCTACGCATCGTCGCCTTGGTGAGCCGTTACCTCACCAACTAGCTAATGCGCCGCGGGTCCATCTGTAAGTGGTAGCCGAAGCCACCTTTTATGTCTGAACCATGCGGTTCAGACAACCATCCGGTATTAGCCCCGGTTTCCCGGAGTTATCCCAGTCTTACAGGCAGGTTACCCACGTGTTACTCACCCGTCCGCCGCTAACATCAGGGAGCAAGCTCCCATCTGTCCGCTCGACTTGCATGTATTAGGCACGCCGCCAGCGTTCGTCCTGAGCCAGGATCAAACTCTCCGATAAAGTAGTTTGACTGACTACGCACATCGCTGTGCGGTTTATTTAAAACTTTGAATTAACAGGTACGTTTTGTCTTGTTTAGTTTTCAAAGATCATTTCAACCTCATCTCGAGGCGACTTTTTCAGTATAACATTTCAGCGAGTTGCTGTCAAATGTTTTTTTGTTTTTATTTCTCCGCCGCTGTGAGCTTTTTGTTGAAGCGCATCAGCGACGTTTAATAATATACCATGCCTATGATTCAGCGTCAACACTTTTTTTGAAAGAATATCCTCGATGATATACTTCCTGCCCTTTGGTCTCTATTTGAGATACTTCAACAAAGCCTTTTTCCGTCAGGTAATCAAGCATGACACCAAGATCTTGGGTGAAGTGCACCAGTTCAGGGTGCTGAAGCAATTCTCCAAACTGCCACAGTTCTTTTTCTTTCATCACTTGAAAAAGGTGCGCAGAACCGATTTCAGCTTTTGAATGGATGAGAAAATCATTTGCTAAGAATAATAATTCGAGTCTTTTCTCCAAACTTTCGTGACTCTCGACAAGTTCGGAATATAGCTTATATACCTGCGGCTCAATGTGACGGACCTGGTTCCAGACTGTCGTTTCGGGATAAAACCCCCGGTCAATCACTTCTATGCGGGCCAAGTGGTGAAGAGCATGCACTACCGCATAATATGCATCCAGAAAATGATCAGCTTCAAAAAACGCTTTTCCTTCTACAAATCTTCTGATCAGCTTGCCGTATTCCATTCCGATCTTTAATTTCCGCTCGGCGAAAGGAAAAGTGCTGAGCCGGTCATTGAGTTCAGATATATATTCATTGCGGTCAAACAGCACTTTGCCGTTGATGATCCAATCTATGACTCTTCTATTGGTCCCAAGCAGAATCCATTCCTGAAGCAGAGCATCCGTTACAATATGTAAAGAAGCGGTTTTTTGTTCGAATTCATAATGCTTTATAAAAAGAGGTTCATCAGCCTGTTTGACAATGACAAGCATGACCGCATCAAAGTTATCCGTGATGGATGATGCTTTACTCCTTCTCTCAATCATAAGGACGGCCAGCGTATCGGGATGACTTGCTCTTTCTTGGTAAATTGGACGGAGAAGATTGTCCATTACGATTCCTCCAATGCGATTGTTTCACTAGCTATTGTTTCTACATTTCTATGATAAAACATGAAAGTCCTTTTTTCTAAACACATTGCACTATTATAACAAATTTCCTTTCAGGTGCCATATTTATTCTTCCCTTTCCTTACGAAAACATGAAGAATATGCCATCTGTTTTGTGCTATAGTTAAACGAGAGGGGGATGGACATGGCGAAATACTCCAGCAAAATTAATAAGATCAGAACGTTTGCGTTAAGTTTGGTTTTCGTTGGGTTTATCATTATGTACATCGGGCTGTTCTTTAAGCAGTCTGTTTTGCTTGCCAGCTTGTTTATGATTCTCGGCCTGCTGTCGATCGGGCTCAGCACCGCCGTTTATTTTTGGATCGGCATGCTGTCCACAAAAGCGGTCCGGGTGATGTGCCCCGCTTGCGAGAAAGAAACGAAGATTCTGGGCAGAGTGGATATGTGCATGCATTGCAGAGAGCCGCTTACATTGGATAAAGGATTGGAAGGCAAAGCGTTCGATGAGTCTTATAACAGAAAAAACAGTGTAAAATAAACGAAGCTGACCGTATCAAAGCGGTCAGCTTCGTTTAGTGGTTTTCTTTTTTGGAACATTCTTGGCAGACGCCGTAAATCTCCAAACGGTGGTGGCTTACCTTAAACCCCGTGACGTGAGCCGCAAGCTGTTCCACTTCGTCAAGCCCGGGATAATGGAAGTCTACGATTTTTCCGCAGCTTTCACAAATGGCGTGATAATGGTCAGAGGTGACAAAGTCAAATCTGCTGGACGCATCTCCGTACGTCAGTTCCTTTACAAGCCCCGCTTCCCGGAATACACGCAAATTGTTATACACTGTCGCAACACTCATATTAGGGAATTTCCCTTCCAAGGCTTTATATATATCGTCCGCTGTCGGATGTGCCATAGAATCCACGAGATATTCCAGAATGGCATGACGTTGAGGAGTAATCCGGACTCCCGTATCCTTCAACGTGTCTAAGGCTTCTTTTAATTCATGTGCAGCCATCCGTCATGCACCTCTCTTCTAAAAAAGATTCTTACTTTATAATGTTTATAATTAGTGTACATCTTTTTCCGGTCTCCTGTCAAATGTAATCTGAAGAAAACCCCGTGAGTTCAGCATTTGTCCATTAATTAGACGCAATTTGTTCCAATTCGCGAAGCGCCTCGGCAACGTGATCTTTCACTTTTACCTTTCTCCACTCCTTCACAAGACGGCCTTCTTTGTCTAACAAAAAAGTGGATCGCTCGATACCCATATATTCTTTCCCAAAATTCTTCTTCAGCTTCCACACATCAAAAGCTTCCGCCAATTTGTGCTCATCATCAACGAGGAGCTGGAAAGGAAGATCGTGTTTTTGCTTAAATTTTTCATGTTTGTCACGGCTGTCAGGGCTTACTCCGATAATAACCGCATCAAGTCCCGCGAAACTTTCGTGCTGATCACGGAAATCACATGCTTCCGTCGTGCATCCGGGTGTCATGTCTTTCGGATAAAAATAGAGAACGACGTACTTCCCTTTAAAATCCGTCAATGCTACTTCTTCCCCGCTGTCATTCACTAATTTCATATCCGGTGCTGTTTGTCCGATTTCAATCGTCATTTCTTATACCTCCGGGTTTTTTATTAAGCGTATCCAATTCACGTTAAGATTACAACCGTTATCCTCCCGCTCTTTTCTGGAAGCATGAACCGTTGTGCTCGCAATGAAGCATGCTACAATAGAACATGATGTAAGGAGATATTAGGAGGGTCATTTTTGTATACAAAATCAGTTGAACTTCATAAGGAAGCGTTAGAGCATATCGTCGGAGGCGTGAACAGCCCGTCCAGATCCTATAAAGCGGTAGGCGGCGGTTCACCCGTTGCGATGGAAAAAGCGAACGGCGCTTATTTCTGGGATGTAGACGGGAATCAGTATATCGATTATTTAGCGGCTTACGGCCCGATTATTACCGGACATGCCCATCCGCATATAACTGAAGCGATTAAAACAGCGGCTGAAAACGGCGTGCTGTACGGGACGCCGACCAAACATGAGGTCACTTTCGCCAAAATGCTGAAGGAGGCCATTCCTTCACTTGATAAAGTACGATTCGTAAACTCGGGCACTGAAGCGGTAATGACAACGATCCGGGTTGCACGCGCTTATACAGGCCGGACAAAAATCATTAAATTCGCTGGCTGCTATCACGGCCATTCTGATCTTGTACTTGTCGCTGCGGGTTCCGGTCCGTCTACGCTCGGCACTCCTGATTCCGCCGGCGTGCCGAAAAGCATCGCCAATGAGGTGATTACCGTTCCTTTCAATGACATTGAAAGCTACAAAGCCGCGCTGGATAAATGGGGTTCAGAAATTGCAGCGGTTCTCGTCGAGCCGATCGTCGGCAACTTCGGCATCGTTGAACCTGAAGAAGGATTTTTAGAACAGGTAAATGAATTGACCCATAAAGCGGGCGCGCTCGTCATTTATGATGAAGTGATCACGGCGTTCCGTTTTATGTATGGAGGCGCGCAGGATCTTCTTCAAGTGAAGCCTGATTTAACGGCGCTCGGTAAAATTATCGGGGGCGGCTTGCCGATCGGCGCTTACGGAGGCAAAAAAGAGATCATGGAGCAGGTTGCTCCGCTCGGCCCGGCATATCAAGCCGGCACAATGGCCGGAAACCCGGCATCTATCCTATCAGGCATCGCCTGCCTGGAAGTGCTGAAGGAAGAAGGCGTTTATGAGCGGCTTGATGAGCTCGGCGCCAGACTTGAGCAAGGCATTCTCGCCCATGCGGAGACACACGGCATTACCATCACCGTCAACCGTTTAAAAGGCGCGCTCACGGTTTACTTCACTGATGAAAAGATCGTCAATTACGAGCAGGCGGAAAATACGGACGGAGAAGCATTCGCCAAGTTCTTCAAGCTGATGCTTGAGCGCGGCATCAATCTCGCTCCATCGAAGTATGAAGCTTGGTTTATCACAACCGCACATACTGAAGAGGATATCGACGCCACTTTACAAGCCGTTGAAGATGCGTTCAGACATATGAAAAAATAACTGCTGAAACAAGCGGGAGCCCGGGGCTTCCGCTTTTTCTTTTTGTCCGATTTGTGAGATAATGGTTTTTTCAAAAAAAGACCTTGAATAATTGGTATGATCCCTGTATATTACTTTATTGTTTAGCAAATCAGCCGACAGGGAAATGTAAGTGTCAGCCGTTCGTTCGGCACATAATTTATTAGAGAAAGGAATGCACGCACAAACCAATGAAACTTGGTGCCCGCATTTTTAAAACAGGGATTGCGATTACGCTCGCGCTCTACTTAGCATCATGGATCGGACTTCCGTCGCCGATCTTTGCCGGGATTGCAGCTATATTTGCCATACAGCCCTCTATTTACAGGTCTTTTCTTATCATTATTGATCAGGTTCAGGCAAATATCATCGGCGCTGTCATCGCTACGGCATTCGGACTGATTTTCGGACCGAGTCCGATTATGATCGGATTGACCGCAGTGATTGTCATCACGATCATGTTAAAACTGAAAATTGAACACACCATTTCGATTGCGCTCGTGACGGTTATCGCAATTTTAGAAACACCGGGAAACAGCTTCCTGACGTTCGCTCTGATACGAACAAGCACCGTTATTTTAGGCGTGCTGTCTTCTTTTATTGTGAACCTTGTGTTTCTTCCGCCGAAATACGAAACGAAGCTGACTCATCATACGGTTGAATATACCGATGAGATCATGAAATGGATCAGGCTGACGATGCGTCAGTCCACGGAACACTCGATATTGAAAGAGGATATTGAGAAGCTGAAGGAAAAGATGATGAAGCTTGATCATACGTACCTTCTTTATAAAGAGGAGAGAAGCTACTTTAAGAAAACGACGTATGTAAAGTCGCGCAAGCTTGTATTGTTCAGACAGGCGATTATTACGGCGAATCGGGCGCTTGATACGCTGAAAAAGCTGCACCGCTATGAAAACGAGATTTATCATATGCCGGAGGAATTTCAGGAGACGCTGACAGAAGAAATTGATTATCTGCTTCATTGGCATGAAAGGATTCTGATGCGGACGGTCGGCAAGATCAAACCGCATGATGACGATGCTGAAGAAAGCATAAGATATAAACAGCTTTTGACGAAGTCTTTCTTGAAAAATCAGCAGAACTGCGAGGATGAACTGCTTGATTACAATATGCTCAGCATTATGGCTGCGGTTGCGGAATACCGCGAGCAGCTGGAGCATCTCGATACATTAATTACGAGTTTTCAGACATACCACCCGAAAGACAGCGAATTAGAAACAGACGAAGAGTAACCCGGTGCTTCCGTAAAACCGGGTTTTTTTGCATTCAAAAAAACGTATGCCGCCCATTCGGACGGCATACGTTTTTGTATCAGTTCAAATTCTGAATCGTAAATAAGTGTCTGTACTGGCCGCCTTGGGCCATTAATTCCTCGTGCGTGCCGGTTTCGACGATGGCGCCGTTTTCCATGACGACAATTTTATCCGCGTGCGTAATCGTGGACAGCCTGTGGGCGACGATAAAAGTCGTCCGGTTTTTCGCAAGCTTTTCCATCGCTTCCTGAATGTAGTGTTCACTTTCAAGATCAAGAGCCGATGTCGCTTCATCCAAGATTAACAGCGGCGGATTTTTTAAGAATACACGCGCGATGGAAATCCGCTGTTTCTGCCCGCCTGACAATTTGACGCCCCGTTCGCCGACTTTGGTTTCATAACCTTCTGGGAAATTCATAATAAATTCATGGGCATTTGCCGCTTTCGCAGCCGCAACCACCTCATCCAGAGACGCTCCCGGTTTACCGATGGCGATATTTTCACGAATCGTCTCACTGAACAGAAACGTATCCTGAAGCACCATTCCGACTTGATTGCGGAGGCTTCTCGCTTCATAATCGCGAATATCTGTGCCGTCAATCAGCAGGCTGCCGCCGGATACATCATAAAAACGCGGTATGAGGCTGACAAGCGTCGATTTACCGCCGCCGCTCATCCCGACGAGCGCGACGGTTTCCCCTTTTGTCACCTTTAAGGAAACGTCCTGCAAAATCGTTTCTTTTCCTTCCTCATAACGGAACGAGACATTTCGGAATTCAACTTCGCCCTTAATGCCGTCAGCTTTTACTGCATTCGGTTTATCAGTCAGTTCATACGGCTCGTCGATAAATTCAAATATGCGGTCCATTGAAGCGATCGACTGGGTCAGCGTCGTCGATGAGTTGATCAATCTTCTGACCGGATTGTACATTCTGTCAATATAGCCGACGAACGCAACCATCGTCCCTACCGTCAGCGGACCGTTTATGACAAAATAACCCGCAAACGCGATAACGAGCAGCGGCGCCAAATCCGTAATGGTATTCACGACTGCAAACGTTTTTGCGTTCCAATTCGTATGACGGATCGCTCTGTCCAGAAAATGTCCGTTTTTTTCATCAAAATTGGCTTGTTCATAATCTTCAATGGCAAAACTTCTGATGACGGGCATCCCCTGAACTCGTTCGTGCAAATGTCCCTGAACTTGGGCGAGTGCCTGAGAACGCTCACGTGTCAGTTTTCGGAGGCGGCCGTAAAAGTATTTCACTGAAATTCCGTATAACGGAAACAAAATGACAGATATCAATGTCAGCTTGACATCGAGTGTAAACATAATGCAGATGACGATTAGCACCGTCATCATATCAAGCCAGATATTCATCAGTCCCGTTATGACAAAGTCTTTTGTCTGTTCGACATCATTTATCACCCGGGAAATGACTTCGCCCGTTCTCGTGTTGGCATAAAACCTCAGGCTCAATTTTTGAATATGATCAAACAATACTCCCCTGATATCATAGAGCACCCGGCTGCCCGTCCATTGCGCGAAATATTGCCGATAGTACTCTACCGGGGGACGCAGAATTAAAAACAGCACAAACATGATGCCCATTATCGTGAATAGCGATGATGTTTTAGCGCTTGCCGTTCCGCTCCCTTGAATAATGTCATCGACCACGTATTTTAACAGCAGCGGGAGAGCCAGCGGGATGGAGAATTTTATGATGCCGATTAACACTGTGATAAAAATTTGTTTTTTATAAGGTTTTACAAATTGCATATAGCGTCTGATTACGCCCACACTTTATCCCCCTCTCTCTTTAAGGCGTGTGAGCCCATGTGAAAAACCTGTTGACACCCCAACAGGTTTTTTTTATTGTATTCTTTATTTTGTATATCGCAGATACCGTTCATACCACATATCAACAAATTCCGGAGCAAACGGTCCTTTCCGCTGATGAATCCAGTGCAGCAGCGTATTCAGATACTCCTTCAGAATGCTGTCGATCTCTTTAGGGTAATTCATTGATTTGCGGTGGTCATCGTATTCATCCTCGTCAAGAATGTTATACGTCATATCCGGAAACACCTTGACATCCAAATCGTAATCAATATATTTGATGGCCTCTCCGTCATAAGCGAACGGCGAGCTGATGTTGCAATAATAGTGTACCCCGTCATCTCTCAGCATTCCGATGACGTTAAACCACTGACGGGCATGAAAGTAGCAGATCGCCGGTTCTCTCGTCACCCACGTCCGTCCGTCGGATTCCGTCACCATTGTCCGGTCGTTGGCTCCGATGATACACAATTCCGTACTTTTTAAAATCGTCGTTTCATTCCAAATTCGATGAAGCAGCCCGTTATGCTTATAGCTGTGAATTTGAATGGTTTCTCCTTCCTTGGGATATCCCATATTTCTCCCCTACTTTCTGTAAAGCCCTGCAGTCAATGCAGCCGCAATTGCTTTCCGACAAGTCTTTTCACTATTATAACGTTACGAATTAAAAAATGAAAATAAAAGAACCACTCCGCTTCCGGAATGGCACATTCATTTCTGCACATAGGAAGACGGCTTTTCCGTGCTGCGATAAGACTGGATGACTTGCTCTGTCTGCCTTTGGAATAACTCCTGTATGCCGGCCAGATCTTTTCGCTTTGTCGCAATTTCGTCCTGTACATTGTCCAGCTTTGCATCTCTTTCCAGACTGATGAGTTCCGCTTCCACCTGGCGGCAGCGGTCAAGTTCTGACTGCAGCTCGAGAAGCTGATCCATGATTTTCATCTGTTCACTTACAAGCTTTTCAAACTCTGACATCGGGTTCCTCCTTAGGCTTTTAGGTTGATACTCCTTACCATTTCGATTTTCCGCCGGAAAACCCTTTGACTCATTCTGTAGAGGAATCACAAGTTTTGTCGTTTTGCCAACAAAAAAAAGCACTTCCATCCGAAGATGAAGTGCTTTTTCGTTTCAGTGATTAGCTGTTTTGTTGTTTGTTTTGTTCAGCAGATTGGTTTTGCTTTCTTACCTGCTGCACATCAGTTTCACTGCCGAATTCAGTGCCGAATTGACCCTGACCGGAAGCTGATTGCTGGTTTTGTTTTTTCACCTGCTGAACGTCTGTTTTGCTGAATTTTGAGTTTGCCATTGTTATCACCTCCACGCACTTTAGAATGCGCAGGAGACGATAAGGCTATTCATCTTTTTTTAAAACTTATACGAGCAGAGAACGCCCGCCGTCAATAATAATGGTCTGGCCGCGGATCATGTCCGCTTTTGAAGAAACTAAAAACTCCACCGTATCGATCATATCTTTAATTTCGACCATTCTGCCGGCCGGCGTATTTTGGCGGGCATCTTCCAGCAGTTCATCTCTGTTAGGGAAATGCTTCAGCGCGTCCGTATCAATCGCTCCGCCTGACACCGCGTTTACGATGATATTTTTCGAAGACAGCTCAACCGCCAGATAACGGGTTAACGATTCTAAAGCGGCTTTTGAGACTCCGACCGTCGTATAGTTTTCAAGATAGCGGATGCTGCCGAGCGAGCTGATGCTGACGATGTGGCCGCCTCCGTTTTTCTCCATCATCTTTGCCGCTTCCTGGGCGCAGAAAAGCAATGCTTTCGCATTGATATTCATCGTCCAGTCCCAGTGTGTTTCTTCGAGTTCCATGACCGGTCTCAGCACGCCTGAAGCCGCATTATTGACGAACACGTCCAGTCTGCCGAATGTTTCGTCAATCTGGCGGAACATGTCTTTGATTTTTGCCGGCTGGCCGACATTGGCTTTAATGACGAGCGTTTTAACGCCGAGTTTTTCAATTTCTTCGGCGGTTTCTAATGCCGCTTTTTTACTGCGGGCGTAATTGATGACGATGTTGTATCCTTTTTCCGCGAGTCTGATGGCGGCTGCTTTCCCGACGCCGCGGCTGCTTCCCGTGATCAGTGCGCATTTATTTTGTTCCATTTTTCCTCAGCTCCTTGCTGTGTATAGTTCTTTTCATTCAACAAACAATAAAAGCAATATGTGTTGAAAGGGGTCTTTTATATGTATGTCGGACGTGATATGGGCGAATTGGCCATGATGCCCAAAAAAGATTGGAGAGATTCAGAGCTCGCCTATTTCCATCATGCCTTCCAGCAAATTATGCCGTATTTAAACGAAGAAGGCCAGTCCAAATACCGGGAACTGATTCAGGAAATCGAAGCCCGCGGCGGACTGAAACGGAATGAAGCGGATTACGGCCACGGCACTCGCGTCAGCTATGACTGACGCTTTTTACAGGCGGCCGTTTTCTTCCGCCATTTTCCATATCTTTTGATGAGAAACGGGAAATGCGTATTCCTCGAGCTCCTCTTTTGTGACCCGTATGAATTCCGTTGTATCCGACACTTGTTTTACTTTACCGAAAAAGACCGAAATATTCCATACGAGATGGGTGAAAACATGTTCTACGATGCCTTCCAGCTCCCCGATTTCAGCGGTTGTTCCCATCTCTTTTTCTAAATAGGCTTCAAGCTGCTCTCTTTCGGTTTTGATTCCTTTCTGGGTTTCGGTATTCGGAAACTCCCACAAGTTGGCGAGCAAGCCTTTTGGCGGCCGTTTATGAATATAGACATCGCCTTGATCGTCTGTCAGCACAACGGCTGCCATTGTTTTTATTCCGGGCTTTTTCTTTTTGCTTTTAACGGGCAGCTCCCGCTCTGTCCCTTCCGCAAATGCCGAACAGTGCTTTTGTACGGGGCAAAGCAGGCAGGACGGCGATTTCGGGGTGCAGATGATCGCGCCGAGCTCCATTAAACCCTGATTGAATTCAGATGGTTTTTCATGAGAAATGAAAGCGGATACCGCCTGTTCGAAAATGGTTCTGGTTTTAGGTTTTGCGATATCGTCCCATATGGAAAGAATTCTCGACATGACACGCATCACATTGCCGTCTACGGCGGGAATCGGTTTGTTGTATGCGATGCTGAGCACGGCGCCTTTTGTATAAGGGCCGACGCCTTTCAGTCCGCCAAATTCCTTTTCCTCGGCAGGGACGACTCCCCCGTACCGCTCATGCACTTCTTTTACGGCGCTTTGCAGATTTCTTACACGGGAGTAATAACCTAGCCCTTCCCAGGCTTTGAGCACTTTTTCCTCATCGGCTTCAGCGAGCGCCGAAACGGTCGGAAATTGCTCAACAAACCGCCGGAAATAAGGGATAACGGTTTCTACGCGCGTCTGCTGCAGCATCACCTCTGATACCCACACCCGATATGGGTCCTGATTTTCTCTCCACGGCAGAATTCTCTGTTCTCTTTCGAACCATGTAATTAAGTCCTCGCGAAATTTGTCTATATCTTTTTGTTTCATTTTTTCTTCAAGTGCGTTCATATCTTCTCCTCAGATGTTTCGGGTTCCGCTTTTCTTGACACCTTATTTTGGTGTAAACTTAGGGCACGTTACGATAATATGTTACATTAAATAGTGATAAAGAAAAAGCGGAAACATATGAGAACGGCGGATAAACGCCATGATTGGGCAAACAGAAAATGGGGAATATCTTATAATGCGAAATATGCGGGCGACTGATTGTTAACGCCTGCTAGGAGGTCAACAATGGATACTGGCACTCACGTTGTCATGGGTATCGCGCTTGGCGGAATCGCAACTCTTGATCCTGCCGTCGGCATGCACACCCCCATGTCTCAGGCAGTTATGATCGCCGCTCTTGCCGGCTCTCAGGCACCTGATATTGATACCATATTGAAGCTGAAAAATAATGCCGTTTATATTCGAAATCATAGAGGGTTCACGCACTCCATTCCCGCCGTTTTATTTTGGTCCGTTCTGATTCCGGGTATTTTGTTTATGTTTTATCCGGAAGCGAACTTTTTGCACTTGTGGCTGTGGACGCTTCTCGCTGTCGTTTTGCATGTGTTTGTTGACATTTTTAACGCGTACGGCACGCAGGCCATCCGCCCGTTTTCGAGAAAATGGATCGCTCTCGGTTTAATCAATACCTTTGATCCGTTTATTTTCGTCAGCCATTTGGCCGCGATTGCCATGTGGTATATCGGAGGTCATCCGGGCGTGACATTTCTGATGCTTTATATCATCCTCGCAGGATATTACGCCGTCCGGTTTTTGATGCAGCTGCGGATAAAGCGAAGGCTGCGCGAAATGATTGAAGAGGAGATTGAAACCATCATTATTTCGCCGACGATGAAATTCAGGCAGTGGCGTATCGCCGTGACGACGGCGCATGCCTTTTATGTCGGCAGAAGCCTTGACGGCCATGTCGTGATATTGGATACATTCAACCGCGTGCCCGTTCCGGAAACCGATGTGATGAAGGCCGCAAAACAGGACGAAAATATTGCAGCCTTTCTTTCATTTTCCCCCGTTTACAGGTGGGAGGTCGATACCTTTAAAGATCATTATGAGGTGCGTTTTATTGATTTACGCTACCGGAGCAAAGGCCACTATCCTTTTGTCGCCATCGTCCACCTCAGTCATGATTTAGAGCTTCTCTCTTCTTACACGGGCTGGATTTTCAGCGAGGAAAAATTGCAGAAAAAATTAAAGCTCGGCTCTGTTTAAGAGCCGGGCTTTTTTTGTCTTCTCACATATATAACCGCAAACACGAGGCTGATCACCGATAGAGCGGCCGCGGGTTTAAAAAACGGCGGGAAATACGTTAATTGAATATCGTTTTTTCCTTTTTGCGCTTTAAATCCGATAAAGGAATAATCCGCTTTTTCAATCTGCTCTTTTCTGCCGTTTATCTTCAGCTCCCAGCCTTTTTCATATGGAATCGGAAGCATGATATACGGCGCGCGGGTTTTGTTATCATACGAGATATGAAGCGTATTTCCGCGCCAGCTGAGATCGGCCCGCGGTTCTTTTTCCGCTTTTCGGTATGCGCTTTTCAGCGTATCGTACCGTTCTTCATAAAGCGCCAGTCCGTCAAGCTGATAAGATCCTTTCGGCAGACGGATTTGGATGTTTTTTGTTTTCGGCACTCTGACAGTAAGATCGTTGATACCTGTTTTGTAAATGGATTGATTCGATTTTCTCGTTGTCGTGTAATCGTTCACTTTTAATGTAAAGCCCTGGTCCTTCGCTTTATTCTTCAAATAAAAGCTGACGTAATAATCGCCGCCGTCCATCTTAGCGGCTTGCGGCGTAATGATCAGGCCGCCGCCGTCTTCGTTTACCGTCAGGATGCCGTTATGATAATCGCCATGTTCGGCCGCTACCTCTGCATGGCGGATCATATTATTCGCCTCAGGCGCTTTTTTCGTGTTGGTTGTGCTTGATTCCGTGACGATCCCGTCAAGCATTGCCCGTTCCCTGGCAAGGGCGGGCGCTTTTTTCAGGCCGCCCTCGTTATATACGCGATCGGCTGTCCGTACGAACGGAAGCATATATTGATTTTGATAAACCGCATAATGGGTTGATTCCATGATTTTTTTGAACCCGTACGGCACGCCGGCCTCGTTTGTTTTTTCCGTCATATAATATTTTCCGTAAAGCAGGCTGTATAAATTAGCCCTGTTTCCTAATGTGGCATAACGGCTGACGCTTTCTCTGCCCATGTCAATCCGGAGGTCGTTCCAGTAAAAGGACAGCAGATTGCGGTTCAGTATGCTTGAGTATACGCTGAATCCGTTGAATCCGTATATGATCGGGGTGTTATTGAAAACACCGTTCATCCAATCTAAACGGGCAAACGGATCAGGGTCTTTTTCTTTCAGACGCTGAATGAGCTCTGATTGTTCTTTGCCTTTATAGTCAGCACCCGTCATAAAGGTATGCGATACCGTATAAATCTTCCCGCCTTCTGATAAAGCATATTTTTCATATGTATTAGCCGTAAGCACAGCCGTAAGCAAAATGACGGCATAGACGGCGGGCACCGCGCCTTTCAGTCTTGTCTTTGCTGCAAAGAAAGCGGCTATGCTCAGCACCAGAAGAAGGATGACGGGCAGGTTGGCGTGATCAGAAATATCCAGACTGTACCGCCTCACCTGGCTCCAATAGAGCAGAACGACGAGTACGGCGGACATCAGCATACTCTTCATGCTGATGTCTGAAAGCTTAGAAAGCCCGGCTGAAACCGTTCCGGCAATCGTGAAGCACAGGACGTATTCAAACCTGTTCTGCGGAGCTGAAAAACCGTTAAAGGCACTTGCCGCGAACGGACTGAAGTGAAACAGAATATACAGCAGACTGATTCCCGCAAACAGCCGGAACAAGCGGTTTTTGTATAAAGTAAATGTAAATAGAAAAAGCAAAAAAGCCGCCGGCAGGATAATAATCCGGCTTGAAAATAAAATGTTGTCGGAAAAATCAAGCCATGCAATATGCTCTGAATACGGCGGCCGCAGATTATGAAGGTATCCGTATACGACAGGAATAAAGGAAACTGCGCTTATGCCGAACCCGAGAAGGCCCGACAGAATAAATATCCTGCATTGAGTGAGCTTTTTCGCCTCATTGCCTTCAAGGGGGATCACCCACCTGAATAAGATATAAATGCCGATGAAAATCAGATTAATATACGCAAAATAAAAGTTGTTGATCAATGTCAGCGCACAGGCGAAGATAAACCACGCCGGCTTTTTTTCCCGGATGATTTTTTCCGCGCCCAACACAAGCAACGGCAGCCACACCATACTGTCAGTGAAAAAGTCCCAATATACCTCATGCCGGAAGTAAATAATCGAGACCCCGTACAACACGGCGCCGGCAAAAGCAGGCACCGTCCGTTTGACGAAATAACGGAACACACACGCCGCCGTGAATATGATAAAACTCTGCTTGGCAATGCTGATAAAAACGGAGGCCTGCGCCCAAAACAGCGCATCAGCCTCACCCGTCAGCTGAATAAGCTGCAAAAAGCGGACAGCGGCGGAGATAAACAGGAATAGAAAAGAAGTAGAGAAATAATAGCCGAGCTGACTGTACACGCCCCCGCCCAGTCCGAACGAATAGCTGTAAAACAGCCTGCCGTTCATATATTGATCAAACAGCAGCTTTTTGAAGACCGCCATTTGGGCGATCCCGTCTCCAGACCCCGTCATATAGCGGCCTGCCGACCACTCTTTTAAGAAAAAAATATGAGCGGCTGCCGCAGCCAGCACACAGGCTGCCGGCAAGATCCATTTATTTTTTTTCATACAACGTCCCCAGACCCTGCGCACAGCGGCGGCTGTTTAATGGTTCCACTTGCGCTTTTTTGTATAATTCGATTCATTTTGTTCTCCGTATGTTATATTCGCTTCTTTAATTAAATAGTGCGGGCGTTTTTTTGTTTCATAGTAAATCCGGCCGATGTATTCTCCGATGATGCCGAGACTCAAAAGCTGGATGCCCCCTAAAAACAGCACGGCGGAAATAATGGTGAAGTATCCGGGTACGGACACGCCGTGTGTCAGAATATGAACAAAGGTCGTTACAATATACACCATCGACAAAAGCAATATCAGAATACCGGTGAAAAAGCATACCCTAAGGGGCTTGTTGTTGAAGGAGACGACACCGTCCATTCCGTAGTTGAACAAATTGCTGAATGACCATTTGGACGTGCCGTTCTTCCTTTCGACATTTTCATAAAATACGATTTTCTGGTCAAACCCGATCCAGCAGAACAGCCCTTTCGAGAAACGGTTCCCTTCACTCAGCTCCAAAAGGGCATCAACGGCCTGCCGGCTCAGCAGGCGGAAATCTCCGACCCCGTCACGCAGGTCCACTTCGACGGCTTTGTTGATAAATTTATAATACAGGGAAGAAAGCACGGAACGCACGGGGCTGTCCCCTTTTCGGTTGCGCTGCGCGATGACTTGGTCATACCCTTCTTCATAGCCTTGAATGAAGTCTTTCAGCAGATGGGTCGGATGCTGCAGATCGGCGTCCATCACGATTACCGCTTCGCCCTGCACGTGTTCAAATCCTGCCAAAATGGCCGCTTCTTTCCCGAAGTTGCGGGAAAAAGATATGTATTTGACGCGATGGTTTCTGGCGGCCAGTTCTTTAATCTGCTGAAGGGTGTCATCCGCGCTTCCGTCATTGATGTAGAAAATTTCATAGTCATAATGAATCGTCTGAAACTCTTTTTTTAAAGATTCATGGATGAGCTTGACGTTGTTCCCTTCATTGTAAGACGGAATAATAATTGAGATTAACCTTTGTTTCATGAAGGCACCTTCTTTGTATTATTCTTTTTTTAGGACTGCCTTAAGGAATTGTCCGCAAAACTTCAGTAAGGCTTTTCCTTTTTTTAATGACGTTTAAACCCTTTTTTTGTTACAGGGAAAGAAAATTTTTTCTGCATATGGTTTATATTTTGTCATGTTTTTCGGCAGATATGAGAAAAAAAAGAAAAAGTCTGTACGCGGGACAGACTTTATTGCTGAAGGTATTCATGAATCAAATGGCTGACGATGCGCGGTTTTTCGTGAATGACCCAATGTGAGGCATCATCTATGAAGATTAAGTCGCCGTTTGGAATCATCCGTTTTGTTTCTTTGGCGAGCTTTTTGCTCAGCGCTCGGTCATTGACGCCCCATATTAATCGGTACGGAACGGGCATTTTAAGCGGAACGGCAGGGCCTAAACCGCCGGCTCTGATCGCCCGGTACCAGTTCAGCATCGCCGTGAGCGCTCCTTTTCTGCCCCAAGCTTCTTTGTAGCTGTCGACATCTTCCCGTGAAAAAAGCGCCGGGCGTTCGGATAAGCCGATCGCGTGATCCAATACGCGGTAATTGTCTTCAGACAATCTCCGTTCCGGCTTTTCCGGAAGCTGAAAGAACGCGATATAAGAGCTTTTCTTCCACTGCGGCGGGTAGAACGGTGTGACCTTCCGCATAACCGCCGGGTGCGGGATATTGACCGTGATCAATTTTTCAACGTATTGCGGCCGCGTGGATGCCAAATGCCAGGCCACGGCTCCTCCCCAATCGTGTCCGATGACGACGGCTTTGTCATCTGTAAAATGAGTGATCAGCCCGATAATGTCGTCTCTGAGCGTATCAATGGTATAGTTTTCAATGCCCTCCGGTTTGTCACTGAGATTATAGCCGCGCTGATCAGGCACGACAACATGGTATCCGGCATCCGCCAGCGGTTTGATCTGGCTTTTCCAGCCGTACCAGAATTCCGGAAACCCGTGCAGCAGCACCGCCAAAGGACCGTCTTTCGGACCGGCTGAAGCCGTGTGCAGCGTCACTCCGTTTGTTTCGATCATGTGAAACGTAATGTCATTCATCGATTCTCCTCCCCTTTTGTTTCAATCTTCTTTCTGTTAAGACGATGATCAGTACGCTGATCGCAATCAATAATACGGCCTGAACGATCAGGGCGAACGGCTGAGTCAGCCGGATAAGCAGGCTGCCCGCAAATCCAGCTGCCGCCGATATAAGGCCGAACAAAATCATGAGGAGCGCACTGAATCGATTGCCTTCTTTCCACTGCGACTCATCCGCCATAGAGCGCTTCGTCCGATATCCGTACAGACTGTTGATCGACTTCGGCGGAAAAAATGTGACTGAAATGCCGGCCGCAGCCATCAGAAGGCCGCCGATTACCATTATCATATCCGTCACTCTCCTTTTCATCTTTTACGAAAGGAAAGACGGAAGGTTTCAGAAAAAAAGCAGGCTCATTCGCCTGCCTGAATCTTTATTTTTGAGTTAAGTCGGCCGTTTTCACATAACCTGCTTTCCCGCCGTATGTGACGTACGCCCATTTACGGTCAAATCCTCCGTCATGGCTGAACCCCCAGCCGAGCACATTGACGGTTTCACCCGCTTTAACGGACCCTTTTTTGCCGGTTTCCAAAGTCGGCGTATAAAAAGCGGTTTGTTTCGCCGTCACCGCCTTCACCGGCTGCTTCATCAGAAAATGTGTGGAGATATAGGCTTTGTGCCCTTTGTAGTCAATCTCAGCCCAATCTGCTCCTTGAAGCCGTTTAACCTTTACGGAATCCTCTGAACGAAGCGTGCCGATAATCGACCCTTGTTTATTTGGTTCTTTGCGGACGTTAAGTTCTCCTGCTTTCACGATATATGTATCTGCTGCGGTGTCTATTTTTGTCTGGTGAACTGCTGCGGCATTCGCTGCCGGATCGAAAAAAACGGTGCCTGCGGCTAAAAATAAGCAAAGTCCTGCGGCCGGAATAAATGCGGTTAACCCCTTTTTCATGTTCATTGTGGTTCCTCCCCGCTATTTTATAAGTTATTACACATTTCCACATTCCGCCGGTCGCCAAACATGATTTTTCTATTTCTTTTATAAAAAAAAACCGCCGGACGATATCCGGCGGGTGCACTGCTATGTTAATGCAGGAGACCCCTGCTTTGATCCAAATAATGAGAAACGTCTTCCCGAACGCTCTGGAACATATGGAGCTTGCTGCCGTATGATTCGATCCATTCCTTGACGACGCGTTCCGTCATTTGCTCTCCTTGATACGGGCGGCCGGCTTTTGCATAAGTCGCTTCGAAATCTCCCCATAAAAGCTCAACCCAAGTTCGCGCTTGCAAATAGCTGAGCATGTCATTTTTCTCAAGCAGCAAATTCGTCAGTTTGTCGATATATGTATTCATGTCTCTGTCTCCTTTCCTTGGGAAAACCTGCTGCTTTTACGCAGCTTGTCACAGGCATATACTAACTTTACGTCTTCAGTCCAGAAGGCGCAACCTTTTGATATTGGCCGAGGGGGAAAACAAATGGTCCGGAACAAGGCAAAAGGATTTCCTAATCAGAACAATAATAAGTTTGAAGGCGAACCGCGGGCAAAGGATGACTACGCTTCTAAACGGGCGGACGGTTCAATTAATTCGCACCCGCAAGAACGCATGAGAGCTTCAGGCAGGCGATAACACACACACCGTAAGAGACCGGGAATGACCCGGTCTTTTTTTTTGCGGAAAAAAACATCCTTTTGCGGTCATAACGCTAAATAAATTCCATAATATGTTAAATGTTAAAACGAAAGCCGGTAGACAAAAAAGGAGGGGTTTTATAAAATGAAGACAGTTTCAAAACGATTTCTGAGCCTTACCGCATTCTTACTGTCAGTTTCATTATTTGCTGTTTCAGCTGAAGCAGCGGGCAGCCCGCAGACATCTGTATCAAACAGCGGTGAGAAGTTTGACGCACATCAGAATCAGCCTGTACAAACAACACAGACATCCCCCGCTTATGAAGGAACGGGCCTCACCAAAAGACAGCTTGCACAAAACAGCAAAGCTGACATCAAGTCATTAAAGCCTTCCAGTATTATTGGGACAGACGAACGAATCAGAATTTCTCCTACAACATCATTTCCATATCGAGCGACAGCACAGCTGACCGTTACATACAGCGGCAGCACAAGCACCTACGGATGCACCGGTTTTTTTGTCAATGCCGACACGATCGTTACGGCGGGACATTGCGTGTATGACCAGAAAAACGGCTGGGCATCGAAAATTACGGCAGCTCCAGGCCGCAACGGATCATCGTACCCGTACGGCTCTTATTCAGGCAAGACATTCTACAGTGTCAAAGGGTGGACAGAAAACGGTGACACAAACTACGACTACGGCGCAATCAAAGTAAACGGGTCGCCCGGGAATACCGTCGGCTGGTACGGCTACCGGACGACCAACAGTTCCAGTCCGGCCGGGCTTTCCTCAACCGTGACAGGATATCCGTGCGACAAAGTGTCCGGTTCCATGTGGTCGGACAGCAAGCCGATTCGTTCTGCCGAGACATATAAACTCACTTACACGACAGATACGTTCGGCTGCCAGAGCGGATCGCCCGTTTACCGCAATTACAGCGACACCGGCCAGACCGCCATTGCCATTCATACAAACGGCGGGTCGTCTTACAATCTGGGAACAAGGGTGACAAACAGTGTATTCGACAACATTCAATATTGGTCAAATCAATAAAGCTTTTGTTTTCTTTCTCGCGGCGGCCGTTTTATGCGGATGCGGCAAAGCGGATGATTCCGCCGCCAAAAAAGCATTGCCCGTTACGCTCCATGTTGAGGATGCAGACGGTTCACCGGCGGCCGGTGTGACGGTCACCGTGATGAAAGCGGCGGAGTCAGATCATCAGCCGAATATAGACCGCGGAGAGATAATAGGCAAGACTGATCACCACGGCGAGATTGCATGGAAAAGCGGCGCGAAAGGAACCTATGCCGTCGTTTTTGAAAAAGACGGAGTACCGGAAACCCGGAATATTTCCTTAGCCGAGAGTGATAAACATACGGTGATCAGCATTACATTGAAACAATGAAAAAAGCTTGCAGGCGGAATATCCCCTGCAAGCTTTTTGTTATCCTTTATGCACTTGGTATTCATAAACATCTTTCTTCTCAGACAGATGAGCGAACGTGGAAAGCACAAGGCCGAGAGCCGTCATCAGCGCACCGCCGGCAAACAGCCATGAGTAAGATCCCGTTCCCCCGAGAATCAATCCGCCGATCCAGGCGCCGAGCGCGTTTGCCAGGTTAAAGGCGGAAACGCTCACCGCAGCGGCGATTGTCGTGCCGTTTTCAGAGGAAGAAATAACCTTGGTCTGCAAAAGCGGCGGCGTGCCGAACGCACATGCGCCGAATAAAAATGTCGCTGAAACGGCGGCGGCGGGAAAAACAGCGATATAAGGGAAAATCGCCAAGACGCCGATCAAGCCGATCATCACACCGATCATCGTGCGTGTCAGCAGTTTGAGCGGCACTTTCCCCGCGAAGAAATTCCCCGCCACTCCGCCGAGACCGTAGGCAAATAATGCGCCTGTGATGCCGACTGTGCCGAACCCCGCTGAATCTCTTAAAATCGGCTCAATAAACGTGTAAGCGATAAATACGCCTGAGTAGCCGAGAATGGTGATCGCAAAGGAAAAAATCACTTGCTTATGCTTAAAGACACTCCATTCATTCATCAGCATCGGAATCACTTTCGGTTTCCGGTTCGGTACGACCAGCATCAGTCCGATCAGCCCGATCATGCCTAAAACGGAAATAATGAAAAAGACGGCCCGCCAGTTAAGGGCATCCCCTAAATAAGAGCCGAACGGGACACCGAGCATCAGCGCCACGGTTAATCCGCCGTTCATGGAAGCCGCGGCGGCGGAACGTTTTTCAGGCGGCACCATTTCACTCGCAAACACCATGGCGATCGCAAAAAAAGCTCCGTGGATGGATGCGGATAAAATTCTGGAAATCGCCAGCACGGCGAAGTTTGGCGCAAAGACGCTCATCAGGTTGGCAAGGACGAAGATGCCCATCAACCCTAGCAGCACCGGCTTTCTCGGCAGCTTAACCGCGATAATGGTTACGATCGGGCCCGTCAGGCAGACGCTTGCCGCGTACGCCGTAACAAGCATGCCCGCTGAAGATACATGTATATGAAAGTCATCGGCAATCGACGTCAGAATACCCATGACAGCATATTCCGTATACCCGATGGAAAATGTGCAAATCATTAAAACAAAAATCATTAATTTCACTGATGGCTGTTTCATTTTGATATTCAACGCAAATCGCCTCCTTTTTATTAAAAAACAACGAATTCCATCTTAAAAGATATCAAAAATGAATTCAATCATTTTTTACTGAAAGTATGAAACGAATGTGCCCGAAAAGAAAAAGAGGCCGGAACCGGCCTCTTTTGTTATTTTTTTTCTTTTAAAACGGAAATCGGCAGTGCTTCTTCCCCGTCAGACGGGGAAGATCTGTGTCCCCAGGCGAATACGCCGTTGATGTAATCAATGCGGAAAGTGTCATCAGAACCTTCTATCTGATACACCCCGCCGGGCCGAAAGTCTTCCGGGTTCAGCATGTAAGCTTTGGCCATCGTAATTTTCCGTTCAAGCACGGCCAGTTCATTTACAATGCCCATCTGTTCCGCTTTTCGCGCTTTTTCCGTCAGTCCCGCAATTTCTGTCTGTAGTTCATGAGACGTCATTTGACTGTATCGTTTGTCCATTTCAGTTTACTCCTCTTCCTGCAAGAATTGATCAATATCGTCAATCGAGAATCCTTTTCTGAATAAGTACTGTTTAACCTTCATTCCGCTTTCATAACTGCCGTCATAACGGTATTTCCTGATCGCTTTTTCCGCATGAGCCTTCAGAGCTTCCATCTCGGCTTCATCATCATTTTCATACTCCGTCTGCTCCAGAGCGGCATTGATGACGTCGAAAGGGAAACCTTTTCGCTGAAGCTGCATCTGCGCCCGCTGTCTGATCTCTTTTGTGGACAGCTTTTTGTCTTTTTTCAGGATTTTGCCGATATGTTTCAGCGCTTCTTGTATCTGCTCATCAAATGTAAACGCACTGAGCGTCTCCTTGATGGTATCGTCGTCTATTCCTTTCGCTTTCAGCTCGCGGAACAGGACGTCAGGGCCTTTGCCGTTTGTTTTTTTGTGGGTGCTCGCATAGGCTTCGGCAAATTCTTTGTCATTTAAGTAGCTGTAATCGTACAGTTTATGGATGACTTCAGAAATGACCATGTCCGGTGTTTCTTTTTTCTTCAGATGATCCCGGACTTCTTTTTCAGAGCGCATCCGGTATGATAAAAATTCTACGGCGCGGTTAAAGGCTTTTTTCACGTCATCGCCGTACTGGATTTCAAGAATGTCAAGCTCGTCCAGTTCTTTCCCTTTTTTCAGGTCAAAACGCACAAGCACGTCGGCGTCGACGCTGAATGCATATTTCTCATCAAGAAAGATGTTGAAGCGCTCGGTATTTTTCTTTTGGGTCGATATTTTTGTAATAAAGGGCATCCCGGTCTCCTTTCCCGCCCCGATGTTCAGGCGTTTTTCTTTTTGGCAAATGAGGTACAGTATATGTATCAACGTGTAAGGAGAGATGGATATGAATATCGCGATGACAGGCGGCACTGGTTTTCTGGGCCGGCATCTGACAGGTGTGTTTACCCGCCGGGGACATCATGTCTATATTTTATCAAGAAAACAGAGAGAAACCGAACAAAAAAATGTGACATATGTTCAATGGCTGGCCGAAAACGCGGCGCCTGAGCGCGAGCTTCCCCCTATTGATGTATGGGTGAACCTCGCCGGCAAATCCATCTTTGACCGCTGGACGGACACAACGAAGGAACAAATCATCTCAAGCAGAATAGAAGCGACGAGAGAAGTCAGACGGATTATGAAGCAGCAGCCGAAAAAACCCCGGGCTTTGATTCAGGCCAGCGCCGTCGGCATTTACGGCACAAGCACAGAAAAAACGTTCACCGAACAGTCAGATACGTCAAATGAAGATTTTCTCAGTCATACGGCTCATATGTGGGAACGTGAAGGCCAGAAAATTGAAGCGCTCGGCATCCGGACGGTATATGCCAGATTCGGGGTGATGCTCGGTGAAAAAGGCGCCCTGCCGCTCATGGTTCTCCCTTATAAGCTGTTAGCCGGCGGCACCATCGGCTCTGGACGGCAGTGGCTGTCATGGGTTCATGTGGATGACGCCGCGGAACTCATCGCTTTTGCGGCGGAGCATGATGACTTGTCCGGTCCCATGAATGTGACATCGCCGAACCCCGTGGAAATGAAGCAATTCGGAAAGACGATCGCAGGCGTCCTGCACCGCCCCCATTGGATTCCCGTACCGGAACTTTTTCTGGAGAAGGCCTTGGGAGAAATGAGCCTGTTGATCGTAAAAGGCCAGCGCGCCCTGCCTAAGCAGGCGCTGACATCCGGTTTTCAATTTACGTATGAAGAACTTGATTCCGCTTTAAAGGATCTCTTATCTGCATAAAAACGGAAATAAAAGCCAATCCTATTGGTATTCTGTTTTGAAGGAGGGTCTTCTTTTATGGAAAAGAAGCGCGAAAAACATCAGCAGGGAGCCAATCTGAAAAAAATGCAGGAAGTCCTTTATTCCGGTGAATTCAAAAAAGCGGAAAGAGCAGCCAAACGGAAATAAACTGAATAAAGATCGGGATTGGGCAGATACTATGTTTGTTTGATATCACTTTTTTCAGGGGGCGATTGATATGGGCAGAAATCATACTCACAAAAACCGTGATAAAAACAAACAAAAACTTCCTCAAGTTCCGGATGCTTTGAAACGCGAAACAGACGGCACATATGAGGAATATTCAAGCGAGCTTGCTGACTCCGCTGACCGTGAAGCGCAGGCGCGGATGAAAGCCGCTGACAACAGAGCTAAAAGCAAAACCCGCTAATACGAAATCCCCGCCTCTGTATAGAGACGGGGATTTTTTTTACAGTTCGGTAAACAGGTTTTTTGCCGGCGTCCGTTCTTTCGCCTTAGGCTGTTCATCCGGATAGCCCGTTTGAATGATGGCGGCAAAGCGCTCATTGTCAGCAAGGCCGAAGTCTTGATGCACCTGTTTGTCATACATAATGCGGCCGCTTTTCCAGACCATGCCGATGCCGTTTTCATGTGCGAGGAGCTGAAGGTTTTGAATCATGCCGCTCAGCGCCGCAAAATCATCGTTTCTCGTAAATTCATTTTCATCTTCTTTTAAGACGACCAGCAAAAATCCCGGAACGGCGCTGAGGTTTTTTCTCATGTTCCGCTCTTTTTCCTCGTTGAAATCATCTTTTATCTTTTTGAAAAATGAGACGTAGCTGTCCGCAAGCTTTGCTTTTCCCGCTTCGCTTGCTGCGTAGATAAAACGCCATGGCTCCGTCAGTCTGTGGTTCGGTGCGTAAACGGCCGTTTCAAGCATATCTAATATGACTTCAGAAGGTACGGTTTCCGGTTTAAACGACCGGATGGATCTTCTGTTTCTGATTGTATGTGCAAGACTTTCGTTTTGCTGTAATTGTTCGGTTTTCGGCATGCCGATTCACCTTCCTATCCAAATGAAAATGATTATCATTTATAATATAACGGATACGACCGGCTTTTGTAAACCGTTACGGAAGCTGAAAATTGATTGTTTCGGCATACACGGCCGTTCCCGTCATCTTGATGTTCATCTCTCCGTTTTCCTCCGTGATCCTGATTTCCACTTTTCCGTCTTTCCCGATTTCCTGGCCTTGTTCAATCGTGAGGCATTCGGCTTCGGAGCCTCCGTATTGCCGCATATAGGCTGCCATGACGCCTGAAGCGGTTCCCGTGACGGGATCTTCGGTCGTTCCGGAGAAAGGGGAAGAAAAATGGCGTCCGTGCAGATCACTTTCCGGATGGACGGTTTCCAGAGAAAACGGATGAACGCTCGCTTTCGGAAGATCGCGCAAAATAGCGGGAAATTGTGCGTTGTCCGGCACCATATTCCGTGATGCTTTAAGTGATCTCAGCGGAACAATCAGTGTCCAGATCCCCGTTGATCCGTAAACAATCGGCAGCCCGCTGTGAAAATCCTCAGCCGTAATCCCGAGCGAGGCGGCAAGCTTTTCTTTGTCACCCGTAAACGGCAGAAATTGCGGGGGAGCCTGTTCGAGTGTGATGTATACCCGGCCGTTTCGTTCAGCGGCTTTTGCGGGAAGAATGCCGGCTTTTGTTTCAATTTGATATGTCTGATCAGCCTGAAGCCTTCCCTTTTCAATTAATGCGTAAAGAGAGGCGACGGTAGCATGTCCGCATAAATTCATTTCGTGGCCGGGTGTAAAATAGCGGATGCGCAGATCGGCTTCTCCGCTTTTACAGAGAAATGAGGTTTCATTGTACCCTGCCATTTCGGCGATCATCTGCATCTCTTCATCTGAATAATCATCTCCGTTAAAGACGATTCCCGCGGGATTTCCCAAATCCGGAATATCGGAAAACGCTTCATATTTAAACACGGTTGCCTGTTTCATTCATCAGCCATCCTTTCACCTTATGATCATGTTATTCAGTATAACAGAGTGAAATTAGAATTTTTAGTCAATTATTCAAAAAAAAGACGCCTTTTAACGGCGTCTTTTTTTGGTTTTTCCGATCAGGCGGGTGACGAGGATCATCGTGACGGACAGCGATCTGTTTTTGCGGTACGCCAAGTATTTCCCGCGCCACTCCGGTTTGTATTTTTCTTTAAAGGCCCGCAGCCCGCTGAAGCTGTACATATACCGGACGTTGTTGAAGATGACGGCCGCGATTCTTTCCGACCAGAAAGAAGTAAAAGCCGTTCCTACGTTTGACAAAGGCGCCATGCCCATATTGAAGGTAGTATAGCCTTTTTCCTGCGCCCAGAGAAACAGACGGATGAAAAGCGCGTCCATAATACCGTTCGGCGCGCTTTTCCGATAACGCATCAAGTCGACGGATATCTCGCCTTCCTGATACATCGGCATCAGGTTGGCAAAAGCGATGATCTCCCCTTCCGCGTCTTTCACGTAAGCAATCGGCGCCTGTTCCAAATAATCCCGGTCGAAGAAACCGAGAGAAAAACCTTTCTCTTTTTTCGGTCCGAGCCATTCGTCCGAAATGTCTTTCAGCTTGGCGATAAACTCGGAGGAAAACGGCGGTTCCCCGACATGAAATGTGTAGCCTTCGCGGTCAAATTTGTTGTTAATCGCCCGCAGCCCCGCTTTTTTCTTACCTGAGAGCGTAAAGGCCTCCATATCCACGAACGCTTCTTCTCCAAGCTTGAAGAAGTTATAGCCGAAGTCATGGTACAGCGCCAGATCTTCACGTTCGATCTGATAAAACATGACACTCAGCCCCTGCTTATGCGCTTCATTCAGAAATTCCTCAATCACAAGCGGAAAAGAGTCTCTCTGTCCTGACGGATCACCGAGCACGACAAGCCTTCTGGAAATCTGGCTGAACAATAAAAGCGCTTTGCCGTCGCTTGAGAAATAAAACCGCTTATCCCCGAGAAAGCCGAGATGGCTGAGCGCATTTCCGCCTTCTTCCGCCAAAAAGGACTTCAGCCGTTCAGGATCGGCCTCTTCTCCGATCGGCTTCGATCTTTTATGATAAAAGAACGTAAACAAAAGGAAAAACAGCGGCACAACAATAATGGCCGTCATCGTGGCATATGTAATGTGCGAATTGTTATGGACGAAATAATCGTGGCGCAGCAGCCGATTCATTTTATCCCAAATAAAGCCGGCAATGAGATTGTAGTTAAACAAGGCGATAATAAACAGAGCGGCCGCAAAAATCATCTGGCCGAGCGTATACGAAGCCTGCTCTCTGATAAACTGCCGCTTTAACAGCACAAGCAATACGATGACGACAGGCAGAATAAAGATCGCGCTGATGTTCAATCCTTTTAAGAAACTGAACACAAAACCGCCGACCAGCGCGGCAACCGCCATTGAATAAGAACGTTTCGTCCGTTTGTATAATTCAATCGGCAAGATTAAAAGAATCAAAGCCGCGCTTAACGATAACGCGTTAAACGCAAGGAGCGCCGGGCGCGGAATATGCGGGATGACCGTCTCCCTGTCAATCGGCAGGGCGACGGACGCCAGCACGACGACTCCCGCCATGAAAACCAAAAGCGACAGCGAACCGTAAAGCACCCTGATTAAGATAGCGCGCTGGAATACGAGAAGCACGTTCGTCGTTTCCACGGCAGGCGCCATCTTCGGATTTGATTCCAGCCGTTTAAGCGTATTTTCCGTTAAATCGCCAGCCGCAAAGAACAGCCCGAACACAAACGGAATAAATGAATACACAATCCGGTAGATGACGATGGATGTCACAACCGCCTCCTGCGGAAAGCCCATATTCTGCATGCCGAGCAGAAACAGAAGGTCAAACGAACCGAATCCTCCCGGCACAAGACTGATGATTCCCCCGATAGCGGCAATGGCAAATACACCGAATACATGGCGGACATCCGCGTGAATCCCCATGACATACAGGGAATAATACATGACGACGGCCGCCGCAAACCATTCGGCAAACGATGCCCCGATGTAAGAAAAAACCGGATGCCTCGGTTTTGCTTCACCGTCTTCTGCGCCAGCTTTTTTATTGTTGATCCCAGCGGCGATTAAGGCTGCCGGCACAATAAGCGCCACTCCGGCGATAACAGCCCACAGCCACGGTTTCTCACCTGTAATCTCTCCAACCGGCAGAACCCGGGCGATGGTCAGGATACTGAAGACGGACAGCCCGAGCAGCGCTGAGGACGTAAGCCAGGCGATGCCTGCGACGAGGCGTTTTACGTCATTCGTATGTTCTTTGTAAAGCATCGTCCGCAGCCCGACACCCGCCAGACCGCCGAATCCAAGGACATTGTTAAAGGAATTGGCGATAAAAGAGACCCTGAATACTTTCCAATTCGGAATGTTGAGGCGAAGCGTCCGTTTCAGCACAAAGTCATAAAAGGACATTGCGCTGACGGCAAGAAGGCCGAGCAGAACGAGAATAAATAAATCGTAACGCTCAATCCCGTTAATAATGTACAGCGTTCGTTTAAAAGAAAGGTCTGTCAATTCCTTTTTGGACTGATAAATGACTAAAAGCAAAACTGCAATAGGAAATAATACTTTTAATATCGATAAGGCATTCTTTTTAGTCAGCAATGTTCTCTCCAATCATCATAAAATAGCTTATTTATTATAATTCCCCCAATAATCTCCAACATATTATACACTACCACCTCACATTCAAACAAAACTCGTCTGCAACTTTCTTTCTCTGATTAAAATCAGTAATATGGTATGCAGGAGTATAAATGAGGAAGTGAGACGATGGATTATAATCTGCATGATACAACAGTATTAAGCGGCGATATTTTTTCTCCTGAGGAACGGGATATTTGGGTGCTGTACATGAAAGTGATGACATCGGCGGGGCTCGGCGATGTGTCGGAGTGGATGAAGCTTGATATGAGCATGCCGCAAATGAAGGTGCTGATGCTTCTGAACAACCACGGGACGCTTAAGGTGAGTGACATAGCGGAGAAAATGGGCGCTTCCCTTTCAAATACGACGGGGCTGCTTGACCGTTTAGAAAAATCATGTTTCATTACACGCGCTCCGTCAGAAGAAGACCGCCGTTCAGTCGTCGTTCAATTAACGGAAAACGCGAAAGATATTTTCCGCAGCCTTTATCAAAAAGGACATGTAAAATTGAAGCGTTCATTGGAAACACTGACCGCTGAAGAAAAACAAACGGTCAATCAAGGGCTTGCCATTTTGGCAAGAGCGCTTGATTCTTCCAAACAGGGATAGAGATGAAAAAGGCCTGCCGGTATCGGCGGCCTTTTTTTGTTTGACATTTAATTCACTTGAAGTGAATAATATATTCGAAGTGAATTAAAAACAGGAGGATTGATCAGTATGCCGGAGCCATTGCAAACAGTAAAAAACCAGAGCCGGGCCATCACTCTCTTTACGATCGGTGTGTTCATGGCGGCGCTGGACAACGGAATTATTTCCGCTGCTCTGACGACGATTAACGGCTCTTTTGATGTTTCTCCTTCATGGGGATCGTGGGGAGTGACCCTTTACACATTGGGACTCAGTGTCAGTGTGCCGATTGTCGGCAAGCTGTCGGACCGATACGGGCGGAAAAAGCTGTTTATGATGGAAGTCGGGCTGTTCGGACTCGGCTCTTTGCTTGTCGCACTCAGTCAGAGCTTCCCCATGTTTTTGGCGGCACGGCTCATTCAGGCGCTTGGCGGCGGCGGAATTTTTATTATCGGGAGTTCGCATGTGCTGGCCGTGCTTCCGAAGGAGAAACAAGGGAAAGCTCTCGGGCTTTTAGGGGCGATGAACGGTATGGCGGCCGTCCTCGGACCGAATATCGGGAGCTTTTTGCTTGATGTAACCGGGTCGTGGCATTGGCTGTTCTTGATTAACCTGCCGATTGCCGCCGCTTTGGTTGTGTGCGGCGGTTTGTTTATCGCTGAAACGAAAGAGCCTGAGGCGAAACGGCTTGACCTCGCCGGCACAATGCTGCTGTCTCTTGCGATCTTATCTTGTATGATCGGTATCACGAATCTCGATGGGGCGAAGCTGTCAGAAAGCATAATGGACGTAAAGGTATACGGGTATCTTTTGGGAGCTGCACTTCTCATTCTGGTGCTGCTTAAGTTCGAAAAGCGGGTTGAAAACCGAGGGGGCGATCCGATTCTCGCCTACTCGCTGCTGCAAAATAAAGTGTTTCAATGGACGCTCGTCATCGGATTTTTATCGGGAGGGCTGCTCGCTGCGGTCATTTTTATTCCTTCTTATGCGGAGCAATATTTGCACGTATCGGCGGAGAAAGCGGGTTATTGGATGACGCCGCTCGCGTTGGCGTCAGGCATTGGAGCGTGGCTCGGCGGGGCGATCACGGATAAAAAAGGTCCGGTCTTTTCCGCGGTTGTATCAGGCGCCATCGCATTTGCAGGCTTCAGCCTGTTTCCGTTATGGGTGACGGATAAATGGGAATTTGTCACAGCGAGTGTCATTGCGGGGATCGGTTTCGGATTTCTGCTCGGGGCTCCGCTGAATGTGCTTGTATCAGAAACGGCGGGCCAAAACAAAGGAACAGCGCTCGGCACGCTGTCACTCGTAAGGCAGGTCGGGCTGACGCTCGCTCCGGCTTTATATGCCGGCTTCATTACAGCGGGCTTTGACCGGATCGGAGATGACATCAAAAACCGTTTAGCGAAAAGCGGCATTCCCGCTGATCAGGCGCAAACGCCCGATATCGGCGGCGGACTTTCTTCGTTGCAGGAGCAAGTGAGCCGAATCCCCGTTCCCGCCGTCAAAAAAGCGGTTTCTGATGCGATTGAAGCGGGCATTGCCAGCGGCTACCACCATCTTTATACGGCAGCCGCCGTCATTTCATTATGCACGATTGTATCTGCGGCTGTTTTGGCGTTTTTCCGAAAGCCGGCATCCTCTAAGACAGATGCCAGCCCATCCTCCGGGAAAGCTCAGTAATATGAGCGATGTGATGTTCAGAGTGCCAGACATATAGTCCGAGCGCTTGTTCCAGCGTAACCGTCTCTTTAGATACAGGATGGAAGTATGTCCGTTTGAATTGGGCTTCCGTCATGGAGCGCAAAAGAGCGGCCCATCTTCTGTGCAGGATCGTTAACAGCTCAAGCGCATCCCCGCAAGCGGCGGTTTTGGAATCATGAAGAGCGGCCCAGCCTTTTTCATCATAAGGGCGGATTTCCGGTTCATTCTCCGTTAAGCTCAATTTAAACCGGGTATAGCCGTTCATGTGGCTGTCCGCCAGATGGTGAACCACTTGGCGGACAGTCCATCCCCCTTCGCGGTACGGTGTATCAAGCTGACTGTCCGACATCGCTCTGACAGCTTGTTTCAGTTTGGCCGGAGCGTGTTCAAGCGTATTGATCCATTCTTGTTTCTGTCCGGCCGAAATCGATTCAGCCGTCTGATACTCTCCAATCGGATAGCTGAGGATTTGTTTTTCCATTTTTGTCTCTCTCCCGTTGATCGTATTATGAAAGTATGATGGTGATGTCGCAGCCTTCCGCTTTCGCTTCACGAAAGACCTGAAGCACACTCTCGGCGCCATTTTCTGTAAGCTGCTTGCTTTGTTCAAACTGTCTCCATTCTAAAACGAGGGGGTATTCCACCCAGCCGGTCAGACAATCCCATAAAGCGTCAAGGTTTTCACCGTAGTATTCGGGAAGGGCAAGTTCCTTTTTCAATGTCTGGTGCAGGTCGCTCATACTTCTGATTTGCTCCCCATTAATAACTGCTTTATTCATGCGCGGCTCCTTTCCCATGTTTTTATTCTATCAGTTTACCATTTTCCTCTTCAGAAGTGACCGGAGTCTGCCGCGGTTCCAGCTGGACAATGCCTTGCCCGCCGTCAACGGCCACCCTGTCCCCCGTTTTCAGTTTTGACGTTGCATTTCCGCACCCGACAACGGCAGGAATTCCCAGTTCCCGGGCAACGATCGCCGCGTGGGACAAAGGGGCGCCGACGTCCGTTATGATAGCAGCCGCTCTTGGAAAAAGCGGGGTCCAGCCTACATTGGTTGTCGACGTCACTAAAATTTCCCCCGCCGCAAAAGAATCCCCGTCTTCCGGAGCATCAAGGACACGGACAATGCCCTCCACTCTCCCGGCCGCTCCCGCGAAACCTTTTAAAGTATGCGCATCATCAGTTTCCGCAGGCATAAAAGCATCGTAATAATCCGCTCTTCTGTCAGGATCCTCAGCCCATTTAAACGGATTGAACCTTCCGTTAATAACGGATGGGAACGGCGGCAGTTTTTTATAGGTTTCATAGTTTTGCTTTCTCGCTTGAATCGACGCAACCGCCGGCTCTTTCCCCGCGAGCAGATCGGTTATTTCATGCAGATACAAGAAGAAAATATCGTCCTTCATGCCGGTCATTTCCGCCGCTCTGAGCGCGAATGCTCTGGCTGTCCGGTACACCCTGACAAATTCGGATCTGGTTGTTTCTCTAATATTCGCGTATTCTGACGCTTTTTCCATTTTGGCTTTGAGCCATTTGACCTTATGAGGAAACTTTTCTTCAAATCTTCGGAAGGCCTGTTCATGCGCCCGCTGCTGTTTCAAAAGCAGTTGTTCGGCATCAATACCCGACTCCTTGTGTTCTTTGATCTGCTTCGTCAGCCAATCCCGGTTTTCTCCCGGATGCGGTATGGAAAGTTCGTATTCATGCGGGCCACGGTGGCCTTGGTTCCTGAAATATTCTTCCTCGCTCATACGGCCTTTCATGACTTGATCAATGCCGATAATCGGCTCCAGGCTGGCCAGTCCGCCTTTTCCCCTCAGATTGGACAGCAGGAGATTCGCATCTTCTATCCCTGCGAGTTTTGTTAATTGAGAGGTTAACGACGAAGAGGATTGCGCAGAATCACGCCCGCCGGATATTAACGCAAACCACGCGTTGCATAAATACGGATAGATCTCATTGTTCCATATCGCTAATAATGTCCGCTCCGTTTCGGCCCGTTTCAGCTTTTCCTCAATATTCCGGCACCACTCCGGCGATTCGTCCAAGTAGGAGGACATGTTTTTTTTCGCGTGCTTCATTTTCGACAGATACGGTTTCAGTTTTTTCGAGATGATCTTCAAAAGTTCATACTTTGAGAACGGATATAAAGGAATTTTCATTTCCGCCGGGATTTCTCCCAATGTATCGCTCATCATTTTTCCTATTTTTCCGCCTTTCGGATTCAGACCGAAAGCGGCGAGAACGGAAAGAGGCTGGCTCATATTGTTATAGGCTCTGCCGCAAATATTGCCGGACCAGACATAATAACCCGGAATGATGCCCGACTCTTCATCCAGATTCCGGAGGAGCGACCATGTCAGCGGCGTCATCACATCGGGAATCGCTTCTCCTATATTTGTGTTTGTCCATAAAAAATCCCCGCTGAAAGAATCATTCCATTCATAGGTTTCCAGATTTCCGGCTTGTAAGGTCGTAATTGGGCGGGATTGTAGAATATACAATGTCCCGCCCGCAGCGGCCCATTCAATATCCTGCGGCCCTCCAAGATCTTTTTCCAGCTTTTTCGCCAGTTTATAGAGCTTTGACGCATATTTGCGAAATTCCCCGGGGCCGTCATATTTTTTCTTGGGCCGTGCCAGTTTAAAAGAATAGGCATCGGCTTCCCCGGAAACGAGCTGCTCCCCGAGACCGTAGACGTAATTGCCTGTCATCTCCCTCCTGCTCCCCGTAATCGGATCTGCGGTAAACAGCACTCCGGATATCTCAGACGGTATCATCAGCTGGATGACGATTGCGATTTCATGCTCATCTTCCATTCCCTGAACGGCGCTGTACGCTTTTACCCTTTCTGACTGTGCCGATCGGCGGACTTCATCAATCGCCCTGGACATATCTTGATCTGTTTTGACATTCAACACCGTATCGAATTCTCCGGCAAAGGAAGCCTGAGCGGAATCCTCGCTCAGCGCGGATGATCGTACGGCAAACAACGCAGATGCATGGCGGCTGCGGATGGATTTCACATATTGATCAACAGCCTCTCTCGCCTGATGGCGCAGCTGTCCGTCCTGAAAGGCAGACGGCAAAATCACAAACCCTTCAGGCACAGGATACCCGCTTTGATACATTTTAGAGAGAATGCTTCCTTTTCCTCCCGCAAAGGAATAAAGTTCGTCCGGAAGTTCTCCGAATGTTTTGACACAGTCATTCATAATGTCCCCGCTCCTTTTTAGTCGTTCATCCAAGCTCACAGTTTTTCTCTTTTTCACTTTTTTTGAAAGTATTTCCTATAAGTATACAATATATCGGTCTTCACAAGGGAGAAAATCGATGGCGTTATGTTGTCATAAATGCATCCGTCAAAACGGCCGCAGCGTGGTCTTCAGCCTTACAGTGAAAGCGCTATTAAAATTAGAGATAGGCTGCCCGATACTGCTTGCCTGGCATTCGCTTCCGGCTTGCCGCGGGGGGTTTCGTTTGCAGGTTATGTACAACTTCCGTATCAAAAAAGGCGGCTGAAACGCCGCCTTTTTTTCAGACTGTGCGGCCTTGATGCGCCGCCGTATTTCTTTTGGTCTGCTTCGGCTGATACACTTTCCCGACAAACAGGTATCCGTATCTGAAATGGTTGCACACCCAAGATACGAAAATGGGACCGAGCGTGCAGATCAAAAATAAAAGAAGGATGGCAGCCGGCAAAGGCATTGATCGCAAATAGCCTTCCAGAAGATATCCGCTGATTAAAAAGTAGGAGTGCAGCAGATAGATTGAAAACGAATAGTTGCTGATCATCATCACAATCGCGGGCACTTTTTTGAGCTTTGAAAACAGATGAAAACACAGAAAGATCATACTGACCGCGTAAATCATAATATCCGGACGCTTAGAGGAAATGGAGCCGCCGCTGATATATGAAACGGCCACAATCAATAGTGCCGATACGGCCGCACTGAAGTAAACCGCATAACGGTACTGATTGATTAGCGATAAAAAACGCGGATATTCCTTTCCGCAATAAAATGCCAGACAGAAATAAAACACCCAGCCCGGAAACGGAACCCAAAAGAACGGAAAAATAGAATCAAGCCCCGATGATGCCGGCGGATGAAAGATGGAAAAGTAAGCCAGATAGACGGCGTTGATGATAAACGACACAGACAGCACCCACATGGGAGATTTGTTGTTCAGCCAGCGGTGCAGCAGCATATGGAGAATGTAAAATTGAAAGATCACAAGAATGAAGTAGCCGATGAAGTTTCCTAAAAACACATTTTCTAAAAATTTACCGATCACTGAAACGAAGCCGGCTCCTTCTTCCGCCACGCTTTTCATTAAAATGGCATCCACCGCGGCAATAAACAGAAACGGCACGAAAATGACTTTGCCCCTTTTCTTTAAAAAACCCGCGGGAACGCCTCCCGGGTATGACCTGGCAAGCAGAAATTCCGAAATAAAGATAAACGCCGGCGTGCTGAACATCAACAGGGTCCGAAAAGCATCAACCGTATGGGCGGCACTGGCTAAGGACTCTTCCTGAATCATCAGCACCATTGAAACTACGTGAAGCAGAACCACACTTAAACAGGACAGGCAGCGAATCACGAAAATTTCTTTTATCTGCATGCGGCCGCTCCTTTTTCACAAGCGCGCCGGACTTTAGCGTATGCTTGGCGCAGCCATTTTTCCCGCAGCTCGGGTGTGCTCGTTTTGACGACAGAAAAAAGGTTCCGCTCGGCTTTTTGAATGCCGCAAAATTGCAGAATGCCTTTTTTCAGCGTAATCCAGTCCGAGTTTTTCCGGAACCACTTTAAGTACCAGCCCGGGGAATCCGCCGTATAAAAGACCTGTGCCGTCTCTGCCCGGAGCAGTCCTTTTACGCGGCCGTTTTCATATGTGTAGGCTTCTCCGGCGACAAGCACTCTGTCAAAAAAGCCTTTCATAATCGCCGGAACGCCTCCCCACCACAGCGGGTAGATGAAAATGAGATGATCCGCTTCTTTCATCAGTTTCCGGTATTTCTTCGTTTCAGCGTCCCGGTTCATGTCAGAGCGCTTTTTTTCGCCGCCGTACTTCAGCACGGGATCAAATTGGTCGGCGTATAAGTCAATGACCGTATAGCTTTGGCCGCTGTCCTTTAAAGCCATGACGACGTATTTTACGAGAGCCGCATTGAAACTGTTCTCATCCGGGTTTGCATACACAATCACCGTCTTCATATGTCCCTCCCATTATTTCTTAATTTTTACAATGATTATATCATGTTGTCATATGAATGAGGCAAAGACATGAGAAAGGCTTTTTCCAGTTCTGCTGCCGTTTCGATAACCCCTTTCTGCATATTTTCGCTGATTTTGCCGCCGCAGATTCAATTACAAGCATCCGGCACTTCTGCGTTTTTGAGCGGCCGTATGGTATACTAGCTGTCAAATGAATGGCTTGGAGGGCAACATGAGAATTTTAAAGTACGCGATTTTAGGGCTTTTGCGAAAAGGCGAATTGAGCGGATATGATATATCGAGCTATTTTAAAGAAGAGCTCGGCCAGTTTTGGAGCGCAAAGCACAGCCAGATTTATCCGGAATTAAAAAAACTGACGGCTGAGGGATTTATTACGTTTCGCACTGCGATTCAAGGAACGAAGCTTGAGAAAAAAATGTACACGCTGACTGACAAGGGAGATCTGGAGCTTGCTGCCTGGCTGACGAAAAAAGACCCGATTCCGGAAACGGTCAAGGATGAATTTATGCTGAAGGCTTATTTCATCTCAGCTTTGACGCAGGAAGAAGCGGATGAGCTATTCACCGATCAGCTCGTAAAGCGGAAGGAGAAATTGTCCGATCTGGAAAACAGTTATCAAGAACTGATGACATCGTCCGCGGAGGCGGATTCTTTTTCTTCTCCTGATTTCGGCCATTATCTCGTGCTGACAAAAGCGCTTGAGCGGGAACGGAATTATATTTCCTGGCTTGAAGATATTTTGGCTCTCATCAAAAAAGCATAAACAAAACGGGGCGGCTCTGTATCTGCAAGCCGCCTGTTTACGTTCTGAGAACCGCATTGATAAACGAATCAGCCATTAAAATAAGAAAAAGCAGACTGAAATACACAATCGAATAAAAAAACATCCCCTTCGACCATTGCGTGTCATCCGCCGCCTGAAAGCCTTTGACGCTCCGGTACAGCCAGATGGCTCCGAGCAGGAGAGCGGACGCGGTATAAAACGGGCTGACGTCTATATAAAGAGGAACGAGCAGCGAAACCGCAGTCAGAACGGCGATATAGCGCAGCATTTTTATTTTTGTGGCGCGGTTGCCTTTTATGATCGGCAAAAGCGGAATGCCTGCGGCACGATACTCTTCCTTTCGCCTGATTCCAATCGCCCAGAAATGCGGCGGCTGCCACAAAAACATAATCGCGTATAACAAAATCGCGGGCATATCAATGTACCCGGTCAGCGCGCAATAACCGATTAAAGGCGGAGCCGCCCCGGGAAAACTGCCGACAAATGTGCTCCAGACGGATTGTCTTTTAAACCAAAGCGTATAAACGACGGCATACAGCAAAAATGCAAGCAGGCCAAGAACGGCGGTCAGTACATTAAGTGAAGCAAGCATGATGAATCCGCATGCGCCGAGACATGTGCCGTACAGGATCATGACCGGCGGCGGTATTCTCCCCGTGACGCTGGCGCGGGTGCGGGTTCGCGCCATCTTTGCGTCCATGCCGCGGTCAAAAAAGTTATTAAAAACAGTGCTTGATGCCATGACCAACGCCGTTCCGATCATAGCAACCGCCATGGCGGCAAATATACCGGGCCCTCCGCCCGTCCTTTCCGACTGAAGCCATGCGATCCAAAATCCGCCCAATGCGGCGAGTGAATTTGAGATGATAATCCCCGGTTTGGCAAGAATGATAAAGTCCTTGACCGTCACCCGGTTTCCGTTATGCTTCATAGACTGTTCCGTCTGTGCTGCATTTGAGTTCATTTGTTCAGGTTCTCCTTTTTCGGCTTATCATATCAGGAAGAATCAGGAAGAACAATTTATTTTGGGCATTTTTCACACAATTGTAAATTGTGTATAAAAAGCCGCATCTTGTGACCGGATGCGGCTTTTGCCTTTTTCTATTCAAAGTCTGCCCATACAGCTTTTTCAATCCGGCGGATGCTCTGAGCTCGGGCCGGCGATGGCGGCTCCACGCGTCATTTTTGCGCCTCACTGAGATGTTCGCTCTCTTTAGTCACACAAAAGCCGTGTGTTCTTCTTTCCCGAACCTTCCCAAGAAAACTTCAGAAAAATAAAAAACCTTGCCGGTTAGACGGCAAGGGTTGTTTCTTACAGTGTAAATGCGATATCCGCCCCTGATACAGGGTCTTTGACGAATACGCCCTCTTCTTTTTCTTCGATCTCAAAGCCGGCATCGGTCAGCGCTTTTGTCACACGTGACAGCTCTTCTTGATGCGGCAGCGCGATGGTGTAATAATCCAGACCGCTTGCGTTTCCCGGTTTCGGCGGCGCATGTTTTCCGGCCCATATATTCAGACCGATGTGATGGTGATACCCTCCCGCTGAAACAAACAGAGCGGACATGCCCGCGTAATTGCCGACAATGTCAAAACCGAGGATATCGGTGTAAAACGCTTTGGCTTCCTGTAAATCCGTCACATGAAGATGGATGTGACCGATTACGGTTCCTTCTGGGAGACGGCTTTTCCGTTCAGCTCCGGCTTCTTCCAAAAGCCCGTCCACATCGACGGGCGCCGTTTGCATGACATAATTGCCCTCTGCATCCCGGCGCCACGTGCTGCGGGGACGATCGGCGTATATTTCAATACCGTTGCCGTCCGGATCAGACAGGTAAAGAGCCTCACTGACCGCGTGATCCCCCTGACCGAGCGCGATGCCATTTTCAATCAGCCTGGCCAATGCGATGCCGAGTTCTTTCCGGTCAGGCAGAAGTATCGCGAAATGGTAAAGGCCGGTGACAGACCGCTCCGGCAGAACGACGGCGCTTGGATTTTCTTCAAGCACCAGCAGGACGCGTTTTCCGTCTGCTGACAGTCTTGCTGAACGATCTGTCTGCGAGATGACTTGAAGGCCGATTACATTCCGGTAAAAGCCGAGCGAGCGTTCCATATTTTTAATGGTCAATTTGACATAACCGATTGCCGTATCTTGATGAATGCCGGTCATTTGAACGCCTTCTTTCTTATGCTGAAAAAGTTTCTCCCTTTTTTGATTTGAAAAGGAGCTGATCCAATGAAAGCAGACGGCTTCCTGAAAGCGCTAAGTGAATTGACGCAACCAGTAAGATGAAATCAAATTCCGATCCGCCCATAAATGGTGAGGAAAGCTTCGCCGTGAAGATGGCGCCGACTAATGTGACGGCAAACAGAACGCCGATAATGCGCGTTGCTAAACCGAAAAAGATCAGAACCCCGCCGACAAGCTCAATCGTCGCGATGACATAGACCATAAAGGCCGGAATCCCGATGCTCTGGAAAAATTGCGCAGTTCCTTCCAACCCTTGAAACTTGGATAAACCGTGAACAAAAAAGATAATACCTGTTACAACCCTTAAAAGCAGTGTTCCTGTTTCGAATGATTTATTCATAAAATCCTCCTTGAAAATTATTATCACTTACTTTATGTAAGCTAGTATATATACATAACTTATTTACGTCAAGTAATTTTGTTACATTTAACGAAAATAACTTAAAAGTACTATTTGCCTTCGCGAAAAAAAGACCTCCGCACTCTGTCGGAGGTCTTTTTCCCTATCTACGATTCCCGGAACTGGCTTTCATATAATTCCCGGTAAAAGCCGTTCTGGCTGAGAAGTTCGGCATGGGTTCCTTTTTCAGCCATTTCGCCGTCTTTCAGCACAAGAATCTGATCGGCTTTTTGAATCGTGTTCAGCCTGTGAGCGATGATGACGCTTGTTCTGCCCGCCATTAAACGGCCGAGCGCTTCTTGTATTTTCACTTCCGTCACCGTATCAATGTTGCTCGTCGCTTCATCCAAAATGAGCAGCACCGGGTCCGCCAGCACAGCTCTCGCGATGGAAATGAGCTGTTTTTGTCCTTGGCTGATGCCCGCGCCGTTTTGGGTAAGGACGGTATCGTAGCCTTTCGGGAGCCGTTCGATGAATCCGTGGGCATTGGCGGCTTTTGCGGCTGCCTCCACCTCTTTGTCAGAAGCATCCAGCCGGCCGTAACGAATATTTTCCCTGATGGTGCCCTGAAAGAGAAAGGAATCCTGCAGGACAAACCCCATGTTTTTTCTCAGACTGGATCTCGTCAGTTTTTTGATGTCCGTTCCGTCAATGAGGATTTTTCCGTTATTCGGCTCGTAAAAACGGGCGATCAGGCTCGTAACGGTTGTTTTACCCGCTCCGGTCGGTCCGACGAAGGCGATGGACTGTCCTTTCGGAACGCTGAAGGACAGGTGTTTTAAGATCGGGCTGTCTTCCTGATAGCCGAAGTAGACATCTCGGAATTCAATCTCTCCCGTTTTGATCGGCTGGTACAGCGCATGCTCTTCATCTTCCCGCTCCTCTTTTTCATCCAGCACGTCAAACACCCGTTCAGCCCCGGCGATGGCCGATAACATCGTATTGAACTGATTAGCTAAATCATTTAAAGGGCGCGTGAACTGCCGCGAATATTCGGCGAATACGACGATGGAACCGATCGAGATCCACCCCTTCAGCGCAAACAGCCCGCCGACCGCCGCTATAATCGTAAAGCTTAAATTGTTTAAAGAGTTCATGACTTTCGGAATGAATCCCGAAATCGTCTGCGCCCAAAACCCCGATGATTGTAACGCCGCGTTTTTTTCTAAAAATTGTTCCATGACGCGGTCTTCCCTCGAATAGGCTTTAATGACCTTCGCCCCTGATATCGACTCTTCAATAAAACCGTTCAGCTCGCCGAGGTTTTTCTGCTGCTGCTTAAACAGCAATCCCGTCCGGTTGGTGATCCATTTAATGCTCAAAAGCATGATCGGAATAATCAAAAGCGTGATCAATGTTAAAAGCGGACTCATGTACAGCATGACGGAGATTGTGCCGACGAATGTAATGACGCTCGACAGCACTTGAATGACGGATGTATTTAAAGTGGAGCTGACATTTTCGATATCATTGGTGACCCGGCTCATTAAGTCCCCGAGCCGCTGTTTATCAAAAAACGGAATCGGCAGCTCATGCAGATGGGTAAACAGCTCGCTCCGCATTTTAAACACGGTGCTTTGCGAGATATTGATCATCCAATAGTTTTGAAACCATAAGGACAATGATTGCACGAGGTAAATCCCAAACAGGATGAACAGCACCCCCGCCAATCCGTCTGTCGTCTGTCCGACGATAAAATGATCAATCGCTTTCCCGATGACGAACGGTCCGAGCAGGCCGAATATGGCGCTTATGACTACCATGATGATCACAAGGGTTAAAAGCCCTTTTTTCTCGGCTACATAAGACCAGATTCTGCGCAGCGTGCCTTTTGTATCTTTTGCTTTCGCGCGTTTTCTGCCGCCTTCATTCGATTTGAGCGGTATTTTCGGATATCGGAAAGGTTTACGAATGTCTTTTTGCATTGTCAGCTCCCTCCTTTCCGAATTGTGATTCATAAATCTGCCGGTACAGATGAGACTGTGCCATCAGCTCTTTGTGCGTGCCTTTGGCCAGCAGTTCGCCGTCTTCAAGCAATAAGATGGTGTCAGCCTTCATCGCAGTCGTTATTTTCTGCGTAATAATCAGTGTCGTGCATTCATAGGATCTGATCGCTTGTAAAAGCTTCGCTTCCGTTTGAAGATCAAGCGCGCTCGTACTGTCATCTAACAGCAGGAGGGACGGCTTTCTGATAAAAGCGCGCGCGATGGAAATCCGCTGCTTCTGCCCGCCTGACAAATTGACGCCCCGCTGTCCCAGCACCGTGTCGTATCCGTTTGACAGCTTCATAATCGTGTCATGGATTTGCGCGTCTTTGGCCGCTTCCATTACTTCATCTAGTGAAGCATCCTCCCGCCCCCAGGCGATATTTTCACGGATGGTGCCCGAAAACAGAAGCACTTCCTGCGGAACATAGCCGATTTCCCTGCGCAGCCCGCAAGCGGAGAATTCACCGATCGGTTTGCCATCTATGAAAATACTGCCCGAATCAGCCGTGTACAGGCGCGGAATCAGCTGAAAAAGCGTTGATTTTCCTGAGCCTGTCGCGCCCATAATGGCAACCGTCTCTTTTGGGCTGGCAGAAAAGGACACGTGATGCAGCGCGTCTTTTTCCATGCCCGGATAGCGGAAGGACACTTCGCGAAACTCAATCCCGCCTGCAAGCGCCCGTGCCGGGTCCTGCCCCGTTCCCTCGCCGCCTTCTGTTTCCAGCACCTCGCCGATTCTTTCTCCGGAAGCCTTCGCCCGGGAAAATACCATGATGAGAAAAGGAAGGACGGACAGCGCGCCTGTAATCCGCGTCGCATAGTTAATGACGGAAACGACATCGCCGACCTGCGCTCCGCCCTGAGCAATGCTTTTGGCGCCGAACCATAAGATAAACAAAATACAAATGTTCATCAGCAGCATTAAAATCGGCATCGCCGCTTCCACGAGACGAAAAGCGGAGACCGTTTTTTCCATCAGCTTCGTATTCGATTTCAAAAAACGTTTCACTTCGTGGTTTGCACGGAGGAGCGCTTTAATCAGTTTGATCGCCGTCAGGTTTTCCTGCATGATCGTGTTGACCTGATCAAGCCGCTTTTGCACAGACCGAAACAGCGCGCCGCCTCTTTTCAGCACCCACAGCAAAAACAAAAGCAAAATCGGCACCGTGATCAGCAGAAAAAAACCGAGTTTCGCATTGACGGTCAGCGAGAGAATAATGCCCCCCGCGATCATTAACGGCGCCCGGAGCATAAACCGGAGACTCATGAAAAGCATATTCTGAACCTGTGTCACATCGTTTGTCAGCCGGGTGATAAACGATGTGGATGAGAATTGCGCAAACGTCGAATAGGAGAAGGATTGAATCTTTTGAAAAATCCCTTTTCGCGTATCATACGCATAGCTCTGGCTGATGTGGGCGGAGTAGAATGAATTTAAAATGCCCGATGCGAATGAAACAGCGGTCAGTCCGATCATCACGCCGCCCCACAGCCAAACCGTATCGAGATCCTGCTTTAAAATTCCTTCGTCAATGATTTTCCCGATCAGCAGGGGCTGTAGCAGCTCTACCGCAAGCTCGATGAGCATGAAAAACAAAGCGATTCCTGCCAAAAGAGAATACGGTTTTACATATGATAAAGCCTTTGACATGTGTAAGCCTCCAAATCCTTTGTTCAATATGTATGTATATTTATTTTATTTGTTTGTCTTAAATGAATAAAGGATTAACCCTTGAACCTGCACTTTTATTATGTACTTTGTGTAAAAAAAACGGAAATATCATTGAGGATAAAAATTGTGGGAATGAGGCGTGCAGATATATGGAGGCTGTCTTATCTTTTCTTTTTACCAGCTCCTGAACCGGAGCCTTTTATTTTAAAATGACTAGCGGAGCCTTTAAAAGACGTCCGCTAGTCAGATGATCATTCATACCGTGCCATTTCATTTAACGAATAAAAACGAGAGCGACCCCGAATCCTTTATCAGCATCAAACTCATTGATCACTTTCATGACCTGCCAGCGCTGGTTTGGAGCATCAGATTTTGTTGCAATCCCATTATGAGCGTGAATAAAATCTCCCGCTTTCACAGTCTCATCGCATCTGACATATACCTGGCCGATGAGTCCGACAATGTTCCACTCGTCTCTCTCTTCTCTTGAAGCGTAGTCTTCTTCAGGCCGAAAGTCCGGATTTTCCTTTGGCGCCATGACCGTATGGCCATTCGCATCTTTCTGTTCTTCATAAACATAGCCGCCAAATTCATTCTTTACGTATCGTCCCGACCAGTGAAAACTCGACTCACCAAGAATCACTCCGGCGGTCTCGGAAATGACCCCAAGCATGAGGTCACCTTTTTCAGCCGGTCTGATCTTATCACCTTCAAGTGTGACAAGTGTTCCCGTCGGAATCTTTTCCCCTCTCAGGCTTTCAAAATACTCGGCGTAGTCAGAGAATGTCGAGGAACCTGTTACGCCTCCCGTAGCCTTAATTGTTCCTTCTTTTGCGTGAAGCTCAATCTTTCTGTTGGCTGATGACGGAGTGCTGCCGGCACCCCAGCCAAGTGCTACAGAATCTGAATTCGGATTAATTGTATTGTACGAAGAAAGCACTGAAGATTGAGCCGCTCCGGTTGCTCTTCCCCGAACAGAACCAGCCACAAAATTATTATTGCCTGTAGCGTGAGATTCACGGGAGCCAATGACCCCGCTTCCTTTATGTTTGAATAAGAAATAAGGAGTGACTGCTCCTCCAATGTTAAAGTCAGTTTCATAACCTGAAAAATCACAATTGGATACATTAAGATCTGGATCTGAGGAATAAATTCCAACTGTCCCGCTATTATTTTTTGGAGATCTCTGTCCCCAAACATTACTAACAACAGACTCGTACATTCCGCTGCCAAATGCAACTCCTTTTTTTCCGGAGTCAATCAAGGTGACACCATCCACCATTACTTTTCCTACTGAGTTATCCCCGCCGACAATATATAAATCATTGTCTGCAGTCTTAAATCCGCGAATGGTTATATTCTTTAAGCTAATTAAGCGTCCTTTATAAAATACGCTGACTACCGAATTACCCTTATAATCAATTGAACTATCATCACAAACAGCATGGAAATTCACAACACTCACACCATCATATCCGGAGATTTGCAACGCGTTTGGACCCGCCCCTTTGTAAAGATCATTCGGCTTAGGGTTATATGCGATACAATTCGCAAGCTGCACATCATGGGCTGTCGCTGACTGAGGATCGCTTGCTGTGTGGTGACCGATATGGCGAATGCTATATCCAATGGCATTTTCGTATGCGCGACAGTTAACAAGCTGTACTCTCTTCGCAGCCGGTGCATAACCGTGTGCCTTAATCTCAAAGCCTCGGACTCCTCCAATTGAGATACAACTATCAATCATTACGTCTTGAGAGCCGTCATCAATTTCAAAACAGTTCGTGTTAGAAGTTCCATCGTTTAGCCCCATTGGATGATAAGAGAGGCAATGACTGAAAGTCGTGTGTTTCCCAAAGTGACAAGTAAAGTTATCATCCCCGGACCCTGTTGCTTCACAATGTGAAAACGTTACAAAGTTACAGCCGTTGGGCTGATAATAAGTTGGATCATCTTTTTCTCCATGTCTGTTATAGTTCGGGCTTGTAGAATCAAAGCCGTGCAGGCCGGCGTTCTTCGCAAACACATGCTCGACAAAAGAATAGTCAACATTCGCAAAAAGCAAACAGCTTGAAGTGGGGCCTTTCGGAATCTTCCAGCCGGAAGGACGCGTATCCTTGTTCCAATCCAAAGTGAGATGGCCGACGTAAATATTTTCATTACCGTTCGTATAATCACTGTTGGTCAGAACAGAATGGCCGACCGGTGTTTCGTCTAATAATTTAATGACCGTTCTTTTCTTGCCTGCTCCGACAAGCATTGTATTTGACGGAACAAACAATCCCGATGTTCTGAATACACCCGCGGGAACTGTTACGACATAACCTCCGTCGGCCATGGCATCATGAAATGCCTGCGTATCATCCGTTACGCCGTCACCTTTAGCTCCAAAATCCATAACGTTCCGCTCTGTCACATGTTCAAATCTGTTTTCATACATGTTAAGTCTTTCGTTTAAATTTTCATAAGTTGACGTGCCATTGCTAAGCGCAGCACCGATTTTGCTGTCAATCGCTTCAAAGTTTTGAGCAATGCTTTCAACTTCAATCCCCTCGGCCTTATCGGGTTTGTAAAGTCCTAAGAAAGTCGTATAGTTTGTCATTGTCTTGCCTCCTATTTGTTAATTGCTATTTAAAATACCGCAGAAGTCATTTCGTTTTTTGCACCCTCTCATTTTCACTCCTGCATGTACAGGTGGCAAAGGTATGACAAATTCATACATTTCTTCAAAACATAAAAAGAGCGCCGGATTAACAAGCGCTCTGCACATAATCTGCTGCTGCAGTATTTTAACCGTTCAATATTTTCTCGACACGCTCCCGCATTTGCGGAACGCCTAATCCGACAATGACCTGAAGCGCCCTGCCTTTTCTGACGACGCCGTGGGCTCCCAGCTCTCTGAAATCGGCGTCACTTTTGACCTTTGATTCATCAGCGACAGTGACGCGGAGACGGGTGGCGCAGTTGGTGACCTCCGTAATATTGTCCTTTCCGCCCAGCGCTTCAATATACAAAGCGGCTGTATCCCGCTGTGTTTCGTCTGCCGCCGCTGTTTCTTTTGAAGCCTGCTTCCGTTCTCTGTACTCCTTTTTCGAATAGAGCTTTGTTTCCTGCCCTTCCTCTTTTTCTCTGCCCGGTGTGGCGATGTTGAATTTGAGAATGAGGAAACGGAAGACGAAAAAGTAAACAGCGGTAAAACACAACCCGATAATGATCTGGTATACATACGTCAAGCCGTGGCTTGACGCCAGCGGGATCCAGTTCAAGGTCGCAGCTTCGATCAAACCGCCTCCCATATTTCCGACGACGCCGGCCATATACATGACGGTTGCCATGGAAGCGGCAAGCAAAGCATGAACCGCAAATAAAAACGGCGAGATAAAAAGGAATGTAAATTCAATCGGCTCTGTAATTCCCGCGACAATGGACGTCAAGGTGACCGGGATCAATAGGCCGGCGACGATTTTTTTCTTTTCCTTTGAAGCCGTGGCGTAAAAAGCGAGCGCGATTCCCGGAATGCCGAAGATTTTCGAGTTGCCGTGAAGCGCGAAGCCCCCCTGCGGGAACAATTCTTTCAGCGGTTTGACGCTTTGAGAGTATTCCCCGAGATGCTGGGCCCAATAGGTGACGATACCGCCTTCAGCCACAGCCGGACCGTAAATAAACGGAGAGTAAATAAAATGATGCAGGCCGGTCGGAATTAAAATCCGCTCCAGGAACGTGTAAATCCACACGCCGATCGCCCCGGAAGAAACGAGAAAACTTTGCAGCGAGCCGATTCCGGACTGAACCATCGGCCATACGTATGCCACCGCAAGTGAAATCGGTATCATAATGAAGAAAGAAATGATAACGATGTAGGAAGATCCTTGAAAAATCCCCAGAAAATCCGGCAGTTTTTTATCAAAATAACGATTGTGCAAATACACGACAATAGATGAAATAAAGATGGCGCCGATAATATTCGTATCAAGCGTTTTGATCCCGGCGATCATCGTCAGCCCGCTCGTTCCGCCCGCTTCCTGAGTCATATCGACATGAAAAGCCCCGCCCCAAACCGTCAGAATCGCATTGATAAAGTAATTGAATGTCAGATAAACTGTAAGCGCTTCCAAACAAGCCCGCGCCTGCGCTTTTTTCGCTAAGGCGACAGGTATGCCGATCGCAAACAGGAGCGGCATTTGATTAAAGACGGTCCAGCCGCCCTGTTCAATGACGTACCAGCATTGATACCAAAGCCCGTCAGGATCAGCCAGCGGCCCCATCAGCGTTTTATTTTTAAACAGCGTACTCAGACCGACAATAATACCGGAAAATGCAAATAACAAAACAGGCACAAACATCGCGCTGCCGAAGCGCTGGACTTTTTGCATCATTTCACGTGACCTCCCGCTATTTATCAAAATTTTCGAGCTCTTTATAATCAACATATGCACGGAATAACGCTTCGCCCACCAGAAAAAACGGGGCAAATGCGACAATTTCCGTTTTATCGCTTAACATCACCGGCTTGCTGGTCGCATAAAGATTATACGGCGTCATTTGCGCCAGTACGTTGTTTTTCAGATTGGTGATTGAAATAAACGGAACTCCCTTTGCGGACAGGGTCCTTACCTGCGGAATTAATTCGGGTGTTTCGCCTGATAAAGAAATAATGATGAATACGTCATCAACCGTAAAATAATCACACATGATATCAAACTCTGTGATGTCCTGAATTAAAATCAGATACTTCCGCCGGGATACAAACATCCGCTGCAGCTCACGGGCGCACACCCTCTGAGCCGTGCCCGATCCGTAAACGAAAATCCGTTTTGCTTCATCTATCAGCCGGCACATCTCCGTCATATCTTTTGACTTCACGTATTTTACATTGGCTTCAATATCATCCAGCAGCTTTTCAAACGTCATATTCTCGCCCTCTTCAGGCTGATCCTCCCATTTCAGAAAAACCCGGAATTCACTATAGCCGCTGAAGCCCAGTTTTTGGGCAAGCCGCAGGATGGAAGACCGAGAGACATTGCAGGCTTTCGCCATGTCATTGATACCGAGATGATAGCACGTATGCTTATGATTCAATATATATTTTAAAATATAAAAATCGTTATCATTTAATTTCGCGTAATGCTGATTAACCAGTTCTTCAAGACTCATCCCAAAAATCCCCCCGTTTTCTTTCTATTATATAGAATAACAGATAAAGAAAACGGGGAAGATTGTCATCAGGAAATAGGAGACGGACTTACATCAAGCTCAGGCCAGTAGTCCTTGTTAGCCTCCATCAGATCTTCAAGAATCAGTCTTGCCACACGGGCGTTCGGCACTGTTTTTGACAGGATCAGCGCCTGCCACAGCTTTTGAAATGACCGCTCTTCCCACGCTTCAGCCGTCAGTTTTTCAACAGACACCTGCTGTTCCATCAGGCCTTTTTGAAATTGCGGTATGTTCCCGACTGAGAGCGGTTCCGGTCCGTTTGAGCCTACGAGACAAGGAATCTCAACCATGGCTGACGGATCAAAGTTTGCGATCGCGCCGTTATTTTCAACGATTAACAGCATCCTCTCCCCTGTGTTGTAAGCGATGGCCCGGGCAAGGTCGACGATATAGGAAGCATGATCATCAATTTTAATTTCACTGTTCTCCGACGATTGTTCGCGCGTAATCATATCGCATTGGCTGAAAATGAAAGCTTCCCGCCCTTCCATGACTTCGTTGGCTCTCGTATGGTTCGGGTTTGATTTTTTCACCATATCATCCGGGAATAAGTAATATTGCAGATATGTGTTCGGAAGCGTATCCGGATCAGCCGCCTGTACGTCGCGCGCTTTTTTGAATGTGTCATTCCAGCTTGCTTCAGTCTGTTCGGCCTCCGTCTTCGGAACGTAGCCGTATTCACGGACATGCTCTTTCAGCTTCGGCATTAAATCATTGCCATGCCGGTCTGTGATGGACGTCCACCAGCCAAAGTGGTTCAAGCCGTAGTAACGGACGTTCATTTCTTTCCGTGAAGATAATCCGAGGATGTTCGCCATGCGATCCTCAATTCCGACCGGCATGTCGCAGATGTTCAATATTTTTGAATTCGGTCTGAGGCGCCGTGTAGCTTCGGCCACAATCGCCGCCGGATTGGAGTAATTCAGCATCCATGCGTCGGGCGAGTACGTTTCCATATAATCAAGAATCTCCAGAACACCGCCGATAGAGCGCATGCCGTATGCAATTCCGCCCGGCCCGCATGTTTCCTGGCCGACCACGCCGTACTTCAGCGGGATTTGTTCATCGAGCGCGCGCATCGCATATTTTCCGACGCGGATATGCGCCATGACGAAGTCAACATCCGTAAAAGCCGTCTCTGGGTCATCAGTCGCCAGAAATTCAATGTCCGGCGCTTTTTCTTTTATAAATACCTCACACGCACCCGCAATCCGCTCCTGCCTTTCTTTATCATTGTCATAAAGTTTCAGCTTTCTGATCGGAAACTCTTCCAGGTGATTCAAAAGCATTAATACAATTCCGGGGGTAAATGTGCTGCCGCCGCCTGCAATAACGATTGAGAATGATTTGTCTGTCATGTGAAGCCCTCCTCTGATAACGTTTACATTTTATTTATATCATGAGAAGGTCCGATCTGTACCGGGTTTGGAGGAGTTAGATCATTTAATCATTTTTAGTTATTTTTCTCAAAAAGCGGGAAAGTTCCCACAGGTACGAAAAAGGCCTGCTGTCATCAGCAGACCCATTCTCAAAAATGCTCTTGTAAATCAGAAAGCAGCACTTCCTGCTCAAATTGCGGATTTCCGATCGGAAAAATTCTGGCTGTTTCCTTGTCTTCGTTGACATGCTGAATATAAATCGGGACTCCTTCGTACGTCACATACGCCATGGCGGCGGATTCTGAAATGTCTTTCGCACGCTGTGTATTCACGTCTCAAACCTCCTTTAGGCCTCACACATAACGTGTCCGGCAGCCAAGAGAAGTATGCTTGTTTCTTACAATTGTCCGGCGGTGAGTTTGAATTTTTTGAGGCGTTTGTAAAACGTGCTCCGCGGGATTCCGGCCATTTTGGCGGCCAGCGTGACATTCCCCTTCGCTGATTCAAGCGCGTTTACGATGATGTTTTTCTGAATGTGCTCCCGGATGGAGACAGGGGACGCTTCTTCCTGTTCATAAGACTCGGCCGCCTCTTTAAGACCTGACGCTTCAAGCAGGGCTGCGATGGGGCGTTCTGACAGCCGTCCGTCCGGGAACATGACGGAAAGACGTTCAAATACATTAAACAATTCCCTGATATTCCCCGGCCATTTCCGGCTCTTTAATAGGTCTAAAAAGTCATCAGGAAGCTCCCCGCGCCAGCCGCGATTTCGCTGAAATTCAAGGAAGAGGCCGGGAATGTCTTCGGTGCGTTCTCTTAATGGAGGGAGGTGGATCGGACAGACGTGAAGCCGGTAAAATAAATCTTCTCTCAGCTTTTTGCACTCGACAAGCTGTCTCAGATCAGTGTGGGTGGCAGTGATGATTCTGATGTCAACGGGAATCTCTTTTGTCCCGCCGACCGGGGTGACTTTCCGTTCCTGCAGCACCCGTAACAGAGCGACCTGCATGGAGTGTGCTATTTCTCCGATTTCATCGAGGAAAAGCGTGCCTTTATCGGCTTTTTGCAAAGCGCCGTTATGTCCTTTCCGTTTGGCCCCGGTGAAGGCGCCTTCCGAGTAGCCGAACAGTTCGCTTTCAATCAGCTTTTCGGGGACCGCTCCGCAATTGACGGCGATAAACGGGCCGTTTTTCCTGGAGCTGTTGTTATGAATCGCCCGGGCGGCAACCTCCTTTCCCGTCCCGGTTTCTCCCGTAAGACAAACGGTCGCGTCCGTTCGGGCGACAAGCTCCAGCTGCTGAAGCATATGTCGGGATGACGGGCTTTTGCCTGCCGCACCATGGAATATAAAAGACGGCTTTTCTTCTCGTTTGGATAAATAAACGCATGTGTAGCCGTTCTCCTCCCGCTTCGCCTGCTTGATGTGATAGCCCTGTTCCTCAAGCTCGCGCAGCGTATGTCCGGTAAAATGCTGAACGGGACGGCTTGCGGCGATAACCCGGCTCATGTCATTGCAAAGCACGATCGGATCGTGAGACCGGGTCAGCCCGGCGAACTTGCTGATCATGTCAAGTTCTGTCATTTTGATCTTTAGGGCAAGCTCCCGTTCCGCCGTATAAGCGATGGAGGAGGCAATTCCGAGCATAAACGGCTGAGCGCGGGCGGCGGGGCAAGAAATATCAATGACACCCGCCAGCCGCCCGTCTTCATAACGGATCGGCGCGGCGGAACAGCTCCATTGATGAGAAGCGAGCGAATAATGTTCAGAGCCGTGTATCATGACCGGCTCATTTGTATAAAGAGCCGTCCCGATCGCATTCGTGCCGACGGCCGTTTCCGTCCAGCGGGCACCTTTTAAGAAATTGATGCGGTTCGCTTCATGAATGGTGCGCGGGTGGCCGTCAACTGAATGGACAACGCCGTCTGAATCAATCAGGAGAACCATCATTTCCATTTCCCGCATCGCCGTTTTCATTCTTTCTGCATGAGGCGTTGAGGCCGCTAAAAATAATGCATGCTTTTCGGCCTGCCTTTCTAAATGATCTGCCGGCATTACATTCGGCCCCTTTTCGAGATAAGGGTTAACGTCGGCTTTTTTGCAGCGGTGCCATGAGGCGGCCACCCGCTTCTGAATACGGGATTCATCAAGCACGCCTTCTTTCACAAAGCGCTTCCAGGTTTTAAAATCATTCCGAATGACATTCATTGTATTCGCTCCCCCCTGTTCAGACCATCTTTTCATATATTGTAGGGGAAAAATAAAGCGCTTTCAACGAAAAATACCCCTTCTCATCTGAGAAAGGGTATTCCGGTTATACGGAATGCACCGCAAGTCCGGTGACATTCAGCAGGGCTTCCTGAAGCGTTTCTGACAGAGTCGGATGCGCCGCGATAAAGTGCTCCGACATATCAGCCGTCATTTCACCGTTCATCATCATGACCGCCTGACCGATCAATTCCGTCACGTCCGGCCCGATCATTGACACGCCGACGATTTCTCCGAATTCCGGTTCGGCAATGATTTTCATTTTGCCGCCATGCTGATGTTTAATTAACGCTTTTCCGTTAGCAGAAAATGAGCATTCTCCGATTTTCACATCTCCGTATGTCTCTCTCGCCTGTGTTTCCGTCAGCCCGACAGCGGCCATTTCCGGCGATGTATAAATACAGCGGGGCACCGCCCGCATATTGACTTTGCTGTCCTTTCCCGAGGCATGCGCGGCGGCTGTGATTCCTTCATGAATGGCGGCATGCGCGAGCTGCATTCCTCCGGCCGCATCGCCGCATGCGTATATATGAGGCACATTGGTCTGCATATGGTCATTGACTTCAATACCGCGCGGAGAATACCGGATGCCGGCCTGCTCCAGATTCAGGCCTTGCAAACGCGGTTTTCTCCCGATTGCAACCAAAACGTGATCAGCCTGCGCCTCAATTTCTTTGCCGTCTTTTGTCCACACGGCGGTTTTCCTTTCTTTGTCAATCCGCTGAAGGGCGGCTTTTGTCTGAATATCAGCCCCGCTGTCTCTTAAAGAGTCTTCGAAAACGGCGGCAATTTCTCCGTCTTCTGCCGGGAGCAGCCGGTCAGCCGATTCAATCACCGTCACTTTCGTTTTAAACCGGCTGAATAAAGAGGCAAATTCACAGCCGATCACACCTCCCCCGACAATAAGCAGAGAAGAAGGAATTTGCTGTAAAGAAAGCGCGTCTTTGCTGTCGATCACCCAATCGCCGTCAAATGGGGCAAACGGCAGCTCCGCCGGTTCAGATCCGGATGCAATCAATATCCGATCCGCTTCCAGAATGTCTTTTGCGCCTCCTTCTCCTTCAACTAGCAATGTCTGCTCTGTGAGAAATGAAGCTGTCCCGCTGATGACTTTAATCTGATTTGCTTTCATTAAGTATTGAATTCCCTGCACGAGCTGGCTGACGATTTGCCGTTTGCGCCCCTGCATGCGGGCCCAATTGAGTGTAATGTTTTGCGGCAGTTCGATGCCGAATGTATCTGCGTGCCTGATTTTATCGAGCACATTCGCGCTTTCCAAAAGCGACTTTGTCGGGATGCACCCCTCATTGAGACAAGTGCCTCCGAGCGGCCCTTTGTCGATCAGAACGACTTCTTCTCCCCTCCGCGCGGCAGTCACGGCAGCTGCATATCCGGCAGGCCCGCCGCCGATAATGGCTAGTGTCAATCTCTTCACCCTCTCTATAAAATCAATCCGGCCGGCTCTTCAAGCAGCGCTTTGACCGTTTTCAGGAAGTCCGCAGCCGGTGCGCCGTCACATACTCTGTGATCAAAGGTAAGGCTCAGCGGCAGCATGATGCTTTTGACAAGCTCATCTCCTTTAAACGCAGGCGTTTCATAGCTTGCGCCCACTCCGAGAATACCGGCTTCAGGCGGATTAAGAATCGGGGTGAAATGCTCAATTCCGTAACCCCCGAGATTTGTAATAGAAAATGTCGATCCGTGCAGATCATCTCCGGAAGCATTGCCTTCCCGCGCCCGGCGTGCCGATGTGCTGATGTGATCCGCAAGCTCAAGGAATGAAAGCTTTTCCGCATCCCGAATCACCGGCACGACGAGACCGTTTTCAAGAGAAACCGCCATCCCGAGGTGGACATATGGATAGGTGATGATCCGCTCCTCTTGATAAGAGCTGTTCAGCTCAGGATGCTGTTTCAGCGCAAGCACTGCGGCCCGGGATACGAAATGTGTGACCGTCAGTTTAACACCGCTCCGCTTTTTCACGCTGTCGGCGAGCTGCTGCTGCCATTTTACAAGCTCCGTAATGTCCGCTTTCATCATCAGCGTCAGCTGGGCGCTGTTTTGCAGGCTTTTGTGCATTCGGTCTGCAATTACTTTTCTCATCGCTGAAGCCGGTTTTTCCTCCGGCTGTGCCGTCTGAACCGAAGACTGCGGTTCAGATTCCGTCTTCATGGCCTTGATGACGTCAGCTTTTACGATTCTGCCTCCGGGCCCCGTCCCGTTCAGCGTATCAACTTTCAACCCGGCTTTCTCCGCCATTTTTCGGGCAACGGGAGATATTTTCACGCGGTGTTTACGCTTTTGCACGGCTTTGGGAGCGGGAATATGTTCAGGTTCAGATTGCGGTTTCCCTGCATTTTCAGGAGCCGGCGCCTCCTTCTCCCGCACTTCTTCGCCGTTTTCCCCGATATAACAGATGGGCGTTCCCGGCGGGACTCCTTCTCCCTCTTTGACTTTAATATGGAGAAGCGTGCCGCTTTCAGGCGCTTCTATTTCCATTTCTATTTTTTCCGAGTTGATGCTGGCGATGCTTTCTCCCTTTTCAACCGGGTCGCCGACTTTTTTATTCCAGACGGATACTTCACCTTTCTTCATCGCCATTCCCAGCTTCGGCATTACTACTTTTACAGCCATTCTATATCCCTCCTTTAATTCATTGCCGGCTCGCCAAGCAATTCAAGCGTGACGCTGACAATTTGGTCTGGTGTCGGCAAATATTGATCTTCAAGCACCGGCGAAAACGGCACTGGTGTATGCGGCGCTGTAATCCGTTTAATCGGCGCATCAAGCAAATCAAAGCCCTTATCGGCGACAATCGCAGCAATATCCGTGGCGATGCTGCAGCGCGGATTGGCTTCGTCAATGATGATCAGCCGGTTTGTTTTTTCTAACGATGTGAAAATCGCTTCCTCATCTAAAGGAGACAGACTCCGGGGATCAAGCACCTCGGCGTCGATGCCTTTCTCAGAAAGCTGCGCAGCCGCTTCAAGCGCAGTATTGACCTGCTTGCCGACTGCAAAGAGCGTGACATCATTGCCTTCGCGTTTGATATCCGCCTTTCCGAGCGGAATTGTATAATAATCTTCCGGCACCTCGCCCTTCATGTTGTAGGACGTTTTATCTTCAAAAAAGAATACCGGATCATTGTCTTCTATTGCCGAAAGCAGCAAACCTTTGGCGTCATACGGATTGGACGGCACAACCGTCTTCAGACCCGGGATGCTGGTGAACAGGCCATACAGCGCCTGCGAATGCTGAGCGGCTGCCCGGAACCCGGCTCCGTATGTGGTGCGGACGGTGATCGGCACTTGCGCTTTACCGCCGAACATATAGCGGAATTTCGCCCCTTGGTTGATCACTTGGTCAAAGCACGTTCCGATAAAATCGTTAAACATCAGTTCCGCAATCGGTCTCAGCCCCGTGGATGCCGCAGCCATGGCCGCACCCATGTAGCCCGCCTCAGAAATTGGTGTGTCCAGCACCCTGCTTCTGCCGAATTCCTGTACGAGCCCCTTTGTGACCCCCAGTACACCGCCCCATGCTTCATCATCTTGCAAGTGATCGACCGCCGCTCCCCCGGCGACATCTTCACCGATTACAAGCACATTGTCGTCTTTTCTCATCGCAAGCTTCATTGCTTCATTGATCGCGTCCGACATGCTTATGACTCTCGCCATCTCACATTCCCCCTTTTTCATATGACACGTAGACGTCTGTCAACAGCTCTGACTCTTTCGGATATGGACTCTTTTCGCTGAACGAGACGGCTTTTTCAATCGATTCGCTGACACGCTGTTCGATGTCTGACAGTTTATTTGCATCTGTTTCTTTTAGAAGATAGTTTTTAAAGCCTTGAATGGCATCCTTTTCTTCAAGATGCTCAGTCTTTTCATCCTTTGTTTTATAAGTTTGGGCATCCCCTTCGAAATGGCCGTAGTTTCTGTAAGTCATACATTCAATCAAAGATGGGCCTCCGCCGTTTCTTGCTCTTTCTATCGCTTCCCCGGCTGCCTGATAAACTGCTAAAATATCTTTTCCGTCCACCGTGACCCCCGGCATGTTGTAGGCAGCCGCCCGATCGGCGATTGAATTACAGGCTGATGCGTACTCAAATGTCGTGGCTTCGCCGTAGCCGTTGTTTTCGGCGATGAACACGACAGGAAGGTTCCATACTGCCGCTAAGTTCAGCCCTTCATGGAAGGTCCCTTGGTTATTGGCTCCGTCCCCAAAAAAGCAAACGCTTACATTTTTAGTTTGTTTATATTTAGCCGTGAGCGCTGATCCGCATGCGAGCGTGAATCCGCCCCCGACGATTCCATTTGCGCCTAACATGCCTTTATCAAGATCCGCAATGTGCATAGAACCGCCTTTGCCTTTACACAGTCCGGTCGCTTTTCCGAATATTTCCGCCATCATGCCGTCCAGATCACAGCCTTTGGCGATACAATGGCCATGTCCCCTGTGTGTGCTTGTAATGCTGTCGCCATCATCTAAATGAGCGCACACCCCCGCAGCTACCGCTTCTTCACCGGCATACAAATGGACGAATCCGGGAAGCACTCCTTGCGCGAACAGTTCATGCACTTTGTCTTCAAAGCCCCTGATTTCCAGCATCTTTTGGTACATCCACAGCGCTTTCTCCTCAGTTAATGACAAGCCTTCTCGTTTTAACAATTCCATTTTGTGCGCCTCCTTCTATTTAGGGTTCACACTTATAAATGCAAGAAGCATGCCAGCCTTTGAAGCCCGTAAAATGAATGTTTTTATTTTTACAATGGAGACAGTTTGAGACAGGTGTCTCATTTTGTCTCAATCTGTTCCCTTTGTCTCGTTTTAAAGCATACAAAAAAGACCGGGCATCACCCTGTCTTTGACAATGATCGACGTATTTATTTCCTCGGAAATCTTTTAACTGCTTCATTCTTCTGCATACAGTCTATCGTGGCGTTTGAGTGGTTACACTCTTTTTTTTCATATCCACGTGCTGCAGTTCATGCTTTTCTTCAACAGCCCGATTCAGCGCTTGAAGCATGTAGCCAATGCCTTTATACGATGACAAAGGCCAGGTGATATGCTGATGCTCTCCGATGACGGCGTTTAGGACGCTTCGGTATTTTTTCCCGCCAAGCATGACAAGCTCTTCGATGTCGGAAAAGCCTTTTTCATGAAATTGACGGCGCAGCTCGTCCGCTGCCATGATCTCCGGATGACCGGTTCCAAAAGTGACATCGTAATTTCCGGGAACCATATCATCCGGACGAAGGAATCCGTGCTTTGCCGACAAAATTACCCACTCATCGAAAAATGCTTTCGCATAACGCTCGCACGCCTGATGAAACGGGCTGAGATAAGCGTCTTCCGCCCTTACCGGACCTGTATCTGAATGGACATCCCAAATTTTTTTCTTGCCGCAGGGGATGATGCACAGTCGTTTCATTTTTCTCTCCCCTTTATGATGTATCTCCTATCAATGTACCATGATTCGTTTATTTCTGCATGACGAAACTGGCCATGGATCTGTCTGGGTAAAAACTGCACACAAAAAGACCCGGAATTCAAACCGAAATCCGGGCCGGATGAAGAGGTATTTATGTCACTCTTGCTCCATCCCATCAAGATACTTTCTCTCAAAGTCATCGAGCAATGCACGCACTTCATCTGTTGACTTTGTATTCATGCATTGATTTCTTAATTCACTTGCTCCACGGAATCCGCGGAGATATATCTTGAAAAAGCGGGGGAGCGGTTTATATGCTCGAGCTTCTGCTTTTGAATATTCATCATGAAGATCCAGGTGTAATCTCAAAAGATCAAGCAATTCCTTACTGCTATGCTCTCTCGGCTCCTTTTCAAAGGCGAATGGATTAGTAAAAATGCCTCGTCCAATCATAATCCCGTCAACACCGTATTGTTCAGCGAGTTTCAAGCCGGTTTCACGGTCAGGAATATCCCCATTGATCGTCAATAGGGTATCCGGCGCTATCTCATCACGAAGTTTCTTGATTTCCGGGATGAGCTCCCAATGCGCATCTACTTTACTCATTTCCGCTCTTGTACGCAGATGAATGGAAAGATTCGCAATGTCTTGTTTCAGTATGTGTGTCAGCCAGCCGCGCCATTCGTCTATATCCGTGTAGCCAAGTCTGGTCTTCACACTTACCGGCAGACCTCCTGCTTTCGCCGCCTGTATTAATTCGGCTGCAACTTCAGGACGGCAAATCAGGCCGCTTCCCTTTCCATTCCCCGCCACATTAGGTACAGGACAGCCCATATTGATATCCAGGCCCTTAAACCCTAATTCCGCCATCCCAATACTCATTTGGCGAAAGTTTTCAGGCTTATCTCCCCATATGTGGGCAACCATCGGCTGTTCATCCTCCGTGAAAGTCAAACGGCCGCGCACACTATCCTTCCCATCCGGGTGACAATAGCTTTCTGAGTTTGTAAACTCTGTGAAAAACACATCAGGTCTGCCGGCTTCACTCACAACATGGCGAAAAACGACATCCGTCACATCTTCCATTGGTGCCAGTACAAAAAATGGCCGTGGTAATTCACGCCAGAAGTTATCTGTCATAACAAATCCAAATCCTTTCATGATGGGATACAGCCAAACCTTGATCCCAAAATTAAAAACTGACCATGCTTCTTTTACACTTATAGCATGTGTCAGCACTTCTTATCAAACGATAGTAAATTTTGAACATTTCACTTTTTACACGTGAAAAAGTGAAAAGCAAACTGAAGCAGAACGCCTTAATTGAGTTAACGTAATAGACTATCGCTATAGTTAACCCCATATCGTTCATTTCTGATCAACTCAGCCAACTCCTTAACCTTTAAAAGGGTTTGAGAGAGAAAAAAGTGTGATGATTATCTACACCTATTTTTTATTTATATTGTGGTTTATTAATAGTAGCGCTGACCTTCATTTTTCTTAGCGGCCTTACTTTTGCTCTTTTTGGACAAAAGGATTCCAACCTAAATAGAATATCATATGAGTTCTCCCTATTACCAATGCAAAATAATTGTCCTGTTATCGAAGATAAAATATTTAACGCTGCACCATATCCGTATCTCAATATCATTTGCGAAAAAATAATTTGATTAAGCAAATGGGGCTGGGGGTGGTATATCTGGGTACTCAAGAGAATGTAAATAGAAAAAGCCTTAACTTACCGCTTGTGAATCACATGGAGTAAAGAGGATGGGATGGGAAGAGAAAATAAACTCGAACTTAACAGAATTCAAGTACTTCAATCTGGATCTTTTGGGATTTGCTCATGGTTTAGAAATAACCAACGCAGCAAGTGGCTAACAAAGATTGCTTTTTTTCTGGCTCTATACAGTATATGTACTAAGGGTCGATTGGCTTTCAAACCCCATATGTTAATATCTTTATACAATTACCTATAAATGTTTGGATAAGGTTACGATTCGGTAATCCTGATCCAAAACCAATAAAATAGACTGCTGACTAAGTGCCGCAGTCTTCATTCATAAGATTAATAAGAAAGTTTCTTTCATCATTAAATAAGGCATCAGAAGTTATTGCTTTCATTTCGAATATCCTTTGTTATACCTGTGATGATTTGTATAACAGTGAAAACCCCCAAGAAAACAGTGACAATATTAAACCATGGATTATCATAGAATGAAAGATATGTTTGAAAGAAATCCAGTTCAACTATGTTTGCTGGGAATCCATTCATTTCTCTATAATTAGGACCCCATCCCGTTAATTCTACAAAATTAAAATAAAGCTGTGAAACTAAAAATGCCAAAACCGTGAGAAACCAACTTTTTTTATACAACGGTCGTTTTTTGTTTACTTTATCCATTTCATTATCCGTTTCCTTTTCTGCAATACTTTTTAGCCAGGTGTCAATCTAACATCATTATATGATGAAGCATGATTGTCGCGATAATTACTTATTAAGGATATAACCATCGCAGGTATTACTGTAATAGTTGTTATCACTTGCGTTTCCGCCTCGGATTTATTTCTTTTCTGTAATAAGGAAAGTAATCGGGGGCCTTTTTTCCTGTTTAGGCTTTCATATCATGTATAACAACGAAACATGCTTTTTTAGTGTGTTTGATCTTTTATTCACAGTTGTTGAGGTTCCAATATCTCTCATTCGGTTTCACCTCCTTTTTATCATTTATTACAACTATCGCCAATAGTAAATGTGCCGATGAGTGTCGGGGACTTTATTCTTTAAGAAAGAAGTTTACAAAATATTAACTGAAATTACAAGTATTCACGGAACTTGGACGACTTGTTATTGCTTCTGGTCACAACAAGATCTTCATATTTTGTCTGTAATGCCGTTTCCAAACGAAAAAAAGAAAGTGTTAATAGAAAGCAGCCTACTTGGCTATTTTCCACTTGCTTTTCCATACGTTTTTTTCAACGCTTTTTATCAGTTAAATAAGGACAAAAGACAGATAGGACAAGGGCAAAACATGAAAAAACCCGGAAATCGGAATTGTTTAATTTACCGAAATCCAGGTCTGATTACAAATTGTTTATTTTAGTTAGACGATTTTAATACAAGCTTCGCCACGGCTTCCACATGAGCCGTCTGCGGAAACATATCAACAGGCTGAATATATTCGACACGATAGTCCTTCGACAGCGTCTGCAAGTCTTTCGCCAGTGTGGAAGGATTGCAGGATACGTAGACGAAGCGTTTCGGTTTTACTTTTTTGATGGTATCTAAAAATGTTCTGTCACAGCCGGTTCTCGGCGGGTCGACGATGACCACGTCAGGACGGAAGCCTTCTTTCGTCCATTTCGGGAGCCAGTGTTCGGCTGTTCCTGTGACATATGCCGCGTTTTTGATGTCGTGTTTTTTGGCGTTTTTCTTCGCATCGTCAATTGATTCTTTAATGACGTCCATGCCGCGGATCTCTTTTGCGCCGCTTGAGACCCACATGCCGATCGTACCGACGCCGCAATACGCGTCTACGACTTTTTCTTTTCCTGTCAGCTGAGCCGCTTGTTTCACTTCGTCATACAGCTTGACCGTCTGCTCAGGGTTGAGCTGGAAGAAGGCGCGGGCGCTCAGTTCAAATGACACGTCGCCGAGCACTTCTTGAATGGCATGGCTTCCGGCCAGCGCTTTTGTTTTGTCACCGAAAATGACGGATGTGCGCGCGCCGTTGACGTTTTGAATAATCGATTTCACTTCCGGCAGACGGTTCTGAATGGCTTTGACGATCTCGTCTTTATTCGGCAGTGTCTCTTTCGCGGTGACAAGCACGACCTGCACTTCGCCTGTTTCAAAACCGACTCTCGTCACGATGGTGCGGACATCGCCTTTTTTGGTCCGTTCGTTATAAACGGATACGTTGTGTTTTTCCAAAATACGGCGGACGATACCCGTTGTTTTGTTTGTCGCCGGATGCTGGACAATGCATTCCTTAATCGGAACGATTTTATGGGAATCAAGTCCGTATAAGCCGGCAATGATGCTGCCGCTTTGCGAGCGTCCGACTTGAAACTGGCTTTTGTTCCGGTAATTCCAAGGGTTGTCCATTCCGATCGTATCTTTAATGTTCATTTCTTCGACATTGAATCTCGTATGACGTTCCAGAGACTGAATGACGATGTCGCGTTTTTCGCGAAGCTGCTGGGTGTATGCCAGATGCTGAAGCTGACAGCCGCCGCACTGGTCGTAGACCGGGCATGGCGGCGTGACGCGGTGTTCAGACGGCTTGCGGATTTTTTTGACGCGTGCTTCTGAAAATTTCGGCTGCACATTTGTCGCTTCGGCAACGACTTCTTCACCGGGCAGAGCGCCGGGAACGAAGACAACTTTTTTCTTAAAATAGCCGACGCCCTCTCCGTTAATGCCGAGACGTTTGATGGTCAGCGGAAATGTCTGTCCGATTTTCAATTCGGCAGGCGCCTTTTTTTGATGTTGATTCACGTTTTTTTCTCTCCGTTTCTATATAAAGCCTTCCTCCTGGGAAAACGGCTGATTTGAAATATCACATCTTTTCAGTATAACATGCAGCCGGCGGTTCCTTCATGTTTTTCACTGGAAGTTTCCAAAAATCTCATCATTCAATACTTCTCCACAAATATAAGGACGCATAGCTTAAATACGGCGCCCATTCGCTGCTTACCTGGAGCATCACGTCTTTTGACGGTTTATCCTCAAGGGCGAAGCGGCGTTTGACGGCGTTTTGCAGGCCGATGTCCGCCAAAGGAAACAGATTCGGGCGGCCGAGGCCGAACATGAGGACGTTTTGGACGGTCCACGGGCCGATGCCTCTGATGGTGATCAGCTTTTTCATAATGTCTTCATCCGACAAATGGGTAAGTTCCGCCAGATTGAGCGCTCCTTCTGCAATCATCCGTGAAATGTCAATCGCATATTCCGCTTTTCTCATGCTGAACTGGAGCTCCCGCAAGTCCTGATACTCAAGCCCCGCGATCGTTTTCGGCTCGGGATAGCACCAGACGCCGTCTTTTTGTTCACCGAAGGCATGGACGAACCGTTCCGTTAAAGTAAAAGCGAAGGACAGGTTGAGCTGCTGGTGGATGATGCATTTCATGAGACAGTTGTAGACGTCATATTCCAAGACGAGCGGGGTTCCCGCATGCTCCTCAAAAAGCGCCGACAGATTTGTTTTTGAGAAATGATCAAGCACAGGCTGAAGCGGCTGCTCCCACTGAAAAATGTGTTTGATCCGTTCAATCATCTCCTCGCGGTCCGTTTCTCCGCTGACGAGAAAGACCGGGTCTGCGGCGGTGCCTTCCGCTTGAACCGTGATGACGGACAGTTTGCCGTCCCGTGTTCTGAGCGGCACTTTGATTGATCTTGCATGAAGATCGACCGCATTCAGCGGATCGAGCGACAGCCTTTCAAGGACTTTATCAAAATGATACGGCGGTGTGACCGAAACCGTTTCCTTCCACATATGCTCCACCCCTTTTTGTCCAAGTATATCATGAAGCGGCCGGGCGGCAATTCGTATACTTTTCTTCATAACGCCGCATGATATAATGGCAGGCGGAGGGTTGTTTATGATACATATAACCGCAATCACAACACATAATGAGATATTAGATAATATCCCCCTATCACGTACAGAACAACCGGACATCGCATGGTACTGGATTGATTTTTTCGGCGCTGAGATGCATGAAACCGAGCTGCTGCGTGATTATTTTCACTTTCATCCGCTTGCGATCGAGGATTGCTTTCAGCATATGCAGCGGCCGAAAATCGACCATTATGACGGCTACCGTTTTTATGTGCTCCACGCTCTGAACCCGGACACACTGGAAATGGAAGAGGTGGACATTTTTCAGTCCGACCGTTTCATCGTCAGCTTCCATTTGCACGAATCGCCCGGCGTCTCAAAGGTGAGAGAACGGTTTTTCGCTTCTCCGGGATTAGCCAAAAAAGGGCCCGGGCACATCACTTATATGATTATGGATCAGCTTGTCGATGAATATTTCCCCGTGCTGTACAAAATTGAAGACCGGCTGAATGAAATTGAAGACAGCAGAACCCATAAATCTTACGGCACTTTAATGAATGAAGTGTTTGAATTGCGGACTGATCTTTTGAACCTGAGGCGGACGATCATTCCGATGCGCGATTTAATGTACCGGATTTTGAGCCTTGACCATGTAAAAGAAAGCCGTGAAACGAAAGCGTATTTCAGCGATATTTATGACCACCTGTTAAAACTGGCTGAGCTGATCGAGTCAAACCGTGATATGACGTCAGATTTGCGGGACAGCTATGTGACGCTGAATTCAAACCGGATGAACGCCATTATGATGACATTAACCATCGTCTCGACCATTTTTATCCCGCTGACGTTCATCGCAGGGGTTTACGGCATGAATTTCGATAACATGCCTGAGCTTCATTGGAAATACGGGTATTTTATCGTTTTGGGCGTAATGGCCGTTCTTGTGGCCGCCATGCTGTTTTGGTTCGCCCGCAAAGGCTGGTTTAATATTTTCAAGTAAGAACGGCTGCCGGCTGTTCTTTTTTTTGAGAAAACATGATAGTCTGGAAAAAAACGTAAAGAGGTGTGCGCCGTTACCATCCTTTCTCACAAAATCATTTCTTCTGTCCTCCTGGCTTTCAGTGTCATGTCCATTGCCCCGCTGTATAACGGCCGTACGGTGTCTGATTACATCTTTGAGTTACTCGGCTTTTCCTCTTGGCCGGAAGATGGAGCCCATATCTCCGTCATTCCCGGGGTCGTGCTTTACTTTGCGGCGTTAATCTGGTGTGCCGCCGCGTTCAGGCGGACGCTTCCCGCGGCGGGGCTGTTTCTGATCTTTCTCAGTATGGGGGCCGCTTCCGGTATCAGTCCTGCCACCGAATATGCCGTTTTTTCCTTAAAACAGTTCGCGCCCGAAAAAGAGGCTGTCGAGTATTTGAAGCACCGCAGCGAATGCAGTCATCTGGTTGAGCGAAAAAGAGCGGGCATGAGCTGCACGCTTTATATCAATCATTACGGAAAAGGGGAACAAACCATTTCTGTCACCCCGGATTTATCAGAAAACATAAAGGACGTCACATTCAAATCAAAAACGTTCACTGTAAAACCCCGTTCAAAAACAATCATCAAAACCCGATTTACCGAATTTTATAAGGGGAAAGCCGCCTCAGACTCCGGATGGTCTTCAGAACCTGAACTGAAAGTGGCAATCCTGTACACAGCAGATTAACCATTTTGCATGTATAATGGTGGAAAACTTTTCATTGGAGGGACTGTCAAATGAAGATCGCCATCGTCGGACTCGGCAATATGGGCCGCCCCATCGCCGAAAATATCATGAAAGCCGGATACAGTCTGACTGTATATAACCGGACGAAAGAAAAAGCGGCTGACCTGCTGGATAAAGGGGCAGAATATGCCGAAACGCCCCGACAGGCAGCTGAACATGCGGACATCGTGCTGTCCATGCTGTCAGACGATGACGCCGTAACAGACGTAACGTTCGGAGCTTGCGGCATTATTGCCGGGTTATCTGAAAACGGCATTCATATTTCAATGAGCACGATCAGTACGGCGCTGTCAGAACAGCTTTCCGCCGCACATTCGGGCAGAGGGCAGTCCTTTATTGCCGCTCCCGTCCTCGGCCGCCCCGATGCCGCCGAGAAGGCCGAGCTTCGCATCATCACAGCCGGACCGGCGGAAGCGAAGAAAAAGGCCGAACCGCTGCTTAACATCCTGAGTCAGCAAGTATTTGACACTGGTGAAGAAACAAAAACGGCCAACGCCGCGAAAATCAGCGTCAATTTCTTGCTCGTGTCCATGCTTGAGGCGTTATCTGAATCGTTCTTAATGATGGAGAAGTACGGGTTAGAACAAAAACAATTTTTAGAAATCGCCGGCGCGCTCTTTGGCTCTCCCGTCTATCAAAATTACGGCACGATCATGGCTGAGGAGAAATTTGAGCCGGCCGGTTTCAAAATGTCTTTAGGGCTGAAGGATACCAATCTGGCGCTCGCCGCCGCAGAACAGGTTTCCGCAAAACTCCCTCTTGCCGAACTGGCCAAGAGCCATTTTGAAAGCGGGATCGCACAAGGCTTCGGGGATCTGGATTGGGCCGCTTTGATTAAATGCCTGAAATAACAAAACACCTCTCCATTACCAGGAGAGGTGTTTTCTACAGGCGCGGCAGCTTCATTTCTTTCTCAAACATCAGGTCATCAATGCTTTTAAACGTGTAGCCTTCTTTTTTCAAATCGGTAATGGCATCGTCCAGAGCTTCTGAATTGTCCTTTGAAACGGTGTGGAGAAGGTAGATCGCGCCGGGATGAGCCTGCTTTATCATGTGATCATAGGCGTATTGTTTCCCTTTTTGCTCGTTAACCTTCCAGTCGACAAATGCGACGGACCAGAAAACGGTTTGGTAGCCGAGGCGCTTCGTTTCTTTGAGGACATATTCGCTGAATACGCCGCGCGGCGGACGGAGATACAGGTTGTCCCGTTTTCCGGTAATGTTGTACACAGCTTCCGTGACGGAATCGAGTTCGTCTTGAATCTGATCGCCCGTTTTTGTCGTCAGATCAGGATGATGAAAAGAATGATTGCCGATGATATGGCCTTCCTTTGACATCCGTTTAATCAAATCAGGCTGCTCTTTCACAAAATGACCCGTGACAAAAAAAGTGCCCGTGACGTGATGTTTTTTTAACACATCAAGCACTTTCGGGGTGTACCCATTTTCATATCCATTATCAAACGTTAAATAGATGGTCTTTTCTTTCGTATTGCCCAAATAAAAGGCATCATATTTTTTGACCAGATTGTTTAGCTGTCTGCCGGCATCCGGCGGCTGATGATTGACGCTGCGTTTAAATCCCCAGTTTATCCGTTCATTCGGCACGGCTTCTGCGCTGTTGATGCCTCCCGCAAGTAAAACGGCCATGCAGCAAATTGAACAAAACCATTTCATGACCAGCACTCCTTCTGCATTTTTCCTTATTTTGCAGTAGGCCCTGCCCTTTTATACAGCCGCATTATGGAAAAAGAAAAACCCCGGCATCCGCCGGGGTTTATTCCCAATCCTTTTTAAAGCGTTCGTATTTTGCTTCCAGATCATCAAGCATGCCGATGAGCCGGTCTATATCTTCAACGTCCGTTGATTCAGGGTCTAATGAATCAATGACATTCATAAACATATCAAGTCTGTTCTTCAGGTAATCGAGCTGCTGATCTTTGCTGTTTACTGCATTCCCCATACTTCCACTCCATTCATTTTTTATAATGGTAGCGTATTTTTTGCCGTTTTTCAATGGTTCCGCTACTTGCGATCTTGGCAGATCAGGTCTAAAATTAACAGTTGGCAGACGTTAGTATGCCCCATTTATAAAGGAGTTAGATAGTCATGACACAAAACACAACACTGCGTCCGATCACACCGGAGTACGATCCTTGGGAAGCGTACATGGATGTCGACCAGTATGGAGATATGAAACTGACGAACGTTGAATTCACAACGACGACTTTGTGCAATATGAGATGCGAGCACTGCGCCGTCGGGTACACGCTCCAGCCGAAAGACCCGAATGCGCTGCCGATCGACCTTTTATTAAAGCGGCTTGATGAAATTCCTCTGTTACGCTCTATCAGCATTACGGGCGGCGAACCGATGCTTTCGCTGAAATCGGTAAAGGAATACGTCGTCCCGCTTTTGAAATATGCCCATGAACGCGGCGTGCGCACACAGATCAATTCAAACCTGACGCTTGATATCGGGCGCTACGAACGGATTATTCCTTATTTGGACGTCCTTCACATTTCTCACAACTGGGGAACGGTCGAGGACTTTGCCGACATCGGATTTGCGATGATGGAGAAGAAACCGACATTTGAACAGCGGGCGCGCTATTTTGACAAAATGATTGAAAACAGCCGCACGCTGGTCGAAGCAGGCGTAATGGTTTCAGCGGAAACGATGCTGAACAAACGGACGCTGCCGCATATTGAACATATTCACCGGCAAATTACGGAAGAAATGAAATGCCAGCGGCACGAAGTCCATCCGATGTATCCGAGTGATTTCGCCAGCGCGCTTGAATCACTCAGCCTGACGGACATGAGACAGGCCATTCATCATCTGCTCGACATTCGCGATGAAGAGACATGGATGCTGTTCGGTACGCTCCCGTTTTACGCATGCAGCCCTGATGAAGAAGATCAGAAGCTCCTCCTCCGCCTGCGGGAAGCGAAAAACGTTACGGTGCGAAACGACCCTGACGGCCGCTCCCGCCTGAATGTCAACATTTTTGACGGAAATATCATTGTCACGGATTTCGGCGATACACCGCCGCTCGGCAATATTAAAACAGACAGCCTTCCTGAAGCATATGACAAGTGGAGACAGACGAAGCTGAGCAAAGAGCTGAACTGCCGCTGCACAAACGTCCGGTGCCTCGGCCCGAACGTCCTTGTCAAAAACAGTTATTATCAGGACACAGATTTTTCATTACGAAAAGCCAGAGGTTAACAAAAGATGGAAACGACAATTACGGACATTTTGAAAAGCAAAGTGGTTGAGATCATCATCGTCGCTCTCGTGCTTTACGTCGGTGTTTTTCTGATCAACCGCTTTGTCCAGGTGTTATTTAAACGCACGGATTTCTTGGAGGAACGGAAAGGGAAGACGATTGAAAGCCTCGTCCGATCCATCACCCAGTATACGGCGACGATCGGTTTTATCTTTTACGTCATTTCTTTATTCGTTCATGATTTCGGCCGAATTTTAGCCGGGGCGGGTGTTGCCGGTATCGTCATCGGTTTTGGCGCCCAGTCGTTAATCAAGGACATATTGGCCGGTGTCTTTTTAATATACGAACGCCAGCTTCATAAAGGTGATTATGTGACGATTAACAATCTGTTCAACGGCACAGTCGAAGAAATCGGACTCCGTTCCCTCCAGATCCGTGAGTGGACCGGCAAGCTGCTTACCATATCTAACGGTGAGGTCAGACAGCTTCAAAACTATAACATTGATTTTATGCGGATTACCGAGTCCGTCGTGATCAGTTACAAGGAAGATCCCGAGCGGGTATATGCCGTCTTAGAAAAAGCCTGCGATATGCTCAATGATGAGCTTCGCGATTCACTGAAGCGGGATGAATTTCTCAATGCGACGGAGCCGTTTCAAGTGCATGGAATTATGAGTCTGAACAAATTAACCAGAGGCATTGAATTTACAGTGAAAGGCATGGTTCAAGACACAGAATACTTCTCGGCGAGCCTTGCGGTGAGACGCGTTCTTGCCCGGGAGCTGTACAACAACAATGTGCAATTGCTCGAGGAAATGTATCACACACAAAAAAGCTGATTCCCGAACCGGAATCAGCTTTTTTTATTTATCTCGGCTGCGCTGTCATTTGAAAACCGAATGTGACGTGATCCTGCACCGGAATCCAAGCCCCGATTCCTTGCGAAGTCACATTTTTGACGACAAGTTTCCGCTTGCTGCCTTTCAGCACCAAATACACTTCACCGTATGTTACTTTTCCTTTTTCATTAACGGCCGGAGCGTAGGCGTGCAGGTAGCCGAGCCGCTGCGGAGAAATTTTGTAGGTTTGATCGCGTTTTGTGCCTGCGCCGATAACCGTTTCAAATGCGAGCGGCAGTTTTGTTTTCTTCATCGCTTTTTGCATCATCATGCTTTTTACGTCTTCTGCGTTCGGCACCTTCGCTGTGAGCCCGCCTTTGATTTTGTATTGCTGTTCTTGGGCGTATGAGATAACCGCGGTTTGCTGTCCGCCCCGGTTATCCGCTCTGTTCGTATTGATTTTTTTATATTCCCAGTTGGCGACCGTTTCGTTCGACTGATAGCCGAGCGCCCATTTCCCGAGAAATATTGTCGCCCGGTATCCGATGGCAAGCGGTGAACCGGACACCGAGGATTCATTCAGCATCTTTATCAGATGCGGATTTTCGATGTTGATCTCTGATGTATCTAACAATTCCTTCGCCAGTTTGCTCGGCTGAAGCATCGGCTGGTCCTGTGAAGCATTCGGATACGTATTTTCCTTTGAAATGCTTACGACAGAGTTGGGAACTTTAAACGGTTTTTTTGCACCGGCAGACGGCGTTGCGAAAAAACTAAAGGATAACAGCAGAATCAGTGTGGCATGAAACAGCTTTCTCATCATATCACTCTTTCTATAGCATTTTCCTTTAGTCTTTTCCTCTGCAATCGTTGTTATCCGCATTTTTTACAGGTTAAAGCAGGAAAAAACCGATCGCCATAATGACATAAGCGGCAAGGAGCGTAGCCCCTTCAAACCAGTTCGAATCACCGTCATTTGAAATCATCGTCATCAAAAGGACGGATGAGATCATCGCGACAAGCTCGGGCAATGTGAATACAAGCGGCATATTGACCGGAAAAAAGATGGAACAGATCACAAGAACCGGAGCCACAAACATGGCGATCTGCAAAGTCGAGCCTACCGCGATTTCAACGGCGACATCCATCTTGTCTTTGTACGCCATAATAATCGCCGACGCATGCTCTGCGGCATTTCCGACGATTGCGACGATAATCACTCCGATAAACAGCTCGCTCCAGCCGAACTGTTCAGCCACCGCATGAAACGTATGGACAAGATTTTCAGATATGTAGGCGACGATAATGGTTGAAATAAATAAGACGGCTGTCGCTCTTTTCCCCGACCACTCAGGCTGCTCCTCTTCTTCCTTTGCCTCCGGCTGATTCGGCTGATAAACACCGCGGTGGGTGACGAGCTTGAAATAAAGAGCTGCCACGTACAAAAGGATCATGATGATGCTGATGCCGACACTCAAATCAAGCTTGTTTTTTTCCCCCATATCCATGGAAAACACTTCGGGAATGACAAAAGCTACGATAATGGCAAAAATCAGCAGGCCAGAATTATGCCGTGCATCATGAATATTGAATTCCTGCCGCTTGTATTTCAAACCGCCGATAAAAAACGACAATCCCGCGACGAGCAAAAGATTGCCGAGCACCGAACCGGTCAGTGAAGCAAGCACGATGCCCGTCAGCCCTTCTTTTAGGGCGAAAAGCGATATAATCAGCTCTACCGCATTGCCGAACGTGGCATTCAGCAGACCGCCGATCCGCGGTCCCGCGATAATGGCAAGAGATTCAGTCGCTCTCCCCATATAACTTGCAAGCGCAATAATCGTCAAGCAATAAATAATAAACAAAACCGCTGACGGCCAATGCATCAGGCCGCCGATGACTGAAAGCGGCACTCCCGCCGCAGCCGTAAAGAAAAAAATCCGATTCATATCTGCCTGGCTCCTTTTTTCGAATGAGTCTTTTTATATCCTTCTCAAAAACTCCCTCAATTACACTTCCGCGGCAGCCCGAATTGGCATTTTCAGGTTGCCGGACGCGACAAATCCGTGTACGATCAAGAAAGATACTGAAGAAGGAGAAATACGCGATGTCACGACTGTACTTCTTTATTTTGGTTCTGCTTGTTTCCATCTCCGGATTTTCTCAAGGCATGCTTCTGCCGGTGATCTCCGTCATTTTTGAAACGAACGGGGAATCAGCCGCTATAAACGGACTTCACGCAACCGGCCTTTATATCGGCGTGCTTCTGGCGTCGCCGTTTATGGAGGCCCCGCTGCGCAAGCTCGGATTCAAACCTCTGATGGTCATGGGCGGATTTCTTGTTATCATCAGCTTATTCAGTTTTATTTGGCTTCAATCCATATGGTTATGGTTTTTTCTTCGGCTGCTTATCGGAATCGGGGATCATATGCTGCATTTTTCAACCCAAACGTGGGTGACGTCAAAGTCAACGCCTCGAAACAGAGGAAGAAACATTTCGCTGTACGGACTGTCCTTCGGGCTCGGATTCGCTGTCGGCCCGTTCATGGTCCCTCTTGTGAAAACAAGTCCGTCCCTTCCGTTTATCGTATCCGGCTGTATCAGTCTTGCCGCCTGGCTGTTTGTATTTGTCTTACGTAACGAGTACCCGGCGCAAGGTCCGGATGAAACATCCGGGGATAACAGCGCAAAACGGTTTTACCGCGCCCTTCTTTTCGGCTGGGTCGCTTTTCTCCCGGCTTTCGGGTACGGTTTTTTAGAAACGGCGCTGAACGGAAGCTTTCCCGTGTACGCCCTGCGCTTAGGCATATCCGTCGATGCCGTCGCGCTGATATTGCCCGCTTTTGCCATCGGGAGTATTGTATTCCAGTTCCCTCTCGGTTTATTAAGCGATCGATTCGGGAGAAAACGTGTCCTGCTCGTCATCTTATTAACGGGTGCCCTTTGCTTTTTGACGGCCGGACTGTTTCCCTCGCCTTCTGTCATCGGCTGCTGCTTTTTTACGGCGGGAATGGCGGTCGGCAGTATGTTTTCCCTCGGCATCAGCTATATGAGCGACCTGCTGCCGTCCCATCTGCTGCCGGCGGGCAATCTGCTCTGCGGCATTTCCTTCAGCCTCGGCAGCATGATCGGCCCGGTGGCGGGCGGCTGGTATATGCAGCGGTTTGAAAACGCCAATCTGTTTTACTTTATTACGGTGATTCTGGTCTGTATTTGGCTTGCGCTCGTCTTCGGGAAAACAAAGCACAATCCCGCATCCGAATCCCATTCTTTTCCGGCCTCATAAAAAAGCCGCCTGATCTAAGTCAGGCGGCTTCTTTCTAGTGGTATCCGTTCTGCCCGTTAGCGCTTCCGCTTGTTTTATTCTTCGGGCCGTTTTTGGAGTTTTGTTTATTATGGCTTCCGCCTTTTTTCGTATGCTTGGTCATAATCGATTCCCCTCCGTTATTCAGCTTGAACGTCTCCGTTCCTCTATAGCTTGCTCCCGCGGTACGGATTTTCATCAGGAAGCTTTTTACGTTTATGTAAAAGCGCGTTGATTTCTCCTCCTAAAATCAGCAGTGTTCCCGTAAGGTAAAACCAGATCATAAGGACGATTATTCCCCCGATGCTCCCGTATGTGGCGCTGTAGTTGGCAAAGGTGCCGACGTAAAATGAGAACAGCATACTGACGATAATCCAGCCTGCTGCCGCAAATACGGCTCCCGGCAGCACAAAACGGAGGGAAAGCCTTTTATTCGGCGCGAAAATGTAAAGCGCGGTAAACACGATTAAAAGGATAAGCGGACTGATACCCCAGCGGACAACCGACCACACCTGCAAAAACAGGCCGGAGGCGCCGATGAAATCTGCGGCCAGCATTCCGATTTCTCTGCCGAACACCGGCAGAAGCAATGCGATTAAAATCGTAACCACCATCGCGATGGTTAAAAAAATTGAGGTCAGGCGAATGATGATAAATGAGCGGTTTTCCTCGACTTCGTAGGCATGGTTAAATGCTCTGACAATCGCGTTCATACCATTCGAAGCCGACCAGATGACGGCGATAATCCCGAATGACAAAAGTCCGCCGCTGCGCTTGTTCAGCGTTTGCTCCGTTATGGATTTCACCATAGACATGGCACTGTCGGGCGCGTATTGATCGACCGCCCCGAGCACGTCTTCTGCCGATATGGGAAGATAGGCGGTGAGCGTCAGCATGAAAATCATCAACGGAAACAATGACAGCAGGAAAAAATACGCCAGCTCCGCCGATTTACTTTGTCCTTCATGGAGAGAAAACCTTGCAAACAGCTCCTTTATAAAACTCATGACATCCCACCTCAATGATCGTTTTTCGAAAAATGCTCCTTCGTTTCTTTTAACAGGTCAATGACCTGCGGTGTCGTCTGCTTCAGCTTGGTGATCTGCCCGTTTAAAAAACTCAGATCATCCGATACGGTATTGGCGATGGTCTTCACTTGATCAAGTTTTGCAGATGCCTGCTGTTTCAGCACTTCAGGATGTTTTCGGTAAAATGCCGCACGCTGCCTGCACGCGTCCATGTTCCGGAAACATGCCTCTCTTGTCGGCTTATGTAATAAGGACAGTGCTCCGCCGGCGGCAGCGCCGATCAGAATCGCTTTTGCCATGATGCGTGTCTGCTTCATCGGTCAATCCCCCTTATAAATGATGGTCTTTCTTTATTGTCTCCAGCAAATGACGGCACCCGGACTCGACCAAAGCGTACACCTCGCTGAAATTCCCGGTATAATACGGATCGGGCACGTCCGCAAGGTCCGACTCCGGTACATAATCAAGCAGCCTTGCAATACGCGGCGCCGCTTTTTTATAACCGGCCATACTGCGCAGATGTCCGATATTTTCTGCATCCATCGCAATGACGTAATCAAAATCGGTCAGATCAGACTCACGCACCTGCCTCGCCGTGATGCCGCTTACGCTGATCCCTTTCTTCTTTAAGATCTCCTTTGTCCCTTCATGCGGCGGATTTCCCGCATGCCAGGCGCCGATTCCCGCTGAATCAATGTTAATCTGCCCGTTCAGCCCGTTTTTCTTCACCATATCAGAAAATACCGCCTCTGCCATAGGCGACCGGCAAATATTTCCCAGACAGACAAACAACACATGTATCATATCGATAACCTCCCTATTCTTTCCCCGCATTTTGAGGATCAAAAACCTTATCATCATCTTAGCAACTTTTCTGCGGCTGTGGAAATAAGCTTTTATTCTAAATGAATTCTGTTAGAATAAAGGGTACGAAAACGGTCATGAAAGGATGCATGAATTTGCCGAGCCAACAAACAGAAACGTTAAACAAAATGATTGAAGACATTTCGCAAAAGCTCAACATGCTCAATGTCGGCGTCATCAGAGCGGAAGATTTCAGTGATGAAAAAATAGAAGATCTTACATACCTTCATCAAATGGTCATGAAAAAAGCATCATTCAGCCCGAGTGAAATGCAGGCCATTGCCGAGGAGCTCGCCTCTCTCAGAAAATAAACCCATGTCAGACCTGCCGAAAAACGGCGGGTCTTTTTTTGATTTAAAAAAGTGAAAAATAAAAGTTCATCGGTTTGACACATATAAAAAGAAGGAGTATAGTAACTGTGAACTTGGTAGAACGATATACTAAAAGAGCGGGCCGCTTATCTTTTTTTATTTAGTAGAACGATATACTAGTTGTGATATCAGCGTTATTCAAGTTTGTCTCTGCAACCGTTTTATCAAACCAGTTTTCAAAGAAAGGCAGTGGTTCAATAAAGGGGAATGGTTCTGTGCTTTTGTTAATTTAAAAAATAATTTAATTCTTTATTAACCGCATTAGGGGATGTCATCATGAAAAACATATACACCAAAATGGCAGCGGGTCTTTATATTAATTATTTCCTGCTGGGCATGATCAATATTATTATCGCATCCAATATGGAGGCATTATCAAAACAGCTTCATACATCCGCAGCCGGGGTCAGCTATTTGGTCTCCGCCATCGGGATCGGGAAGCTGATTTCGCTTCTGTTTGCCGGGAAGCTTTCGGATACATTCGGGAGACGGCCGTTTATCGTGTCGGGCGCCTTTCTGTATCTGATTTTCCTAATCGGAATTCCGCTTTCGACAAACTATACGGCCACGTTTATCTTCGCCATTTTCGCCGGGATCGCCAATTCCTTTTTGGATTCCGGGACATATCCGGCGCTTATTGAAGGATTTCCGAAAAACGCAAGCTCTGCAACCGTGTTAATCAAAGCGTTTGTATCCATCGGCGCGACGGTGCTTCCGTTTTTCATCGCGTTTATTGCGGACAGGCATTTGTTTTACGGCTGGACGTTTTTCGTACCGGGTATTATTTTCTTCCTGAACGGCTTTTTCCTGTTAAAAGTTCCGTTTCCGAATCATAAGCAAAAAGAAGACGGCGGCCGGACGGAAGCCTCTCCGTCTGATGACGCGTTCACATCACAGCCGTCGATATGGCGTGAAGGCCTTGCGATCATTCTGTTAGGCTTTTCATCTACGGCGCTGTTTATGCTCGTTCAAGTATGGCTTCCTAAGTTCGGGCAAACCGTTTTGGGCATGCCTGAGGTGCAGGCTGTCAAATTGCTGAGCTATTACAGCATCGGTGCGCTTGTGTCCGTATTATTGCTGGCCGTGCTGTTAAACAGAGTGATTCAGCCGATTACGGTAATGGTGCTGTACCCTGTGATCGCGGCAATCGCGCTGCTTGCTCTGATTTTCATTCATCAGCCGGCCGTATCAGTCATCAGCTCCTTTGTCATCGGACTTTCAACTGCGGGCATTCTGCAATTGGCGATGACGGTTATGGCTGTTTTATTCCCTAAAAATAAAGGTACAATCACATCTTTTGTTAATATAGCATCAAGCTTATCTTTTATTGTCATTCCGCTTGTAACGGGAGCGATATCCAAAGCGGCCGGCCTGACGCCTGTTTTTCTGCTTGATATCGGAATTGCGGCCGTCAGCGCCCTTCTCGCATTGTTTATCGGAATCCGCTTTAAGCAAGTGATGAAAGCCTGACTATTTTTTAAGGGAGAGGATTTATCATGCAATCTATCACGATCAGAAACACGGTCATCGGCGAAGGGCTTCCGAAGATCATTGTGCCGCTGATGGCGGCCGGAGAGAAAGAACTGCTCGAAGAAATTGAAGCCGTCAACAGGCTTCGCCCGGATATCATTGAGTGGCGGGCGGATGTGTACGAGCACGTTGACAGCCTGGACGCCGTAAAAGGCATGCTTGAAAAGCTGCGGAAAGCCGCAGGCGCAACACCACTGCTTTTCACATTCAGAACTCATAAAGAAGGCGGAAATAAAGTTATTGATGACCGCTTTTACATTGAATTGCTTAAAACCGCCATCGAAACAAAACACATTGACCTTGCAGACGTTGAGTTGTTTACGGGAGAAGCGGAAGTCAAATCAATTGTGAAAACTGCTGAAGACAACGGCGTATATGTCGTCATGTCCAATCATGATTTTCATCAGACACCGAAAAAAGAAGAAATCATTTCCCGGCTGCGGAACATGCAGGCGTACGGCGCGCACATTCCGAAAATCGCGGTGATGCCGCAAAGCACTGAAGATGTTTTCGTCTTATTGGATGCCACTCACACGATGAAAACACAATACGCAGACCGGCCGATCATCACGATGTCAATGGCGGGCACGGGTCTGATCAGCCGCCTGGCCGGCGAAGTCTTCGGCTCAGCGTGCACGTTCGGAGCGGGCAAAGAAGCATCAGCGCCCGGACAGATTCCCGTTGAAGAATTGCGCAGCGTCCTCAGCATTTTAAATAAACATATGTAATCAGCGTTTTTTGCCCTCAAGCGGGGTGAAAAACAAATGAATGGACTAACGGAGGAATACATCATGAAGAAAGATTTAGGACGGATTAACGGAAAAACTCAGCTTATCGGATTATTCGCAACACCGATCGGACACTCTTTATCTCCAACGATGCACAACCTGGCGTTTAAAAAATTAGGATTGAACTACGCTTACCTCGCGTTTGAAGTCGGCAATGAACAGCTGGAAGATGTGGTAACGGGAATGCGCGCCTTAAACGTCAGAGGCTTCAATGTCTCGATGCCGAACAAGATGAACATTCTCCCTTACCTCGATGAACTCGCGGATTCAGCGAAATTCACCGGCGCGGTGAATACAGTCGTTAATGAAAACGGAAGACTGATCGGACACTCCACTGACGGTATGGGATACGTCCGCAACTTAAAAGAACACGGCATCGATATCACAGGCAAAAAAATGACGCTGGTCGGTTCCGGCGGGGCCGCCACTCCGATAGCGATTCAATCCGCATTGGAAGGCCTCGGAGAAATCTCTATTTTCGCCCGCAATGACGCGTTTTTCGAAAAAGCGGAAGAAAACGTCCGCATCATCAATGAAGAAATGAAGGGATCTTCTTGCAAAGCGAAAGTCTTCCCGCTCGAAGATCAAGATGCGCTGCGTGCTGAAATCGCTTCAAGCGATATTTTCACAAACGGAACGGGTGTCGGCATGAAACCGCTTGAAGGCTTGAGCGTCATTGAAGATACATCCATGCTCCGTCCTGATTTGATTGTGACAGACGTCGTTTACAACCCCGTTACGTCGAAATTGCTTGAACAAGCTCAAGCGGCCGGCTGCAACACGATTAACGGCCTCGGCATGATGCTTTGGCAGGGCGCCATGGCGTTTGAATATTGGACAGGCCGTGAAATGCCTGTTCAGTATATTAAAGAGCAAATGTTTGAATAACCTATTGTGACAGAAGCGCCGAAGGACAATCCGTCTTCCGGCGCTTTATCATTTTCTCCCCCTCTCTCTTTCTTCTCATGCGCCAAAACGCTTATAATGGATGTAACGAATAAAAACCAAGTGAGGAATGCGACGTATGAAACAGCAAAAAAAACGCCGGGTGACATTGCAGCAGGTCGCTGAACATGCCGGCGTCTCAACATCCACCGCTTCATTAATCGTCCGCAATAATCCGCGAATTTCCGAAGCGACCCGTGAGAAAGTGCTGCAATCCATGCGGGAGCTGGGGTACGTATATGATCGGGTCGCCGCGAATTTACGATCACAGACGTCCACAACGGTAGGATTGATTATTACTGACATTTCCAATACGTTTTTCTCAGAGTTTCTGATCGGCGTTCAGAATACGCTTGAGGAAGTCGGATTAACGGTGCTGTTAGGCACGACATTTGATTCCGTCGCCAAGCAGGAGCAGCTGATCTCAACCATGCTGGAGCACAGGGTCGGCGGATTGATTTTGTGCCCGGTTTCAGGTACGGCTGAGGAAACCCTTTCCCGCCTTGAGCAGCTTGACATTCCGGTCGTGCTCGCCGTCAGGGAGATTGCCGATGCCGACTGTGATTTTGTCGGAGCCGATTATGAGGAAGGCACCTATAAGGCAGTGCGTCATTTCATTGAGAAAGGCCATCAGGAGATTGCGTTTCTGGGCGGCGTGAAGCACTCATCAACATGGACGAAGCGCATGAAAGGGTTTAAAAAAGCGCTCCGTGAAGCGGATCTGGAAGTGAAAAATGACTATGTCATTGACAGCGCGCCGACCCGCGAAGCAGGCTGTGAAGCCGTGACGGAGCTCCTCCGCCGGTCTGAGCGCCCGACCGCGATTTTCTGCTTCAGTGATTTGGTCGCGTTCGGCGTCATGCAAGGGATCAGAAAAGCCGGGCTCATTCCGGGCGAAGATATTGACATTGTCGGCTTTGATAACGTGCCGGAAGCTGAAATTTCTTATCCCCCGCTTACAACTGTTTCTTCCTTTCCGCGGCAGTCGGGAAAAGAAGCGGCTCAATTGCTGCATCATAAAATCACCAGTTCCCAGCACAAAAAACAACGCATTATTCTGGCGCCTGAGCTGGTTATCCGGGAATCTTCACAAAAAAAGCGGAACGCCTGATACGGCGCTCCGCTTTTATATTACGCAAGCAGTTTTAATGATTCGCGGTTGAATGCCGGTATGTCATCCGGTGTGCGGCTTGTGACCAGCTGGTTCTGGCAGACGACGACTTCTTCATCCACCACATTTGCGCCCGCGTTTTCCATGTCGATTCGGATTGATGTAAACCCTGTCGCTTTGCGCCCGTCCAATGCTTTCGCGTTGATGAGAAGCTGAGGTCCGTGGCAGATGGCGAACACCGGTTTTTTATCATCCATAAACGCTTTGGCAAATTGGACGAAACGGTCATCCGCACGCAGCATGTCAGGAGAGAATCCGCCCGGGATCAGCAATGCGTCAAAGTCTTTCGGATTTACATCATCGATGGACGCATCCACTTTCACTTCCGCTTCCCCTTGTTTGCCTTTGACTGTTTTTCCTTTTTCCTGTTCAATTACGGTTAATTCATGACCCGCATCTTTAAAAGCTTTCGCAGGTTCAGTATACTCGACATCCTCAAAATAATCGGTTAATACAACTGCAATTTTTTTACCCATAGTTACTACCTCCTGCTTGATGAAGTCTACATAAATCCATGTACCCCAGCCACACTAACATCAAACATAGGTAACGCGTTTGCCGCTCATCCGTTTCATAGGTCATTATCCTCATTTTTCATCTTTTTACAAGAATCATCATGAAATCTATATGAACTTTCACAAAATATTCTTACAATGGTACTGCATGACAAAATTTGTTGAAAGGTGGAGAACAGGTGAGAATACAGAAAAGACGATGCAGCGTCAATATGACACTCCGTATTCTGCTGCCACTAGTTATGATACTTAGTCTAATCCTCCCAACATCACCCATTAAAGCAGAAGAAAACAAATCCTCCAGTGTGAATCTCAGCATTTTAGCCACAACTGACGTTCACGCTAACATGATGGACTACGATTACTACAGCGACAAACCGACAACGGAATTCGGGCTGGCCCGAACGGCTCAGCTTATTGAGAAGCACAGGCGCGAAAACCCGAATACGCTGCTTGTCGATAACGGAGACCTGATTCAGGGGAATCCCCTCGGAGAATACGCCGTAAAATATGAGAAAAATGATATTATTTCAGGCGCAAAGACCCATCCGATCATTGAAGTGATGAACAGTCTGCATTATGACGCAGGAACACTCGGCAATCATGAATTTAATTACGGGCTTGAATTTCTGGACGGGACAATCAAAGGCGCTGATTATCCGATCGTTAACGCCAATGTGAAAACATTAAGCGGCGAAAACCGTTATACGCCTTATGTCATAAAAGACAAAACCGTCACGGATGAAAACGGCGGCAAGCATCAGATAAAAGTCGGCTACATCGGCTTTGTTCCTCCCCAGATCATGACGTGGGATAAGAAAAATCTCGAAGGCCGCGTTCAGGTCGAAGACATTGTGGAATCCGCAAAGAAAACCGTTCCGAAAATGAAAGCTGAAGGAGCCGATATCGTCATCGCCCTCGCCCACAGCGGCATCGAAAAAAAAGCGCAGTCTTCCGGAGCGGAAAACGCCGTTTTTGACCTGGCAACAAAAGTCAGCGGAATTGATGCGATCGTATCCGGCCATCAGCACGGGCTTTTCCCTGATGCCGAATACAAAGGCGCTGATCAATTTGACATCGATAAAGGCACGATTAACGGCATCCCCGTTGTCATGTCAAGCAGCTGGGGCAAATATGCGGGCGTCATCGACCTCCGGCTTGAAAAAACAGACAGCGCGTGGCATGTGGAAGATGCAAAAGGCAGCATCGAGCCGATTGCCGGCAATGTGACGTCGGAAAACGAAACCGTCGTCAATACCGTCAAAAAAGCGCACGAAGGCACTTTGAAATACATCAGAGAACCCGTCGGCCAGACAAAAGCCGATATCAACAGTTTCTTCGCCCAAGTCAAAGATGATCCGTCCATTCAAATCGTAACGGATGCGCAAAGATGGTACGCCGAAAATAAGATGAAGGATACGGAATACAAAGATCTGCCTATCCTCTCGGCGGGCGCCCCGTTTAAAGCCGGCGGGCGGAACGGCTCAAACTACTATACAAACATTTCCGCTGGCGACCTCGCCATCAAAAATATCGGCGATTTGTACCTGTATGACAACACGGTTCAGATCGTCAAGCTGAACGGAAGCGAAGTGAAGGACTGGCTTGAAATGTCCGCAGGGCAATTTAATCAGATCGATCAGGCAAAAGGCGGCAGCCAAGCGCTTTTAAATGACGCCTACCGCTCATACAATTTTGATGTCATTGACGGTGTCACCTTTCAGGTCGATGTCACAAAACCGGCGAAATACAACGAAAACGGAACAGTCATTCATCCCGATGCAAGCCGGATCGTCAACCTTTCTTATCAAGGAAAGCCCGTCAGCGCCAAGCAGGAATTTCTGATCGTCACAAATAATTACCGCGCTTCAGGCGGCGGAGGATTCCCTCACTTAAGCAATGATAAAATCGTATACTCTTCTGCCGATGAGAACAGGCAGGTCTTAATGGATTACATCATCCAGCAGAAAACGATTAATCCGCAGGCTGATCATAACTGGTCCATCCTTCCGGTCAAAGGGACAAACCTGACATTTGAATCTTCCTTGGCCGCAAAGCCGTTTGCCGACCGCGCAGATGACGTCGCCTATATCGGTGAATCACAAAACGCGGGCTACGGACAGTACAAGCTCCAATTCAAAGATGATGAACCGGGCACAGATCCGCCGAAAGATGATGCATGGAAACTCACCGTTATGCATACAAACGACACGCACGCCCACCTTGATAACGCGGCGAGGCGGATGACGAAAATCAAAGAAATCAGAAGCGAAACCGACCGCAGCATTTTGCTGGATGCGGGAGACGTTTTCTCAGGCGATCTCTATTTCACAAAGTGGCAGGGGCTGGCTGATTTAAAATTGATGAACCGCATGGGCTACGACGCAATGACCTTCGGAAATCATGAGTTTGATAAAGGTCCGGGTGCTCTCGCCAGCTTCCTGAGCGGTAACGGGAGCGCGGCTGACCCGTCCGGAAAATACAATTTTCAAGCGCCTGACTTTCCGCTCGTCAGCTCAAATGTCGATGTGTCCAAAGAGTCAAAACTCAGACCATTCATGAAAAAAGCAGACACATTTACGGCAGGGAAAAAGAAAAAAGCAGGCATCTATCCATACATTCTGCTTGATGTAAACGGAGAAAAAGTCGCCGTATTCGGCTTAACGACAGAAGATACGTCCGTCACATCAAGCCCGGGAAAAAGCATTGTCTTTCATGATGCCTTCCAATCCGCACAAGATACAGTAAAAGAAATACAGAATAAGGAACATGTCAATAAAATTATCGCCCTGACACATATCGGGCATCAGCGTGATCTCGATCTTGCCAAAAAGGTAAAAGGCATCGACTTGATCGTCGGCGGACATACGCATACGATTGTAAATAAAATGGAAGTTGTCAAAAACGAAGAGCCGACCATCGTCGCCCAAGCAAAAGAATACGGCGAATATTTAGGCCGGGCAGATGTCGCATTTGACAAAAACGGCATCGTCCTGCCGGAACAATCCTCTCTTCAGGCGATTCCAGTGAACGAGCAGACGAAAGAAGACCCGGATCTGAAAAAAGAGCTTGATCCGTTTAAAAAAGAGCTCGTCTCAGTCAAAAATGAAAAAGTCGGCTCAACGAAGGTCGCACTTGACGGCCAGCGCGAGCATGTCCGCTCCAAAGAAACCAATCTCGGAAACTTCATCGCGGACGGCATGCTGCAAAAAGCGAAGGAAGCGGCCGGCGCCCAAATCGCGATCACAAACGGGGGCGGCATCCGCGCGGGCATTGATAAAGGAGACATCACACTCGGCGATGTGCTGAATGTGATGCCGTTCGGCAACACGCTTTACGTCGCGGATTTAACCGGAAAACAGATCAAACAAGCCTTGGAACAAGGGTTAAGCGGAATTGAGGCTCAAGGCGGCGCCTTCCCTCAAGTTGCCGGTTTAACATACACGTTTACACTGAATAAAAAGCCGGGACACCGCGTTCTTCAAGCTGCGGCCGTACAGGATGACGGCAGCGTAAAGCCGATTTCTGATAAGAAGACATACAGAGTCGCCACCAGTAACTTTGTCGGTGAAGGCGGAGACGGATATTCCGTCTTTAACGAAGCGTCCCATAAAGAAGACCTTGGCTTTGTCGACTATGAGGTCTTCACCGAGCAGCTTGAAAAAGCGGGAAAAGCGGTGGAACCGAAAGTTGACGGCCGCGCGCAGGAAGTGTACCTGCCGACGAAACAAAAAAACGGTTCGTGGACGCTTGAAGGTGACAGCGCATTTGCCGCCTATGCCAAAAACGCAAACACGCCGATCGTGTATTACGATAAGAATGACGGCGCCAAAAAGCCGATTGATCTCAGCGTGACCAAAAAACAAATCGGCCTGTTAAAGGACAGAACATCGGATTCTTCCCTTACGATCCTGCATGACAAGTTCAGCATGAAAATGCCGATGGCAAACGCTGCTTCAGCTGATACACGATTCGGCGTGACGCCGAAAGGAAAAGTAAGCGGGGCGCTTTCAAATGTATACGACTTTACAATGAAGCAGAAAAACAAAGACATCAAAACATTCAAAGCGCCGGTAAAGCTCACCCTGCGCATTGAGAATACGAAAAAGGCGAAACAGCCGGGCATTTACCATGTAGACCGGAAAAAGAACGTCTATACAAAAACAGACAACGGTTCGGTTTCACACGATCTCGTCACGGGCTATACAAATCATTTCAGTGAATACACCATATTAAACGCAAACACGAAGAGCGCGCCGCCAAGCGGAGACCAAGGCTCCGGAAAGCAGCCAAGCGGACAAAAACCGTCATCCGGCCCTGCACAGGACGGAGTATCGCCGGGCGGCCTGCTTCCTGATACGGCCACAACGATGTATTCCATCCTTCTTGCCGGGTTACTCATCAGCGCGCTCGGAACGGCACTGTATCTGCATCAAAGAAGAAAAGCAAAAAAAGTGAACGAAGCATAAAAAGACCGCTTTTATCGGGCGGTTCATCCAAAAGCTCTCCTGATCTGATTTCAGGGGAGCTTTTTCTCTCGGTCCCCCTCTTAGTCGACAGCCGTACGGCCGAGTGATAAAATATGAACGTTATTCGCGAGAGACATACATCCGCATCGTTTAACACTTCACGGCAGGGCCTCTCTTTCATACGGCGCCGCCTGTTTGGAGGACTTTTTTTGAAGATAACAGGACACAAACGAAACCGCATGTCTTACAAGAAAAAGCTGTTTTACGTGATAACAGCGCTCTGTTTTATCAGCTCGCTCATTTTCGTCACTCACAATGCTTCTTTTTATGAGCGGCCGATTGCCAAAGTGACGAAAACAACATTGGAACATCAGTCTGACGTACAGGACATGCATAAAAACAAAGATAAGATTTTCAATCAGACGATCACTGCCAGACTTGAAAACGGCAGTCAGAAAGGACAGCTCATTCATTTGTCCAATCAGTATTCATCATCCGGAGCGAACGATCAGAAATATTCGATTGGCGATGAAGTATTCGTTTCTATTGATAAAGGGAAACCATCAAACAAGGATATATCGGGAAGCATTATAGATAAAAAACGGGATAAACAGCTTTTGCTGATCGCGTGGGTTTTCATTTTCACCTTGCTTATCGTCGGCAAAAAACAAGGCTTCTTTTCGATCGTCAGCCTGATGTTTAACGCCGTTTTACTGTCGTTTGCATTAGATTTGTACAGGAAGCATCCTAATATAGGGTTAATTTTCATCTGCGGTGTCTGTATTCTCATCTTTACTGTCATCTCATTGCTGCTTGTCAGCGGTTTTCACGCGAAAACATATGCCGCCATTGCCGCGACGCTCGCAGGCACTTTCGTTTCCCTGCTGATTACGTATCTTGTGATGCTGGCAACCGGAGAGAAAGGTCTCAGATATGAGGAAATGCAGTATTTAACCCGCCCTTATCACACGGTGTTTATGGCCGGGGTATTTATCGGATCACTGGGAGCGGTCATGGATGTAGCCATTACCATGACGTCATCTGTCTTCGGATTATATGAAGAAAACAACGGTATCTCATTACAAGCTCTCAGACGTTCAGGGATGGAGATCGGAAAAGACATCATGGGGGCGATGACCAACATTCTGTTTTTTGCTTATATAAGCGGCTCTATTCCGATGATGCTGTTGTATTTGAAAAATGATTCCCCGATAGGATTCACTCTTTCTATGAACATTTCCTTGGAAATAGCCAGAGCATTGGCCGGAGGGATCGGAATTGTATTAGCCATACCCGCCAGTCTGTATGCTTCTATCTTTTTTATTAAACGAAAGAAGGCAAGCTCATGAATGTCATCGTAATTCTCGCGGCGATTTTATTTCTATTGATGGTCATCATCGGCGGAAAAAAAGGAGCGAGGTCTTTTATTGCGTTATTCTTAAATTTCGGTGTTCTCTTTCTCACCATCATTTTCATGACAGACCCGCATATCAATCCGATTGTTTTAACATTGCTCTCTTCCGCCGTGATTTGCAGCATTACTCTTTTTTATATTAATGGAGGAAACGTCAAAACCGTAACCGCCTTTATTTCTGCAATGCTGACGATTGTACTGCTGCTGTTTTTTATTATGTCTGTAACAAAACATACTTCGATTCAGGGATTCGGTGAAGAAGAATTGGGTGATATCGGCATATTCACACTGTTTGTCGGGGTGGATTTTGTGAAGGTTACCGCAGCCATGATCATCATGGGCACGATAGGGGCGATTACCGATGTCGCGATTTCCATTACTTCACCCATGCGGGAAATTTACAGTCATAATCCGTCCATGAGCAGAAAAGATCTGTACACATTCGGATTAAGCATCGGGAGAGATATTTTAGGAACGAATACGAATACGTTATTCTTTGCTTTTTTCGGCAGCTATTTGGCTTTAATTATCTGGTTTAAAGACTTATCATACTCAGCTGAAAAAATAGTGAACTCAAAAGTATTCAGTGCGGAAGCCGTTACCATTCTTTGTGCCGGAATCGGGATCGGCATCATCATTCCCGTTACGTCCTGGATCACCGCCTGTTTTTTAGCAAAACCAAATAAACGTTAAAAGCTGCCGGGACACGCCCGGCAGCCTTTTTTATCTTATACCCACTTTACAACGTCTTTTGAGGCAGATCTTGTTTTCGGGCGCGGTTCTCTGACACGGTAGCCGAATGCGGCCATAACAGAGATGTCGAAACTTCCGTTTTCCAGAAGCCCTTCTTCTTCAAGAATCCGGTGAATTTCTTTGTAGTTGAAGCCTTCTACAGGGCAGGAGTCGATTCCGATCTGCGCAGCGGCTGTCATCATATTGCCGAGGGCGATGTAAGTCTGTTTGGATGCCCAGTCAAACAGCGCGCGATCTGATTCTAGCAGATTGAAATCATTTTTCTGGAAGTCTTCCGTTTTGCTGATATAGCCTTCATACATATCTTCCGGCATTTTTTTGACTTCCCGCAAGTGGTTTTTGACATAGTCGGCGTCAAAACGGATATCCTTTGCCGTCCGGGCAAGCAGAAGTACGAAATGGCTTGCGGTCGGCAGCTGCTTTTGCGCGCCCCAGGTGAACTCGCGGAGTTTTTCACGAAGCTCCGGATTTTGAACGACGACAAATTTCCAAGGCTCCAAACCGAGTGAGCTTGGGGATAATCTTCCCGTTTCTAAAATGAATTCAAAATCGCTTTCTGAAATTTTTTTCTCAGGATCAAATTCCTTTGTGGCGTGTCTGAATTGATACGCTTCGATGATCTGCTGTTTTTTATCTGACATTCATGATCTCTCCTTTTCAATCGTTATGTACTATTGTAGCCATTATTTTTGAAAGTACCAGTACGCACATTTTTGTTGGATAGTATTCATTTTGATACTGACAAAAAAACGGGCTGCCGCGGCAGTCCGTTTTTATTTTTCTCTTCTCGCAAAGTCGACGAAACGGAATTTATCGAGCCTGTGCCGGCTTTCCGTGTACTGAAAGAGGCTGGTATCCTCCAAAAAGACGCGGTTTTTCACGACCGCCATATGGCTGAATCCGCCGAGATCCAAATACTTCCGGTCCTCTTCCCCCGCCGGCTCCACGACAATTTCCTTTTGCGCGTAGCTGATGGACAAGCCGAGCTCTCCTTCGAGATACTCATAGATCGAATCTTCACAAATCGCCTTCGTCAATAGAGGCACATGTTTTTTCACAAAGTAATCCTTGTCCAAAATAATATGTTCTCCGTCAATCCGTCTTGATCTGACGACTTCCCACACCTTTTCATCCGCTTCTGTACCAAGCTCTTTTGCGGCTTCTGAGGGAGGCAGGATCAGCCCGAGACGGTGAACCGTCGTTCTCGTCTCTTTTCCGAGCGTTTCCGAAAGCTCTTTGAAGCTGATCAGGCCTGAGACGGGAAAACGCATTTTTTCTCTGTCTAATATGACGGAGCCTTTGCCTTTGATTTTCTGGATGTAGCCGTTTTGCGCCAGCATATTGAGCGCTTTGCGGACGGTTTCTCGTGATGTGCCGTATTGATCGCACAAATCATTTTCAGACGGAAGAACGTCTTCAGCCTTCCGCTGGCCGCTTTCGATCTGCCGCACCATATCTTTATAGATTGTGATGTATTTATTCACTTTCATTTGACCACCCAGATTAGTGTATCACGCTTTTGTCAGATGATAAACGATCGATTCATACGGACGGAGCGTCAATCGTTCCGGCCGCCCATCCCTCGGTTCATCATTCGTCAGCAGCACCGTAAACCGCCAGCCGTCCGTGTCTTTAAGCGGAACCGTAAAGTCCGCTTCTTTCCCGTAGAAGTTGTTGATGCACAGCAGTTTTTCATCCTTGCCGTGTCTGACGTACGCCAGAACCGCCGGATCGTCTTCAGCAAGCAGCTCAAACGTTCCTTCCCTCACGATGTCATATTCTTTTCTGAGCTTGATGAGCTTCTGATAATGATAGAAAATTGAATCCGGGTCCCGCAAAGCCGCTTCCGCGTTAACGTCCCGATAATCATCCGCCGCCGGAATCCAAGGCGTTCCCGTCGTGAAACCGCCGTGCGGCCCGCTGTTCCACTGAATGGGGGTTCTTGCATTGTCTCTTGATTTCTCTTTTAAAATGGCGATAATGTCTTTTTCGGGCACGCCTTCTTCCTTCATCTTTTTGTAAATGTTCAATGATTCGACATCGCGGTATGAGCCGATGTCATCGAATTTCGGATTGCCCATGCCGATCTCTTCACCTTGATAAATGTAAGGCGTGCCCTGCATCATATGAATGGCCGCCGCCAGCATTTTGGCTGATTTCGTCCGGTATACGCCGTCGTCTCCGTATCTGGATACGGCCCGCGGCTGGTCATGGTTGCACCAGAATAATGCGTTCCAGCCTCCGCCTTTTTGCATCTCCGTCTGCCAAAACGCTAAAATCCGTTTCAGCTTCAGAAAATCAAACGGAGCGAGCGCCCATTTTTCACCATTCGGATAATCCACTTTTAAATGATGAAAGTTAAAAGTCATATCGAGTTCTTTATTCTCAGGGTTTGTGTACCGGATGCAGTGGTCAGCCGTTGTCGAGGACATTTCACCGACCGTCATACTGTCATATTTCGAAAACACTTCCCGGTTCATCTCATGGAGAAATTCGTGCACGCGCGGCCCGTCCGTATAATAAGGGCGCCCGTCACGCCCATCTTTGGCATCAGGAAACGATTGGTCTTTAGAAATGAGGTTGATCACATCCAGCCGGAAGCCGTCGATCCCTTTCCGGAACCAAAAATGCATCATGTCGTAAACCTGTTTTCTCATCTCTTCATTTTCCCAGTTCAAATCGGCCTGCGACACATCAAATAAATGCAGGTAGTGCTGGCCTGACGCCGGGTCGAGCTCCCAAGCGGAACCGCCGAATTTTGATTCCCAGTTGTTCGGCGCCCGGCCGTCTTCCTTTCCGTCTTTCCAAATGTAAAAATCCCGATACGGACTGTCGGGTGACGAGACCGCTTCTTTGAACCACCGATGCTCGACTGATGTATGGTTTACGACAAGATCCATGACGACCTTGATTCCTCTTTTGTGCGCTTCATCGATAAGGCGTTCAAAATCCTCCATCGTTCCGTATTCTTCATAAATGGTGCAATAATCGCGAATGTCATAACCGTTGTCATTCTGCGGCGAATCGTAAATCGGCGTAAGCCAAATGACATCAATTAAAAGCTTCTGCAAATAATCAAGCTTCTCGATAATACCGTTCAGATCACCGATCCCGTTTCCCGTCGTATCATTAAAGCTCTTCGGATAAATTTGATATACCGCTGCCTTTTTCCACCATGGTGTGCTGTCTGTTTTCATTTTTCTTCACCGCCTGTAATGTTTTGAATTGAAAGGGAAAAGGGACAGCCTGATAGAAGGCGCCCAGCAGGTTTTCTATTTTTGCCGTTTCAGCCTCGCATACCCGTATGTTCCCGCAAACGGGAGAATCAGTACGATCAGCATTCCGATCGCAAACGGACCCCAGTACTGACTCATAATGGAGAAGATCCCCGGCACGCCGCCGACTCCGACCGAGCTTGCGAGAACGCCTTTGACGGAGATGAACATCCCCGCGATTCCCGAGCTGATCATGGCGATCACAAACGGAAATTTGTAACGCAGATTCACGCCGAAAATCGCCGGTTCGGTAATGCCCAAATATGCGGAAATGCCGGCCGTCAGTGAAAGCCCCCGCTGTTTTTTATCTTTTGTAATCAACATCATGGCCAAAGCTGCCGACCCTTGAGCGATATTTGACAATGCGAGCATCGGCCATAAAAATGTGCCGCCGAGCTTTGATCCGATTAATTGAAGATCGACCGCGAGAAACGTATGGTGCATCCCCGTGATCACAAGCGCCGAATACAGCCCTCCGTACAGCAGGCCTCCGATGGCGGAGAATTGGCCGAAAACGGCAATCAATCCCGCCGTCAGCGCGTTACCGATCGCAAAGGTGATCGGACCGATGATGACAAAGGATAGAAAACCGATGACCAAAAGCGTCACCGGCGCGACGACTAACAGCTGAATGCCCTCCGGCGTCCGTTTCGTCAAAAAGAGCTCAAGCCTGGCAAGTAAATAAGACGCCAGCAGAATTGGGAGCACCTGACCTTGATACCCGACTTTCTGCACCTCAAGGCCGAACAGGTTCCACACCGGAATATCGCCGCTCTGCTCGGCAGCCCCGTAGCCCCATGCGTTTAACAGATCAGGATGCACCAGCATCAGCCCTAGCACGATACCCAAGAGCGGGCTTCCTCCGAACCGCTTCACTGCCGACCAGCCGATTAAAGCCGGCAGAAAAGCGAAGGCCGTCCCCGCGATCAGATTAATCATATTGGCGAGATCCGCCCATTGCGGATACACTTGGACAATCGATTTGGCGCTGTAGAAAATGCCTTCCGCCGTTAAGATGTTGTTCAGACCCATTAAAAGCCCGGCCGTGACGATCGCCGGCAAGATCGGAATAAAGATGTCCGCAAGCGTTTTCACAGCACGCTGTAAAGGATTCATTTTTTGCGCTGCCGCCTTCTTCACGTCATCCTTGGACGCTTCACCCATCCCCGTTTCCTTCACTAATTCCGCATATACTTTGTTGACCGTCCCCTGCCCGATCACGACTTGAAACTGCCCGTTTACCGCAAAAGATCCTTTGACAATGTCTATTGCATCAAGCATTTTTTGGTTTACTTTGGTTTCATCTATTAATGCAAACCGCAAACGCGTCACACAATGAGTCGCCGCCTCAATATTTTCGATTCCGCCGACAGCTTCAGCGATCTGCCGCGCAGCCCGGTTAAACTCACCCATGCCAACCCCTCCGTAACCGTTTTCATTTTGTCTTACAAACTTGTATATACATGTTTATGACTCTATTGTAATGATGTATATACATGTCGTCAATCTATTTTTATAGCGCTTTCATCACAAATATACTGCGAAAGACCCTGAAACAAAAAAAGCCCCGCCGGAACCGGGCCTTGACTTCTTGTTTTATCGGGAACATGTCCGGGCGGAATTCACAACAGGAGCACAAAAAGCATACAGTACTGTACAACTAAGTTAAAGAGGTGTGAAGAGATGCCATCCACTGTTATCAACCTGTACTATTTGAAGATTAACAGTATTTCTGGCAACGGATCTATTACGATTGGGGAAGCGGCATACAACAGTCCCACCACAAATAACAAATCACAAGGACTGAACTCTTCATTCGGCGATACGTCACCTATAGAATCGATGATGGAGAACTTGTTAAATGATCCTGATGTCAACGACCAGACAGCCATCGGAACCGCAGATACCGCAAATATTACGCCGGTGCCGCCCATTATAGATTAAAGGGGTTTTTATGAATGCCTTACCAAATTAACGTCGTCAATATAAAAGTAAACGGAGCAACGCAAAACGGAAACGTCGATATCGGTCAGACCGTACAAAACAGCCACACCGCCAACAGCAAATTTGTCGGCGCGAACTTTTCTTTAGGGGATTTTTCGCCGGCCGCCGGATGTTTGAATTCGGGCCATCTTGACCCTGACGTGAGCGATCAGGATCAGATCGCCAACCCGTCAATGCCGATCGCAAATCAAATATAGGGAGGTTCTGCCGAAGTGGATATCGAAAAAATGAGAAAGTGGCTTGAGATTACGAACGAGCACAAGCCCAGCGACTTTTGGACCAATGTCCTGAAACGGAAATCTCCCGAAGATTTTTTCTCCTTACAAAAAAACACCCTGACTTATGATATTTATCAGGATGAACAGCACACATTCGTCATTGTGGAAATGCCCGGCGTTTACGAAGAAGAATTGACATTGAGGCTGCTGTCAAGAACACGGCTGCATATCAGAGGAAACATCACACCCCTTTTTCCAAAGAACATGGGCGTCTGCCAAAACCGGTATTACGGGGAAATCGATGAGACGATTGAGCTTCCTGAACCGGCTGAGCCCCACCTGTTACAGGCGCAGTGCGTAAACGGCCTGCTCCACATTTCCTACCCGCGCCTTATGGAGCACATTCCTTTTCAGAAAAAAATCTAAAGAGCCGGCTTACGGGCGGCCCAGCCGTCTGTACACTTTCTCCTTATAATGAGAAGATGCGGGTTTTGAGAACATGGCTTTCTCCTCCGTCAGTTTGTCGAGTCTGACTTGTTTTTCCGTCCGTTTGTTCCGCAAGTGATCCCGCTCCTGTTCATTGCGGCACTTGGCGATCAAATAATCGAGCGTCATCAGCTCTTTCTTCAGCGCGCCCTCATCCTCGGCGATCCCGGCGTTTTTTAATATGCGGTAGCCCATTCTGAGCGACTCCGGAAGATGTGCGGCATCGTCTTTCGGCAGGGGCTTTCCCATTCCTTTGATGCCGGCGAACTCTCCGTCCTTAATGGCGCGCTTGATTTTATCTTCAGCCACGATATGGGCAATATCCATCACTGTTCACCTCTTTTTTCAATAGAACCGGGTATGATCATACGGAAACACAATCCCAGTTTGTGCCATTTATATGTTTTAAAGCTGTCATTTAACAGATTAACCGCCGTTGCGACAGCGTTTTTCGCCCTTTTTCCGATGAGCCTTTTCCACCTTTTCTATTTGCTGGTTTCATGGTATATTGATTACGTTCGTTTTTTCTATCGTTCCGTTTAAACCGTGATCGGAAAAAAGGAGTGTAACAATGAAAACATTTATAAAAGAAAGAGGACTTGCCTTCTTCTTGATAGCGGTCGTGTTATTGTGGGTGAAAACATATGTCGCTTATATTTTAAACTTTAACCTCGGCATAGACAACACGATCCAGAAAATATTGCTTTTTGTGAATCCGCTGAGCTCCAGCTTGTTCTTTCTTGGATTTGGGCTTCTTTTCAAGAAAAAATTACAGCAGACAGCCATTATTGTGATTCATTTTTTATTGTCTTTTTTGCTTTTTGCAAACATCGTCTATTATAGATTCTTTAATGATTTCATTACCATCCCGGTCATGATGCAGGCAAAGACAAACGGCGGCCAGCTCGGAGACAGCGCGTTCTCGTTAATGAGATGGACAGACGCCTTCTACTTCCTGGATACCGTCATTTTGATTATTTTGGCCCTTAAGATGAAAAAACCGGCTGAAAAACCGGCGAAGAAATCATTCAGAATCGTTTTGGCTTCCGCCGTGCTTATGTTCCTGATCAACCTCGCCGTCGCGGAATCCGACCGTCCTGAGCTTTTGACACGCTCATTTGACCGAAACTATCTGGTGAAATACTTGGGCACGTACAACTTTACGATTTACGATGCCGTGCAGAATGTGAAATCAAACAGCCAGCGCGCGCTTGCCGATTCAAGCGATGTAACGGATGTGGAAAACTATATGAAGGCCAACTATGACGTGCCGAATAACGTCTACTTCGGAAAAGCCGAAGGAAAAAACGTCATCTACGTCTCATTAGAGTCTCTGCAGTCCTTTATCATTGATTACAAAATTAACGGCAAGGAAGTGACGCCGTTTTTAAACAAACTGGCGCACGATAATCAAACATTCTACTTTGATAACTTTTTCCACCAAACGGGACAAGGTAAAACATCTGATGCGGAATTTATGATGGAGAACTCTCTGTACCCGCTTTCGCAAGGTTCGGTTTTCGTCAATAAAGCGCAAAACACGCTGCAGTCCGTTCCTGCGATCCTAAAAGGCAAAAAGTACACGTCTGCCGCTTTCCACGGAAATACGCAGACTTTCTGGAACCGTAACGAAATGTACAAAGCGGAAGGCATCGATAAGTTTTTCGATTCCGCTTATTATGACATGAGCGAAGAAAATACGAAAAACTACGGCATGAAAGACAAACCGTATTTCAAAGAATCCATGCCGCTCTTAAAGAGCCTGCCGCAGCCGTTCTATACGAAGTTCATTACGCTGTCCAATCACTTCCCGTTCGGAATGGATAAAGAAGACACGGACTTCCCGGCGGGAGACTTTGGCGATTCAGTCGTCAATAACTACTTCCAGTCCGCGAACTATCTGGATGAATCAATTGAACAGTTCTTTCATGACCTGAAAAAAGACGGCCTGTACGATAAGTCGATTATCGTGATGTACGGAGACCACTACGGCATCTCCGAAAACCATAATAAAGCGATGGCGAAAGTGCTCGGCAAAGATGAGATCACTGAATACGACAATGCCCAGCTTCAGCGGGTGCCGCTCTTTATCCACGCTCCCGGCGTGAAAGGCGGCCGCAATCATAAATTTGCCGGTGAAGTCGATGTCGCGCCGACCGTTCTTCATCTGCTCGGCGTCGATACGAAAGATTATCTCATGTCAGGTTCAGATATCTTATCGAAAGAGCACAGAGAAGTCATTCCGTTCCGTAACGGAGACTTCATCTCGCCGAACTATACGAAAGTGTCCGGCAAGTATTACGATACGAAAACCGGAAGACTTTTAGATGATTCAGAAGTCGACAAAAAAGAAGACTCTCTCGTCAAGACTGAGCTTGAAATGTCTGATAAGATCATCAACGGCGATCTGCTTCGTTTCTATCAGCCGAAAGGCTTTAAGAAAGTGGATCCTTCACAATTCGATTATACGAAGCGTGAAGATTCCTCAGCAGATGATCAAAAAGAATAAACGAAAGCCAGATCATATCAATGATCTGGCTTTTTTATGTTCAGCTCCCGGCGGCGGCCATAGAGCGCTTTTGCAGGCTGTCGGAAAGAACTGAATAAGCGACGACTTTCTTTTTCTGCTGTTTGACGACATCTACATGATCTTCGTAGCTGTATACAAACACCGTCACATCTTTTTTCCCTTTTCTCGTCTTAATCACAAGCGGATCAGCTCCGTTTTGCGGATGAAGATAACGCTCTTCATCCCCTGGGTATATATAATGCCGTTCGATAAACACGGCTTCGTTAAAATCATCAATCACCCGGCGTTTGTCTTCGCCTTCCAGACGTTTTCCGCCGAGGGAAACGGCAGCGGACGCGTCACTGAGCTTTGAATGGGTTTCAAACTTGCGGAGGATCCATTCCACCGCTCCGGTAGGAAGGCATGTCAGCACAATCTTAATCAGGCTTATGACAACAATTGAAACAACTGCAATCCATGTCACCTTACATCATCTCCATACTTGTTCTACATGAATCTTAACATAGAAGAAAACGTTGTTTTTTGTACATTATGTGAAACTTGATATATGTTCAAAAAAAATCCGGATCACATAGGTGATCCGGATTTATCAAGTCTGCTTCTGATCGTCAAGGCGGACGACTTCTCTCAGCTCTTCCGCGACAAATTCGACGTTCGGCCCGATAATGACCTGTGCCGTTTTATTCCCCGTTTTGATAACCCCTTTTGCTCCCGCTTTTTTAAGCGCCGCTTCATTAATGAGAGACGTATCCTGCACAGTCAGCCTGAGGCGGGTCGCACAGTGATCAATCGTTTCGAGGTTTTGCCTGCCGCCGAGCCCCTTGAGCATGGCATGTTCTTCGACGGAACCGGCCGTATCTTCACTAAGCACTTCTTCCTCTTCCTCATCATCTTCCCGTCCCGGCGTTTTCAAGTTTAACGTTTTGATGAGCATATAGAAGACGACAAAATAGATCACTGCATAACAAAGCCCGACAACGAGCAGCAAAAGCGGTTTTTCGGCAATGCCGTAGCTGAGGAGATAATCGATCGCCCCCGCCGAGAATGAAAAACCTGACCTGATTCCGAGAACATTCACGATAAATAAAGAGAACCCGGTTAATATAGCATGAACCCCGTATAAAAGCGGTGATAAAAACATAAATGCAAATTCAATCGGCTCTGTAATTCCGGTAATAAATGCCGTCAGCGCGAGACCGATCATCATTCCGGCCGTCGCTTTGCGCTTACTTGGCTTAGCCGCGGCAATCATTGCCAGACATGCGGCCGGAAGCCCGAACATCATAATCGGGAAGAATCCCGTCATATAAGTTCCCGCCGTCGGATCTTTCGCAAAGAAGCGGGCCAGATCTCCCGTTTTTCCGTGAAAATCGCCAAACTGGAACCAAAAAATATTATTCAGCACATGATGAAGACCGAATGGAATCAAAAGCCGGTTAAAAATCCCGTAAATCCCGGCGCCGATTCCGCCAAGCCCGATCATCCATTCCCCGAAAGACGTAATCACCGACTGAATCGGCGGCCACACAAATCCGAAGATCCCCGCCAAAATAATGGTAATCAGCGCCGTTACAATCGGAACGAGCCTGCGCCCGCTGAAAAACCCGAGATATTCGGGCAGCTTCGTATCCTTAAAGCGATTATACGTGTATCCCGCAATTAACCCCGCGATTATCCCTCCGAAAACGGCCATATTATTTGTCGAATTGATTGATTTTACAGCCGCGTCCAGCATGATATAAGAAATTGCTCCCGACAGAGCGGCGGCCCCGTTGCTGTCTTTCGAAATCCCGATCGCGATTCCGATCGCGAAAATCAGCGGCAGATGATCAAATACCGCGGTCCCCGCCGCGTAAATGAACGGAATATTTAATAAGTCCTCTCTGCCAATGGCCAAAATAATACCAACGGCGGGCAGAACGGCAATCGGAAGCATAAATGATTTTCCGAGTTTTTGCAAAAATTGAAGCATTTTACCCATCCCCCTTCTTTTTTCTTAAATATACCACATAAGTTATCTAGTGATCTATACCAATTTTCCTTCATTTATTCACATAAGGCTTGTTGGTTTTCTATTTATAAACCAGTTGTGGTAAGCTTGAATCAGATGATTAAAAATAGAAAGCGGGAATGACAATGATTGTAACGAACGATCAAGAATTAGAAGGCCTTAAAAAAATCGGCAGAATCGTCGCGCTGGCGCGTGAAGAAATGAAGAAAAAAGCCGAGCCCGGCATGAGCACGAAAGATCTTGACCTGATCGGAAAGGCGGTGCTTGACGAGCACGGAGCCGCTTCCGCTCCGGAGAAGGAATACGATTTCCCGGGCGTGACATGCATCAGCGTAAATGACGAAGTCGCTCACGGCATCCCGAGCGCCTCTAAAATCTTAAAAGCCGGAGATCTTGTAAATATCGATATTTCGGCGGAGTTCGGCGGTTTTTATTCCGATACGGGAATTTCATTTGTGCTCGGAGAAGGCGATGAACGTCTGCAAAAGCTTTGTAATTGCGCAGCATCCGCATTTCAGAAAGGATTGGATCAGGCAAAAGCCGGCAAACGCCAAAACCAGATCGGCAGAGCCGTCTATCATGAAGCCCGCTCCAATGGATTTACCGTTATTAAAACGCTGACGGGCCACGGAATCGGCAGAAACCTCCATGAAGCGCCGAACCACATCATGAATTACTATGATCCGTTTGATAACGCGCTGTTTAAAAACGGAACCGTGATCGCGCTTGAGCCGTTTATTTCCACGAAAGCGGAAACGATTGTTGAAGCGGGAGACGGCTGGACGTTTAAAACGCCGGATAAAAGCCTTGTCGCCCAAGTGGAACACACCATCGTGATCACAAAAGACAAACCGATTATTTTAACTGCATTGTAATGTTTCATCTCCCTTCCAAACAGGTATACAACAACTAACCCGAAGGAGGGAGACGCATGAAAAAAGATAAAGAAAAAATCAAAATCGAAAACGAAATACACGCCATGCACGGCGTAACGAAACAGCAGATTTTAGAGGATTTCGAGGAATTTAAGGCGTACCTTCATCAGAAAATTTCCGCCGGAAAAAAACTGGGTCTGGATGACAGCAAAATCATCAAAAGCGCCGCCATCCTCGGGGACTATCTCGCCAAACACGAGGAGCCCCGCAATGCGGAAGAAAAACTCTTACAAGAACTGTGGGACATTGCGGATGACAATGAAAAACAGCATTTGGCCCAGCTTCTCGTCAAACTTGCCGGACACTGATACAGTGCCCGGCTTTTTTATGCTCCGTTATAAGAGTTGTGCTACACTGGACATATGTCTGTGAAAGGAGCCATTTTTCAACATGTGGTTTATTATCTTCGGGTTTATTTTCTTTATTGAAAGCATCATTCTTACCGTTTACGGAGTGAAGAAAAAGAAGGGGATGCTGGTTTATTTCGGCGTCGTTTTCGGAATCATGACACTCGGAACGGTGCTGTTAAAATTAACCGGCCATTAAGCATGAAAAGACCGCCCTTTACATATATATGTAAGAAAGCTTTACATCTCTGAATCGAAAGTCTCAGTTTTTGCGTTATCCCTTTTCAGCGTCTTTTTATAGATGTTACAATGCCAAAAGTTTGGCAAAAACTGAAGAAACTCTCCTCAACGGGAGAACGGAGAAAGGAGTTTTCTGACATGCATTATGGCAGTAAAGGCTGGTATGTAGAAGAGTTAAAGAAAAAAGGAATTACCCACTATGAAGGAAGAAAGCTTCAAAGCTTCAAAAAGTACTTCCTTGCCAATCTGCTGGAAACAAAAAAACAAGCATAACGTAAATCAGCCGTGCTGTCAGTGCAGCACGGCTTTTTTCTATACATTAGTGAGCCTGTCTCTTTTTTTAAGGAAGGACTCCCTCCAGCTTTCTGACAGCGCTTCTTCCCGCAGTATTTCTTCAATCGCTGACAGATTGCCGGAATCACGATATTTCACTTCATTCGCATACCAGACGGAAATGCTTTCTTTTCCTCTCGACAGACGCTTGAGGACGGGACGCGGATCGACATATCCTTCTTCAAGCACCCTGAAATAAAAGCCGGTAAATCCCGTCTGCTGTACACGGAGCACCATATCTTTGATGCCATATTTGAGCGCGAGTTTGACGCAGGGCTGGCGCGGCTGGCTTACTTGAACGACGGCTTCCCCCAGCTGAAAGACGTCTCCGATCCACACGTCTTGTTCGGCCAGTCCTTTGACCGTTACATTCTCCCCGAACGCGGCGGCGGGAAGTTTTCTCGCGAGCGTTGTTTCCCAATATGAATAATGCTCGGCGGGATACACGCACACCGCTTTATCGGGGCCTCCGTGATGCTTCAAGTCGGCTTGCCCGTCCCCGTCAAAATGGGTTTTATACAGCATGACGGGAGAATCTGCGGGCCGCTTTATGATGCCGGAATTGATTTGTCTGCCGGCAAATTCATGAATTGCGGGCTTTCCGAGATTGATAGATAAGACAGAATAGTCTTGCGTCACCTCGTTCACATCCTTTGCGAAATCTCATATCTTTCCTTTATCATAGTAAGAAAAAGGTGGTTTTTCCATGCTTCAATATCATATGATTGCAGACGGCCGGGTTCAGGGCGTAGGTTTTCGCTACTTCGTCCAGATGGAAGCCGACAGACATAAGGTAGCCGGCTGGGTAAAAAACCGTGATGACGGCCGGGTGGAAATCCTTGCCGAAGGTCCTGAAGAGTCGTTAAAACAATTTGCCGAAGCAGTCAGAAAAGGCAGCCCCTTCTCAAATGTCACCGGCATAACCATCGAAGAATCACACCGTCTGAAAGGGTACCGCACTTTTACCATCAGTTACTGATAAGGCTTGTCCTGATAATAATAATTCGGCTTCACAATCGTATTGTCATATGATTTATGGAAAATGTGGGTGGAAGCCGGCGAGATCGGCGGAATCAGCCAGGTCCAGTCGCCCGTCAGCTTTCTTCCCGCGTCTTGTTCCTGTTCTTCAAAGCGTTTAAATTGATTCGCCGCCGTATGGTGATCGACAATGCTGACACCGTGTTTTTTGTATGAATAGAGCACTGCCTTATTCAGTTCCACCAGCACCTGATCCTTCCACAGGTCGGTATTCAGGCTGGCGGAAATCCCCATGACCGCAGCGGCTTTTTTGAGCATATCATACCGTTTTTCGTCAGCAAGGTTCCTTGCGCCGATTTCGGTTCCCATATACCATCCGTTAAAAGGCGCCGCGTTGTACGACAGCCCGCCGATTTCAAGCCTCATATCGGCGATAATCGGAACCCCGTACCATCTGAGATTTAAATCGGCAAACTCTTCAATATCCGGATGGGTGATCGGCACTTCTTTCACGAGCGTCTGAGGCAGGTCATACCAGACCGGCTGCCCGTCCCCTTTCATCCGGAAAAGCAGCGGCAGAATATCAAAATCGGTCCGCTTCCCGCGCCAGCCGAGTTTTTCGCAGACAGCCGTCAGCTCATATGATGCCGGATCACCGACTCTTCCTTTTTCAGTCTCATATCCCGCATAGCGGATGAGCTGGTGATTCCAGATCTCCACTTGTTTTTCCCCATTCTTCTCAGGAGGGAAAATCGTAATCGTCGGTTTAATTTTTCCGCCGTTCGTGGCGATTTTGATATGTTCAAATAATGCGTCGCGCACCTCTTCTTTCGTGTTCACACCGCGCCGGTCAATGACGTTCAGCGATTGCCAGAACAGACGCCCGATACAGCGGTTGCTGTTGCGCCACGCCATTTTCGCCCCGTGTTCAAGCTCTTCCGCCGTATGGACGTAACTTCCCGTCCGATCTATCTCATCTTTTATCGCGTGCAGACGCGCGTTGATTTGCGATTCCATTCCGAGTTCCTGATAGCAGACATCAATAAAATCCTTCGCCTCATCCCAAAGTATTTCCGTATGTTTCAAAAAACTCTCTCCTTCAATTTACATCTGTTTCCCATTGTATCGTTTTTAGGAGTGAACACAATGGTTTTTTTGTATCATACTGGAAACTGCAAAGAAAAAACACCTGTGATGTTCGCAGGTGTTTTACAAAACGGAATGCAGTTTTTCAGCCAGTGTAAGCAAATCCTCACGGTAGTTTTTTCCCGTCATCGGAATTCCGTGACCCGTCAAAAGCGCTTCCGGCTCCAGTTCGGCCAGTTTCTGAACGGATGCGGCCGCCGTCTGCGTATCCGCTGTAAAATAAGCGGGCGGCCCGTGAAGCTCTTGCTTTTGAATGACAACGTCCGCAAGCGATTCCTGTTCAACAGTGATCACGGCATCACCGGCAAGCAGAACGCGGTCTTTATCCCGGAATAATGAAATATGGCCGGGTGTGTGGCCGGGCGTATGCACCCATTTCCATTCTTCAAGAAACGGAACGGTACCGTCTGAAGGCAGTGCCTGAACGGACGGAATGCGGATCGTATGGCGCGGAAACAGCGGTGACAGCTTTGCGACAAGCCCCTTTTTCACATCGGGCCTGGCAGGCGGATAATCCGCTTTCCCCGTGACGTACGGGAGCTCCTTTTCATGAATGTAAACCGGCACATCCCAAAGCTCAAGCAGCTCTTCAATCGCACCGACATGATCAAAATGACCGTGTGTCAAAATGACCGCCTTCAGCTGATACCCCTCTTTGAACCGGCGTTTCATTTCTTCTGTTATCATCTCCGCCGATTGAGGCATTCCAGCGTCAACCAGAATGATTTCCCGCGGAGCTGAGGGATTTTCGATAAAGTAAACATTCGCAATCTGCACGGTCAGTCCGTAAACGCCGTCCGCCGCTTTAAAACCGGCCCCGCTTCTCACTGAAAAAAGCGGCATAAACGGATCACTCATCATGGCACCTCCTCTGATGCCTTTAGTGTGCGACGAACCGGGTGTTTTATGTTAAAAAATCGTGATTGCGCCGATGATGAGCGCAAAGGCCGTCATGACGATAACGGCAAGAACCGCCCATTTCATGGCAAATTTCTGGTGTTCATCAATGGTGACCCCGGCAAGCCCGACTAATAAATGCGTCGACGGCACGAGCGGGCTTAACATATGAATCGGCTGGCCGATGATCGAAGCGCGGGCGATTTCCACCTTATCTACACCGTACGCCACGGCGGTCTCGGATAAAATGGGCAGCACGCCGTAAAAATAGGCGTCATTAGGCATCAGAAATGTAAAAATACCGCTCGTTAAGGCAACAATTGCCGGAATAAATCCCCCCATCTGTTCCGGAATAAGCGATACGAGGGAAATGGCCATCTCATCAACCATCTTCGTCCCCGTTAAAATTCCGGTAAACACGCCTGCGGCAAAAATCATCGAACCGATCGCAAGCACATTGCTCGAATGGGCTGAAATACGCTCCCTTTGATCGTTAAGCTTCGGATAGTTGACAATCAGCGCGATACAAAACGCAATGATGAACAGCACGGTTAAATTCACTTTTCCTGACACTAAAAATCCCACTAAAGAAAGCGTTAACAGTAAATTGAACCACCACAGTTTCGGCCGCCTCCATTCATCTTCCTCAGCCGCAGCCGTTTCATTTGTATGGGACGGCTGCTTTAATTCGATCACCCCGAGCCGTTTCCTTTCCATCCTTCCGAGTACATAAGCGACCACAATCATACACACCATTCCGCTGGCAATGACAGGCAGCATCGGCCCCGTCAGCTCTGCCGGGTCAACGCCGAGCGCACTCGCCGCACGCGGCGTCGCGCCGCCCCATGGTATCGTGTTCATGATACCCATGCCGACACCGGCGATTCCCGCTAAAATAATCGGACGGATTCCGAGCATGATATACAAAGGCAGCATTGCGCTTGTCGTAATCATATACGTCGTCGAGCCGTCTCCGTCCAGTGCGACAAGCATGGTTAAAACGGCTGTTCCGACTACAATTTTGAGCGGGTCGCCTTTAACCAGCTTTAAAATACGCGACACCATCGGATCAAATAAACCGGTATCAATCATAATGCCGAAATAAAGAATCGCAAACATAATCATGACTGCAATCGGCGCCACCTGTTCAATCCCGGAAATCATCATCTCGCCGACCCGGTTAAAAGAAAACCCGGCAAACAGCGCAAACACGATCGGCGTTAATACGAGCGCCGTTAACACTGAAAGCCGTTTTGTCATAATCAGCACCATAAAAACAAGCATCATAAGAAAGCCTAAGATTGCTAACACAGTATGTCCCCCTTATCATGAATACGCTTACATTTTAAAGGCCCGATCCCCTTTATCCGCCTTTTTGCTATCTTATGAGAATTGGATATTGAAGTAAATATTTTGGATTTTAAAGATTTTTAATTTTTTATAACCTTTTCGTTCATTTTGTTCATTTATAAATAAAAAGCCTCCCGCAAATATGCGGAAGGCTTATTTTTCGCTGCTCATCATCTCTTTATAAAACTCGGTCTGCTCTTCTAAAAAGCGTTTTGCGCCGCTGCTGTTTTTATAAAAGCTCTCCCAATCCCGTTTTTTCAACATTTGCTTCCACTCCGCGGATGAGGTAATCTGTTTCAAAGCCTGATCCCAATAGGCGATCTCGCCTTCGGTCATGTCTTTCGGCCCCATGATGCCTCTCCAGTGCGCAAAGACAAACGGCACCCCCTGCTCTTTCCATGTCGGCACATCGCTGAAGCCGGAGAGCCTTTTGTCCGACGTAACGGCCGCCAATGTGATTTTCCCTTTCCGATAGGCGTCTCTCGCTTCTGAAATGGTCATTGAGGCGGCGTCTATCTCGTGGCTGATAAGAGCTTCAATGACTTCATTGCTGCTCCCGTATTGAAAAAAGCGGATATCAAACGGAGAAATTCCGGCCATTTCCGCCGCTCTCGCAAAGGAGAGCTGGTCATCATTTCCGAGGCCGGGCGCAAATCCGATTTTTATGCCGCCCGGATGTGCTTTAATATCGCCGAGCAGCCGCTTTCCGCTTTTTATCTTTGAATCCTTCGGAAGAGCGACGGTCTGCCACTCTTTTGCGATAATGGCCAAAGGCGTAAAATCAGCTGCCTTCAGCCGGCTTTGTCCCAAAATTTCATTGCTTAACAGCAGGCTTGAATTCATACTGATGACATCCGTTTTTCGTTCGTTTACATATTTCCAGCCGCTGTCTCCGCCTCCGCCGGGTTTATAGACGATCTTTACGGGACGGCCTAATATTTGCTTCCGCTCTATAACCGATTGCAAAGCTTTTGCCGTTACGTCCCAGCCCCCTTGAGGCGCCGCCGGGACGACAATTTCAACCGGCCCTTCGGCTGAACGGATGCCCGCCATCTGCCGTCCGTCAAAAGAAACCAGCGCCGCCAGCATGACAAGAAGCACTCCCAACCGCTTCATTTCTCCCATCCCTTATTCATGTGCTAAATAATATTTCCGTTCCGGCCTGCCGATAATGCCGTACTCTAATTCAGCGAGCGCTTCTTCCTGAGAAACGAGAAACTCGGCGTAGCGCCGCGCCGTTGTTCTGGAGGCGCCCATTTTTTCGCCCAGTTCTTCGGCCGTCATCCCTTTTTGGGCTTCCCTGAGCGCGTTTTTGATTTTTTGAAGTGTAATCGAATTAATCCCGGTCGGCAGATCATTGAGCTGTTTTTGTTCTTTCTGACCGCTTCCGAAAAACATGTCGATAACGGACTGGCTCAGCTCCGGCTGTGAGTGCAGCCATTCTCTTTTTTCCCGGTACTGCAAAAGCACTTCTGTAAATTTATGTGCCGACACCGGCTTTATGACATAGTGGGAAACGCCTGACCTGAGCGCTTCCTGCAGCAGTCTTGTTTCGGCAGAAGCCGTAATAATGATGATATCAACGGAAGGAAAACGGCCGCGGATAAGGGGAAGCAGATCTGTCCCCAGCTCATCAGGCATATAAATATCCAAAAGCAGCAGATCAGGCTGCCGTTTCTCAAGCAGCGATATGGTGTCTTTGGCATTGATTGCTTTACCGATGACATTGAATCCATCAAGATGTTCGATAAATTTTTCGTGAATTTGCGCTATTCGAAAGTCGTCCTCTGCAATCGCGATGTTAATCACAAAGATTCCCCCTTTGGCGTTTCTTTCGGTATAAACACCGTAAATACGGCACCGCCGCTCTTTTGCTGCGAAATCTCTATCGATCCCTGCAATTCACTGACGGCTTCTTTCAGATTGGCTAAGCCGTATCCTCTCCTCGTCCCCTTTGAAGAGTAGCCCTTTTCAAATATCGTTTCTGTTTTTTCCTGAGGCACGCCGTCTCCTGAGTCCGCCACTTCGATGACGATATCCCTGCCGATATCGGTCATAAAAAAGGCGACCTCTTTTTTCTCTTTTTCGGCGACGGCTTCGAAAGCGTTATCAATAAGATTTCCGATGATCGTAATGAGCTGAGATGAACCCACATGCTCCGGCAGCGATTCTAAAAAGCTGTTTTCATCTATTGAAAGCTTCACTTTCTTCTCAGACGCCTTTCCCATTTTTCCTAATAGTATGGCCTGAACCCGCTGTGAATGAATGTTTTGAAAGAGGATTTCGTGCTGTTCATTCTGGATGGCGTACTCTTCTTTTATCAGTTCAATGGCTTCATTATATTCTCCCAGCTCTAACAGACCGAGGATCGCGTAAAGCTTATTCGAGAATTCATGCGTTTGCGCCCGAAGATCCTCTGAGTATTTTTTCATTTCAGTCAGCTTGTTAATGAGTTTCTTGAGCTCCGTTTTTTCGCGGAAGCTGATCACCGCTCCGTATACTTGTCCGGTCTGCTTCATTTCTTTCACGTTTAAGATAAATACTTTATCTCCGGCACGCACCTCCACGTTCGGCGGTAATTCTCCCCCTGCCAACACCGGCATGAGATTTGCGCCCGGCATGATTTCTTTTATATGCCTTCCGATCATCGGTTCCGGAAGATTCAGCATATCAGCCGCAGATAAATTCATCATGGTTACCGCGCCTTCTTTGTTTACGGCGATAATCCCTTCTTTAATCGCAAGGAGCATCGCATTGCGCTCCCTGTACAGCGCTGCAATTTCATGCGGTTCAAGGCCGAGTGTATCTTTACGGATGCTTTTTGCGAGCGCCGCCGCTCCCCCGATGCCGATAAGAAACACCAAACATGCAAAATAGCCTAAATGCCGCAGATGCGCTTTCATATCTTTTTCTATCTCATCTTGTAAAAACTCGACTGTCACCGTTCCGACGACTTCGTTATGATTTTTTTCCTCCAAAATAACCGGGGCGCTCCCCCGGACAGCCTTCATTCCGTCGGAAACCGGTGACCCGCCGAACATGACGGTTTTATTTTGCAGATTTTGATTTTCTTTCGGAATACTGCTTCGGGCCGAATGAAATGCAACATGCCCTTTTTGATCAGTGATGTAGACGGCGTGCGCGCCTGCCTGTTCTTTCATTTGTTCAATGACATCTAACTTTGTAAAAGCCTCTTGATCCGCAAGCCGGAACGCCTCTTTTACAGGAGGCATGTATGAAATGGTTTTTGCCGTTTGCACCGCCAGCTGTTCAGCCTGCTTCTGGCCTTCCTTTAATTGCTGAAAGGCAAATATAACTGTGAGCGTTCCGATGACAAGTATTAATAAAGCCGCAATTAATCCGGCGATTTTCATTTGCAGAGAGACATAAAACCGCTTCGCTTCCAACACAGCACCAGCCGTCCTTTCCTCCTAAAATCATACCACTTTTTAAATCTTTGTTTCTCACTTTTTAGAATTTTCGTGATCTTTTTCTCTTGTCATTTCTTTCAAAAAGTGCAGTCTGGTATAATTTCCCTCAAGAGAGATAAGAAGGATGAACTTTTTATAATCGCTGCGCAAAAAAAGACTGACAGAAGCCAGTCTCGGGATGTTTAACAGCGGACGTATATTCAGTTGAAAAAGTGTTTCTCTATGATGGCCGAGATACATTTGAATGACCGGAAATATCAATCAATTTCCCTTTGACGGCCAGGCGTCCTTCGGTTCTTACCGCTTTGTCGCATGTGATTAATGTAATCTCTTTATCTTTTGTCTCCTGAATTGCGTTTGCTTCTATTTCTGAAATCATGGTTTTTGATGTTACAGAATAAATATAGTCTTTTCTAAAGTCGGTCATCACGATTTGCGCGCCTTTTTTTATGTGTAAAAGAGGGCCGAACAATAGGTTCTCCTGCTTCAGATGGTGGCCTGCCAACGGGTAGTTTCCCTCGCCCATTTTCTGATCCGGACGCATAGTTGCCGCGCCGATCAGCAGGTTTTCATTGGTTGTGCCTTTTAAAATCGGAAGGTCTAAATCGATGCTGCTGATGGTTATCCGTCCGATTATCGGTTTTGGTTTGCGATTAAAACTTGACTGAACTGTTTCCCTGAAACCGGGCGGATGAATGGATTCAAAATCATAGTCCGCTTTTTTCATGTTATTTTTCCGCGCTTGTTCTGCGGTCAATTCCGATTCAATTTGGCTTTTACTGAGGTACGCGATCAAACAGCCTTTCATGAGAGGAGAGGAAATGAGAAGCAGCCCGGACAAAATAAGAACGGCAATGATCATTTTTTTAACCATGAAGAAAATTCCTTTCTTGTACGTCATGCGGTGAATATTTGGTGAGAAATGATTCTCTTTTTAAAAAAGCACCTGATCGATTCTTACATGATCAGGTGCGATAACGTCTATCTATTCCTTGCTTTCTTCTTTCTTGATACAACAGCCGCGGCTCCGCCGGCTAATAGCAGCAGAATACCGGCCGTGACCGGCATCATACCGTCCGTATCACCGGTTTTCGGCAGGTTTTTGCCTGTATCCGAGTGATTGGTTTTACCATTGGTATCAGGATGATGCCCGCCTTGATTCGTTTGATGATTCGGTGTGTCTTTCCCAGGTGCGGGATTTTTTAATTTCTTATTAGAAACGACGACCTCAACGGCTTTTAACTGTCCTTTTTCAATTGTGAATTCAATTGGTTTTTCGTTCAGCTGATAGCCGTCAGGCGCTTTTGTTTCGATAAATCGATACTGCCCGGGCGCTAATCCTTTCACCGTAAACCGGCCCTTTTGATCCGTCTTCCATACCGCCGGCCGTTCTTTGCTGCCGCCGGTGTTTACCGGATGTCCGGCAGAATCCGTGATCGTGAATTCAGCACCTTCCAGCACCTTATTTTTATCGTCATGATCCACTTTTGTCAGTGTGACATCACCAGGCGTCAGTGTATTCTCCGCACTGATTTCGACTGGTTTTATGTCGGTATTTGTGATCTTGAATGATATTGGCGTTTGATCCAAACTGTAAAGTTCAGGCGCTTTTGTTTCGATAAATTGATATTCGCCCGCTTTCAGTCCCCGTACAATAATTTGTCCGTGCTCATCTGTCGTCAGACCCTCTGTCAGTACTTTGCCGTTTGCATCTGTCAGATTAAACTTCGCACCTTGCAGGACTTTCCGTTTGTCACCTTGATCCAATTTTGTGAGAACAACGCTGTTCTTGATGTTAACTGCAGTCAGGGCAGCCTGATTCGGTTTTCCGCTGTTCTCAGCCTTAATCGTAAACGGCACAGGGGTTGTTGACAGCAGATAACCATCCGGCGCTTTTGTTTCAACAAATTGATAGTTTCCGGGCGCCAAACCGCCGGCGTCAATTTTGCCGCCTTCTTTTGTCATCAGATCGTCTCTTACGGTTTTTCCATCACTGTCAATGATTTTAAATACTGCACCGTCTAAAACGTTTCCGTCTTGATCCTTCTTGATCAGCTGGACAGAGCCTTTATAGTTGACGGCCGTTCCTGCGTCAGTTGACTCCGGCTTTCCTTCCGCTGTTTCTGAGATGGTAAACTCTTTTTTCTCCGTATTTAACACATAACCGTCGGGTGCTTTCGTTTCGATGAAGGCGTAATGACCCGGTGCAAGACCGGATGTTTCTACTTTTCCGTCCTTATCTGAAACCAGATCTTCTTTAACCGTTTTTCCATCACTGTCGACGATTTTGAAGACTGCACCTTCAAGCTTCTTGCCTTCCGCATCTACCTTCGTCAGCCGGACAGAGCCTTTATAGTTGACGGCCGTTCCTGCGTCAGTTGACTCCGGCTTTCCTTCCGCCGATTCTGAGATGGTAAACTCCACTTTCTCCGTATTTAACACATAACCGTTGGGCGCTTTCGTTTCGATGAAGGCGTAATGACCGGGTGCAAGGCCGGATGTTTCTACTTTTCCGTCCTTATCTGAAACCAGATCTTCTTTAACCGTTTTTCCATCACTGTCGACGATTTTGAAGACTGCGCCTTCAAGGTTTCGGCCTTCCGCATCTTCCTTCGTCAGCCGGACAGAGCCTTTATAGTTGACGGCCGTTCCTGCGTCAGTTGACTCCGGCTTTCCTTCCGCTGTTTCTGAGATGGTAAACTCCACTTTCTCCGTATTTAACACATATCCGTTGGGCGCTTTCGTTTCGATGAAGGCGTAATGACCGGGTGCAAGGCCGGATGTTTCTATTTTTCCATCCTTATCTGAAACCAGATCTTTCTGAACCGTTTTTCCATCACTGTCGATGATTTTGAAAACTGCGCCTTCAAGATTCCCGCCGTCTGCATCTTTCTTCGTTAATGCGGCTTTTCCTTGATAATTCACCATTGATCCCAATTCAACATCAGGTACTTGATTCTTTTCGTTCTTTGCGATTGAGAAGTGAATGGCTTTTGTGTTTACGATAAACCCTGATGGGGCTTTCGTCTCCATCAGCCGATAGTATCCGGCGGGCAAACCGTTGATCTCAACTTTCCCATTTTTATCGCTTTCAATATTATTTTTTATCAGAGTATAGGTGCCGTCGCTTGATTTTTTCTCAAGCTTAAATACAGCACCGGCCAAAGGCTTGTTGTTTTCGTCTTTTTTGATAAGCGTCACCTTATTTTTTTGATTTATGACTTTATAGAGTGCTCCTGCAGCGGAGGATTTGCCGTCAATCGTAACGGAGACCCCGTTTACATAAGCATCGCTGATGGTGTAGCCGTCCGGAGCTTTTATTTCTTTCAGTACATAGGTTCCGTAACGGATATTCCCAAACGTAAGTTTACCGGCATCGTCTGTTGTGCCCGTACGCAGCAGCTGCTTGCCGTCTTTAGACCATAATTGAAAGCCGGCTCCTGAAAGAGATGTTCCGTCTGATCCTGTTTTAGATATCGTCAGGCTTCCCTTCTCTCCTGATCCTGAGCCGCCGCCGCTTGAAATGGCGACAAACACTGAGCTGTTGTTCTCTTGGGTCTGCTCCTCAACATTTGTCCCTGATATCGACACTTTGTTGCTGACCTGACCGCTGTTGCCGGAAATATTAATGAGAGAACGATATTGTATGACATACGCACGATCGATTTGTTTATAGCCGCCTATAAAGGTAAGGACAAATGATTGTTCACCGGTGGCATTGTCAGTTTGCATATCTACTTTATAGTCCTTATCTTTCTCAAGCTGCACATCACCCGGAATAAGATTTCCGCTGCTGTCTTTCATAACGCCGTTCTCATTATATTTTGCTTGATATACTTTAAAAGAATCTTCATCTATTATTTGATTCTCATCCGGGGTGTCTTTGACTTTTACGTCATCCAGTGTCGATTGGCTGGCATTGACATTGATGTTCCAATCGATATTGTTTCCGTTCTGTTTGCCGCCTTTAGAAATCAGGTTTCCTCCGTTTGCGATGGAAACTGAACCCGTCAGCGTTCGGTCTGCGTGGTCATTATTAAAGTACTCTGCTTTGTTTGTGTATTGATTCTGTTTGATGACCTGGCCTTTTAATGACGTTTTAAATTCAATCAGGTATGGTACAGCGTCATCTGTTTTGAGATGTACGGTTAACGTATTTTTGTTGCCGTCTGACGGCTCCTCTATTTCATATTTTGAAGGATCCAGCGCCTCTCCTTCAGTGATGGAGCCGTTTTTGCTGATGGTATACGATTTAACAGCAACCGATCCATGCAAAAATTGCTGACCATCTGTGATCGTATCTTTTATATAAGGATTTTTTGAAGGTTCGCCATTATAATTAATGCCGACTTTCCATGTGATTTCTTTTGAAACGGCGTTGTATGAGCCGTTTTTGAATCCATTATGGGACGTCTGATTGTTCGGTGTGAAGCCGCTCGATTCCTTATTTGTGCGTTTGCCGCCGTTTTTATCCGTCCATGTCGACTCAGCCGTATTCTTAATGGGTTCGTTTGAAAAGTCAGCGTTGAATTTTGTCTTATACGTGATCTTAAACTGACTGTTTGTTTCTGCATAATCCCCGAACAATGCTATTGTAAAGCCTTGATTTCCGGGTTTTTTTGTTAATGTATAGTCTGTTCCTTCTTTCAGCGTTTTGTTATCAGTCGTGTCTTGCATGTGAAATGAATCGTCAATGAGCGCCAGGCCTCCGCTGGTGAATTGATCATCCAGCGTCCAGTCTTTCATTGTGTAACCGTTTTTATTAACTGTGATTGTCCAATCAACCGTCTTCTTCTCATAGTCTGCATTTGAATAATTTTTGATCAGATTCTGCTGAATGGCGGTTCCCGGAGTTTCCTTTGATTCCCCTGTATCTGTCATTGCTGTATTGGTGTATTTGACAGGACTGTCAATAATGACCCCATCGTTGACTTGAGATTGATAAATGATCTTATATGCTCCTGTGACAGTTTGCTTGAATTTTATTTCAAAGCCGTTCCCGTTATCAGTCAGCGTATAATCCTCACCCTCTTTTAATGGGGCGCCCTCTTGTTCGCTGCCGTTCTGGCTGAATGTAATCGGAAGGACTTTCAATGAACCGGGAACAAGATGCAGATCGTCTGATCCGAACGTATCCTTGATGCCGGCTTTGGATTGATCAATCTTTTTCTCACCGTAGTTGTACATAACAGCCCAGCTGAACGTTTGGGATTCTCCTTTATAACCTGTCGAAGATTTTTCTATCATTTTTCCGTAACCCGCTGTTACGGAAGCTTCCGCAGAAATCGGCTCCGCATTGTCTCCGCTGAATGCCGCCTTGTTTGTCAGCGTGATGTTTCCGCCTTTACCCGGCTTTGCCTCATCTTTAATTTCCGTGTCATATATGAGCCGGTAGGCTGTATCGATCGTCCCGGCGAAGGTGACATTACCGTTTTCGCCAACGGTATAACCTGAAGTTATCTCATTTCCCTGACTCACCGAGCCGTCAATATTCACATCAAGTTCATACACTTTCACAGAGCGGAAAATCAATTCGTCCGGAAGGCTTTCAGTCAATTTCGCATTTTTAACTTCTTCTTCCTTTTTATTAAGATCAACCGTCCACGTTACCTTTCCGGGATTAATACCTTTATCCAATGACCCTGATTTCTCAATGGTTTTATTGACATTCGGTTTAAAATAAACCGTTACGTCCGGCGTATCAGAGTTAACCGGAAACTTAATCTTTTGTGTGGTTGATCCTTTTATTTCTTTCTGATTGAATTGGGTGTTTACATACAATGACCCCTTGACGTTAGAATCTTCTTTTACCTCGCCGTTAAACGTCATGATGACATGGCCGCTCGTATTAATGGAAAAAGTTCCGTACGTACTATCGCCGTCGGTCAATGGCTGGTTCGTAATGTCATTATGCATGATAAATTCTTTAGGCAGATCAAATTCATATCGATCACCGTCGTTTATTGTTTTCCCCAGCTCATTCGGAATCGCCCATTGAATGGTGATATTTGCCGGAGAGTTCGTATTCGCAGGGTTGTTTTTGTCATATGGTTTTCCTTTTTCATCCGTCAATTTCACATCAGTTAAAATATTTTGCGTAATCCGGCTTCCGCCTGATTGAAGGCTTTTAGCGGCAGATTTGCTTGAAACCGCCATTTTTGATTGACTGCGTTTAGCAGAAGGTTTTGGTTTCGTTGTCTGTTCTGCTTTCTCCCCGCCGTCTGCAGATGCTGATTTTTTCTCTGTCTTTTCCTGAGGTTCAGCAGGTGTTGAAGAGGTGTTTTTTTCTGTTTCGGAATCCGTTGTTCCGTCTTTCTTCACAGGTATTAACACCTGCTGGGTCTTGCCGGCATCCAGTTGAAAAAGAGCTTTTGCCATTTTCGTCTCATCTGTTATGTCGGGAGTAAACTTCGCCGACAGTGTAATGGAGCCTTTGGCATCCCCGGCATCCGCTCCAGCATCGTTCACTTTCACTTCCAGCGTGCTGCTGTTTGCTTCAGCTTTATATATACCGATCACCCGATCAGCTGATGTCAGCTCACCTTCGGCATCGTTATCTAATGTAAAACTTTCCGGAATCTTTATGGTGATATTCCGGTCGCTTGCATCTTCCTTGTTTTTTAGTGACCATTCGTATGTCAGTGTCACTTTATCTCCCGGTGCTAAAGCCGGTTCACTGGCTTTTGACCCGTCAACAGTCTGCTGTCTGCCGTCTTTGACTGCAACTGAATCAAAGAACCCGCTCTCGCTTTGTTGTGATCCGGAAGCGGCTGCGATCGGAGTAAAGCTGACAACCTGGCTGAAGATGAAAAACAGCGTGAAGCATGAAATCAATGCCGGCCTCAGCCTTTTGCTTTTTTTCGGGCTGAACGAAAAGTTCCTCACTCCCAAGTCTTATTCCTCCCCTTTTATATAGACTTACGTTCGAACAAGCCGGTAAGCATGGGATTCTCCTTATCCGAACCAAACTACATTGTATGAAATCGGCCTATACAAATTCTGTACATGGGATCATTTCAGAAATAGCGCACAAAAAAAGACCGGCATCAGCCGGTCCGGTCATTCAATCGTCAATTGATTTTATCTTTTAATTGTTTATAGCGTTCGTATTCCTTTATCGCCTCTTCTACCTTTCCCAGTTTATTAAATAACTGCAGTTTGTATTGTATAATTTTATCGTCACCGGGCTCTATTTTCTCAACCTGCAGGCAAATGTCCATCGCTTGATGATCATTCTTCTTTTGGATGAGAAAACCAATCAGTTCGTACGCTTTGCTGAGCCACAGATGGGCAAGACGCGCTTTTTCCGGCTCCGCCCACAGATAGCCATTCTCCATGAGATAATGGTTCTCATATGACATGACAATGTTCATGTGCCGGGTTAGTGCAGCTGCGCTGAGCGGAGGAGCCTCTTTTAATGTTTTTTCCCATTCAACTGTATCAACCTTTACCCCGGAAAGCCGGAGAATGTATCCTATATCGGTATTTTCTATTGATTGGCTGAAGGGCAGCTGACCGATTAATTTCCGTATCTGATATATTGTCGAGTAGAGCTGGGTGCTTGCTTTTGATATATCATAAGCAGGCCAAAACATCTCCATCAGCATGTCTTTACTGACCGTGCGCCCTTGATTAAGAAGTAAAAATGCATACAGTTCACGGGCTTTGGATGTTCTCCACTTGACTGTTATGTATGTTTTGACACCATTTACCGATTGATAAAAGTCCAGGTTCCCAAAACATTGTATAACATAATCCGTCCCGGTATTCTCTTCTGCCGTCCTGAGTTTTTTATTCATTCGGATCCGCTCAACAGTTGTCAGCAGCCGGGCATTGTCAACCGGTTTCAAAAGATAATCGACAGCATTTAATTCAAACGCTTTGATCGCGAATTCATTATAAGCGGTGATAAAAATAACTTGGATATTTTCATTGACCTCCTGAATCGATTCAGCAAGCTCAATACCGTTTATCCCGGGCATTTCAATGTCAAGAAACACCGCATCAGCTGATGAAAGCTCCGAATGCTCCAGAACTTCTGCCGGATCTTGAAACGTTATAATAGATTGAAAGGCGTTTGTCCGCTCAAGCATACGATTAAAATGAAGCAATGCCAGTTCCTCATCATCCACAATTAACGCTTTCAAACCGCATCCCACCCGTCAATATAGATATATCTGAAAATAATTTCAATTATACCATGTCCAATGCCCTATATAGTTGGATTCTTTTTCTTTCTCTTGTTGTATTACAACGTTTGTGATTACAATATTTATACATTACATAGGATAATAGAATGCCCCTGAATGGGATAAAGGAGTAATGATGTGAAAGAAAAATTTATTTCCATTTCGATTATTTGCGGCTACGCTGCTTTCTTTATGATTTTTATGGTCCTGAATCATTTTTCAGGATCATCCCTCCCCCAAGCGGAACAGGGCGTGATCAATCTGGAAAAGTGGGATTTTCAAAAGGATGGAATGTCCAGCTGAACGGGAAATGGATTCTATATCCAAATCAGATGCTGTCACCGCAGGCGCTTCATTCAGCAAAAGGAAAAAATCCCGTACTCGTTGATGTCCCTGTCAATGTGAAGCTGTTCGGCAAAACGGCCGATGTGGATTACGGGACGTACAAACTGACAATCCGATCAAATGAAGACAATCAGGTTTTGGGGATCAGCACATCTTTTATCTACAGTTCAAACCGCCTTTACCTTAATGGAAAAGTAATCGGACAGAGCGGCAATCCTTCAGAAAAAGCTGATTTTAAGGCGCAGAACAAACCGTACAGCAGTTTTTTCAGGCTTCACAAGGGTGACAATGAACTTGTCCTGCATTTTTCGAATTTCGGAAAAGTTCCCGGCTGGGGGATCGCAAAACCAATAACGTTTGGGACTCAAGAACAAATTATACGTGAGAATCAAATTTCCTTTTTCAATGATTCCATTATGATTACGGCTTTTTTCATTACCGGTTTATATTTTCTCGGCTTTTTTCTGCAACGGACAAAGGATAAACATTTATTGTTCTTTTCCGTGATGTGTCTGCTTTTTTCTGCCATTATTCTTATGATCGGGAAAGAAAGAATTATCTTTCTCCTCTTTCCGTCTATTTCATTTTCATTGCTGAATTCCTTGCGTATCATCTCAACCGTGCTTGTCAGCATGGCGGTTTTTCTTTATCTCTTTTATGCATACAGAGAAATTGTTTCAAAAACGACGATCACCATTTTAACCGCTTTATCCGGGACCATCTTGATCACTGATTTTATGTCCGGAAGTTTCATTGACCATCTCTCATACATTTTACATTCTGTGCTTGCCGTTACGACTCTGTTTTATATTACATATATTTTTACGATTGCCGCCATAAGAAAAATAAAAGGAAGCACGTACCTTACACTCGCATCCGTCTCGATGAGCGCTTTTGTGATTCTTACGACCATTTCAGCTTACAGCGGCAAAACGGCTTTTTCTTTTAATTCGCTCTATTCATTGCCGACAGTCATCGCTTTATTGGCGGTGGTTCTTCTGATGGCGCAGCAATTCGCCGGAGCTTTCCGGGACAATGAAGTCCTCTCACGGAAATTAGTCAAAATCGACCAACTGAAAGATGAATTTATCGCCAAAACTTCACACGAATTCAAGACGCCGCTGAACAGCATTATTAATATATGCCAAACTCTTGTAGCCGGCAGAAAAAAGAAGACGATAGAGGAAGAGAAAGAAAATATGCAGCTGATCATCCGTATGGGCTACAGACTTTCCGATCTCGTAAATGATATTCTTGATTTGGAAAAAATGAAGCAGGGTATGCTGCAGATTCGTCCGGTTCCCGTCGATGTGCATGCCGTCATATGCAGTGAGATGAACTTCTACCGGCTTTTATCCAAACATAAAAAACTTGCCATTCTTAATCATGTGCCGGACGGCCTCCCTTTGGTGCTTGCAGATGAAAACCGATTCCGGCAAATCTTAACCAATCTTGTTGAAAACGCAATCAAGTACACATCCGAGGGGAACATTATTCTTTCTGCTGAAAGCCTGAATGACAAAATGATTCAAATCACGGTGGCCGATTCCGGCAGCGGCATTCCTGAGGCTGATCTTGAAACCATTTTTGATTCTTTTCAGCAAGCGGGAGGGACGGAAGAAGATGGAACGGGTTTAGGTTTAAGTATTGTGAAACAGCTCGTCAAGCTCCAAAACGGGGACATCTGGGCGGAGTCAGCGGCGGCGCAAGGATCAGCCTTTCATTTTACATTACCCGCCGCTCAAATTGATTCTTTACCGGAAGCAAAGACCGAACTTCCTGAATCACAGCCCGGGCAGAGAATGTCGGATATTTCGCTGGTCACGCCTTATCACTCAGAAAAAATCGATGCTCCGACGATTCTGATCGTCGACGATAACATCGAGAGTTTGAAAATTTTAACGGATATGCTGGAAGGTGTTCCTTATAACGTAATCGCAGTAAAAAGCGGAAAAGAGGCGCTTCAAGCTGTCTCTTCCTCGAAGCTTGACTTGGTCATATTAGACCTGATGATGCCCGACATGACGGGTTTTGAAGTCTGCACAAACATCCGCGAAAGATTCAGCATGGTCGATCTGCCGGTTCTTATCGTTACGGCAGCCATTATCAGCCATGACAAATACAAGGCGTTTCATGCCGGAGCAAACGACATCTTACAAAAGCCTTATCATTACTCTGAATTCACCGCGCGTATTAAAAATTTAATTTTGATGAAGCATACGGCTCACCAAGCCACAAATTTAGAAATGGCATTTCTTCAGTCGCAGATTAAGCCTCATTTTCTTTACAATGTATTAAATACGATCATCGCGCTCAGCCATTTGGATATTGAAAAAGCACGGGAAACGACTGCTGCATTTACAAACTATTTAAGGATGAGTTTTGATTTTCAAAACACTTCGGACATCAGCTCATTCAGAAACGAACTTCTATCATTACGTCATATCTTTCTATAGAAAAAACACGCTTCGGCAAACGGATTGATATCCTTTTTGATATTGAACAGGACATTGACTTCCCCCTTCCGCCTTTAATGATACAGCCATTGGTGGAAAACGCCGTTCATCACGGGATCAGTAAGAAAAGAGGCGGCGGACGGATAAAGCTGACAGCGAAAAAACAAGGCGAAAACACGTATTTTATCAAAGTGGAGGATAATGGAACCGGCATCATGCCGGACATACAGAAAGATATTTTATCTTCTGACGTTAATCGCAGTGTCGGCCTGAAAAATATCAATCGGCGGCTGAAGCATTTTTGCGGAAGTGAATTGACGATCACCAGCACCCCGGATGAGGGCACCGCTGTTTCGATGATGATTCACACTCCCGGCACAACGGATGATTCGAACTCACTAAAGACGTCTTCATTAAGATACTGATTAACTTCAGAAGGCTTGTAAATACTTCTGCCGGCTGTCGGGGAATTCCCGTCAGCCTTTATTTATCCAAAAAGACGTAAAAACAAAAAAGCTTGAAGAAAAAGTGATATCTTCTCCAAGCTTAGATGATCCGCACCAGTCTGGCCGTTTTCACTTAAGAAATCGTAACTCCCGCGCTTGCATATCCCGCCACTGTATTAATAAGCGAAAGGCCTGTCGCAGTGGCGGAGAATACCATTAACAGCCGGGTTTGAGGAGTTACCGCAATGTTCAGCCCTGTCGTGATTCCGTTGCTGATGCTGCCGATTGACAATATGCCGGTGAGGGGAGGAGCTAAAGTGACGGATGCTCCGGGGATCGGCGTGAACGTATTGTTCGGCACTGTGGAACTGTATAATTGTGCGGTTATCGTAACAGTCGAGCCGACAAGCGACAATGCTGCGGTTGTACTGAAATAAGCGGCAATTGATGTAATGGTTCCGCTTCTCGGAGCAGAAAAAGCAAAGTTCAGCAGAGTTCCTCCGGCCCCGGTGAGATCAATTGCACCTCCCCCTCCGACATTGACGCCCGTTACAGAATTGCCGAACCCGACAAGGCTCACCGTTCCGATTAATCCGCCGGCAATGGTCGTCACGGCAGTGGGAAGACCTGAAGCATAGGGAATGATCGCGCCTGCTCCGGTTACCCCGGTTACTCCTGTTGCTCCGGTGGCGCCGGTTACCCCAGTTGCTCCGGTTACCCCAGTTGCTCCGGTTACTCCTGTTGCACCGGTTATTCCCGTGGCTCCCGTTACTCCGGTGGCTCCAGTATCTCCGGTTACTCCTGTTACTCCGGTTACTCCTGTTACTCCGGTTGCTCCAGTTATTCCGGTCGCTCCGGTTACTCCCGTTACCCCGGTGGCTCCCGTTACCCCGGTCGCTCCGGTTACTCCCGTTACCCCGGTTGCTCCTGTTGCCCCGGTTACTCCGGTTACTCCGGTTGCTCCAGTATCTCCGGTTATCCCGGTTGCTCCGGTTACTCCCGTGGCTCCCGTTATCCCAGTTGCGCCGGTTACTCCGGTCGCTCCGGTTACTCCCGTTACTCCGGTTGCTCCAGTATCCCCTGTTACCCCCGTTACTCCGGTTGCTCCAGTTATTCCGGTCGCTCCGGTTACTCCCGTTACCCCGGTTGCTCCTGTTGCCCCGGTTACTCCGGTGGCTCCGGTTACCCCGGTCGCTCCGGTTACTCCGGTTGTTCCCGTTACCCCAGTTGCGCCGGTTGCTCCGGTAGCTCCCGTTACCCCGGTGGCGCCGGTTATTCCAGTCGAGCCTGTTACTCCCGTTGCGCCGGTTAATCCCATTGCTCCCGTTACCCCGGTGGCACCCGTTATCCCAGTTGCTCCGGTTACTCCGGTGGCACCCGTTACCCCGGTCGCTCCGGTTACTCCGGTTGTTCCCGTTACCCCAGTTGCGCCGGTTGCTCCGGTTGCTCCCGTTACTCCGGTTACTCCGGTTACCCCGGTTGCTCCGGTTATTCCAGTCGAGCCTGTTACTCCCGTTGCTCCCGTTACCCCAGTGGCTCCCGTTATCCCAGTTGCACCGGTTACTCCCGTGGCTCCCGTTACCCCGGTCGCTCCGGTTACTCCGGTTGTTCCCGTTACCCCAGTTGCGCCGGTTGCTCCGGTTGCTCCGGTAGCTCCCGTTACACCGGTTGCTCCGGTTACTCCCGTTACTCCCGTTACCCCGGTGGCGCCGGTTATTCCAGTCGAGCCTGTTACTCCCGTTGCTCCGGTGAATCCCATTGCTCCCGTTACCCCGGTGGCACCGGTTATTCCAGTCGCGCCGGTGGCGCCGGTCGAGCCCGTTACTCCCGTTGCTCCCGTGGCGCCGGTGGCTCCAGTCGCGCCGGGATCTCCAGTGACGCCGGTTACCCCAGTCGCTCCGGTATTCCCAGTCGAGCCCGTTGCTCCGGTAAACCCCGTTGCTCCGGTAAACCCCGTTGCTCCAGTGAATCCCGTTGCTCCAGTCAGCCCCGTTGCTCCGGTGCACCCCGTTGCTCCGGTGAATCCTCTTACATGAAAATGATTTGGATGACAGCATGGACACCATCTTTCATGACAGCAAGAGTTTTCGCAACAGAATCCTTCACAGCAATGTGCCCGATTTTGATAACTGCGCCTTTGATTTCTTCTTTTATGTTGAAAATGACAGCAACACTCATTACTATTCCGGCAGTCGTAATCCCAAGAGTCGTATCTGTTATACCAAGTATCTCCTTTTCTCATTACACCACCTCTATTTTCATAATATTTCCATGATAAAAAAAGGTGTGGCAAAACCCCACTTCTATTGGGCAAATTTTTAAATGTTCTTTAAGGCTGCATCATGCAGCATTTACAGAAAAAAGACCTAACTGTGCATAAGTCAGGTCTTTCATCTTTAAAATATCAGTCTGCTGTTGTATTAGGTTGTCGGGAAACGAATGCTGTTAAAATCGATATTGAGAGCTGTCGCTGTTGTTATATTATTCGCAGTTGTGAAAATAACTCTCAGCTGGTACGTATTTGTTCCTGCGGTCGGTGCTGTATCCACTGTTGTATCAGCAATCGAAAAACTATCCGTAGCTGCGGTAGTACTAGTTCGCGACAGAGTTCTTGTATGAATTTGTACTGTTCCCCTATATAATCTCACCTCAAAAACAAAGTTTGAATTGGCTGCAGTTGTTAGCGCGACACTGAGTGCATAATCAAGCTTTACATTCTGCAAAGCGTTAACCGGGATTGCCAGCGTAGCAATGGGAACTTCTGTATTTAACGGCGGATAAACAGTGAGCGGCCCGTTGGTTCTTGTGAAGAGCAAGGTTGGTGTACTGCCTGTGGCGCCGGTTGGTCCTGTTGCTCCAGTTGGGCCCGTTACTCCTGTTACTCCTGTTGCCCCGGTTACACCAGTCGAGCCGGTTGAGCCTGTTGCTCCAGTCACTCCCGTTGAACCGGTTACTCCGGTTGAGCCTGTTTCTCCAGTTGCTCCAGTTACTCCTGTTGAGCCTGTTGCGCCGGTTGCGCCTGTTAATCCCGTTACACCTGTTGGGCCAGTCACTCCTGTTGCACCAGTTAACCCAGTTCCTCCCGTTGGGCCGGTTGAGCCTGTTAATCCCGTTACACCTGTTGGGCCAGTCACTCCTGTTGCACCAGTTAACCCAGTTCCTCCCGTTGGGCCGGTTGAGCCTGTTAATCCCGTTACACCTGTTGGACCAGTCACTCCTGTTGCACCAGTTAACCCAGTTCCTCCCGTTGGGCCGGTTGAGCCGGTTGCGCCTGTTAATCCCGTTACACCTGTTGGGCCAGTCACTCCTGTTGCACCAGTTAACCCAGTTCCTCCCGTTGGGCCGGTTGAGCCGGTTATTCCTGTCGCGCCTGTTAATCCAGTTGAGCCGGTTAGGCCCGTTGCGCCTGTCGATCCGGTTTCTCCAGTTACCCCCGTTGACCCTGTTGGGCCGGTTACTCCAGTTACACCCGTTGATCCGGTTATACCAGTTACACCTGTTGGGCCTGTTATGCCGGTTGATCCGGTTGACCCCGTTACCCCGGATGCACCCGTTGCTCCGGTTGATCCTGTTTCTCCGGTCGCACCAGTCACTCCGGTTGTGCCTGTTGGACCGGTTACTCCTGTCGATCCGGTTGATCCTGTCACTCCCGTTGGACCAGTTGGGCCAGTCACACCGGTTAAGCCTGTCGCGCCTGTTATTCCGGTCGATCCCGTTACGCCGGTTACTCCTGTTGACCCTGTTACTCCGGTTGCGCCAGTCGCTCCTGTTATCCCCGTTGCCCCAGTCACTCCAGTTGAGCCCGTTTCTCCGGTTATACCAGTTGGGCCTGTTACTCCGGTTGTGCCGGTTTCTCCCGTGGCACCGGTTACTCCGGTTGGACCGATTTCTCCAGTTACCCCTGTTGCACCGGTTGACCCAGTTCCTCCTGTTGGGCCAGTTTCTCCCGTTGCTCCAGTTACTCCAGTTGCACCGGTTGAGCCCGTGACCCCAGTTGGGCCGGTTGAGCCGGTTACACCAATTGGACCAGTTTCTCCGGTTGAACCAGTTACACCAGTTGGACCTGTTACTCCAGTCGATCCGGTTGAGCCCGTGGTTCCGGTTTCTCCTGTTGATCCTGTTGCTCCTGATGGTCCAGTTGCTCCGGTTTCTCCTGCTGGGCCTGTTGCCCCAGTCACTCCAGTTGACCCCGTTTCTCCTGTCGATCCGGTTGGGCCTGTTACACCAGTTGGACCCGTTTCTCCCGTTGAGCCAGTTGCTCCTGTTGCACCTGTTACTCCGGTCACTCCAGTTAATCCCGTCGCACCAGTTGATCCGGTTTCTCCTGTCGATCCGGCTACTCCTGTTGGGCCTGTTACTCCAGTCACTCCTGTTGAGCCCGTTACCCCAGTTGGGCCGGTTTCTCCGGTTATTCCTGTTGCCCCAGTTACACCGGTCGCCCCGGTTGCACCTGTCGATCCGGTTTCTCCCGTCGCCCCGGTTTCTCCTGTTGAGCCAGTTTCTCCTGTTGAGCCCGTTACCCCAGTTGGGCCGGTTTCTCCGGTTGATCCAGTCGGTCCTGTTGCACCAGTCGAGCCGGTTGTTCCCGTTCCCCCGGTTACACCAGTTACCCCAGTCGCTCCTGTCGATCCCGTTTCTCCGGTTGTTCCTGTTACACCGGTCTCTCCTATTGCGCCGGTTGGGCCGGTTGCCCCAGTCACTCCTGTATCCCCGATTGGCCCGGTTAATCCGGTGGCTCCTGTTACTCCCGTTGCACCAGTTACTCCTATTGGCCCTGTTGCTCCGGTTGAGCCGGTTTCTCCCGTTGTTCCTGTTGAACCGGTTTCTCCTGTCGATCCCGTTGCTCCGGTTGTTCCTGTAATTCCAGTTGGGCCGGTTTCTCCAGTTAATCCCGTCGCACCAGTTGATCCCGTTTCTCCTGTCGATCCGGTTACTCCGGTTACACCAGTTGAGCCCGTGACCCCAGTCGGGCCAGTAACTCCTGTTGATCCGGTTTCTCCTGTTGACCCGCTTTCTCCAGTTGGACCAGTTACACCACTCGCCCCAGTTGGGCCAGTCACACCAGTTGGGCCTGTTGCTCCTGTTACTCCAGTTGGGCCGATCTCTCCCGTTGGCCCGGTTGCTCCGGTTATTCCTGTGGCCCCAGTCACTCCCGTTGCTCCGGTTACACCGGTTGTGCCCGTTACTCCTGCTGGGCCGGTTTCTCCCGTTGCCCCAGTTACTCCTGTTGGGCCAGTTTCTCCCGTTGCCCCAGTTACTCCAGTTGCACCGGTTTCTCCTGTTGAGCCAGTAATCCCTGTTGCACCGGTTTCTCCGGTTGAACCAGTTGGGCCTGTTGCACCAGTCGAGCCGATTGTTCCAGTTATTCCAGTGGCGCCCGTTGCGCCGGTTGTTCCTGTTGACCCGGTTGCTCCTGTTGGGCCTGTTGCTCCTGTTATACCAGTTGGGCCTGTTACTCCTGTTACTCCTGTTGCACCCGTTGGGCCTGTCGCCCCGGTTACCCCCGTTACTCCTGTCGATCCCGTGACCCCCGTCGGGCCAGTCACACCAGTTGCTCCGGTTATGCCAGTTGCTCCGGTTATGCCAGTGGCGCCCGTTGCGCCGGTTGGTCCTGCTGCGCCGGTTATCCCTGTTGCCCCAGTTACACCGGTCGCTCCGATTTCTCCTGTTGATCCGGTTTCTCCAGTTAATCCCGTCGCACCAGTTGATCCCGTTACACCAGTCGGGCCGGTTGCGCCTGTTACTCCGGTTGCGCCAGTAACTCCAGTTGCACCGGTTGATCCTGTTACCCCAGTTGGGCCAGTTGGGCCGGTTGATCCAGTCGGTCCTGTTGCACCAGTCGAGCCTGTTGTTCCCGTTCCGCCAGTTACACCAGTTACCCCAGTCACTCCAGTCACTCCAGTTGCACCGGTTACTCCTGTTGAGCCAGTTTCTCCGGTTGAACCAGTTACACCAGTTGGGCCTGTTACTCCAGTCGCCCCTGTTGCACCGGTTGAGCCGGTTTCTCCCGTTGTTCCTGTTGAACCTGTCGATCCCGTTGCTCCGGTTATTCCTGTTGCACCAGTTACACCGGTCGCTCCGGTTTCTCCTGTCAACCCCGTTACTCCGGTTGGGCCTGCTGCGCCAGTTGTGCCTGTCGATCCTGTTACCCCAGTTGTCCCCGTTACACCAGTCGCCCCTGTTACTCCGGTGGGGCCGGTTTCTCCCGTTGCACCGGTTTCTCCGGTTGAACCAGTTGGGCCTGTTGCACCAGTCGCCCCAGTTGGGCCAGTCACACCAGTTGAGCCTGTTGCTCCTGTTACTCCAGTTGGGCCGATCTCTCCCGTTGGCCCGGTTGCTCCGGTTATTCCTGTGGCCCCAGTCACTCCCGTTGCTCCGGTTACACCGGTTGTGCCCGTTACTCCTGCTGGGCCGGTTTCTCCCGTTGCCCCAGTTACTCCTGTTGGGCCAGTTTCTCCCGTTGCCCCAGTTACTCCTGTTGCACCCGTTGGGCCTGTCGCCCCGGTTACCCCTGTTACTCCTGTCGATCCCGTGACCCCCGTCGGGCCAGTCACACCAGTTGCTCCGGTTATGCCAGTGGCGCCCGTTGATCCTGTTGAGCCGGTTGGACCGGTCTCTCCCGTTGGGCCAGTTTCTCCCATTGCCCCGGTTACTCCTGTTGCTCCAGTTACACCGGTTATTCCTGTTGACCCTGTTACACCAGTCGCTCCGGTTTCTCCTGTTGACCCTGTTACACCGGTTGTTCCCGTTACTCCAGTTGGACCCGTTACTCCGGTTGGGCCGGTTTCTCCCGTTAAGCCAGTCGGTCCGGTTGAACCAGTCACTCCCGTTGAACCTGTTGATCCTGTTGATCCTGTTGATCCTGTTGGACCCGTTACCCCAGTCACTCCTGTTGAGCCAGTTTCTCCGGTTGCGCCAGTAACTCCAGTTAGACCTGTTACTCCAGTTGAGCCGGTTATCCCCGTCGCCCCGGTTTCTCCTGTTGCTCCCGTGACCCCAATCGGGCCAGTCACACCAGTTTCTCCGGTTGAGCCTGTTGCTCCTGTTGAACCAGTTGGGCCTGTTGCACCAGTCGAGCCGGTTTCTCCTGTTGACCCTGCTACACCGGTTGAGCCAGTCGCTCCGGTTATCCCCGTTAAGCCAGTCGGTCCTGTTGAACCGGTTGCACCTGTTACTCCTGTTGGGCCGGTTCCTCCCGTTGAGCCAGTCGGTCCGGTTGAACCAATTGCTCCTGTCGCTCCAGTTGCACCTGTTATCCCGGTTGAGCCCGTGACCCCAGTTGCTCCGGTTGCGCCAGTCGCTCCGGTTTCTCCTGTTACTCCAGTCGCCCCTGTTACTCCAGTTGAGCCCGTTGAGCCGGTTGAACCTGTTGCTCCTGTTACTCCAGTTGATCCCGTTACACCAGTTGGACCCGTTGCTCCGGTTGCGCCGGTTTCTCCCGTTACACCGGTTGGGCCGGTTGATCCTGTCGCTCCAGTTGAACCGGTTTCTCCTGTTGAGCCAGTAACCCCTGTTGGTCCAGTCACACCGGTTGGGCCCGTCGCGCCTGTTATTCCAGTTAGCCCGGTTACACCAGTTGCGCCTGTTGCACCGGTTGAGCCTGTTGCTCCTGTTATCCCCGTTTCTCCAGTCACTCCAGTTGCTCCGGTTTCTCCTGTTACACCGGTTGGGCCGGTTGGGCCTGTTGGGCCAGTTTCTCCCGTTGGGCCAGTTTCTCCCATTGCCCCGGTTACTCCTGTTGCTCCAGTTACACCGGTTATTCCTGTTGACCCTGTTACACCAGTCGCTCCGGTTTCTCCTGTTACACCGGTTAAACCTGTTACCCCGGTTGCGCCAGTCGCTCCTGTTATCCCCGTTGCACCAGTCGCTCCAGTTGCACCGGTTTCACCTGTTGAGCCAGTAATCCCTGTTGCACCGGTTGGGCCGGTTGATCCTGTTACACCGTTTTCTCCGGTTGAACCAGTTGAACCAGTCGACCCTGTTGGCCCGGTTGGACCTGTTATTCCGGTTGCACCTGTTACACCAGTCGCTCCTGTTACACCAGTCGCTCCTGTTACTCCAGTTGGGCCGGTTGAGCCCGTGGTTCCGGTTTCTCCGGTTGCTCCCGTTGAGCCGGTTTCTCCCGTCGCCCCAGTTACTCCAGTTTGACCGGTTGAGCCAGTTACACCAGTTGGGCCTGTTACTCCCGTTGCACCGGTTGGGCCGGTTGCTCCTGTTGGTCCTGTCGATCCGGTTGGGCCTGTTGCACCAGTTGAGCCGGTCGTTCCTGTTGAGCCTGTTATTCCGGTTCGGCCGGTTACACCAGTTGAGCCAGTCACTCCCGTTGGACCTGTTTCTCCGGTTGCACCTGTTACACCAGTCACTCCAGTTGAACCGGTTTCTCCTGTTACACCCGTTGGACCTGTTCCCCCGGTTGCGCCTGTTTCTCCAGTTAATCCCGTCGCACCAGTTAAGCCGGTTGCGCCTGTCGGTCCGGTTGTTCCCGTTCCCCCGGTTACACCCGTTACCCCAGTCGCTCCTGTCGATCCAGTTGCACCGGTTTCTCCTGTCGCCCCTGTTTCTCCAGTTGGACCCGTTACTCCGGTGGGGCCGGTTGGGCCTGTTGATCCTGTTATCCCCGTTGCCCCAGTCACTCCAGTTGGACCAGTTACACCCGTTAGGCCTGTTGTACCTGTCGCTCCAGTTGAGCCGGTTGCCCCTGTTATTCCGGTTGAGCCTGTCGCGCCAGTTTCTCCGGTTGCTCCTGTTGAACCAGTTGGGCCTGTTGCACCAGTTGAGCCGGTCGTTCCTGTTACTCCAGTCACTCCGGTTGAGCCAGTAGTTCCGGTTGCTCCTCTTGCTCCTGTTACACCAGTCGAGCCGGTAGCTCCAGTTACTCCCGTCGCCCCTGTTACTCCTGTCGGACCAGTCACTCCGGTTGGGCCGGTTACACCCGTCGACCCCGTCGCTCCTGTTGGGCCTGTTGCCCCGGTTGAACCAGTTGCTCCCGTTACACCAGTTGCTCCGGTCGCTCCTCTTGCTCCGGTCGCTCCTCTTGCTCCGGTCGCTCCTCTTGCTCCGGTCACTCCTGTAGGGCCCGTCACTCCTGTGGGACCTGTAATTCCCGTTACGCCAGGTTCACCCCCGGTTTGCGCCAATGAAACGTCGTCTATTAAAACCGTGCCGGAAGAAACTTTACTTAATACAATGACGGCAGAGGCCGCGCCAGAAGGCACACTGCTTGTTTTATAGATTTCAGACCATGTGTGAAAGAGCACGTTCGGCAAATTTCCGGGTGTAATATTTTCTTGAATGGAACTGATTTGTTCACCTGCTGCGCTGACATAGATGATCTGGAGAGTTACTTGGGGACTTGGCTCATTTCCGAGCGTTGCGAGTGATACGAATAGAGTCACTGACTTGGCTGAAATTGGAACGATTTGACTGAGGTAAGCATATGGCTGAGCTCCAATAAATTGCGCAGAATATCTCCCTGAATGTGCAAACAAACTGTTAATCTGGGTATTTGCCGAACTCCACCCCGCTAATGTACCGGTTTCAAAGCTTCCGTTTATAATCGGATTATTCATTCAATCTTTTTCCCTCTCCTTCCCGTTGTTGACCGTCTTACTTATTAAGACAGCATATTAATACGGGCTGTGTTTTGACAACCTAAATAAAAAAGGTGATTTCTTTTCATCACCTTAATCCGATCCTTGAATGGGGAATCCCGTCGCAATGAGGGAGCGGTTTGCCGCTGCGACTTGTGTTACGTAATTCGAAGAAAGGACGGATAAATAGAGCTGGTACGCGGCTGTTTCATCCGCCTTCATTTCGTCGATGTACGTAAAAGGAATTCCTATGATTTGTCCGCCTGAAGAAAAGAGGTTCCGCTCTTGTCTCTGTGTTTGTATCGATACGCCATTTCTTTGCAGATCGACAGCTAAGACCAATGAGAAATGAGACGCGAGCGGATCTAATTCCACATTTACTTGTATGACGGCATCCGTTTTCACCAATTGATCTGTCGGCGCGGCTATCACTGCGCTTAACACGTTTATCGGTGTTCCTTCTAACGGAATCATCATCTGGTCTGCTGTATTTTGAAAAGCTACCGCAGGAACCGCTCCCGGCGGCCCCTCAGGCCCCGGGGGACCGGGCGGACCCGCCTCCCCTTGCGGACCGCGGGAGCCGGCGGGTCCTCTTTTGCCTTCGGGACCTCGCAGCCCGGGTACGCACAAGGCAGATCGATTTTCATCTGAAGACGGAAACCGTTTTTCTGTCCCTGTTTCCGGCCTTTCATGTTCACATGGTAATTGTTCATACCGGCGTTTCATATGTCTGCTCATATATTTGTAAGGTTTCTGTTTCAATATCATGTATTGATTACGGCCGCTGCTCATATTATCACCCCGGCCATATTCTATTCGCACTGGAGTCATCATGTGCAGGCCCTTCCCCTTCCTTACAGAAATAAAAAAAAGGCAGACCTGAGTCTGCCTTTTTTTCTTCTACCATAACCCTAATACTTTCCACCATAATCCGCCGATCACAAGCCATGTCACAATATGGACGATTGACAGGATAAAGCCGATGGACCACCATTTACTTTGCGATATATAACCCGCTCCGAAAAAGACCGGAGCCGCTCCTGAGCCGTAATGCGTCGTCGAACCGAAAAGGTTGCTGAAAAACGCCAGGCTGAGCGCCGCCAACAGCGGCGGAGCGCCTGCCGCCACGATGACGGCGAGAAATGCCGCATACATGGCGCTGATATGCGCGGTTGCGCTCGCAAAGAAGTAATGCGTGTAATAATACACGACAATCAGAATCATAAATGCCACAATCCATGAAAAACCGGAAACAGAAGATTTCATCATATTGCTGAACCAAGACACCATGCCGAGCTCATTCAGGAAATTCGCCAGCATCACAAGCGCCGCGAACCAAGTCAGCGTATCCCATGCACCTTGTTCCTTTTTGATGTCCTCCCATGTTAATACCTGTGACAAAAGCAAAACGGATAATCCGATCAGGGCCGTCGTCGTTGCGTCAATATTTAAGCTTCCTCCGAAAATCCACAGCGCAAGCACCAATAAAAAGACGATGACCATGGAGAGTTCGGATTTTTTAAACGGACCCATTTCTTTCAATTTTTCCGTTGCGATTTTAGCCGCATCCGGTGTTTCTTTAATTTCCGGCGGATACAGCTTATAAATGACGAGCGGCGTAATGATTAAGCTCGCCAATCCCGGTACAATGGCCGCGATTGCCCAGCTTGTCCATGTGATGTCCACCCCTGCGACATCGTGGGCCAGCTTGGCGATCAGCGGGTTCGCCGCCATTGCCGTCAAAAACATCGCAGACGTAATCAAGTTTCCTTGAAAACCGGTTTTTAATAAGAAAGCGCCGATTTTCCGCTCTGTTCCGTCTGCCGGCGTTGATCCGAAAGTTTCGGATAATGATCTGATAATAGGAAAAATAATGCCGCCCGCCCGTGCCGTGTTGCTCGGAATGGCAGGTGATAAAATTAAATCACTGAAAAGCAGTGAATAAGAAAGGCCGAGTGTTTTCTTCCCGAACCGTTGTACGAATACGTAAGAAATCCTGGCGCCGAGCCCGGTTTTGATGAAACCCCGGGAAATAAAAAAGGCGATGACAATCAGCCAGATTGTCTTGTTTCCAAATCCGCTTAACGTATTTTCAATAGATAGCGTTCCCGTTAACGCGGTGACTGCCAATGCAAAAATTGCAATTGCGCCCATTGGCAAGGGCTTGGAGATAAAGCCGATAATTGTTGCGACAAAAATAGCGAACAAATGCCATGCTTTAGGTTCAAGTCCGGACGGCGCGGGAATAAACCAAATGATTAATCCCACAGCAACAGTAATAAGCAAAGGAATGATTTTTACTGCCTGCTGTTTTTTTGCGTCTTTTTCTGAAGCCATTACAGGTCTCCTCCTATTTTGTTATCTTCCATCCCCTATCCCATTTTACTACTTAACTAAGTTAATAAACGTTTTTGTTAATTAAAAAACACAAAGGAATATTTTCCTTTGTGCTTCTTGTTTATTATTTTAATATGCCCGACCCGGCTTTAGATATAACATCTGATTTTACATTTGATGATGAGCCGATGGAACCGTGCAATGACGGTGTCCAGCCGACGGACTGACTTAATCCGTTGGCGGCCGACGCGTTAATGGCGGCGCCGTTTAAAAGAGTGCCGTCTTCATGAAGCGCTTTTCCGCCGCTGAAGACGCTGATGACTTTATCAGCAGCCAGTCCCGGCACTTCAAAAACATTATTCTGGGCATATATTTTCGACGCGTGGCCCGCGCCCCACGCATAGCTGAACGGGTATGCGGCGCTTTTAGAGCCTGCGTAAAAATTATTATAAATATGAACCTGCCCGTACCGGACCCGCGGTGCGCGCTGGACGATGTTCTGGTAATAGTTATGGTGAAGGGTCACCTTCAGTTTTCCTTCATCCGACGTCTTGCTGTCGCTGTTTCCGATGACGGAGCCTTTGTCATGGTCATGATATTTATTATAGGATAATGTAATATAATTCGCCCCGTTGGCTATATCCGTCTGGCCGTCATGGTGCTGATATTTTCTCCCGTAATAGTAGGGAAAACCGCTGTCGGGATTCGATCCGTCATTAAAGGTGCAATGATCGATCCAGATGTGCGTCGCGCCGTTAATGGTGATATTGTCATATTCCGAGTTCCAGTTGCCGCTGCTGCCGTCCGTCGGGTCCCATTGCGGAAAATAGTCGTAAGCGTCTTGAAATTCAATGTTGCGGATGATGACATTGTCGACGCCGTTCTTAATATTAAAATTCCCGCCTGTCACTTTGGCATTTGAACCCGAGCCGATGATCGTCGTATTTGAAGGAATGTCAACCACGACCCGTGCCTTCTGGTTTTTTTGCGATCGCTGTCTGGCGTCTTCCTGGGTGCCTGACGGCGCTTTTTTTCCCCATTTGTCCGGGTCGTACGCCTTCAGATAGGCGTTCGGATCATATGCCGGATCTTTATAATCATCAAAGCCGAGCGTTTTATTGCGGTCGTCCGTATTCATATTGATTGTGCCTTGTATGTAAATAATCTTCGGTGTGCTGTTGGCGCTTCCCCCTAATGCAGAAACGAGCTGCTGTCTGTTTGATACGGTGTATACATTCGATGAAGAGGCTTTCGCGCCGCCGGTTGTCCCGCCGGAAGCGGCTCCCCAGCCGTCATTTGTTCCTAACGTCTGCCGTCCCAGATCAGCGGCATAGACGTCCGCAGGGATCATACATAAACAAACCGCCAGCATAAATAACATTTTTTTCATGAATTGTGCTCCTCCTGATTCTTTGTTCCAATTTATTACAATCGAATTGTATCAAATCAGTTGAGAAACAGCACCGAAAATGTACAGAATGTGCCTTTCGGTTTTATTGCGGAAACCGCAAAAAAATCCCAAGGGACCGAAAACCCCTTGGGATCTGTTCAGCTTACGCCCATGATTTTACTTTTTCGTTATCCGTGACAAACAGAAGAACTTTTCCTTCATCTAAGCGCTTTTCAAATTGTGATGCTTCCTCTTCCGAAAAGCCGATTTCGTGAATTTTGTTGCGGAGCTCGTCGCCTTTTTTATTAAACATATTGCCGACCGCGTGTTTAATGCCCGTTTCTTTCGCTCCGATGGTATTGACATCAGTATTATCGGCCAGGCGGTCCGTTCTGTCGTCATCATGAGAAAGCACATATACGTCTTCTTTTGCGACACCCAATTGCTGAAGCTCTTTTACGTCCTGCATCAGTTTTTGATCATTTGTATATTCTCTTACTACCGGTTTCATTGATAAGTCCTCCCTTTTGTTTTGTATATTGGATGTTTACCCGATCAATCAAGGATCAAACAAAAGAAAGAGAGTTCAGTGGGAAAACGGGCAGATTGTCGGTGGATATTTTCTGGCGGGACATGTTACAGTAGAAAAAGCAACTTTTATCAGAAAAATAAAAATCTTCATGAGCCGATTAAGCAGGGAGGTGGTTCCTATTCATTACTTTTCACCGGAACAGCGATTTAACGCTTGGGTTGTCAGTGATTTAGTGAAGCAGGTATTCCGCCGGCATACCCGCTGCCCGGATGGAATAAAAGAGCTTACGGCCTTTGCTGAAGATACTTTTCATATTAATATCGATTTCGTTTTCTCTATCATTATCAATATCGGTGATATCGAATCCGTTCTGCCGAAAGAAATTGAAAATAGGCTGGGTTCTTATCTGACCGCGCTTCAGCCCGTCGTTACCGCTGACATGCTTCATTCTTCAAAAACGAATGCCTATGAATATTTGGAACATGAGAAAAACACCGATGTGTACCGGTTATTCTATTAAATATGCATATAAGGAAAGAAGGGCCCTGGGCCCTTCTTTTTTTATGACCGTTGACGGTTTGATTTTGTAATCGGGAAATGGTTCGTGTTACATTTGGAACAACCACTTATCTTGAAGGAGGATTCAGTATGCCGAATCATCAGCAGCAAATTCAATTGGCAAGACGCCCCAAAGGCGTTCCCGCCCATGACGATTTCCGCTTTGAAACGATTGCCGTGCCCGAACCGAAAGACGGCGAAGTGCTTGTGAAAACGAGTTATGTGTCCGTTGATCCGTACATGCGCGGACGGATGCAGGATACAAAATCATATGTAGAGCCGTTCGCTTTAGATGAAGCCATAACAGGCGGAGTGATTGCCGAGGTTCTGACAGACGGCGATAAGCTGAAAAAAGGAGATGTTGTGATCGGAAATCTCGCGTGGCAGGAATATTCAGCCGTCAATGAGTCCGCCCTCCGCAAGTTGGATACGGATATCGCACCCGCCCAGGCGTATCTTGGCATTTTAGGGATGACCGGACTGACCGCTTACTTCGGGCTGCTTGATATCGGCCGTCCGAAAAAAGGCGAAACCGTCGTCGTTTCAGGCGCGGCGGGCGCCGTCGGCTCAACAGTCGGACAGATTGCCAAAATCAAAGGCGCGCGGGTTGTCGGCATCGCCGGATCTGATGAAAAAATCGCGTATTTGACAGAGGAGCTTCAATTTGATGAAGCCATTAATTACAAAACGGCGGATGATATTCAAAAAGCGCTGGAACAGGCATGTCCTGACGGCGTCGATGTCTATTTTGACAATGTCGGCGGACCGATTTCAGATGCGGTGATAAACCTGCTGAATGAATTCGCCCGCATTCCGGTATGCGGAGCGATCTCATCGTACAATACCGAAAGTGAAGAAGAAGACATGGGCCCCCGCGTCCAGCCGAAGCTGATCAAAACAAAAGCGCTGATGCAGGGATTCATCGTCAGTGATTATGCTGACCGCTTTTCCGAAGGTGCGAAACAATTGGCCGAATGGCTTAAGGACGGAAAGCTTCATTATGAAGAAACGATTACGGAAGGATTCAGCAATATTCCTGACGCGTTCCTCGGCCTGTTTAAAGGAGAAAACAAAGGCAAACAGATCATCAAAGTCAGTGATCCAAGTTAACATGATGATGAAAAAAAGGAGGGCTTTGTCCCCTCCTTTTCTTCTTTTTCGGATCAGCCGCGAAGAATCAAAGTAAGAAAGCCGTCTTCACCAGGCTCCGTATCTTCCAAAGTGAATCCCGCTGCTTGAAAGCAGGCTAAACTGATTTGATTGTCTTTTTCGATGCTTGCCGCCCATTCCCGCACGCTACTAACATCAGGATCAGTCAGCAGTTTTTGCAAGATCTGTTTTCCGTACCCTTGAAGCTGGTACAAAGGATTGACGATCAATCCGATATACGCCCGCTCCTCCACAAACTCTATAGAGACCATGCCTGCCGGACACTCCCCGTCATATGCCATAATGACAGTATCGTCTTCATCTTTATTCAATCGTGCATACCATGCGTCTAATGGCAGCATCGCACCCATTCTCCGTTTGATAATATCGTTCTTAAACCAGTGTTCAAGTATTTTCAGCTCACGTTCCTTCAATATTTGAAATCTGTCTATTGAAACCATCTTCCCGCCCCCGCCTGAACCTTTTCTATTATTTTACAACAAAAAAACGAAGGGCTTCCCGCCCTCCGTTTCTTATTTCTCAGATAATTTTCCGCCTGAATAAACGGCCTCTTTCAGCGCAATTCCGAGTGATTTGGCCATTTTTTTCAATTTGGATTCTTCCATCGGCGTGACAAGGCTGAGTACGGTTCCTTCTTTACCGGCCCGCCCCGTCCGGCCTGATCTGTGAATGTACCCGTCTTCATTCGGGATGTCCGCGTGAATGACGTACGGAAGATCATCGATATCGAGTCCGCGCGCCGCAATGTCAGTGGCCAGAAGCAGCGGAAATTCTCCCCGTTCAAACGCTGATAATATCTTTGCCCGCTCCATTTTTTTCGCTTCTCCATGCAGAATGCCGAGATCCACGTGGTGATAGGCGAGTTTTTCCGCATAGACGCTTAAATTTCCGATATCTCTGACGAACACGAGCGCCTGCATGCCGTTCAGCCGTGACAGCTTTTGCAATAGCTTTACTTTATCCCGCTGATCGCAGACGAGATATTGATGTGTGACGCGCGCTTTTTCCGCCGTATTCCGCTCCACTTTCAAAACGGCCGGTTCGTGCGCGATGGTATTCAGCACTTGTTCTGTTTCCGGCTGCAGCGTAGCGGAAAAGCTTAAAAGCTGTCGGTCTTTCAGCGTCGTTTTAATGATTTTTTTCATCGTTTCGCGGTGTTCCTGTGTCACGAGCTGATCCGCTTCATCAAGAACGATCGTCTTGACTTCATGCATTTTCAGCTTTTTCGCCTGAATCAATTCGAGCACCCTGCCCGGTGTGCCGGCAATGATATGCGGTTTATTTTTGAGCTTCTCCACCTGCTTTTTCACGTTTGCCCCGCCGATCAAAGACAAAGCGCGAAGATCGGAGCCTTTTTTCCAATCCTGAATCACTTGAAAAATCTGCATCACAAGCTCGCGGGACGGCGCTAAAATGATCACTTGCGGATGTTTCTGTTCCGGGTTGATCCGCTCCAGAACCGGAAGCGTGTACGCCAATGTTTTTCCCGTTCCCGTCGGGGATTCGGCAATGACGTCTTTCCCTTCCATGATCACCTGAGCGGCTTTTTCCTGAATAACGGTCGGCTCCTGAAAACCTGAGGCCTCCCAGTTTTCGGCGATAAATGGTTGTGTATGCTGTAAAAATGGCCATGTTTGGGTCATGTCGTTCTCCTCAATTCTTAAAATCTACTCCATAGTATCTCAAATGCACGCGCCAAACGCAATTTTCTTTTTCCTTCCAAGCCTTTTAACAAACGGTCTCCTCCTTTATAATCATAAATGAGAAAGACACATGATAAAAAATGCGTGTCTGATAACGATAGAGGTGTAATGATGAGTATTTTATCCGTAAAAGATTTAAGCCACGGCTTTGGTGATCGTGCGCTTTTTAACAATGTATCGTTCCGTCTTTTAAAAGGGGAGCACGTCGGCTTAATCGGAGCAAACGGCGAAGGTAAATCAACGTTTATGAATATTATTACCGGAAAGCTTGAGCCTGATGAGGGTAAAGTTGAATGGGCGAAAAACGTGCGCGTCGGCTACCTCGATCAGCATACCGTGCTCGAAAAAGGAAAAACGATCCGCGACGTGCTGAAAGATGCGTTCCATTACTTATTTGCAATGGAAGAGGAAATGAATGAGATTTACAACAAAATGGGCGAAGCGGACCCTGATGAGCTTGAGCAGCTGCTTGAAGATGTCGGTGTCATTCAAGACGCCTTGACTAATAATGATTTCTACGTGATTGACAGCAAAGTTGAAGAAATCGCCCGCGGTCTCGGCCTGCAGGATGTCGGACTTGACCGCGACGTCACTGATTTAAGCGGCGGACAGCGGACGAAAGTACTGCTCGCCAAGCTGCTTTTAGAAAAACCGGAAATCCTTCTGTTGGACGAACCGACCAACTACCTTGATGAACAGCATATTGAATGGCTGAAACGCTATTTGCAGGAATATGAAAATGCGTTCATCTTAATTTCTCACGACATTCCGTTTTTAAACAGCGTGATCAATTTGATTTATCATGTGGAAAATCAGGAGCTGACTCGTTATGTCGGCGACTACCATCAGTTTATGGAAGTCTACGAAGTGAAAAAACAGCAGCTCGAAGCCGCCTATAAAAAACAGCAGCAGGAAGTGGCTGAGCTGAAAGATTTCGTCGCCCGCAACAAAGCGCGGGTCAGCACCAGAAATATGGCGATGTCCCGCCAGAAAAAGCTTGATAAGATGGATATGATCGAACTGGCGGCCGAAAAACCGAAACCGGAATTCCATTTCAAGCCTGCGAGAACGTCAGGCAAGCTCATTTTTGAAACGAAGGACTTAGTCATCGGCTACGATACTCCGCTGTCACGCCCGCTCAATCTCAGAATGGAGCGCGGACAGAAAGTCGCCCTGTACGGCGCAAACGGCATCGGGAAGACGACGCTGTTAAAGAGCCTGCTCGGTGAAATCCAGCCGCTGGAAGGCACGGTGGAACGGGGCGAGCATCAATACACGGGCTATTTCGAGCAGGAAGTGAAAGAAACCAATAACAATACGTGCATCGAAGAAGTGTGGAGCGAATTTCCTTCCTTTACCCAGTACGAAATCCGCGCCGCCCTCGCCAAATGCGGCCTGACGACCAAACACATTGAAAGCCGCGTCTCCGTTCTCAGCGGAGGAGAAAAAGCGAAGGTCAGACTGTGCAAACTGATCAATTCAGAAACAAACCTGCTCGTGCTTGACGAACCGACAAACCACCTGGATGTCGATGCGAAAGAAGAGCTGAAACGCGCGCTGAAAGAATACAAAGGCTCCATTCTGCTGATTTCCCACGAACCCGAGTTCTACATGGATATCGCGACGGAAACATGGAATTGTGAATCTTGGACGACGAAAGTGCTGTAAACACAAAAAGGAACTCCCGCCCATGCGGAAGTTCCTTTTTTCTTAATGTCCGGCTTTTATTCCGGCGAGATGTTTGCGTCCCATGAGAAGGACAAGCATGCCGACAAAAACGACGATCCCGCCTACTGTATATGGAGTGCTTGCGGTGAAGTGTTCTGACAGCATCCCCGCAATCCACGGAGCGAGCGCACCACCGATAAAACGGACTGAGCTGTAGGCTGAAGACGCGATTGAACGTTCAACCGGCGCAGAACCCATCACAGCGGTTGTCATGATCGTATTCACCATACCGAGAACAGCACCGGCGACAACGATACACGTAATGATCAACGTCTGATGGTCAGTCCAGATCCCCATGACGATGAGAATGACCGCAAAGGCGATAAAGAGAACGACGAGCGAACCCACTGTTCCCAGCGCTTTGTGCACGAGCGGCGCCGTAAAGACTGACGTAATTGCCAGCAATAAACCCCAGCCGAAGAAGACGTATCCAAGGCCGTGTTCATCTAAATCCAGCACGAACGGAGAATAAGCAAGCAAAATAAAAAATCCAAAGTTGTATAAGAATGCAGATACTGCCATTGTCAAAAGGCCTTTATATTTGAGCGCCTTCATCGCATCAAACACACCGACGCGTTTCGCCGGTTTCGGCAGCTTCGGCAGCATGAGTGAAATCGCGCAAAGCGCTATGAACATGAGGACAGACACTCCGAAGAACGGAGCGCGCCATGAGATGCTGCCAAGCTCTCCGCCTGCAAGCGGCCCGACGGAAATCCCCAAGCCGAGTGCAGCCTCATACAGAATAATGGCTTTGGCGCTGCCGCCTACGGATACCCCGACAATGACGGCAAGCGCGGTTGAAATAAAGAGAGCATTCCCAAGCCCCCAGCCGCCGCGATAGCCGACAAGCTGAGCGATTGAACTTGAGCTTCCGCCGAGGGCGGCAAACACGATGATAAAAATAAGTCCGAGAAGCAGCGTCCATTTTGCGCCGATCCGGCTTGAAATCGCGCCGGAGAAAAACATCATAAAACCGGTAACGAGCAAATAACTTGTAAATAACAGAGATACTTCACTAGGTGAAGCATGTAATTGTGCGGCGATCGCCGGAAGAATCGGATCGACAAGACCGATTCCCATAAAGGAAATAACACAGGCAAACGCAACCGCCCAAACGGCTTTCGGCTGGCTGAATAAGCCTGTTTTCTGTTGTGATGATGTATCCATTTGACCAGACCTCCTGTTTCATCCATTAAAAGAAACGCTATATCCATAGCGTTTACAGCAAAATCATTCGATTGATTGAATGGCGCGGTCAGCTTTTTCTTTCATTCCGTTAAGGCGCGTTTTAAAATGCTGAAATGTGCTGATCTTCTCATCAATCATCTCAAGCTGGTGGTTCAAAGCCTGCTGAATCTCTTCCAGCTTTTCTTTCCGTTCCTTCGGATCCAGTGACAACAAGTACCCCTCTTTGTTTAATTCCAGCTGACGGCTCATCTCCATAAACTGCTGAAGCTCCTGAAGGGAAAAACCGAGCACTTCTTTTGTGCTGGTGACTTTTTCGAGCTCCTCCATATCATCTTCAGAGTATAGCCGGACGCCGCCTTCTGTCCGTTTAGGAGCAGGAATCAAACCAATCTCCTCGTAAAAACGAATGGTTCGTTTTGTCAATCCGCTTCGCTTGGCAACTTGATCAATCTTCATCCATTCCAAGGTGAATCCCCCTCTTGTCGTATCTGTTTCTATTATACACCATTTGAACCTTAACGTAAACGTTAACTTTTTATGCCTGATAAACTTTGCTTGGACAAAACGTTTGTCTTTAAAGCGCCGGGAGACATCTGTGTAAGATAAAAAAAGCCGGTATGACCCGCCATCTTCTCGGAGGCCGTACCGGCTTTTCTTAATTCTCAAGTTCTTCAATCATCAGTGACAATTCGGTCCAGCGCTCCATCGCCGCTTCAAGCTCTTCAGCCGTTTTTGCCTGTTCGGCCATCAGTTCTTGAATCTTTCCGAAATCACTTCCCGCTTCAGCGATTTCCGCTTCCAGACGCTGATGCTTTCCTTCAAGGCCGGCGATTTTGTCTTCGATGCCGTCCCATTCGATCTGATCCTTATATGAAAGCTTTTTGCGCTTTTTCTTCGGCTCTTCCTCCGCCTTTTTCTCTTCGGCCGGCTGTTTTACCGCCGTCTTCTTCGCTTTTGCGTGTTCCATGTATTCACTGTACGAACCTTGGAAACGGGAAATGACACCTTGTCCTTCAAATACGATCAGGCGGTCAATGACGCGGTCAAGGAAATAGCGGTCATGGGATACGGTGATGACGACGCCTGGGAACTGTTCGATATAATCTTCGAGCACGCTTAATGTTTCCGTGTCCAGATCATTGGTCGGCTCATCTAAAAACAGCACATTCGGTTCCTGCATCAGTACATTCAGCAAGTACAGACGGCGCTTTTCCCCGCCCGACAGCTTTCTGATATACGTCTGCTGCATCGGACGCGGGAACAGAAAACGCTCAAGCATTTGTTCTGCGGTGATGACATCGCCTTCCGCCGTTTTGACGATTTCAGCCGTCTCTTTTATATATTCAATGACTTTCATATCGCCGTTCATTTCGCTGTGGTCCTGGGTGTAGTAGCCGATCCGGACCGTCTGCCCGATGATGATATTGCCGCTGTCAGGCTGAATTCTGCCGGCGAGGCTGTTTAAAAGTGTCGTTTTCCCGATTCCGTTCGGCCCGATGATGCCGATTCGTTCCCCCGGGATGACAAGCTCATTAAACCGGCTGATCAGCGCTTGGCCGTTATAGGTAATGGTGACGTTATCGGCTTCGATCACCTGTTTTCCGAGACGGTGGGAGCCGATCGCGAAATCGAGTGATCCGGAGACTGCCGGCCCTTTTTGCTCTTTGAGCGCCTCCGCTCTGTCCACTCTCGCTTTTTGTTTCGTCGAGCGCGCTTTCGCCCCTCTTCTGAGCCACGCCAATTCGCGGCGCAGGAGGTTTTGACGTTTTGTTTCTTTCTGCTCCGCCAGCGCTTCCCGTTCGGCCCGTTTTTCCAGGAATACTTCATAGTTTCCTTTATACGTATAAAGGCTGCCTCTCTCAAGCTCGTAAATTCTGTTCGTCACCCTGTTCAGAAAATATCTGTCGTGCGTGACAAGCATAACGGCGCCCGGATATTGCGATAAGTAGCCTTCCAGCCATTCAATCGTTTCATTGTCCAAGTGGTTTGTCGGTTCATCCAAAATCAGCAGGTCGGCCGGCTGGATGACGTTTTTCGCAATCGCGACGCGCTTTCTCTGGCCGCCGGACAGCTCACTGACATCCTTCATCAGATCGGTGACGCCAAGTTTGGTTAAAACCGTTTTGGCTAACGTATTCGCCTCCCACGCATCATTCGCGTCCATTCGGGCCTGCGCATCAAGCAGCTGTTTCTGGCGCTGGTCATTTTCCGGTTCTTCATTCAGCGCCTGAAGCGCTTTTTCGTATTCTCTCATCGTTCTCATGACGGCTGATCCACCGGAATAAATATGCTCAAGTACGGTTTGTCCGGCCGGAAGATCAGGGTCCTGATGCAAAAACTCAATATGCACGTTTCCTGAAGCCGTAATCTCGCCTTCCTCCGTTGATTCAAGGCCGGCAATGGTTTTCAGAAGCGTAGACTTCCCCGTTCCGTTCGGGCCGATTAAACCGATTCTTTCATTCTCTTCAATATGAAAGGAGATATGGTCGAATAATGTCTTATCTCCGTATGTTTTATAAAGGTTTTCCGCTTTTATGATGCTCATGGTTCCTATCAATCCTCACGTAAGTTCATGTGTTCATTTTAAATCAGGCGCTGGAATAAAACTAGTAAAAGGACAGACAAATTTCTTGGAAGAGATCATTTTGTCCGAAGAATGTTTCCGCCTCTCCTTTTATACACTGGAGGGGAAGAGGTGATGACATGATCAGCGTCAGTTTGTGCGTTATCGTGAAAAACGAAGAGGAAGTGCTTGCGGGCTGTCTTGATTCCGTCAAAGACATTGCGGATGAAATTGTGATTGCTGATACGGGCTCGACCGACCGGACGAAAGAAATCGCGGCCCGTTATACGGATAAGATTTATGATTTTGAATGGATCGATCACTTTGCGGCCGCCCGTAACTTTGTGTTTTCGAAAGCGGAAATGGATTATATTCTGTGGCTGGACGCCGACGATATATTGACGGAAAAGGACCGTGAAAAGCTGATTGAACTGAAGGCGTCGCTTTCAAAAGAGGTGGACGCGGTATCCATGTATTATCACGTCGGCTTTGATGCTCGGGGAGAGGTCAGCTTCAGATACCGCCGCAACCGTCTCGTCAAGCGTGAAAAAGGATTCCGCTGGATCGGAGCCGTGCATGAGTATCTTGAAGTATACGGAAACATCATAGAAACCGATATTGCCGTCACACACCGGAAATCCGCGAAAAAGCACTCGCCTCCCTCAGACCGCAACTTGAAGATTTATGAGAAAATGGCGGAAAACAGTGAAACGATGACACCGCGCGATTTGTTTTACTTCGCGAATGAATTAAAGGATCACGGCCAGTATCAGCGCGCCATCACGTATTATCACCATTTTCTTTCCACAAAACAGTGCTGGATCGAAGACGAGATCAGAACGTGCCAATATCTATCCGATTGCTACAGGGCGGTCGGCCATGAAGAGGCCGCCATGACGTCTCTCTTAAAATCATTTCTGATCGATTGTCCGCGGCCGGAGTTCTGCTGCAGGCTCGGCGACTATTTTGCGGAGAAACGGCAATACCGGCAGGGCGTGTTTTGGTATGAGCTCGCCCTATCCGCCAAAAGCAGTGATGCAGGCTTTACCCAACTCGAATATTCCACCTGGTATCCCCATCTTCAGCTCTGCGTCTGCCACTGGCAGCTCGGCGACAGAGAAAAAGCGAAGATTCATAACGACAAAGCCGCCTCCTATCATCCGTCACATCCGAGTGTCCTGTATAATCAAAACGTGCTCGGCACATAACATCAAAAAAAGAGCTGCCCCGTATGAAGGGCAGCTCCTTATTGATTACGCTGTCGGAATTCCTCCGCTTACACTGTAAATTTGGGATGTCACATAGCTCGATTCTTCTGAGGCCAAAAAGACATAAATCCCTGCTAGCTCCGCCGGCTGTCCGGCGCGCTTTAATGGAACGGCCGGTGTTTCCTTGCCGAATTTCGGAATGTTTTCACCGGGCTGTCCTCCCGAAATCTGCAGAGGCGTCCAGATCGGCCCCGGCGCTACCGAGTTGACTCTGATTCCTTTATTCGCCAGCTGTTTTCCTAAGCCGACAGTAAAACCGATAATGGCATGTTTCGTCGCGGCATAATCCAACAGCATCGGGCTTGGATTATACCCTTCTACGGACGTTGTCGTGATAATAGACGCGCCTTCCGGCAGATACGGAAGCGCGGCTTTGACGAGCCAATACAGCGAGAATACGTTGACTTCAAATGTTTGATAGATTTGTTCTGTGGCAAGATCGCTGATATCATCCACTGCCTGCTGTTTGCCGGCGACAAGAGCGAGCGTGTCAAGACCGCCAAGCTCTTGATACGCTTTTTCCGCCAATTCTCCGCAAAACGCTTCATCGCTTAAATCTCCCGGCAGCAGAACGGCTTTTCTTCCCTCTTTTTCAATTAACGCTTTCACTTCTTCAGCATCCGGCTGTTCCTCAGGCAGATAGTTAATCGCCACATCCGCCCCTTCCCGGGCATAAGCAATCGCGGCGGCCCGGCCGATACCTGAATCGCCGCCGGTGACGAGGGCTTTTCTTCCCTTCAGCTTTCCGGCTCCTTTATAGCTTGTTTCACCGCAGTCCGGCACAGGCTTCATCTCTTTCTGCAAACCGGGCGGTTCTTGATATTGTTTTGGAAATTCATCATGATCATATTTCGTCAGCGGGTTGTGCAGATTTGCATCAGACATACAAGACTCTCCTTTATCATTGGTGATGTATTCGTATGTGTACCCCTGAGCATGACGGATCAAACGTGTAAGTGCAGTTTCCGATTGGTAAAGGGAAAACAAAAAAGGAGCCCGTAAGCTCCCTTTTTTTATGACTCTCCGAGTACGTTTTCAGCCATTTTCGCTAAATGCTGGGCGCTTCCCGAAATTTCCTGCATCGTGGCAGAAATTTGTTCAACCGCCGCCGCTTGGCCGTTTGTGTTCTGGTTGATGGATTCAATAGAGTCCTCCAGCCCTTTCAGCAGGCTGTGGATTTTTTTCGTAATCTGGTCAATTTGGCCGACGTTGTCTTTTGAATGAGTGGCAAGCTTGCGGATCTCATCCGCCACCACGGAAAAGCCCTTGCCGGATTCTCCTGCTCTCGCGGCTTCAATGGCCGCATTCAAACCGAGCAGATTGCTTTGATCCGAGATGCCCTTGACAGTGACGGAAATGTCGGCGATTTCTCCCGCGCTTTCACTGACTTGTTTCGCCTGAGCGGAAATTCCGGTCATCTGTGCTGAGAAACCGCTGATGGATTCTGAGATATCCGCGATGGCCGAAGCGGTCTGTTCCACGACGGCGGACAGGCTTTCAGCGACATCATGAAGCTTGGCTGATTTTTCAAGGCTCGTGCCGAGACCGACGCCGCCGATGACTTTTCCGTTTTCATCGTGAAGCGGAATCGCTCTGGCGATCAGCGGAAATCCGAACAGCTCTTTCGGCACCATGCTTGTCTTCTTCTGATTCATGCGGATCGCGTCTGTAATGATGTCCCCTTTTTGCAGCGGGTCTCCCGGCTTTACATTAAGAGAAAACGTTTTAGCCGGAATATTCACGATTAATTTTTCTGTATCATAAATTCCGATGGTGATGTCATCTTGGATCAGGCTGTTTAAAAAAGGCGCAACTTTGACAAATGCGTCAAGCAGGCTGTGCGTTTGCTGCTCCGTCTGTATACTCATTTCTTTCACTCCTTCTTAATATGGGAATTGCCGTTTTTCATGCTGAACCGAAATCCATTTCAGCGTGGTGAATTCTTCAAGGCTCCATTCGCCGTTCAGCCTGCCGAGACCTGATTGCTTCTCGCCGCCGAACGCGACGTTCGGTTCATCATTAATGGTCGTATCGTTGACGTGAATCATGCCGGTTTCGATCCGCTTAGCAAACTCAACGCCGCGCTCGACGTTTGCCGTATGCACGGCTCCGCTTAAACCGAACGGTGTCGCGTTTGCGATGCTTACCGCTTCATCCTCCGTTTCAAACGGCATGATGCAGACGGCCGGTCCGAACAGCTCCTCCTTCGCAATGCTCATCTCAGGTTTCACATCTTTTAAAATGACGGGCTCAGCGACCGTTCCGCTGAATCGGCCGGACAGCACCGGAACCGCTCCCTCTTCTATCGCTTTTTCGACAGACCGTCTCAAACCTTCCGCCTGTCTCTCATTGATTAAAGGGCCGATAACCGTATCAGGGTCCATCGGATCGCCGACTTTCAGCGATGACACTTTCGCTTCGTAAAGCTCTGTAAATTTGTCATATACAGATGTGTGAACGAGCACGCGGTTCGCCGACATACAGATCTGGCCTTGATGCGTAAACCGGCTGAATACGGCCGCATTGACGGCGTATTCAAGATCAGCATCCTCAAGCACGATCAGCGCGCTGTTTCCGCCAAGCTCCAACAGCGGTTTTTTAAAGTGTTTGACCGCAAGCTGTCCGATATAGCTGCCCACTCCGGTTGAGCCTGTAAATGAGATTATCCGCGGGACGGGATGCTCAACAAAGCTGTCGCCGATCTCCCCGATATCCGTCACGATAACATTCAGCAGCCCGTCCGGTACGCCGGCCGCTTCAAAAATTTTCGCGATAAGCGTTCCGCCGCAGATCGGTGTTTCTTCATGAGGCTTCAGCACGACGCCGTTCCCCGCGCCCAGTGCCGGCGCAACAGATTTCATCGAAAGGAAAAACGGGAAATTAAACGGGCTGATCACCCCCACGACTCCGGCGGGTATTCTGTACAGCCTGTTTTCTTTTCCGTCAATCGTGGACGGGAGAATTTTCCCTTCCATCCGCACCGGAAATGTTGCGGCTTCTTTTATCATATTTTTGACAAGTCCGATTTCAAACTCAGCCTTCAGCCGTGTTCCGCCAAGCTCCTCCATGATTAAGTAAATAATCGCTTCTTCGTGCTCTTCAATGAAAGAAACGGCTTTTTCCAAAATGGCCCGCTTTTTAAAAGGGTTTACTTTGTCCCATTCTTGTTTCGCAAGAGCCGCGGCGCGATATGCCGCATCCACGTCATCAGACGTCGCTTTTTGGAATGAGGTGATGACTTTTTGAGTATAAGGATTTCTGTTTTCCAATACGTTCCGGCTGCTCCCATCCCTCCATCGGCCGCCGATAAACTGCTTATTTAGTTCTTCATATTGAAACATGTAAAACATCTCCCTTTCACCGAAACTTGAAATTAGTTGATGAGTCATCTTTTGTATCGGTCTTAAGGTGAGAAAATTGAACTATTTCACAATAAAATTCCCGTTCCTTCCGTGCATCGACGCTTTTTAGCTTTGTCCTTTTAAAGTGGAAAATTCTTTAATTGACTGCGAGAAATTTCGACAATATAATACAAACGTCAGTGTATATAATGATAAGAATATTATGAATTTTCAGGAGGACCCATATGTCTTTACTATTTCGGAAAAAGCCGCTGGCCGACTTAAAGGCCCAGAGCAAACAGACCAGCCTGTCCCGCTCGTTAAGCGCTTTTGACTTGGTTTTGCTCGGAATCGGCTGTGTTGTCGGCACGGGGATTTTTGTGATTACCGGGACTGTGGCCGCGACAGGCGCAGGACCGGCTTTGATTCTGTCGTTTGTGCTCGCGGGCCTTGCCTGCGCGCTCGCCGCGTTTTGTTATGCGGAATTTTCTTCATCCATTCCGATTTCAGGCAGCGTATATACGTATTCATATGTCACTCTCGGGGAGTGTCTCGCGTTTTTAATCGGATGGGACTTAATGCTTGAATATGTCATCGCCCTCGCCGCCGTCGCAACCGGCTGGTCATCCTATTTCCAGTCGCTTCTTGCGGGCTTCGGGCTGCATCTTCCGGAGGCGCTGACCGCCGCACCCGGCAGCAAAACGGGTGCCGGGTTCAACCTGCCGGCCGTTATCATTATTTTGGTCATTACCGCGATTGTTTCAAGGGGCGTGAAAGAAAGCACCCGCTTTAACAATGTCATTGTATTGATGAAAATTGCGATCATTCTGCTGTTTATCATCGTCGGTTTCGGCTACGTGAAACCGGAAAACTGGTCGCCGTTTATGCCGTTCGGAATGAAAGGCGTCATCACGAGCGCCGCGACCGTTTTCTTCGCGTATCTCGGATTTGATGCCGTGTCAAACGCGTCGGAAGAAGTGAAAAACCCGCAGAAATCAATGCCGGTCGGAATCATCGGTGCGCTCGCCATCTGCACCGTCCTTTACATTACGGTATCGCTCGTCCTGACGGGAATGCTTTCGTACACTAAGCTGAATGTCGGAGATCCGGTATCTTTCGCGCTCCAATTTGTCGGCCAGAACAAGATAGCAGGCATTATTTCCGTCGGCGCGATTATCGGGATTACAACGGTCATGCTCGCTCTGCTTTACGCTCAGGTGCGCCTTACATTTGCGATGAGCAGAGACGGCCTTTTGCCCCGCATGTTTTCCAAGGTTCACCCGCGTTTTAAAACACCGTTTCAAAACACATGGGTGACGGGGATCGTTGCCGCCGGGATCGCGGGTTTTATTGATTTGGGAACCTTGGCGCATCTCGTCAACATGGGAACCTTGGCGGCCTTTACGGTCATTGCGATCGCCGTCATCGTTTTAAGAAAGAAACATCCGGAGATCAAATCTTCCTTCCGTGTTCCTTTCGTGCCTTTTGTGCCGATCATCAGCGCATGCTTATGCCTGTATCTCGCAAGCAGCCTGCCGGGCGTGACATGGCTCGCCTTTGTCATCTGGATCGCCGCCGGGATCGTCGTTTATATGATGTATTCGAGAAAACACAGTTTGTTAAATAAATAAAAAGGGAGGCTCTTTTTTCTGTTTGAGAAAGAAGAGCCTTTTTTGCACTTGATCATTCATTCACCTTATGAATAATATGGTGTATGCTTCGTTTACATAAAAAGGAGGAGAATCACTTTGGCAATTGCCGCCCCGCTTAAAGAAAAACCTGTCCATCGTCCCGAGACAACCATGTATTCTATTTTGTTCATTATCGGGATTTGTCATCTGCTGAACGATTCACTGCAAGCGGTGATTCCGGCGATGTTTCCGATTTTGGAACGTTCCATGAATCTTACATTTACGCAGCTCGGAATTATCGCCTTTACGCTGAATATGGTGTCTTCCGTGATGCAGCCCGTCATCGGCTGGTATACGGATAAACGCCCGATGCCGTATGCCTTGCCGCTCGGACTCACCGCAAGCATGCTCGGCATTTTAGGTCTCGCGTTCGCCCCGTCTTTTCTGACGATTTTATGCTGTGTCTTTTTTATCGGCCTTGGCTCCGCCGTCTTTCATCCTGAAGGATCGCGTGTCGCCTACATGGCCGCCGGCGAAAAGCGCGGCTTGGCGCAATCGATTTACCAAGTCGGAGGGAATACCGGCCAGGCGATGGCGCCCTTGATTACCGCGCTGATTCTCGTTCCGCTCGGTCAATTCGGCTCTGTCTGGTTTACGCTAGTCGCCGCAATCGCTGTTCTGTTTCTCATTTATATCGCCAAATGGTATAAAGGCCGCCTTATTCATTTGCGCGCCGTAAGTAAAAAATCACCGGCCTCCGCTGTGCAGACCGTGATTACAAAACCGATTATTCTCGCCCTTATCATGATTATCTTCTTAATTTTCGCGCGCTCCTGGTATGTGAGCGCGATCGGCAACTTTTATACGTTCTATGCGATGAATGCCTATCATGTCAGCATTCAGCAGGCACAGAGCTACATCTTCGTCTTTTTATTTTTCGGAGCTGTCGGAACGTTTCTCGGCGGGCCGCTTGCAGACCGTTTCGGAAAGCGGAACGTCATCATCGTTTCGATGATAGCATCGGCTCCCTTGACGATTTTCCTTCCGTTTGCGGGACCTGTCATCGCCTATGGCGTACTGGCGCTGATCGGTGTTGTTCTGATGTCCAGCTTCTCCGTGACTGTTGTCTACGCGCAGGAGCTTGTTCCAGGCAAAATCGGAACGATGTCAGGGCTTACGGTCGGGCTCGCCTTCGGAATGGGCGCGATCGGAGCCGTTGCGCTCGGAGCTCTTATTGATTCAGCGGGATTGACGCCGACCATGACTGCCGTCGCCTTTCTGCCCGTTTTAGGTCTGCTCGCCTTTGTCCTGCCGAGCGACAAAACATTAAAAGAATGGCATTCATAAAAATAATCCCTGCCGAAAAGGCAGGGATTTTATGTTTCAACCGTATAAAAATGAGTGTCAGGAACCGCATATTTCGGAATAAACCCGTCTCTGAAATCAGGAAACGCTTTTTGAATTTCATCAATCCATTTTTTTACGTTTTTGATGTACGGCACGTAAATCATATTGACTGTCGCCTCGTCATCAATGTGATAGTACCAGCATAGATTGAATTCGTTCTCCGTGACGAGCGTAAAGCCTGAAAAATGATAAAAAATCAGCGGGGTGTCATTGACATATACAGCCCCGCCGCGCAGGCTGACGTCATATTGCTCAATATTCCACAGCGCCGCATTCGCGCCGATCGACTCCGTGACATGAACGTGTTCAAACTGCGCGGGCCACTTTTCAACATACCTTTGATCACCGTATGTCTTTTTTTCTTCATTCATCTCCACCGTACAATAGGAGATGCAATCCTGCCTCCACTGCCAGACCGCCCGATACGCTTCCCCGGTATTCCGCGCGCCGACAAACCCGGTGTTGTACTGCCCTGTCAGCTTGTAATAAGACGCAAACCGTTCTGAATTGCGGTGATCCGTCAGAAAAAGGGAAGCATCCGGCTTTTCCGCAAACAGCTCGCCCGCATCTGAGAAGAAAAAGAGATCGGTGTCCAAGTGGGCAAAATATTCGGCTTCATCATACTCTGTCATCACATGGAACAGAAATGCCGGTTTCAGCGTCCAGCAATATTCATGAAACGTCCGTCCGCCCTTTGCTTCAAGCAGCTCCGGGTCCTCCATTTCATGGAGCTGAACCGCCGTGACATGTTCCCACGGCACCTGCTGAAGCAGTTCGTACGCTTTCTGGTCGACACACAGCACATACAGATGAAAATCCCGGCAATGCTCATGGAGAGAATGAATCATCGGCATCAGTTTAAAGATATGCGTTCTGGAAACAATGGTTGAAAAATGATATTTACTCACCATATCACATCCAATTTATTTAAGATCCACATGCAGTAAATCAGCAGCCAGCGCTTTGAACGCCCTTGCAAAGTGCGTGACGCCCAGCTTTTTTTCCGCTTTTGCCAAAAGCTTTCCGACCTCCGGCAGATTGAAGCTATTCGCCGTGATCCGCGGGCTTTTCGTCTTCCAGTCCGGGTCGAGGTTGCGGTCTTTAACCGCGTGCAGCAGCTCGAGAAAAATGTGCAGCAGGCTTTCATATTTCTCATAATCAAGCAGCACTTCGATGTCTGCCATCATGCTGTTGGTTAACTCCGCGTCAAACGGGCCGTTAAACGCGAGGTGCACGTCAAGCGAATGAATGTCATTGTACTTGTCGCACATGTACGCGATATTCGCCCTGATATCATCAACGGAAGCGCAGTTGCTCGGATGCTCCTGATGGACGCTCATGATATCGCGCCGCAGCTGAAATCTCATTCCCGACTGATGAAGCCTGATGCCAAGATCATAATCTTCAAAGCCGTATCTGACAATGCCTTCATCAAACAGGCCGAGATCTGCCACGTGCTGTCGCTTGACTGACGAATTGTTCGTAATGAAAAAACGCCACGGCAGACGGTAGCCGTTCAAATCATCTCCGTATTTTTCCAAAATGCTTTTCAGCACACGGATAAAGTCGGTATCTAAATCAAAGCATTGGTCAAGAAAACTTCCGTCTCTGATATCACTTTCATCAAGGAGCGGCTCTTTATCGCCCGGCAGCTCTTCATACAGTTCGGCGAGTTTCTCTTTATGCTCTTTTTCAAAACGGTCATAATAAAAGCTGTAAATCCGCTTCCAGAACATACCGCATACGACAAGATCGTCCCGGTTCTCATGAGCCTTGATATGCTTCGCCACCAAATCCTTTTCGGCAAGCATATCGCTGTCATGGAAGATCAAAATATCGCCTCTGGCATTGCGGACCGCCTGATTCCGGCCGTAAGCGATCCCTCTGTTTTCTTTAATTCTCACAAAAATCAGCGGAAAATTCGCGCTGAATGATTCAAGCATGGATAAGGTTCCGTCTTCCGAACCGTTGTCAGCCACAATCACTTCGAACGGCTCTGTGCATTCCTGTTCATTCAGGGACAGCAGGCTGTTATAAAGCCGCTCCTTGGAATTATATGCGGGAACAATGACGCTTGCCTTCACTTTTCGTTCACTTCCTGTATATGATCATTTATTTGTTATCATCCTCAGATGCAAAGCCGCTGAACTCCGGGCAGACGGCGCTGACCGTCCCGATCACCCGCTTCAGAATGTCCTGATAAAGCTGATGGACAAACGGCAGGTCGGTCCGGTCCGTCTCATGAATCTGCCGAATGTCGCCGGCTGTAACGATCCGGTATCCGCTGAAATGATAGAAAATCAGCGGACTTCCGTCTTCGAGCACAAGACGCCCGTCCTTCCATGAAAACGTGTGGCGGCCGTAATTCCAATGGCCGATATTCACGCCGGGCGTGGTGATGTCACACACATTCGGGAACAGGCCGGACATGTAATCCAAGTAGCCTTGATCTCCGAATTTTCCTTCGCCCGGCGCATTTTTGCATTCTTCCAGGCAGCGTTCTTTCCACCATCTGAGACAATCTGTGCCGGCACTGTCGGTTTTGAAGCTGAGAAAACCGGAATTATACCGGCCTAAAAGACGCTGCAGCATGTCGATTTCCTGTTTTTCAAATGAGGGAATGACGATATCGCCCCGTGACAGAAGCACCGAACAATCCGGCTGATTGTCAAAAATCGCGCGCGGATCAGCGAAGAAAAACAAATCGGCATCAATGTACGTGACACGCTCTAATTCCGGATGTCCGTCCAGCACGAATTCGAGAAATACCGGCTTCACCGTCCAGCAGTATTCGCTCTGATCCCTCGTCCGCTTCAGTTCAAGGAGCTCCTCATTTTCCAGTGCGGACATCTGAATCAAGGTGACATTATCCTGCCGCATTGCCTGAAGCACGTCATAGGTGTCTTGGTCCATACACAAAGTAAAAATGGGGGCGTCCGCCTGAACCGCTTTCAATGAGCCGAACAAAGCGATAGCCTGATACAGCCTTCCTTTTGATAAAACTGTGCAATATGCGCTTGTCACGTCTTTCTCTCACCTCTGTTTCTGTTACTTTTGAAAAAAGGCTTTATACCATTCGATCGTTTTTTCCAATCCTTCATCAATGGTATGCGCGGGTGTCCAATTCAGAAGCTTCCTCGCCTTTTCCGCCGATAAATATTGGTGCTTGATTTCATGGCTTCCCTGGTTGAGCACTTTCGGCTTGAGGTCACTGTCCATGGCCTTAAGAATTTTTTCTACAAGCTCCAGCACCGTCAGCTGAATCTCATTGCTGAAGTTGAACGCTTCTCCCGCAAGATTGAGCTCCTCCATCTTTTCCGCCAGCAAAAGGTATGCCTCGACCGCATCCTCGATGTAAAAATAATCACGGATAAATGTGCCGTCGCTGCGGATTTCCGGCGCTTCACCGTTCAGCACGAGCTGAATCGTCTGCGGAATAATCCGGTTGAAGTTCAAATCTCCGCCGCCGTACAAGTTGCCGCAGCGCGTAATACAGACCGGAAGTCCGTACGTATTAAAATATGTGTGGCTTAATAAATCGGCACAGCTTTTTGATACGTCATACGGATGTTTGCCTTGAAGAGGCATGTTTTCATCGTACGGCAGTGTCGGCTGGTCGCCGTACGCTTTATCACTGGACGCGACGATCACCCGCTTGATGAGCGGATGCCTGCGGCACGCTTCAAGGATGTTCCATGTGCCGAGAATATTGGCTTCAAATGTGGAAATCGGATTACGGTTTGCGACGCCTACGATCGCCTGAGCGGCTAAATGAAAGACCGTGTCAATTTCATATTCGCCCAGCGCCCGCTCAATCACATCCAGATCTTCAAGCGCGCCCTGCACGATATTCATTTGCTTCACTTGTTCTCCCTGATACAGGTTCGACTTGGGCACAGTGTCACGGACAAGTCCCGTCACATTGGCCCCCTGATCGATCAGTTCCTTCACCAAGCAGCTTCCTAAAAGACCTGTACATCCCGTCACAAACACATTTTTATTTTTCCAGAAACTCAAACTTGATCACCATACCTTCCATACATGTTGTCCCCGGTCCCACATCTTGTTGATTTCCAGCAGGTTTTTATACGTATCGATCGCCGTCCAGAAACCGTAATGCCGGTATACCGCCAATTCGCCGTCTTTCGCCAGCTCCTTCAGCGGTTCTTCTTCAAACATGACATCCCTGTCTTTCGGCAGATAATCAAATACCTTCGGGCTGAGCACGAAAAATCCGCCGTTGATGATGCCGTCACTTGAGGTTTTTTCAGAAAAGCTTTTCGCCATACCGTCTTCAACCGTCAGCGTTCCGAATTGCGAGGTCTTTTCTATACCGGTGACGGTCACCGCAGCCCCTTTTGATTGATGATAGCTGATCAGATGAAACAGGTTGATGTTGGCCAGTCCGTCCCCGTACGTCATAAGAAAGGTTTCATCACCGATGATGTCCTTCGCCTGTAAAAGCCGCCCCGCTGTCTGCGTGTGTTCCCCCGTGTCTAAAAAAGTGATTTTCCACGGCTCGGATTTTCCCAATATCCGCACTTCTCCGGTAGAGCTGTCCAGCGTCATGCTGTGATTCTTCCAGTCATAATCTAAGAAATATTCCTTAATCATCTCTCCTTTGAAACCAAGAAGCAGGATAAATTCGTTCACGCCATAGTATTGATAGAGTTTCATAATATGCCATAGAATCGGTTTGCCGCCTATCATGGCGAGCGGTTTGGGACGTTCATTGGTGATTTCGCTCATTCTCGTTCCTTTTCCGCCGCAGAGAATGACTGCTTTCATCTCTACCCCTCTTCTCTGTGAATATTGGATTCGAAACCGCCCGTATAAGAGAAACCAACCCGATAATTTGTCCGATTCTCTATCACCGGTTTCAAAATCTACTGTAAGATATGAGAGATTGGCGCCCTTTGTGACCAAAAGCTCTCTCTTTTTTCAGATTGGTGAAGATACACACAAAAAAAGAGCCTTACGGAAATTCCGTAAGGCTCTTTCTATTATTTATTATCCTGATTCAGCTTTTCTTTGCCGTAATGATATTTAGACGGATCAACCGGCGTAAAGTCGCTCAATTTGTGGAATCTGAGCAAGTCTTTGTACATCACGCTGTCAGACAGCTTCAGCTGCTCTGTGACTCTGGCTTTCAGGTTTTTCGTTTCCTGATTGCCTTTCAGTTCTTTTCCTGTCTTCGTATCGTATACGACATTGGAGATGGAAGTATATTTCGGCGTGACGTAATCTCCGTTACGGAACGTCACCGTATCATCATGGTCTTTCGAGAAGAGATCGGTGCCGAAATTAATATATTTCTTAGAATCGATGCCTTCCAAGTGAAGGATCGTCGGCACAACGTCCATTTCACCGCCGTACGTATGGTTCACCCCGCCTTTTTTGCCGGGGATGCGAAGCATAAGCGGCACACGCTGATTCTGCGCGTTTTGATAAGGCGTAATTTCTTTGCCGAGAATTTCTTTCATCGCGCGGTTATGGTTTTCAGAGATTCCGTAGTGGTCTCCGTAAAGCATAATCACCGAGTTGTCATATAAACCGGATGACTTCAGGTCTTTAAAGAACTGTTCAAGCGCCTCGTCGAGATAACGCGCCGTCTGGAAATAGTCATCCACAGTCGCGTCGCCCGTTTTCGCTTTTTCGATCGTTGCGTCTTTTTCATCAAGCGTAAACGGATAATGGTTCGTCAGCGTGAGCAAATGCGCGTAGAACGGCTGTTTCAGCGATTGAAGCTTCGGAATGGATTCTTTGAAGAATGGTTTATCCTTCAGTCCCATATTGACAAGGTTGTCATCAGACATATCGTATGTGCTGGCGTCAAAGAATTTATCGTAGCCGATATGTTTGTAAATCTGGTCACGGTTCCAGAATGATTTGTAGTCACCGTGTAAAACGGCGCTTGTATAGCCCTCACTTTGGTCAAGGATGGCAGGAAGCGATTGATACGTGTTTTCCCCTTTTGTCACGAAGGCTGATCCTTCAGGCAGTCCGAACAGGCTGTTATCCATCATCAGCTCGGCGTCAGATGTTTTACCTTGGCCCGTTTGGTGGAAAAAGTTATCAAAGTACGTCATGTCCTCTCCGCCGCGGGCGAGTTTATTCAGGAACGGCGTGACTTCTTTTCCGTCAAGTTTGTAGTTGATCAAAAACGATTGGAAGCTCTCCAGGTGAATCTTAATGATGTTTTTGCCTTTGGCCTTGCCGAAATACTCGGCGTTCGGCTTCGCATAATGCGACGATGTGTAGTTTTCAACGCTCGTCAGGTCATCGCTGCTGGCATATGCCCGCTGTGATTCCGTCTGCGCCGTCTGTACGCCGTCATAAATCGTGTAATTATAAAGGCCTAAGTATTTTACAATGTAATTGCGGTCAAACGTTCTTGTCAGCAGCTCCGGGCGGTCCTCTTCGGCAATCGCCAGGTTCACGAAGAACAAAACAATACCCGTCACGATAATTAATGACGTATACCGTTTTTTCAGCTTGAATTCCTTCAGCTCACGTCTCCACACCAGAAGCGCGATTAAAATAATAATATCAACAAAGTATAAAATATCATGGCCGGACATAATGCTGAAGATGCCGTCTCCCATATTTCCCACATTACCGGATTGCTTTAAGTTCGGGAATGTCAAGAAATCATCGAAGAATCGATAGAATAGGATATTTGCATACAAAATAAACGTCATGATGAAATCAATAATCACCATGATAATCGCTGATTTGCGGCCTTTCGCAAACAATGCCAGTCCTAAAAAGAAAATGGCGCTTGAGAACGGATTGATCACAAGCAGAAACTGCTGCGTCGGACCCTTCACCCCAAGGTTGAATTCAGCATGATAGGCTAAATACGTTTTGGCCCAAAACAAAATAATAGCCAGTACAAAAAAACTAAGTCTGTAAGAAAATAATTTCTTCATGGCAACCTCTACTTTCCTAAACACTTTAAATCTGTATTCTTACTTTTTGCTTCAATTCCTGCTTTCCGAGCAAAACGAAAGCATCACACAGCCCCATAAACACACCATTTAAAAAAACGATATATTTATCATTCGTGTCATGCCCATTGAACATCTTATCCCGCCAGCCATTAGACGCAGGATATCCGTTCTTCGTTTCACATTTTTTTCTGGCATTAAAAGGTACCGTATCAGACCGGGTCTGAAAATAGGAGATACCAAATATAAGAATAACACAAACTTCTAAAAACGAAAAATGAATATCAAAGGCAGCCGCCCAACAGGCGGGCTGAAGTTATTGTATGCAAAGGGGTTGAAAAACTTGAAGGTTTTTTTGGCTGATGTAAAAAAGGACTGGAGTCATCCAGTCCTTTACCTGTCAAATTATCGCTTAGACCCTAAAGATATACAAAAATGCTTTCTTCACGTTTACCTTTTGTTTTTTATAATCCAACCATGCAGCAGAGCTGGCATTTGTGACTGCTTTAACTGTTCTCCAACACTGGTCCTTAACGCGTCTTGCAAATTTCTGTTTCTCATTAGCGAAAAAAATTTTGAACTGGTTTCATCAAACCCACCAATAAAGGAATTACCTACATGAAATGACACCCCATGTTGTTCTTTGGTCACAACATGCAGGAGCTGTTTAAATTCTTCCATTGTTAAAGAAGCACGATATTGATCTTTTAAATAGGCTTCTTCCTCACGAGATTGCGCTGTGTTAAGGCCCTCTCCCAAACTGTTCCTGTCCAAGTCTACAATATAGATACATGATTGATCTGATAATAGATGGATGAGTGTATTTACAATAGCAATAGGATTCTTAAAGAGTCCAAAACATAGATGTATGAATATAATGTCTTGCTTCTTAGACACATATTGCATAATATTTTCTGCATTTGAACATATAAAAGATGCATTAATACCGAGTTTTTTTGCTGAAGAAATTGCTTGGGCAGAGGAATCAATACCTGTCAGTTCGATCTTTTGAAAACGACTGTTCAAATATTGAATTACTTGCCCCTGTCCACAACCAATATCTAATACAGAATACGGCTCTCTATTAAATTTACTGGAGTAAAACGACAGAAATGTTTCAATTGAAATACTTCTAATGGATGAGGTTTCCCTCTCATCATACCGAAAGCTCACTTTACTTTTCTCAGGATGAGAAAACCATGTTTGTGCTTGAATTCTGTTGGCTTCTGACTCTCTGACAATTGTTTCAATTTCCATATAACTGTGACACCTCCAAAGAGTTTACCACTCTGCTTGAGACATTGTCGGCGAAGATGGATTTATTTTCTTTTTGCTGACAGGATGAAAATACTGGATAGTTAAATTATGCACAATATGGAATGCAGCTGCTGATAAAAAATCAAATTGTGCAGCTATTACAGCTATTACAGTAAATACAGTCATATAGGGGGCTGACTTTACACCACCAAGGGGCATATGGAGCAGCAAGAATCCTATCGAGCTAATACACGTACACAATAAGACAGAATCAAAGAAGTATAGTTTAAATAGAAAAGGAATACAAATTCTCCATATTAATTCCTCTGAAACTGCGCATAAAGGCAGGAAAATCAATGTATCAAGTTTATTTACTTTTCTTTTAACAAATACAACGGATTTGTTTTTCCCCTTCCAGATAACATAAGGAAAAAAGAAACCTAGGGCACTAAATAATAAAACACCGTACGCATTATTGCTATGTATTAAAAAAAAGTTATCATCTAATAAGAAGATGCTGCAACACATAATTCCACCAAAAACGGTAATAATATCATAACTGCGCTGCGGTGTTATATGACGAGTCAGTTTATATTCCTTAGTTCTATGCTTGATTTGATACATAACTGTTAGCTTTGAAACATAGGGACCCATCAAATGAATCAGGATCCCTATAAAGATGCATGCCCTTAACTCCATCATGTTCCTGCAACTAAAGTATATATAGGGGCATCGTCTACTCCATTATGGCCACCAATAAGATCCATGAGCTCATCATCTATAAACCCTCCGTATGGACGGCTCTGGATACATTGGGCTGTGGCCAATAAAATCATATTCTGCATCAGATGACCCGCTTCAATAAATATAAATCGATATGAACGATGGCCATATTTAAACCTTGACCTCCAAAAGCTAGCCGATATGATTACAGCGAAAGAAAAGTCCTTTACAGCTTCTTCTTGTAACATTATTCTTCCGAAATCCTCTTCAGAGTACTCACCTAGATGAACTAGGCCCTTACGATAAGGATCAAAGTGATATAGACCTTTTTCCAAAGAATCCACCTTGTTGCTAACAACGTACAGATCCAACGGATAAAGAGCTCCGCCAGAAGGAATAGGGCGTCTAGGACCTTCAGGGCGCTCTATTAATCCATAACTACCCTGCAGAATGGTAGAAAGCTGTGCTAATGTTGTACTACCACCGTTAAACTGTTCGATACTTCTCCTATTTTGAATAACTTCATCTAATGATACACTTGTCCTCAATGGGGAAGGTAATGTAATCAATGGCAAGTCATCAAATCGTTTACCTGCATGAGTAGCGATCTTCTGTAATGTTGCAGATCTCATTAGGCCTGCTACTCCTGGCGCGTCCCACGCCATAGAGCTTCGATAAACTTTCGAAGCCTCAAACCAGTTCTCAGAAGGATCATCAAATCTTAGTTTTTCATTGCCATAGACTACATCAACCAAATTAGTGGCATGCCTTTCAATCTCTTTCATTTCGTTAACCCCTTTCACCTTAGTATTTATGGGAATGGATGAGGTACTGGATTAAGTGTTTCGATTGTAAACGGGTCTGGTACTAACCCTAAATCGTAAGAATGTCGTAATATACGTTCTCCACCCAACATTCTTCCCCTGTAAAGGACATCTATAGGTTTAAACCCTGGAATGATGGACTTTACTACATAAGCTCCGGCATCTTTTATATCAGGACTTGTTAAATCAAATGTAGCCACTTTGAAACCTTTTTCATATAGGTGATCATTTAGACTATTCCAAAGTACATCAGGAGAACTATCATCGAATGACTTAAATTGGTTAACATCAACTAAAGTGCTGTTACTTGTAAGGAAATCAGCTTCCTTGACGATATCGGTTCCTGCGTAAAGCTTGATATGGTCCTCAAAACTATTGATATCCCTATTAAAATCCGCATTCACTAATGCGTTACCTAAACGTTGTTCCGTTTTGACCCAAGTTCTTGTATACATACCTTCAATTGCTGCCTTTTCACAAGCCCTTTCTATTGAATAGGAGGAGGCGGCTCCAATTGCAAAAGGGGCTAAATTCGTATGAGGATTTCTGACAACTGCTAGCACAGAAGGAATACCTGAAAATACAGTCATATCAACTAAGTGTAGCCGCAATGATGTTGGTTTAATATATCTTTCATAAAAGCGTTTTAATCTCGGAGAAGAATTCACATCAATCTGGGGCAAGCTCAGCTTGTTATACCAGGTAAGCATAAAAGCATCCCGTTCAATCGTTTCAAATAAACCTGAAATTGCTGCTTCTACAAAGGTAATTCCGCAAGCAAGACCATTACTTGTAGCATGACCTATATTAGTGTCCCCAGGCCATTCCGTATGATTGGCGATATGGATTAGTTGCCCTGGGGTCCATACCTCCTCATTTGTTTTAGCATATGTCCCTTTTCTCCACCACAGCTTAGTATTTTCATTCCAAACTTCATGAGGAAATATAGGATCTTTGAATTGAGTTGGAGCGTACAATTCCCAATCTTTATATCCAATGAAACGCTTATTCTCCTTCTCTAATTCCTTTTGTGATCCAAAACATACAACATCAGAATCAAATGGAAGATAAGCTGCACTATATCTTTCCACCGTTTCCCCAATAGCAGCTAGTCTTGCCGCAGCCGCATTATCCGATCCGCCTCCATTATAAGAATTAGAGGGGACTCCGAATAAAATTTTACTGTCTGTCCCATGAGCACCGTACGAGTGTCCCCAAACGTCATCTACATCACGTAATTTCCGATACTCTCTTCTCACTATACCTACATATGGATCAGCAAGACTATCAAGGACTTTCCATGAATCTTCTAATGTCGTCCATTTACTCACCATAATTATTTGGCCACCTCGCCGTGATACCATACTTGAGGAAACCCTGTGTCAGCGGCAGGAGAACACTTTTGGCATCTCGGTACTCTATATACACGATGGTTATCAACTGAAACTCCCCTGTCATCCAAATTGACAGTTATAAAACCACCTGGAACGGCGCTTGGTGCATAGTCTCTTAGTGTAATCCACTCTGTGACAAGATTATTCGCTATTCCTGCCTGTACCAAATGAACTGGCTGATTATATACCGGTTGTTTCGCAGCGTTGACTGGCTTGACCTTCATCAATTCTGAACGAAATACCTCATCTGAAAAGTTTGCTGATTTACGTAGGTTATAACAATGGAGACATGCAGACTTGTGCGGGATGAAAAATGGACCAACCCAAGCTGTCTGACCATCGTATGGAATAACACACAACCAAGGGACATGATCTTCTAATGACTGATCATTTACTTGTTCTAACAGCGGGTCCAAATGTGAAGCTGCTACAGCAATACGTATCGAAGGCTTCCCATTATCCGGTTTTTCTTTCCAATCTATGTTTAATCCTGTTTCCTGCAAGCTATTAGTTAGGTTTATTGCTAGGTTATTTTCCCCATGTGCTACAACTTCCACTATGCTTGTCTTTAATCTATGTAAGATCTGGTTGACTTCCACTTGCCCCCCTGCCCTCTCATATGCCAAAAAAGCAGTCATGTCAAAATTAGAAGTAGATTGTATACACAATCCGTTCGTCACCAGGAAATCGAAGACGTTTCTTAACTGATCTTTCTCTAGGTTGAACCTTTGGTGCAGTTCTTCAATTGAGACTCCATTCTCACATACAAGATATTCTGAAATTGCCTCAAAGAATTCAACGATTCCTTCTCCATCAACTTTTGTAATGGATTGTGCTTTAAAGCTTAACAGGCTTCCTTCCAATTCTCCCAAAGTAATATGAGGAGATAATTTGAACCTTACAACCGTTTGAATAGATTGAGTTTGTTGAGACATCTGTATTCCTCCTTAATTAATTTGTTTATTTTCAAATAATTGAGCTGCATTTGGCGGATGCCCAATTATCTGTTCCAGAATATTAGTAGTTGGTTCTAGTCGGTCATCGGAAGACAGTATCTGATATTCTACCAACCATTCTATTAGATCCAGTGGCATGTTATTTTGCATCAGCATCCTAATCGCTTCCTCTTTATTTTTACATTGTAAATCTATCTGCATTTCCAAATCTTGTTCAAATATATCTTTGAGTCTTTCCATACTAATAACTTCCGCTCCGGTTAGGTCAAAGGCTTTCCCTGCGCGAACATTTACATCTTTTTTTGAGATTAAGCATGCAGATGCAACATCTTGAGTGGAAATCCAATTTACGCCTACCGGAGAAAAAGCAGTGAGCAGTATTCCTGTGGCTGCTGCCCATCCTCTGTACAACTCGATTCCGATATCCAAAGGGGATGTTCTGTATAAAATACTTTTTTTATATTTTTGTAGTAACTCTGTTTCCACGTAACCCAATTCATCATTCAAATTATATCTCCGGTTTGAAAGTATGATTGTTTCAGCATCCAAGTCAAAAGAGTTGATGAAAGAATCACTTTCGTACTTTATTGATCCGCCTAAATCTACAATCTGCAGCGGATAATCATGGAGCTCAGCCGCCTTATCCTCCAATATTTGTTTCAGGGGTTCCCTAACTCCCATGTAGTGAATTTTCACGTCCAATACCTCCTAGTCAATAATCTCACTCGATCAATCTCATGATTTGTCATCAGAAAGATAAGCAAAAAAGTTAATATAACCAATTAATACTTAATATAGAAATTATAAATTTGATAATCACCGTAAATAAATGTCTTAACAAAAGATGGTTGAACCATAAAAGTTAGGACAGTGCAGCAGCAAATAGAAAACAGCATACAAGATTAAGTTAGTTAGGATCAGAAGTTAAATACCTTTCTTAAAAGTAAACAAAGGATGGTGTCTTGAGAAAACAAATAAGTTAATAACGTATTACTTCCTCCTACTTTAGATCGCCAGGGGCGGCCTGGTTCATCTCTCTGTGCGACAAAATAATACAGGGAGTTACGAATTCACAAATATCATTAAATCAATTATTGATTTTGTAATACTATCTGAAGAAGCTTCTGAAGAATGCTGAGGTAATACAAAGAAGAGTAAATCTTTCGTAGGTGACACCAGAATCATTACAATACCAATGGGGTACAAGAAACCCTTAGTAAATTAAGCTTTATTCTAAGCAGTCGGGCAGTCACCCCTTTTGTCCAACAGACAAAGCTCAAGCTTCCTTGAAGTTTGACATTTCCTGTTAAGAATCCACCCAAAGCCCCGATCAGCCTATGCGATTCGCCTGAATTAGCTTAGCTTTAACTTCAAACAACGTTTCCTTTTTCCTAACAAGTTGGGTTATTCCGCTTAAAAAATAGTATTTATTCCCATAACCCTATTAAAACACATACATTCCCTCTGATCAAATACAAAATTCAGAATTATTAATTTCATTTTTAACTAAATTTAGAGTGATTCAGCTTCTTAAACCAAATTGCTCATTATAAATTCATTATCTATATCACAAAAAATTACATATTTGGGTTGACAATACTGTCCATATAAATCACAATATGGTACATATCGGTAAATTCTTTGTCGATAAATTTTATGGAGGAGGTAACAATTATGACTCAAATTAAAGTGCCAACTGCTCTTATTGCAAGTGTACACGGAGAAGGTCAACATTTATTCGAGCCAATGGCTGCACGCTGTACCTGTACCACAATCATCTCTAGTTCATCTACGTTTTAACCTCTAAGACAAATAGACCAATAAGATGATTCTTATTGGTCTATGCTTCTTTATATTAAATTTAAATTAATTCTACTGAATGTAATGAAGTCCCCTCTTCTTGCAGTATACGGTATGTTGTTTTATCCATTTTGCCTCCTGTAATTTTAACGTTTGCAATATCACAAGATTCAAACCGAATATTAATTAGATTGCAGTTCGTAAAGGATACTTTCTTTAGATAGCAGTTCTTGAAGAACGTATGCAGGATGGAGGTATCTGTAAAATTGACTTTTGGGAGGTGACAACCGGTATAAAGCATATACTCAAGTTTACATGTGTCATAATTTGACTGGCTGAGATCACTTTTTTTAAATGTCGATTCTATGATGGCGGAGTCTTTACATGAGAAATTCTTGAAGTAGCAGTTTTTGAAGACAGAGTGTTCGACATCGATATTCTGAAGAGTTGCACTTTTAAAGTCACTGAGATAGTACTCGGCATTTACCGGCTCAAAATCCTCCGTTTTTTGCAAATTCTTATTTATAAACGTCTTTTTTTTGAGTTTTAATACATTGGATTTATCTATATTCAGGTCACTGGTATCGACCGCCAAGCTTTTGGATTCTATTTCGCGTATAAGCAACTTCTCAATATCCAGCTTTGTCATACCCTCTGCTTCCAGGCTAATACTTCTATCATGAAGCTTAGTTAAAAGCTCCGTTTTTTTTCTGCTCAGTAACGAATTTCTTTCGTACTTTTTAAATAGAGCCTCGACATACAGTTTTAGTTTTTCACTTATCATTTCCCGCTCTCCTTTTAGTCCCAGCTGCGTTTTAATGACCCATTCTTCAGCGGTCTAGTTTCTTGCCATTTTAATGTAATGCCGGTATCCAATTAGAGAAACTATAAATCCCAGTATTGTATAGCTCAGTACAACAAGGGTTACCCATATTAGACTTTCTCCTCCCGATATCGTCGAGACCGATTGAATTAACCCTTGATGCGCCCAGTACTGCGGAAAGAGCATTCCAATAGTTTGAAGATAGCTTGGTAATTGATCATAAGGGGTCCATAAACCACATACAACAGCGGTACCTAATGCAATCACATTTGTCATGACCAAACCGGTATTTTCAGTCTTTGCAAAGACTGAAATGGCAACTCCCCAGGATGTAACCAGTAAAGATATCAACACAACAACCCACAGATACGCCGGAAAATTATTAATTTCAATATCATACAGAAATATTCCTAAAACAGAAAGGAGAAGAATTTGCATAAAAGTTATGACTAAAAAAGGGATACTTTTTCCTAAGAAGAAGTTATAAGGCTTTAAAGGGGTACTTGCCAGTCTTGATACAATTCCTTTTTCCCGATCCTTTACAAAACTTATAACGATGGAGACAATAATGAATGTAGAAAAGAATACGCTCATACCGGTTACAGATTGTGAAGCTACTAAAGTTTTGTTTGTACTGTCTGTCGTAAATAGCTCAATCAGCAATATGATGGACACAATAGGTAATATAATCGTCCAAAAAAACAGAGACTTATCCTTTAACTGTTTTAGCGTTTCAATTTGAGCGAGCGGTAACATGATAAATTCCCCCTTTATTCTTCATCACGCAAATCAGTGCCGGTAAGTTTAAAGAATACATCTTCTAATTTTGGCTTATATAAAAACAACTGATGAGGCACAATATTGTTTTCCTTACTGACGCTAATTAAGCGCTCCATGGTTTCTAAAGGTTTTTTGGTTTTTATTATCAGCCCTGAATTAACGACTGAAAACTCAAAACCATGGCTCTTTATTAATTCATGAGACAATGAGGAGTTAAACATAATAGATGATTCTTCATGTCGTTTAAGCAGTTCATTTATTTCTCCTTCATCGATAATCTGCCCTCTGTCGATAAAAGCTACATAGTCACAAAGAGTTTCAATCTCTTCCATGTAATGGCTCACATAAATAATGGTTTTACCGGCTTTTTTGAGTCGATTTACGATGTTAAAAATGTAGCGGCGTGATTGCGGATCCACGCCTACCGTCGGCTCATCTAGAATAATTAAGTCTGGATCGTGCATTAATGCACACCCGATATTTAAACGGCGCTTCATTCCTCCGGAAAAGTTCTCCACAACGTCGTTTGTCCTTTCTGACAACCCGATATCTTCTAACAGTTTTTTTGTTGTTTGCTTTAGTTTTAAGCCATTCAGTCCATGTACCTTTCCGAAAAATTCCATATTGGTCTTTGCGGTTAATTTTTCTTCAAGGCTGATATCCTGTGGAACATAACCCAATCTGCCATTTTCATTACCGACAAATTCAACCTTACCGTCATATTCCCGGATGATGCGTGAGATGATCTTAATTAAGGTAGATTTGCCGGATCCGTTCGGTCCAACAAGTCCATAGCAGACTCCTTTCGGAATTGTTAAAGCCACATTGTCCAAAGCCAGAGTCGTGCCATAGCGCTTACTTATATGTTCAACTTGCAGCATTTACACCATTCCCCCACTGTTATTTATTTTAAATATGGATTCAATTGTATTAATGTACTCCTTGTAGGCTGCTTTCCCTTCTTTCGTAATCTGAACAATAGTCTTCGGCTTTTTGGATACGAACTTCTTGGTTAGTTCTATATAAGCTGCATCTTCTAACTTTTTCAGATGCGAACCTAAATTCCCATCTGTGATGTCTAATGACTTTTTCAGGAAAGTAAAATCACATTGATCATAAGTCATCAGTAAACTCATAATTCCCAACCGTACTTTGGCATGTATTAAATCATTGATATTGTTAACATTACTCATTTCCTTGCCCTTTTCTTTTCAAAATCATTCCTGTAAGTAATAGGCTGCCTCCGCCAATAAATGCAAAAACAATATTCATTGCATTAGGAAGTAAGCAGAATGTAAGCATACCGAGTATGCTCAGCCAAAATCCCATAACAAAAATCTCTTTTGTTAACACGATGCCTAAGAATATGTACATAATAGACACCATTAACACAATCAAAAACGATAGAAATTCTCCTGTTCGCGGCAATAATCCCATTAAAATCAGGAAAACAAAAATGCATACCATTAATATGAATCCAATCCATGCATATTTTAATTGATTCTTTAAGAAAGTGGGCATGGGATCAAATTGTTTCTGCTTAAGATATGTCTTCAAAGTCAGTATCCACCCTAATACTGCCAGTATTAACCAGACACAAGCAAGGACTACAGAAGGTACCTTACATAAAGAAACGGAGTACGCAATAATCCATATACAGCCCCAAATAATGAAATATGGACTGGTTTGCCTTGAGTACTCAGTCTTGTAGTTCGTTAAGACTTTGATATGAGATAAGTTTTCAGCTATCTCTGATTCACGAAAATTCTGATTTGACATAAAACAGGCTCCTCTTTTTACAAAGTACTTTGTGAAACAGAGTATATTCTAATTCCATATATTTGTAAAGAGGTTTTATCCAAAATAGGCGCAACTATTTAGTCTTGGAAACAGCAGATGGGACTCTTGGCGCTGATATCCTTCCACCACTGTGAGCCATCCTTATCTTGTTATAAGATCTCCCAACAAAGCCTTCAGATTGCTGACAAACCGAATGTATATCGATTGGAAAGCAATTCATTTTCTTGAAGGAAAAAGGACTGGAGTCATCCAGTCCTTTACATCAAATCGGTCAAATCCCCGCCCAAACATCTTTTGCGTAAATGCCTTTTGTCTGGAGGTCCAAAAGCCATTCTTGCGCTTGCCGTTCGTCTGTTTCGTGGACCGACTGATACGCTTTTTGCAGCGTTGCCTCTACATCGGGCGCCATTTTGCTGCCGTCGCCGCATACGTAGAGGTGCCCTCCCCGGCCGAGGATGGAAATTAAAGCGCCGGCGTCTTTCGCCATTAAGTGCTGCACATACGTTTTCGGTACGCCTTCTTTGCGGGAGAAAGCCGTATGAAGCGTCACGATTCCGTCTTTTTCATAAGCTTCAAGCTCGTCACGGTAAATAAAATCATGATCGTTTCTGCATCCGAAATACAGATGAGCCTCCCCCAGCTCTTTTCCTTCTTTTTTTAACGCCGCCCGGGCCTGCAGAAACCCGCGGAACGGGGCGACTCCTGTGCCGGGACCGACCATAATAATCGGTTTTTCCGGATCTTCCGGCAGCCGGAATCGTGTTTCCGGAGTGCGGACAAACATCACGATACCATCCTCAGGGCCGCGGTCCGCTAAATAATTCGAAGCGACTCCGCGATACTCACCCAAACCGCTCCGGGCGGGGCCGCGAACGACGCCGACGGTAATTGAAGCCTGCCCGGGATGTTTCCGGGGCGAACTTGAAATCGAATAATACCGCGGCTTCAACGGGCGCAAAAGCTCCAGAAATCGCTCAAACGGAAGTTCACACGCTTCATATTTTTCAAGGAGATCGAGCATCGAGACGCGCGATGTTAAGATTTGCTCCTGATAGACGCCCTCCTCAAGAAAATCTTCCAATTCCCGTTTGTGCGGCGGGCAGACCGTATAAGCGGCCATTTCCCGGATTTGAGCCCTTGATGCCGCTTCCTGCAATTCGACACAGCTGCTCAGAAGATCATGCAGCCTGACCGGCCGATCGAGCGGGAGATGAGCCGCGCTCTGTCCGCTGGCCGTCAGCAGCACTTGATCATTCCCGTTCAGATTGAACCGGCGGAGAACACGGCTGACCTGCTCTTTGCTGTTTACCGGCAGCACGCCGAGATGATCCCCTTCATGATAGGCAGCCTCTTTCGGCAGAGTGATTTCGATATGCCTTGTGCTCCGGCCGCTTTCCGGCGCCTGAAGTTCCCTGTTTTCCGCAACGGATGCGTAAACCGCTTCATACGTCTGTGCCAAAGGAGACCCGCCAAGCCCGCTGACAAATTGAAGGCCCAGCGCACTTCGCTCTTTTTCGGCATTTTCATTCAGCTTGAGACCGAATGCCTTCATGGCGTCCGTCCACATGCTTTTTTTCCATTCATCAAGCTTTCCTTCAAAATCGCCGCTGACGTCCCCCTCGCCTCGGGAGGAAAAGCGTTCCGCCCCTTTTTCGGCAAGCTTCTCATCAATAAGCCTCGGTACAGCCTGATATGTCGCCGCCCAGTTATGATCACCGCAGCCGAAGACGGCATATCGGACGCCTTCCAGTTCCCCGGGTTTGACTTCTTCAAGCCATTGAACGAATTGTCCCGCGTTGCTCGGAGGCTTTCCGTTATAAGAGGACGTAATAATCAAGAGAGCTCCTTCTTTCGGCAGTTGTCCGATCCGGTCATTTAAAGGCGCCGTTTCAGTCCGGACGCCGTGCATCCCGGCAGTATCGGCAAGCTCCCGCGCCACGCCTTCTGCGGTTCCCGTATCTGAGCCGTACAGAATCAGAAGCGGTCGGTTATCAAGCCCGATAATGGATGCGCCTTTTGTTTCCCGTTTTTCTTTTTCGACGTCTTCCGCCGCTTTTTCAGCCGCCGGGAGAGCAGCCGCCACGGCTTCTTTGTTTCTCGGCCGCACCCGGATATGAAAATCGTTGGGCTTGAGCGTTAGTGTCTGTTTAATATCGAGCTCATAATCGGTGTGATCGATAAAGGTAAAATGCTGCAGAATCATCCCCAGAACAAGAGTTGCTTCATGCAGGGCGAACTGCATACCGATACACGCCCTCTGACCGTTTCCGAACGGCTTATACGCATGGTGAGGCACTTGATCAGGATGTTCAAACCGCTCCGGATAAAATTCCTCCGCATTGTCTCCCCACGCGTCTTTATCACGGTGAAGCTGGGGAATTAAGACGGAAATTCTGTCTTTCGGCGTGATCGGATATTTCCCGCCGATCACCGTATCCTCTTTCGCATAAAGGCTGAACGCAGGCGCGGTCGGCCATAAACGCAATGACTCCTGCAAAATCATTCGGATATAAGTAAGATCCAGCACTTGTTTATATGAAGGAACGGGATCGGTCAATACCCGATCAGCTTCCTCATAGGCTTTTTCAAAAACACGAGGATGTTTCAGCAGAAAATAGATGGCAAAGGAAAGCAGGCCGCTGGTCGTTTCATGGCCGGCAATTAAAAACGTGATGATTTGGTACCGGATATTTTCATCATCAAGTTTTTCGCCCGTTTCCGGGTCTTCCACATTCAGCATTCTGGCCAGCAGATCCTTTTCATCCCGGCCGCCTGACCGGCGCTCTGCGATAATACTGTCTACTAACGAAAACATCGCCTGAATGTCATGATGAAATTGGCGCTTCGTTCTGATCATAAGCTTATCCTGAACATCAAGGCGCTGCATTTGGTGCATCGCTTCATCAAGGGCCCGCACCATGCTGTTGATAAACGGATGAGGCGTTTCCCTGTAATAGCTGTTAAACCGATAGTTAAAGCCGCAAAGCCCAATCGTATCAAGCGTCAGCCGGGTCATATCAGCAGGCACATCAACGGCCTCATCCGGGTTCAGCCTAGCCCATTTTTGAATCAGCTGCACCGCGATATCAGTCATCATCGAATGATAATCTTTCATCGCGCGCTGGCTGAAGGTCGGCATCAGAATATGATGCGCCTTTCGCCAGTTAGGCTCATGCGTCCAGCTTGTAAACAGCCCGTCACCGGAAAACGCCCGGACTTTCTCTAAAGCCCCTTCAATGCTTTTATCGAACCGCTCTTCATCACAAACCTCTTTCACCAGTTCATGGCCGGACACGACGATAATGGCGCCTGCCGGCGTATGGAGCTGAAAAATAGGCCCCTGCTCGTTTGCCAGTTTGATCAGCGACATTGTAGGCTTGTCTTTATCAAGCAAAGGAAGATTGCCGAGCGGGCCGAATGTCTTCGGCTGCGGAATCGGACCTGTTTCCTTCATGAATAACACCCTTTCTTACACGTTGATGCGTTCCTTCCAACTACATTGCCCTTTTCACCGGCCGATTATCCGCCGTCACGGATCAATCATCGGATTGACGATCGATAACGGTTTTTTCTATACTGGAGAGGCTTGTTAAATACAGAAATAAGGTGAGTTCACATATGGATTTTGAAATCAAGTTTTTATCGTTTTATGTCATTCAAGTGGAAGGAAAAGACGAACAGGCAAACAAACAGTTCAAACATTTCCAGACCCTTGACACGGAAGAATTTGAAGAAAGCGAGCTGAAGGATTTTCTAGACGGGGAATTGAAGAAAATCGTCAAACGGAAAGCCGAACGGCATCCGCAATCCGAGCAAGTCCCAACAAAAATCGGCCATTTTATCACGGAGCCGGGCCATGAGCTTGATTCAAATCCGAATTACAACCTTTTCAACCGCGCCAGACTTGCGGATACGAAGGAAGCATTTATCGAAGCAAGCGAGCAGTTCGTCCGCACTTACCTTGACACGAGCGCCGTGCGCGGCGGTGTTTTTATCGTGGCATCGGCCGTTCCGCGCAAGTATTTTGAAGACAAATTCGTCTTTATGATGAAATGCGATTTCGAGCCGAAGGTCGCCCGCATCTCAGACGCCTCGTCTCTCATTAAAAAGGTCGAAATGGCCATCACGACAAAAAACATGAAAAGCATTCAATATCCGTATATGCCGGAAGAAGGCATGACGGAAGAGCATGAGCTGAAAATCCATCAGGCCTCGCACGCCCGTTATTTCGAAGATTTTCTCAAATTTGTCGAATACGGCGAATCGATGCCGGAAATCATGAAAAACCAAGTCATGAACATGGTGCAGGAACACGTGTATGAAACTTTTGAAGAAAACAGCGAAGAGCTTCAGCAGTTTGAGCACGACATTGAAATTTGGGAAGCGAGTGAAAAGCGGGAAATTCAGGAGCGCCTCGACACCCATCAAGTCATCGAGGCATCCGCGCAGATCATTGAACACACGCCGGAAGCCGAGCTGAAAATGAAAGTCGGAGAAACAGAGATTAAAGGATTACTGGCTGATTTCGGTGAATCCATCCATCTCGCAAAAGTGAACGGGCGCTATGTCGCGCTCATTGAGGCGGAAACGATCTCGTTTGAAAAAGGCAGTTCGCCGGTGGAGTTTCACAAGCCTGAGGGGCTGCATGAGGTGATTGAACGGATACGGAATAAATCTGAACAAGACTGACAAAAGTCCAGACGCCATGTTCTGGACTTTCTTTATTTAATAAGGCTCTTTGAGCAATCGATAGCATGCACCGATGATGTCTTGGACTCCGGGCGTTCCCTTTATCTCGCGGCGGACGATTTCAGATGATAGATTCTGCACCTGTAATGCCCGCTCCGCCCGTCTTTCGAAGTATGCTTGACATGAAGTTTCATGGTTTTCGTGTTTTTGCAGTTCTTCACTAAGCACAATCGCGTCTTCAATCGCCATCGCCGCTCCCTGCGCCAATGTCGGCGCTCCTGCATGGACGGCATCCCCGCCCAGAACGACGCGGCCTCTGTGCCACGGTTCTTTGACCGCCATCTGCTCAATCTTATGAAACAAAACGGGATATTCCTTTGACATATTCTCTGTCACAAACTTCACTCCCGGAATTCCGCGCAGCAAGTCTTTCACCCGTTCAAAACGCGTGTCCTCGTCATCCCTGAAGTCAGCGTCATACGGCCGGATGATAAATACGTATCCTGTTTTTTCAGAGAGCGGCACGACTCCGACCTGCGTCTGCCCTTTTTTATACATCAGTGTTGAATCATGAAATATCGGCTCGGGAAAAGAAATGTAAAATCTGTGCGCTCCCATGCCGAGATACTCTGTTTTCACTTCTCTTTGCAGCATTTGATCGCGGACAGCGGAGCGGATGCCGTCAAAGCCGGCGAGAATGTCAGCCGTCATCATGGTTCCGTCTGCACAATGCACCGTTATTTCATCTGCCGTTTCTTCGTAAGACACGACTTTTTTACCGAGCAGAATCGTGACCCCCGCCGCTTCAGCATGCTTTTTGAGGATATCGTTTAACGTTTGCCGCAATATATTATTCCGCCCCGGCAATGAATCATCTAAAAACGCCTCACTCACTTTAAACTGCAGCGTTCCGTTTTCATCATGCTGCTTCAGCCATTCCGTTTGAAAGCCGTGTTGACAGCATTCATCATACACACCGATTTCCCGAAGCACCCGCAGCGCATTTTGAGGCTGGAGAATGCCCGCTCCGCTTTTTCGCATGCCGGACGCCGCCTCGCAAAGGGTCACTTCAAAACCCGCTCTGCCGAGAGAAATCGCTGCGGACAGGCCGCCGATCCCTCCGCCCGCTATGATGATCTTTTTCACTTCATGGTTCATCACGATACCGCCTTCTCTATTTATTTATCACTTATTAACTATTAGCCACCTTACTATATAGGCTGAAAAACTGTCAATCTTTATAAGTTGCCTTTTGAATCCGGCAAGCTTATACTTTGAATCACTAAAATGGTACGGAGGCTTACAAAAATGGAGTTGAGACATTTGCCGGATTACTCGCAGATTGCCGGACGCGCTGAGATTTACGCCGATATGGATGCTGAATCATTGAAAACATTTTTGACGTTATTTGATATGTCTAAAAAAATGAATCAGGTCATGGAGCATTATTTCTCAAGTCACGGATTGTCCGAAGGGAAATTCAAAATTTTAATGTTTCTGTTTGACGCACCCGGACACAGCCTGAGTCCGACAGAGCTGGCGAAAAAATCCAACGTCACCAAAGCGACCATCACCGGATTGATCGACGGACTCGCACGGGACGGCTTTGTAAACCGCAGCCGGCATACCGGCGACAGACGAAAAATCAGCATCGAACTCACAAAAGAAGGAAAAGAAAAGCTGATGCTGTTTCTTCCCGGCCACTTCTCCAACATTTCAGGAGTCATGGAAAGCTTCACCGCTGAACAAAAAGCGGAATTGACAAAAATGCTTGAAGTATTATTTGATAAGCTTCTGCTGTTTTCCGGCGGCAGAACATAAAAAGGCGCCCCTCTCAGCAGGGCGCCTTTTTCGCGCGGTTAATCATCACTGTTTAAAATTCCGAAAAACCGTAGCAGGTTGATAAACAGGTTAATAAAGTCGATATAAAGCGTCAATGCCATCAAAGGAATCAGGTCAGCCGTGATGTCCCGGTGCTTGATCTGGTTCAGATCGTATAAGATGTACATTGAAAACACAATCGTCCCGATGACGGAATACGCCATCATGGCGGCGGAATTCAGCGGGCTGAAAATATTAAAGATCCCCACTGCGAGAAGCGCGATGACAGCGACAAGCAAGAAGGACCATAAAAACGACAAGTCCTTTTTCGTCTTAGCGCCGATCGTGCCGAGCACCGCAAAAATCACAAACGATGAACCGAATGCCTCCAATACGACATAGGCCCCCGCTGCGGACGCATAATGGCTGATAATCGGAAACAGCGTCATTCCGGAAATGAAAGCGAATGAAAAGACAAACACATATCCGACGGCTTTTTTTCGGCGCAGCCAAAATGCGGCGATGATCATGACGACCTCTAAGACCGACAGCGGCAGCATCAATGCCGGCGGAATGAACTGACCCGTATACAGGCCGATTGTCGCAACTAACAGTGTAAACACAAATACCGTTATAATGCGCTGCATAATAGATTGTTTGCTCTCATAAGCAGCAGTTTGCATGTCAAAAGTCCTCCCAAAAAAATGATCTTGATAGGTCTATTATAAATAAAATGGGAGAAATTTGCATGATTTTAAGAAGATTTTAAGGATGTCAGGCCTGACGTTTTGCTGCGCATTCCTGCATATCCATGAAATCATGCAGTTTTTTCGTCAAGCCGCCGTGCCCGAATCGGATATTCCCCTTCTGCCCCGGCGTTTTCGCGAAATCGAGAAATGCCAGCACATAAAGACGCCTGACGGGAATCGGAATGACGCCCGCATCATAAAACCAGCCGTCAATTGTATTGAGCACGCCTTTGTTAATGCCGTATTGCTTCGTGCACCAATGCAGAAAGCGCACTTCGGGCAGGTGCAGATACCGGCTCTCCCGGAAAGGAACAGTTGAATGCTTCATATGTACCGCCTCCTGTCATTGGCTGTTTTTTAAGATTGTTTTACTTCTTTGCTCTTCAGGGAAAATCGATATTTCTCCACCTTATCAATTTGTGTCACTTGGGAATTATGAACCGTAATCTGAACTGTCCCGAAATCGAGCGTTTCCAGCGCGCTGATAATCTTTTCGATCACATGCGGATCTACGTTTCCTTTGGACGTCATCATGCTCCCCCTTTATGTCTGGCCGTTCGTCTTTTGACAATGAGCGTTTTAATTCATACTATTCTGATAAGAAATATATAATTATACTATTATGTTTTCATTCAGAAATCAATAACATTTACACAATTTTTGGATATGTTTTCTTTGCGAAAACTTTCACTTCCTTCGCTTTGATATAAACCGTGTCATCCCGAAATCGACTCCCAAGGCGTCATATAGCTGTTTTTAAGAACGCAATCTTCCGTTCCGACATATTTACATTGTTTTCCGCTGACAAAAAAAAGCGCCCCGCCTCTGGCCGGAGCACCTTTTTTCTATGCTTTTGCTTCCTCGATCACACATGTGACACCCATGCTGGCGAGCGCCTGCTCCAGGGAGCCGTAAGTTTGATACTCTGAAAAATCAAGCCCCAATTGGATAGAAGTCTGTGCCACATCAGGCCGAATGCCGGAAAACACGGTTTTGATGCCGAGGAGAAATAATGTTTTCGACAGCATGTACAATTGCTGCGCCACCATCGTATCGACAATGGGCACACCGGACAGATCAATCACAAGGTTTGTGATCCGTTTGGCTACACAGTTTTCCGGCACCGACTCCAAAATCACGCGCGCCCGTCTCGTATCAATCGATCCGATGAGCGGCAGAGTGCCGATCGTATCCGCGATCAAAATAACCGGACAGCTCAATTCGGAAATAAGCTCCTGCTGAGATGACAGCCTCGCGATCATTAATTTCTGAAACTGTTCAGTAAAATCCGTCATCAGCTGATCAAACGAGCCGTTGACAAGGTGATTCCAGCGGCGGACATCCTCGTTTGTTACGATGTCCTGATGCTCATCCATAAAACGGGTGACCGCCTCCCAAAAGACGGTTCTTGAATTGCCGATCGCCTCAACGACCTCATGAACCTCCGCGTCTTGCTCCACTCTGCTTTTCGCTACCTGTGCGGCCCATTTTTCTTTGTTATGCTGAAAAACGGCCGGATCTTCCAAAAAAGCGCTTGCGATGACCGTGTTTGTAAAGGTATGCTGCTCGATCAGCAGCCGTTTCATTTCCTCACTTAATTGATCCGCAGAATAAAAACGCCCTCTCAGCTTCCGTCTCAGCTTGAGCCATTTTTCCGTCAGCTCTGCCGAATGTGTAATAATATAATCATGAAGTAATTGGTCTTTGTTCACTGCCGTCTCCTCTTTCAAGAATATGTACTTTTGTCTAAATTATAAATCGGAATCGCCGATCGTACTAGAGAAATAAAAAAAAGCCTGCACATTAAAGCTTTTGATTGCTTTTTTCGGCAGGAGGTTACACTATAAAAGAAATGAAACAGGAGGTCAGTATGATGATCAAAAAAATCGCGACAGTCGCCGTATACACTGATGATCAGCAAAAAGCGAAAACATTCTGGACGGAAAAAGCGGGGTTTGAAACCGTCGCCGAGCATCCGATGGGCCCGGGCGCCTTCTGGCTTGAGGTAGCGCCCAAAGGGGCCGCCACTCATTTGGTTATTTATCCGAAATCGATGATGAAAGGGGCCGAGCATATGAAGGCTTCTATCGTATTTGAGTGTGAAGATGTCTTTGCCGCATACGAACAGATGAAAAAGAACGGCATCACCTTTTTAGATGAACCGAAACAAATGGAATGGGGCAGCTTCGTGCAATTTAAAGATGAGGATGGTCATGTCTTTCTCCTGAAATCGTAATCCGTCAGACATCTCAATTGACTTTGAGAATCATTTTCATTTAAAATGTTGGATAAAGCGTGAAAAGGATTGGAGAGCTGCCAGATGTTCGTGCAAATCAGAAAAATGACCGTAAAAGAAGGACATGCCGACAAAGTAATCGAACGCTTCAGTTCAGAAGGCGTGATTGAAAAGCAGGAAGGTTTGATAGACGTAACGGTCCTGGAAAAAAAAGTCCGCCGCGGTGATGAAGAAGTCGTCGTGTTAATCCGCTGGGAGTCAGAAGACCATTGGAAACAATGGGAAAAAAGCGAAGACCACATCGCGGCCCACAAAGCAAACCAAGGCAAGCCGAAACCTGATTATATGCTTGGGACGGATGTCGGTATGTATCATGTCAGAGCCGTTAAAACAGGCGTACACGAAAAATAATAAAGAGCATTTGCCCCAGGGCAATGCTCTTTTTATTTTTTCTCCTCATACGGCAGGACAAACAGCGGTTTATCGGGCTTCCATTCCGCATACAGCACGTCCTCCGTTTTTTTGATGTTCAGCTTTTTCAGCTCCTGAGTCAGCTGCTTTTCTTCCAGCCTGGCTTCTTTCAGATTTTCATACAGCACTTCGCCGTCAATAATCAGTGTGACCGGCAAAGAGACCTGCTTCGGCTTTATTTGCATGTCGCCGTTTTTCGTCGTGTCATATTGAAATTTCGGCAGGACGCTGACCATCCCGTTTGTTTCTAAAATCGCGTACTCCGCTTCCTGTATGGAAAAGCAATTCGCCTGTCTGAGAAGGCTTTGCAGTTGATTAATGTCCAGCTTATTCTTTTTCAGCACATCATATTTCAGTTTTCCTTTATGTATGATAATACTCGGCTCGCCTTCCAACAGCTTTCTGGAGCTTTTTACTTTCTGCGTAATCAGTTCGATGAGATAAATTAAACCCCCCCATAACAGAGAGGCAAAAATGATTTCAAAAATCCTGACGCCTTTATCATACACCGCATTTCCGACCAGTTCGCCGAGGATGAGCGCGGAAATAAAATCAAACGGCGTAATTTGCGAGAATTGAGTTTTTCCAAGCAATTTTAAAATCACAAATAAAATACCCAAACCGCATACTAACTCCCAAGCCACTGTAAGTAAATGTCCCATATTCGCACCTTCTTCTTAAAAGTCATTACCATTATGGACATTCGCCTGTTTTCTATACAGCGGCCGGCAACACACAAAAAAAACGCAGCCGAGGCGGCGTTTTTTCACTTCTGCTTACTGTTTTCGATTCGATCTGACGACCCGTAAGCACACCTCAGCGGCATAACCGGCGGCCGCTCCGGAACCCGCAAACATCGCGGCAAGCCCCAAGCCCATTCCTTCCCAGCCGCCGACACCGAAAATGCTGTAAACAACCGTACCGAAAGCAGTCAGGCCCAGCACCGCCAAAAGGCACTCAGGCCACATCTTTTTCGGCCATTTATTGCGGAGCACAGCCGATACGGCAAAGTTAAGACAAAATGCGGCCAGACAGATCAGATAAAAAAACCCCATGTCTTTTACCTCCGTCATGAGAAGCTTTTTATTTACTCACCTTTTTTTCAAACAAATGATAACCCGGCGCGGATCCTTTTGGTTCGTACCCCATTCCGCTGTAAAACGACTGAAGCGCCTTGTTTTCGGACACGCAATCGAGCCGGATTTTCGTTTTTCCCGGACAAGACACACCCGTCTCCGCCCAAGTCATGATTGTCCGGCCGAGCCCCGCCCCTGCAAACCGCCTGTCAATCGCCAGCCGGTGGAGATATACGGACTCCTCATGTCCTTCATCGCCCCAAAGACGTCTGTCCCACCCGCTTGCTTCGGGAAGCAGCATGACGACGCCGGCCAGCTCTTCATTCTGCCTGAATAAAAAAACACACCCTTGGGCGATCGCCTCCCGCATATTGTGGGTATCTTCCCCTTGCAGAAGGCCGCTCCACTGGTTCGATCCTTTATCGCGAAGCCATTCTGCCGCTTGCACGAGCAGATCCATGACCTCTTTTGCATCATCTTTCCGGGCGGGGGTGACCCGGAATGCCCCCGCCTTCTCCTCCGTGATCGTAAAAGGTGTCATAAAATCCTCCTGTAATCAGAATATTCGACACCTTTATTATAGACCAAACGCAGAAAGGAAAAAAACAGCCGTCGTGTTTGAGGGCCATTTAAAAAATTTTCTTCTTATCACGTTCTTCTTTTAAAATCTCAACCGCTTCCCTGAAACGCATAGAGTGGACGATTTCACGCTCACGCAGAAAACGGAGTGAATCATTCAGGTCAGGATCATCGGAAATATCAATAATCCATTGATACGTCGCTCTCGCCTTTTCTTCAGCCGCAATATCCTCATATAAATCAGCGATCGGATCTCCCTTCGCCTGTATGTAAGACGCTGTGAACGGAACTCCGGCCGCATTGTGATAAAACAGCGCGCTGTCATGGTTGACGTAATGATCACTGAGCCCTGCATCACGCAGCTGCTCCGGGGTCGCATCTTTTGTCAGCTTATAAATCATCGTCGCAATCATTTCTAAATGCGCAAACTCCTCCGTGCCGATATCCGTCAGCAGGCCGATCACCTTGTCAGGAATCGTGTAGCGCTGGTTTAAGTACCGGAGCGCTGCGGCCAATTCGCCGTCCGCCCCGCCGTATTGTTCAATGAGAAACTTAGCCAGCATCGGGTTGCATGTACTGACTTTAACCGGATACTGCAGCTTTTTTTCATATACCCACATTTACAGATCCCTCCTTATACTTGCCATGGCCAAGGACCGCGGCCCCAGTCCCATTGAGCGCCGACCTGACTCACGCCGAATTGCAGAAGCGGTCCGTACTCAGGCTCAAACCGCTTTCTCAGCTGTCTTGAGTACCGGGAATATTCATGAAACTGCTGAAGCGCGAGACGGTCATGGGGATGCGTATCCAGATAAAGCGTCAGCTCCACCAAGACAAAGTCCGCCGCCTGAATTTGCTCCAGCAGCCGATAATATTCATCATCAATCTTTTTCGCCATATTCGATTCCCCCCCGATAAGGATTATCATAGAAATCGTAAAGATCCTTCCAAAGGGTCCCTTTTCTCAATGCCTCCATCGGAGAAAACTGCTCCAGGTGATACGGCTGAAACCGCATATAAAGATGCGGCGGCGTTCTGAAGTATTTTCTTCCGATCGGCGGGCAGGGATCAAACCGGCTGTGGAAGGGTTTATAGGATTTGACCGGTGTAAACGGCTGATTTTCTTTCATTACGATCCTCCTTTCCTAAACACATGACCTTAATAGGTATGAATCCGTATCGGCATTTATGCCCTGTAAGAAAATAAGAAAAGCCAGCGCTTAGAAACGGTCACAAAAAAACACTCTTGCTGTTCCAAGAGTGCTTTTTGCCGAATGGTCAGATATATTGGCTTTCCCGATGATGATGATGATGGAACGGGTAGCCGCCGTAGCCTCCGCCATAGCCGCCAAAACCGTACCCCGGATATCCCCCGAAGCCTCCGTAGCCGCCGTAGCCGCCAAAACCGCCGTAACCGCCAAAACCGTATCCCGGGTATCCGTAGCCTCCGCCGAAACCGTATCCTGGATATCCTCCGTAGCCGCCGTAGCCGCCAAAACCGTACCCCGGGTAGCCTCCGAAGCCTCCATAGCCGCCGCCAAAGCCTCCGCCGTAAATCGGTCTTCTTTCATTCATGATTTATCGCTCCTTCACATAGGTTACAGTCCAGTTTATGACATCCGGAAGGAAACGTATGGGCATCCGCCCAGTTTTGGCGAAATAATCAATAATTGCTTACGGAGAAATACGATACAGGCCGACCGCATAAGCAAAATAAAAAGGCCGGAACTTATGCCGCCCCGGCCTTTTTGTCTTTATTCGCCTAAATCTACATTGTGATAAACCTGCTGTACGTCTTCCAGATCTTCCAGCACATCGATCAGCTTTTCAAATTGAGCTTTCGCATCTTCCGGAATCTCGACTTCATTTTGCGCAAGCATCGTCAGCTCCGCAACCGTGAACTCTTCAACGCCGGCATTTTTGAATGCCTCCTGTACCGCATGGAATTGATCAGGCTCGGCATACACGATCACACTGTCATCCTCTTCTAATATATCGCGCACATCCACATCAGCTTCCATCAGCAATTCCAGCGCTTCATCCGCCGTCTTGCCTTCAACGCCGATAACGGCAGTCGCATCGAACATGTAAGCGACAGACCCGCTCACACCCATATTTCCGCCGTTTTTCCCGAATGCGGCGCGCACTTCAGGCGCCGTGCGGTTTACATTATTCGTTAACGCATCAACGATGATCATTGAACCGTTCGGCCCGAAACCTTCGTAACGCAGCTCGTCAAAGTTCTCCTCCGCGCCGCCTTTCGCCTTTTCAATCGCACGCTCAATAATATTTTTCGGCACACTGTACGTCTTCGCGCGCTCAAGCACCACTTTTAACGCCTGGTTCGATTCCGGATCTGGCTCGCCTTGTTTTGCCGCCACATAAATCTCACGGCCGAACTTCGCGTAAATCCGGCTCGTATTTGCGTCCTTTGATGCTTTCTTTTCTTTAATGTTGTTCCACTTACGGCCCATTTTGTTCCACTCTCTTTCACGAATTGAATCTGTATGATAAATACTCTGCTTCTATTATACCTCAGCGGTTGGGTTGTTTCGAGTGTAAGACATTAGAAAAAACAGGCACGCTTAAAATCACCGGAGAGCAGTAAGCCGAATTTGAAGATTATTGTACAAAACATAAAAAGCCTCCCTTCATACAGGAAGGAAGTCGCAAGCCAAAAGATTCATTTTATTCTCATTACCTATTTCCTACACTGTATATTCTGACTCACGTGGTAAAATTTTGATATCGAACAAAAGAAAGGATATGGTCATGAAAGTTTTCGAAGCAAACAGCCTACCCAAGAGGTGAGATTAATGATTGAAACAAATATTTCTGAACCTGCATTTCAATTTTTAGGAGGGATTTTCCATCAAGATATAGACACTTCTGAGTCAGCTCTTGAAGAATACTTAGCAGAGATACCTAAAAAAGAACAAGAAAACGATGTAGTAGCACTCAAAGCGTTTATAAAAAGCGATTACTCAGATGAAGAAAAAAATAATTTTATAGATGAGTCTGCAGATGGTGTAGATATCAATAGTTACGGAATATCCCCAATACTATGGCTCGGACAAGTCATTCAAAAAATCGAAAAGAATATTGAGGCTTTATAGATTCAGGGAAACCCTATTCCTATGTTTGCACAGTCTCTGATAAGTTTCTTAACCTTTTCCTCTATAAACTGAAAAAATAACCCCGAATGAAAGGATATGGTCATGAAAGTTTTCGAAGCAACCCCCCTCCTCGCCGCTGCCAAACAGCGCGCGGGTGAATACAAAGAACTGCGCAGCCAGATGGTCAACTTAAAAAAAGCGTTTCAAGGTATGGCTGATCTCGGTGACAATGATTTCTCAGGCCGGGGCGCAAATAACATCAAAGCCTTTTTCCAAGACCACGCCGGCGTCACAGACAGCTGGCTTGATCTGATCGACATGAAAATCGCATTTCTCACAAGCCTTCCCGACAAGGTCGAAGACGCCGGACTTTCCAATTCACATGTGGAGGAATCATTTCTGGAGCACGAGCTCACCCACGCCCTCAGTAAATCAAAGGCGATTATGGAAGAGCAGAAAAAGGACATGCGCTCCATCCTCGGAGAGATCGAAGACATCATCTCGCTTGATCTGTTTTCAACGGAAAGCACAGATCAGAAGCTCTCTTCAGCTGACAAAAAAAGAAACGAAACGATACATAAGCTCGGGAAGCTTGATCACGATCTAACGAAGGAATACACAGAAACCGAAGCGAACGAACAGTTCATCCAGGCCGACTTTCAGCAGCTTCAAAACGCAACAGGCAAAGGAAAAAGCGCCACACCGCTTCACTACAACGCCAAAGCATATCGTGAAAGCGACATCCATAAGAAGAAAGGCGAGATTGCAAGACATTCGGATGCTTATTTGACGATTAAGAAGGAAGAAGCGAAAGAGCGGGAGATTGAAAAACTGAAAGAAAGACTGAAAAACTACGATTATACGAATGCTGATGAATTCTACTCAATGGCCAAAACGATCGGCTATAAAAACCTGACAAAAGAACAGCAGCGCTACTTCACTCAAATTGAAAACACGCGTGAACTTACAGACGGTTTCAAAGGCGTTGCCGTCGGCCTTTATGATTCCGGAAAAGACGCGGTCACAGGCCTGTGGGATATGGTCACAGATCCGGGCGGAACGGTTGAAGCCATTACAGGAGCGGTGGCTCACCCGATCAAAACGTATGAAGCCATTTCAGCGGCAATCGAAGAATCGTACCAAAAAGACATGGTGAATGGCGACACCTACTCCAGAGCAAGATGGGTGTCATATGCAGTGGGCACCGTTGTGACATCAGTCGTCGGCACAAAAGGCGTCGGCGCCGTCTCAAAAACAGGCACAGCCGCCAAAGTGACGACCAAAGTCAAAACAGCAGCAAGCAAATCCGCAACAGCACAAAAAGCGATAACGGTCTCAAAACAAACCGTTGATCACATCAAACAAAAAGTAAACACAGGCATGGAAGTATCAAAAAAACGTGTCAAAACCAAGTTAAATCAAATCGGAGATCTCACCCTGGCTGATATTCTCCCGTATCATCCGCGTCACGACTTAGTGCCGGCAGGCGTTCCTTACAACGCAGTCAACGGGGTCACACTTAAAGAAGGACTTCAGAAATTCGCCAAGGTCATCCTGCCGAAACCGTACGGAACCTCCGCAAGCGGCAGGCGGACACCGGCACCGCATGTATCGCCGGTAACAGTCAAATACGGTGAGCATTTTGCGAAATGGACCAGAAAGAAAGTATTGAAGCCGAATGTCATCTACAAAACAAAAGAAGGCTACACTTACACCACTGACAACTATGGTAGAATTACAAGTGTCAAAGCAGACTTGCAGCTGGGAGAAGCAAAACGCAACCAATATGCGCAGTCAAAAGCAGGTAAACCAGACCGTCTGACTGATGACGACGGAGGCCACCTAATCGCTACTCAATTCAAGGGCTCAGGCCAGTTCGACAACATCGTGCCGATGAATTCTCAGATTAATAGGAGCGGCGGGAAATGGTACAAAATGGAGCAAGTGTGGTCAAAGGCATTAAACGGAAAACCTCCTAAGCAAGTAAAAGTTAATATAGAACCCGTTTATCAGGGAGATTCACTAAGACCTGTATTATTTAATGTTGAATATAAGATAGGTAATCGTAGAGCGAGACAAGTTACTATAGAAAATAAACCAGGGGGTTAATCTAATGGAAACAAAAAAGATGGAAGTTCTATATCAAAAGATAGCAGAACAAATTAATGATATGATCCCTTCCGAATGGAGCAAAGTTGTTCTTTATGCAGAAATATTAGACGGCTCCAGAGAAGTGTATTTTTTCTTTCAAACACCAGAAAACGATGAATATATATACTCTCACGACATTCCAGAACAATTTCAAGTTAGCAAAAAAATTTATACAGAACTATTATTAGATCTTCAAGAGTTATTTAAACAGTTACACAATGAATTTAAAGAAAATAATCCCGAAGCATGGACAAATTTGACCCTGAAGCTTGAAAGCACTGGAACGTTCTCAATTAATTATGATTATGAAGATGTTATTGAATCTGATTTGGACGAATACGAAAGACAAATGATTTGGGAGTTCAATAACTTGGGGATTTTCCCTGAAGACGAAGAGGACAAAGAATTTGTTAAGGATTATCTAAATATTAAGTAAGGCTTCGGAAATAATGATAAACAAAACAGGCAGCATCCAGTAAACGGATGCTGCCTGTTACATCGTTATGTATCGTCTGAAGAAGTCATTTATTTTGTTTTTTAAATATGAAAATAGATATGACGGTAAATATGATGGCTGTAATGACAATGATCCACAAGCTTGCTGCCGTACTGATAAAATGGCCGTTTAACTTGTAGACGATCCCGTAATGCTTTTCATATTCCTGTATTTGGTCCGCAGAGGCATGTTTAAATACCTTATCAACTGAGTCTGTCATAAACGCTTTTCTGAACAGAACAGCGGTGTGGCTGATAGGGAAATACATAATAATTTTCTGCACAAACACCGGTACGCCGCCGATCGGCACATATACTCCGCATAAAAAACCGATGGCTGTTCCGACAATCGTACTTAACGTCGAAAATGCATTTTGTGTGTGAATAAACAGCGTTAAAAATAAATTAATGGAGCTTGACAGTGCAACTGAAAGAATAATAATCCCCAATACTTCAAGTATATCTGTACCGCTTAAAAGCTTGCTGCCTGTTGAAACGAGAAAAATTTCACAGCCTAAAAAGGCGATGAAAGAAAAGATCAAGCCGATGACAAATGAATGAATGACATAGCTCAATTGGATGGTCGCCCTTGATAAAGGAGCTGTTAAAAAGTCATACGTTCTTTTACTTTCTTTATCTTTCACCATAATTCCGAAAGCGCCCAAAGTCGTTGTCACAGCTGTAATGGACAGCAATCCCGCCACCATCCATTCGTTCACCATTGCTTTGGAATCATCTGTCGAACCGACCAAGGCCTTAATGGCGTCCAGCTGTGTCTGCTGTAAGAACACGGCATATAACAGAATGACGATAAATACTGACAGCAAAGAAAGAAGCAAAAGCGTTCGATCACGGAAGTATATTTTTATATTTCTGCTGATTAAACTGGATAAAGATTTCATTTATGCAATGCTCCCCTTTACTGGCAAACTGCTTCCTTGTTCTTCGATAATGTGGATAAACACATCATCCATATTCCCTTTAATCACCTCGAAAGATTCAATTTTTCCTTCAAGACCTTTCAAAATGTCAAACGCTTGGAGAGTGGACTCTACACGAAGGGAATAAATAGAGTTTTTAACCGTAAAATCCAGTTGTTTATTTTCAAACCATGCAGTCGGATCAACGCCTTGCTTAAACTTCATATGCAGACTGTCAAACGCATATTGATCTTTCAGCTGACTTGGTGTACCCTCTGCGATCAGACGTCCTTCTTTGATGACCACAACGTTATCAGCCACAGCGGCCTCTTCCATGTAATGGGTCGTTAAAAAGATCGTCATGTTTGTTTCTTCCTGCAGCCTTTTAATCGCATTCCAAACAAAAACTCTCGTTTGCGGATCAAGACCTGTAGTAGGCTCATCTAAAAATAATATAGTCGGTTTATGGATGATGGCACGGGCAATATCCGCTCTTCTTCTTTGTCCGCCTGACAAATCGCTGTATTTTTTCTCCTTAATATCATCCAATTTTAAATAGTCTGTTACAAACTGATAGTTCTCTTGCACTTGTGCCTTGCTTAAATGATAATATTGTCCGCGGTTCATGATATTTTCATAAACGGTCAATCGTTCATCCAAAATGCTCTCTTGGAAAACAACTCCGATCTTTTTGCGGATATGATTATTCTCTTTCCCCTCACCAAGCGTATAACCGTCTATTACCACTTTTCCGGATGTCTTTTTAATCAGCGTACAGAGAATATCGATAGTGGTCGATTTTCCTGCGCCGTTCGTTCCCAGAAATGCAAACAGCTCGCCGCGTTTGACAGAAAAGGATACCCCTTTCACTGCTTCAAATGATCCATATTTTTTGCGCAGATCGGTTACTGTAATAATGTCTTGTTCTTCTCCCATTCTGTTCACCTCGAAAAGTAAGATTCTATACCGTTGTTCACTAACTTTATATCGTCATTCCCGCCAGGATTTTCTCGTTTTTATCCAACTTTATTACGATTCCTGAAAATACCATCTTAATTACGCACATAAAAAGGCTTCTTTTAAGAAGCCTTTTTATCGTTTAATATGAACATAATGCTAATTCTTTTCTCAAATCGGCAATGACATGTATTTCATATTTTCCCAACCTTATGTTCGTTCTTAATCTAATAATTGTTTATATCAATAAAACCATGTCACATGTTTCACTTTTTTCACTTATTATCTTGGGTAAGTTCTAAAGTTATTTTCTTGTTTCCTAACTTTGCTGCCAACGGAAGGAAAATGCTCAGTCCCATTAATAACATTGCTTATAAGAAATTATTTAAACTCTTAGTAAGATTCCGGTTTCGTCAGTAATCCAATTACCTCGAGAGTTTTCTGTCTTTTTATTTTTTTATCTACAAACACTAAAAACGCTACTATACAGCAATAGTTTTGAATGTTTAACTTAAATTGAAAGTGCGTATTGATAACGTGGTGTTGCTCTAACATTGTATTGGTACAAACAAACCTCTACCCAAATGTTAGGATTAATTCCTCTTCCTAATTCAATTGCAAGACCAGCAGGCCCGGCATAGAAAAGGTGAATTTTTCTATAATCTTGTTCTTGTAATAACTTTTCAACCTCTTCCTTAATTTGTGATTGTATATAAGAGACATCTTGCTTATACAACACTCTCTTTAAACCAGGATTATCAATTTCAAAAGAGACAGAGTCGAAATTATCTCCTAGCACCTCTTGAACATCGTTCTTTTTGATCTTTCCGCTTACTGACACTATAACGGCTAATTTATCTTCCCTATTAATATTAGAAGATGAACTTAATTCAACAACTTTTTGTCTATCTGGATGTTCAGAAACCCATACCCCTTTCTCTCTATGGAATTGGTAAACAGAGAGGGGCACTGTATCTGTTAATAGAAACCCCATATCAATTAACAAAGGAACAGGAGATAAAGGGAACACCTCAGCCACATTTGCTTCACTTTCCCTTATTTTTTCTTTAAATCCCTTATGCAATTCTCTGTTAATTTTCTGGCCTTCTTCCCATCCTTCTTTGGTGAAATTAATAAACTCATCCTGGTTTTCTATGGCATCCAACAAGATGTAAGGAGCTTCTCCTTCATGGTCTATATTTGTTATAGGTCCACCTATTCTTTTGTGAATTATAGCAATACTCTTTTTCCTCTTATTTTCCGACCAAGACCTTACCCAATCTTCGTGATCTCTTTTCATTTTAAATAATAAATCTGGTGGAAATCGGTCTTTTGTGTGTTTATCATCAATTAATTTAGAATGATGATTACACATCAGCATTAAATTCGAAAGATCCTCCAAAGTGTCTTCTTTGTAACCGTATTCCTCCATATATTCCCGACGTGGAGCAGTTTTTGCGTGACCAATAATATGTGCTTTAATACCGACATTGGTTAAATTACCGTCTTCAGATGCAATTAGTCTTTTATCGCAACCTTCAAAAGAGCAGATACCCCCACAATTAACCCATAATTGATAATTTTCCACAGCCGCTAACTGCCTTCTTTTAAGTTCTTTTTCTTCCTCCATTTTTTTATTTTTGGCCAAAGAAATCTCTCCTTTTTAATTCAACTATTTCTTTGTCTCTTATAGTTCCGTACCAAACTTTTATTTCTTTTATTCCTACAATAATAAAGAACAAAGCATCGTTTTCGAAATCAAGCCTTACTAAACGATTCCACTCCTTCCTATCTACAAAGGAAGGTGTTGGAACGTATTCAGGATGTGTATGCCATTCACCTAAATAGAAGCAGCAACCGTTTTCGCGTTTCAAAATAGAATTGAAATATTCTTGATGTCCTTCTGGTCTTCTCCTAAAGCGAAACCTGCTTCTTTTATCAGTCGACATTGGTTCGGACACATCATCAATAATGAAATGTTCATTCTCTATTAGTATTCTCCCTATGAGAATGCCTCCTGCTTCAGAAGAAAACAATTCATCTTGCTTGTATTTTTGCATCTTTACTATAGCTTCAGGACGAATAAACAATGTTTTTTCATTCGGAAGAATATATACAAATCCATTTTTAATAAGTATCACTATCCTTTCTCTGAACATACTCTACAGACATCATTTTTATAAAGATACCTTGTATCAAAGAGCTCTTCTGTGCTAAATGTATAGCGAGATGTAGTTTCATATCCATTTTTAAGGAATAAGGTGTCTTCGCCTTTCCATGACAGTAGCGGATTGCCTTCTAACTGCCCCATTAATACTTTTATTCCTGCTTCTACAGTCATTAGAGCGGAACGTTCACTATCTAAGAAATTATAAGGGGTAAAAACAGAACCACAACCTGTTAATGCTTTAGAAAACTCCTGAAACGGCTTTGCAAAAGCGGAACGGTTATATAAAGCCATCTCTTCTTTATCTTTAAATAAGCATTGGTAACAACCACTCTTATCACCGTTCAACGTTACTAAAGTATGTCCCCCTATTCCCCACGGCTCAACCCACGTATAGATTGTTGGTGGAGGGGTTGATTCCTTATGCAACATTCGGTTTATTATCATTTCTATATTAACAGAACCAATTGCCACAACTATAAGATCTACTCTCTCTTTATGTAACAAACCACCTTCTAAAACTTTCTTAATATCATTACAATAGGATTTAACTTCGGTAAAAGGGTATTTTCTTTTAATTTCTTCTTCTAATGCCCATACTTTCGGATTTTCCACAATCCCTAAGTCTTCATATATTTTAAAGACTGAATTACTACCTAATGCGTGACGATGAATATTTTCTAATTCCATAAAGTCAATATCAACTATGGATACCTTTTTTACTCCTGCTTTAGCAAAGCGCATAGCCACTTCGCTTCCAACTGAACCGACACCAGCAATTAATATGTGCTTATCTTTTAATCCTGTATTTCCTCCAGTTCTATTCTGTAAATAGCTAGGGTGCCATCTCTTTATGTTCTTAGGATACAGGGTTATATCTTTAGGCCTTAAAACAAAAGGATGAATTTTCTTAATAACTCTACTTGTTTTTATATTTGTCAAATTAGAAGAGTGTCCAGTTAAGAAACACCCAAATAATATAGTTTTTTGGTTCTGAATTGGTAAACCAACAATAATAAACTCTATCCCTGGAGTAATATTACTGGATTTTCGTTTTACGAGTTTATAAAATTCTTGCTTATTTTCAGGTGACAAGTATTTAAATATATTCTCTTTTAAAGTTGTAAAATCCCACATTTCAGAATTTAAAGGTGGGATTACCAACGAACCCTTTTTCAACGGAAAGTATATACACCTGAACTTGTCGCTGTCTTTTATATCAAAGTGAAACACTTGTTTTACAACATTCTCTATAGGGTGATTCCTTTCGGCTGCTATAAATGTTAGCTGTTTACCCCCAACGTCCCCCTTCCACAAATCTAACTCTCTCAGCTTCAAGTTTTCTGTATCTATGTGAGCATATATGTTTGATTTGCTACCAGCTGGCCAGTATACTTCAAACTCTTCCATAAAATCCCGTTTGTTTTTACCGCTTACTCCATCTTCTATTAAACCTATTACCTTTTCTAAGCAATGTAGTAAAATACCAGCAGGATAACGATCATCAATAATTAATGATTCTGTTCTTGTAAAACATAAAAAGCCATTGGACATTTTATGAGGAATATGTCCGAATTCATTATTCTTATCAAAAAATTTCGGCAAAACATTAGGAAACATATCAGGAAAACCAACTGCCAAAACAGCTGGTTTTCCGTTTATCTCTATTTCTATCTCTGCGACATTACTACATTTACTATATTGCTTTGAATCTACTTCCTCTAAAACGTTAAATGAGCGTATTAGGTTCTGATCTAATGTGCCCAATTCATTTTTTATTTTATTTAATAAATCTGACATCTTTTATCACATCAATTCAATGCGGATTCTGAGCTTGGAATCACAGGTGCTACATAAGCTCTTTTTCCAGTAGTTGATTTAGGTGGAACAGGAAAATCGTCACCAAACTGTGTTCTTAAAATTTCTGCCGCATCCGTAGGGTCTGAATGGTCTCTTGCTTCTTGTAGTTTTTTAAGAAATACTTCAAGCCTCTCCTTAAATGTTACCATTTGATTATAAGTCATTTTTTCAAATAATTCTGACTTTGGTTCCACAGGTAAATTGACTTTTAACCTTGGCACTAATTTAGGTTCACCATCTACCTCAACAAATTCATCCACAAACATCATCAACATCTGTGAAACTATATTGATAAGCGCATCGAGATCTCTATAAGTTCTTGTTTTGTCAAAGGGATCAACATCTTTTTGGATAGTTAACCAATGGTATACACAAGAAGTCAAAGCGATACCCGTAGGTTTGCCGCCACCTGCATTGAATTTCACATCTTTCCATCTTTTCAGGTAACGAACTACTCTGCGGAATTGTTTCCTGTCTTCTTTATCCTCTAAATGCTCTCTAACTTCTTTTATTAAGTCTTTGGGATTTGATTCATCCCAGCATTTGTTTTCCCCCAGACTCTCAGGTTTCCCTTTAGCCAGGTAAACCTTATCATTATCGTTATTAGCTGCATATACTGTTACATCAACGTGGTATCCGGCTTGATAAGTAACAGTTACACAGGGAACTTTTATTTTTATATCATCTGTGTGCCCTTTTAATGCATCATAAATCCATTGCTTAGCAGCCACTGGTTCGACATCTTCTTTAGACATATCAAAGTATAAGCCTACATCAATATCGTAATCGTCATCTAAAGGTTTTATACCGGTATTCATTGCATAGGAACCTTGATTAAAAATAGTGAAACCATAGCTTGCTTCATCAGGTAATTTTTCTTTTATTTTATTGATAATAATATCTCTTTTTTCTTTTAACGTTGCATTTTCCTCTTTTAACTTAATAGCATCGTGAAACTGATTAAACTGCGTCTTACAAAGAACCATATTTTCCCCCCGTATTATACTATTGGTGATATAAAATCATACAAACCAATAATATCATTTTTTAGAATAAAAAAACATTTTAATGTCTCGCATATATTTCTGTAATTATGAAATTTACTTGTTGACACTGAAGGCTTTGTTCAGCTCTATAATTAAAAATAAAAAAGACAGATAATCTTTAAAAGCTAACTGTCTTTTTGCTACTATGTATTCCGATTTTTACCTTATCTGATAAAGCCGTCACCTCTTTACAACTATTCAAAAAATGGGACGAGAGTAATTAAGTTCCTTAAAATCACTTTGTATTCCTATTAATACTATTATTCACTCTAATAATTCCAAGAACATTATCAACAACTCCGTCACGCTACCCAGACAACAAAATGACATTTGCAATACTTTCTTTTCTAAAGTACTATTCTTTACTACATAACCAATGATCATTCATCAATTTTTTTGTTCAACATTCAGCTCTTTATTGATAAAAGCTGAAAAGGCTTGGTAGCTTCGATGATCGTATCCTACAATTTGTATTACTCACTTTTATAGGAGTGTCGCGAAATTCCTAATCATCCTCTGTACCTAATTCCAGTCCATAAGTTTCTAAATCATGTTTGATTAGCGGCTTATTGTATCGTAACCAGATAGCCGTTTGATCTTTATGGGCTTTTAGATATTAGTTCACTTTTGCCGGTAATTATGCAAATCATTTGATTCACAAAAGCTGATTCACCTTTATTATAATAAATTTTTCGCCTTTCTTTTTCTAAATGTATTTTTATAAAATCTTTTCAGGATAAATAAAAGACAACCAATGAGTTAGTTGTCTTTTTTAAAAATGAGTTGCGCCACACACTCCACATGATTCGTATGCGGAAACATATCCACAGGCTGCACTTCGAGCGTCTGATACCCGCCATCCTCAAGCACCCGCAGGTCTCTTGCAAGCGTGCCTGGATTGCAGGATACGTACACCACCCGCTTCGGTTTCATGTCGATGATTGTCCGCAGGAGGGCTTCGTCGCAGCCTTTTCTTGGCGGGTCGACGACGAGGGTGTCGGCCGTGATGCCTTCTTCATACCATTTCGGAATGACGGTTTCCGCTTCTCCGACTGCGAATTCTGCGTTCGTGATGCCGTTCAGCTCAGCGTTGCGTTTTGCATCCTCAATGGCTTCCGGCACGATTTCGACGCCGTATACTTTCTTCGCCTGCTTCGCTAAGAAGAGAGAAATGGTTCCGATGCCGCAGTAGGCGTCGATGACGTTTTCTTCCCCTTGCAGCTCCGCGTATTCAAGCGCTTTGTCGTAGAGCACTTTTGTCTGTTCCGGGTTGACCTGATAGAACGATCTGGCGGAGATGGCGAATTTGACGTCTCCGATGAGGTCGTAGATGTATTCTTCGCCCCAGATGACGTTTGTTTCGTTCCCAAAGATGACGTTTGTTTTATTTGGATTGATGTTCTGCACGATGGATTTGACGTGCGGGAATTGCGCCGTGATGTCTTCGATGATTTTCGCTTTGTGCGGAAAATCGCTTGTTCTTGTGATGAAGACGATCATCATTTCGCCCGTGACGACGCCGTATCTGACCATGATGTGGCGGAGCCAGCCTTTGTGGCGTTCTTCGTTGTAGGCTTTGACGCCGTATGAGGTGCAAATGTCTTTGACAGCTTGAACGGCTTCGTCGTTTTTGGATTGCTGGATCAGGCAGGCGCTCATATCGATGATGTCATGGCTTCTTTGCTGATAGAATCCGGCGACGAGTCCGCCTTCCCGTTCTCCTACCGGCACCTGCGCTTTGTTTCTGTAGTTCCACGGGTCTTCCATGCCGAGCGTCGGATGCACGGTGACTTTTGAGAGGTCCAGCTTGCCGATCCGTTCTAAGACGTCTTTGACTTGTTTCTGTTTAAACAAGAGCTGGCCTTCATAGGTCATGTGCTGAAGCTGGCAGCCGCCGCATTGCTTGTAGATTGGGCACGGGGCATCCGTTCTGTGCGGGCTTTCTTCCTTCAGTTCAATCAAGCGGCCGAAAGCGAAGCCTTTTTTGACGCGTGTCACTTTGATTTGCGCTTTTTCCTCAGGCAGGGCGTTCGGCACGAAGATCGGGAAGCCCTGAACCTTTGCGACGCCCGCTCCTTCGTGCGTCAAATCCTCAAATGTCACATCATAGTATTCATTTTTTTCTATCGGGGGTTTCATTTTCATCTATAATCACCTCTAGTTTTACCAATAGCCTTGTTTCAGCGTGCTGGAAAACCTTCAAATTCAATGTCAGCCTTCAAAGGTTTCCGATCACGCTGAAAAGATGACAAAATCCTAAAACGAATACTGTTTTAGGATTTTGTCCGCGTATTAATCATCCAGCTGTTCCGCTTTCTCCTTCGGCATGATGACGTGAATATGCCGGTACAGGTTCACGAATTCGCCCGGCAGCATGCCGCCGTATTCGCCGTCCAGGTTCAGCTGCATCTTTTCTGATACATTGACTTTCACACGGTTCGCTTTTGTGTAAATAATGTGCTGATCGTTAATATGATCGCCTCTGAGCGCCATGCTCGCGACTCTGATAAACTCCGCGAGATTGGCTTTTTTCAAAATAATTAAATCAAACATGCCGTCATTCAGGCTGGAATCAGGGGCCAGCTTCTCGAATCCGCCGACCGAGTTGGTCAGCGTCACTAAAAACAGCATAATTTCGCCTTGAAACAGCTTGCCGTCATATTCAATCTCGACTTCTGTCGGTCGAAGTGAAGGCAGCATTTCCATTCCCTTTAAATAATAAGCAAGCTGGCCGAGCATCGTTTTCAGTTTGCTTGGCACATCATACGTCAGCTCCGTCAGACGGCCTCCGCCGGCGATGTTGATAAAATACTGACCGTTCACCTGTCCGATGTCGATCGGGCGGGCTACGCCGTTAATGACGGTATCAGCGGCATTCAGTATATTCTCTCTCGGAATGCCCAGCGCCCTGGCGAAGTCATTTGTCGTGCCGACCGGAATGATGCCGAGTGTCGGGCGTTTGTCTAACGGTGCAAGGCCGTTGACGACTTCATTAATCGTTCCGTCTCCGCCGGCTGCGATAATCAGGTCAAACTCCCGCAAAGCGGCTTCTTTTGCGGCGTTGGTGGCATCCCCCGCGCATGTGGTGGCATGGGTAGAGGTTTCATAACCGGCTTGTTCAAATTTTTGCAGGACCTGGGCAAGATTTTTCTTAAAAAGCTCCCGTCCTGAAGTCGGATTGTATATTATGCGTGCACGTTTCATTATCTCATCATCCTACTTAAGAGTATCCGATCCATTATTAACACTAACAACCTTTAATTATACTATGACTTGAGAAAATCGCAACAATATGTACAGGAATTGCCAGAAGAAAAAAGGGCCCGGCTCCGTTTAAGGAGCCAAGGCCCGCTGTCTTACTCTTCTTCCGTTCCAGGTTTTTTCTTACGGAATTTCGCTAATACTTCATATACGATCGGCACAATCAGCAGGGTAAGCAGAGTCGAACTGATTAAACCGCCGATAACAGTGACACCGAGTCCTTTAGAAATGACCTGGCTTCCGCCTTCGAAGCCCAATGCCAATGGAAGCAGGGCGCCGATTGTCGCGATCGCCGTCATCAGAATCGGACGCAATCTCGTAGAGCCGGCTTCCAGGAGCGCTTCTCTCGTCGATAAGCCTTCCGCTTCTTTATGGATGACGCGGTCAATTAAGACAATCGCATTTGTGACGACGATTCCGATCAGCATCAGCATACCGATCATGGCATTCAGACTGATCGTCTCTCCGGATACATACAGTCCGGCTAATGCGCCGATGACTGTAAACGGAAGCGAGAACAGAATCGCAAACGGCGCTAAGGCTCCGCCGAACGTGATCACAAGAACGAGGTACACGATGGCGATTGCGGCAAGCATCGCTAAGCCGAGTTTCGTAAAGGAATCAGCAATATCCGCTGATACACCGCCGGTATCAATCGATACATTGTCCGGGTGATCCAGTTTGTCAACTTTCTTTTGAACGGCTGATGACACCTTCGTGACGTTGTCAGAAGTGACGGTTGCCGTTACGTCAGCGTACACTTTGCCGTCGCGTTTGGAAATGGTATCGGATGTCGTGCCGTTTTTCACTTTCGCCACATCGCCGATTTTTACTTCTTGGCCTGCAGGCGATGTGATGGTTTTATCCTCTAATTCTTTTACACTCTTATACTGGTCTTTTTCTGTTTTGATGTTGACGTCAAGCTCTTTGCCGTCCTTTTTCACCGTTGTCAAAGGAGACTGTGACGTTTGGGACATCAGGGCTTGGGAGATTTGCGAAGCCGTCAGGCCCTGCTTGCTGAGTTTCTCCTGGTCAGCGACGAACGTGTACTCATCATATGTGCTGGAAAGGCCTGAGTTGATGTCTTTCAGATCCTTCTGCTTTTTCATGATGCCTTCGATGTCTTTGACCGTGCCTTTAATATCAGACTCTGAATCTCCGTACACATAGTACGTTAATTCGTTGTTGTTGCCTGACGAACTGAAATTTTGTGATTTCCATTCGCCGCGGCTGGATGTTTTTTTGATTTCTTTTAAGACATTGTCTTTTTCTTTGTCAAAATCAGGCGTGTCATCCTCGTATTTCACGTAGAACAATGCGCCGTTTGAGCTTCCGCCGAGCGGACTTTGCGAGCCTAATGAATACTGAACGGTATCGACATGTTTGCGTTTAAGCAGCATGTCTTCCGCTTTTTGCGCAGCTTTTTCAGCTTCGCTTTTCGTTTCGCCCGGTTCAGGCGTGTATGTGAGCTGCATCGTTTTGTCCGCTTGCGCAGGCAGGTAGCTCGCGCCGATCAGAGGTACGAGGAACAAACTGCCGACAAGCATCAGAACCGCGATGATAGATGTAATCCATTTATGTCTTAATGACCAATTCAGCACTTTTTTATAGAAATTGGCCAATCTGCCCGGCTTATGCTCTTTCGCTTTAACAGGCGCGCCTGTGAGCGATTTTTTGAATAAGCTGTGCGCAAGCATCGGCACCAGTGTGATCGAAATCAACAGCGATGCGGCAAGCGCGAAGACGATTGTTAATGCAAACGGCATAAACAGTTCGCCGATCTGTCCGCCGACCATGGCAAGCGGCAGGAATACGGCAATGGTTACGATCGTTGATGACATGATCGGTTTAAACATTTCTTTCGTCGCTTCACGCACCAATTGCTTCCCGCGTAAAGGTTCATCTTTCAGCCTCATGCGGCGGTAAATGTTTTCGATCACGACTATCGAGTCGTCGACTACCCGTCCGATGGCGACCGTCATCGCACCGAGCGTCATTATGTTCAATGTGACATCAAGCTGATTCAGCACAAGAAGGGCAATCAGCAGTGACAGCGGGATGGAAACGATAGAAATCATCGTTGATTTAATATCTCTTAAGAATAAGAGAATGATCACGACCGCAAAAATCGCGCCGAAAATCGCTTTGCTTAACATCGTATCCACCGACTCTGTAATCGGCTCTGCCATATCAAGAGTCGAGCTGTACTTGAACCCTTTATGGTCTTTTTTGTATTGATTCAGTTCATCTTTAATCGCATCGGCCACTTCTACCGTGTTGGCGTCATTGGCTTTTACGATATTAATTCCGATGCTGTCCTTTCCGTTCGTGCGGGAAATGGATTCAGCTTTTTTCACATCTTTAATGTCGGCAATGTCAGAAAGCTTGACTGTCGGCACCCCTGCTGCCGCGCTTTGCTGTGCCTGCTGCATAGCCTGAGCGTCCGCCGCAGATGCCGCACCGGCTCCGCCCGCTTGACCTTGAGCGGCAGAAGAAGATGTGACCGGAATTCTCATATCTTTCAGATCTTTAATTGACGTAATATCTCCGTTAACGACAACTGATTTTTCTTTGTTGCCGAATGTGTACAACCCAAGCGGCGTATTGACGTCAGAGCCTTGGATCACTTTCTTGACGGTATCTTCATCAAGTCCGTACTCTTTCATTTTTTTGTCTTTGAAAGAGAATTCCACCTGCTCTTCCTGCTGTCCGGAAACTTGCACAGACGCAACGCCCTGAATGCCTTCAAGCTTAGGAACGAGAGTGTTTTCCACATTTTTGGTCAGGTCTTCAAGCGAGCTTTTGCCGCTTGTCACACTGAGCGTCAAAATCGGGAAAGAGTTGAGGCTGTAACGGGAAATGTCAGGTTTTTTCGCGTCGTCAGGAAGGCTGACACTGTCCAGCGCTTCAGCGACTTCGGTTTTCGCCTTGTCCATATCCTTGTTGTAATCATATTCAATCATAACCGATGAGACGTTTTCAGAGGATGTGGACGTTACGACGCTCACTCCTTCTAAATTCTGGACCGCCTGCTCGATCGGTTTTGTCACGTCATCCGCAACTTGACTCGGAGCAGCTCCGGGATAAGTCGTATTTACTGAAAGGTAAGGCATGTTGACGTCCGGTATGGATTCCTGCTTCATATTCATACCGGCATACAGCCCTGCTACAGTAACGATAATCGTCATCAGCCAAACTGCGAATTTGTTCTTCAGTACAAAGTTAATAATGTGGTTCATCATGTCCTCCGTTAATTTTTATTGACTGACTGGTCATTCTATATAATACTAAACGGTATAACTCAACATCGTCAACTAATAAGGCAGTAAATTTTTCTAAATTTTTCAGGATTAAGGGGAAGCACGTCATGAACGAAAAAAAAGAGAAAATCATAAAAACAGGCATCCATTTATTTGCCAAAAAAGGGTTTTCTTCAACAACCATTCAGGAAATCGCCGGTGAATGCGGAATTTCAAAAGGGGCCTTCTATCTCCATTTCAAATCAAAAGAAGACCTTTTGCTCTCAGCATGTGAGTATTACATCGGCATGTCTATGGAAGAAATAAAGAAAATCAAAACAGAACATCAGCATAAACCGCCTAAGGACGTATTCCGAAAACAAATCGCATATCAATTCCAGGAATTTATGGAACACAAGGACTTTATCATTCTCTTGCTGAGCGAAAAGGTCATTCCTGAAAATCAAAAGGTCAAACAGTATTTTCATGAGGCCAATATTCAATTTAACATGCTGTATCGGGATGCGTTGCTCTCCGTTTACGGAGATGCCGTCACACCGTTTTTAGCGGATGCGTCCGTTATGGCGCAAGGAATTGTGAGCTCCTATATTCATTTCTTGATTTTTAATGAACATACGGCATTCCGGACGGAAAACGTGGCGGCCTTTCTGATTGCCAGAATCGATGATCTGATTACGGGACTGATAAGAGACAATCCCGATCCGCTGCTGCCTGAGGATATCTTCACTCAGCCCGCGGCGGACAGAGAAAGACTGCTTGCGGATATTCAAAATATAAAAGCACAGCAGGGGCTGCCTGAGGACGTCCTCGTATCGCTTGAAGTCATTGAAGAGGAATGCGCAAAGGTAGAGCCGCGAAAACCGATTATTAAAGGAATGCTGTCCAACTTGGCAGGCAGCGGAAATGAGCAGATTGAAACGCTGCGGGCTTCCATTGAAACCTATTTCATCTTATAAAAAAAAGAGACCGGCGCTTACCGGTCTCCGTGTCAGCAGCGCCCTTAGAGGCGGCTGCTTTTTTTATCGTTTTTTGATTTCTTCAAGTAAGATTTTGTTGACCATCGGCGGGTTGGCCTGTCCTTTGGAGGCTTTCATAATCTGCCCGACAAGGAAGCCGATCGCGCGGTCTTTTCCGTTTTTGAAGTCTTCAATTGACTGCGGGTTGCTGTCAAGCGCATCTGTTACCAGCTTCAGAAGCACGCTTTCGTCAGAAATCTGCACGAGGCCTTTTTCTTTGACGATTTTTTCTGCGTCGCCGCCTTTTTCAATTAATTCTTTAAAGACTTTCTTCGCGATTTTAGACGAGATGGTTCCTTTTTCAATCAGCTTAATCATGCCGGCAAGGCCTTCAGGAGTCAGTGCGACATCCTCAAGCTCTTTTTGTTCGGCGTTCAGGTAAGCTGAGACTTCACCCATCAGCCAGTTTGATGCCTGCTTGGCTTCTGCGCCTTTATTGACCGTTTCTTCGAAGAAATCAGCCATTTCCTTCGTCAGCGTCAGAACCATTGCGTCATAAGCCGGCAGGCCGAGCTCTTCGATATAACGCTTGCGGCGCTCGTCCGGAAGCTCAGGAATGGTTGCTCTTACGCGTTCTTTCCATTCGTCATCAATGTAGAGCTCGACAAGGTCAGGCTCAGGGAAATAACGATAGTCGTCAGAACCTTCTTTGACACGCATCAAAATGGTTTTTTTCGTCGCTTCATCATAGCGGCGCGTCTCCTGCTGAATGACTCCGCCTGACAGAAGCACCTGCTCCTGGCGTTTCTCTTCATGCTCAAGTCCTTTTTGCACGAACGCGAAGGAGTTCAGGTTTTTCAGCTCCGTTTTTGTGCCGAATTTCTCCTGGCCGATCGGACGGAGGGAAATGTTGGCGTCACAGCGCAGTGAACCTTCTTCCATTTTACAGTCGGAAACACCTGTGTATTGAATAATTGATTTCAGCTTTTCGAGATATGCGTAAGCTTCCTCCGGTGTGCGGATATCCGGCTCAGATACAATCTCGACAAGCGGCGTGCCCTGGCGGTTGAAGTCAACGAGGGAATAGCCGTCACCCGTATGCGTCAGTTTTCCCGCATCTTCTTCAAGGTGAAGACGGGTAATGCCGATTTTTTTCGTTTTTCCGCCGACTTCGATTTCGATCCAGCCGTTTTCGCCGATCGGCTTGTCAAATTGAGAAATTTGATATGCCTTCGGGTTATCCGGGTAGAAATAGTTTTTCCGGTCAAACTTCGTATCCGTTGCGATTTCGCAGTTCAAAGCCATTGCGGCTTTCATCGCGAATTCGACCGCTTCTTTGTTCAAAACGGGCAGCACGCCGGGATAGCCGAGGTCGATGACGCTCGTTTGGGTATTCGCTTCCGCGCCGAATGGCGTCGGTGAGCTTGAGAAAATTTTAGATTTTGTTTTTAATTCCACATGGACTTCAAGTCCGATTACCGTTTCAAAGTTCACTTCATTTCACCCCTTACAGTTCAGGTTTCGCTTTATGATGATCTGTTGCCTGCTCAAAAGCATGAGCGACGCGGTATACAGTGCCTTCATCGAAGTGTTTTCCGATGATTTGCAGTCCGAGCGGCAGTCCGTCCGCAAATCCGCACGGCACGCTGATTCCCGGCACACCCGCGAGGTTGACAGGAATCGTTAAAATATCGTTGGCGTACATTGTGAGCGGATCGCTGGTTTTTTCGCCGATTTTGAATGCCGGTGTCGGCGTTGTCGGTCCGACGATGACATCGTATTTCTCAAATACGTCTTCAAAATCTTTCTTAATAAGCGTGCGCACTTTTTGCGCTTTTTTGTAATACGCGTCATAGTAGCCGGAGCTGAGCGCGAAGGTGCCGAGCATGATGCGGCGCTTCACTTCATTGCCGAAGCCTTCTGAGCGTGTCTGTTTATAAAGGTCGATCAGGTTGTCCGCATTGTCTGAGCGGTAGCCGTAGCGGATGCCGTCAAAGCGCGCAAGGTTTGCAGACGCTTCGGAAGAAGACAGCAGATAATACGTCGCAAGCGCGTATTTGCTGTGCGGCAGAGATACTTCTTCCCATGTCGCTCCGAGGTCTTCAAGCACTTTTAAAGCGGCTAAAACCGATTCTTTCGCTTCTTTGCCGACGCCTTCTCCGAGATATTCTTTCGGTACGGCGATTTTTAAGCCTTTAATATCGCCAGTTAATGAAGAAAGAAAGTCCGGCACTTCGACATTGGCGCTCGTAGAGTCCATTTTGTCCGGGCCTGAAATCGCCTGAAGCAGGAATGCGTTATCTTCTACGTTTCTTGTGATCGGTCCGATCTGGTCTAATGAAGACGCAAAAGCGACCAAACCGTAACGTGACACGCGTCCGTATGTAGGCTTTAATCCGACGACGCCGCAGAAAGAAGCCGGCTGGCGGATGGAGCCGCCCGTATCAGATCCGAGTGAAAACGGCACTTCGCCCGCGGCAACCGCAGCTGCGGAACCGCCGCTTGATCCGCCGGGAACCGTATCGAGATTCCATGGGTTTTTCGTCGCTTTGTACGCGGAGTTTTCAGTAGAAGAACCCATCGCGAACTCGTCCATATTCAGCTTTCCGATCGTTACGGCTTCAGCGGCTTGAAGGCGCTCCACAACCGTCGCATCGTAAATCGGATCGAAGTTTTCGAGGATTTTGCTTGAGCATGTTGTGCGAAGCCCTTTGGTCACGATGTTGTCTTTGACGCCGATCGGCATTCCGAAGAGAAGACCGTGTTCAGACCGTCCGTCAACCGCTTCGTCAAGTTCTTTCGCGTAAGCGCGGGCTCTTTCTTCATCAAGCTGTAAAAACGCCTGCACCTTATCATCCACGGATGCGATCCGTTTGTAAGATTCATCAACAAGATCGGAAATCTTGATTTCTTTTTTATGTATCATTTGTTTCAGTTCTGTGATTTTGTGATCAAATAATGACATACTGTCTCCCTCCTTTAATCCAGAATAGATGGCACACGGACATAGCCGTCTTTATGATCAGGAGCATTTTTCATGACATCCTCGACCGGAAGGCCTTTACCCGCTTCATCTTCTCTCATTACGTTTTTCATTTTCAGCACGTGTGTTGTCGGTTCCACGTTATCCGTGTCCACTTCATTAAGCTCCTCGGCAAACGAGATGATGCTGTCAAGCTGTTCTGTGAACATTTCAGCTTCTTCATCCGTAATGGCGAGTCTCGCCAAATGAGCGACATGCTTTACTTCTTCTATAGAAATTCGTGACATAAGATCCACCTCCGCATAATTCTCCGTTTCGTCATATAATACTGATCATATCAAAAACGAGCCCTCTAAAGCAACAAAACGCCGCCTTCTGAGGCATGATGAAACCCTCTCTATTTTATCCTAAATCGGGGAGAAAGAGAAACGAATTATATGTCAGAAAATTTTTACTTTTATAATTTATTGGTAGCGTTTTCATCTCTAAGCTGTTCTATGTTGGCGGGGATTTTTTCCTTGAGCGGGCCAGGTTTCGAGAGTTGATTGATCGGGGATACTTTGTTAGGTTTAGTAACCATAGCCAGCACTAAATCATGCGATCCGCATGGAATGACGACTAAAGGCTGGATCGCCGGCGCATATTCCGGCACTACTAATCTACAGAGGTGATGCAACATTTACATGAAAGAAGAGAGGGTCCAAAAACGTGAGTATTGAACTAATTATATCTCTTGGCATTTACTTTGCTGCCATGCTGTTAATCGGCTGGTACGCATTCAGGAAGACAACGAATATTAATGATTACATGCTGGGCGGAAGAGGACTCGGCCCGTTCGTAACGGCGCTGTCCGCAGGTGCGGCCGATATGAGCGCATGGATGCTGATGGGAGTTCCCGGCGCAATGTTCGCAACGGGGTTATCGACCTTATGGCTGGCGCTCGGTTTGACGATCGGCGCGTATTCAAATTATCTGCTGCTTGCTCCGAGGCTGCGCGCTTACACGGAAGTTGCGGATGATGCGATTACGATTCCCGATTTTTTCGATAAACGGTTCCGCCACTCGTCATCATTGCTGAAAATTGTTTCCGCCGTGATTATTATGATCTTTTTCACACTGTACACATCGTCCGGGATGGTATCCGGAGGCAGGTTATTTGAATCGGCATTCGGCGCCGACTACAAATTCGGTTTGTTTTTAACGGCCGGTGTTGTTGTGCTTTACACGCTGTTTGGCGGTTTCCTCGCTGTCAGTCTGACTGACTTTGTACAGGGAGCGATCATGTTTGCGGCATTAGTGCTTGTGCCGATCGTTGCTTTTACCCAGCTCGGGAGCGTTTCAACGACGATTGATTCGATCAACGCCGTTAACCCGAAACTATTGGATATCTTTAAAGGCGCGAGCGTCATTAGCATTATTTCTTATTTGGCATGGGGACTCGGCTATTACGGCCAGCCTCATATCATCGTACGATTTATGGCGATTAAAGAAGTGAAAGATTTAAAACCCGCCCGCAGAATCGGGATGAGCTGGATGGTTATTTCAGTTGTCGGTTCATTGCTTACCGGGATTATCGGGGTTGCGTATTCTCATCACTTCGGAGTCTCCGTAAAAGATCCGGAAACGATTTTCATTATTTTTTCTAAAATCTTGTTCCATCCGCTGATTACGGGCTTCTTGCTGTCCGCGATTTTAGCGGCGATCATGAGTTCCATTTCCTCACAGCTTCTCGTAACGGCAAGCGCCATTACGGAAGATTTATACCGCGCCTTTTTCAGACGGGAAGCGAGCGATAAAGAATTGGTCATGACCGGACGCCTGTCGGTATTGATCGTGGCCGTTATCGCCATTTTGCTTTCCATGAATCCGAACAGCACCATTCTTGATCTGGTCGGATATGCGTGGGCAGGCTTCGGTTCGGCTATCGGCCCGGCGCTCTTGCTCAGTCTGTACTGGAAACGGATGAATGAATGGGGAGCGCTTGCGGCGATGATTACCGGGGCCGCGGCCGTTTTAATCTGGATCACGACAGGGCTTGCCGCTTCAACCGGCGTATACGAAATCATTCCGGGGTTCTTCCTCAGTCTGATTGCCGGTATTGCCGTCAGTCTGCTGACCAAAAAACCGGCCGATGCTTCTTATCAGCTGTTCAGCCGGATGGAAGCTCTTTTGAAAAACAAGAAATAGACAAAAAGCCGTCAGATTTTATCCCTGACGGCTTTTTTCTTCCGCACTTGTCCTGCTATAAATACTGTGAGAAAATCATATCAATTTATTATAAGAAAAATTGCGGAGGTGCTGTGCAAATTGAGCTGGCCTATCGAACCAGACATTTTATTAAAGCTGGGCATTGCCACGCTGATCGGCATGATCATCGGTCTTGAACGCGAGCTGAAAAACAAACCGCTCGGACTGAAAACCTGTATCGTCATCGCCGTCAGCTCCTGTATGCTGACGATCGTCAGCATTAATGCGGCATATCATTTCCCGAAATATTACCGTATCATGATGGATCCGCTCCGCCTTCCCGCCCAAATCATTTCCGGCGTCGGTTTTATCGGCGCGGGCGTGATCCTGCGTAAAAGCAATGACGTCATTTCCGGCCTGACGACATCGGCCATCATCTGGGGCGCAGCCGGGCTCGGTCTGGCTACAGGCGCCGGCTTTTATAAAGAGGCGTTCGCAAGCCTCTTGTTTATCCTGATCAGCGTCGAATTTCTTCCGTGGCTGATCAGAAAAATCGGTCCCAACCGCTTGAAGGAAAAAGATATCCGCGTGAGAATGTCTCTTTCCGATAAAGACAAAATGACCGAGATTTTAAAGGAAATGAAAAGCAAACAGCTCCGCATTCACTCCGTCCGGATTGATGATCTGCGCGAAAAGGAATTTCCGATTATGGAAGTGAAAGTCAGTGTTCATAAAAACCGCTACACCACTGACGTCTATTATGATATTAAAGAAATTCAAGGTGTCGTCGGAGTGAAGTGTGATACGCTATAAAAAAACGCCGGGCTGGATTCAGCCGGCGTTTTTCTATTTATACGAATGCAGAAAAGTTATACTCCGTAATCGGGGTTTCATTTTCGATATCGCGCCTGAAGGTTTTCAGCATCTCAAGTTCCTCGTCCCCGAGTGAATTGAGGTCAAACGCCTGATGCAATAATCCGTAGATCAGCATATGGCGCAGCCGGAGGAAATCCGGGATGTGTTCAAACCATGCGGGGTCAAGGTCATTTTCTTCCCTGTAGCCTTTCATAAAGTGAGTCATGAATTCACCCGTAAACGCGGCCTTGTCTTCATACGGGATGACCGGATACCACAACATGTTGTACAGCAGAATACTGATATCATTCACAAACCAATTGTAGCCGATATCATCAAAATCAAATGCAGTGATTTTTCCGTTGTCCCAATTGAAATTGCCGTGGTGCAGATCGGCGTGCACAAGGCCGTAGTTTTCAGGGTTCTTCGGCAAACGGCGCAGTTTTTCCATTAGAGCATCCGACCGCTCAAATACGCGATGCTGATCTGCGGGCACATATTTTCTCAGCTTCAGCTGCTCCTCTTCATCCCATTCCTGCCTTTTATATAACGGATCGCTCAGACGGTAGCTTTTCGTCAGCCGGTGCATGTTCCCCGTGTACTTTCCAAGCTCGTAAAACAGAGTTCCGTTCCAGTCTGATTCCTCCACTTTGCGTCCGGGCGCTTTTTCATAGACTCTTACTAAAAACGCTCCGCCTTTTCCATCCGGCACTTCTTCGACATCTTTGCCATTTAATGAAGGAATCGGCTTTGCTACTGAAAGCCCTCCCTTTGCCAGATGATGAAGCCATTCCATTTCTCCGAGAATATATTCCGGTGTTCTTCTGATCGTATGCGTAATTTTTAAAATATAAGGTTCGTTATCTTTCACAATTTCATATACGTAGTTCTCGGCGTCCGCAATAAATTGAAACTTGGTAAAGCCGTATATTTCACCTGCTTCAGCGAGCACCTTATCTTCCTCAAAAATCGCTTTAATATCTTTATGCATGCTGATTCACCCTTTTCATAACGTTTGTAGGCGGTGTGTGTACTCAGCAAATGTCATTCATCAACATTCCTGCCCTTCTTTTTTCACAGCAGATTAGTAACATCCGCTTAGAATGAAATGTGTTTTCCTGTTAATTCCTGATTATACAAATATCTTAACATACCTCATTTCCTCGCTCCAACGATATCACAATAAAAAAACCCTTGCTCATACAGAAATGAACAAGGGCATCTTGGTTAATCGTAAATATGGACGGTCGGTTCTTTGTCACCCGCATTGCGGACGATCAGCGCTTCCTGCCCGTCAGACGAGGTAATGTTAATTTCGACATCAACTGAGCCTTTTGAATAATAATCCATCAGCTCACCTGTTAAGTATTGGGTGAAGGCGATGACTTCGCTTTTCCCGTAAAATTGCATCGGGATTTCAATCTTCATTTTTCTCATTTCATCGTTTTCGTACATTGCCGTTCCGACGACTCCGGTGTAATTCGGGAAATAGCTGTCGATGGCGTTTTTGAAGCGTTTAAATACTTCGGAATCATCAGGGTATTTCTTTGCCGTGTCTGTATCCGCCGGATAGAAGACGTACTTTTCTTTGACATCATCCCAGTTTGAAATGGTGGATGAGCCGGCTTTGACTTCAGTTTTTGCAATGTAATTCCCCGGTACGATTGATGTTTTCGGCGCTTGTTTATAAAGGGCGACGGTAATCGGCACATTTTTCAGGTTATCCATTTTCCGAAGGCGGTTAACGACTTCCTGGGCGATTTCTTCACCGTGGCTGCGGATCGTTTTGTCACTGAGCTCCACTTCCTGCTGCGGATCACCTGTGTTTTCACGGTAATAGTATACAGAGTTGAGAGCGAGACCGATCATGATACCGCCAAGCTGGATGGAATTTTTATCTTTTCTTACTAAGTAATCCTGCTCAAGCATGGACGCTAAGTAAATCGGGCTGTTTTCATTTTTCTCTTTTGCCGATCCCGAGCTTGGCAGCACGGGATTTAAGCCGAGATTCTGGAAATTGGCGTCTGCCTTTTTCGCCTTTTTCAGATCACTGCCTTCTTTTTTGCGGTCAAGCCAGCTGAGTACCGTGTCCTCATCTAAATACTGGCCTTCCTGATACAAATAGTCATCCGTCGGGAACGTGTCTTGAGCGAGCCGCATCAGACCCGTCTCGAATTCATCGATGTCCAGCCTCGTGTTCAGCCGGTCCGCGGTCAGGCCGCGCGCTTTTCCGGCCTTAAACGGAAGCACCATTTTATAGTAGGAATCAGAGATATTATATTTCGGTATGATCGCTTTTTCAGAAGACTTTGCCGTTTTCTGCGTGATCTCTTCCTCTTTGTTCCCCCCGAAACTCGGCGAACAGGCCGACAGCATGAGTACTGCCGCCGTTGCCGTCGCCGCCAATGCCAACATCTTTTTCAATAGAAAACACTCCTCTTATTTCTTTAGCTCTCCCAATAGCTGTGCTTCATTCCATACTTCAATATTTAATTCCTGCGCTTTTGTCAGCTTGCTTCCGGCCGCTTCTCCGGCAATCAGCAAGTCTGTTTTTTTGCTGACAGATCCCGTCAGCTTTCCGCCGAGCGCTTCAATCTGCGCCTTGGCTTCATTTCTGGACAGCTCTTCAAGCTTTCCGGTTAACACGATGGTTTTGCCGGCAAAATAAGAGTCGCTGTCCTCCGCTTTTACTTTTTTCGGGCCTTTGTAGAGTGTGTTCACACCGAGTTCCTCAAGTTCATTCAATAGCTCAAGCATTTCTTCTTTGCGGAAATAGGTGATAACGGCATCGGCCATCTTTTCGCCGATTTCATCTACCGCAAGCAGCTCTTCTTCCGTAGCTTGTTTCAGATTTTCCAGGCTTTCAAAATGCATGGCGAGTGTTTTGGCCGCTTTTGAGCCGATAAAACGGATGCCGAGACCGAACAGCAGGCGTTCCAGCGAATTCTCTTTCGACTTTTGGATGGAGCTGATCAGATTGTCAGTTGATTTTTCCCCCATCCGCTCAAGCCGGATGACCTGCTCTTTCGTCAGCTTATACAAATCAGCGACATTACGGACGAGATGTTCACGGAAAAGCTGTGTGATGACACGTTCTCCGAGTCCGTCAATATTCATCGCGTTGCGTGAGACAAAGTGAATCAGGCCTTCTCTGATCTGCGCCGGACATTCCGGATTGATGCAGCGCAGCGCGACTTCTCCTTCAATGCGGACAAGTTCGCTTTCGCACTCAGGGCAGCTGGTCGGCATATTGAATTCTTTTTCTTCCCCGGTCCGCTGTTCGATTAAGACATTGACGACCTCAGGGATGATGTCGCCCGCTTTTTTGACGACCACTTTATCGAGAATGCGGATATCCTTCTCTTTAATTAAATCTTCGTTATGAAGGGATGCTCTTGAGACCGTCGTTCCCGCGACTTTTACCGGTTCCAGAACGGCGGTCGGCGTAATGACGCCCGTTCTTCCGACATTCAGTTCGATATCGAGCAGTTTTGTCACGACCTCTTCTGCCGGGAATTTATAAGCAATCGCCCAGCGCGGGCTTTTTGCCGTATACCCGAGCTCTTCCTGCTGGTCGAGCGAGTCGACTTTGATGACGATCCCGTCAATTTCATACGGGAGATCGGCCCGCTTCGCCTGCAGCTCTTCGATCATTTCAATGACTTCATCTATCGTGGCGCATTTTTTCCGTTCCTGGTTTGTTTTAAAACCGAGCTCATCCAGAAAATCCAGGCCCTGACTCTGTGTTTCCACACCCATCTCGTCAAGCTCCGCTATACTGTAGACGAAGATGTCAAGATTTCGTTTCGCTGCAATTTTCGGATCGAGCTGTCTGAGTGAGCCCGCAGCCGCGTTCCGGGGATTGGCGAACGGCTCCTCTTCATGTTTCAGCCTTTCTTCATTGAGCGCTTCAAATGACTGTTTCGGCATGTACGCCTCTCCGCGCACTTCTATGGAAAGATTCCGTTTCATTTTCAGCGGAATGTTGCGGATCGTTTTTAAGTTTTCCGTGATATCTTCGCCCGTCGTTCCGTCTCCTCTTGTCGCGCCTCTGACGAAATAGCCGTCTTCATAACGGAGAGAAACAGCAAGACCGTCTATTTTCAGCTCCACATTATAAGCGACGCCGTCACCGACAGCCTGACGGACGCGGCGGTCGAAATCGCGGAGGTCATCATCGTTAAATGCGTTGCCGAGACTGAGCATCGGCGTGCCGTGCTGCACCTTTTGAAACGATTCAAGCACCGCTCCCCCGACCCGCTGTGTGGGCGAATCAGGCGTTCTGAGTTCCGGGTGCTCTTCCTCTATGGCAATCAGCTCCTGCATCAGTCTGTCGTACTCGGAATCCGGCACGCTCGGTTCATCTAAGGTGTAATATTCATAACTGTACTGATCGATGGTGCGGCGCAATTCTTCTGCCCGGTGTTTCGCTGTTTCTTTGTCCATCATGTTCTTCCTTTCCTCTTCAGGTTACTGCTTTTCAATCGGCGCAAAAGCGGCAAGCAGACGCTTCACGCCGACTGGGCTCGGGAATGCGATATCAAGCTCGGTGCTTTCGCCTTCTCCTTTTACGCTGACAACCGTTCCGGTGCCCCATTTTTTATGGCCCGCTTTATCGCCGACCGCCCAGCTGAGCGAGTCGCCGCCTGTTTTGTTCGCATAGGAAACGGGACGGGATACGGGCCCGCGTTTTGGCTGCACTTTTCTTCCCGGCTGCATGCGAGGTGTTTTCTTCTCATTTAGGTTCTCCAATAAATCGCCAGGTATTTCCCTGATAAAGCGGGATTCCGGATTCATATTGGTGCGGCCGAATAAGGTGCGCATTTTGGCATTCGTTAAATACAGTTCTTCTTCAGCCCTCGTAATGCCTACATATGCGAGCCTGCGTTCTTCTTCCATCTCGGCTTCTTCCATCAGGGAGCGGCTGTGCGGGAACACGCCTTCTTCCATGCCCATTAAGAACACGACAGGAAATTCAAGCCCCTTAGCGGCGTGCAGTGTCATTAAAGTGACGGCATCCTTTCCGCCTGATTCCTCTTCCTTCTGGTCGAGCTGGTCAATATCCGCGATCAGCGCCAAATCAGTCAGAAACGCGACGAGAGACTTGTCTTCGCTTTTTTGTTCGAAGTTTTTCGTCACGGAAAGAAACTCGTCGATATTTTCAAGACGGCTTTGGGCTTCGATTGATTTTTCGGCCTTCAGCATTTCTCTGTATTCCGTTTTTTCGAGAATTTCTTCCGTGAGTTCCGTAATGGACAGGTAATCCTGCATGTTCGTCAGATTTTCAATCATCGCGCCAAAGCCGTCAAGCGCGTTTGCCGCTTTCGCGCTGACGCCGATGAAATCAACCTGTTTGACCGCCTGGAACATTGACATTCCGTTCATCGCCGCATATGAAGCGATTTTTTCTAGTGAAGTGGCGCCGACGCCCCGCTTCGGCACATTGACGATCCGCGTAAAACTGATGTCGTCGTCCGGGTTTGACACAAGGCGCAGGTATGCGAGAATGTCTTTAATTTCTTTCCTGTCGTAGAACTTGGTTCCGCCGACGATATTGTAATTCAGTCCGGATTTTAAAAGGGTTTCCTCAATGACGCGCGACTGGGCGTTTGTCCGGTATAAAATCGCGATATCGGAAAGCTTCCGCCGGCCCGAGCTGTGCAGCTCATAAATTTTGCCCGCGACGAATTGGCCTTCGCCGAATTCATTGTCGCCGCTGTAATAAGAAAGCTTGATGCCTTCGTCATTTTCCGTCCACAGGTTTTTCGGCTTGCGGTTTGAGTTGTTTTTGATCACTTCGTTAGCCGCTTGCAGAATACGCTTTGTTGAGCGGTAGTTTTGCTCGAGCAAAATCACGTTTGCGCTCGGATAATCTTTTTCAAAGGAAAGGATATTCGCGATATCCGCCCCGCGCCATCTGTAAATGGACTGGTCGGAGTCACCGACGACGCAGATATTTTCAAGACGGGCCGCAAGCTGCTTCACAAGCAGGTATTGCGCCCTGTTCGTATCCTGATACTCGTCTACGTGAATGTACTGGAATTTGCGCTGATAAAACTCAAGCACTTCCGGCACACGCTCGAAAAGCTTAATCGTCGTCATGATTAAATCATCAAAATCAAGCGATTGGTTTTTCAGCAGTTTTTTCTGATAATCGGTATACACGTCACTCGTGACCTGATCGTAGTAGCCGCCGGCCGATTTTGCGAATTCCTCAGGTTCGATCAGCTCGTTTTTTGCGCTGCTGATGGAGCCTAAAATACTTCTCGGATCAAACTTTTTCGGATCGATATTCCGCTCTTTCAGAATCCCTTTAATAACGGAAAGCTGATCAGCCGTATCAAGAATGGAGAAATTTCGGTTGATGCCAATTCTGTCAATATCCCTGCGCAGAATCCGCACGCACATGCTGTGGAAGGTGGAAATCCAGATTTCATCCGCGCCGGGTCCGAGAATGCTCTCCACCCGCTCCTTCATTTCTCTGGCGGCTTTATTTGTAAATGTAATCGCCAGAATGTTCCATGGCGCCACGTGTTTTTCCGCCATTAAGTATGCGATTCTGTGCGTCAGCACACGTGTTTTTCCGCTTCCCGCGCCCGCCATCAGAAGCAGCGGACCGTCCGTCGTCTTGACCGCTTCCTGCTGAACGGGATTTAATCCGCTTAATAATTGATTGCTAATGTAATTCATATCCGTTCACCGCCTATCAAACATATGTTCTATCATAAATCAATTTCGTCCGCTTGACTACTTTGTCTTTACGGCCGCCACCGTTTTAAGCGCCTGATCAAAATCTTCATATACGGCATTTCCGACAACGATGACATCGGCATGACGGCCGAACCGTTCCGCCGTTTCCGCGTCTTTAATGCCGCCTCCGTAAAACAGGACGGACTTGTCCAGCACAGCCTTCGTTTTCTCCACCGTTTCTATGTCCGCCAGCATCCCGCTGTATTCCAGATAAAAAATCGGGAGATGAAGCAAATGTTCCGCAACCCGCGCATAGGCGAGAATATCTTCTGTTTCTATATGTGTATCCGCCTCCGTCAAAGCGGCCGCCTTACAATCAGGGTTGACGATGCAGTAGCCCTCCGTCACGATTTCCTCCATTGACATGAGCTCTCCGTATTCTTTCATCGCCTGATGATGCATGCCGACAATCCAGTCCGCCTTTTTGCTGTTGAGCACACTCGGAATGAAATAAAGATCAAACCCGGGCACAATGGAATCAATCGTCGACACCTCAAGTACGCACGGCACTAAAAACCGCCGCACCTTTGACATCAGTCTCAGCACATTGTCCTCGGTGATATTGTCGCTTCCTCCGATCACAATGGCGTCAGTCCCTGATTCACAAAGCCGTTCCAGTTGTTCATCCGGTAAATCTTTATTCGGATCGAGTTTAAAAACATGCTTCCACTCGTTAACATCGTACATGCGTTTTCGTTCCTCCATTCGTTTCTTGCCATTTAAACATTATAACAAATTCGTTTGGCCCGGAAAAACGGAAAAAGACGTCATTCACCTGATTCACAAAAAAAGATTGCGCTCCGCCGGACGGGAAACGGCTATGTTTGAAAACAGACAATATGTGGAATGTCAAAGAGAAAAAAGACAAGGAGTCTGATCTCAATGGAACAAGCCATTATCGTACTGATTTGTATATTGATTTTTATTATTTTAGTTCCCGCCGCACTGTTTCTCTGGATATACATAAGAGACGAAAAGCAGGAAGAACATTCAGTGCTGCGCAATTATCCCGTAGTGGGAAAACTGCGCTATATATTTGAAAAAATCGGACCTGAGCTGCGGCAGTATTTATTCAGCAATGATAACGAAGAACAGCCGTTTTCCCGGAGAGAATATGAACAGACGGTCATGTCCGGAAAGTATAAAAGCAGAATGATGGGCTTCGGCTCAGAACGGGATTTCAATCAGCCGGGCTATTATATCCGTAACGCCCTCTTCCCGAAACAAAGGGAGGAGCTGCGCGCAGATCAGACGCCGAAGATCGACACGATGGTATACAAAATTGACAAAGACAACCTGCTGAAACGCAGCGAACACCGCGAAAAAGCAAAAGCGGACCCTTATTACCTGCATCCGGACGATGTGCAAGTGATCGGCCGCGACACATGCAAAAAGCCGTTTTATGTGAAAGGGTTAATCGGACAATCAGCGATGAGCTACGGCTCACTTGGCGACAGGGCAATCACCGCCCTGTCAAAAGGGCTGCACCAGGCCGGCGGCACATGGATGAATACAGGCGAAGGCGGCCTGTCTGAGTATCACCTGAAAGGCGGCGCGGATATTATCTGCCAAATCGGCCCCGGCCTGTTCGGCGTCCGCACCGAAGATGGAGAATTTTCGTGGGAAGAATTTAAGAAAAAAAGCCGCCTCGAGCAGATTAAAGCCTTTGAATTAAAGCTTGCGCAAGGGGCGAAAGCAAGAGGCGGGCATATTGACGGTTCAAAGGTGACCGAAGAAATTGCCGCCATCAGAAATGTGCAGCCCGGACAATCCATTGACAGCCCAAACCGCTTCAACGAGTTCTCAAATGTTCCGGACATGCTTGATTTCATTGAGAAATTAAGGACTGTCGGCGAAAAACCGGTCGGTATCAAAATTGTCCCGGGCAGCCGCAAAGACCTTGAAGACCTTATTTCCTGTATGAGTTCATCAGGCAAACTTCCCGACTTTATTACGATTGACGGCAGTGAAGGGGGAACGGGAGCTTCTTTCCATGAGCTGGCGGATTCCGTCGGCCTGCCGATTCTGACCGGCCTTCCCCTTGTTGACGGCCTTTTGAAGACATACGGGATAAGAGATAAGCTGAAAATTTTCGCATCCGGAAAGCTGCTCACTCCGGATAAGATTGCCGTTGCCCTCGCGTTAGGCGCGGATTTTGTCAATATTGCCCGGGGAATGATGTTTTCAGTCGGCTGTATCCGCGCTCAAGTATGCCACACCAATCATTGTCCTGTCGGAGTGGCGACAACCGACCCAAAACTTCAGCGCGCGCTCAGTATCGAGGATAAACAGCACCGCGTCTGCAACTACGTGCTCTCATTGCGTGAAGGGCTGTTTCACCTTGCCGCTGCGGCGGGCATCAGCTCGCCGATTCATTTTTCAGCTGAACACATCGTATACCGGGAGGAAGACGGAAGCCTGAGGGAACTTCCCGGCCTTTTGAATCAGCACGCATAAAAAAAACCGCCTGCCGTCATCGGCAGAGCGGTTTTTTACGTAGCTGAGGAGGATTCTCCTTTGTTTACGCGGTCAAGCGCCATTTCATAGGCGTCGTTACCATAATTTAAGCAGCGCTTCACCCGGGAAATCGTCGCTGTGGAAGCACCCGTTTCGCTTTCTATTTTGTGATACGTATTTCCTTCGCGGAGCATTCTTGCCACTTCCAAACGCTGCGCCAGCGATTGGATTTCATTAATCGTACAAAGATCGTCAAAGAAACGATAGCATTCCTCCAGATCTTTCAGCGATAAAATAGATAAAAATAACTGGTCCAGTTCTTTTCCGCGTAATTTATCGATTTGCATCGTCAAACACCTTCTCCTTTACTAATGGAAGCTGCATCGAGATCAGGCACGATATTAATCCATGTCTTTCCTGGCACAAACGGAAGAATCTCACCGCCTTTTACGGGCAGAATACGGCCGTCTTTATATTCCCAGTCTGACTCTATAACATCGCCGTGCTGAAGCAGGAGGCCCTTCCCCCCTGACTGAATATCGATGGCCCGCCTTCCATCTTTGTCTGTCATGCGATGGCCGGCTTCAACAATAAAAATGTTGTGCATGGCTAAAGGCTTTCCGGTCTCCCGGTCTGTCGCTTTCACACCATCAGAGCTTCTTGTATAAGCATCAGCTTTTTTATCATAATCGTATTCGACAAGATTTGTAATGTTTTGTGTTCCATAATCTATCCGAATATTGTAGGTTTCATTTCCTGGTTTTGCATCTGATGTCTGAAATGGGAGCGGTTCTGTTTTTCCGTTCAGCTTGTATCCTTTTTGCTCCGCCGCCTTCCTGATATTGTCATACGACGTGTAGGAATTGTGGGGCGGCTTGCTGAAATCGGCTCTCCAAAACAGGCTTCCGTCAAAATCCAAACCGTTTATATAATCGTAAGCTCCGGACTCCAGCTGCTTTTTTGCGCCGGGACTCCAGCCATGATGGACAAATATGCTGTTAAACCCGCTGCTGAGCGTGACAAAATATTCCCTCGCGCTCCGCACAGGCCCGACCGTTTCCGGCATCTCACTTTGAAAAATCGCGAGAAACCGCGTAATCCGGCCCTCCGCGAGCGCTTCGATGATAACATCCGCCTTTGACAGCCCGGATTGGGGCCTCGCCTTCGGATGATTGTTCACTGCGACTGCAATCGGACGGCGTTCTGCAAGCTTCTGCTCAGTTTTCAGCCCCGTTAAAGGAGCTTCCGCTTCTTTCGGCTGCACCTGATCGGCATTATTCTGCCGGCAGGCGGCAAGCAGCAAAAACGCAAAACAAAGCATACAAACGGTTTTCCATCTTTTCATATGTCGGCTCCCTGCTTTTATATTTTAACGCATTATCGATGGAAAGAGTACAGTTTTTTTCATCACGTCAAATATTCCTCTCGGCGTAATGCGGATATAAGGCAGGTGTGTGCTCTGCAAAAAGAGCAGCGTATAGATCGGATCGCAGAATCGGTAGCCCCGCTCCTCCAGCAACATCCTCAGTTTTTGCTCTTTCTCAAGCACTTCTTCATACTTCTCCGCGGATGCAGAACCGTTTAAGGCGAGGGGAATCTCATGCAGAATCTTCCCGTTTTCGGCAAGCACGATTCCGCCGCCGATTTCTTTCATCCGTGAGAAAGCGAGCAGGATATCTTCTTTATTTTTTCCGGCAGCGATAATATCTCCGGTTGTCGTGTAGGAACTGACAAAGCCCTGCACCCGATCGGCAAAACCTTTCAGCATTGTATTGACCCGCCATTTTCCATGCTTATCGAGAAGCGTGAGATAGCATTCATCATGATCAAAAGAAAGCTGGTCAACAGAATTATCAATCGCAATCATATACGGCTCCATAATGACCGCGTTGCGCATGGTCACACCCATCGGCATTGAAAACTGTAAATCATCCATCGTCATATCATATGAAAGCTCAAGAGGGACAAGACCGCCCTTTTTCCAATCCGTTTCTGTAAACGCATTCATATTTCGGCCGTCTTCCCTCAGCAGGATGCCTTTGGAGATCACCGTGACCGGGTCCGGATTCATCGGGTCATCGAGAATGTTCAATGAAGCAAGCCGTCCCGGACCGACCACACCGAGAAAGTCGTCCATCTGATAATACTTCGCGATATTAAAGGAGGCCATATTGTAGGCATCGATCGCCGGAACTCCTTCCTCCAAAGCGATTTTGATTAATTCATTCGTCATGCCGCCTTTATAAAAAAGCGGCGTCGCTCCATCCGTCGTGTAGAAGAAATGATCATAATGCCGGAAGCCTTTTTGATGGAGATCCTGCAAAATCGTTCTCAAATCAGGGCGGATGGATGAATGTCTGAGCGAAACATAGTAGCCCAATTCAAGCCGTCTCATCACCTCGCCGCCATTCATCGCCTCGTGGTCGGAATCCGCTCCGAACAGTTTCATCTTCGTCAGTGTTTTTTCAGAGGCTCCGGGAAAATGCCCTTCTATCCGCTTGCGCAGTTTCTTTGTCGCCTGCATGCAATGAAGCATCAAGTCATCGCCGTCCATGAGGCGCGGCCATCCGGTCAATTCTCCGCCTTGAATGACATCCGGGTGCTCCATCCATTGCTTGCGGACATCAAAAGAAAGAAGCTGATCCTCATTCAGCACTTCAGTCTGCAGATCATATCTGGACCACCAGAAATATTGCACCGGCTGTTTTTTCAGTTCTTCCAATATAGTAAGCGCTTTCTTTTTACCGCTATGCAAAAGAAAAAACAAGTTATCATTAACAAACGTCGTTGTTCCGAATTGAGACACATATTCGGCGAGCGTTTGGGGATTATATATTTGAAAAGGATGTGTATGCGGTTCAATGTAACCTGGCACAATGTATTTTCCTTCACAATTTATGGTATGAATGTGCTCTGCTGCATCAGGAAGCTCATCACCAACATATACAATTCGGTCTCCGTAAATCCAGACATTCTTTTTCAGCCATTGTTTTAAAAAAGGATTTAATACGAGAGCATCCCGTAAAAGTAGCGTTGGAAGCAGCTTTGAGTCTACAACATCCGCCTGTGATCTGATGTCTTTATTTTTCCAGTTAAAGGTACGTTCGGACATTCACATACTCTCCTTCGCTTATATTAGACCCATCGTATCACATCCGCACAATTATCGCACGGCTAAAACGTTACAAATTATTGAAGATGAATGAAAAACTTTTTCTAAGGGAGCTGAAATGATGAAACCGAATATCAGTTTATTAAATGCCGTTATGCGCATCACTTGCGGCCTCACCATTTTGTCTGCTGCGTCAGCGAAATACACGAGAAAACCTTGGTGCAAGATGCACCTCTTCTGTATGATGATGGGCGCGATGAAAGCGGCATCCGGCATCCTCCGCTTCTGTCCGGTGACATATATGTTCCAAACCGGAATGAATCAGGATGACAGCCATCAGCAAGAAAAATAACAAGCCGTTTCGGCTTGTTATTTAATTTCTCCTGTCCCGCGAGTCTGAGAAGAATCCGTCTATACGCCGGAGGACTTCATCGATGACTGCGTGTCACACGGCAAGCCGACAGTCTTAGTCGTCTTTTCAGAAGAAAACCCGCATCTTATATGACGCGGGGTTTTCCTCTTTATCGCTGCGATGCTTTCAGCGCACGGGCGCCGATGTCGCTTCTGTAAAACAGTCCGGGTTTTGTCAGCCCTGAAACGGCGCTGTACACTTTATCTCTCGCCGCTTCAAATGTCTCAGCAAATGCCGTGACATTGGCGACCCGGCCGCCGTTTGTAACAAATTGTCCGCCGTCTTTTTTCGTTCCGGCATGAAAAACAGCGATCCCGTCTTCAGCGGACGTCAAACTGCCGATCGGAGTGCCTTTCGCATAGCCTTCCGGATAGCCTTCAGAAGCCAGCACAACGCTGACAGCGGCCGTATCCTTCCACCTTAGGTCAACATCCTTCTCATGCAGAAGATCCAAAAGCACCTGAATGAGGTCAGATTCCATTCTCGGCACGACAACCTGTGTTTCCGGATCTCCGAAACGCGCATTGAATTCAATGACTTTTGATCCGTTTTCCGTCAGAATCAGCCCCGCGTACAGCACGCCCGTGAAGGAACGTCCCTCTTTCACCATTGCTTTTGCCGCCGGCTTCACAATCGTTTCGACTGCGCTTCTGACGATATCATCGGAAATGTGCGGCACTGGTGAGTAGGCTCCCATTCCGCCCGTATTCGGCCCTTTATCTCCATCGAAGGCGCGTTTATGATCTTGAGCGATTACCATCGGATAGACGGTCTCCCCTTTTACAAACGCCATTAAAGAAAATTCTTCGCCGGCGAGGAACTCTTCAATGACAACAGATGCGCTCGCCTCCCCGAATTTCTCATCCTCAAGAAAATCGTGCAGGCATTCAATCGCTTCTTCTTCCATCATCGCGACCGTGACACCTTTTCCGGCGGCAAGCCCGTCCGCTTTAATGACAATCGGCGCGCCTTTTTGCTGCACATATGCTTTCGCCTCTTCAAATGAAGTAAACGTCTCATACTCCGCCGTCGGAATGCCGTATTTTTTCATTAAATCCTTGGCAAACTGTTTGCTCCCTTCAATGATTGCCGCTTTTTCAGACGGTCCGAAAACAAGCAGTCCGGCTTTTTCAAACTCGTCAGCTATCCCTTCAATCAGAGGAACTTCAGGGCCGATAATCGTCAGGCCGACATGATGTTCTTTCGCAAACGCAATGAGTGCGGCATGATCGCTTTCTTCAATGTTGACCAGCGTCGCGCAGTCTGCCATACCGTCATTTCCGGGCGCGGCGTACACCGTGTCAACAAGCGGGCTTTGCGCCGCTTTCCAAGCCAATGTATGCTCTCTGCCGCCTTTTCCGATAATCAATACATTCACGCTTCGTTCCCCCTCTTAATGTTTGAAATGTCTGATGCCGGTGAATACCATGGCGATGCCGTATTCATCCGCTTTTTTAATCGAATCTTCATCACGGACCGATCCGCCTGGCTGGATAATCGCCGTGACACCGGCTTTTGCGGCTTCTTCGACTGTATCCGGCATCGGGAAAAACGCATCTGATCCGAGCGCGCTGCCTTTTGCTTTTTCTCCGGCCTGCTCAATGGCGATTTTAGCTGAACCGACGCGATTCATCTGTCCCGCTCCCACACCGACCGTCATATGGTCTTTTGCAAGAACGATCGCGTTGGATTTCACGTGTTTGACGACTTTCCAGGCCAGCTTCAAATCTTCCCATTCCTGCTCGCTCGGCTCTCTTTTTGTCGGGATGCTGATGTCGGCGTCATCAAATCCATGGACGTCTAAATCTTGAATCAAAAGGCCGCCCTGTACGGATGTCAGCTGTTTTTCTTTCTTCCCTGATGCGGACACGTCAAGCGTGAGCAGACGAAGGTTTTTCTTCGCCGTCAGTACGTTCAGCGCTTCTTCACTGAAAGAAGGGGCGATAATGATTTCTAAAAAGATGCCGTGAAGGGCTTCAGCCGTTGCCTGATCAACTTCACGGTTCAGCGCGATGATGCCGCCGAAAATGGAGGTTTTATCAGCTTCATACGCTTTATTGAATGCTTCCTCAATTGAAGCTCCCGTACCGACTCCGCACGGGTTCATATGTTTAACGGCAACAGCTGCGGGTTCTGTAAATTCCCGGACGATTTGAACGGCCGCATCCGCGTCCTTAATATTGTTGTAAGAAAGCTCTTTGCCGTGAAGCTGTTTTGCCGCCGCGATGGAACCGGAGACGGGAAGTGCGCTTTGATAGAAAACAGCCTCTTGGTGAGGGTTTTCACCATAGCGGAGCGATTGTTTTTTCTCAAATGTAACGGTGAATTGCTCAGGGTCTTTCTCACCGGTCTCGCGTGTTAAGTAATCAGCGATTAATGCGTCGTATGCCGCGGTATGGCGGAATACTTTGGCCGCAAGCTCGCGTTTTCTTTTAAGCGAAACGCCGCCGTGTTCTTTAATCTCATTGAGCACGGAGCTGTAATCGGCCGGATCTGTGATGACCGTCACATCCTGATGGTTTTTCGATGCGGCGCGCAGCATGCCGGGACCGCCGATATCAATGTTTTCTATCGCTTCATCGTATGTTACGTCTTCTTTCGAAATCGTTTCTTTAAACGGGTAAAGGTTGACGACCACAAGGTCAATGGGGGCAATGCCATGCTCATTGATCTGCGCCATATGCTCTTCATTGTCTCTTACGGCAAGCAGTCCGCCGTGAATATTAGGATGGAGCGTTTTTAACCGTCCGTCCATAATTTCAGGGAATCCGGTCACTTCTGAAATGCCGATGACATCCACACCGTTTTCCTGAAGAAGTTTTTTTGTTCCTCCGGTCGAAATGACTTCGACGCCGAGCTCTGTCAGTTCCTTTACGAAAGGTACGAGATTTGTTTTATCAGAAACACTGATTAGTGCGCGTTTGATTGTCATGCCTTTTCACCTCTGTTATTTAGTCCCAGCAGCTGTTTCACAACGCTCGGATACCATTTGTGCTCAAGCTCGTGTATTGTATGCTCTATGTCTTCAAGCGTATCGTTTTCCTGTATTTCGAATGCTTTTTGCGCGATAATCGGTCCGGTGTCCATGCCTTCGTCGACGTAATGAACGGTAATGCCCGCCACTTTCACACCGGCCCGATACGCCTGTCCGACAGCGTCAATCCCGGGGAATGCCGGAAGAAGCGAGGGATGTATATTAATAATGCGGCCCCCGTATGCTTCAAGCAGCGTACCTCCAATCAGTCTCATATAGCCGGCGAGAACGATTAATTCCGCCCCGTGCAGGCGCAGCTGTTCAATAACGGCCCGTTCAAAGGCCGCTTTGTTTTCAAAAGATGACGGTTCAAAGGCGAATGACGGAATGTGTAAAGCCTCCGCCCTTTCCACCGCCTTTGCCTGAGGCTTATCCGTCACGAGAAGCGAGAGCTCCGCATCCCACTTCTCTTCTCTCATGCGTTTGGCAATGGCCTCGAAGTTCGATCCGTTTCCTGAAGCAAATACCGCAAACTTTTTCATGAAAGAGCCGCACCGCCGAAAGAAATGCCTTCGCCCCGCTTGACCCGGCCGATCAAATAAGCCTTCTCGCCCTGAGCTTCAAGCGTGTCGATAACGTCTGTCAAGTCCTCTTCTTTAACGGCAAGGACAAAACCGATGCCCATATTAAAGACATTGAACATTTCTTCTTCTTTCAGCTTGCCGTGCTCCTGCAGAAACGGAAAAATCGGCGGGATCGGCCATGATCCGTGATCAATTTCCGCGCTCAATCCGTCCGGCAGCATCCGCGGGATGTTCTCGATGAATCCTCCGCCTGTCACATGCGCCATGCCGTCCACCTTACCGCTTTTCACCGCCTTGAGCACCGGCTTCACATATATTCTCGTCGGTTCCAGCAATTCTTCTCCGAGAGGACGCGCAAACGGTTCATAGACAGTATCCAAATCAAGTCCGCCGTCATCAAGAAGCACTTTTCTCACTAGGGAAAATCCGTTGCTGTGAAGGCCGCTTGAAGTAAGTCCGATTAAGAGATGCCCCTCTTCAATATGTTCACCGGTGACGATTTCGTCTTTTTCCGCGACGCCGACTGAAAAGCCCGCAATATCGTATTCATCAGCCGTATACAGCCCCGGCATTTCCGCCGTCTCACCGCCGATAAGCGCTGATCCTGACTGCTCGCATCCGTCCGCCACGCCCTGAACGATCTGCTCAATTTTTACCGGATCGGCCTTGCCGACCGCTAAATAATCAAGGAAAAACAGCGGCTCCGCTCCTTGGGCAAGCACATCATTTACACACATCGCGACCGCATCGACGCCGATCGTGTCATGCTTATCCATTGAAAATGCGAGTTTCAGCTTAGTACCGACACCGTCTGTTCCGGAAATTAAAACAGGCTTTTGATACGGAAGCTCTGACAGATCAAACATTCCGCCAAAGCCGCCCAGGCTTCCCATAACGCCGAGCCTTTTCGTGCGCTCCACGTGTTTTTTCATTCGTTTGACGGCTTCATATCCGGCTTCGATGTCAACTCCGGCATTTTTATAAGCATCAGACATCCCTATCACTCCTTGTCAATTCGTTTCTCCTTAAAAGGCAGAAAGAGAAAGGCAGCCTGAATTCCCGCTGCCTTTATGTCATTTTCACATTTTATTTTGTCAGCACCGCTTCTTTTACGTGAGGAAGCACTGTATCCTGATAAATTTCCGTCGGATATTTGCCCGTAAAACAAGCGAGGCATTGTCCGCAATTGGTGTCTTCAAATTTTCGGCCGACTCCTTTTAACAATCCGTCTACACTTAAGAAAGAAAGCGTGTCAGCACCGATGATCTGGCGGATTTCTTCCACGGAATGAGAAGAAGCGATCAGCTCCTCATGGGTTGATGTGTCGATGCCGTAGAAGCACGGATGAGCGATCGGCGGTGAACTAATTTTCACATGCACCTCTGTCGCACCCGCTTCTCTGAGCATCGTGACAATCCGGCGGCTTGTCGTCCCGCGCACGATGGAATCATCAACCATGACGACCCGTTTTCCTTCAACAACACCGCGGACGGCGGACAGCTTCATTCTGACACCTTGCTCACGGAGAGCCTGTGACGGCTGGATAAACGTTCTGCCGACATAACGATTTTTAATGAGACCGAGTTCGTACGGGATGCCCGTTGCCTCGGCATAGCCGATGGCTGCAGAAATACTGGAATCCGGCACGCCTGTGACGACATCCGCTTCAACCGCGGACTCCTGGGCAAGCATTTTTCCGAGGTTTTTCCGGGCGCTGTGCACGTTAATGCCGTCGATATTGCTGTCAGGTCTTGAGAAATAAATGTACTCCATGCTGCAGATGGAACGGTTGATATTCATGGAGAAACGCTCTGATTTCATGCCTTCATCATTGATGATCAGCATTTCGCCCGGCTCTACCTCGCGAAGGTATGTCGCACCGACCACATCGAATGCGCACGTTTCTGAAGCGACGACGTAAGCATCACCCATCATGCCGATTGACAGCGGTCTGAGTCCGTTCGGGTCAAGCGCTACGATCATTTCTGTTTCAGTCATGATTAAAAAGGCATAAGCGCCTTTCAGCATAGATAGTGAATTTTTGATTTGATCCTTCAGCGAAAAGTGTCCGCTGCGTTTAATCAGATGAGCCAGCACTTCCGTATCGGAGGAAGTCTGAAAGATGCTCCCTTGGTTTTCAAGCTGCTGCTTCAACTGTGTGGCGTTGACCAAGTTGCCGTTATGGGCGAGCGCGAGGCTGCCGTTGTTTTGTGAACGGAACAGGAGCGGCTGAACATTTTCATATCCGCCTCCGCCTGCCGTCGCATAACGAACGTGCCCGATCGCGCCTTTTCCCTTCACTTTGCTCAGTTCGCCGTTTTGAAAAACCTCGGTAATAAGCCCCTGTCCTTTATGCGCCGTCAGTTTTTCACCGTCAGTTGCGACAATTCCCGCGCCTTCCTGTCCTCTGTGCTGGAGGCTGTGCAGGCCGTAATATGTGATCTGCGGAGCTTCTTCATGTCCCCAGATGCCAAACACACCGCATTCTTCATTCAGGCCTTTGATTTCAGCAAGCATGGAATAGCTCCTTTCCACGCGCGCTCAAGTTCTTTCGTTTGCGCGTGAACCAATTGTTGTCCGTCCTGGTTTTGAATCGCCAGAAGTCCGTCAGCCGTTACCTCGCCGATATGAACCGCATCAGCCGCAGCCGCTTCAAACGCCGCTTGGTGTTCTTTTTTCACCGAAACGACGAAGCGGGATTGAGATTCAGAGAATAATAACGCCGCTTCCCCTTCTACAGTCACGTTGGCGCCAAGGTTTTCCGTCGTCATGACACTTTCTGCAACCGCTACGCCTAAGCCGCCTTCAGACACATCATGAGCGGATTGAACGAGGCCTTTTTTAATCGCGTCAAGCAATGCTTTTTGACGTGACAGCTCTATATCAAGGTCGATTTGCGGCGCTTTGCCGTAAATGCGGCCTTCTGTCATTTTTTGCAGTTCGCTTCCGGCAAACTCAGGTTTTGTTTCGCCGATCACGTATACAAGATCCCCCGCTTGTTTGAAATGCTGTGTCGTAATATGAGCGGTATCTTCAATTAAGCCGACCATGCCGATAACAGGCGTCGGGTAGATCGCCGTTCCGTTCGATTCATTATAAAGTGATACGTTACCGCCGATGACGGGAGTGCTGAGAACATTGCACGCCTCGCTGATGCCGTCGGCCGCTTTTTCGATCTGCCAGAAAATTTCAGGTTTTTCCGGGTTTCCGAAATTCAGATTATCCGTGACCGCAAGCGGTTCGGCGCCGGAGCATACGATGTTGCGCGCTGCTTCGGCAACTGCGATTTTCCCGCCTTCTTCTGGATCAAGATATAAATAACGGGCGTTGCAATCCGTCGTCATCGCCAGCGCTTTTTTCGTGCCGCGGATTCTGAGCACTCCCGCGTCAGAGCCCGGAGCGACCACCGTATTTGTGCGCACCATGTAGTCATATTGATCGTACACCCACTCTTTGCTGGCGATTGTCGGCTGCTGCAGCAGGGCAAAAAGCGTCTCTGTCGCATCTTTTACTTCAGGCGCGGGAACTTCCGTTTCCTGAAACTCGCGGTAGTACGCGGGTTCTGCTGACGACTTGTGGTATACAGGCGCTTCTTCCGCCAGCGCGTCGACCGGAAGCTCGCAAACAACCTCTCCGTTATGGCGGAGGCGGAGCATTTTATCATCCGTAACATGACCTACGGAAACCGCTTCAAGATCATATTTATCAAAAATATCGACAATTTCCTGTTCACGTCCGCGTTCAATGACGAGAAGCATGCGTTCCTGAGACTCGGAAAGCATCATTTCGTAAGCGGTCATACCTGTTTCCCGCTGCGGAATGAGATCAAGGTTCATTTCAATGCCTGAGCCGGCTTTGCTTGCCATTTCAGCACTCGAACTTGTCAGACCGGCCGCCCCCATATCCTGAATGCCGACTAAGGCGTCGCATTGGATGACTTCAAGGCATGCTTCCAGGAGAAGTTTTTCCATGAAAGGATCGCCGACCTGCACCGCGGAACGTTTTTCTTCAGATGAATCTGACATTTCTTCTGATGCGAAAGTAGCGCCGTGTATGCCGTCGCGGCCCGTTTTAGCGCCGACGTACATGACCGTGTTGCCGACACCTTTCGCCTGGCCTTTTTTAATATCTTTATGATCAATTAAGCCGACGCACATTGCATTGACAAGCGGATTGCCCTCATAGCTTGCGTCAAACTGCACTTCTCCGCCGACCGTCGGAATTCCGATACAGTTTCCGTATCCCGCGATTCCCGCCACTACTTCTTCAAACAAGTACTTCACACGAGGTGAAGTGAGCTCACCAAATCGAAGAGAGTTTAATACAGCTATCGGACGGGCGCCCATTGAGAAAACGTCACGGATGATGCCGCCCACTCCCGTCGCAGCACCTTGGTATGGCTCAATCGCTGACGGATGGTTATGAGATTCAATTTTGAACACGACCGCCTGATTGTCACCGATGTCAACGATTCCCGCGCCTTCTCCGGGACCCTGCAGCACGCGTTCGCCGCTTGTCGGGAATTTGCGTAAAACCGGTTTTGAGTTTTTATAGCTGCAGTGCTCTGACCACATCACGGAAAAAATCCCGATTTCAGTGTAGTTCGGCAATCTTCCGATAATAGATTCAATGAGTGCGAACTCGTCATCACTGACACCCATTTGCTGATAGAGTTTCTCTTCTTTTATTTGTTCTTTACTTGGTTCAAGCAGTAGCGACATGAGTTTCCCTCCAATTTTTCACGATAGACCGGAACAATGTAAGACCGTCTGCGCTGCCGAGCAGTTCATCGACTGCGCGCTCTGGGTGAGGCATCATGCCTAATACGTTGCCTTTCTCATTCACGACGCCGGCAATGCCGCTGACGCTTCCGTTAATATCGCCGCCGTATGTGAAGGCGATTTGATTGTTTTCTTTTAATCTTTCAAGCGTTTCGTCATCACAGTAGAAATTGCCTTCGCCGTGAGCAACCGGAATCGTAATCGATTGTCCTTTTTCATAGGAAGATGTGAATAACGTGCCGCCGTTCTGCACGATTAATTCAACCGGGCGGCAGATGAACTTTAAGTCTTTGTTGCGTCTCATCGCGCCGGGCAAAAGTCCGAGCTCCTGCAGAATCTGGAATCCGTTGCAGACGCCGAGAACCGGTTTTCCTTCGGCAGCCGCTTTTTTCACAGCCGGCATGATGTTTGCGAATCTGGCGATGGCGCCGCATCTCAAGTAATCGCCGTATGAAAACCCGCCGGGGATGAGCACGCCGTCAAATCCGTCAAGGCTTGTTTCCTCGTGCCAGACATACTCGACTTCTTCGCCGAGTTCGTCCTTTACGGCGTGGAACATATCAATATCACAGTTGGAGCCGGGTAACACAATCACCGCAAATTTCACTGTGCGACAACCTCCTCAAATTCATATCGGTAGTCTTCAATGACTGTATTGGCAAGGAGCTTTTCACACATTTCTTTCACGAGCGCGTCAAGATCGCGGTCAGATTTTTCAATCGTCAGCTCCATATATTTTCCGATGCGCACATCCTGCACTTCATTGTAGGTCATGCTGTGCAATGCATGCTGCACCGCGCTTCCTTGAGGATCGAGCACACTTTCTTTTAAGCTGACATAAACTTTCACTTTATACATTATGAAATGCCTCCCAGTCTTTTGAAAATCTCTTCATATGCGTCGGTTAAGCTTCCCAGGTTCCGTCTGAACAAATCTTTATCGAGCTTTTCGTTTGTGTCTTTGTCCCACAGACGGCACGTGTCAGGAGAAATTTCATCCGCTAAAAGCACCCGTCCCTCTGCGTCTAAGCCGAATTCCAGCTTAAAATCTATTAATCTGACGCCGCAGTCTTCAAAAATATGCTGCAGCTCTTGATTCACCTGTTTTGTAATTGATTTGATCGTTTCCACCTGCTCAGGAGCCGCCGCTTTTAAAAGCCAGATATGATCTTCTGTGATGAGCGGATCGCCGAGTGCGTCATCTTTATAGTAAAATTCGATAATCGGCTGCGGAAGCTCAGTTCCTTCCGGGATGCCGAGACGTTTCGACATGCTTCCGGCGGCAACGTTTCTGACCACGACTTCAAGGGGAATGATGCTCACTTTTTTGATAAGCTGCTCTGATTCTGAAACACGCTCCACAAAGTGGTTGTCAATTCCTTTGGCGTGCAGATGTTTGAAAATCAGGCTTGAAATTTCATTGTTCAGACGGCCCTTTCCGCTGATCTCCGCTTTTTTCTCACCGTTAAAGGCTGTTGCGGAATCCTTGTAGACCACGCGGAGAATCTGTTCGTCTTCAGTTTGATAAATCCGTTTCGCTTTTCCTTCATAAAGAAGATTATTGTTCACAATATTCACGGAAGGCCTCCTAACCCGAATGTTGGGAATATTCAATCTATGGCGGCTGAAGAAGCCGCCTCCGGCTGGCTTCTTCTATAAACCTAAACGCTCAAAGATCAAGTCGACGTTTTTCAAATGATAATTGTAGTCAAAGCAATCGGCAATCTGTTCCGGTGTGAGACGGGACGTGATTTTTTCCTCCGCTTCCACAAGCTCACGGAACGGCACTTGTTTTTCCCATGCTTCCATCGCTTTCGGCTGAACCGTGTCATATGCTTCTTCACGAGGCAGACCCGTGTCGATTAAAGCAAGCAGCACGCGTTGAGAATAGATCAAACCGAGTGTGCGGTCCATGTTGCGTTTCATATTTTCCGGGAATACCGTTAAGTTTTTGACGATATTGCTGAATCGGTTCAGCATGTAATTCAGCGCGATTGTCGCGTCAGGAAGAATGATGCGCTCAGCTGATGAATGAGAAATATCACGCTCATGCCATAACGGTACATTTTCGTATGCCGTCAGCATGTACCCGCGGATCACGCGCGCCATGCCCGTCATATTTTCCGACCCGATCGGATTCCGTTTATGAGGCATAGCCGATGAACCTTTTTGTCCTTTTGCAAAAAACTCTTCCACTTCACGAGTTTCACTCTTTTGCAGACCGCGGATTTCCACTGCGAATTTTTCAATGCTCGTCGCGATCAAAGCCAGTGCCGCCATGTAATCCGCATGACGGTCGCGCTGTAATGTCTGAGTGGAAATCGGCGCCGCTTTCAGGCCGAGTTTTTCACAGACATACTGTTCTACGAACGGATCAATATTTGCATATGTGCCGACCGCGCCGGAAAGCTTCCCGACTTCGATCCCTTCTTTTGCCTGCTTGAAACGTTCAAGGTTGCGTTTCATTTCTTCGTGCCAAAGCGCGAGTTTCAGGCCGAATGTCGTCGGTTCCGCGTGTACGCCGTGCGTGCGGCCCATCATGACCGTGTATTTATGTTCTTTCGCTTTTTCTTTTATAATGTCAACAAATCTCTCAATGTCCTTGAGCAAGATCTCATTCGCCTGTTTTAATAGATAGGAAAGAGCGGTATCCACGACATCTGTTGACGTCAGGCCGTAGTGAACCCATTTTCTTTCTTCGCCTAATGATTCTGAAACCGCGCGGGTGAATGCAACGACGTCATGGCGCGTATCCTGCTCGATTTCCAAAATGCGGTTGATGTCGAAAGACGCGTTTTCGCGCATGACTTTGACGTCTTCTTTCGGAATGACGCCAAGCTCAGCCCAGGCTTCACAGGCTAAAATCTCGACTTCCAGCCATGCCTGGTATCTGTTTTCGTCCGTCCAGATCGCGGACATTTCAGGTCTTGAATAACGTTCGATCATTATGCTCGTCCTCCGTCTCTTTTCATCCATATGTTCGTGATGTCCTGAATCCATGTTTCATCAGGCTTCCGTAAAAATGTCATATGCCCCATTTTGCGGCCTTTTTTAATCTCATGTTTTCCGTACAGGTATAGTTTGGCTTCCTTTAAAAGCTCCGTATGCTCCTCCGCAAGCTTCACTTCATCACCGAGCAGATTCACCATCATTCCCGGTTTGAGAAGATCGGTTCTGCCGAGAGGAAGTCCGCAGACCGCTCTGATGTGCTGTTCGAATTGGCTCGTTTCACAAAGGTCGAGCGTATAATGCCCGGAGTTGTGAGGACGCGGCGCCAGTTCATTAATCAAAAGGTCTCCGTCTTCCGTGACGAACATTTCCACCGCAAGCGGCCCGACAAGTTCCAATTTCTCCGCGAGCTGAACGGCAAGCGCCTCTGCCCGCTTCTGAACCGTTTCCTCCGCTCTCGCGGGCACGATGCTTTGGAACAGAATATTATTTTTGTGGATATTTTCAGCAGCCGGAAAGGTTGAAATCTCACCGTGTACCGATCTCGTCACGATAACGGAAAGCTCCATCCGGAACGATACCCAGCTTTCAAGTATGCACGTGCCGTTTTCTAACAGCGCAGCCGCTTCATCTGTCTGTCCTTCTTCCTTAATGACAAATTGGCCTTTGCCGTCATATCCGCCGCGGCATGTTTTCAGCACCGCCGGGAGCCCCAGTGCCTGAACGGCTTCCTCAAGCTCCCGTCCGCTGTTTACGATCCGATAAGGCGCGACTTGACAGCCTGCTGACTGGATCGCCTTTTTTTCCGTTTCCCTGTTTTGGGTGATGAGCAGCAGCTCGCTTCCCTGGGGAAGATATGCATGTTCTTTGAGCCAGTTGAGCGCCTCGTAATCGATATTTTCAAATTCGTAGGTAATGATGTCACTGACTCCGGCCAATTTTTGAATCGCTTCACGGTCATTGTACTGGGCGGTAATCTCAATATCGGCGATCTGTCCGCATGGCGAGTCTTTCACGGGATCGACGACAGCGACTTTATAGCCCATTTGTTTTGCGGCGACAGCCATCATTTTTCCGAGCTGTCCGCCTCCGATAATGCCGATGACGGCGCCGGGGTAAATCGTTTTTTTATCAGACAAGCTGATCACTGCTTTCCAGCACAGTTTGTTTTGTCGCATTTCTTCTCGCCTCTAGTTTATCCGCAATGTCATCGTCAAATGCCGACAAAATTTGCGCGGCTAACAGACCCGCGTTCACTGCGCCCGCTTTCCCAATCGCAGTCGTCGCGACCGGCACGCCGCCGGGCATCTGCACGATAGACAGAAGAGAATCAAGCCCGTTAAGCGATTTTGTCTGAACCGGTACGCCGATCACCGGCAGCGTCGTTTTGGCCGCCGTCATTCCCGGCAGATGCGCCGCTCCTCCGGCTCCGGCAATAATGACTTTTAAGCCCCTGTCTCTGGCGCTTTCTGCATATTCAAACATCAAATCAGGCGTCCGGTGCGCGGATACCACCTGTTTTTCATAAGGAATGTGAAGTTCGTCAAGTATGTCGCATGCATGTTTCATTGTCTCCCAATCGGAGGTGCTTCCCATGATGATTCCTGCTAGCGGCTGCATTCTGTTCCCACCTTCTCATGCTTTGTTTTTCAGAAAAAAAAGCCCGGCTTATATTGCAACTATGAGGAAGCAATACAAACCGGGCATGGCGCGCGTATCGTCAGTCGTTCGCTTCTGCGATATCCATGTCAGCTGTTTATCACTTTCCTGCATAGTCCGGCCGTTTACGGCAGCCGGGTAGAAACTTATGGGCCATATTCCCAAGATTATATGAGGTCGTGTTTTGATTTCATGTTTATCTTAACAACGGACTTGGATAATGTCAACGACATTATCGAACGATATAAAAATTCTTTCTTTTAATGTTCGTGTTTAGATCAATTTCCCTTCAAATACGATTTTTTTCCCGCAAGGAACGACTTGAATTGATCCATTTTCTTTCTTTTCTGTAAAGATCGGCTCTTCCATCCGCCGGACGGGCATATAGCCCTCTTCCTTCATTAAAGTGAGAATGGTGTCAATCGTTTCATCTTCCGTTACTTCAAACCGTTTCTTTTTTGGCTTTGTCATTCCTTAATTCTCCTCTTCTTCACTGCTTTCACCCAGAATCCGCCGTGGATCGTTTTCGGCTCAAAGGCGATGATAAACGCTTTTTCATCAAGTGTTTTAATCGTATCATAAAGCTGAAGCTCATATTTGCGCGGCGTCAGAATCTGCATGGCGGTCCGGTCTCCTTCAAGTCCGCCCGCAACCCAGCTTGTAACCCCGTATCCTTTTTCCCGGAGCTGTTTCGGCAGGTCCAGATCAAGCTCCTTCGTAATGACGTTGACTGTAATATAGCCGAGCGCCAGTTTTTCCTCAATTTTCATTCCCACTATAACACCGATGCCGTAGCCGAGCGCATAGGCAATGACGTTTTGAATTTGATTCAGATTGCCGAGCACGAGACTCAGGCCGGTTACATACACAAGGATTTCAATCGTACTGATGCCTGCGGCGAAATAGCGCTGTCCCTTTAATGTCAGAATCATCCTGATCGTAAAGAAAGAGACATATATAATGTTAATGATGAGAATAATGAGAACCATACCTATACTGTTGGATAAAATCGTCTGCATCACTGATTCCCCTCCTCTGATACTTTGAAAAGCATCAATCCTTCAATTAAGGATAGTTTACCCTCTTTTCATCATTTTCAAAAGAAAAAAAAGCCCGCCCCGCAAGGCAGACTTTCAAGCTCTTATCAGTGAAGCTCGGCTTTTTTCAATCGTTTGACGGCTTCATATTCCTTCTCAAGTTCACTCAGCGTGTATCCGGACAGTTCCTGAACATGGTCTTGATAAAACCCTGAGCGGATCAGTTTTGTCCTCAGGTGCTGTTTTTTCCGATTAATGGCTTCTCGCAACAACGGGGCCATCTTCATCATCCCTTTCCGAATCATAAAGAGTAGTGCCGCTTTCGAATTGCTGTTGCTCTCATCATATCTCGGCCGGGTCCTCAAAACAACACGCTTTATTAGAAAAATTTGTAAACATTGTGAAAGACAAATTTCGACTTATAAAGGGATCAGCGAAGCAGTAAAGTACTCTGAAATAAGCGGCCATGTCACAGCCGTAAAAATGAGCATGATGATAACCGCCGCGGAAATACAGTACATCACGTCAGCCGCAGGCTTTTCAGCCGATTTGTATAGAATCTGCACAAACTGCACCATCGCCGAGGCGGCCAGAAACAAGGTCAGCGCTGTAAACACCACGGTGATGACCGGCAGATTCAATATCGCGAAAATCATCCACACGATAGAGCTGGCGACAGCCGGAACCAAAAGCGATCCGACCCCCGCGGCCGCATCCCGCATCGTAATTTTCTGTTTCATCATATAGCGTGATACAAGCCAGACCGCGCCCGCCGCAGCGGCAAAAAAGACGAGCGTATACACGAGAACGACGGTAAAGCCGTCAAAAAACGTATGATGCCGCTCCCCGTATCCGAGAGGCCTTTGCTGGCTAGCCCTCAGCTGAAACCAATTTCCGATTGAGAAAAAGATACTGAATACAAGCATTGAAATAAGAGCATATTTAAAGCGGGAAAAGCCGTCTTCCCCAACGACCTTCACCGGTGATGTCAAAATGCGCAGCGCGAAACGGCAATAACGTTTGACCGCGGCCCATGCAGAAGCGAGTTTTTCCGTAAAAGCCGGAGCCGGGCGCCGTTCCTTATCTTTTTTCTTTTGCTTTTGATAACGTCCCGCATTTCTGGACATTCTCGACAGCGGTTCTTCATCAGTCCCCTGATGCTGTTTTTCTTCTTCCAACGTTTCTTTTCTTTCTTCCGTCATGTCAGCAACTCCTATCAAAAAAATACGGCGGAATTTGTTAAACAAGAAAATAAAACACTTATATAAGGTACCGAAGCGTCCTTAAACAGTCAAGCGGTTTTCTTCACCCGGACACCCACATGACGTTTTATAGTATGTATTGGTTTTACGGAATAGGACAAAAACAAAAAACCGGCTTAACTCAGCCGGTTTTTCCGTTATTTCAAGAAGATGAAATACAGGATAAAGATGACGAACAGCCCGTACATAATCGGGTGAACGCTTTTTCCTTTTCCTTTGCAGATCATTGTAATCGGGTAGAATATAAAACCGATCGCAATCCCCGTCGCAATGCTGTACGTCAGCGGCATCATAATCATCGTTAAGAATGCCGGCACAGCCACCTCGAATTTATCCCAGGCGATCTTCCCGAGCGGCGCCACCATCAGCGCGCCGACAATAATTAAAGCCGGAGCCGTCACATTCGTGGTGACAACTGACAGAAGCGGCGAGAAAAACATCGCCAGCAAAAAGAGAATGCCCGTCACAACAGCCGCGAAGCCGGAGCGCGCCCCCGCCGCAACGCCTGAGCTAGATTCAACATAAGAAGTCGTTGTGGACGTACCGAGTACGGCTCCGATAACGATTGATGTTGAATCCGCCAGAAGCGCTCTTCCCGCACGCGGAAGTTTGTTTTCCTTCATCAGCCCGGCCTGTGTCGCTACAGCCACCAGCGTTCCGGCCGTATCGAAAAACCCGACGAACAGGAACGTTAAAATGACAATCAGCATTTGGACGGAGAAGATATCCGGAAGATGCATCCACGCCTGTCCGAAAGTCGGCGCAAGACTCGGCACGCTGCCGACAATGTGCGTCGGAACCGGAATCAGTCCGCAGACCATGCCGGCAACCGCCGTCAGAAGCATTCCGATAAATACGCCGCCGTTTACGCGAAGCACCATCAGAATGACCGTCACAATAACACCGAAAACCGTCAGCAGCACAGGGCCGCTGTGAATATTGCCGATAGACACCAAAGTCGATGAGTTCGCTTCAATAATGCCCGAACCCTGCAAACCGACAAATGTGATAAACAAACCGATACCCGCGCCGACCGCCAATTTCAGCTCAGGCGGAATCGCATTAATGATTTTTTCCCGCAGTCCCGTCAGCGAAAGCGCCACGAAGATAATTCCGGAAATCAAGACGCCGGAAAGCGCAGCCTGCCATGAAATCCCCATGCCGAGTACGACAGAGAAAGCAAAAAACGCATTTAATCCCATACCCGGCGCAATCGCGATCGGATACTTTGCAATGAGCCCCATTAAAATACAGCCGGCCGCAGACGCCAAGGCTGTAGCGGTGAACACCGCGCCCTGATCAATTTTTAATGCTTCGGGAAATCCTTTCACACCGTTTAAAGACAATGTCAGCGGATTGACGAACAGAATGTACGCCATTGACAAAAAGGTCGTTAAACCGCCGATGATTTCATTACGATAGCTTGTCCCCAGCTCATCAAACTGAAAAAATTGCTTCAAGCCAATTGCCTCCTTCATTCTCTCCCATTTATTCTGCCCGTTATCCGCCAAATAAAAAACGCCCCAAATACATTTGGGACGCTTGACTACATACGTTCAGTCTGAATAAATAAGAATGGATTATTTATATCAAACGATTGAGATTGATCCGTAGTCAAGCCATTTACGGTAGCTTGGTAGAAACTTGCGGGCCATATCCCCGCCATTATACGATATCTGCATATTTGATTTCTGAGTCTATTGTATCAATTCAATTTTGAAAACTCAATAAAAAAAACGAACAATCCCGTTAAAAAAATTTGGTTTATTCGTTAATTGACCAAAAATGGAAGACGGCAAAACCCGCCTTCCAGACATCATTTTCCGTCCGCAGGCCGGACCGGCACCGCGAATGTGATCCCCTTATCATCCGCCAGCAAGTTCATAGCCGTTTGATTGACGTACAAAGCATATGAATCGAATGAGAAATCGCACAACGAATAGTCTTTATCGGACGAATCATCTAATTCAAAAACGGATTCCATTTCACCCGTTTTAAGGTTCGTGACTTTCGCCTTATTCCCTTTCAGATAATAGCCTTTTTCATACTCATTAAGCGATGGCCAGGTTTTCATTTTTTTCGTATTGCCGAGACCGATTGACTCACCGACATTCATCAACTGATCTTTATCCGCTTTGCTGTAATTAATTCCTGTGAATTGATAATCGACGATCACCCGTCTGCCTTGCTGTTTGATCTTTTTGACGGTGATGCCGACATGATGATGTTTCGTTTTATAACTGACGGGCAGTTTTGTTTTCAGAGGGACGATTTCTCCAGGCTCTGATTCTGATTTTACATCGCCCGTTATGAAAAGTGTTTTCGCTTTCGGGTCTATCGGTTTGCTGAATTGAGTTTGGCCGCGTATTCTTTTCCCGCCGCCGGGAAGGTTCTTCCTGTTGCCAAGTTCAATAGCCGCTAACGTCATTTCATAATGGTTTCCTGCATCATCCGTTGCTTCGTCAATCGAGATGGCATCATTTTTAGCTGCATTTTGAAAGTCGACTGAATACAGGAGAGCCGATCCCGTCGTTCCGTTTTCCGCCCGGATATCGAAAAAGCGGTATAACCCGTTTACATTCACAGCTTTCGTTCCTTCAAGAGAAACGGACTTTTGTTTTTTAATCGGGAGTGTAAAGCGCCAGTTTCCGGGAATATCCTTGATTTGTGTAATGACAAGCGGAAGCTTATCACCGTCTTTCATCTTTGGGCCGTCCGCAAAAAAGCGAAGCTGCCCCCCGTACTGCCCGTCTTTCACTTTTTTCATGCCCTGACTGTCATAATCCAAAGATAATATATTCCGGCTGTCTTTATAATCTACTTCAAAAGGAATATCCTCCTCATCAGATTTCAAATTGTCAACGGTAAAATTGTAAACGAGCTGTCCGCTGTCGTAATACACACTTTTCACTGTCACCGTGATTCCGCGCGATTCCGCTTTCTCGTTCAGTTTTGTCACCAAATTGCTTTTAAACAGCGCAGAACCTGCCTTATCCTGAAATACCCTGTAAATCTGCCCGGCAACAGGGATGTTTCCCATAGCCGTGTTAACGGAGGGCATGAATAAGCCTGAGGACAGATACAGAATAAACAAAGCAGCAGCAACCGCGAGTCCGTTTATCACTTTTCGTCCCCATCTCCGTCTGACGGCGCCTTCTTTTCCGGCACGGACAACGGCGCTGTGTATCACGTTTTTCAATTCATCTTTCGGCACGTCAATGTCCTGATACAATTGCTTCATTTGATGCTTTTCCATATATGTTTATCCTCCTTTTCCAGCTCCTGCTTCAATGCTTTTCTCGCCCTGTGGAGATGCGTTTTTACAGTGCCTTCCGCCATACCGGTCTGTTCAGCGATCATAGCAATCGAGAAATCTTGAAAATAATAAAGCTGAATGGTCAGCTGTATATGTTCGTCAAGGGTTTCCAGGGCATTCCGAAGATCTATGTATTCTTCAATGTTCTTATTCTCCGCGCGCGTATCGTGTTGCGGCTCAAACGGAATGACGTCTCCGTGCTTTTTCCTCATCGCAAAAATCGTATGAAGCAAAATCCGGATCAGCCACGTTTTAAAATATTTCGGCTCCTTCAGCTGCGCGATATGCAGAAAAGCCTTGTAAACCGTTTCCTGCACTGCGTCCAGCGTATCTTCCTTGTGATGCAAATAGAGATAAGCTGTTTTATATAAAGTCTCCTGATGAGCTGTGATCAGTTTTTCAAAGGCTGCGGCATCACCTTTTTTCGCCTTTTTGATCAATCGTTCTTCCTTCACCTTATCCACCTCCTATGCTGTTAGATATGAATCAGGGCAAAACGGTTTCAAAAAGATGAAAAAAAACGCCTCTTTTTTAAAAAGAGACGTTTTTTTATCTTGATTTATTCCCACTCAATCGTTGCAGGTGGCTTGCTCGTAATGTCATACACGACGCGGTTGATGTGTTTCACTTCGTTGACGATCCGTGTCGAAATCACTTCAAGCACATCCCAAGGGATACGCGCCCAGTCAGATGTCATGCCGTCAATTGATGTTACGGCACGGATACCGATTGTGTAATCATACGTTCTCGCATCTCCCATGACGCCGACGCTGCGGATGTCAGGAAGAACCGTGAAGTACTGCCAGATGTCGCGCTCAAGGCCGTGGTTCGCCACTTCTTCACGCAGAATCGCGTCTGATTCACGAACGATCTCAAGTTTTTCTTCCGTTACTTCGCCGAGTACGCGGATGCCAAGTCCAGGGCCCGGGAACGGCTGACGCCATACGATATCATCCGGAAGGCCGAGCTCTGTGCCGAGCGCGCGCACTTCGTCTTTGAAAAGGGTGTTCAGCGGCTCGATCAGTTCAAACTGCATATCTTCAGGAAGTCCGCCGACATTGTGATGCGATTTGATCGTTTGGGCCGTTGCAGTACCGCTCTCGATAATATCCGTGTAAAGCGTTCCTTGCGCAAGGTAATCGATGCCTTTCAGCTTGTCCGCTTCATCATCAAACACGTAAATGAATTCGTTACCGATGATTTTGCGTTTTTGCTCAGGATCAGAAACACCTTTCAGCTTGTTTAAGAATCTGTCTTTCGCATCAACTTTAATGACATTCATATTAAAGCCTTCGCTGAACGTTTTCATGACGCCTTCAGCTTCGCCTTTACGAAGCAGGCCGTGATCGACGAAAATACAAGTCAGCTGGTCGCCGATCGCTTTATGAATTAAAGCAGCCACAACAGAGGAATCAACACCGCCGCTTAGCGCGCATAGAACCTGCTTGTCTCCGACTGTTTCACGGATTTTTTGCATTTCGATTTCGATAAAGTTTTCCATTGACCATTTGCCTTCACAATCGCAAACGCCGAATACAAAGTTTTTCAGAAGATCATTGCCGTATTCAGAGTGGCGCACTTCCGGGTGGAACTGAACGCCGTACCAATTCTTGTCCGCTTTGCTCATCGCTGAATTCGGGCAGTGATGGCTTGTTGCGTCAACAGTGAAGCCTTCAGGAACTTCTACAACCAAATCGCCGTGGCTCATCCACACAACCTGTTCTTCCGGAAGATCTTTGAACAAGTCAGGAGTTCCTTGAATCTGAATGTTCGCTTTTCCGTATTCGCGCTGGCTTGCCGCCTCGACTTTCCCTCCGAGGTAATGAGTCATCAGCTGCATGCCGTAGCAGATGCCCAATACAGGAATATCGAGTTCAAAGATTTTTTCATCACAGCGGAAAGATCCTTCATCATATACACTGTTCGGTCCGCCTGAAAGGATAATTCCTTTTGGATTCATTTCTTTGATTTCCTCAGCTGTCAACGTATGGGGGTGCAGCTCGCTATATACGCCAAATTCACGGATCCGGCGGGTAATCAGCTGGTTATACTGACTGCCGAAATCAAGAACAAGAATCATTTCATTCACTAACTTCGTCATGGTTGTCACCTAATCTCCTCTAAGTTTTTGACACAGAAAAAACGGAGGACAAACGTTCAGCCCTCTGTCGCGCAAGACTTGTACGGAAGCCCGGCTTTTTAACGCTCCCGGGCTCCCATTTAACATTCATTTATTCTAACAACAGGACGATATGCGGTCAAGACTATCTTGTTTTAATTATATTTTCCCACAACTGTCCCGATTCATTCCAAAGCTCCGCGGCATTATCCCTGCGGTATAAGGCCCGCTCATAGCGTAGCGTCAGCTCGGACATGTCGTTTGTATGGTGCGCCTCGTCAATCCTCGCAGCAAAATCGCGCAGTGTTTCTCCGTCTCCCCTGCTGAATCCTTTTCGTTTCAGCTGGCGGAGCAGCGCGGCATATGCGTCGAAAAAGACGTCTTCATCCGTACGCCGCTTCAATCTGGCTGCTGTAACGTGCGGAATCCAGCGCGCCCGGAGCAGCCAGGCGAGTGCCGCCGCGGCTGAAATCACGATGACGATGGCTGCATACGACCATAGCTGTGCCGCGGTTTTGTTGCGGATCACAGGCTGCGGTGCCGCGCTGTGATCCCGCTTTTTCGGTGTTTCCTCTTTTTCCGGCTTTGTTTCCTGACGCTGCTTGTCAGACGGTTCATCCGAATTTCCCGCTGAGCCTCCGCTGTCTTTTGCCGCGGTATGATTTTGCTCTGACGTAAACTCCGTCGGATTGGTGAAGCCTTTCGTCGGCTCAAACGTCACCCAGCCCTGATCGGGAAAATACACTTCTACCCACGAATGGGCGTTGTTGTTTGTGACTTCATAAATGTGGCCGTTATGGTCGCCTGCCCCTTTATATTCGCCGGATGTATAGCCCTTCACCCAACGGGCGGGGATTCCCGCAGAGCGGAGCAGCACAGCCATTGCCGATGAAAAGTTATCACAATATCCTCTTTTCGTTTCAAACAGAAATTGATCGACATAATCCTGATTGTGCTCCGGAACCGCGACATCCTGTGTATTATACGAAAATGCGGAAGATCCGAGATAATCCTCGATCGCCTTCGCTTTATCGAACATATTATGATGATCCCGCGTCAGTCTGTCCGCAAGCTGTCTCACTCTTTTCGGAAGGCTGTCGGGGACCTGTAAATACCGGTCATTGAATTGATTCTGCTCACGGTATCGTTTCACTTTCACTTTTCGGAGATCATTCAGCTTAAAGACGGGCGCCTGAAAAGTCACCGTGTACCGTCCCATATTGCGGATGTTGCCCACTTGTTCACTGACCGGCGTAATTTGCTCGGTGTTTCCGTTCATTTCAAGCTGAATCGAGTGCTTCGGTTTAATATTGGAGACGCCGATCGGATACATGACGTGATTATAGAGATAATTCTCATCAATGGACACCTGTGCCGTATACCGTCTCGTCTGCACACTCCGGTCAAACCATATATCTTCCACGTTGCCGCCGTTCAGTTTATAGGACATGCCCTGATCGGTCTCCACCCAGCCTTTCCCCGTGTATGTATCCTTCGTTTCCACCCGGAAGTACGCCCGTTCTTTTCCGTTCCATGTGAAAACCGGCGTATCATCCTGCTGAAAAGGGCCGCCCAATGTTTCATCATGATTGCCGTAGCCGATTTTGCTTTCGGCGGCGGGCACTTCTTTGTGGTTTGTTATTTTTTTAAGAAACGGCACGGGGTCCGGCCAGTTCGGGTCTGATTTCGGAGCCGCCAGACCGAACACGACGGAAGCGCAGATAAACAGCATCAGCGGCAGAAACCATTTGAGTATCAATCTTTTTTTAAACGCTATGTGTTCCGTAAGCCGGATGCGCTCCATATACAAAAGCCCCATCATCAAAAAGCCGATAAAGACGATCCGGATGACGGCGTACGCGGCATCATAAGGAGTAAACGTATCAAGCACGGTGATATACGCCACCGTCATGATAAAAAAGAATAATATTTTCCGCTGATAGATCACCCAGTAATGCAGCAAATACACGAGCAGCCATAAAAGTACAAAAAACAGCAATGTGCGGAATGACGGATTCATATCATTCCATCTTCCGGTCCCGATGTGGCGGGCATTTTGCATGACGTCCCGCAAAAAAGAAACGAGCCATTCCGGCTGAAAAACCGAACCTTTATAAAACAGGATGTAAATACTGATCAACGTAAACAGAATGCAGGACGGCACGGTGACGTACCACCTCATCCGGAAGAATGACAGCAGAAATGCCAAACCGATAAAAACGATGAAAAAACCGGTATGTTTTGTATCTGTAAAATTGTGCAGCGGCCTGAGCCATTCCCATAACAATAAAAAAGCGAGAAAATAAAACAGCAGCAGACTCAGCCTGCTTCCCTGGTTCTCGTCATGCGGCATGGCGCGCCACCTCTCTTTCTAAACAACATGGGACACCCGTTTGTCCCTGATCATTTGCACCTTAATATTTTTTTGAGCGAAGATGAGAGCGAGTTTCCGTTCTTTCTCCGAAAGCGCGGCATTCGTTTCTTTCGCCAAAAACACCGTCATGTCAGCACGGCCGGGCTCAGCCTGTTTGAGAAGGTCTTCTGTAAGACTGCCCGTCACGACGGCAATGGAAGCTTTGCGGACGCGCGGATCCGCCAGCTCTTTTCCTAAACGCCCGCCTGCATCGGCTTCTTCCGATTCTGAAGCTGATGCCAGGTAACGCAGCATCTTTCTGAAATGCCGGTCTCCCTCCCGGACGGGAAAAACGGTCCGGTCGCTCCCCAATGAAATAAACCCTGCGGGAGAGCCCTTCACAAGCGCCGTGTAAAGCAGGGATGCCGAAGCTGATACCGCGGCTTCAAACGATGGGGACGGCCTGCAGTCCAAAAGGAGAATCATATTCACACTCTGCAGCGGGTCAAATTCCTTCGTCATCAGCTCATTTCGCCGCGCCGATGTTTTCCAGTCAAGCGCGGAAAACCGGTCGCCCGGCTGATAATTTCTGACGCTCGCAGCCATTGCGGAGCGGTGTACCTGAAACGGAGCGCCAGCAGCCGCACCCTCTTCTCCGGAGGCAGCCTGCGGCTTATAGTGAACAGACCCGTACGCCGGGAAAACCAGAACCGTATCCGTAACGGAAAACGACGCCGTCTTGTCCAAAAGCCCGAGAACATCTCCCGTCCGCACTCTTATCGTATGTAAATGATGCTCTCCGCGCGGCACCTGCGGCAGCTCATATTGTAACGTCAGCTTCCTTTGAAACCACGGAAACACGAGCTGTTTCGCACTGCGCCTCTCGCCAAGCGTTTCCGGCATCACATCTTCAATGACCATATATGTCAGCGGAAACGGCAGGCGCCTCGTCAGCCTGATGGTGACAGACAGCCTGTCGCCTGAGGTTAACTGGGCAGAGGACACGTCACGCGCCACCTGAAACGCCCGCAGCGGGTACACAGCGACCAGCCCGGCGTAAACGGTAAACGGCAAAAACGCATAAAATAAAAACCAGCTCACAAATCCGCCCTGAAACATGGCATAAGAAAAGACAGCCGCCGTCAGTACGGCCAACATAAGCAGCTTCCAGCCATATAGAAGCCAATGCATCTTCTTTCTCATTAGCGGACCGACATCCTTTGAACGGGGACTTTTTCCGTCTGCATGATGTCTTCTATAACCGCTTCCGGCGTCACATCGTTAAATTTCGCCTCGGCGGTCAAGATCATTCTGTGCGGCAGCGTATACGGAGCCAAATACTGGACGTCATCAGGAATGACGTAATCGCGGTCATGAAGCAGCGCGTACGCCTGCGCAGCTTTCATTAATGAGATTGAACCGCGCGGACTTACGCCCAGATGTACGGACGGATGCCGGCGGGTATGCTGAGTAATGCCGACGATATACGCTTTAATTCCATCATCCACCCGCACCTGCTCCAATTTTTGCTGAAGGCTGATAAACTGTTCTTTAGAAATGACGGGCTCGATTGTTTCAAGCGGATTGCGCCCTTCCTGCAAAGACAGAACTTGAAGCTCTTCCTCGGCAGTCGGGTAGCCCATGCGCAGCTTAAATAAAAACCGGTCAAGCTGGGCTTCGGGAAGCGGATACGTTCCTTCATATTCAACCGGGTTTTGTGTGGCCATGACGAAAAACGGCTCAGCCAGCCGCATTGTGTTTCCGTCAATCGTGACATTCCCTTCCTCCATTGCCTCAAGCAGGGAAGACTGCGTTTTCGGAGAGGTTCTGTTAATTTCATCAGCCAGCACGATATTCCCCATGATCGGTCCAGGGCGGTATTCAAATTCCATCGTTTTCGTATTATAAATAGAGACACCCGTCACATCTGACGGCAGAAGATCCGGCGTGAACTGAATCCTCTTAAAGTCAGCTCCGATCAGCTTGGCCAAAACGCGGACCATCATCGTTTTTCCGACTCCCGGCACGTCTTCCAGCAGCACATGCCCTTTTGCGAGAATGGCGGCCAGACTGAGTATGGCGATATCCCGTTTTCCTATGATGATGTTTTCAATATGCTCAACGGCTTTCTCCAGCAGCGGATGCAGCTCTTCTTTATAAGCCATTCTTCTCCTCCTAGTCATCTCTCAAATTTCAATTATCGTAACCTAACTTTACCACAAAATATAAACAGTATAAAAAAACGTTTCCAGCGAATTGTTTCCAGTCTGAAAAAGGAAAAAGCTCCCTTTAGAAAGGAAGCTTTATTTCAGCTGGAGAGGCTCCATATGAACGTGTGAATGGTCAATGGCATGTTCCTCTTTCATCTTGCGTTCTACCTCATTTGCGATCTCATGACTCTCTTTAATGTTCAGATCTGACGGCACTTCAATGACGACATCAATATGAACGGAGCTGCCCAGATATCTCGCTTTAATATCTTTTAAACGGCTGACGCCCGCAATCTGTTCAATCGTCTTTTTATAATCAGAAATATGTTTGACATCAAAACCGTCAGTCAGCGAATGAGAAGATTCCTTAAAAATATCCCACGCGGTTTTGCAGATGATCAACCCGATGATAAACGCGGTAACCGTATCCACCCAAGCCAAATAGAACTGTGAAGCAAAAATTCCGATAAACGTGCCGATACTGACGAGCGCATCTGATTTATTATCAGCAGCCGCAGCTGAAAGCGCCTGGCTGTTTACCTTTTTCGCAAGCCCTTTCGTATAGCGGTAGACCATCAGCATCACGACCGCGCTCCCCGCGGCCGTCCAGGCGGCTATCATATCCGGTGTTTCCTCTTTAACGGAAAAAATAGATTGCGCGGCGCTGAACAGCACTTGCATTCCGACAAGCATCATAATAATGGAAGCGATGAGTGACGCGACGGTCTCTGCCCGAAAATGGCCGTAAGGATGATCTTCGTCAGGAGGTTTCTGAGAGATGCGCAAACCGATGAAAACAGCCGCAGATGCCACGATATCAGTCGTATTATTTAAACCGTCGGCCTGAAGCGCTTCTGAGTGAAACAAATAACCGATTACAAGCTTCACAGCCGACAATGCCGCATATGCGCCAATACTGACAATCGCTCCGGTTTCGCCTTTTTTCAATTCATGATATCTCTCCACTGAAAATCCTCCTTCCCGTTCAATTTTTCCTTCATTATCATACAAAGCGAAGATACAGTGGGTCTATAGAAACATGATTCACTTTCCACAGAAAAATAGTAAGCATAGAACATTTATGCGCTCAGGAAACTTATTTTTATTCACAAAACCCCTCTCATCCCAATCGTATCAAGGATTCTCGCCAACCCATGTTCATGGAATTATTTTCAAACCCATCAAAACACAGAAATAACAGAAAATTATTTCTTTTCCTTCCGGAACCTTCTGCTGTACGGACGAGAAAAAATGTCATATTTTCTTACATCATTTTCAACTGCCTGTGGCATTTATGATAGAATAATACTTGTCGGAATATTCAGCATAAACAAACCAAAAGGAGGCAAAGAATGAATCAGCCTAACTCTTTATCAAAGGGATTAAAAACCCGGCATATGACTATGATTTCAATTGCCGGCGTGATCGGCGCCGGATTATTTGTCGGAAGCGGATCAGTCATTCATTCCACCGGACCCGGAGCGATTGTCTCCTACGCTTTAGCAGGATTATTAGTGATTTTTATTATGAGAATGCTGGGGGAAATGTCCTCCGTCAACCCGACAAGCGGTTCGTTTTCACAGTACGCGCATGACGCCATCGGTCCTTGGGCCGGTTTTACGATCGGATGGCTGTATTGGTTTTTCTGGGTCATCGTCATTGCCATTGAAGCCATTGCAGGCGCCGGAATCATACAGTACTGGTTCCCGGGCATTCCGTTATGGCTGACGAGTCTGCTTCTGACCGTGCTGTTAACACTGACGAATATTTATTCAGTTAAATCGTTCGGCGAATTTGAATACTGGCTTTCCTTAGTGAAGGTAGCGACGATCGTTGTCTTCTTAATCGCGGGATTTGCGTTCATTTTCGGAATCGTCCCCGGCAGCAAACCGGTCGGGCTGGAAAATCTGGCGGGCAGCGGCGGATTTTTCCCTAAAGGTCCAAGTTCCGTTCTGCTCGGCATCGTCGTTGTCATTTTTTCTTTCATGGGATCTGAAATCGTCGCAATCGCAGCGGGAGAAACGTCAAATCCGGTCGAATCCGTCACGAAGGCGACCCGCTCAGTCGTTTGGCGGATCATTATTTTTTACGTCGGTTCCATTGCGGTTGTGGTCACACTGCTGCCGTGGGATTCAGCCAATATTTTGGAAAGCCCCTTCGTTGCCGTTTTGAGCCATATCGGGGTTCCCGCAGCCGCTCAAATCATGAATTTCATCGTCCTGACAGCCGTTCTGTCCTGCCTGAACTCCGGGCTTTATACGACGTCACGGATGCTGTATTCACTGGCAGAGCGAAATGAAGCGCCGCGGCGTTTTATGAAACTGAGTAAAAGAGGCGTACCGGTTCAAGCCATTATCGCCGGCACCTTTTTCTCCTATATTGCCGTTGTTATGAACTACTTTTCTCCCGACTCCGTATTTTTGTTCCTGGTCAATTCATCAGGGGCGATCGCACTGCTCGTCTATCTCGTCATCGCCGTCTCACATCTGAGAATGAGAAAGAAAATCGAACGGACAAACCCTGAATCTCTTAAAATCAAAATGTGGTTTTATCCGTACTTAACCTACCTGACGATCATCGCCATTTGCGCCATCTTGTTATCTATGCTGTTTATCAGTTCAATGCGGTCTGAATTTCTGCTGACAGGATTTATTACTCTGCTGGTACTTGCCTCATATGTATTCCGCAAAAAACAAAAACCGAAAGAGAGCGCTTCCGAAAGCCGGATTGCGCAATAACCGCAAACACCCCCCTCAAAAAGGGCGGGTGTTTTTTTAACCAACCTGTTCCAGGCAGCATTAACTGTAGTACAGGATTTCAATAAATGATAAGGACAGGATGAAAAATGGCACTAGAAAAATTTGCAGATGAACTGCCGATTATCGAAACACTCCAGCCGCAGAAGAAATCAGACGGCAGCACGTATTATGAAGTCACCATGAAGGAATGCTTTCACAAGCTGCACCGCGATCTCCCGCCGACCCGGCTGTGGGGGTATAACGGTTTATTTCCCGGCCCGACGATCGACGTGAACCAAGATGAAAACGTCTATATTAAATGGATGAATGACCTTCCGGATAAGCATTTTCTGCCCGTGGATCATACCATTCACCATTCAGAAAGCGGCCATCAGGAACCCGATGTCAAAACCGTCGTCCATTTACACGGAGGAGCAACGCCGCCGGACAGCGACGGCTACCCGGAAGCATGGTTCACAAAGGATTTTAAGGAAACGGGTCCTTATTTTGAGAGAGAGGTATACCATTATCCAAACAAACAGCGCGGGGCTCTGTTATGGTATCACGATCACGCCATGGCGATTACGAGGCTCAATGTGTACGCCGGGCTTGCCGGGATGTATATCATCCGCGAGCGAAAAGAAAAGCAGCTGAAGCTTCCCTCCGGAGAGTACGACGTACCGCTTATGATTTTGGACCGCACGTTAAATGACGACGGTTCCTTGTCTTATCCGAGCGGGCCTGCTACCCCTTCCGAAACGCTGCCCGACCCTTCCATCGTCCCGTTTTTTTGCGGAAATACCATTCTCGTCAATGGTAAAGCGTGGCCGTATATGGAAGTTGAACCGCGGACATATCGTTTCCGCATCCTTAATGCCTCCAATACGAGAACATTTTCTCTCTCGCTCAATAACGGCGGGAAGTTTATCCAAATCGGTTCTGACGGCGGGTTGCTTCCCCGCTCTGTCAAAACACAATCTATCAGCTTAGCCCCGGCAGAGCGGTATGATGTGCTCATCGATTTCTCCGCCTTTGACGGAGAACATATCATTTTAACGAACGGCACCGGCTGCGGGGGCGACGCCGATCCGGATACAGACGCCAATGTGATGCAATTCCGCGTCACAAAACCGCTGAAGGGAGCAGACACAAGCCGGAAGCCTAAATATCTTTCAACAATGCCTAATGTGACATCAAAGAGAATACACAATATCAGGACGCTTAAACTTACAAATACGCAAGACAAATACGGCCGGCCCGTTTTGACGCTGAATAACAAGCGATGGCATGATCCTGTGACAGAAGCGCCGAAGCTCGGCACAACGGAAATCTGGTCGATTATTAATCCGATGGGGGGAACCCATCCGATACACTTGCACCTTGTTTCCTTCCAAATCCTTGACCGGCGTCCTTTTGACTTAGAGCGTTATAACAAATTCGGCGACATTGTGTATACAGGCCCCGCCGTCCCGCCTCCTCCAAGTGAGAAAGGCTGGAAAGATACCGTGCAGGCGCACTCGGGAGAGGTCATCAGAATCGCGGCGACCTTCGCTCCTTACAGCGGACGCTACGTATGGCACTGCCATATTTTAGAACATGAAGATTACGACATGATGAGACCGATGGACGTCACGGATAAGCAGTAAACAAATATCACCCCTTTTAGAGAAGGGGCTTTTTTATTTATCCAAAAAGAAAAAATAAGAAGACACTTATTTGCATATACTGTAATAACAGGAAGACGATGCACCCTCATTGGAAATCTGGATAGAAAAAGGAATTAGGAGATTAGGGAAAAGTATGAGACAATGAAGGAGTGCACGAAAATTCATAAGGGAAGAAGTGACTTTATGTCTTACTACAACAAACGTAATCAGGAACCGCTGCCTAAAGAAGATGTCAGTACGTGGGAATGCACAAAAGAGGACTGTATCGGCTGGAGCAGAAAGAATTTTGCCGGCAGTGATACCCCGACTTGCCCCCTTTGCGGCAGTAAAATGATCGACGGCGTCCGTTCGTTGGTAAATCTCCAAAACAATAATCAAACGGCATCAAGTTAGACCTCCCTTTTACGAGTCTCAACATAGAGAAGGCCTCCATGTCTCATGAGAGGCCTTTGCGATATCATGTCCTTTTATGATGCAAAGGAGCAATGAACATGAAAAACGATCGGCAGCAGAACGATCTGAAGGAAATGGCAAAACGGCGGAAAATGAACCTTGCCGCACAGTCATTCATCGAAACGCTTCATTTTGCCGTTCCGATTCTCCGTTTTTTCAAATGGCTCGCCTCAGCCGCAGCCAGCTTTGTTCATTAAAAAACACCCAGCGGGCGCTGAGTGTTTTTTTCATGATTGGATGACGGAAAAACTGTTAATAATGCCGTTGTCATTTTCCCAGACTTTTTCGCATTTTTTCGTATCCAAATGATAAGCATAAATGGTCCGGACCTTCGCATTCCGCCCCGTTTCATCCTTCAGACGCTTAGCGCCTTTTGCTTCCGCCATGAAATAAATGATGCTGCCGTCTTTAGAAAACTGAGGCTGGGCATCAATCAGCGGAGCGAAGTCCTTCCCGTTTGAGATAATCGTTTCATCTTTTTTCGTTTTGACATTCATCAGACGGATGGACGCTTTTTGTTCCGTCCCTTTTTGGGTATAAGATGTAAAGACAAGGTTCTTTCCGTCCGGTGACACCGCCACGTCGCTGATAAACTGTTCAAGGTTTGTCAAATCCTGAAGGTGTTCGCCCGCTCCTGCTGCAAACCGGATATTCGTCGGTTCAGGGTCAATCCCCTTCTCATTTGCCTCATCCGTTTTTTGATAATCCTCTTTTACGGAATAATGCAGAAGCGCAAAATCGTTTTGGCTCCGGTTATAAAAGAAGCTGCTTACACTGTCGTCTTTCTCATCGGCGGCGGGATACAGATTTTCATAACGTTTCGTTTTCAAATCAAAAGATGCGAGACGGAAAATATCTTCATCCGCTTTTCCGAGACGGAAATAAATGTGCGTCAGATCCTTTGATAAAAACAGACTGTCAGCGCTTGCCGTTCCTTTATAAAGCACCGTCTTCTTTTTCGTCTTCAGATCAAGCTTATAGAGACGCATCTCATTTTGGTCATTATTCCCGACAAAATAGAGCACCTGATGGGCGTCATCCAGCGCAAACGCCGGATATGCCGAAAGCTTTTCCTCGTACAGCACGCGGCTGTCTTCGTAATATTTCGTCATCAGATCTTTGTCTGTAATGGAAACAAGCAGCTTGTCATGGCCGCCGGAGACAACGGCTTTCCCGCCGCCGTCGCTTTTTCCTTTAATCAGTAAAACGGACGCGATGACCGCCGCCGCCAAAACGGCAGCCAGCAACATCCAGATCCATCGTTTCTTCTTCATTATCAATCTCTCCGTCAATCAGAAAAAGCAAGAATCAGTGTCCTTGCTTTTTAAGATGGTCTATTTTAATAGCTGTAGTGTCCGGATACTCTTCCTTTGCTTAATGGATATCCGAGCGCTTTGAACGCTTTCGGGCTGACATCCAATACGGCATTCGGCAGACGGCCTACATCATTTTTGTATACGGTGATAACCTTTTTCGGTTTTGCTTTCGCATAAGCTCTGATTTTCGTTCCGTTTCTCGGAACGTCAAATCCTAATTTTGTCGCGCAATCCCAGTGTCCCAGTTTTTTACCGGAAGATCCTTTTTTACCGACTCCATTATACCATGTAATATTTCCGTTCACTTTTTTAGCGCTTGCATCAGAAGAGTAACTGATCGCTCCCAGCGTGCTTCCTGCTAAAATCAATAAGGCTAAGAATAACTTCTTCAAGCTTTCGTCCTCCTGATTCTTTATTCTAGGCAAAATTATACACCAAGAAGACGATTATAATATTTCAATCACTTTACATGTTCATTACAACGTGATGAGACATGCACATAACGACGGCACAATTTCCCGTTCTATATAATTCCATGGTAAATTATACTACAAAATTTAATTCATTAGCGTTATAATATTCATAGAGTATTTCTGCATTCAATATGGACTTTTTATAAGGCCTATTGATAGTTGCATAATATGATATATTTTGAGAAATCAGGCTTTAGGAAGCAGGCACTTTATTCCTTTTAACCGCGGTTCATATTGATCATGTACCTATACTCGTTTCAATCAGACTAGGAGTGATAATCAATGAAAGCGGCAAGATGGCACAATCAAAAAGACATTCGAATCGAAAACATTGATGAACCTAAAGCAGAACCGGGTAAAGTCAAAATTAAAGTCAAATGGTGCGGGATTTGCGGAAGCGACCTTCATGAATATTTGGGAGGCCCGATCTTTATTCCGGTCGGCAAACCTCATCCGTTAACAAACGAAATGGCGCCCGTCACGATGGGTCACGAATTCTCAGGAGAAGTCGTTGAAGTGGGCGAAGGCGTCAAAAATTACAGCGTCGGCGACCGTGTCGTCGTGGAACCGATTTTTGCCACACACGAACATCAGGGAGCCTATAACCTTGATGAACAAATGGGATTCTTAGGCTTAGCCGGAGGCGGCGGCGGATTTTCTGAATATGTATCCGTTGACGAAGAATTGCTGTTTAAGCTTCCTGAAGAGCTTTCTTACGAACAGGGCGCACTTGTTGAGCCGTCAGCGGTAGCGCTTTACGCCGTCCGCCAAAGCAAATTAAAAGCGGGCGACAAGGCGGCAGTTTTTGGCTGCGGACCGATCGGGCTGCTTGTGATTGAAGCCCTGAAAGCGGCCGGCGCCACAGATATTTACGCGGTTGAACTTTCACCGGAACGTCAGGAAAAAGCGAAAGAACTCGGCGCTATCATCATTGATCCGTCAAAAACGGACGATGTCGTTGAAGAAATCGCTAAACGCACAAACGGAGGCGTTGATGTTTCTTATGAAGTAACAGGCGTTCCTGTCGTTCTCCGCCAGGCGATCCAGTCAACAAACATTGCCGGTGAAACGGTTATCGTCAGCATCTGGGAAAAAGGAGCGGAAATTCATCCGAACGATATCGTTATCAAAGAACGGACCGTAAAAGGCATTATCGGATACCGTGACATCTTCCCTTCCGTTCTTGCACTGATGAAAGAGGGCTACTTCTCAGCAGATAAGCTCGTCACGAAAAAAATCGTGCTCGACGATCTGATTGAAGAAGGCTTCGGCGCTTTAATCAAAGAGAAAAACCAAGTGAAAATCTTAGTCAAACCGAACTAAACCGTTCAGCTGAATATCAGACACATCCGAAAAAGAGCCGTTCCGGCTCTTTTTTTCATCTCATCGTCTTTCCTTCCTTTTCCTTTTAAAAATGATCCCCTCTGCGCAAACTATTTTTCACCCTGTCCCGTCTATCCTTAGGCAGCAGCCTATGATACGTATTTTTAAAAAAGGAGCCCTTTGAAGCAATGAAGAACGAAACAGCCAAAGCGTCGCTTGTGACGTGCATAACTGAGCGCAAGGAAGACTTTTACCGGCTGGCGTACAGTTACGTAAAGAACAAGGATGACGCGTTAGATATTGTTCAGGAATCAATTCAAAAAGCGCTGACATCGGTCGAATCCGTCAAAAACCCCGATGTGATCAAAAGCTGGTTTTATAAAATTTTAGTGCGCACGGCCATTGATTTTCTCCGCAAACAGAAAAAACTGAAAGTGATGGACGATGAAACGATCGAGTTTTTAAGCCGCGGAAAGGAAGATCACTACAAAGACACAGACCTTCACGAAGCGCTTGATGACCTGCCGCATCAATATAAAACCATTATCATTCTGCGTTTCTTTGAAGACCTGAAATTAGAAGAAATCGCGGACATCACGGGGGAAAACATCAACACCGTCAAAACACGCCTTTACAGGGGGCTGAAGCTCATGCGCATTCAGCTGACGAAGGAGGATCTTTCTTAATGGAAAAGAGATTAGAACAATTAAGAGAAGAGTATAAAAGTGTGCCCATTCCTAAGGAACTGGACAGCATTGTCGAAAAAGCCCTTCAGCAAAAACCGAAGAAAAAACGAATCGTGATGTGGCCGACATCCGCGGCAGTCGCTGCGGCCGTCTTATTTACCGCCGTTGTCAATATCAATCCGGATGCCGCACAAGCCATGTCTAAAATCCCCGTCATCGGCAAAGTCGTCCAAGCCATCACATTCACGGAGATGAAGGAAGAAAAGAACCAATCAAGCATTGATGTGAAAACGCCCGCTCTGTCCGGACTTTCCGATCATAAACTCGAAGACAGCATCAACCGGCATTATATGAAAGAAAGCAAAGAGCTGTATCAGGAATTTATGAAGGCGACCTCAAAAAGCAAAAAAGGCCACCTCAGTATTTACAGCGATTATGAAACCGTTACTGACACAGCGGATTTGATCTCAATCCGCCGTGATATCGAAAAAACACAAGCTTCATCTTATACGCAAAGCCGTTACATCACGATTGATAAAAAGAATGAGGCCGTGCTTACGTTAAAGAGTTTATTTAAAGATGACCGTTATATTAAAGTCATCAGCGAAAATATTAAAGAACAAATGAAAAAACAGATGAAAGAAGATCCGAATAAAATATACTGGGTCGAAGATGATGATATGACGGAGCCTTTTAAAGCCATCCGCGCCGACCAGAATTTTTATATTACTGATAAGCACAAACTTGTTATTTCATTTGACGAATATGAAGCGGCACCCGGATATATGGGCGTTACAGAGTTTACAATACCGACCTCCGTCATCTCCAAGCTGCTTGTCGGAGACCGCTACATCAGATAAAGAAAGAAAAAAATCCATGATATCCGCAGATCATGGATTTTTTCTTTCATCCCGCAACAGCCAAGATGCATATGGGACCCTTTTCATATAACAGACGCCGGACGGGGGCTGAAAAGTTTAAGAAAATCACAGCATTTCATTCATTTTTTCTGAAACAAAATCCCCTTCCGAATGCGTCTAATTAACGGAACAAATGGAAGACTGTACAGAAATCTGCCATAGCCATCCGCAAAACAGCGAGAATTTCCGCACACATTATTGGAGGAATACCATGTCAGACAAGTCACTGCATCACCGCTATATTCCCGGACTGGATGGACTTCGCGCCTTTGCCGTCCTCGCAGTTATCGCATATCATCTGAATTTTAACTGGGCCGACGGCGGTTTCATCGGTGTTGATATCTTTTTTGTTTTATCGGGGTATTTAATTACATCTATTATATTGCCTGCCCAAGGCAATGCCATCACCCTTGATTTGCGTGATTTTTGGGTGCGCCGGATCAGGCGGCTTCTGCCGGCGGCTTATCTCATGATTATCACGACGGTCATTTGGGTCGTATTGTTTAACAGCGAGCTCCTGCATACCGTACGCGGGGATGCGGTCTCCTCACTTTTTTACATAAGCAATTGGTGGTTTATCTTTCATCAGCTTTCTTATTTCGACAGCTTCGGCTCCCCTTCGCCATTAAAAAACCTTTGGTCACTGGCGATTGAAGAACAGTTTTATATCATATGGCCCTTCCTGCTGCTTGCGGGAATGTACATATGTAAAACACGGGCCCGGCTTGCGGCCGCGGTCATGTTTCTCGCGTTATGTTCGGCAGTCGTAATGAGTATGATGTATGTGCCCGGCGGAGATCCGAGCCGCATTTATTACGGGACGGATACCCGCTCATTTGAATTGCTGATCGGCTGCGCTTTAGCTTTAGTGTGGCCGATGAAACGATTATCTTCCAAACGGCTGCCGAGCAGCATGAAACACCTGCTTCACGGGACGGAGCTTGCCGCTTTTGCCGCGCTGCTGCTTTGCGTCTTTTACACGGATGAATATGAACCCTTCCTGTACAAGGGCGGCATGCTTTTGATCAGCATCACCGCAGCGGTTCTTGTCGCATGTTTATGCCATCCGAGCAGCTTTTTGGGACATGTTCTTTCATGGAAGCCGCTTCGCTGGATCGGAACGAGATCATACGGAATCTATCTTTGGCATTACCCGGTTATCGTACTGAGCACACCCGTGCAGGAAATCGGAAATCCGGTTTATTGGCACTGCGCCGTCAGAATCGGTGCCACTTTCATTCTTGCCGAGCTTTCTTACCATTTCATTGAACAGCCGATCCGCACTGCGGGCTTCCGGCCATTTTTACGCCGCGTGTTTCTGAATCGCTTTCTGGAATGGAAGACGTCCTCTGTCATCAGCAGAATGTCGCTCGGCCTCATTCTTGCCGCCATTCTCGTATTTGCGGGCGGGCTGTCAGGGATAGCCGAAGAGAAAAAACAGCCGCAATGGACGTACGCGCAAAATGATCAGCAAGAAACCGCCGCCTCTTCGCACAAAACGGCCGATCACGATCAACCGGCAAAAGAAGATGACAGCAAGAAAAAACACGGCGGCGAAAAAACGGACACCGCGTCAGACAAAAACAAGAAAGAACCAACAGACAAATCAAATACAAAGAAAAACGAAGAGAAAAAGGAACAGTCATCTCAAAAAACGGCTGATCCAAAACAAACACAGCCTCAGCAAGACGTGCTGGCCATCGGTGACTCGGTGATGCTGGACATTGCGTCATACCTGCGGCAGTCCCTCCCTCATGTCACCATCGACGGAAAGGTAGGAAGACAAGTCTCTCAAGCACTCCAGCTCACTTCGGAATATGCGTCATTTAATCAGCCGAACAAAGCGGTCATCATCGAGTTAGGGACGAACGGCTATTTCACAAACAGCCAAATTGAATCACTGATCAGCTCTTTTTCAAAAGCCGATATCTATCTTGTCAACACGCGTGTGCCGCGGCAGTGGGAAAGCAAAGTAAACGAATCATTGCGCCGGCAGGCCGAGTCTCGCAAAAATGTGACGCTTGTCGATTGGCACGCAAAAGCATTGCAGCACCCTGAATACTTCACACCGGACGGCGTCCATCTCATACCTGAGGGGTCTAAAGCGCTGACATCCCTCATCGTTCAAACAATGAAATCATGACAAAAAAAGAGGCCCCAAAAAGGCCTCTTTTTCGTATATCGTCAGGCAAGCTTCTGTCCGCAATTCGGGCAAAAATTCGCGCCTTCCGTTTTCGTTCCGCAGTTCGGACAAAATTTCGGCTTAGCCGCTCCTTCCGAGCCGTTCGCCGGTGCCGTCCCCTGATTCTGCTGACTTTGATTTTGCTGCGGCTGGTTCTGCTGATTTTGGTTCATTTGGTTCATCATTTGATTTGCCGCATTCATTCCCATCATCATGCCCGCCATGTCTGAGGCGGCGCCGCTTCCGCTCATTTTGCCGGATGACATTCCGTCCGTCATGGAAATCTGCTGATAGCGGTTCACATCGCCCACCATGCCGTAAGAAGCGTTTTTCGTAATCATATCCTGAACTTCCTGCGGATAATTAAAGCTCATAATATTGAAGCCCGTAATCGACATGCCGTCTCCGATCAGCTGCATATCAAGATCTTCTTGAATCCCTTTTCCGATTTCAAAGGAATTCGACTGCAGATTGAACATGTCTTTTCCTTCTCTGGTGATCCATTTCATCAAAAGCTGATCGAGAATAGACGTAATCCGGATTTTAATGTCCTCCACTAAATAGCTGTCTTTGACACCCGCAATCTTATCAATCAATCCGATGTAGTCAATGACCTTGAAGTTAAATGTGCCGTTTGCGCGGATCGGCATACCGCCCGGCATACCTGCCGCCGGAATGTTGATAGCGTTTTTTGTGCCCCACTTCACGGTGAACTCCTTCGTATTCACAAACAGCACTTCAGCCCGCATGCCGCTGTTAAAGCCAAACTTAAACCCTTTTAGTGTAGATAGAAACGGAATGATTTCTGATTCGATATCATAATCGCCGTCATCACGGAAAATCCCTTCAATCTTCCCGTTGTATAAAAAGATGGCATCCTGTCCCGGCCGGATGATCAGACGGCTGCCTTTTTTAATTTCACGGTTGTTCCATTTATAGAAAACCATGTCATCTCTGAATTCTTCCCATTCCACCACATTTGCTAACTGATTTCTGAAAAAACCCATGTATGCTCAAATCCTTTACATATAATTTAAAAACTTCCCTTGCTTCCGCTGTAACTCGTGCCGCCCCTCGTGACTCCGCCGTCATTGTCATTATCTTTATCAGGCTTTTTTTCTCTTGTAACGTCGGTTCGGATATATGTGTCGTGCTGGCTCAGCACTTCAGACGTATCGTGATCCATATACGTGCTGCCGGTGACGGTGACCTTGCCGCCGGAATTGTACACCATCACAGTGACGGCGATGCCGGCCGCGGCTGCGGCAATAATGAGCTGAAACCACCATGTGAGCAGCAGATTGTCAGACTTGTCGTCCGGGCTTTGCCCCATATCTTTATAAGCCAACTTGATGTAGGTCTGAAACGCCTTTTCATAATGGCCTGCGGAAATATCTGACGAGATCGTATTTCTGATCGTATTCAGCCGGCTGTTATTCAAATACGTCTCCGCCTTTTTATATCCGGAGATAAATACTTCCCGCTTTTTCATATCAATGGTCAAAATCGCCGTGCTTCCGCTAAAATGACTGTCATAAAAATCACCGGCGTACTGCTCGATGTCCTTACCGCCCGTTCCGTTTGCGGTAAGAATGATAAAATCGGTATGGCGCTTTGCCCCGAGCTTCCCGGCCAATTCCTCAAGTTTCTTCGTTTCATCCTTCGTTAATAAATGAGCATTGTCATAAACATATTGCTTCTGTTCCGCGGCAGACGCCGATGTATGTAAACCAAAAGACAGCATCAGAAAAAGGACGAAGCAGAAGAGACACGCTTTTTTTATCGATACTTTCATCAAAAACCGCCTCCTATCATAAGTGAGACGAGTCTTAATGCTAAAAACGCACCGGCGGTTATGCCGCCGAACCACGCGGCCACTTTTCCGGCACTGATCGGCGGTTTGCCGACAACCTTGCCCGTCTGCCCGTTCATCGCAAAAATGTGCTCAGCCCGCTCATAGTCGTAGCTGACCATCCAGACCGGAAGCAGTACGTAAAAGCTGCTGATTTTATCGGTCTGAATCTGCTCATCCGTAATGTCAGCCGTCGTATATCCGGAGAAGGTGGATCTGATATAAGAATCAATATAATGGCTGATTTTATCCTTCGCCCGCGGAAAGAGATCGTCATCGGTATAATTGTACTTTTCCGCTATATATCCCGCTAAATAGGCCGTATTAAACTCCTTCAGTTCACTGTATGAGTAAGGTTCCAATTTGTCCATTAATTCATCATTCATTTTTTCTGAAGCGTCGACCGGAATTTTGAGATAATCAAGATTGATATCTCGGTACGCGTTGTAATACTCGGTCTCCGTCACCCGGTATTCTCCATCTTCATAGTGATGCACTCTCGTACAAACGGCATTGACCTGAACCTTGCTGTTTAAATCAAACATCCAAAACGGCACGTACATGCCCGTTATGCTCTTCACCCGATCAGCAGACATAAATCCTTTCGGTGTCAGACGGCCGTTTCGGCACCACTTTTTAAAAGCGCTCATGGCTTCTTCTTTACTGATCGTAAAAGGAATCACCATCGAAGGCGCGAGATTTCCCGATAATCGGTCGGCGAGAACGGCGGCTCCTCCGCAAAACCCGCACGTCGTGGCCGTCGTTTCCGCCTCAGTCATTAATACCGCACCGCAATTCTCACAGCGGTACTCGTTCGCCTCATTTTCGGAAAATCTCGTCGTTATATACTCTTTTGGCAGGCTCTCAATCTGATCCTGCCGCCCGCAGCTGTGACATGTCAGCATGCCGGATGAACTGTCAAAGACCATATCATCGCCGCAGTTCGGGCATTTATAAGAAATGATCATTCTGTTTCTCTCACTTTCTCTTTATATCGGACAAAGCTGCAGCCCGCTGTCTATTGATCTTTACTGAAAAGCATTTTCTGCTTGAGCGCCGCCAATTCATCATCGACACTGCTTTGATTGCTGTCATATTTAGCCGTCAGATCGTCAATATCGTCTTTCGGAGACGCGTTCAGCTCAGCCATCGCATTGGCATGATCAAGCGCTTGGTTGACCTTGTCTTCCATTCTGCCGAAAGCTGTCATCGATTGGCCCGCATTTGACACAGAGGACCCCAATTTGTTCATTCTCTCCTGCGTCTTTGCCACAGACCACTTCGCTTTGATGGCATTTCGGCGCGACTCAAGCTCTCCGATATCAGCGACAAGCTTGTCATGCATTTTGCGCATTTGAGACGCGTTGGAAGAAGCGAGCTGATAAGCCGTCTGCAGCTCAGTCAGTCTTGATTCAACAGCCGCTTTCCTTTCCAAAAACGTCCGCGCATCGGCTTCATTGCCGGCCTGCAACGCTTTCATCGCATAACTTTCCATCTTTTCGGCATCAGCCTGGCATTCTGTTAACGCTCTTTTCGCCCGCTGTTCCTCAGCCATGACAGAAGCCGTCTCCGCTTTCACTTTTCCTAAATCACTGTTCAGATTCCGCAAATATTGATCAACCATTTTTTCAGGGTTTTCAGCTTTGTCCAGCAGCGCATTGATATTGCTTGACATGATGTCTTTAAATCTTCCTAAAATACTCATTTTTCATTTTCCTCCCAAAATTAAATAGTAACAAGTTCATAGTTATCTATACTGTTTTTTTCGAAAAAAGTTTCATTTTCTCATAAATTTATGTATTTTATATGAAAATAGTCTCATTCAGCCCATTTGTGCCGGCGGAAATTCTTTACGACCAGATACAGTGAGAACAAAAAATAAATAAACAGCGCGATCATCAACCCGCTCACTAACGGGTAATGCTTCGCCGCATACACAAAGAAATCCAGCTGCGAAATCTGTTCCGGACTTGTAATCGTATCCGTCCCATTCAAAAGCTTTGAAAATTTAGCCGTATAATTCCAATCAAACGAATCAGAAACAAGCTCACTCCCCTGATACCAATTGACAGCGGCGAGACAAAGAAAACAAAAAACAGAAAACGCGCATTGCACAATAAGAAAAACATGTTTCATGAAAAACATTCCTCCGCGGTTCAATATCACAGGCCGTCACACTATACATGACGGCAGCAGCAGAAACTTGGTTTTACTCAGAACTGATAAAAAAGTTATTGTATGAACTTCACAGCGGTTCAATTTACTGGATGCCTTTCTAAAGTATACCGTATATCGAAAAGGGTTTCAGACCTAAATAAAGAGGATGCTTCCCGAAGTCCGATGACTTTCAAGAAGCATCCTCGATATTTTACAGTGATACTTCAACCTCTTTTAAACTCGGCAAAGCATCGATCGCACCGATTTTGGTGCACACGAGCGCCCCCACCTTATTGGCAAATGAGACAATATCACGCAGCTTCGCAAAATCATCGGCTGCCGTCTGAATCTCATCCGTGCGCGCCAGCTGATACAGCGCCGCGCCGACAAACGCATCTCCCGCTCCCGTTGAGTCTATTGATGTCACCGGAATGCTCGGAATGATGTCAATATCCTTCCCATTTGAAAGAAGGGTCCCGCTTTTCCCGAGTGTCACCGCCACAATACCGGCCCCGAGCTCATGAAGAACCGCAACACCTTCTTTATGATCCTTCGCACCGCTGATGATCTCAAGCTCTTCGTCACTGACTTTCACAAAATCACTTACGGCAACGGCTTTTTTTGCGGTGTTTATAAACTCTGAAACTCTTCCTTTCCATAAATCCTCACGGTAGTTAGGATCGAAGGAAATAAACTGTCCATTATCTTTCGCAATCGACATCAGCCGTAAATAGGCTGAGCAAAACGGATCAGATAACAATGCCGTCGCTGATCCGAAATGAAGGATTTTGGCATCGTTTACCTTTTCCTGATCAATATCATCCAGCGTAAACAAAGCGTCCGCTCCTCTGTTAAACACAAAGTCGCGCTCCCCATTTTGTTTTAATGAAACAAACGCAAGCGTTGTAGGCGCTTTCTCATCCATGACGAGCATAGAGGTATCGACGTGTACGGCGTCCAATGTCTGCTTCAGAAAATACCCGAACGGATCTTTGCCTGTTTTTCCGCTGAAAGCCGCGTCTCCGCCCAGCTTAGCAATGGCTGCCGACACATTCGCCGGTGCGCCGCCGGCACTTTTTAAGAAATTACGCCCTTCCGTCAAATCAACATCCACATCGGTACAAAAGAAATCAATTAACAATTCTCCAATACAAATAACAGATTGGCTTCCCACATTATCACACTCATTTATCAATTCTCGATTATAGTTTCAGTATAGTGCTTTCTGTCATAAATACAACCGTTTACATAGAATATTTTAAATTTTACGTATACTTATCTGGCAGCCCTTTGCTCCAGATCAGACATCATCTGCTGATATTTTTTTTCAGTTAAAGGATAAAAAGAAATAAGAATAATAGACAGCAGAATGAACAATCCCGGAATGAGCGCATTCATATTTTTAATCGCATTCAATGACGAGGCCGTCTGATCGGTATTCGCGGCATATCCGGCGATTCCGAGATAAACGGCCGAAAATGACCCGGCTAACGCAACTCCGAGCTTATTGATGAAACTCATGCTCGAGATCACCACGCCATCAGCCCGGACTCCGGTTTTCCATTCCGCATAATCGACACAATCGGCAACCATTCCCCAAGCAAGCGTATTTAAAGGCGTCGTGAAAAATCCCGAAACGAAAAGCCAAAAGAAAATAAGCGGCAGCGAAGAATACGATGTAAACTGAAGGCCCGCATAAGAAATCAGCGATAGCGCCGCCGTGATGATCATAACCTGCTTCCGGCCCCGCTTCTCAGAAAAGAAAGGAATAAACAGATTGCTGATCAGCGCTGCGCCGAAAAACAACACGGTTCCTAAAAACACAAATTCCTTATGGCTGACGTTATACGTAAAATAGTACACCATCGTGCTGAGCTTAATGTTAAACCCAATCGCAAACGCCAAAAATGCAGAAACCAAAATGAGCAAAGGCTTGTTTCGGAACAAAACGGACAACGTCTTTTTCATTCCTTGTTTTTTTCTTTTTTCAGGCTGAATCCGTTCCCGCACAGTAAAGAAACTGAACAGATTCAAAACGATGCTGACAGCCGCATAGATGAGCGCCGTCATCTGAAATCCAAACGCCTGATCTTTCCCGCCGATGGCGTCCGCAAGCGGTGTCGCACAGGAAATCGATAACAGAATTCCGATATAAACTAAAATCATCCGGGTCGTCGTCAGAACCGTCCGTTCCTCCACGGAATTCGTCATCCGCCCCGTTAAGCTGTTGACCGGAATCGTCTGCATGCTGAAGGACATCCCAAGCAGAATATAAGTGATGTACGCATAAACCATATTCCCCGTTTCGCCGAAATGAGGGGTCGTGAAGCATAAGAACGTAAATAGCGCAAAAGGAAACGCCACCCACAAAAGATACGGCCTTGCCTTTCCCCATCTTGTATTCGTCTTGTCTAAAATCACGCCCATAATCGGGTCAAAAATAGCGTCCAGCACCCTTACGATAAGAAACAAAGCTGCGATGACCGCAGGCTTAATGCCGCCGACGTCTGTATAGTAGAATAACAAGTATGCGTTTACAAACTGAAAGATAATATTGTACGACATATCGCCGAATCCGTAGCCGACCCGTTCCATCCAGGACAGGCCGCGATATTTCGTCTTTACTGCCGCTGCTTTTTCTGTTTCAATCATCATTTCCCACCCCAAGAATCCGTTTTCATTTTTGATAAGCAAGAGGGAGAATGCAAAGATCCTCCCCGTTCACTCAGCGATTTGGATACACCATCACTTTTAAGCATTCATTTTTGTATTGAAAGGCCCGTTCCATCGCCTCTTGCGTCTTCTCCAACGGATATTGGTCCGTTACAAGATGCTTCGTGTCCACTATGCCGGAAGCGAGAAATTCAATTCCCTTCGGATACGTATTCGCATAACGGAAGATTCCGTATATATCAATCTCGTTATCTGCAATAAACGGCACATTGAGCGGAATCTCGTTCTGAGAAGGCAAACCGACAATCGCCAGTTTTCCGCCCCGGCGCACGGAAGCCAGTGCGGATTGCAATGCCGCCGGATTCCCCGCTGTTTCCCAGGCAGCATCAACGCCTCTGCCATTCGTGATCGTTTTGATTTCTTCACCGGCATCCTGTTCCCGGACATTGATGACATGAGTCGCGCCCATTTTTTTCGCGGCATCTAGCCGCAACGGCTCCAAGTCGGTCACAATGATTGTGCCTGCCCCGTATGCTTTCGCTGCCGCAACGGCCATCAGCCCCACAGGGCCCATTCCCATGATCGCAACCGTTGAACCGGGCTGAAGCTTCGTTCTCGATGCCGCATGAATGCCGACAGAAAACGGTTCAATCAAAGCCGCATCTTCATAGGATAGTGAATCCGGAATCGAGAAAACAAAGTCCTGGCGCATTTTGATATATTGGACAAACGCGCCGTCAACCGGCGGTGTCGCCAAAAACTGTACATCCGGGCAAAGATTATAACGCCCCTCCTTGCACGCCTCACAGCGTCCGCATGTGACACCGGGTTCGACGGCGACACGGTCTCCAACCTTGAATTGATCGACAGACGATCCGACGGCGGCAATTTTTCCCGCACATTCATGACCGAGGATAAATGGTTTTTCCACTACATAATTGCCTATTCTGCCATTTGTATAGTAATGCAGATCAGATCCGCAAATTCCGACAGCCATCACCTTAATCAACACTTCATCATGATTGATTTCAGGCACGGGCAATGTTTCGATTTTGATTTCTCTCGTGTTGTGCATAACCGCCGCTTTCATGTTTTGAGGCACTGTGTGAGTCATTTGGCAAAATCCTTTCTCTGCTTTGAAATGTAAGTGCATACATTTTTGTTTTCTCTGTTACTGCCCCTATTTTATCTGCTTTTCCATACGTTCAACAGCCTTTCCTGCTGTATAAAAGGACAGCCGCACTGTACTTTTTATTTTTTCATATACAAAAAACACTGAATTGATAAAATAGTACTAATAGGAGGTGCAGGCTAATGGCTGAACTTGAAAACCGGACACAATTTGCAGAACTGCTGGCACCTGCCGTCAAATCGCTGAAACATCATCCTGATTTCAAAATTAAAAGGACAAAGAACGTAAAATCCGGACAGTCTTATATAGATCAAATCGCACTCCGATTAGGTGTTTCCTCTAACACGATCAAAAGCTGGATCGGACAGATGGGCGCAAACTACATTCCCGGACGAATTGACGACGGAAAGCTGTTCGGCATGATCTGGATTATTATAGAAAAGACCGACATGGATCCTGAATGGCTGACCGGCCTTCTGGAAAACACCACGATTCCCGTTATCAAGCCCGCACTGCCCGTTTGGACGGCGTCTTGTCTAAAAAAAGCAAAAATACTCCGGAAAGACGGATCATTCGGAGCGCCGAGTGATGACGATGTTGAAAAAGCAGTAAAGCGGCTGTTTCATGACAGACCAAGCCACAAAACGAATGCGCTTACAAGAAACTCCGTCACGCATAACTTACCGTCACGCCGGACGGGAAACTTTATCGGACGCAACTTTGATATGGAAGCAATCCGGCAATGGATGCTGTCTCCGTCACCGGTCTGTTTACTCACCGGCTGGGCCGGCATGGGAAAAACAACGCTCGCTCTTGAAGCAGCCTACCTTTGTGCCGGCAGTTCTACAGACTGGCCGGCATTCAACAGCATCATCTGGATCAGTGCTGACTGGAAAGGATTGAGCTTCAGCGATTTTTTAAACACAATCGCCTATCAGCTCGGACGCACAGAACAAATCGACAAATCCATCAATGAAAAACGGTTTGTCGTCCGCAATGCATTAGCCGCTCATTCAAACGAAAAACCAGTATTGCTGATCGTTGACAGCATCGATATGGCGGAACGTGACATTCACGAATTTATCATCGGCCTTCCGCAAGGCGTAAAGGTCCTCCTTACGGCACGGGAAAACGTAAAACAGACATACCGGGACGGCCTCGGGGAACTGGCGGCCATCCAGCTGAGCGGCCTTGAACAAACGGATGCCCTTGAATTTTTTCAGCAAGAAGTGCACCGCTGTCTGCAAACATGCAACCTCCCGCAAAAACGGGAAAAGCTGGAGCAGCTGTTGGAGCTATCACCTGACCTTAAGAATGAATTCGTCTCGGCAGCCGCCGGCAACCCGAAGGCCATGGCACTGAGCATCGCTTACATGTCAGACGACGATATCCCCGCTCCCCAGCTCATTCAAGAACTTAAACAAGCAGGCTACTCATTATTGGAATTGTTTGAGGTTCTCTTTGGCCGCACATGGGACAGATGTCATGAAGACACACGAAAACTATGGCAGACGCTTTGCTTTTTCGCTAAGCCCCCTGATGAAAAAAGCTTGGCTCAAGCGGCCGGATTAGACTTCCGGCGGTTTCATTACGCGATTGAGCAAATGCGGTCATATGCTTTAATACAGCCGGAACGAAGCGCAGGTAGTATTCAATATGCAGCCCATCAAACCGTTGTCGCTTACGGAGAACAGCACTTATCCGAAAATCACGAATTAGCAAAAGAAGCCCGCAGCCGCTGGGCGCATTATTATATTGATTATGCGGAAACCCATTTAAAACGGGAACGGCCCAATTCTGTCTATTGGAGCTACTTGCTGGGACGGAATTTAGAGCAAATGAAAAAGGAATGGCCGAACATCCTAAAAGTCATCGAATGGTCGGGCGAAACCGGACAACATGACATCCTGATTAAACTCATCATCCGCATCAGCCATTTTCTAAGCAGAATCAGCCTGCCCCTGCGAATCGAATACGGATTAAAAGCTGCCGATGCCGCCCATCAATCAGGCGAACACACACGGGAAGCTTACTTTCGGATCGACACGGCAGGCTGGGCGCTGATGGAAGTCAACGATTCAGACGAAGCTCTCAGGCAAATAGAAGCCGGCCTGAAGATACTCGAACAATCAGGCGCGCCGGATCACGATGACTTGAAAGTATGGGGAATCGCCCTGCAAGCAAGGCTGCTGTTAAAAATCGGAGAACCGGACAAAGCGGCAGCAATGCTGGACGGCATCAAAGATCAGCCCGTCTCGCCCATTATCCGGCACAGGGTTCTTCTGGTCCGCGGCGACCTGAGTTTCGCCCGCTCTCACTACGAAGAAGCCATCACATTATACGAAGCGGCAAACACCACCAGCGCCGCATACGGCGGCGAAAAAACGATAGAAGCCTATTTCAACCTCGGCATGGCTTACGTCAAGTGTGATCAACTCGAAAAAGCGGAAAAAGCCTTTGAACAAATGCTCTATGACAAACACAACGCCAATCAAGTTGAACTGATTTACTATCATTACGGAATGGCACAGCTGTTGTATCGAAAAGGAGAAACTACGAAAGCGATAGAAGCTAATCAAAAGGCGATTCGTCTGATTGATTCGTGGGAGCCTGGGATTGGGATTCGGGGTGAGGTGGAGCAAATGGATATTCTCATTTAAAAGACAAATACATTGCGGCTAGCGGTAAGAGCTTTGAAAAACACTCATGACCTTGTTGTTTTTAAAGATAAAAAGGTATCTTTATCAGTACAGTAAATTGATTAAGATACCTTGATTGAAAAATTAATTTTTCACAGAAAACAAATTTCTAAAGTTAAACTTTTTAACAACAAGAGGTTAATACTTATACAGCCGTATTAATGCTGTACTGTAATATAATGTTTTAGTTCACCTGACCAATATCTTCCTCCCCAATCCTGTCCAACTTGCACATCATACTTACCTGCAGGAAGATTTTTCGTTGAAAAACTCACACGAAAATTACGTGAACCAATACTATGCGAAATATCTTTTCTGGCAAATACTTTACCTTTATTATTTAAGATAATTACTGAAAAGCCATTATCTAAATCCCTAGCCAAAGTACCCGTAACTACAATGGAAGTAGCACTTTTCGTATATGTATTAGCATCTGTTTTAAATTTGATTGTACCTTTCGAATCCATAGCTAAGGCTTCTGACCCACCTGCGAAAATAGCAACTCCCAAAAGTACTGCTGTAAACAGGGTCATTACTAACTTTTTCATCTTTAGAATTCCTCTTTTCTTTTTAATATTTTAAATCCAAAATTATAATAACATATTTTCCTAAAAAAAACAGAGGTTTTTCCATATCTTTCTTCCGAGAAATGAATAAGTATGATAGAAATTTATAATATTAATGCAAATTTAAGATTTTTGTGAAATGAAGCTTAAAATTTGAAGTATAGTATCATCTATAAAACCTTTGCCAAGGTGTCCTTCCAAGCGCCCAATGGATATGGGGTAGAAAACACAATGTGAATAACAGCATGATAAGTTCCTCATGTTTCCCCTTTCTCTTTCCTTCCATACTATTAAACAAGACTATTCTAATACCCTTGAACTGCATTTAAAATTGGTTTAGTGTTATTATTTAATAAAGATCTGTGCAATGAAAACTCTTTCTGTCCGATATACCCTTAAGTATTCCTAATCAACATTATGCTGGTGAGTTCAAATATTTCTTAATTCAAACTCTAGTTCTTCTGCTCTTTTTCAAGATCCAAACAAGTAATGCAATAAAAACGACGTTAATTAAAAACGCAGAAATAACATAAGTTTCATCTGAAACGCCAATATACTTCCCTTTCGATTCTAAGAGATTCCTTACTTGCTTACTCCATAAAGAACCATTCAGCGAACTATCGTCTGCTCCAAATGTAATTTGTGCTGTTTCCTTATTGCTGCTTGTAATATTAACACCATAAAATACTGTATACCTATTGTTATAAAAGATAGGCATATAAGAATAGTCAGAAACTAAAGGCTTTACCTTTTTGGCAGGTAATGCTACGTACAAAATCGCAGAATAATTACCTACCCCTGTTTCAAATTGCTCTGCTTTAATAAACTTCGTGTTTGAAGGTAGATCAATATTATAAAAATGCTCAAAAATTTGAATATCTTCTTCCGAAAAATCTGTTAATTGGTAGTAATGCGGATCAATAATACATTTATGAAAATACCATCCATTAAACAATAATAAACAGGCACTTATTAAAATTACTAATACTGCCTTATATATAATCTTTAACTGTATCACAATGATATGCGCCCCCTCATAATGTGCATTACTTTTGGGAAGAATTAATTATTCAGATTTTATTTTTCTTTAAGGCAATCTGCAAATGCTTGTGCAATTGTTTGACCATCCTCTTGGGTATAATTATTAACAGTAAAATGATGTTTAAATTTCAGATAGACAGGATTGTTGGTGTTTAAATAGCACTCTGCATCCTTAGTAACTGCTTCAAATGAATTATTAAATCTGTTTTTGGAAAATTGAGAGTATCTTGTACTATAGCCGATGCTAACTTAAATAAATTAGCATCATTCATTCGTAATTTGAGATGAATGATAGAAATAAAAAAAGCCCCTCACAAATTCATTGAACTTGTGAGAGACCTCGTATGGCATTACATCTGGCAACCCCTTATGTCCAAACAGGGATCATAATTTTTTACATCATACCGCCCATACCGCCCATGCCGCCCATGTCAGGCATTCCTGCGCCGCCGGCGTTTTCTTCCGGTTTGTCAGCGACAACCGCTTCAGTTGTTAAGAGCATTGCTGCTACAGAAGCTGCGTTTTGCAGGGCTGAACGTGTAACTTTTGTCGGGTCAACGATACCTTTTTCGATCATGTTTACCCATTCGCCAGTTGCAGCGTTGAAGCCTACGCCGATTTTTTCGTTTTTCAGGCGCTCAACGATGACAGATCCTTCAAGACCTGCATTGTGCGCGATTTGACGGATCGGCTCTTCAAGCGCGCGAAGCACGATGTTGATACCTGTTTGCGCATCGCCTTCAGCTTCCACTGCAGAGACTTTGTTGTATACGTTGACAAGCGCTGTACCACCGCCGGATACGATACCTTCTTCAACAGCTGCGCGAGTTGAGTTGAGGGCGTCTTCGATGCGAAGTTTGCGCTCTTTCAGCTCAGTTTCAGTCGCAGCGCCGACTTTGATGACAGCTACGCCGCCGGCAAGTTTCGCAAGACGCTCTTGTAATTTTTCTCTGTCGAATTCAGAAGTTGTTTCTTCCACTTGAGCGCGGATTTGGTTGACGCGTGCAGCGATTTTTTCAGTGTCGCCGGCGCCTTCTACGATTGTTGTGTTTTCTTTCGTTACCACAACTTTAGAAGCGCGTCCCAATTGTCCGATTTCAGTAGATTTCAGGTCAAGGCCTAAGTCTTCTGTGATTACTTCTCCGCCTGTAAGAACAGAGATGTCTTCAAGCATTGCTTTACGGCGGTCACCGAAGCCAGGAGCTTTAACGGCAACAGCGTTGAATGTGCCGCGAAGTTTGTTGACAACGAGTGTAGCAAGCGCTTCACCTTCAACATCTTCAGCGATCAGAAGCAATGGTTTGCCTTGCTGTACAACTTGCTCAAGCACAGGAAGGATTTCTTGGATGTTTGTGATTTTTTTGTCTGTGATTAAGATGTAAGGATTGTCAAGAACCGCTTCCATCTTATCAGAGTCAGTCACCATGTAAGGAGACGCATATCCGCGGTCGAATTGCATACCTTCAACAACTTCAAGCTCAGTTGTGAATCCTTTAGACTCTTCGATTGTGATGACGCCGTCGTTTCCTACGCGCTCCATTGCCTCAGCGATAAGGCTTCCGACTTCCTCATCAGCAGCAGAGATCGCAGCAACCTGAGCGATAGACTCTTTGCCTTCGATCGGCTTAGAAATTTCTTTTAAGTTTTCGATTGCTACAGTCACGGCTTGTTCCATACCTTTACGCACGCCGACAGGGTTAGCCCCCGCAGTTACGTTTTTAAGGCCTTCGCGGATCATAGCCTGCGCAAGTACAGTCGCAGTCGTCGTACCGTCACCGGCAACGTCGTTTGTTTTGCTGGCTACTTCAGCTACAAGCTTCGCACCCATGTTTTCAAACGCATCTTCAAGTTCAATTTCTTTTGCGATTGTCACACCGTCATTTGTAATTAACGGAGAACCGAATTTTTTCTCCAGAACCACGTTGCGTCCTTTTGGCCCTAAAGTTACTTTTACAGCGTCAGCAAGCGCATCGACACCGCGAAGCATAGCGCGGCGTGCTTCTTCACTAAACTTAATATCTTTTGCCATGTTAACGAAACCTCCTCGAATTTTTAAAAATATTTATTTGCTTAGCCGATTACAGCTAAAATGTCGCTTTCACGTAAGATTAAGTATTCAGTACCTTCGTATTTCACTTCAGTACCGGCGTATTTTGAGAAGATAATGCGGTCGCCCTCTTTTACTTCTAAAGCAACGCGCTCTCCGCTTTCCAACACGCGACCTGAACCGGCTGCCACGATTTTGCCTTCTTGCGGCTTTTCTTTTGCAGAATCCGGTAATACGATTCCGCTGGCAGTTTTTTCTTCAGATTCTACGAGTTCAATGACAACGCGATCACCTAATGGCTTTAACAATGTAATAACCTCCTCAATAGTATGAATATGTAATTTTAGCACTCAGCTCTAAAGAGTGCTAACACAGTTATTATAATAAAGAATCTCACTTCCAATTTCAAGTCATAAGAATAAAAAATTTTCACGCTTACATGATTCTCTCTCGCACTGATTTTCTCCTTTTTTCACGTCAAGTTCACTTGTGTTACAATAAGAACAAATAAGTTGATTTTATAGGATAAAGGAGTACATATCATTTGAGAAAACAGTATTGGTATATCATTTTGACATATGTTATCATGCAGCTTTCCGCATTGATCGGCATTCCTTTAATGTACAAATTCGGCTATGCGGGCGGGCACCCTACGAATGCGAATCTCACCATGGCTCAGGGGATTTATTCCGTCGTAAGCTTTTTTATCTGCCTGATTATCGTTCTCTTGATTTTGAGAACCGCGCCGAAGCAGACATTAAGAAACGGGAAGAAAGCATCCGCCGGCATGTCCGTTCTCTGGGCGGTCGCGGGAATATGGCTCGCTTTATTTTCTCAGGGAATCGCCGGGATGATTGAGCAGTATGTCTTTCATGTGGGCAGCGGTTCCGAAAACACGAAAGCCATTCTCAACATTATTAAAGCCATGCCGCTCATGATTATCGTTTCTTCTATCGTCGGGCCGATTCTTGAAGAAATCATTTTCCGGAAGATCATTTTCGGTGTATTATATGAAAAAACGAATTTCTTTATCGCCGGACTGATCAGTTCCGTCATTTTCGGCATTGTGCATCAAGACCTCACGCACCTGCTGCTGTATACGGCCATGGGCTTTACCTTTGCGTTCTTGTATGTGCAGACGAAACGGATTATTGTGCCGATATTCGCCCATGTCATGATGAATACCATTGTCGTGGTCATGCAGCTCGGCCCCGCCCAAAAATATATTGAACAGCATAGTGAGCAAATGCAATTAATTATTGGAGGATTGTTTGTATGAGGAACCCAATGACTTGGGGCTTGATTTATTTCGCAGTCGGCTGTATCTTTACGTATTTGGCCGCAAGCTCTCCGGGAAGCATGTGGTCTTTTTATTCCATACTGCTGATGGTTTTCGCCGCTTATAATATCAGCATCTCGTTTAAAATGTTCGCTTTCTCATTTAAAGTGAAAAAAAATCAAAAATAAAAGAAAAGCCATTTCTCATCATTGAGAAATGGCTTTTTTTATGCTGATACGTCCTGATCGGATTCACTGCTGGTCTGCCTTTTCCGATACGCCGCTTTTGAAATCAGGATACTGACCTCGTATAAAATGCAAAGCGGAATGGTAATCATCAAGTGAGACAGCAGCTCAGGCGGCGCAATCATCGCGGCGATCACAAGCAGCACAAAATACGCGTACTTCCTGATCTTCGATAAAAACATCGGCGTGATCACACCGAGTCTCGTTAAAAACATGATCAGCACCGGCATCTGAAACAGCAGTCCGAACGGAATCGTCAGCTGCAGCAGAAAATGAAAGTACTCGGTGATCCCGATCACCTGGTTGACATCGAGGTCATTCGAGACCCGCTTCATAAAATCAACGACCAGCGGAAATAAAATATAATAAGAAAACGACACACCACCGACAAACAGCACGATCGAAATCGGAATATAGCTGAGTGTTACTTTGCGCTCCTTCTCATACAGACCCGGGCTGACAAACGCCCAAATCTGATAGAGAATAATCGGCGAAGTCAAAATGATGCCGATGATAAACGCGAACTGCAAAAAGATAAACAGCGGATCCGTCAGGTTAAAAGCATTAAGGGTGAGCTCTTTTACTTCATCGGCTTTTTGAAGATACACAATGATAGGTTTTGCCAGAAAAAAGCCGGCAATAAAGAAAACCGTAAAGGATAACGCCACAATCAGCAATCGTTTCCGAAGTTCGGCAATATGCTCCACAAGCGTCATTTGATTCACTCTCATACGCGTCATCCTATCTTACTGTTCTTCTTTCTTTTTTTCCTCTTCTTCACCGGCTAATCCCTTAGTAGCGTTCTTAAATTCACGAAGCGTGTCCCCCGCCGCTTTTCCTAATTCGGGAAGCTTCTTCGGACCGAAAATAATCACCGCTACCACACCGATAACCGCCAGGCTTCCAGGACCGATCATGTGCAGCTCCTCCTTTCGCTATTCAATTTCTTCCAAAACAGAATAATGCTTCAAGAAATAAACCAATGATTGAAGCTCTACAGCTAAATCTATATGATGAATTCGAATGTGATCCGGCACATTCAAACGGGCCGGCGTAAAGTTAAGGATCCCCTTGATTCCGAGCGACACGAGCCGGTCGGTGATTGACTGGGCGGCAACCGCAGGAACGGTAAGAATCGCCACGGGTTCATCCTTAATGTGAAGCTCTAAATCATTAAGATCAAAGACAGGCACACCGCCTACCTCAGTTCCTATTTTACTCTGATTCACATCAAAAGCCATAGATATTTTTGTGTTATTATTTTTTGTGAAATTATAGTGAAGAAACGCCGTCCCTAAATTCCCGACACCGATCAAAATGACGTTCGTCGTTTCATCCTGATCCAGTGTTTTTCTGAAAAATGACAGCAGGTAATCCACATTATAGCCGTATCCTTTTTTGCCGAGCGCCCCGAAATAGGAAAAATCCCGGCGGATCGTGGCCGAATCGACTTTTACCGCGTCGCTCAGTTCAGCTGATGAAACGCGCTGTTTTCCTGACGCGTGTAAATTCTTTAAAAAGCGATAATAAAGCGGCAGCCGTTTTGCCGTCGCCTGTGGAATTTTTGATTGATCCTTGTTCATGATTGGTCCTCCACTTTATACTCAGATGCATCTCTTTTAAAATCACCGTTTTTGCCTCCTGTCTTTTCCATGAGGCAGGTCGGGCCGATGACCATTCCTTTATCCAGCGCCTTGCACATATCATAAACGGTCAAAGCGCAGACTGAAGCGGAAGTTAGCGCTTCCATTTCCACACCTGTACTCCCTTTCGTTTTTACGCTTGCCTGTATATGAAGAACGGCTTCGGAATCCTTTTCCTCCCAGCCGAATGAAATGTCGACGCTGCTTAAAGAAAGCGGGTGGCACATCGGGATAATCGCTGACGTCTGCTTTGCGGCCATAATTCCTGCCACCTGTGCGACAGCCAGCACGTCTCCTTTTCCGATCTCGCGGTTTTTGATTCTGCTGTACACGTCATGCTTCATGTGTACGCTGGATATCGCAGCGGCAGTACGGACTGTTGAAGATTTATCGCTTATATCCACCATGCGGGCACGGCCTTCTTCATTAAAATGAGAAAATCCATTCATATTTAAACTCTCCTTACTTCTGATCATACACTATTTTCTCCCTGATGTCTTATCCTATAATGTTCCAATTCTGATGTATTGTTTGCTGACAGCAGGTTGATAAGCTACACTTAACTTATTATAACAGAGGTGAAATAATATGATGATCTTACAAATTAATCAGCTATCCAAATCTTTTGGCGCTGATCCTATTTTAAACAATATAAAGCTTGAAGTCAGATCTCGGGATCGCATCGCCATAGTAGGCAGAAACGGAGCCGGCAAATCAACTCTCCTTAAAATTATCGCAGGTCACCTTTCATATGAAAAGGGTGAATTAATCAAACCGAAAGAATTAACGATGGGATATCTCGCCCAGCACACAGGCTTGGAATCCCAGCTTACCATAAAAGAAGAACTGCTGAGCGTTTTTGATTTCCTGAAAGCAATGGAAAAAGAGATGCGCTCTATTGAAGAAAAGATGGCCACGGCCGCCCCCGCGGAGCTTGAGACGCTGATGAAAACCTATGACAGGCTTCAGCAGGATTTCAAGGATAAAGGCGGCTATCAATATGAAGCGGATGTCCGATCTATCCTTCACGGCCTCGGCTTCGGAAAATTTGACGATTCCGTGAAAGTGCAAAGCCTGAGCGGCGGTCAGAAAACAAGACTTGCGCTCGGAAAACTGCTGCTGACCCAGCCTGATCTCCTTATTCTGGATGAACCGACGAACCATCTCGACATCGATACGCTTACATGGCTTGAGCATTATTTACAGGGATATTCAGGCGCCATCCTGATCGTTTCCCACGACAGATACTTTCTTGATAAAGTCGTCAGCCAAGTGTACGAGGTCTCACGGACAGAAAGCAAAAAATATCTCGGCAACTACAGCGCCTATTTAGAACAAAAAGCTGAGCAGTATGAGAAAGACCTGAAGCTGTATGAAAAACAGCAGGACGAAATCGCCAAGCTTCAAGATTTTGTCGACCGCAATCTGGCCAGAGCTTCTACAACGAAAAGAGCCCAAAGCAGAAGAAAACAGCTTGAACGGATGGACGTCATGGCAAAGCCGCTCGGTGATGAAAAATCAGCCGCCTTCCGTTTTGACATTACAAAACAGAGCGGAAACGACGTCCTGCGCGTACAGGATGTTTCCATCAGCTATGACGGCCAGCCGCCGCTCTTGAAAAACCTGACCTTCGGCATTACAAGAGGCGAAAGCGCCGCCCTCGTCGGACCGAACGGAATCGGCAAATCAACCTTGCTGAAAACCATTATGAACACGCTCAGCCCCGAATCCGGATCGATCACGTACGGTTCCAATGTCACAATCGGCTATTATGATCAGGAGCAGGCTGAACTGACCTCGTCCAAACGCGTGCTGGACGAGCTGTGGGATGAATATCCGGACATGCCGGAAAAAGAGATCAGGACATGCCTCGGCAACTTCCTGTTCAGCGGAGACGATGTCCTGAAACCTGTCCGTTCTCTAAGCGGCGGTGAGAAAGCAAGAGTCGCGCTTGCCAAGCTGATGCTGCAAAAAGCAAACTTTCTCATCCTTGATGAACCGACAAACCACCTTGATCTGGACAGTAAAGAAGTGCTGGAAAACGCCCTGATCGACTATCCGGGAACACTGTTATTTGTATCGCATGACCGCTACTTTATTAACAGGATCGCCACAAGGGTGCTGGAGCTGTCTCCGGATCATGCAGAAGAATATTTGGGTGACTATGACTATTACACCGAGAAAAAAGCCCAGCAGCTGGAACTGGAAGAAATGAAGCGGCAGGAAAAGGAGCAGGCTCAGCCTGCCGGCAAGGTCAAACAGGATACGAAAAGAACTTACGAGGAAGAAAAAGAATGGAAGAAGAAAGAACGGCAGCGCCTGAGACGCATTGAAGAAATTGAAGCAGCCGTCTCATCAGCCGAAGAGAAAATCAGCGCCAATGAGGAGCTGCTGTGCGATCCTGACGTGTATCAGGATCATGAAAAGGTACAGACCATTCACGCGGAGAATGAAGCTCTGAATCATGAGCTCGAAAACTTATTAGCAGAATGGGAGGAACTCTCCTCAGAAGAATAGAAAAAGTCAAGCACCTCTTTAAGGGGTGCTTTTTTATCCACAGCTATCCTCCTTGTCAGCCATGTAAGTAAGCGTGTTATACACACTATCCACAAAATTTTCTGACTTTATCCACTTTACTAACAACTTACAGCCCCTTATCCAGCCTGGATTTCTGAATATATTCACAATCCTGTGGATATGTTAGAATTATCTGTTAATAAGTAAAAAAAGCCTCACGTTTTACAACGTGAGACGATCAAAAGATGTTAATTCCAAACCGGGCTGTCCGTTCATATCATATGAGCCCCGGATCCCCTTTTCAAAAGCAACGGTTCCAACAGCCGCAATCATCGCTGCATTGTCCGTGCATAAAGAAAGCGGCGGGATGATAAGCTCGGGATCTCCCGAATGGCTGAATTCCTGCTGCAGTGCGGCTCTCAGCCCTTTGTTAGCGGCTACGCCCCCTGCCAGCAGCACTTGTTTAACCCCGTATTCTTTCGCGGCCTTAGAGGTTTTTGCCGTCAGTACATCAATGACACTCTGCTGAAAGCTTGCGGCAAGATCCTCCGGAGGAATCACCTCATTTTTTTGTGAGGCGTTATGAAGCGTGTTAATCACGGCTGACTTCAGGCCGCTGAAGCTGAAATTGTAAGACCCTTCTTCCAGCCACGCACGCGGAAGCGGAATGGAATCCGTTCCCACAGCAGCCAGCTTATCAATCTGCGGCCCTCCCGGATAAGGAAGCCCCATCGTTCTTGCCACTTTGTCATAAGCTTCGCCTGCGGCATCATCCAGCGTTTCACCGATAACCTCGAATGAACCGTGCTCTTTCATATAAACCAATTCCGTATGTCCGCCTGACACAACCAAAGCAAGCGCCGGGAATTGAAGCTCTCCTATCAGCCTGTTTGCATAAATATGACCCGCAATGTGATGGACGCCGACTAGCGGTATTTGATGGGCAAAGCTTAACGCCTTTGCCGCATTGACTCCGATTAACAGGGCTCCGACAAGTCCGGGTCCTTCCGTTACGGCAATCGCATCAAGATCATCAAAGCCCATCTCCGCTTTTGAAAGAGCTTCCTCAATCACAAGGGTAATCTGCTCCACATGATGTCTGGACGCTATTTCAGGCACGACCCCGCCGAAACGTTTATGGCTTTCAATTTGAGAAGCGACAACGTTTGAAATAATTTCATTCCCGTTTTTCACGACCGAGGCCGCTGTTTCATCACAGCTTGTTTCGATTCCTAATACATAAATATCTTGTTTTTCACTCATGTAATGTCACCCACATTAATAACGCATCTTCTCCGTTATCTGTATAGTATTGTTTTCTGATTCCTCCGGCCTGAAGACCGAATTTTTTATATAAGGATTGGGCGGGATGATTTGAGACCCTGACTTCGAGAGAGAGCCTTCTTGCCTTTTCTTCTCTGCACAATTCTATCGCAGAGCGAAACAGCGTTTCTCCCAATGATTGGCCCCGATATTCCGGCTTAATGGCTATGTTCGTAATCTGCGCGTCATCTATAATAATCCAGATTCCGCAATACCCCGCCAGACAGCCGTCCTTTTCAATGACAAGGTAGTGGGCATACGGATTTTCCAAAAGCTCATGATAAAATGAATCCTTCGTCCACGGAGAAGTAAAGGATGCTGTTTCAATTTCATAAATTTGATCAATATCTTCCGGACGCATGCTTCGAATCGCCGTTTTCGTTTTCATCCCTATCACCCTATTTTTGAGATTCCATCCATTTCGCTTCAGCCTCTGCCAGACGCAAATAATCCGGAACAAGGCTGTGGACATCCGCTTCCTCTTTTTCCAAGCCTAAAAACGCCAGCTCTGACGGCCGCGGATTATGCTGTGCAGCCGTTCCAATCACTGCTTGAGATGTCAGCTCATGCAGAATGGTTTCTTCATGAATGGCTGTATCGTGCCCTAAAAATAAAACCGGAGACGCTTTTTCTTTCAGCATGCCGAGCCAATCAGTCAAAAGGACATTCTGATCAGGAAGAACGGATTGTAATCGGCCGTCCTGATATTCATAAAGTCCCGTATATACCTGTCCGCGCCGGGCATCAAATAACGGGCAGATCAGTCCTTGAAAGTGCCGTCCGTTAGCCGCCAGCACCTCCAGACTCGAGACAGCGGAAACCGGAAGCTTCAGCGACCATGCCAATGTTTTTGCCAGCGTCACACCGATTCTGACACCTGTGTACGAACCCGGTCCTTTCGCCACCGCTATTTTCGTAAGGTCCTGCGGTGTTAGGCCGCAATCCTTCAGCAATGAATTGACAGCAGGCATGGCCCGCACGGAATGATTCTTTTTTAAATATGTAATATACTCCGCCCTCACCGTTTTGTCACGAACGAGCGCGGCACCCAACGTGTAATTTGACGTATCAATTGCCAGTATTGTCATGTTTATTTATCTCCTCACAAAGCGTTTCATACCGTGTTCCGCAAGCCGTAAAGGTAATGTCCCTTGCCTCATCACCGGCTCTTGTGATGACGATCTGCAGCCGTTCAGCAGGCAGCTGATCCTGAATTAAATGAGCCCATTCAATTAAACAGACGCCTTGTCCCTCAAAATATTCTTCAAGTCCTAAGTCTTCGCTTTCATCCTCCATACGATACACATCCATATGATATAGAGGAAGCGAACCGTCATGGTATTCTTTTATAATTGTAAAAGTCGGGCTGTTTACCACTCTCGTGATTCCCAGTCCTTCGGCAAAACCCTTTGTAAAAGTCGTTTTTCCCGCGCCTAAGTCGCCTTCCAGTGTCAAAATGTCTCCCGGCTTTGCCAAAGAAGCGGCAAGCTTGGCTACGGCTTTCGTTTCTTCGGGGTTTTTCGTTCTCCATTGTAATGTCTTCAAAGTGAGTCACCCGTCTTATTTAAAATGATTGTATCCTTTTTTCTCAAGGACGATTTGTCTCTGATCATTGGCTGTCAAAAGAACCCATGCTTCCTTCCGTTCAGTTACCGCTCCTATCTTCGCAATCGGAATGCCCGATTGAGTGCAGTAATCAAGCAAAGAAATCCACTCTTGCTGAGAAACCGTTCCAACCAATTCAAAATCTTCACCGCCAAATAACACCCATTTCTTCCACTCAGAATCTCCCTCAGGCAAATCCGGATGCACCGGCAGAAGTTGTTCTTCAATTTCTATCGTAACTGAACTTGCCGCAGCTATTTCATGCAGCTCACTGGCCAATCCGTCACTGATATCATTCAGAGCCGTGCGCTGAAGCTGAGAGCAGAAGCGGCCGACCTGAACTCTCGGAACGGGCCGTTTATGTTTTCGGATAAAATAATCACTCGTGTGAAAAGCAGAAGGAAGTGTTTCTCCCAACAAAAGAGACAGTCCTGCTGCAGACGAACCGATATCCCCCGTAACAAACACAACATCCCCGGGTCTTGCCGAGCTTCGCAGACAAGCGCGATCCTTCTCAATTTCTCCGATGACAGTAACGGTAATAACAGCTTGACCGGAAGCGGAGACGGTATCTCCCCCGATCAAATCCATTTGATATAGTTTCGCCAGTTCCGCCATTCCTTCATACATTGCCTGGACGTCAGCTTTCTGCCAGCAAGAAGGAACCGCTAGAGACACCAAATAAAACTTCGGAATGCCTCCCATCGCCGCCACGTCACTAATGTTAACAGCAAGCGCTTTATAACCGATATCATGAGGAGAGGAATACTCTAATTTAAAATGGACATTCTCCACCATTGTATCAAGGCAGACAATTTGCTGCATATGGGGTGACGCTGTATAAACCGCACCATCATCACCGATCCCTACATCGACGGAAGGATGATAATGCGAATGCGGCGTAATACTGTGAATCAAATCAAACTCATCCATATATCTCCCGTCTCCCTTTCTGACGCTCTTGTGAAATACAGCTCTTTCTAGTGTATCGGATTATGTTTCAATATCCAAGACTTTAACGATATAAAAGAAAGCTTGGTTAGATACCAAGCTGCCAGCATTTAAAAGAAAACACAAAAAAAACGAAAACATGATCGTTTCGTTTACAATAAAAATGGCGGTCCGGACGGGACTCGAACCCGCGACCTCCTGCGTGACAGGCAGGCATTCTAACCAACTGAACTACCGGACCATTTATTTTTTGGTTGCGGGGGCAGGATTTGAACCTGCGACCTTCGGGTTATGAGCCCGACGAGCTACCGAACTGCTCCACCCCGCGATGATAAAATTTTAGAAAAGCTTGGCGGCGTCCTACTCTCACAGGGGGAAACCCCCGACTACCATCGGCGCTGAAGAGCTTAACTTCCGTGTTCGGCATGGGAACGGGTGTGACCTCTTCGCTATCGCCACCAAACCATTGAGAGTGTTCTCTCAAAACTAGATAACAGTAAGCATACATTCAAATTGGTTAAGTCCTCGATCGATTAGTATCTGTCAGCTCCATGTGTCGCCACACTTCCACCTCAGACCTATCAACCTGATCATCTTTCAGGGATCTTACTTCCTTGCGGAATGGGAAATCTCATCTTGAGGGGGGCTTCATGCTTAGATGCTTTCAGCACTTATCCCGTCCGCACATAGCTACCCAGCGATGCCCTTGGCAGAACAACTGGTACACCAGCGGTGCGTCCATCCCGGTCCTCTCGTACTAAGGACAGCTCCTCTCAAATTTCCTGCGCCCGCGACGGATAGGGACCGAACTGTCTCACGACGTTCTGAACCCAGCTCGCGTACCGCTTTAATGGGCGAACAGCCCAACCCTTGGGACCGACTACAGCCCCAGGATGCGATGAGCCGACATCGAGGTGCCAAACCTCCCCGTCGATGTGGACTCTTGGGGGAGATAAGCCTGTTATCCCCGGGGTAGCTTTTATCCGTTGAGCGATGGCCCTTCCATGCGGAACCACCGGATCACTAAGCCCGACTTTCGTCCCTGCTCGACTTGTAGGTCTCGCAGTCAAGCTCCCTTGTGCCTTTACACTCTGCGAATGATTTCCAACCATTCTGAGGGAACCTTTGGGCGCCTCCGTTACCTTTTAGGAGGCGACCGCCCCAGTCAAACTGCCCACCTGACACTGTCTCCCCGCCCGATAAGGGCGGCGGGTTAGAAGGTCAATACAGCCAGGGTAGTATCCCACCGATGCCTCCACCGAAGCTGGCGCTCCGGTTTCCAAGGCTCCTACCTATCCTGTACAAGCTGTACCAACATTCAATATCAGGCTGCAGTAAAGCTCCACGGGGTCTTTCCGTCCTGTCGCGGGTAACCTGCATCTTCACAGGTACTATAATTTCACCGAGTCTCTCGTTGAGACAGTGCCCAGATCGTTGCGCCTTTCGTGCGGGTCGGAACTTACCCGACAAGGAATTTCGCTACCTTAGGACCGTTATAGTTACGGCCGCCGTTTACTGGGGCTTCAATTCGCACCTTCGCTTACGCTAAGCGCTCCTCTTAACCTTCCAGCACCGGGCAGGCGTCAGCCCCTATACTTCGCCTTACGGCTTCGCAGAGACCTGTGTTTTTGCTAAACAGTCGCCTGGGCCTATTCACTGCGGCTCTCTCGGGCTTGCACCCTAACAGAGCACCCCTTCTCCCGAAGTTACGGGGTCATTTTGCCGAGTTCCTTAACGAGAGTTCTCTCGATCACCTTAGGATTCTCTCCTCGCCTACCTGTGTCGGTTTGCGGTACGGGCACCTCTCACCTCGCTAGAGGCTTTTCTTGGCAGTGTGGAATCAGGAACTTCGCTACTATAATTCGCTCGCCATCACAGCTCAGCCTTCACGGGAAACGGATTTGCCTATTTCCCAGCCTAACTGCTTGGACGCGGATATCCAATACCGCGCTTACCCTATCCTCCTGCGTCCCCCCATTGCTCAAATGGTGAGGAGGTGGTACAGGAATATCAACCTGTTATCCATCGCCTACGCCTTTCGGCCTCGGCTTAGGTCCCGACTAACCCTGAGCGGACGAGCCTTCCTCAGGAAACCTTAGGCATTCGGTGGAGGGGATTCTCACCCCTCTTTCGCTACTCATACCGGCATTCTCACTTCTAAGCGCTCCACAAGTCCTTCCGGTCTTGCTTCACAGCCCTTAGAACGCTCTCCTACCACTGTTCGAAGAACAGTCCGCAGCTTCGGTGATACGTTTAGCCCCGGTACATTTTCGGCGCAGAGTCACTCGACCAGTGAGCTATTACGCACTCTTTAAATGGTGGCTGCTTCTAAGCCAACATCCTGGTTGTCTAAGCAACTCCACATCCTTTTCCACTTAACGTATACTTTGGGACCTTAGCTGGCGGTCTGGGCTGTTTCCCTTTCGACTACGGATCTTATCACTCGCAGTCTGACTCCCAAGGATAAGTCATCGGCATTCGGAGTTTGACTGAATTCGGTAACCCGGTAGGGGCCCCTAGTCCAATCAGTGCTCTACCTCCGAGACTCTTACCTTGAGGCTAGCCCTAAAGCTATTTCGGAGAGAACCAGCTATCTCCAGGTTCGATTGGCATTTCACCCCTACCCACACCTCATCCCCGCACTTTTCAACGTGCGTGGGTTCGGGCCTCCATTCAGTGTTACCTGAACTTCACCCTGGACATGGGTAGATCACCTGGTTTCGGGTCTACGACCACGTACTCAATTCGCCCTATTCAGACTCGCTTTCGCTGCGGCTCCGCATCTTCTGCTTAACCTTGCACGGGATCGTAACTCGCCGGTTCATTCTACAAAAGGCACGCCATCACCCGTTAACGGGCTCTGACTACTTGTAGGCACACGGTTTCAGGATCTCTTTCACTCCCCTTCCGGGGTGCTTTTCACCTTTCCCTCACGGTACTGGTTCACTATCGGTCACTAGGGAGTATTTAGCCTTGGGAGATGGTCCTCCCGGATTCCGACGGAATTTCACGTGTTCCGCCGTACTCAGGATCCACTCAGGAGAGAACGAAGTTTTGACTACAGGGCTGTTACCTCCTATGGCGGGCCTTTCCAGACCTCTTCATCTACCTCGTTCCTTTGTAACTCCGTACAGAGTGTCCTACAACCCCAAGAGGCAAGCCTCTTGGTTTGGGCTGGTCCCGTTTCGCTCGCCGCTACTCAGGGAATCGCATTTGCTTTCTCTTCCTCCGGGTACTTAGATGTTTCAGTTCCCCGGGTCTGCCTTCTCATATCCTATGTATTCAGATATGGATACCACTCCATTACGAGTGGTGGGTTTCCCCATTCGGAAATCTCCGGATCAAAGCTTGCTTACAGCTCCCCGAAGCATATCGGTGTTCGTCCCGTCCTTCATCGGCTCCTAGTGCCAAGGCATCCACCGTGCGCCCTTTCTAACTTAACCGTTAAAAAGAATCACTACGTGATATCTTGCATTACTAATTGAATGTGAATTACTTCTGTTATCTAGTTTTCAAAGAACAACGCATAGGACATGCTAACACATGCGTTGCCACAGGAAGTGGCGCATTTAGCAGGTGTTCCTATGTTTTGAAGGAATGATCCTTCAAAACTAAACAAGACAGGGAACGTTCTGTTTATAAGACCCAAGGTCTTATATTCCGTTAAAATCCTTAGAAAGGAGGTGATCCAGCCGCACCTTCCGATACGGCTACCTTGTTACGACTTCACCCCAATCATCTGTCCCACCTTCGGCGGCTGGCTCCTAAAAGGTTACCTCACCGACTTCGGGTGTTACAAACTCTCGTGGTGTGACGGGCGGTGTGTACAAGGCCCGGGAACGTATTCACCGCGGCATGCTGATCCGCGATTACTAGCGATTCCAGCTTCACGCAGTCGAGTTGCAGACTGCGATCCGAACTGAGAACAGATTTGTGGGATTGGCTTAACCTCGCGGTTTCGCTGCCCTTTGTTCTGTCCATTGTAGCACGTGTGTAGCCCAGGTCATAAGGGGCATGATGATTTGACGTCATCCCCACCTTCCTCCGGTTTGTCACCGGCAGTCACCTTAGAGTGCCCAACTGAATGCTGGCAACTAAGATCAAGGGTTGCGCTCGTTGCGGGACTTAACCCAACATCTCACGACACGAGCTGACGACAACCATGCACCACCTGTCACTCTGCCCCCGAAGGGGACGTCCTATCTCTAGGATTGTCAGAGGATGTCAAGACCTGGTAAGGTTCTTCGCGTTGCTTCGAATTAAACCACATGCTCCACCGCTTGTGCGGGCCCCCGTCAATTCCTTTGAGTTTCAGTCTTGCGACCGTACTCCCCAGGCGGAGTGCTTAATGCGTTAGCTGCAGCACTAAGGGGCGGAAACCCCCTAACACTTAGCACTCATCGTTTACGGCGTGGACTACCAGGGTATCTAATCCTGTTCGCTCCCCACGCTTTCGCTCCTCAGCGTCAGTTACAGACCAGAGAGTCGCCTTCGCCACTGGTGTTCCTCCACATCTCTACGCATTTCACCGCTACACGTGGAATTCCACTCTCCTCTTCTGCACTCAAGTTCCCCAGTTTCCAATGACCCTCCCCGGTTGAGCCGGGGGCTTTCACATCAGACTTAAGAAACCGCCTGCGAGCCCTTTACGCCCAATAATTCCGGACAACGCTTGCCACCTACGTATTACCGCGGCTGCTGGCACGTAGTTAGCCGTGGCTTTCTGGTTAGGTACCGTCAAGGTGCCGCCCTATTTGAACGGCACTTGTTCTTCCCTAACAACAGAGCTTTACGATCCGAAAACCTTCATCACTCACGCGGCGTTGCTCCGTCAGACTTTCGTCCATTGCGGAAGATTCCCTACTGCTGCCTCCCGTAGGAGTCTGGGCCGTGTCTCAGTCCCAGTGTGGCCGATCACCCTCTCAGGTCGGCTACGCATCGTCGCCTTGGTGAGCCGTTACCTCACCAACTAGCTAATGCGCCGCGGGTCCATCTGTAAGTGGTAGCCGAAGCCACCTTTTATGTCTGAACCATGCGGTTCAGACAACCATCCGGTATTAGCCCCGGTTTCCCGGAGTTATCCCAGTCTTACAGGCAGGTTACCCACGTGTTACTCACCCGTCCGCCGCTAACATCAGGGAGCAAGCTCCCATCTGTCCGCTCGACTTGCATGTATTAGGCACGCCGCCAGCGTTCGTCCTGAGCCAGGATCAAACTCTCCGATAAAGTAGTTTGACTGACTACGCACATCGCTGTGCGATTTATTTAAAACTTTGAATTAACAGGTACGTTTTGTCTTGTTTAGTTTTCAAAGATCATTATAATGGAGCGGGTGATGAGAATCGAACTCACGACATCAGCTTGGAAGGCTGAGGTTTTACCACTAAACTACACCCGCGTTTGAATTGGCGCGCCCGAGAGGAGTCGAACCCCTAACCTTTTGATCCGTAGTCAAACGCTCTATCCAATTGAGCTACGGGCGCTTATCAGGCGACTTAACTATCATACTACCAATCAGTTATGATGTCAAGTGTTTTTTATTTCTTTTCGAAGTCTTTTTCTCGACCTCATTTATTATACACGCTTTCGAGAATTTGTAAAGTCTTTTTTTAAAAGATCATTTTCTCATTTGTCGTTATCGCTTTGTTCATCAGCGACGTTTAATAATATACCATGCACTTTAAATTAGGTCAACACTTTTACGAAACTTTTTTCTCACTTATTATTCCCTTCTATATAATAAATAAAAAAGCAGGATTCCTAGGAACCCCGCGTCTATCCAGATTACCCGCTCACCTTGGCTTCTGCGCTATTACGATCTGTTTTTTCATAAGTACGGAAGTTTTGTTCAAGCTGTTCGAGCGACAGACCTTTCGTTTCCGGAAGGAACCTTTTCACAAATATAACGGACGCTATCCCTAACAGGACAAAAATGAAGAAGGTTGCAGACAATCCGATGTTTGCGAGCAGGACCGGAAAAGTGAAACCAACAAGGAAGTTCACGATCCAGAGGCAGAAGACAGTGACCCCCATACCAAGTCCCCGCAATCGAAGCGGGAATATCTCCGACAGCATCAGCCAGGTCACCGGAGAGACAGCCCCCTGCTGAAACGCAAGGAAAGTGACTGTTAATGAAAGAACCACATAAGGAAGAGCAGGCGATCCTTTCAGCACGACAGACAGAACTCCGATCAAAAGCAGCACCGCAGTCGTTCCGATCAGCCCCGTCATCAGCATCGGGCGGCGGCCGACTTTGCCGAGAAGCCATATTCCTACAAAAGTCGCGAGCACCGAAATCACACCGTTAGCGATATTGCCGATTAATGCGGCTTTTGTCTCGAAACCGGCATCTTTTAAAATTTGAGTTCCATAATACATAATTGAATTCACGCCGGTGAGCTGCTGCACTACCGCAATTCCGATCCCGATAAACACAATGCGGCGCACCCACGGAACGGCAAGATCCTTAAAGGCGGCCTGCTCCATCTCAGCTTCCTTATGAAAGGCAGATTCAATCTCAGTGAGCTCAGACTTCGCTTTCTCTTCATTCCTTATTCGCCGGAGAACGTGCAGAGCATCTTCTTTTCTCCCTTTAGAAACCAGCCAGCGCGGACTTTCAGGAACTTTCAGCATACCGAAAAACAAGAATACCGCCGGAAGGGCCGCGATAACGAGCATATAGCGCCAGGCGTGAGAGATATCACCAAGCACATTGCCGATGATAGCATTACACGTGAAGGCAAGCAGCTGGCCTGTTACAATCATCAATTCATTTTGGGTAACCATTCTCCCTCGGCTTTCCGCCGGCGACATTTCAGCCAAATATGCCGGAACGGTTACGGATGCTCCCCCGACGGCAAGTCCCAGCAGAAAACGGGAGATGATCATAACCGATACGCTAGGCGCCAGTGTACATCCAAGCGTTGCTACAAAGAACAAAACGGCAAGGATAAGGATATTTTTACGTCTGCCGTTATAGTCCGACAATCTCCCTCCGAAAACCGCACCGATCGCAGCCCCCAAGAGCAGGGAGCTCGCCACCATCCCTTCAGTCAAAGCGGTAAGATTAAGCTGGTCAGCTTCCGCCATAAACGGCAGCGCCCCATTAATTACACCGGTATCGTAGCCGAAAAGTAGACCCCCGAACGTCGATACTAAAATGATGGTTCTCAAAAATGAATGCTGGCTGCTATTTTTATTCATCTTCAAATCCTCCTAGTTTTTACACAGAGATAATATCGGAATATTCAGTTATCAATATTTGCACCCATAACGTCTGCATACAAGTTCTGACCGTCCAAAACAGTTATATAAGAAGAAAATAATTTGAAAGCGTTATCACTTATAGTGATTATCCACTCTCCCCTCTCGTTAAATTGTTATTTTATAGTTACTTTGTAGTGAAGTTATAATGATATTATTGGCATTTATGTTATTATCATAATTTTAAAAGCGCTTTCAGTCAATAAATATTTCAGAAAATTTTATAACTTACCTTTATATTACCTATATGTAATCAATTTATGTTTTTAATCAACTCATTTTCACTATATGATCAATAGTTAATCTCTTTTAGATAAAAAATTGATTATATATTGAAAACCCCCAATCAGCAGTTGGGGGTTTTTGATTTATTCTTCGTTTATTGTAACGATCGTTCTTCCTCTCGCTTCTCCTTTTAAAAGAGCAGGAAGCGTATCCGGCAGCTCTTCAAGTGTAATTTCCTTTTGAATAAAGGCCTCCAGATCTGCAGGCTTGAAGTCATCAGCTAAACGCTGCCATGTTTTCTTTCGTGTCTCCATCGGACAGAATACGGAATCGATTCCCAAGAGACTGACGCCGCGCAATATAAACGGAAAGACTGTAGACGGGAGTTTCGTTCCCGCTGTCAGTCCGCTCACAGCAACTGATCCGCCGTACTGAATCTGGCTGAGAACTGAAGCAAGCGGCTCACCTCCGACCGGATCGACGGCCGCTGCCCATTTTTGTTTTTGCATTGGTTTTAACGTGCCGTTATACACTTCGTCACGGTGAATGACCGTCTTTGCTCCGAGGCTCTTCAAATAGCCGCTTTCGTCTTCTTTTCCCGTACTGGCCTCGACCTCGTAACCTAAGGTTGAAAGAATGGAGACGGCAAAGCTTCCGACGCCGCCTGTCGCTCCCGTCACCAGCACCTTCCCTTTTTCAGGAGCGGCATGGTTTTCTTCAAGACGCTGGACGGACAATGCGGCAGTGAAGCCGGCGGTTCCGATCGTCATGGCTTCTTTAAGTGTCAGACCTTCAGGCAGCGGCACGATCCAATCAGCCGGAATGCGGGCCATCCCGCTATAACCGCCAAAGCGGGAAACACCTATGCCGTAGCTTGTCGCAATGACTTTGTCCCCCTCTTTGAAACGGGCGTCATCTGAGGAAACGACGATTCCCGCTAAATCAATTCCCGGCACGAAAGGATACGACGTTACAATCTTGCCGTCAGGAATGGCAGCCAAGCTGTCTTTATAATTCACCCCTGAGTAGCAAACCTTAATCAGCACTTCACCCTCGGGAAGGTCCTGAACCGCCAGCTCCCGTACGCTGACTGAAAACCGGTCTTCACGTTGATCGACTACTAACGCTTTAAATTGATCTGTCATCACTACGTCTCCTTAAAATGAATTGAATGGCTTTGGAAAAGCATAGAATAAGTTTGATTTGATTTCAAATGTCCTGCCCCGTGTAGTATGATCAAAAGTAAAAACAGCGAAAGAGTGGTTACGCATCATGTCTGATAAACAAAACAAAGATAACAAAAACAACAGCAGCAGCAATCAGCCATTACCGGACATTATTCATACCGCCGTTTTCAAGGCGCCGATACAAGTTGTCTGGGATACGGTCTCCACTGCGGACGGCCTGTCTCTCTGGTTTATGCCGAATGATTTCACACCTCAAGAAGACAGTGAGTTTCAGCTGGAATCTCCGTTCGGTCCGTCTCCGTGCAAGCTGCTGGATATTGAAGCGCCGTACCGCCTTTCTTTTTCGTGGGATACGGAAGGCTGGATCGTTTCTTTTGTCTTAAAGGAAACAGAAAGCGGAGATACGGAATTCACTCTCATTCACGGCGGATGGAAAGAGCCGGAAGCCGTCATCAATAAAGTCAATCGGAAAAGCTCCGAGATTCACAGTACGATGGATCAAGGATGGAACGGGCTTGTCAACTCGAAACTTCGCGGGGCTGTTGAGGCTTAACACAGAAGGACGGACACGCTTTCCGTCCTTTTTTTGATGCCGATACATAAAAACTGACTTTGCAAAGACACTAACAGAAGAACCGAAAACTTCTTTCAGGGGGCGCTGTTTATGTATTATTACAAAGAAGAGCTGATCAATATCATTAAACCGGACAAGCCGGACCCGGCCGCGGCCAAGGTGCTTCAGGAAATTTTAGGCGGGCACTACGGAGAAATGCGGACGATGATGCAATACTTTTTCCAAAGCTCTAATTTCAGAGGAAAAGAAAAACAGTTCCGTGACCTGCTTCGCGGTGTATTTTTAGAAGAGATCGCACACGTTGAGCTTGTCCAGCATACGATTAATGCGCTGCTCGACGAAAGCGGCGCTGAGGGCCCCGGAAATCAGGCAGCAGATCAGGCGCCGCTTGACGAAGCAGTTAAACACGCCAATCCGCACCATTTTATCATCGGAGCGCAAAGTTCTCTTCCTGTAGACGCCGGCGGCAATCCATGGAACGGGTCTTGGGTATACAACCACGGGAATCTGATTTCCGATTTATTGGACAATGTCGTGCTGGAATCAACCGGCGTGCTGCAAAAGACGCGCATTTATGAAATGAGTTCAAATCAGACGTTCAGAGAAACACTCGGTTTTCTGATCGTCCGTGACAACGCCCATCAAAATGCATTTACAAAAGCGTTGGAAACACTGGGTGTCGAATGGGGCAAATTATTTCCCGTGCCGAATTATGATATTGAAAAATACCCGGAATGCCGGAAATTCGTTGAGATGGGTTATCATAATACCCAATTTAATTTCAGACTGGATCCGACACGGATCGGAGAAATTCTGCAGGGAACGACGCCGAGCCGAAACGGCGGCGAATTAAGTGTGTCCGAGCCTCCTAAAGGTTTCCCCGTGCCGGAACTTCCTGAGCTTCCGAATGAGCACAGCCCCGGACTGAAAGATATGAACTTGTAACAAAAAAACGCCTGTTTCGGGCGTTTTTTGTTTTTCTGAATATGAGGTTTGAATGTGTTTAAAACGGGGAATATAAGCCGGGAGATCTTGCCATACGGCCGTTATTATAATGTGAGCACATTGCTGTACATACTTCGTTTCGAAAGTTGTCCTAATTTTCCAGCCGGCCGGCTGGGTATGTTTGAATGATAATGGGAATTATGTAAAGAGAACAATGTCTTTTCTAAGGAGGCAGCGAATGTCTAAGCAAGGAAACTTCCAGAAAACTATGTCACTTTTTGATCTTATTTTAATCGGCATGGGAGCCATATTCGGTTCGGCATGGCTGTTTGCCGTCAGCAACGTCGCCTCTAAAGCGGGCCCATCAGGCGTTTTTTCCTGGCTGATCGGCGGGGGAATCATCTTATTGATCGGCTTGGTTTATGCGGAACTGGGCGCCGCGCTGCCGCGGACCGGGGGAATTATCCGGTATCCCGTATATTCACACGGACACCTCGTCGGATATTTAATTTCCTTTGTCACCATTGTGGCATACACGAGTCTTATTTCTATAGAAGTCACGGCAGTCCGCCAATACGTGGCGTATTGGTTTCCCGGTTTGACCGTAAAAGGCTCCGATTCTCCGACAATTGCCGGGTGGATATTGCAATTTGCGCTGCTCTGCCTGTTCTTCCTCCTCAATTACTGGAGTGTCAAAACCTTTGCGAAAGCAAACTTCATTATTTCGATTTTTAAATATGTCGTACCGATTACGGTAATTGTGGTACTGATTTTTCATTTTCACCCGGGCAATATGACCGTTCACGGATTCGCGCCTTTTGGCTTCACCGGAATTCAGGCCGCGATTTCCACAGGCGGCGTCATGTTTGCATACCTTGGGCTGCATCCGATTGTGGCTGTCGCGAGTGAAGTGCAGAATCCGAAGCGGAACATTCCGATCGCATTGATTGTCTGTATTATCGTTTCTACTATTATTTACACCGTGCTGCAGCTCACTTTTATCGGGGCGATCCCGGCGGATACCCTGAAGCACGGATGGCCGGCTATCGGGACTGAATTCTCCCTTCCGTTCAAAGATATCGCCGTTTTGCTCGGTTTGGGGTGGCTGGCGACATTGGTCATTTTAGATGCGATTTTATCACCGGGCGGTAACGGAAATATCTTTATGAATACGACTTCACGTCTCGTCTATGCCTGGGCCAGAAACGGAACATTATTCAGCATTTTTTCTAAAGTCAATAAAGAAACCGGGACACCGCGTGCCTCCCTTTGGCTTTCGTTCGGTCTGGCTGTTTTTTGGACGCTTCCGTTCCCTTCTTGGAACGCTCTTGTCAACGTATGCTCCGTCGCATTGATTCTGTCTTATGCGATTGCGCCGATTTCTTCTGCGGCGCTGAGAGTCAACGCGAAGAATATTAACAGACCGTTTTATTTAAAAGGGATGAGCATCATCGGGCCGCTGTCGTTTATTTTTACCTCTTATATTGTATATTGGTCCGGATGGCGCACCGTATCCTGGCTTCTCGGTTCTCAAATTGTCATGTTTCTGATCTATCTCTGTTTCAGTAAATATGCTCCCAAAGATGATGTCAGCATACGGCAGCAGCTGAAATCAGCATGGTGGATCGTCGGCTTTTATGTCATGATGCTGATTTTCTCCTATCTCGGCTCGTTCGGCCACGGATTGGGCATTATCAGCAATCCGCTTGACCTGATTCTGATCGCCATCGGTTCGCTCGGTATTTATTACTGGGCAAAATATACGGGACTGCCGAAGGCTATGATCGACAGTGATAAATGACGAATGCCGGAAAGAAGTATGGTCTTCTTTCCGGTATTTTTATTTTAAGGGATGACAAAAAAGAGAACATGCGATAAAATGAATGACAGTCATTCATAAAAGGAGGAACCCCTCTATTGGCAAAACAAAGCTCGGGAAAATACGAAAAGATCCTGCAAGCCGCGATTGAAGTCATTTCTGAAAAAGGATTAGACAAAGCATCCATTTCAGAAATCGTCAAAAAAGCCGGAACGGCCCAAGGTACGTTTTATTTATATTTTTCTTCTAAAAACGCACTGATATCCGCGATTGCAGAAAACCTGCTCGACACTACGCTGGACAGAATAAAAGGGAAAACGGACGGTTCTGAAGATTTTTGGACGTTGCTGGACATTTTGGTAGATGAGACATTTCACATCACCCGGCTTCATAAAGATATTATCGTTCTCTGTTATTCCGGTCTTGCCATCGATCATTCAATGGAGAAATGGGAAGCCATTTATCAGCCTTATTATTCCTGGCTGGAAGGCGTGATCAATACGGCCATTGAACAGGGTGAGGTCCACAGCGGCATTCATGTCAGATGGACGGCCAGAACGATTATCAACGTTGTCGAGAACGCGGCTGAACGGTTTTATATCGGCTGTGAACAGGATGTCGATCTCGAAGTATATAAAAAAGAAATATTCAGCTTTCTCAAAAGAAGCTTGCAGAAATGATTGGCAGAGACCGATCATTTTTGACCGCCGTAAAAATGACTGACATTCATTCATAACTGAGGTGACTGTATCATGTATTGGCTGCTTGTATTGATAGCCGGACTGTTAGAAGTAGTTTGGGCGTCCGCCCTGAAGCATGCGGATTCGCTCTTTGATTGGATTGGTATTTTCCTTCTGATTGCCGTCAGCTTTCTGATGCTGATCCGCTCTTATAAAAAAATTCCAATGGCTGCCGCATATACCGTTTTTGTCGGAATAGGCACCGTCGGCACATATGTAACGGGCGTCATTTTAGGCGAATCGTTTTCAATCGGGCAAATATTCTTTTTGACTTTGCTGTTGTCCGGCATTTTAGGAATGAAGGTATATACGAAAGAAACTGAAACAAGGGGTGAACATTAATGGCATGGCTGCTGTTATTTATTGCCGGAGCGGAGGAAGTTGTAGCGGCCGTTGCCATGAAACATATTGACGGTTTTAAAAAAAAGTGGCCGCTGATTGTCATGGTAACAGGCTTTATGCTTTCATTCTTTTGCCTTTCCGGAGCGATGCAGGTTCTTCCCACAGGTGTCGCGTATGCGGCTTGGACCGGCATGGGAAGCATCGGCGTTTCGGCCGTGGGCATACTTTGGTTTAAAGAAAAATTCAATCTGTCACAATTGGTGTCTCTAGGGCTTATCCTCATTGGTGTCATCGGCTTAAAACTGACAACGTGACGGCCTGAGACAGCTTTTTAAATAAAAAACAAAGGACCCTAAGCGGGCCCTTTGTTTTTTTATGCTGTTTTGATCTGTTCCGCTTTTCCCGCTCCGACTCCAAAAATGAAAATCAGAACGGAGACTGCGATCAGCATGAATAACGGAACCGTCCAGCCGTGCGTGATGTCATGCAGCAAACCGAATACGAGCGGCCCGAACGCGGCAAGCAGGTATCCGAATGACTGGGCCATGCCGGAAAGCGCCGCGGCTTCATGAACATGCCGGGTCCGCAGGCTGAAGAACATCATCGCCAAGCTGAATGCACAGCCTCCCGCAATTCCGATTAAAATGACCCATAGCGGAGTGAGAGCCGGGCTTCCGAAAAGAACGCCGGCAATGCCGATAAGGAAAAATAAAGCTGTCAGTCCGGCGAGTGCGCGCTGATTTTTCATTTTAGCGGCAGCGATCGGCACGATAAAAGTAATCGGCAGGACTGAGAATTGCATTAATGAAAGCATCCATCCCGCCTTACTTGAGCTGAGTCCATTCTGCTGAAGAATTTCCGGCAGCCAAGCGATGACGGTGTAAAAAATAAGGGATTGCAGCCCCATGAACATCGTCACCTTCCAAGCAAGCGGAGACCGCAGCAGACTGCTTTTCTTCTCTCCGTTTGTCCCAGTCGTGCGGACGGGCAGTTCGCGTCCTCGCATTTGCGGAATCCACATGACAAACGCAATGAAAGAAAGGATAGCCCAGCAGCCGAGCGCGCCTTTCCAGCCTAACCCCGCTGAAGAGGCGATCGGCACGCTGATGCCGGATGCAATCGCGCCGCACAGATTCATAGAAACCGAGTAGACGCCGGTCATGATGCCTAAATTTCCGGGAAACTTATGTTTAATGAGACTCGGCAGCAGGACATTGCATACGGCGATCGACAATCCCAACAGGATCGTTCCGAAAAAGAGAGTGCCGATTCCGGCGATGGAGCGCAGCAGAGTTCCGGCTGTCAGGACAATTAATGATGACAGTAACACAATCTCGGTCCCGAAGCGCCGGGACAATAAAGGAACAAACGGTGACAGACATGCAAAGGCCAAAAGCGGCACTGTCGTAATAGTGCCGGCAGCCGCATTGGTCATGCCGAGGCTGTCCCGAATTGAGGAAACGAGCGGCCCGACCGATGTCAGAGGCGCTCTAAGGTTGGCCCCTATCAATATGACTCCGATGACCAGCAATATCAGTTTTTTACGCTGACTTGCTTGCAGAATTTGACGTTCGTCTTTAATTTTCATGTTCATCCTCCATGCGTATTGTATCTTTAAATACTGTGATGTATTGGTTGACGGCCTCCATGGCCTGATCCGGTTTCTGTCCGATAATCGCGGCGGCAAGCTGGGTGTGGATCCGTATAGCAGGGGTGATTTCCAACAGGTTATGGACTGACGCACAAAGCGCCTCCGTCATATGCTCGTAAAGATCAGAAAGCATGTTGTTATGGGCCGCCTGTACAATGGTTTTGTGCAGTTTAATGTCAGCCTCGGCATACCGTTTTCGATCTTCATTTTGCAAGGCCGCTTCACATTCATCCAAGCATGCCTTCAGTGCTTTCAGGTCTTCGTCATTACGCCTTTCCGCCGCCAATCGCGCAGCTTCTCTTTCGAGTGCGTATCTGACTTCTAATGTTTCAAGCAAATTTGATTTTTTAATATGGCGGTAAAATGCCGCGCCGAGAACACTGGATGAGCTGACATACGTACCGCTCCCCTGCCTTGTCTGAAGCAGGCCGGCATGTACGAGCGCCCGAATGGCCTCACGCAATGTGTTTCGGCTCACATCAAATTGCTTCATTAAATCCAGCTCAGGGGGAATGCGCGTCCCGACCGGCCATTTATCCGATTGAATTAACGATTCAATTTGCGTCACCACTTGTTCTACGAGCGACAGTCTGCTTGTTTTGGATATCTCCATCAAAACACCTCTGAAATTTGTAGGATGATTCTATCATTGGGTAATATAACATAAAAAAAGCGAAGATGTAAATCAGCGGCAACAAAAAAAGAGTGAGTTTTTCTCTCACTCTTCGGCGCTTTTATGAACGTTTTATATTGACTGAGGTCACGACAAACTTGTCATGACGGTGGCGGGAAAATGAATATTCAAAGGGAGTGCCGTTGTCCAAAAAGCCTACATGCTCGACTTCAAGTATCGGGTCATCCGGCCGGCAGCCGAGATATTGCTGATCCATATCATCCGACTTGCACGCTCTGATTTTTCTGTGTGAGCCTGCGATTTTGAGCTGGAGTTCCCGCGTAATATGATCGTAGATGGAATGGTTGAGCACCTCGTCATTAATGCCGGGTATAAGGCTCGCCGGCATGTACGTTTTTTCAAGAACGTACGGTTCGCCTTCAACAATTCTGAGCCTCACTACATAATAGACGGGAGTCTTTTCATCAATGGCCAAATGTGCGGCGACATCTTGAGACGGAAACTGCACTTCAAACCGGATGACCTTGCTCTTGATATTTTTTCCTTTTAACAAATTGCTCAGACCGAGAATTTCGTTGCTGACTACGTGAACGTGCTCATCCTGCATGGCTGATTGAATGATAAACGTGCCGTGCCCTCTTTTTCTGAAAAGCATCCCTTCAGCCGCAAGTGTATCAAGCGCCCGCTTCATCGTCATCCGGCTGCACCCGAACTCCGCAGCGAGCGTCTTTTCATCCGGGATCGGCTGATCTATGTCATATACACTGCTTTTAATCCTCTTTCTCATTTCGTTGGCGATTTTTTCGTACTTATTCATCGGTTTCCTCCGGCTGTATAATGTTTGATCTGTATAGACTCCTTACGGTTATCATAAATTTTTTTCCCTGCTTCATCAATGACATTACAGCCGCCGATATTGAAATTGAAAGGATTTCCTCGAATTTTCTATGGAATCTCTCTCACTATTATGGTAGAATTTTTTGCAGAAACGGACACAACCGAATATTGCATACATTGTATAACCTCAATGATATGGTTTGAGGGTGTCTACCAGGAACCGTAAAATCCTGATTACAAAAATTGTCCCGTACACTTTTTGTAATCAGGATTTTTTATTTTCTAAAAAATAAAAAAAGGAGTATCTGTACATGAATTTCAAAGTATTTCTGCTTGCAGCATCTACCATCGCAGTCGGATTGGTTGAATTAATTGTGGGCGGTATTCTTCCGCAAATCGCTTCCGACTTAGATATATCTATCGTCAGCGCGGGGCAGCTGATCAGCGTGTTTGCGCTCGGTTACGCGGTATCCGGCCCGCTGCTTTTGGCGGTGACGGCAAAGGCTGAACGAAAGCGGCTTTATTTAATCGCACTGTTTATTTTCTTCCTAAGTAATCTGGTGGCTTATTTCAGTCCCAATTTCGCCGTACTTATGGTGTCACGGGTGCTCGCTTCCATGAGCACAGGGCTGATTGTCGTCCTTTCTTTAACGATTGCTCCTAAAATCGTGGCGCCTGAATACAGAGCGCGGGCGATCGGCATCATTTTCATGGGGTTCAGCTCCGCAATCGCTTTAGGCGTGCCTGTCGGTATTATCATCAGCAATGCCTTCGGATGGCGCGTTCTGTTCTTGGGAATCGGCGTATTATCTCTCGTTTCCATGCTGATTATCAGCGTCTTTTTTGAAAAAATACCTGCCGAAAAAATGATTCCGTTTCGTGAGCAGATCAAGACGATCGGGACCGCCAAAATTGCCAGCGCACATCTTGTCACCTTGTTTACATTGGCGGGGCATTACACACTCTATGCCTACTTTGCGCCTTTTTTGGAAAGAACGCTTCATTTGAGTTCCGTTTGGGTCAGTGTATGCTACTTTTTGTTCGGTCTGTCAGCGGTATGCGGCGGCCCGTTCGGAGGCTGGCTGTATGACCGTTTAGGAGCATTTAAAAGCATCATGCTTGTGACCGTTTCTTTCGCTCTGATCCTGTTTATTCTTCCGCTGACAACGGTTTCTTTAATCATTTTCCTGCCTGCGATGGTGATCTGGGGATTGCTCAGCTGGAGCCTTGCGCCGGCGCAGCAAAGCTATTTAATCAAAATTGCGCCTGAGTCTTCCGATATTCAGCAAAGCTTCAACACGTCCGCTTTGCAGATCGGCATCGCGCTCGGGTCAGCCATCGGCGGCGGCGTGATCGGACAAACCGGTTCAGTCACAGCAACAGCCTGGTGCGGCGGTTTGATTGTCATTATCGCTGTCGCGTTAGCTGTATTCTCTTTAACGAGACCCGCTTTGAAAAGAAAATCCGCATAAATGTGAGACCGCAAAAAAGCCAAAGGAGTTCCTTCGGCTTTTGCGGTCTTTTTATTTTGCGGCAGCAAGCTCGTCTTCTGTCACCCATTTATGATTGGTTACTTTTTGGCCGCCGTCAGTAGGTGTATAGTCGACCATATAAACGGTTGTCTTTTTGGCTGAATCAATAACGGCTTCGGCGCCCTTCATGCCTTTCATATGGGATGCCTCGATCACGGCCTTGTCACCCGGTTTTAACGTTTTATTACCGGCGCCCTTCAGCTCTTCCTGAATGACCCATTTATGATCTTCGACGCGCTTTCCTCCCGTTTCCGGAGTGTAAGATACACTGTAAACCGTTGTATCATAAGCACCTTTTACGGTTCCTTGCGCATTTTTCATGCCTTTCATATGAGAAGCTAAAATCATAACGTCACTGCCGACTTTATAAGTCGGATTTTCGGCCTTCTTTAAACCTTTCGGCACCTCGGATGAACCTGAGTGATTCATGTCTTCGTGAGAGTGCGTTTCTTTGTCTTTCGCTTTTTCGCTTCCTCCTGAAGATTGGCTGTTGCATCCGGCAAGCGCCAGAACGGGGATCAGGAGAAACATGCTGAATAAAAATAGTCTCGCTTTCATTTCAAGAACTCCTTTGCCTTTTTGATTTTTCACTTTCCCTTTCGTTTCTTCAGTAAAACAAAAAGATGGCCTGTCATTTCTCCTAATTCTTCAACTCTCTCTTTATTGCCTTTCATCAGGTGAAATTGTTCACAAAATGTACACATTAATGGAGATGCAGTATAATTCAATTATCAGATAATAGGGGGAACTCATCATGAAAACGAAGGTTTTTGCGGTGGTATTGGGCGCTGTTTTAATGATTGCGGGGTTGGTTTTGGCAGAAGTTTCGCTTTATATGGAATACATCACAATGCTCGGAGCTATGATTTTTTCTTCTATATTTATGTCAGAGCCGAAAAGAAAATTTCGCGTCATCAAAGGGGTTTGACTTTTCTATTACCGCCGTCTTCTCAGGACGGCGGTTTTGTTTTGCATGTCACTCAGTCTATCCGCACAGCCGTTTCTTCTGTGCCGTCCTGATATAAAACAAATGTGGGGCTGTTTGTGCTTTATCACCTGCAAATTCAATTTCAAGCGGCAGCGCCCTGACAAAATAACGGGTTTCCGTCATTGGGAATAATTCGAATGGAGTCTGCCCGTCTATTGTAAGATACAATCGGTTTTCTTTTACCGCCACCGATGCTGTGTGTCATCCTGAAATGAGTAATTGCCGGTAAATCTGCTGTAAATCGCAGGATCGATATCTGCTTTTTTCTGATCTGCCGGACGTTTCGGAATCACGTATGGCTGATCAAATAAGATGTTTACAGCCGCGGCAATTACAGCTTGTTCAAATTGATACGATTGTTCCATATTGCTGAGATAAATCAATGTTTTATTCTGGTCAATATACCGGATCATCAGAGTTGAATAGCCCGGCCAGCCTCCGTCGTGACTGATAACCTTCCCTTTTTGGGGGCTGTTTTGAATCATCCAGCCAAATCCGTATCCGAATTGCTCTTCTTCATTCCAATAGCCCGGTGTAAACGCTTGATCTTTAGACTCTTTGCCGATGATTTCTTCCGTATAAAAAGCCTGATCAAACAGATATAAATCTCTAATAGCGGAGTTAACGGTTCCGTCACCTTGAATGCCGTCAAGAAAGACGACATAATCAGTTTCCTCAAGTTCATCCGGCAGCACATATTCTCCGGAATGAACATCATACACATAGCCATATGCATAGTTCGGAATGTTTTCTTTACTCAGCCTTCTGTTATAAATCCGCGTATCGTGCATACGAAGCGGATGAAATACGGCTTGTTTCATAAATTCAGCAAAACTCATGCCTGATACAATTTCTATAATAACCGCTAACACCACATACCCCGTATTACTGTAAAGCCACTCCTTGCCCGGCGGGAAATAAGCATCCGGCTTATGCTGCTTGAGCATATTGATCACATCTTGATTAACGGCAATTCTGTCCCGGTCCCAATGTGTTAAGAACAACTCCATATAGTCCGGCAATCCTGACGTATGATGGAGTAAATGCCGAATGGTAATGCCCGGATAAGGAAAATCAGGAAGCCACCGCTCTATCATATCGTCATAACGCAGCTTCCCTTGCTGCTCTAAAATGATAACGCCTAAAGCTGTAAACGGCTTCGATACGAGGCCAATTCAAAGACCGATTGGTCATTCAGCATCCTCTTTGTTTTCAGTTCTGCAGCGCCGAATGAACCCTGGTATAAGATGCGGCCGTTTTCCGCTGCCAATACAGCGCCGTTTATTTCATGTCTTTCGTCTAAAGTGCTGAAAAGCTGTTCAAACGCTTGTTTTTTCTTTTCGTTCATTTCACGAACCTCCATATACAAGCTGATTTACCCTTTTATACGAACGGCCGCTTTAGAAGTTTCAATATTTTCCCTTTCCGGAACACCAGTCAGTATACTGCCGTTCAGGCAGCCGCGGAGGTTTGATGAATGTCTTTTATTCACACAATACTGTGCAGGCTTCGAATTCAACATGCTTCTCGTCTTTATTTGCACCGGCAATTTCCATGGTCGAAAACATCGCGCAGACGACGGCTTTGTATTCGTTCATGACGGTTTGAATTTCAATCAGGAACCGTTCGGATGAAGCCGCGTATTCCGTTACGTACTCTTTCATTTTGCCGATAATATCATCTGCCTGACGGCTGAAGCCGGCCGCCTCCAAGTCACTCTCAAACTGGTTTTTGTTGATCATATGAATATGCATTTTTTAAAGGCTCCTTTCAGCAGCATTTTGTGGTTATATCTACTGTAAAGGACAGACTTGGATAAACTTTTAATAAAATATGAACAAAATATGAATTGGCTCATCGGCCTGACCGGCGGGCTTTCGGCTGTGCTCCGTTTCATTTGGACTACATGAAATAATGACTTCTTTACTCTGTTAAAAACAGCTCATATATGATCTAATACCAGTAAAATGTTTAGGAGGCGGCCTATGTCAGCAGCAGGAAATCGGCAAAAATTTTGGGTCATGGCGATGCTTATAGCGGTCTTCACCGTGTTCGTTTTCTCTTTTTCTGAGAATCATTCACAAAAGAACTGGCACACAGCGGTTGACCAGGCGTCAGTGAATGTCTTCGGCCAGCAGATCTTTGAAAAAGACCGTCTGGCAAAAACACTCGACGCACGTGAGGCAGAATCTCTTTTGACTCTTGTGAAACTTGCAAATGCAGAACATCACATCATCTAAAAGCCATTATAAAAAGCCTGTTTCCCTTGACAGAGGAAACAGGCTTTTTCCATGTATTATTGAGCATGTTTTTGTTCAATAAACCGGTCGATCCGGGCGAGAACATCCTTCATGTCCGTACATTCTTTAAAGCTTTCATTAATGGCTTGAATGCCTTGTTTGTATTTTCCGTTATGCAGCACTTCTTCCGCGGCAAGCTTTACCTTTTCAGCGCTCACTTCATCTTTTTGCACGGTATAGCCTGCATCCAATTCAGTCAGGCGGCGCGCAACCATCGGCTGGTCTTTATCGTGCGGGATGACGACCAGCGGCACTTGATAATGAATGCCTTCATTTACACTGTTCATTCCGCCATGCGTGACAAACACGTCGGCCTGCTCCAGCACTTCAAGCTGCGGCACGTACGGGGCGATGATAAAGTTTTCCGGCGCCTGTTTGATTTTCGACAGATCGGCTTTTTCCCCGGCGGCAATGACTACTTTTCCTTCAAAATCTGAGAACGCTTCTATGCACAGATTGAAAAACGCTTCCGTGTCCCCGAGCACCGTTCCCATTGAGATATAAATGACTTTTTCATTCTTTAGTGAGTCAATCGGGAAGTCGACGCGCCCTTTTCTCTTCGGAAAACTCGGACCGATAAATAAATACTCATCTCCGAATGTCTCACTTTCGGGCTGAAAATATCTGCTTGTATAGACGACGTTCAATTCACCTGTGTTGTTCATAAATTGAACCATGCTGTCAGGGGCGACACCGTATTTGTCTTTCATCTCGGCCAACAGCTCTTCACATTCCCTGTCCGGCTGAAACGGCACGCCCGATTCCGGGTGGAGCGGCAGTATTTTCAGACGGTCTTCATTGAACAGGAAGGATGCTGAAGAAGAGATGCCGGGAATGTTGAGATAATCCCGCACCAGCTCTCCCGCACCGAATTTATCATAATAGACGGCGTCGAATTGAATGTCCTCTGCCAGCCGCTGCACAATATGTAAAATCTCCAGTGACGTTTTGATATGAACCTTTAAAAATGCAAGTATGCCGGACGGACTGCCGGGATCAATAGGTGTCATTCTGAGCAGATCGCTGTGAAGATGAACTTTCGCCCCTACTCCTTCCAGTCTGCTTTTGTATTTTTCCGTTGAGATATAATGAACGTGATCGCCCCGTTCGCTGAAGGCCTTTGTCATACCCAATGTCGGGTTTACGTGTCCTTCTGCGGGAAAATTGATCATCAGAATATGTTTCGCCATTTTTCAATCTCCTTTGCCTTTTTTGCGTCTCTTCCATATCCATCATAAATGACGCGGAAAAAATCATGCAAGGAACATCCGTCAGGTCTTTATGACGGTTCGATGACATCGGCAAAAAAAAGACAAGGCATTTCGCCTTGTCTATCGTGATGATTCGTCTGTTTCTTCCGCTCTCAGCACGCCTTTCAGATGTTCTTCATCATGCTTGAGATGCTCCGTCATATATTGCACGGCTTTTGTTTTGTCGCCCTTTTTTATTTCTTCAAAGACTTTCCGGTGCTCATGCAGGATAACCTCCGCACGGTCATCGCCTTTAAAATTAAGAACTCTGCAAAAATGAATCAGCACATTGACATGCTCAAGCAGCATGGCCAGCCGGCTGTTGCGGCTGAAATCCACAAGGAGCCTATGAAACGACTCGTTTAAGGAAATAATCTCAGTCTCTTTGACGCCTTTATTGATGGCTTCTTCCGTCTCCCGCAGCTGTTTTTCAATGAGGTCAATTTCACTCTCAACCGCTTCATCAATAACGAGTTCGACCGCCAGTGATTCAAGTGACATTCTGATTTTATAAATCTCTTCAACATCCTTAACGGACAAAGAATAAATGACAAAGCCGTTTCGATCGTCTGCCGTCAGAAGCCCGTCCTTTTCAAGGAGCCGCATGGCTTCTCTGACCGGCGACCGGCTGACTCCGAAATCCTTGGCCAGCTGAGTCTCATTCAGCCGTTCACCCGGTTTAAAAATCCCGTCAAATATCATTTTTTTCAATTGGGAATAAAATTGCAGATAATACGGGATTGGCTTATCTAATTTAAAATTATCCATCTTTCCTACCTCTTCATACAATTTAGGCCTTATTGTTACCAAGATCATATAACAGTTTATCTATGGAAGCAACATTCCCGAGCTTGTCAGCATATCGGATGTGGCGTAATATGGAATTATGATGAACGACGGTCGACAGTCTGCCGTAAACCGAAAACAATTCATTCAGAGGTGACGGAAACATGAAAACATACAAGATTGCCAGCATACCGGGGGACGGTGTGGGGAAAGAAACAGTCCCTCAAGCGGAGCGGGTGTTGAACGCGATCGCCGAATTACATGGAGGCATTGCCTTTGATTTCACTTCTTTTCCGTGGAGCTGCGAGTATTATTTGGAGCACGGGACTATGATGCCGGATGATGGATTAGAAAGGTTACAGCACTTTGATGCTTTGTTTTTGGGAGCGGTGGGGAATCAAAAACTCGTCCCCGATCATGTTTCGCTGTGGGGGCTGCTCATCAGGATACGCCGGGAATTTGAACAGGTGATTAATGTGCGGCCGGCGAAGCTCCTGCCGGGTATCACTTCCCCCCTCGTTAACCCGAAGGATTTTGATCTGATAGTCGTCCGCGAAAACAGTGAGGGCGAGTACAGCTCTGTCGGCGGCAGAATCTATCAGGGTGAGGACGAAATCGCCATACAAAACGCGGTCTTTTCCCGCCGGGGTACGGAAAGAGTGATGCGGTATGCTTTCGAACTGGCGGCAAGTCGGCGGAAACACGTCACAAGCGCGACGAAATCAAACGGTATTGTTCACTCGATGCCGTTCTGGGATGACATCTTTAAAGAGGTCAGCCGTGAGTACGCCGGGATTGAGACGGATTCCCAGCACATCGATGCACTGGCGGCCTTCTTTGTCACGCAGCCGGAACGCTTCGATGTCATTGTCGCTTCAAATCTGTTCGGAGATGTGCTGACAGATATCGGCGCGGCGATTATGGGAAGCATCGGAATCGCTCCCGCAGCCAACATCAATGTAAACGGCAAATATCCTTCCATGTTTGAGCCTGTTCACGGCTCCGCCCCGGATATTGTCGGAAAAGGAATTGCCAATCCTATAGGCCAAATATGGACGGCGAAATTAATGCTCGATTCATTCGGAGAAGAGGAACTGGGCCATCTCCTCTTACAATCTATTGAAACGGTCACAAACAGCGGCATTCTGACTCCTGATGTCGGCGGAAAACATACAACGGAAGATGTCACTTCCGCTATTATTTCTCAAATCAAGAACAGATAATACGAAAAAAACCGCGGGCAGGAAAACTGCACAGCGGTTTTTTTCGTCTCAGACGGGACGGATCGCGCAGAAACAGGCCGATTCACCTGTGAAGCCTGCAATACGGCCTGATTGATCCTTTTCTACAGAAAAAAACCGCTGTATATCACGAGGAGCATCCAGCATCTGTTTTTCCAGTAATGCGGCTTTCTCTTCAGTCAGGCCTGCCCGTTCACACCAGACGGTAAATTGAAATGGTTTCAAAAAGCAGACAGCGGATTCAATCCGGAAGCCGGCTGTCTCCAGAAAACGGAGCCATTCTGTTTTTTTCCACGCCCGAAAGTGGCTCTGATCCCGTTTCTTTTCAATGTCATTATAAAAATGGTCATATTCATCCTTTTCAGGTGCGGTATTGTCAATGAGAAGCAGTCTGCCGCCCGGTTTGACAACCCGAAACGCTTCATGAACAAAGGCTCTGACATCGGGAAAATGATGCGCCGCGATTCTGCATGTGACGATATCGAAAGCAGCATCGGAAAACGGCATCTTTTCAGCATCGCCTTTTTTGAATGACACGTTCGTCCATCCGTTTCCGGATATAAATGCTTCAGCGGCTGCTAACATTTCTTCCGTGAGGTCATATGCGATAACAGAGCGTACGAGAGGAGCGAGAGCGTTAGCCGTATGTCCGCCTCCCGTCGCGATATCCAGCACGTCCATATGCTTTTCGGCACCGGAAGCTGAAACGAGATAAGCCAAATCCTCTCCTGCGGCGTGTCCTGGACTAGTCACATATTTCGCGGCGTTTTTGGCAAATTGCCGCTGCGCCTGCTGTTTAATTGAATCCTCCATTATACTCGGGCCCCCTTTTCTTTCTGCTTGCTGCCTTAATCAAAATAAACGGGTTCGTCCGGATGTTTGAAATACGCAAACATCTTTTCAATCTGACTTTCTGTATTGCGGGCGGCAGATAGCGGCGGCAGTTCCGTTTCCCCAAAAAAGCCGGCGGCGCTTGTTTCTGTTCCCTCCCTGATCCGGCCGCCGATGATCTCGCATTTGATAAACACTTTGTAAACGTGGGCGGCGGACGGCGGATGGGAATGGCATTTCTTATCCATTACAGCTAACAGTTTAACGGGCTTTACGTCGATTCCCGACTCCTCTTTTACTTCTTTGACAGCGGTCTCGCCCGGTGAAATCCCGATATCAGCCCATCCTCCCGGCAGCGCCCATCTGCCGTCGCTTTTCTCTCTTACCATTAATATGCTCTGATCTTTAAAAACTGCCGCTCTGATATCAACTTTCGGAGTGGGATAGCCCGTATCACCGGCGAATACGTCTTTTATGACCCTTTTGTCGATGCCGGTATGATGCGCCATGATATCCACGCTTATTTTTCTTATTTCTTCAAATCTCTCAATATCATATATGTCTTTGGAATAAGCCAGCCCCGCTTGCGCCGCGGATTGAAGCTGTTTTGCCCATTCAAGCCATTTTGGCTCCATTTTTTCACCGCCCGTTATGTTAATTGACGAAACCCCAAGAGTCAGGATATTGCACCTTGAGAGTACCGATGCCCATGATCCGTTTCTGCTCCTTGTTTTCTGTGTATGACGGAGCGAATCCTGCCGGAAAATCAGAAAAAAGCCATTCATTTGCTGAATGGCTTTTTTTCATTTTCTATTTTTCTTTCATGACGAGAACGACGCCTGAAACAATAAGAGCCGCCCCGATCCAGAAGGTTCCTCCGATCGTCTCTCCCAGCAGCAGCCAGCCGAGCAAAGTCCCGGAAAGCGGCTGAAAGAAGAAAAACAGACCGCCGCTTGCCGCATTCAGTAATTGCAATCCGCGATTCCAAAGCAAGAACGCGCAGGCGGTTGAGATCACACCCAGATATAAAAGTCCGCCCCATATCTCAGGCCGGGCAAGCTGAGACAAAGGAATCTCCCGAAGCGGGCCCGCTGTAAACGGGGTCAGGATGACAAATGCGACGCAAATGGAATACGTTGTGACGACAAGCGGTGAGTAATGGCCGGGAACCCGTTTCATCAGCACGGACATCAAAGCCCATGTCAGCGCCGCAGCCAGAAGCGAGAGACCGCCGAGCTGGCTCGACATATTGAGATCTCCGTTCCCCACAATGAGCAATACTCCGATCGTCGCCAGCCCTGTCGATATTCCTTTTTTCAGCGTTAACCGTTCTTTCAACATCAGCCGGGCAAATACAACCATAAATGCGGGAGTGGATGCCGTAATAATCGCACCCATCTGCGCGGTTGATAATTTCGTGCCGATTTCCTGCGTGACGATCGAAACCGTGTTGCCGATCAATCCGATCGCAGCGATCAGTAATAAATCACGTTTATGAACTTTCCAGGATTGGCGTGTAAATAAACTGAGAATCAAAAGCGAAAGAAGCGCCACCGCATATCTCAGCCATACCAGTTCAAGCGGCGGAATGACCGCTACCACAACTTTTACAACGACATACATACCGCCCCAGATACTGGCGGCCAATGCCAAATAAATCGAACCGAACAATGTATTTTTCAATTTGATGCACCCTCCGTTATCATATTAGGTCACGTCATATGCCCTAACGGAGAGAAGCGCAGTCACTTTCCTCCATTAAGGGCGGAGAAGTGCTGCCGGTACATCATGTTCAAATAAGGGCGCTAGAAACATATCGTTTTTCACCTCAATTGCAATCTGATTTTTCTCATTATACAAGGTTTGTTAAAAGACGTAAATGAACGGCGGCATCGGCTTTATGGATTGCGGACTTGGAGCTGGATTCTTGTGATCTGATTGTCAAACCCGTCCGCCACAACCTCATCAAGCATATATTCTTCATATGCATAATCGCCCATTTCCAGCCCATACTCTTCAATAAACTGCATGATGCTGCGGTAAGCCGCTTCCGCTTCATCCCCTATTTGGTACCCGACGGCATAAAGCCCTTTCGGCTTGATATGGAGGTCTCTATTCTCTATGCCTTCTTCTGTCTTCATATAAAAATGGGTGTAGTTGTAGAATTCTTTTTTCAGAATCTGCTCCCGCGCAAACAGTCCGCCGACCGGATGCCCCTGATCGAGCTCATGTACCCGCATATAGCGGATCAATTCTGAAATGGCGGCAGTATATTGCCGTTCTGGCAAATGGAGTACGGGCCGTCCTATCATAAGTGTCTCTTCATCTAATCGCTGCAATGAGACGGAGGAAAAGTCTGTCTCCAAGGCTTGTTCGGTCAGCTTCACCTTTGTCCGAATCATCCTTTGCAGGTGCTCCAGCTTTTTGATTTTGCTTTCGATTTCTGAAGATTTCTCTTTTAAAAGCGTGATGATACCCTCAGGGGTTTTGTCTGTTAAGAGCGGTTTGATCTGCTTCAAGGGCACGCCGACCTCCTTAAACAGACCGATGACCTGAAACAGTTCGAATTGATGATAGGAATAGTATCTGTATCCGTTCGCTTTTTTGATTTCCGGAGAAAGCAGGCCGATCTCGTCATAATGGAACAGGGTTTGTTTTTTTACGTGGCACAGTTTTGCAAATTCACCCGTTGTGAAGTATTTTCTGACGTCTTCGCTCATAATGCCTCCTTGACTATACGGTAACCATATCCTTTATGATGATCATTGTATCCGAGAGAAGGCTGATTCACAAATGGCTTACGTAATGAAAGCTTTACCGTCTCAAAAAAAGCGGAAGAGGAGTATCAAGTATGACGATTGAAATCAGAACAGTCACGGAAGAAAACCGTGCCGATATACTGGCGCTTCATGTAAGGGAAAGCCAGACTTCATTTATTGAAACCGCGGAAGAGTGCTTACAAGATGCTGAGGATTGCCGGCATTATCAGCCGGCCGGTCTTTATGTTAACGGGGAATTGGTCGGCTTTGCCATGTACGGATGGTTTCCGGAATATGATGAGGAAAATGAAAACGGCAGAGTGTGGCTTGACCGTTTTTTTATTGATGAACGCTATCAGGGACGGGGATTGGGCAAGCTGTTGCTTGATGCCCTAATCCGTCATCTCACTCAAATATATGATTGCAGACGGATTTATTTAAGCCTGTTTGAAGATAACGTCCACGCATTGCGGCTTTATCAAAAATTCGGCTTCTTATTCAATGGAGAGCTGGACTTCAATGGTGAAAAAGTGATGGTGAAAGAGCTGTAAACCCTCTGTATAAAAGCAATTCGTCTTCTTGCCAATACCTTAAATTTGAGATAACATAAAGATATTAGACGACGGTCGACGGACTACGGTCGATTATTAAAACCTGATACAGCGGAGCGGAACATGGTGATCAGGCATCTAAATGGAGGAGAAGATTGTGCTTATTATACTCGTTATGTTTCTTCTCGGGATTATTCTCGGGTTTATCGGCGCCGGGGGAGCCGGTTTTGTCATTGCACTTTTAACTATACTGTTTCACGTACCGATTCATACGGCTTTAGGCACCTCCCTTGCCGGAATGGCTTTCACAAGTTTATCGGGGGCATTCAGCCACTACCGTGAAGGCAATATTCAGATGAAAATCGGTCTCATCGTCGGCGTTTTTGCGGCATTCGGTTCGTTTTTCGGGGCAAGGCTTACTTCCCTTATCCCCGCAGATTTGCTGCATTACTTGACGGCGGGCATGCTGTTTTTATCTGCTCTGCTTATTTTAGTCCGGTTATTTATTGTAAAAGAAACACAAGAAGATTCCGGACAGCAAAGCAATCTGAACATATGGGTGAAAGCTGTTGTACTCGGTGTCATCGCAGGAATCTTGTCCGGAACGTTCGGGATCGGCTCTGCCCCTTTCATCCAAATCGGCTTAATGATTCTTTTGCGCTTATCCATCCGCCAGTCGGTCGGCACCACCATGCTTGTCATTATCCCGCTTGCGGTCGGCGGAGGACTCGGTTATGTGACGGAAGGATTTGTCGATTATATGCTGTTGGTCAAAGTGCTGATCGGAACGATGTGCGGCGCATATGTCGGAGCGAAATTCACCAACCTCGTGCCGAAAGTCATTCTGAAATCAGCCATCTTTTTAACACCGGCCATCGCCGGTCTCATGCTTTTATTTTAAACTGAAACGGGAGGCGGCCGCCTCCCGTTTTGTTCTGTTCTTCATCTGTTTTCGAAGAGCTTTTTCAGCTTTGCTTCCGTTTCGGTATGATCTACCGGCGTATACACACTGCAACGCAGATCACTGTTGCCCTGAACCTGAAATGAAGTCAGGTTAAAGACCATTTTTCCCGCCTTCGCGTGGCGGAACTCAATTAATACTTCGGGTGCCGAGCTGACTTCGCTCTCATTCCACAGCGTATGAAATTCCGAATACGTTTTCTCCATTTCTTCTATAAACTGAGAATACCACGTATCAGCTACATACTGGCCGTAATACGTTCTGAAAATGGCGATGAATCCTTTCACAAAGTGCTCCCAGTTCACGGCTAAACTTCTTAATTCTTTTCTGGAAAACAATAGCTCTATGAGATTCCGCTTTTCAGGAGGAATTTGTTCAAAATCTAAAAACACGTGCGCCGCAGCCTGGTTCCACCCTACGATATGACACCGCCTGTCCGAGATAATGGTGGGACAATAACGGAGCTCCTGCAGGATTTTTGAAAGGGACGGGCTGATAACCGCTTCTTCCTCCGCAGCAAACGGCTGCTTCACGCCCTCCTCAATGGCAAGCGCGTATAAATAATTTCTCTCATCTTTGTTCAGCTGCAGCGCATCGGAAACGGCGTCCAATACGGCTGCGGACACTTTAATGTCTCTGCCCTGCTCCAGCCACGTATACCACGTGGTGCTTACGCCGGCTAATTGCGCGACCTCTTCTCTTCGGAGTCCGGGCGTTCTTCTCCGTGTACCCATCGGCAGCCCGGCCATCTGCGGAGAAATTTTGGCCCGCTGCGTTTTTAAAAACTCTGAGAGCGCCTGCAATCTTCCTTCTGGTATCATACCGAATCTCTCCTCTCTTACCCTGGTATTCATTATACTAGGATAATCAACAACTTGTAATAGGATAATTGCGAGTTACAATAAATACATACCGAAGGAGGAATGACCATGAAAAGAGTTGTGATCACCGGAATGGGAGTGATTTCACCTCTCGGCAATGATGTGCATACATTTTGGAAACACCTGACGGAAGGAAAATCGGGAATCTCTTTCATCGATTCGTTTGATGTCTCCGGCTCAAAAACAAAAATAGCCGGTACCGTCCGTGATTTTGACGCAGAAGAAAGATGGGGCAGAAAAGAAGCGAGACGGCTTGACCGTTTCAGCCAGTTTGCTCTAGCGGCAGCGGAACAGGCGCTTGAAAGCTCCGGGATTCAGCTCGATCAGATTGACCGTGAACGCCTCGGCGTGTACGTCGGCTCGGGAATCGGCGGCATCACGACTTTGATTGATAACGTTCATACTTTAAATGAACGGGGAGCGCGAAAAGTGAGCCCGAGCCTTGTCCCCATGATGATCTCAAATGCGGCCGCCGCTCAAATCAGCATCAGATTAGGCGCGCTCGGCCCCTCACTTTCTCCCGTCACCGCGTGTTCCATCGGCAATACGTCGATCGGGGAAGCATTCAACGCCATTCGGAATGATGACGCAGATATCATGTTTGCCGGGGGAGCGGAAGCGGCGATTACGAATTTGTCATTAGCCAGCTTCGGCAATGCCCACGCGCTGTCAGCGAGAAACGAAGACCCCGCCGCGGCAAGCCGGCCGTTTGACGCGGATCGCGATGGATTTGTCATGAGTGAAGGCGCGGGCATCTTAGTATTGGAATCATTGGATAGCGCAATCGGCAGAAACGCCCCGATCCTTTGTGAGGTGCTCGGCTACGGCGCAAGCTCTGACGCCTATCATATGGTGGCCTCCCATCCGGAAGGAACGGGCGCATACCTGGCGATGAAAAACGCTTTGAAAAAGGCGAATGTTTCAGCGGAAGACATTGATGTCGTAAGCGCTCATGCGACAAGCACAAAAGCCGGAGATCTTTCTGAAACGTTGGCCATCAAGACATTATTCGGGGAGCTTGCGTATGATATTCCGGTTACGGCAAACAAATCAATGCTCGGCCACATGCTTGGCGCGGCAGGCGGCGTTGAAGCCATCGCTCTGACAGAAAGCCTGAGACACGGCATCATCCCGCCGACGATCAATCTGCAGCACCCTGATTCGGCATGTGATTTGGACTATGTAGCAGACGGGCCCCGCCAGCAATCGTTAACGATCGGCCTTTCCAACTCATTCGGCTTTGGCGGGCATAATTCGGCAATCGTGCTGAAGAAATATGAATAACGGGCATCAAAAAAAGGAGTGAATCATTTCACTCCTTTTTTGCTTTCTCCGGTTTTGTTGTTAAGGCGAAAAAAGCGATGGAACCGATAACGGATGTCGTGAACATAATTGCCCCCATCGGGACGGCCGTCGCTTCATTCATCCCCACAAGCGGCGACACGATGGAACCGAGAAGAAGCGGAAGCATGCCAAGCAGTGCGCTTGCGCTTCCCGCGCGGTGTCCCTGCTTTTCCATCGCCAATGTAAAGGTGCTTGTCAGCGTCATGCCGATCGTAATCATATAAATAAAAATTGAAATCACCAGTGCCGCTAGCGGTCCGTGAATGATCGTCATGACGAGCAGAACGGCAGTCGCCGTCATCGCTGTAATCACGCCGATTCTCAACAGGCTTTTTTCGTGAATGATTCCGCCGAAACGCCCGATGATAAAGCTTCCGGTAATGATCGCCAGACCGTTTATGCCGAATAAAACACTGAATACCTGAGGCGATACTCCGTAAATATCCTGATACACGAAAGGCGTTCCGGAGACATACGCAAAGCTCCCGCCGTGAATAAAACCGACCGTCAGCGCATAGCCGATAAATGACCGATCCTTCAGCAGGCTTCCCATTGTCCGCACGGAATTTCCGATGGAGCTCGGAATCCGCTTTTCCGGCGGCAGGGTTTCTGTCAGCTTGAGCGCAATGATGATTACAAGCAAAAAACCGATAAACGTTAAAAAGAGAAAAATCGTATGCCATGATGCAAACGGAAGCAGTAAAATCGCGCCTCCCGTCATCGGCGCCACCATCGGCGCTACGGCGGTAATGACCATCAGCAGCGAGAAAAATTTAGAAAGCTCTCTTCCCGTAAACACATCTCTGACGATTGCACGGGATAAAACGAGTCCTGCCGAAGCGGTGAATCCTTGAAGAAAACGGGCAATCACTAGTGTTACAATGTTCGGTGCAAGTGCGCAAAACAGAGAAAACAACGCAAATAAAAAAATACATAGTAATAACGGTTTTCTTCTTCCCTTCGCGTCACTTAACGGGCCGACAACAACCTGTCCGATTGTCAGTCCGATCAGACAAGCGGTTAAACTGAGCTGGACAAGCGAAGCGCGGGCGCTTAAATCTTCGGCGATTTCAGGGAAACTCGGCAGATACATATCTATATTGAGCGGCCCCAGTATCGCAAGCATTCCGAGAAGAAAAGCCAGCGCAAGCCGCTCCTTACCGGTCGGATTATGCAGCATATCGTTCCCACCTTTCCTTTGTCAATCTCTCAAAACATTTGTATATTGTATCATAATTTTTTCTTTATTTTTAAAAGTTTTCAAAGGGCATAAAAAAACCAAGGGCTGTAACAGCCCTTGGGTCCGGGTCACGCGATAAAAGGTTTTACGCGTGTTTTTCTTTAAATGCTTTTGCGTATTGATCAGCCGCTATAATGGCATCCGCCACGTCGTCAGCCGTCACGTCAAAAGCGGCATGAATTGTTTCTTCTTCAATCGTCGCGGCTTCTGCCACTTTCATAATGTCCTCTTTAGATGCGTCTTTCAATTTGATGTCTTCAAGTGTGACAGGCAGCCCCAAGCTAATATAAAACGCGATATACCGCTCAATTTCCTCAAGCGAACGTTTTTCCAGCGCCAATTGAACGAGCGTGCCGAATGCCACTTTTTCACCGTGGGTCAAGTGATGGATTTCTCCTTCAAGCGCGGTAAATCCGTTATGAATGGCATGCGCCGCAGCTAAGCCGCCGCTTTCAAATCCCAGTCCGCTCAGAAGTGTATTGGCTTCAACCACCGCTTCCAATGCGGGCGTAACGGCTTTCGCTTTCACAGACTCATAAGCGAGATGGCCGTATTTGAATAATACCGCTTCACATTTTTCCGCGATAGCCTCTCCGGCGATTGTCGGAATTCCGCCTGCCATCGTTTTACCGCCATTGGCGATGACACTGCGCGCCTCTATCCACGTCGCCATCGCATCGGCAATCCCTGATGCTAAAAAGCGCGGCGGAGCTTCCGCGACGATTTTCGTATCGACCAGAACCAGGTCAGGATTCTTATGATAGAAACGATAGTTTTCGAACGCGCCTTGTTCAGAATACACGACAGACAGCCCGCTTGTCGGAGCATCCGTTGAAGCGGCCGTCGGCACGATAACGGTATAGCCGTTTATTTCATCTGATACGGCTTTGGCCGTATCAAGCGTTTTACCGCCGCCGACTCCGATGACAATAGTCGCGCCTGCTTTTTCTGCGATGCCGGCAATTCTTTTCATTTCTTCCTGGGAGGCTTCGCCGTTGAAAACCGCCTCTTCAGAAGAGATATTGCTTTTCTTTAATTCAGCCGTCACCTTGTGGCCCGCGATATCCCATACGGTTTTGTCCGCGATGACGACGGCTTTTTCACCAACGCCCTCCAGATGTCCGCCGATCGTTTCAATGGCGTTTTTTCCCTGCACGTATTTGGCCGGACTGATAAAAATTCGTTCCAATGTCATCATCCCTTCTTCGTTGTCTCTCATTACATTTCTCTTATTGATAGAGCAGAAATGAAAACTCTTCTGATATAATTCCTCGTTTTAAATTGATTTAAACCTCATATACACTGCAGAAAAATCAATTTTCACGGCATTGACAAGATGTGAAGGTGTCTATATAATCTTCGATATTGAAGCTGATCATTCTTTACTGAATGAACAAACGAGATTGTGAATGATTCGTCTTAAAAATTATTTAGTTCTGCTGGATAATTTTTGAGGCGTTTTTGTTTTTTATATATTTTTGACTGCGGAGGAGGTTTGCACATGAAGAACATTTGCAAGGATATACTGATGATTATGGCCGGAGCCTTTCTTATTGCGGCGTCCGTGGAATTTTTCGTCATCCCGAATCATTTAGGGGACGGCAGCACCGTGGGAATCGCTCTCGTGTTATATTATCTTTTCCATATACCTGCAAGTATTACGACTCTGGTTGTAAATTTGATTTTTATCGGGCTGGCTTATAAATTTTTAACGAAAAAAACGATTTTATACACGATACTCGGTACGGGAATGACTTCTGTTTTTCTCAGCATCGTCAGCTTTATTCCGTTCGGCGTGCACGATATGGTGCTCGGGATTGTATTCGGCGCTCTGCTGATGGGAGCGGGGCTGGCATTGATCTTTATTGCTGACGGATCTACCGGCGGGACCACGCTTTTGGCGTATTTATTAAATTACACAAAGGGCTTTAACATCTCCAAAAGCATGTTTTATATGGATTGTGTCATCATTTTCGCATCCGTTTTAGCGATCGGCATCAATCATATGCTGTATACGTTTATATTCGTATATCTGTGCGCCAAAATCGTCGATATTGTCATTGAGGGTTTCCATAATAAAAAAGCCCTCACCATTATGTCTGACCAATACGAAGAAATCGCCAAAGCCATCACCTCCGAGTACGGCAACGCGGCGACGATTTTTTACGGATACGGGTATTACGGCAGCAAAGACAAGCGCATTATCTATGTTGTCATTAAAAAGAACGAATTGCTGAAAATCAAAAAACATGTTCAAAAAATTGACCCGAAATCATTTATCGTTATTCATGAAGTAAAAGAAGCTGTCGGAGGGCAATTCGGGTTTACAAACCTGCCCGCCGCCGGAAATGAAAAATAACCGCCTGCAGTGTATAGCTGCAGGCTTTTTTTATTCGGCTCTTCCCCGCTCAAAGGTTTTTACATTTTTCAATCGAAGTAGTAGAAAAAATCTTTTTGATGGAGGAACATAAAAAATGAATATCAAAACTGACAGGCTCGTAATTCGGACATTTGAACCGGAAGATTGGCAGGATGTCTATGCGTACGCCTCAAATCCGAATGTCATGAAATATATACCAGAGGGTGTCTTTACTGAAGAAGATGCCAGGAAATTCGTTACTGAAAACAGCGGTGAACATGCCGGGAAGTTTCCCGTTTTATTGAAGGATGAAAAAACGGTCATTGGCCACATTGCTTTTTTTCAGTATTTTGGCGATCATACGTATGAAATCGGCTGGGTGTTTCACCCGGAATACCAGGGCAAAGGATATGCTTCAGAGGCGGCGCGCGCCGTGCTGGCATTCGGGTTTAACAAGATGAAATTACACCGGATCATTGCGACATGTCAGCCGGAAAACATGGCTTCGCACCGGGTGATGGAAAAGATCGGGATGAGGCGGGAAGGCTTTTTTAAAAAATGCATCCCCCATGATAATGAATGGTGGGATGAATATTATTATGCCGTTTTAGAAGAAGAGTGGGAAGTCTCCAATCTGGAATAAAAAGGCTTATACCCTTTGCTTTTACAGATAAGTGTGTGCTACACTGTTTGTAACAAATACGAAGGGATGATGGGTGGACAATGATTAACTAATCTTATTTTGACCGTTTGAAATCAAATATTTCAAATCAGAAAAAATAGGATTAGTCTGCCCATTTTCTATACGATACGAAAGCTATGTAAAAATAGCTTATTTGATCATGCACAGGTACGGCTAATCCTTCCAAATCAATTTGGGAGGATTTTTTTTGGTCCTCCCTTTAAAGCGAGGGATTGACATATGAAAGAAATGGTAAAAATAAGCGGCATCAGTTATGAAATCAACAGCGTTCCCCTTTTTGAACAGATCAGCGCGAGCGTTCAGCAAGGTGACATCATCGGCGTTATCGGTAAAAACGGCGCCGGCAAATCGTTATTGCTGCAATTGATCTGCAATCAAAAAACGCCGTCACAAGGACAGATCCAGATGATGCAAGATGTGAACATATATATGGTGGAACAAGAAACAGAAGCTTACGATTCCGGCCATCCGGAGCCTGCGGAGGCCGCCTTGTTAGAAAAGTGGAACGTACCCGCACGCGCCTTTTCGCAATTAAGCGGCGGAGAAAAATTGAAAGCCCGTCTTGCCAAAGGTTTCTCCTCCTCAAGCAGCCTTTTGTTATTAGATGAGCCGACGAACCACCTCGATCAGCACAGTTTAGAAATACTGCTAAATCAGATCAAGAATTACAAAGGCACCATTATTTTTGTTTCGCATGATCGTGCTTTTATAGATGCAGCAGCGACAAAAATCTGGGCCATCGAAGGAAAGAAACTCATTGAACATAAAGGGAATTATTCAAGCTATATGGAGGTCCGCAAACAGAGAAGACTGACACAGCAGCGCGAATATGAGAATCAGCAGAATATGGTCAAAAGGATTGAAGCTCAAATGAACGAGCTGAGCGCCTGGTCAAAAAAAGCCCACGCCCAATCAACGAAAATAGAAGGGTTTAAAGAATACCATCGCGTAAAAGCAAAACGCACGGACGCCCAGATTAAATCAAAGCAGAAGCGTCTTGAAAAAGAGCTTGAAAAAGCGAAAGCAGAACCGGTTGAAGCGGAGTATGAAGTCCGTTTTTCCATTGAGCACCGCAAAAAAGCGGGAAAGCGTTTTTTAGAAGTAAGTGATGTCACAAAGTCATATGACAGACGAACGCTTTTCAAAAACGTGAATTTCACTGTGATGCACGGTGAAAAGATCGCGATTACAGGCCCGAACGGCAGCGGGAAAACAACATTATTGAAGGTCATCCTCGGTCAGGAAAAAGCGCAGGGCGGCAGCATATGGATTTCTCCGTCTGCAAACGTCGGATATTTAACCCAGGAAGTATTCGACCTTCCGCTTGATAAAACCCCCGAACAGCTTTTTTACAAAGAAACGTTCGAAGCAAGGGGAAATGTTCAATCCCTCATGAAGCATTTAGGATTTACCGCAGCGCAATGGACGGAACCCATCGGCAAGATGAGCATGGGAGAGCGGGTCAAATGCAAACTGATGGCGTTTATTCTGGAGGAGAAAGATGTGCTGATTCTGGATGAGCCGACAAACCACCTTGATCTGCCGTCACGCGAGCAGCTTGAAGACACTTTGGCCCGATACGACGGAACGCTCATCATCGTATCTCATGATCGTTACTTTGTCGAAAAGACGACGGACATCCGGCTTGATATCTCAAACGGCAGCGTCCGAAAACAATGGAAAGAATCTCCCTCCGTCAGGGACGATGCTGAAGAACTGCGATTGAAGCTTGAGACCGAACGGCAGGAAGTCCTCGGAAAACTCAGCTTCATGACTCCGGCTGATAAACAATATCGTGAGCTTGATCAAAAATTCAAAGAGCTGACGGAAGAGATCAAGAAATTGAAATGAATGAAAAACCCGTGATTGTCACGGGTTTTGTTTTGGAAAGCTCACGTATCATGAAGAATAATTTCAAACTGATTTGTACAACCTACGTTCAGATTAATTATGAGCATGGTTCAGGGGGGCGAAGAATGGCCAAACGCATTGGAATTACGGGAAACATTATGGCTGATCAATCCGGCCCTTTCCCGGGTTATAATCGGGCATATGTCAATAATGATTATATTCAGTCTGTTTCTGAGGCCGGCGGTGTGCCGTTTATATTGCCGGTGATTCAAGAGACGGCGCTTTTAAAGGAACAGGTCTCTCATGTTGACGGGATCATTCTGTCCGGCGGCCAGGATATAGACCCGCTGTTTTACGGCGAAGAACCTTTACAGGCTTTAAGAAAGACCTTTCCTGATCGGGACGCCTACGAGAAGGAGCTGATTCTCACGGCGGTTGCTTTAGAAAAGCCGATTCTTGCAATCTGCCGGGGGATGCATATGTTAAACGTCACTTACGGGGGAACTTTATATCAAGACCTGACACACGCTTCGTTTGCTGACATTAAGCATGATCAAGAAAAAGATCCGCCGTTAAAAACCCATCATGTTTCTTTTGAAAAAGGGACACGTCTCCATACCTTGTTTGGCGATTCAGCGCGGGTGAATTCATTCCATCACCAGATCATAAAAGAGACGGCGCCTTCGTTTAAAGCCTCGGCTTATGCGAAAGACGGGGCCATTGAAGCAATTGAACGGACGGGTGAATTATTTGTCGTCGGCGTGCAATGGCATCCCGAAATGCTGACAAAAAAACATGAAGACATGAAAAAGCTTTTTTCTCTTTTCATGGATGCGGTCAGCACATAAAAAAAGCAGATCATAACGATCTGCTTTTTCATTTTATTCTTCCGGTTTCTCCGGTGTTTTGCCTTGTGTCAGCTTATGGCCTTCGATATCCACGTTCGGAATGATTTTATCCAGCCACTTCGGCAAGTACCAGGCCGCATGTCCCATCAGCTTCATGACACTCGGAATAATGGTCATTCTTACAATGAACGCATCAAAAAGTACACCGAAAGTCATTGCCAAGCCCATGGATTTGATCGTAGCTTCTCCCGCAAAGATGAATCCCGCAAAGACGAAAATCATGATCAGTCCCGCCGCTGTTACGACAGGTCCGCTATGTTTCAATCCGGCATGAATGGCTTGTACCGGATTTTTTGTTTTGACATATTCTTCTCTCATTCTGCTGACAAGGAATACTTGATAATCCATCGCCAGCCCGAAAAGAATACCGATCGCTAAAATAGGCAGGAAGGCGAGAATCGGGCCTTTTTCCGGAATGCTGAGCAAGCCGGTGAAATTCCCATCCTGAAGGACGAATACCGATAAGCCGAGTGTAGCGGTCATCGTCAGCAAAAAGCCGACGACAGCGGCAAGCGGCACGAGAAGTGAGCGGAAAACAACGGTCAGCAATACAAACGCAAACCCGACAATGAGAATGGCGAATTCCGGAATGGCATCGTTTAATCGGTCTGAAATATCAATGTTCACCGCGGTTGACCCGGTGACGAGCAGGCGGATGCCGTTTTTGTCTGATCGTTTCCGTATATCCTGCACTAACTCTTTCGTTGCCTTATCATTCGGCCCGGTTTCAGGCATTGCCGTAATGATGGCATAGTCCCCTTTTTGATTCGGCATGGCAGGTGTGACGCTCGCCACATTGTGCAAGTCCTTCACTTCTTTCACGGCGTCTTGAAATGCTTCACTTTTGTTCCCCTTGACCCCTTTTGCATCGGCAACAATTGTCAGCTTGCCGTTAAAGCCTTCTCCGAATCCTTTAGACAACAGATCATAGGCGCGGCGATCCGGGCTGTCTTTCGCTTTCATTCCCGCATCAGGCAGCCCCAGCTCTAAATGCATGGCCGGCAGACTGATGACAGATAAAAGAATAATGCTGAAAATGCTTAACAGAATAGGTTTCTTTGTAACGAAGCGCCCCCAGGCATTCGTGCCGGCGCTTTTCTTTTCTTTCTTCTTGTTTGATTTCGGAATCATCCGTTTTCCCGCGATTGACAACACCGCAGGCACCAGCGTTACTGATGCCAATACAGCCATCAGCACACTGAGTGCCGCAGTCAATCCCATGGCAGACATGAACGGAATGCCGACAACGGTCAATCCGCAAAGCGCGACGATCACGGTCAGTCCCGCAAAAACGACGGCGCTGCCTGCCGTTCCCGCGGCTTTCGCGATCGATTCATTTTTTTGTACACCTTCGCCCAAAAACTGACGATGCTTCGTAAAGATGAACAGCGCATAATCAATCCCGACGGCCAGGCCGATCATTCCGGATAATGAGAGACTGACCGAAGCTATCGTAAAGAACTGTGTCCCAATTAACGTCAGCGCGACGCTTACACCTAACCCAATCAAGGCCGTGACAATCGGCAGCCCCGCGATGACTAATGAACCAAACGTAATAGCCAGTACGACGAATGCCAGCACAACGCCGACAATTTCAGATACACCGCCGATTTCAACACCGGCCCCCGGCACATCGCCGCTGATCTCCGTCTGCAGACCCTTGTCTCCGGCGGCGGACAGACTGTGTTTCATATGTGAAACAGACGCATCCGTAATGTCATCCGCCGCTTTTTTGTACGTAATATCGGCATATGCCACTGATCCGTCTTTAGAAATGGTTCCTGTCTCAAAAGGACTTGCAATTGAAGCGACTGAATGATCGGTTTTGATCTTCTTTAATGTCTCTTCAACCGCTTGTTTTTCCGGTTTTGACGTCAATTTCTTCCCGTCTTCAGCTCCGAAAATAACCCGTATGCTTCCTTTATCGGGACCCTTTGAAAATTCTTTTTGAATGATATCCATCGCCTTTTCAGAAGGTGTGTCGGGAATTGACATATCCTCAGAAAAAGCAGGTTTTAACGAGATGGCGATCACAATCGAAGCGATCAGTATCACGAGCCACGCACTGATCATTTTAAATCGGTTGCGGGCAGACCATCCCCCTAATTTATATAAAAAACCAGACATCGAATACTCCTCTCCAATCATTACTTTCTGCCTAATTGTAGTTCACATTCACATAAAAAAAACGTACATAGGGGCATGTACGTTTGGGCAGTTTTTCATTATATATTCAGTTTCAGAATGCCTTTTTGCATGGCAATGGTGACGGCTTCCGTCCGCGAATCAGCGCCTAATTTGTTATAAATCGATGTTAATCTCGCTTTTACCGTCCGCTCTGAGATTCCTAAATCGAAGGCGATCGCTTTGCTTTTATGTCCTTGCGCAACGGCTTCTAGAACTATGATTTCCTTGTCCGTCAGCTGTGTTTCATTGGCATTTGCCCGTTCCATTTTCATTTCCCGGAAACGCCGCAAGATGTCCGGCTGCAGAAGCACTTCTCCCCTGACCGCCGCATCCATCGTATGAAATAAGGTTTCTGAGCTTGTGTCTTTCAGCAGATAACCGTTCGCGCCTGATTCAATGCCTTCTATCATCAGATGATCTTCATTATAGGTCGTCAAAATAATGATCGGCACATCAGAATGCTCTTTTATCTGTTTAATGGCTTCCAGCCCGCTCATTTCCGGCATGTACAGATCCATGAGAATGACATCGGGCTTTAGTTCCTCTGCGAGGCGGACGGCGGTTTTCCCGTTTTCCGCCTCTCCCGTTATGGTGTAATGGTCATTTGTTTCTATCAAAAGCTTCAGACCTTCTCTGACGACAAGATGGTCATCTGCTATTAACACTTTATACATGTTCCGCCTCTCCTTGAATTGGTATGATGATCTCAATTTGAGTTCCCGCTGATCTGGCGCTTGTTATACGGCAAGTGCCGTTCATCATATTGACGCGTTCTTGTATCCCAAGCAGCCCGTAATGTCCGCTTTTTTTCATTTCTGTTCCGGCATCAAAGCCTTTCCCGTCATCTTTGACGGTTATGCGGATCTGTCCCTCTTCTTCCTGAACGGATACCCAGACATTCTTTGCTTCTGCATGCTTGGCGGCGTTTGTCAGGCCTTCTCCAATCATGTAATGGCAATTCTCCGCCGTATGAACGTCAAGCACATGATGCACGCTGTACTCTAAAAAACAAGACAGCCCGGAGGCTTCTGTAAAATGGTTGATTTGTTCAGTGATGCTTTCTTTTAAGAACCCGATCTTTTCTGATGTGCTGCGAAGGTTGTCAATGGCCGAGCGCGCAGCAGCCAATGTGCCTTTCACTCTGTCCATTGACTGGCTGATGATGTCTTTCGCTCTGTCAGTGTTATCTTTCGAAAGATGAACTTGCACCGCTTCAAGCTGCATATGCAAGCTGACCAGCCCTTGTGCAAGCGTATCGTGCAAATCTCTCGCCATCCGCTGCCTTTCATTTTGAAGCGTCAGCTGTTTCACTTGCCGGTGAGCGAGCTCTAATTTTTCAAGCGTCATTTGTGTTTTTATTTTTTCATCAACTTGCGCGAAAAATGTGGCCGCATACGTGATAATCACGATCATGATGGGAGCGGCGATAACGATGAAACGTAGCAGATGATGCGGATGCTCCTGGTGCAGGGCTGTTATGGACATTAAAATGAAAAGATAGAGTATGAGCAGCGTTTTTCCCTTATCCGCCATTCCGATAATCTGCCCGATTAAAAAGGCATAGAGACCGACGACAACCGCGATATAGCCCCCGGTCATCAAGTTAGCCGATGTATATATGATAAATCCCTGTATGATGAAATAAAGAAACGTTTTTTTGTTCACCCAGCGATGGGAATGCCAGTGCAGCACGGTAAAAATGACGATCAATATCGTGAATAACAGCAGCAAAAAAACCGTCCAGCTTTCATAAATGTACTGCAAAGAGACTGATGCGGCATATACCATTAAAATAAACGCCAGACCGGGCACCCGAAGCGCAAGCATATGCAATGAACGTCTGTCACGGGAGACATAGTCTTCTTGATGTTTTGTACCAAACAATCTCTGTCCACTTCCTTTTAGCCGACCGGCCTCACGAGGTTTTATTCTATTTGTCATCATACCATAAGTGCCTTCTTCTCACCTTCCCCTTCTGTTCCTGCATGACGGGTGAAAGAAAAAACAGCCTGCGGGATTGTGCGCAAGCTGCTTTTGTTCATATCTTTTTTATGACCTTTCCCGGGTTTCAGCGGGCTCGTCTCCCGCGCGGCAAAACCGCCCGCGCATCAGAAAAATGTTCATGACACCAACAGCCATTCCATGTGAACAAGAGGAAGCGATTGTGCTTCCTCTTTTTTTGATGCACCGTCAGGCTTTTTCTCCGCTTTTTCTGATAAACAAAATTTGTAAGACTAGAGCTCTTTTCTCAGGGGAAATTAATTACGTAATTGAGAAGAGGAGGTTTAAAGATAATTATGGAAAAGCGTGAATTAGCGGCTCACGAGTCGCTGGACTTACATGAACTGATTAACTTTAAGACGCTTTGTGTCGCGAAATCCAAGCTCATGCAAGGGCTTGTGTTTGATCAGGATCTGAAAACGTTAATGGAAAAAGACGTTCAGCAAGCCTCTCAAGACCTGGCTGATCTGCAGGCGGTTTATGAACGGGCAACGTTTCAGGCCCCCGTTCCTCAAAACCGGCCGACTTCGATCATCAATTGAAAGGAAGGTAAGCATCATTGAATCATGACCATTTAGATCCAATCAATTCATTACACGTCCCTGAACTCGCAGATATGACATTCGCAATGGATTTTCTTTTACGGGCAAAAGAAGGCGTCAGAAATACCGCCGTCGCTTTGACAGAAACCGCTTCACCTGATGTAAGAGCTTTGCTGCGCAAACAGCTCATGCAAGGAATCGCGATGCATCAGGAAATTACAGACTTGATGGTCAGCAAAAAGTGGTTTCACCCGCATGATCTGAGCGAACAGTATAAACTGGATCAGCTCTCTGCAAAAAATACCCTCATGGTCGGAAACATGAACCTGTTTCCCGTTGAAACGAACAGAAAAGGGATGTTTGACCGCACACCTGATGAACACTAACACTGGAGGTATTACAGCATGAAGGCCGTAACGTATCAAGGAGTTAAAAACGTCGTCGTCAAAGACGTGCCTGACCCGAAGATTGAAAAACACGATGACATGATTATAAAAGTCACAAGTACGGCAATTTGCGGGTCTGATTTACATTTAATCCACGGACTCATCCCGAACTTGCAGGAAGACTACATCATCGGGCATGAACCGATGGGCATCGTGGAAGAAGTCGGCCCCGGCGTGACGAAAGTCAAAAAAGGGGACCGTGTCATTATTCCTTTTAATATCGCCTGCGGAGAATGTACTTATTGTAAAAATCACCTGGAAAGCCAATGTGACCAATCAAATGAAAACGGCGATATGGGCGCTTATTTCGGCTATTCAGGGAGTACCGGCGGCTATCCGGGCGGCCAGGCCGAATATTTACGCGTCCCTTTTGCGAACTTTACTCATTTTAAAGTCCCCGAAACATGTGAAGAACCGGATGAGAAATTGAGTGTTATTGCCGATGCGATGACAACCGGCTTTTGGAGCGTTGACAATGCCGGCGTAAAAGAAGGCGATACAGTCATCGTTCTCGGCTGCGGGCCCGTGGGCCTTTTCGCTCAAAAATTCTGCTGGTTAAAGGGAGCGAAACGCGTAATAGCCGTAGACTATGTCAACTACCGTCTCCAGCATGCGAAACGGACGAATAAAGTGGAAATCGTGAACTTCGAAGACCACGAAAATACGGGCAGCTACCTAAAGGAAATCACTAAAGGCGGCGCCGACGTGGTCATTGACGCCGTCGGCATGGACGGGAAAATGACAGACCTTGAGTTCCTCGCCAGCGGATTAAAACTTCAGGGCGGGGCGATGAGCGCTTTAGTCATTGCCTCCCAAGCGGTGCGCAAAGGCGGAACGATCCAGATTACGGGTGTGTATGGCGGGAGATATAACGGTTTTCCTCTTGGCGATATCATGCAGCGAAACGTCAATATCCGATCAGGACAAGCTCCCGTCATCCACTATATGCCGTATATGTTTGAACTGGTGTCAACCGGCAAAATAGATCCGGGCGATGTTGTAAGCCATGTCATTCCGCTTAGTGAAGCGAAGCACGGCTATGAGATGTTTGACACGAAAACAGATGATTGCATAAAAGTTGTACTCAAACCTTAGAGAACGGAGGCTACAGAAATGGCCAGCGCCTTACATGAATTACTCGAAATTCAGGAGATGGCTTCTTTTAAGTCACTTTGTCTGACGAAGTCCAAAACTATGAAAGCGCTCGTATCCGATCCGCAGCTGAAAGAAATCATGCAGCAGGATGCGGATACATCAACAAGGCAATTGCAGGAGTTTGCCTCGATTTTATCTGATGCAAAGCATGAATAGGAGATGAATAACGAATGAATCCGATTATGGAATACCTGACGGGGATGAATGCACTGACAGACCAAATTGTCGCAATGGATTTATTGAATTCGGCAAAAAGCGGTGTCAGAAACTATGCGATGGCGGCGACGGAAGCCGGAACGCCTGAAGTGAAAGCGATCCTCACCCGTCACTTAGAAGAAGCCATCGACATGCACGAGCAAATCTCACGCTATATGATGGAAAAAGGCTGGTATCACCCGTGGAACACAAATGAACAAGTCCGGCTCAATTTGCAAAATATTGATACTGCGCTCCGCCTGCCCGTCCTATAAATCGTTTTGCTGCTGAGACAGCACCCCTGACTCAAGCTTCAGTATTTCAAACTGTGAGCTGCCTTTTACAGCGCCCAGGCGGCTCTCAGTTTTTTTATGCCTTCTTGTATATCGGTTTCAGAAACCCCCGCGAATCCGAGGGAAACTGTTTTTTCAGGGACTTGTTTTTGATAGGTAAGAGACACGGGATAGATTTTGACGCCTTGTTCCTCCGCCTTTCCAATCAGCTCTTTTTCGCTGAAAGGCAGATGAACGTCAAGTAAAATCCGCAGCCCGGAATTTTCTCCGCGAATCCTGACGTATTGTCCCAGCTCGCGCCGCACGGCCTCTAATAATACCGCTCTTTTTTTCCGGTACAGCTTTCTCATTCTGTTAATATGTTTCTGCCACTCTCCGCTTTTGATAAATTGAGCCAGCGTCAGCTGACTGTGGCAGGAGACGGTCTGTTTATATAAAGAAGCGATTTCCCTGCCTTTTTCAATAAGCGGCAAAGGAAGAATCATATAGCTGATGCGCAGCGAAGGAATCAGAGATTGGGAAAACGTCCCCATATAAATGACACGGTGATGCTGATCAAGTCCCTGCAATGATGGGATCGGCTGGCCGGTGTATCGGAATTCACCGTCATAATCATCTTCTATAATGAACGATTGATGTTCCTTCGCCCATTTCAGCAGCTGAATCCTTCTGTTTACCGGCATAATCGTTCCTAACGTAAATTGATGAGAAGGCGTGACATATACAAGACGCGGCCGCTCTTCATTCAGCTTCCGGATACAGACTCCTTCATCATCGACGGGTATCGGAATGATCTTCATGTGATTGGCTTTAAAAATCTCCCTCGCTCTCGGATAACCCGGATCTTCATATCCGATGGATAGATTTGCTTCAAATATTTTGCACAGCATTTGCAAAAGAGCAGGGTTCCCTGCGCCGACTATCACTTGTTCAGGACGGCAATTCACCCCGCGCGACTGATATAAGTACTCCGAAATGAGCGTTCTCAATTCAAGCTCGCCCAAATCATCCCCGGGCCGATACAGCTCATGCCCGTATTGATCTAAGCTTGCAACCATACTTTTGCGCCATGCCGAAAACGGAAAATGAGCGGCATCCACAGTGCCGTAGTGAAAATCAATCCATTGGCGGTCTTCCTTCGCCTTTGTTTGAACAGGCGAAGCGCCCGGCTTTTTCACATAGACGGCGTCCGAGTCATAATCGGCAAACCATCCGCTTCTCGGCTTACTGACAATATAGCCTTCGGCGGCAAGCTGTTCATAGGCACGCTCCACAGTCGTCTGACTGATGGAAAGCTGACTTGACAAAAGCCTTTTTGAAGGAAGCTTCAGTCCTTTAGGAAGACGGCCCTGATGCATATTTTCCTTAAAATGCCGATAAAGCTGCTGATAAAGCGGAATATCCAGATCTCTATTTAAAAATGGCGTGATATCCATTTTTGCTCCCTCCAAACTGGCATTCTTCTTTTTATAAAAACTGGCCATTTGTATAAGGCCAATTTCAGTTTATAGTCATTATAAACTTTGAAAATGGGTTTAGAAATATATATTGGAGTGATTGGAATGAAGAAAGCCGCAAACGGCTGGATTAACGGATTTATCGGCGTGCTCATTTTCAGCGGCTCGCTTCCGGCGACCCGCTTGGCTGTAGCGGACTTTGACCCGGTATTTCTCACCGTATGCCGCGCCGCGATAGCCGGTATATTGGCAGGCGCTCTGCTCCTCATTTTTCAGGAGAAACGCCCTGCCAAAAGCGACATCATTTCACTAATAACAGTAGCGCTCGGCGTCGTGATCGGTTTCCCGCTGCTTACAGCCTTAGCGCTTCAGCATGTCACATCCGCTCATGCCATTGTCTACATCGGGCTTCTCCCGCTTGCGACGGCGATCTTCGGCGTACTGCGAGGAGGCGAACGGCCCAGACCGGTCTTTTGGATTTTCTCGGCTGCCGGCAGCATCCTCGTAGCCGGATATGCTCTGCTGCAAGGAGGAGAATCCTCTCCGCTCGGTGATACGTACATGATCGCTTCGATTATCGTGTGCGGTCTCGGTTATGCCGAAGGCGCCCGCCTCTCCCGGTTGCTTGGCAACTGGCAGGTGATCTCTTGGGCACTCGTTTTATCGCTTCCCCTTATGTTCATCCTGTCTTTCTGCTTCATGCCGGACTCATGGTCAAACATCGGCGCGCCCGCACTGCTCAGTCTTGCATATGTCTCAATATTCAGCATGCTGATCGGCTTCGTATTCTGGTATCGCGGACTCGCCCAGGGAGGCATCGCCGCGGTCGGACAGCTGCAGCTTCTGCAGCCTTTCTTCGGACTGTTACTGGCCGCCATGATTCTCCATGAAAAAGCAGGATGGGAACTTGCGGCGGTGAATGCCGGCGTTATCGCTTGCGTGGCGGCCGCCCGGCAGTTCGCAAATCAATCAGAAAAGGCCGAACAATGAACTTGTTCGGCCTTTTCATTATATTCCGCCCGTAGGCAGCAGAAGTCTGTATCTCTTTCACATGATCCGGCTATTTTTCAGGCAGGCTGAACTCCCTTAAACGCACTCATCACCAGATCATGCACATAGGAATCATTCACCTCATCACCTGTAATAAGCAGACGATAGAAAATCGGTCCGTAAATGAGATCGATGCTTACGTCAATATCAAGATTCTCTCTTAATTCACCTTTTTGAATTCCCTTTTCCAGAAGGCCTTTCGCTTGGAGGCGGCGGGGCTGGAAAAATCGAGTGCGATATTCTTCCGCCAATTTTGCATCCAGCTGCCCCGCACCGATTAATTCCTTAATAACGGTTCCTTCCCGGCTCGTCAAAAATCTTGCTAAATTCGTGGCGTGGGTCAATATATCTTGCACTGTTGATCCTGTATCGGGCACAGGCAGCCTGTCCGTAGCGGTCGAAAGAAAGCTGTCCATGATAACGGCAGCCTTGTTTGACCACCATTTATAAATCGTTGCCTTACTTACTTTGGCACGCTCAGCAATTTTATCGACTGTCACCGCGTCAAAGCCATTTTCCAACAATAGGTCATACGCTGCAGAAAGAATCGCCTTATGTGTTCCTTCATCGCGCGGCCGTCCTCGTTTACTCTGCACATGAATCATTCCTTCCCGAATTATAAACGATACGTTCAGTATACTTAACCTGTATAAAAAAAGAAAACAGAAACCCATTTACAAAACTGAACGTTTAGTATATTATTTGCTTATAATAAAACTAAACGTTTAGTTTATAAAATAACTTAAGGGAAGTCTTGATGAAACATAGACTCTCAAAGCCTCTGCGTAAGGAGATGAATCAGCAAATCATTTATCAAAGCATCATAAAAACCACTTAAAAAGGAGTTCATTCATATGGCTAAAGAAAACAAACAAACAGCAGATCAAGGAATTTCACCTGGTTTAACCCTTCTTCTCGCAACGGCATGCGGTATCATTGTCGCTAATCTTTATTATGCACAGCCCTTGGCAGGATTCATTAGTGCGGCAATCGGGCTTTCTCCAAGCAGCGCAGGATTGATTGTCACACTGACTCAAATCGGATACGTTGCCGGCTTACTGTTTCTCGTCCCTTTGGGAGACATTATCGAAAACAAAAAACTTGTCGTTGTATCGCTCCTTCTAAGCGCAGCCGCTTTGACACTGACAGCATTTGCGAAGCATGGAACACTGTTTTTAGCCGCTGCGTTTTTCATCGGACTGGGATCAATTGCAGCCCAAGTGCTAGTTCCGTTCGCATCATACCTTGCACCGGACGCCGCACGCGGCCGGGTTGTCGGCAATGTGATGAGCGGCCTGCTGCTCGGTATTATGCTTTCCCGTCCGATATCCAGTCTGGTCGCTGATATATGGGGGTGGAATGCCATATTTGCTTTATCCGCCGCGTTAAGTGTTGTCCTGGCAATCGTCTTATCAAAAGTGCTTCCTGCCAGAAAACCAACAGCAAACACAAGCTACACCGTCTTACTCGGTTCAATGTGGAAGCTGCTGCGCACGACTCCGGTCTTACGCCGCCGTGCCATTTATCATGCGTTTGTATTTGGAGCTTTCAGCTTGTTCTGGACGACTGTACCTTTATTATTGTCCGGTCCTGCTTTTCATTTTTCTCAAAAGGCAATCGCGCTGTATGCATTAGCAGGCATTGCAGGTGCAGCGGCTGCACCGATAGGCGGCCGTCTGGCTGATCGCGGCTTGACCCGGCTTGCCACCGGAATCGCTCTCGGTGTTGTCATCGTTTCTTTATTACTCCCGCTCATGATTCAAAGCAGCTCTCACGTCGGCATAGCAGTTCTGGTGGCCGCAGCTATCCTGTTGGATATGGGTGTATCTGCCAATCTCGTACTCAGTCAGCGTGCCATTTTTTCGTTGGCACCTGAATTTCGCAGCCGATTAAACGGATTATTTATGGCCATCTTCTTTCTGGGCGGTGCTATAGGATCATCAATCGGAGGATGGGCATACGCCTCAGGCGGGTGGAGTATCACATTATGGATTGGAATCGCTTTTCCGGTCATCGCATTGCTTTATTTCACCACGGAGAAATAAGCCATTCACCAAAAATAAGCCGTCAGGACCAAGCTGACAGCTTTTTTTGATGTATTCTTCTTTACATCCTTCGGAACAAAAAACCCCTGTTTCATGAGTAATTTTGCTTCATGCGGTTCCACATTCTCACCGTTAAGATCGTAATCAATAGAAACGAAACGATTACTAACACAATACCTGTCATTGACTCACTGAAATTGATAACGACAAAGCTGGACAATAGCACCATAGGAATATTTGAAATCAATACAGTTAACATGTAGGCAGAATACTTTAACCCGACTGCAGCGGATAAAAAACAAATCACATCCGTAGGAGCTGCCGGACAAAGCATCCCCACTGCCAAAAACTTATAATTGTACGCCTCCAATAACACTTTCAAGTCAGGATATTTATCTTCCAGTAATTGAGTCGTTTTTTCGCTGGCGAATTTCCTTGAAAAAAGATAAACCAATGTTTCGCTTATAAACAGTCCGGCCATTGATAATAAAATGCTGACCATCGGATCAAAGCATATTCCGCCTACAAACATCAGCGTCATGCCGGGAATAAAAAAGAGAAGCCTGACGATCCACAAAGCCAAAAACAGCAGCATCGCGTATTGCACATGCCCTGATATAAAGTCCGTTACATCATTCATATCAAATGACAGCACGTCCAGTTCCTTCAAACAATAAACACCTAAAAACCATATACATAATAAAATCATTTTATTTTTCAATTTCTCCGCTCTCCTCGCTTTCCATCACATCATAAGCAAAAAAAATGAAGAAACAGCCGGTAAAATTCTTAAGGATTCTTAAGTTATTCTAAGAAAAAAGCTTACGGAACGTTTGTCCCGCAAGCTCTAGTCAATCGGGTGTTCAACAGAAAAACGAAGCCATCCGCCGCTGTAATCCGCATGAATACGGCCGCTGTGAAGCTCAACAATTCTCTTTGAAATGGCAAGTCCGAGCCCGGTGCCTTGATGACCCGTCCTGGCCTTATCCCCTCTGAAAAACCGTTCAAACAATTGATTGATATCGTCAGCAGGGAGATTTTCGGCCTTGTTTGACACTTGCAAAATTGCTTTTTCATCTTTTATTTCAAGGTTTATGAACAATTCAGATGGTTTGATGCTGTACTTCAGCGCATTCATAAAAAGATTATCATAAACGCGAACCATCTTTTCTATATCAATACAGACGGGAACATGCTCTTCCGTAATTGATTTTCGGACAGTTAATCGTTCCTTTTCAAACATGGGAATGTACTCTCCGGTGATTTGTTCCAATAGGGCTGACAAGTCTGTTTTGCTGCGGTTCAAAGTAACGTCCGGACTCGATAAATGTGTATATTCAAACAGTTCATCTATTAAATATTTCAGCCTTTGCGATTTTGAATAAATCGTTTCAAGGTACTCCTGAAATTGAGCTTTACTGTTGTATTGTTCTTTTTTAAGCAGATCCAAATATCCGATAATTGATGTTAACGGGGTCCTTAAATCGTGAGATACACTTGAGATCAGCTCACTTTTCGCTCGTTCTAATTCTCTTTCGTGTTCAAATTTACTCTCTAATTCTTCGGACATATAATTGATATGTTGTGCAAGCTGTGTCAATTCATCCCTGCTTTCAATCCTGATGGTCAAACCCAATTTCCCATTGGCAATATGGTGAACACTCTCCGTAATGTGTTTCAAATATAATATTTTTTTCCGCACCAATAACAAAAAAACCGCAATAAAGGTCAAAATAGCTGCAGTAAATTGAATCAGTATCCTAAAATTAGCGTTTCCTTGGCTCACATCTGTTAAATAATTTATTTTGTACAGATATGAGATAGATAAAATAACAAGAATCAACACACCAAATGCAACTAGATAACTAATTGCGATCGCGATCAGAAGCCTGACAATCAGCTTATTTCCAAACTTCTTCATATTTTGTATCCCGTTCCCCATACCGTTTTGATATAAATCGGATGTTTAGAATCCTCTTCTATCTTGTCTCTGATCTTTGTGATGTGGACCATTACGGTATTGTCCGACTTAAAAAAGTCTTCCTTCCATACCGCCTCATATATTTTTTCAACACTCATGACAATTCCTTTGTTTCTCGAAAGCAGCTCCAGAATATCAAACTCTTTCGGAGTCAGCCTGACTTCTTTCCCCCGCACCCACACCTGCCGTGTATCCGTATTCACGGTCAAATCACCGATTTCAATGACGTTCGCCGTGCTGATCGTATCTGTATTGTATTTTTTATACCTTCTCAGCTGCGATTTCACTCTGGCGATCAATTCCAATGGGTTAAACGGTTTCGTTAAATAATCATCGGCACCGGAAGCCAGTCCTTGAATTTTATCCATATCCTCCGATTTGGCGGAAAGCATGATGATGGGCAGATTGCGTTCTTCTCTGATCTTCATGCATGCCTCAATCCCATCCATATTGGGCATCATAATATCCAAAATAATCAGGTCAAACTCCTTTTGCTCCAATAATTTCAATGCTTCAGCAGCATCTTCCGCCTTCTGTGTGTCTATTCCTTCATTTTCTAAATAGACAGAGATCAGGTTTCGGATATCTTTGTCATCATCTACGATTAGAATGGTTGTCCCCATATGAATCCTCCCTCTTTTTTTGCGGCAATGAACAGCTGAAAACATATGCCGGCGGAATATTCCTGAATTCTCTCTTTACTTCTGTTTTGGGAAAGAATTGCTCAATCAATGCCTTTTTATATTGAGTATATTGGAATGTAATAAATTCTCCATGATTTCTTAAGATTTTAGCTGTATTCGTCAAAATATCAGCAGACACTTTTTTCGGAAGGCTTGCAAAAGGAAGTCCTGAGACGACATAGTCGGCATAAGGGATTCCATGCTCCTTCATATGACTCTCAATATGTTCAGCCGATCCATGTACAATAAATAGGTTCTGTTCCTCTTTATATTTTTCTTGCAGCAAAGCATAAAATTCCTCATTTTGTTCTATCAATAAGATCATCGTCCCAGGGTGACGTTTTTCAAGCAGCTTTTTTGTAAATACTCCCGTACCCGGCCCGTATTCAACAATGTATTCAGCTTTATGAAAATCAATTTTTCCCATCATCTTCTCAGCAAGAAAACGCGAGCTGGGCAGAACGGCGCCGACAGATCTGGGATTCATAATGTATTGAAATAAAAATAACAGACGTTTCATCTTTAATCTCTCCATTTGTTTTGAATTTATAAAACACACTCTACATTCAAAACCTGAAGAAAAAGCCGTAAAAGTTCTTAAGAAATCTTAAGTTATAAAAAAAAACGGCGGGATTTGCCGTCTTTTTCAGCTGCCGATTCTTTCAGCAGCGGTAAAACCATGTCATAATATGTTAAGAAATAATTGCGCCATAGGCAGGTGAAACACATGAAGAAGTATTTATATAAACACCTTTTGTTAGCTCTCGTTTCGTCCGTTTGCTTTTTATTGGTCTTTTACATGAGTTTAAAAATGACACAGGAAGACACACCGCCGTTGTCTTCTTACCCGTTTTACCTTTTTATTTATCTTTACATAGCAGCCGGATATTTGACGGTCGGCCTTGTTTCAGCTTGTATGACTGATATCTTGAAGAACCGCTGGACATTCAATAAACCGTCTACCATTCTATTGAAACTTATCGTTTACTTACTCATACCGTATGCTATTTTTCATTCTTTCTTCATTTTAATGGCGCCATTGATTTATGTGCTGTTTGAGTCGTTATTCATACTGAGAAAAGCTTCATAACCTGCAAAAACATACCGTATGCTGCCGGTATGTTTTTAATATGCTTGTCAGTTGTTCGCAGTGATCCGTTTGATGTTTTCTTCCATCAAGCCGGAAATGAGCTGTTCGTTTGTATGAGGAATCTGTTTGAGCTGTTGTACGACCAGCCCTTGTCTTGCAGCTGAATGATTTTGACTCAGCTTTGCTTTCCCCTCTATTTTGCTGATTTTGATTTTAAAGCCTTTTACCCCTTTGTTCATGCCTGCCAGCAATTTCGCATCGACATCCTCTAATTTGTACGGGCTGTCGGGGCTTTCGTATTTCAATACGAGATCACTCATCGACTGCACGGTTTCTTCCTCATCCAAAAGCTCCGCCTCTCCGTAAACATGAACCGCCACATAATTCCATGTGGGAACAGCCTGATTCGTCTCATACCATTTAGGCGAGATATAACAATGCGGCCCTTGAAAAACGGCTAACACGTTTTGGCCATCAATCTCTTTCCATTGGGGGTTCGGCAATGCAAAATGACCGTATAAGTATTCGTTATTCTTACTCATCATCAATGGCAGGTGGGTTGCATACGGCATGCCTTCCGCCGTTGAAAACAATGCTGCGAAACCATACTCTTTGATAACATCGCACGCTTGAGCTTCACTCAGCTGAAATGGAGCCGGAATATACATACAAAACTCTCCTCTCGAACATGGATTGATAAAGCGCTTTCTGCTATAATAAGATATCACCTGACATTTTAAAAGGTACAGTTAGGAATAAATAAACATGTCAGAGGAGAACATCTGATGAAAAATATGATTTTCGCTTTCGAAAGCGACACCCCGAAATACAAACAAATTTACGAGCAATTTAAAACATTGATTGAGCAGGGAAATATTCAGGCAGATGAGCGGCTGCCTTCGATTCGGGAGCTGGCAGATTCCCTGCGGGTAAGCCGCAATACAACGCTGATGGCTTATGATCTTCTTTTAGCGGAGGGATACATTCGCGGAGAAACACGCAAAGGTTATTTTGTAAATGAAGTAGAACCTTCTATATTTCAAAAAGAAAACGATGTTGTTTACGCTGAAAAAACCGAATCAACTCAGCCGGTCCTGATTGATTTTCGCGCCGGAGCCGTCGATCAAAAGCATTTTCCTCTGAAAACATGGAGAAAATTATACAATCAAGTTTTGACATCAGAGAAAAGCTTCCTGTACGGTGAACCGTTCGGCGAGAGAGACCTGCGTGAACAAATTGCCGCTTATCTCTTGGAATCCCGCGGAGTGAAAACAGATGCGGATTCCATTATCATCGGCAGCAGCACGCAGCAGATGCTGATATATCTCAGCCGGATTCTGAAAGAGGATTTTTCGGGAATGATCGTTGAAGACCCGGGATTTGACGGTGCCAGAGCGGCTTTTCAATTTCACGGGCTATCTCTGGAAACGATGCCTGTCTATGAAAACGGAGCTGATTTTTCTCAATTACATGCAATGAAAGAAAAATTAATCTATGTGACCCCATCCCATCACAGCCCTTACGGCGTAAGCATGTCCATTCAGCAGCGCCAAACTCTGATCAATTGGGTGAATCATAGAGAGGGTTATATTCTTGAGGATGATTATGACAGTGAATTCCGTTATACACAGCAGCCGTTTCCCGCTCTTGCTTCCATTCAATCAGACCGGGTGATTTATTTAGGGAATTTCTCAAAATCCTTTCTTCCGGGCATCCGCATAAGCTATATGGTTTTGCCGCAGCGCCTTTTGCACCGGTATAAAGAACGGTTTATTCATTTCGAAAGCACCGCTTCTTCGCTTAACCAGCTGACCATGGCTGAATTGATGAAGGCCGGTGAATGGACCCGCCATATTAAGCGCATGCGCATTGTTTACAGGCGAAAAATGCAGCACTTGATTTCACATGTAAAGCAGCAGTTCGGCGGTCATGTGACGATCATCGGCGAGCAGTCGGGATTGTATATATTGGTGAGAGTTCACCTGAACTATACAGAAGAAACATTAATCGAACGCGCTTTTCAGTACGGAGTGAAGGTATATCCTACCACCGTTTATTTCGTTGCCGAAAAACCCGAACCGCCGATCATAAAGCTAGGTTTCGCCCATCTCGATACGGATCAGATCACACATGGCGTACAGCTTTTGAGAAATGCTTGGCTGTCATGAAAGAAAAAAGGCGCCGAACGGCGCCTTTTTTTATTTCGTATTTCTTGTGAATTTCGGCAGTCCAAATATGATGGCGGCGATGCCGCAGATTCCGATTAAAACGGGATAGAAAGAGTATGGCAGGATGCTGACGGGTGAAATATTCCCGAATTTCCCGGCTGATAACAGCTGCGCGCCGTAAGGAATCAATCCTTGTATCATACACGAAAAGATATCCAGAATACTTGCCGATTTTCTGTTGTCGATGTTGAATTTATCAGCGATATTCTTTGCAATCGGCCCGGCTGCGATAATCGAGATCGTATTATTGGCCGCAGCCAGATTCGTCACGCTGACCAGTCCGGCAATGCCGGCTTCGGCGCCTTTTTTCGAACGGATTCGTTTCGTGATGAACTCCAGTAAAAAGTCGATCCCGCCGTTTTGTTTCATCACGCCGACCATCCCGCCGATCAGCATGGACAGGATGATCAGATCGCTCATTCCGGCAATTCCATCCGTAATCGCCTTAAAATAAGAGTCAAGCGTCAGGCTGCCGCCCGCTAATCCGATGATTCCCGTCAAAACCAATCCGCCGAATATGACAGCCATCACATTAATACCGATTAACGCAAAAACCAACACGGCGACATAAGGAAGCACCTTAATCCAGCTGTAAGATTCAGCACCCGTATGGCCGGCGTGGCCTGCCGGAATAAAAAATAAGATAATAACAGTCACAATGGCAGCAGGCAAAACAATCAGAAAGTTCGTTTTGAATTTATCCATCATTTGTGTTTTTTGCGTCCGGACTGACGCGATGGTCGTATCAGAAATAAAAGAAAGATTATCTCCGAACATAGCTCCGCCGACCACAGCCGCCATCGTAATCGCGCCGGAGATTCCAAGCTCTCCGCTCAGACCCGCGCTGATCGGCGCAACCGCCGCAATCGTGCCCATTGATGTTCCCATCGATATAGAAATAAAACAAGCAATGATAAACAGCCCCGGCAGCAAAAACTGCTGCGGAATAACGCTCAAAGCAAGATTGACAGTTGAATGCACCGCTCCCATCGCTTCAGCCGCCGAAGCAAAGGCACCTGCCAATATAAAAATCATAACCATAATGATAATATCAGGATGTCCCGCACCGGAAGCGAACCATTCTATTTTTTGATTGAGCGATTTCTTCCGGTTAAATAACAGCGCAAAAGCTGACGCAATGATCGCGGCAATCAAGATCGGCAATTTATAAAAATCTCCGGTCACCAGACCAGAGCCGACAAAAAGCCCTACGAATAAGACTAAAGGCAATAACGCCCAAGGGTTCTTTTTATTGTTCATCTGGGTAAACCACCTCTTTTCAGCATTAAAGTCGCTAATCACAGTCTAAGCAACATTTCACACTTTAAAAGTCTGCAGTAAAAAAGTCAAGCTGAAAAAAGGATAAGTAATGATTGATAAGATAGAAAAAGCTGTTTTGTTTCCACTCTTTAGAAAATAAAAAAACCAAGGCTCGTTTCCCTTGGTACATTTCATGCGGCCCGGCGTCCGGGACACCTTCTCTTCATTCAGAAATACATTCAGCCTTCAATCTGTTTTTAAGTTTCGCTTCATTTTCAAGGATATCTTCATAATCCTCAATCTTCCTGTTTAATCGTTTTATGGTTTCATCAATTTCCCTCTGTTTCTCCGTCAGCCTTTTCCTTTCATTTATCAGGATGTTTTTTCGGGGTTCGATCGTATGATCGGCTCCTTCAATAAATAAAGCGGTATATTCAATCAGCGCCTCAATCGACAGCCCGGCACTTCTCATGCATTTAATAAATTCAATCCAATTCACATCATCTTCGTCATAATCGCGGATGCCGCTTTCATCGCGTTTTACCGGAGGAATCAGTCCTATACTTTCATAATACCTAAGCGTTGCGGCTGATAACTCAACCTGCTTTGCAGCCTGCGCAATCTTCATATTCTTATCACCCGTCCTTCAAACCTTTCATAAGCGTGCCATTATAGAATATCATTTCATAAAAAAATAAACCAAACTCCTTGACTTAAAGTCCGCTTTAACATTTAAAGTAAAATTGAACAGAGGATTCATCACTTTATCTTGGAAAGGAAGATAACCATGTGCAATAATCATCCGACTCGTGTATTAAGCGCTCCGCATGCAAAAGCTAAATTTGAGCGGACAACGATTGAGAGAAGAGCATTACGGCCGCACGATATCCTGATTGATATTAAGTACAGCGGGATTTGTCACTCAGACATCCACAGTGCATTCGATGAATGGGGCGGCGGAATCTTTCCGATGGTTCCCGGACACGAAATTGCCGGAGTTGTGGAAGCCGTGGGTGAAGAAGTCACCACATTTGCCGTCGGCGACCGTGTGGGTGTCGGCTGTTTTGTAGACTCCTGCGGGGAATGTGAATACTGTCTGAACGGAGACGAACAATATTGCACAAAAGGCGTTGTTCAGACTTATAATAACCTGGACTACGACGGAAACCCTACGTACGGCGGCTACAGCCAGAAAATAGTTGTCACTGACAGATTCGTTGTCCGGATTCCCGATCAATTGGAATTAGATGCCGCCAGCCCGCTATTGTGCGCGGGCATTACCACCTATTCTCCGCTGAAACACTGGAATGCCGGCCCCGGCAAAAAAGTGGCGATTGTCGGAATGGGCGGGCTCGGACATTTAGCCGTTCAATTCGCGCACGCTTTAGGCGCAGAGGTCACCGTCCTCAGCCGCTCAATGAACAAAAAAGACGAAGCGCTTGAATTTGGAGCCGATCATTACTTTGCAACAAGCGATCCGGATACATTTACTGAGCTGGCCGGACGATTTGATCTTATTTTAAATACAGTATCCGCGAACCTTGACGTAGATGCCTACTTATCCCTGCTTCGCATTGACGGTACATTGGTAAATGTGGGAGCGCCCGCTAAGCCGGACTCATACAGTGTGTTCTCCTTAATCACGGGCCGCCGCAGCATTGCGGGTTCACTCGTCGGCGGTATTCCGCAGACTCAGGAGATGCTTGATTTCGCCGCCGAGCACGGCATTGCTCCTAAAATTGAAGTGATACCGGCCAATCAAGTTGACGAAGCGTACGAACGGGTTCTCCAAAGCGATGTCCGCTACCGTTTCGTCATTGATATTTCAACTTTATAATCGACATAAAAAAACATACCAATATTTGTTGGTATGTTTTTTTCAGTTCAAATTATTTTTTATTTCAGCAGCCATCCGGGCACCGCTTTTATATAAACCAATTCGCCTATCAATTCAACAATCGTCTGTGTGACGATAACAGCGGCGGCTAATGAGGCCCAAGCATCCGGCAGAGCCAGCGCTAACGGAAGGACTGCGAGAGAATTTCTTGTGCCCGTGCTGAAGATCAATGCTCTTCCTTCACCTGTATCCAGACGGAACGCATATGCGATAAACCGGGAGACAAACGGCATAATGAGCAGGAATAACAGATAGATCGGAATCACACGTATAATGATGCCAGCATCACTGATGACCTTGCCGATTTGTGTGGCGACGACCGCCAGTAAGACCAGAGCCATAAAAGGAACAGGCAGCCACGCCGTCCACTCCAACACCTTTTCTCCCGCCGGCTTCTTATCAGCCCACAATTGTGTCATCACTGCCGCCAGCAGCGGTCCCGCTATTAAACATAAGAATGCTTCCAGAAACGGCCCCGCATGAACAGCCCCTATCACTTCTTTCCCGATAAACAGCCACAAGTATAACGGAAGCAATACCATCTGAACGGCGAACAAAACCGGCGTGGAAGCCAGTATTAATCTCTCATTTCCTTTGCCGAGCTGAGTAAAGACGATGACGTAATCAATACAAGGTGTAAGCAATACCAAACAAACCCCTAATAATATAGGAGGAGATTGAGGAAAAATGGCGGTTAACACCCATACAACGACAGGTACAGCTAAGAAATTACCGATCAATAAAGCCGCCATAAACTTGAGGTTTGACATGGCTTCCTTCAGCTTCAAGAATGGGATTTGGGCAAACATGGCATACATGAGAACAGCGATAAGCGGTGATATCGTCCATCCCCAGCGAAGTCCTGAATCTTTCCCGGCGATCCCCGCTATTCCGCCGATTACAAGAGTCACACCATATATCCAAATTTGCTGTTTTTCTAATGTCTCTCTGTTAATTTTCATTGGCTGACACCTCTTCTCCGCCCATTATACCTTCTTTTCTGCCGGAATTAAAAAACACCAAGGGTCTGTACACTTGGTGTTTTCAGGACGCGTGTTATTGTTGTCAAAACCGCTTACGAAAGCTTATTTGTGTTCTCTGTCCTGCCAACGAATAAGGTGACCGCAACACTCGCTGAACTGACCAAAGTCCCCAGAACGGCAGCAAGAATTGTCAAAAAGCCATTGGGAATCAGAAATCCAATCGGAATGAGCCCCGCAAACGTGAGGACGATAAAACATTGATAGACTCCGGATATGATTCTCACAACCAAACTGCCAAAAAAGGACATGACGAATGGAGGAATGAACAAACATAAGATGATTCCGAGTGAGATCAATAAAATCATAGGCTCGTCAAAAGAAATGACACGATCGCCGGGAGACTCTTCAGCAGCCGCGAATACAGCAAATATAGACATTATCAGCGTAAGAAAAACAAGAAAAAACCTTTTCAGCAACGTTATGACTCCTTTTTTTATAAAAACGGGTATCTTTTTTTCAATCACGATAACCATTTTATGCTATCAAATGAAATAATATGAAGTCAAACCGAGTTCTGCACCTGATTTATTGGTTCTTATTTTTTTGATAATTTCCATATAATTGTCCGCAAGCAGCATCTATATCAATGCCAAATTGACTTCTGACGGTCACGTTAATTCCTGCTGACTTTAATTTTTTATAGAAGTTTACAACTTGTTTCTCATTTACTTCTTCAAATCTCATAGGTGAACTAACAGTCGGGTTATATCTAATGATGTTTACATGGAACAAGTTCCCTCTCTTATATCTGCTTCTTAAAAGATTTACTACTTCATTCGCATGATCAATAGAATCATTAACTCTCGGCAGCATAATATAAGCAATATAAACTTTTCTTGAGGTCACACGTATATGCTCATCTAATGTGTCCATTACCTCCAATAACGGGAAGCGTTCATTAATCGGCATTAACTTGCTTCGCTGTTCATTAAAAGGAGAATGTAATGAAAACGTCAGGTTGACCTGAGGATAATCCTGAGTGATTTTTTTAATGCCCGGAATAATACCTATGGTCGAAATAGATAACCTGCGAGGGCTTAAAGCAAACAACTCCGGATTTGTAAGCACATGTAAAGCATCAAAAACTTGTACATTCGCTAATGCTTCTCCCATTCCCATAAAAGAAATACTGTCAATTGAATGTCCTTTTAAGTGAAAGTACAAAATTTGGTCAGTCATTTCATCTGACGTTAAATTGCGTTTTAAACCAATATCTCCTGTTGCACAAAATGTACAGCCGAAATGACAGCCGCACTGCGAGGATATACAAAATGACTCCCAACCGGCTTTATATTTCATATTAACCGTTTCTATTTTTTCGTCTCCTGAAATTTCAAATAAGACTTTTGTAACTTGCTCAGAATGCTGCACTTTTAAAGGAGCAATATTTAAAATTGACTCTCCGAACTCCTCTATTAACAATTTTCTCAAGGATTTAGGAAGAACCGTTATTTCATTGAAATGATTTATTCTCCCTTGGAATACAGCATTTTTGATTTGATTCATTCTAAAATCAGGAAATTTATTTTGCTTCAGGAACTCTTGGATTCTTATATACTTGTTTTTTTGTTGCATGTTTTCTCATCCTTCCATAATACTCTTGTTTGTTTGAGTAAATAGAAGGGAGTTATCAATCTAACCTTTTTTTAAAATCAGGCACAAAAAAACACCGACACAATTATCGGTGCTACGCTTAAATAACATCATGCACAAATAAACAAGGACATTATGTCATTTGATTATCGTTTATTTGACAAAGAGAAAAAGCACCGATAACTGTTTTTGTATGGTGATTTGGCTTAAAAAAGGACAGACTGCTCCCTTTGTCTGCCATGATGTTTCCAATTTTTGCATTTTTACCATACAAAATTCCATAAATCGTTATCATCGCTTTCACCTCTTTCTTGTCAATATTAGCAATAATCACCATATCATAAGGTTTCCCTTATGTAAAGCTAAACAAATGCTTACGCCCCCGCTAATGACAGTATTATATAACTTGCTTATTAAGCCTAATCCAAGTACAGAAAGCGCGCTGATCACATTTTTCACTTATCCGCGACGGAACATTTCTTATATAATGGGTGACCGGCAGCTGCCTGCTTGAATCCCAATCTTCTTATAGTGATTTTTTATATTCATGACAGTATGATGATTTGTCACTTCAGCAATCAGATCGTTTATTCGGTCCAGATTAATCGGTTTATTTTCTGATAAGCTGCTGAAGCTTTCTCTGATTTCTTCAGGATAGACATTTCCGGCCATGCTTGACAGGCCGTTACACCCGTTACTCATCATCTTCGGAAATTCAACGTCTCCTGCCGCAAACAAAATAAAGTGATCAGGGAACTCTGTTTGTTTATGACGCAGAACGTCTCCTCCTTCTTTCAGCCCCTTTATCCCGGGATGCCGGCTTATTAAGTCTTTAAGCGCTTTCTCACTCAGATTAAAACCGGTCCGGCCGGGGTTATTATAAAGCACAGCCTCTTTAGAGGTATGACTGAGAAGTTCGTCAACGTAATAAACGGCTTGCTGCTGTGTCGGTCTTATATAAGGAGGAAAACCAATCAGTACAGAATCAATATTGGTTTTCTCGATGTGTTTCATCAGTTTGACGGCATCACTGGTTCTTACGGCTGAAACACCGAACATCAGTTCAACATCTTCAAATTTTCGCTGATGAACATACTCAATGATCTGAAGACGCTCATCTATGCTGAGTGAATGCTGTTCACCAGTCGTACCGCATATGAGTAACGAATGGATACCGCTGTTTTTCAAATGTTCGACAATAGCATCAAATCCTTCTAAATATAAACTTTCATCTTCATGAAAAGGCGTAGGGATAGCAACATTAAAATTTCGCATGAGAATGTCCTCCAAGTACATATTCTTGAATATCTGCAGAGTATCATATAACACTATCTGACATTTAAAAAGGTACAGTTTCAGATAAACAAACATGTCAGATGTATAGGCCGACACACAAAAAAAGCAGGCAAAGAGAGCCTGCTTCATTACTTCATCCTCTAGCGATTCATTCCCTGGATGGCTTGACAAATATGAGTAATAAGACAAACTGAATATAAAAATTGTGCTAATGAGGTGGGGTTAATGATTTTAGATTTAAAAGGTGAAACGCACATGGATCATCTTGTGGGAATGCTGTATTCTGCCGTTAATGAAAATTACAGCCGCTTAATATCCATTGTGTCAGACATGTCACAGCAGGAGATCGCTTATAAAGGACCAAATCAAACATACAATAGTACAGCTCAGCTAATAAGACACTTAGCAAATGTTGATCTCAACTGGATATTCAGAATAAAGGGTGAACCGATACCAAAGCAGCTTGAAGAGAAGTATGGACCAATGTTAGATCAGAACAATAAGCTCCCTTTCATTTCCGGTGTTTCATTAGAACAAATTCTCACTGATTATGAAGAAGTATTCAGCATGTTTAAGTCTGTTTGTTATGAGTTAACTGACGATCAGCTGAATCATACAGTAGATTATGAAGCAGAAAAACAAGCAACCATTCAATGGGGAATATGGCATATGGCAGACCATAATAGATATCATCAAGCTCATATTCATCAGCTTCGCAAATGGTTTGAAGAGAAACAGAAACTTGGCAGTTAAAGCCGCTTATTAGGAGGAGCAAGGATAAATTTATTACAAATTCCCTGCGGATTGCCTATTTTCACTGACTGCCAATCAATTAAAATGTACAGACAAAAAACCACATTTGCTGTTGAAAAGTTGTGGAATAAAGCATCGCATCAACTGCACTATGACAAGCTGAAACGTTAATATTTTGTGTTTCAGCCATTCAATCGCTTTATTTAATGATGCTGTCCAAATACGATTTTTTCCTATAGTCTTTGCAGCAGTAAAGTCCTCTGGAATCCTATACTAATCTTCCGCAGCCGCTGCATCGGCCTTTGTCACATGAACCGTACCAAACGGATGGTTAGGAGGAGCATAAATTGAATACAGTTTTAACGGCGTATTACCCGTATTCACAACATTGTGCCAAGTGCCGGCAGGGACAACAATGGCAAAGTCATCATAGACATTTCTTTGGAAAGTTAAATGTTCCTTGCTCTTACCCATTTTAACGATCCCCCGGCCTTGCTCAATCCGTAAGAATTGATCTACGTGGGGGTGGATTTCCAAACCGATATCTTCTCCAATGCCGATACTCATTAAAGTAATTTGAAAATGTTTTCCCGTCCATAGAGCCGTACGGAATGTATTGTTTTGTTTTGCGGCTTTATTGATATTCACAACGAATGGTTTTGGTCCATAATCTTTCAAGAGAAGGTTTCTATCTTCGTATGAAGGATCATAGTTATTTGGAACAGTCCAATAAACAGATCTTCCATCGCTATACATCGGTACATTCACACAATAATAACATTGATGCGAAAAAGGTATATAATACATTTTTCATCCCCGCAATTTTAAATTTTTGTGATATTATCCTATGCTTTTGGTAATGAGAGTGTGCCACACTAAGAAATTCCCTTGTTCAGCCTAAAAGACTTAAGTTAGCAGAAACGTTTTGGCCACTAAATCCGTTTGCATAAAAAATACCAACTGAATATGCGCGGACTAAAATCGTTGCACTGATGGATAATTTAGGCACATGCCCTTATCAAAAACAATCTGGGTGCATATCCTGCTCCTAAAAGTCATTCATAAAGGGAGTTTAGATATGTATTATTATTATCCGTATTATGTATATGATTACAGACAGCAGCCTGATTTAAGTCAGGCAAACCTTAAAATGCGAAGCCATTTATCTGCGATTCAACAAATTCCAATACACTCATCCTCCTTTCAACAATCAATGGCTGCGGTAGTGAAACACTTGCAGGCTGTCAGCAGAGCACTCGCTCTGGGATGCGGTATGAGTTCAGAATTCAGATTTCTTCCAGACACTTGGGGATTACGAGAACTTCATATTGTACACGCGAAATATCTTACTCCGTTGAGCTATCACGTTTATTCCGCTTTAGGCGCAGCAGAGCTTCTCGCCTCCGGACAAGGCCGGGCTCCTCATTTTCCTCTTATGGTTGGCTGCATGAATTCAATACTTCGTCTATGGTCAAACTTCCCCGCAGCGATAGCAGACCTGAGAAGAGCAGCCGGTCACCAATACGAGTCATCTGTAGACGAGGCGGAAAATCTCCTAAGACCAATGGTTCCAGCCACACAACAGGCATTATCCATCAGTCAATTTGCAGTGAGTCCGGCTATTTGGCAGGCTTCCTTACGTGCCGCGCAGTTAGCTCGGGAAGTACGTCAGAATGTTGCACAATCAATGAGTCAGGGATCTTCTTATTAATTAAGCCAAAAGATTTTTTCGGCTTTACACAGTCACATAACCGTACTTATTCAACACAAAAAAGAGCAGTAAACACGTAAGTTACTGCTCTCCTCTGTCTATCCACCGTTCATTTGTTTTACAATGTATTCAGCATCATTTCCTACACCTTGAAGCAGCGCTGAACCTCGCCTATGCTGCCAAGGCAAACCAATAAAATACAATCCTTCCACAGCTGAAACACCCCGGTGATGTATAATTCGGCCTTCCTTATCCAAAACACCTTCTATTTTCATCCAACAAAGCGGATTCTTAAAACCAGTTGCCCAAATGATATTGTTTACTTCTAATGAAGATGAATCTTTAAAAATCATTTCATTTTGCTTTCCGGCTATGACTCTTTGTTTTAAGATGATCTTCTTCTGTCTTATTGCATGTTTTAATTCATACCCAAATATGGGGTCGCCTTTCTTCTGAATGAACTTGCCTAATATTGATGTATGACTTGCATGTAAAACTCCTAATTTATCAAACCACCAAAAGATGCTTCTTTTTCCAATCCATAAAGGGAAATAAACCGGTTTATTACTGCAAGCCAAATATGTAACTCTTTCTTTGGATAATTCAACAGCTATCTGAGCCCCGCTATTCCCGCCGCCGACTACCAGTACATTCCCAGGCGCCAGTTGTTTTGAATGTTTATATTGTGAAGAATGTAATTGATGAATATGATCGGCTACATCCCTTGATATTGATGGAATGTTAGGGGTATGAAAAGGACCTGCGGCCATCACAAGATTCTTCGTTTGATATTCTTCCCGGTTTGTTTTTATTAAGAAATAGTTCTTTAATTTTTGGACACTTATTACTTCTGTCCGTAATTGGATCGGGATTTCAAATCTTTCAACATATTTTTTCAGATAAGCAGCAATTTCATTTTTTGAAGGGAGTCCATGCTTGTCTCCTTCAAGCTGCATTCCAGGCAAAGAGCTGTACATTCGAGAAGTAAATAAAACCAATGAGTCATACCGGTTTTTCCAGCTTTCTCCTACTTCATGACTTTTATCCAAAATGATAAACTTTTGTTTCGACTTCTTTAGATAATATCCTACTGAGATTCCTGCCTGACCGGCTCCGATTACTATCGTGTCGTACATATGAATCCCCCCGCGGTTTTAGCTTAATTGTCAGAAGACAAAGTGAACCCCTATTTCCTTCTTTAATGATGATGATGGTCACGCGGAATCTCAGTTTGGGCCTGACAAAGAATCGTATTGTCGTGATTATGCGCTGCTGTTTCCATTTGAATGGTTACATGTGTAATGCCTTTATCTCCAAGTTCATGTTCAATTTTGCGTAAAATACTTTCGCTTTCTGAAATGGTCAGTTGATCGTTAACAACAACGTGGCAGGAAAGAGCATTCAATCCGCTTGTGATAGACCATATGTGCAAATCATGAATGCTTTGGATTCCTTCTGTCTCTTCAATTGTATGAATGATGTCAGTGACATCGATATTTTCCGGAGTTCCTTCCATTAATACGTGAATGGAGTCTTTCGTCACATGGTAACCGCTTCTCAGAACAAGAATAGCCACAATGACACTGGCCGCTGGATCTGCCCAGCTCCACCCGAAGAAGATGATAAGGATCGCAGCCAGTATGGCACCTACAGATCCGAGCATGTCACTTATCACATGTAAGTAAGCCCCTCTTATGTTCAGGTTATTCTTTGTATCTCCGCCGTTCAGCATAATCCAAGCGACCAATATATTCACCGCTAACCCGATAATACTAATCGTCAGCATGCCGGTTGTTGCTACCTCCGGCGGATGAGAGAAACGTTTGATTGCTTCATAAATGATGTAAAGGGAAATCAATATTAATGCAACACCGTTTATCACAGCTGCGAGAATCTCAAATCGTTTGTAGCCGAATGTTTTATGATGACTTGCCTTTTTTTCGGCCAATTTAAAAGCAATCAGAGCAACCATTAATGAGATCGAGTCACTCAGCATATGGCCTGCATCTGACAAAAGCGCTAAACTATTGGTTAAAAATCCGCCTATCGCTTCTATTATCATATAACCTGTAATCATGATAAAAGAGATCAATAAAACCTTCTTATTGGATCTGCCAGCGTGATTGTGATTGTGACCCATAAAAATCTCCTCCTTATCTCATACACTGCATTTATTATTTCTTTTCTGTTATGAAGCATTCTAACATGGACAAAAAAATAACCTTATATGATTATGTGCTCATATATGAATATATAGGTTCTTTACTGAAATGTCAAAATCTTTTCAATGAAAATTCCCGATACTTTATATTGCTCTTGATCAATGATTGCTATGAAGCCGCGGATTACAGTAATTACTTTAGGCGCAGACAATTTAGAAAAATCGCTTCACTTCTATCGAGATGGCTTGGGTCTGCCTACAGAGGGAATAGCCGGTACAGAATTTGAACATGATGCAGTTGCCTTTTTTGACTTACAAACAGGACTGAAACTTGCCATTTGGAACCGCAAAGACATCGCACATGAAACAAACGTTACGTTAACTGCGCCAAGCCCTGCAGAATTTACATTAGGACATAATGTTGGCAGTAAAGCTGAAGCCGATAAAGTCATGGAACAGGCAAAACAGGCAGGAGCAACGATAACTGATCCCGCTCATGATACTTTTTGGGGCGGATACGCCGGTCACTTCCAAGACCCCGATGGACACTTATGGGAAATCGTTTGGAATCCGCACTGGGATGCAATTGAATAACCAAATTTAGCAACAATAAAAACACACCTGAATGGGGACTGACCCCATAATATGAGACAAACAAAAAACACCTTCAAGTTTGAAAACGGATCGTTGTTATCCGAAATTAGACTTGGAGGTGTTTTTCTATGAGGGCAAGAGTGAGTTATCCGGTTGAAGTCAAACAGAAGGCTGTAGAAATGAGATTGGCGGGCGTGCCTGTGAAGGAGATCATGCAGGAATTGAATATAAAGAATAAGACGCAGGTGCAGACATGGGTCAGGTGGTATAAAGCTGGGGACACACATCGATTCGAACAACCTGTCGGAAAGCAATATTCTTATGGAAAAGGTCCAGAGTATTCTTCCGAATTAGAGAAACTGCAGGCAGAAAATCGTTATCTGAGACAACAGAATGAAGTGTTAAAAAAGTACAACGAATTGGAAAGGAAGCTGATAGCGAAACGCCAGTCGAGCTTGTAGAAGCATTGCGCAGCACAATGACCATAAAGGATATCTGTATTCATTTAGGTATCTCACGAGCATCTTATTATCGTTGGAAGAAGAATCTGATGAAAGATAACCCTAAATACCATTTAGAAAAACAAATCGGCACGTTGTGCCGAGAACACAAGTATCGATATGGCTATCGGAAAATCACAGCCATATTAAAAAAGGGAATGCGTATGAATCATAAAACGGTTCAGCGCATTATGCAGAAGAATCAGTGGCAATGCCGGGTTAAGGTGAAAAAGCGTAAGAAGAATGGGCAGCCATATGCCGTGGCCGAGAATATATTGGATCGGAACTTTCAGTCTGATCGCCCTCTGGAAAAGCTAGTAACGGATATCACATATTTGCCTTATGGGCAGAAACAATTGTATCTTTCCAGTATATTGGATTTATACAATGGAGAAGTGATTGCTTTTACGATTGGCGATAGACAGGACACAGACTTTGTCTTACACACACTTGATCAGCTGCCCGCACTGCCAGAGAACTGTGTGTTACATAGTGACCAAGGTTCTGTTTATACATCTTATGAGTATCAGAAAGCTGTTAAAACAAAAGGCATTACCATGAGCATGTCCCGCAAAGGGACGCCCGCTGATAATGCCTCCATCGAATCGTTTCATTCCTCACTAAAGTCTGAAACGTTCTACCTCGACAGGTTGGAAAGCACTACGACGACCATCGTAGAACAAACTGTCGAAACCTATATACACTATTATAACAACATTCGTATTCAAACGAAACTAAACAACCAGCCGCCGGTCACATACCGACAGCTGGCTGCTTAAAGGTGTTTTGATCCCTGTCTCAAAAACGGGGGTCAGTCCCATGTTCTGGTGTGTTTTTTATTTGTTTCCTAAAACGATCAAACTATTTATACGATGGCGGGATGCTTTGCGGAAAACGGAATACATTTTCGGGATCGTATTTCGCCTTTATTCTTTGAAGCCTTGCAAAGTTTGAGCCATAATATGCTTTTCCGAAGTTCTCGATATTTTGATCCGGAACATTCACATATGAACCTGTTACATATGGTTTCATCAGCTGACGCACTCTTTCAACTGATGCAAGATTCGAAGCTTCTTGTGATTTATTTTTCCAACTGGCCGTCCATTCCGTATAAAACAACGGACGGCGCCAATAGAAGGCTGTTTCACTGCTTGGAACTCTGCTTATCGCGCCGCCCCAATTGATAAAAAAGAAATTGGTTTCTGTCCCAGTCGCTTTTTCCAAAAATTGTCTCATTACTGCAATAGGTTCTTCCGGCCAAAGATTGAGCGCCCACGCCGAGGAGAATTTAACACTCTGATCAGATCTGCCGGGAATCGGTTCGTCAGGATCTAAGAAATCTATACAATCCGGGTAGTATAGTGTTTTGATTACTGTTTGTGCCGGTGTTCCGGCATTTAATAAAGGTTTTAATAATTGAACCAGCTCTGGTTTTGAACCGAGGAACAATCCTTCCACATGGCACAAGCCATTTACTTTGCTGTAAATCTCAAGATAGCATCCTAATCGTTCGTCTGTAAACGGCGCCCATTTTTGCCACGCTTTAAATACCGTTTCTAACTGTTCCCACGGCCAAATGATATTAAAGACGGTTGCGGTTTTAGGGGCACGGTGAACTTTGAATGTATATTGGGTGTTATATCCGAAATTGCCTCCCCCGCCGCCTCTGGAAGCCCACAGTAAATCTTCATTGCGGGATTGATTTGCTTGAATAATCCTGCCTTTGGCATCTACCATTTTCAGTGCGAGAAGGTTATCGCTTATCAGGCCGATCGATCGGGAAAGCACTCCAAATCCGCCTCCCATTGTGATTCCTCCGATTCCGACGGTTGGACTGTCTCCGAACGGGGCCATAAAACCTTCCCGAGCTAAACCTTTTACAAGCGGGCCGACGTGAATACCGGTTTGAACAGTTGCTACCGCGTTTTTTTCATCTAAGAAAACTTTATTCATGTCACTCACATCAATAACAATCCCATCACTTACCGTGGAAAGATTTTTATCCAGAGCATGGCGGCCGCTTCTGACACGCATAGGCACATTCTTCTCACGAGCCCATTTAATAGCATTACTTACATCGTATGAATTTTGGGCAAAAACAAAGACAAGCGGACAGACATCAACATAAGGGTTCCAATTCTTAACCGCCTGTGTATAGCCGGGGTCCCCTTTGAAGATGACGCGTCCTGTTAACTGTGCTGATCCCATCTATTTCACTCCCAATAAGCATTTGATTCCGATACCAGTATATGTAGGAATTGGACAAATTCTTAGACAGATGTTCTGCAAACTTAAAAATAGATACATATACGCGAAGATGATATAAAAACAAAAAAAAGACAAGAGCGGCAAGCTGCCGAAACTCTTGTCTCTCCTGCCTTTTTTATCATGATAGGCACTTACATTTATTGGCGTGATATCCCGACCAAACTATGGAAGTCCATAGAAAATTATGTTTGCCCTGCCATGCGTGGTTCTGCTGAGACACCGGCTGAGCAATCTTTCTGCTTGATCCCCCGACAAAGAATCTTATTCTTTATCGTTTTTGCACCCCTGTACGGTTAAAATCAATACACATTGAATCTTATCTTTCACATGATGAAAAGCTCTTATTTTTTCTTCTTGTGCTTACGTTTGCAATCCTGTTTTTTCTCTTTCTTATGACGTTTTTTACATTTCGCTTTTGCTGCTAATTTTGCCGCTTTTACCTTTGCTTCTGCTGCTAATTTTGCCGCTTCTGCTGCTCTGGCTCTTGCTTCTTCCGCTCTTGCTATTGCCTCTTCCGCTCTGGCTCTCGCTTCTGCTTCTCTTGCTGCTTCCGCTCTTGCTGCGTCGTCCGCCATATCAAAATCATGGCCTAGGTCACAGGCTTCGTTGTATGGCTTTTTCTTCTGAACGTACTGTTGATCTTCACCTTCGTTATAATACATTACGCCACTCCTTCTCTCATTTTTTAATCTTTACATACTATGTAAAGAAATAACTGCAGCTTGGACTGGTATTTTGATGAACCGGCACATTTTAGGATAACTTTCATTTATCGATACAACAGATTCTGGATGCTTGATGAAACTTAAATGTTTATGATAAGCAGCGTAAAAAGGGAGACTGCGAAAAAACCAAGGGGTTAAACCCTTGGTTTTTTTGTGAAAATGATAAAAAGGATGCTGCACGCTGCAGCATCCTTCTGTACCAACTTTTTGTGTTTTTGACTTTTAGTTTGCTTGCTGTGTTTGTTTTACTGGTTCTTTGCTAAAAAGTCCGACAACGTTCCACAAGATAATTGCAGCAGCTATGATTACACGAGTCGTACTGACTTCTTGGTTAGTAAACAATTTATAGCCATATACTGATCCCAATGCTGTTATGCAAAAATATTGAACCATTTACTCCAACGCAATTAGAAAACTCCTTATAAAATGATTACATTTCCAAACAATGTATTATAATATTAACAAAATTTTTCAACAATTAACCAAAAATCATTCTTAATTGGTTTTCCTGATCATTTTCTCTAATCGTCATTCGATCTTTCGGATTTTTTGATCGTTTTTTTGTTACAGGCTAGACCCAGACATCATTTTCAGCTGTTTGATCAGTTATTTTCTGCCCGGTATTCACAACACCTTTAGGTTCTACAAGCAAAATGTTACACTCTGATTCTGCATAAGGTTTATGTTCAACATTTTTCGGAATGACAAACATTTCACCTTCATTTAATGTTACTTCTCCATCACGAAATTCAATGATTAAATTACCCTTAATGACAATGAAGACTTCATCTGTTTCGTCATGCTTATGCCAAACAAAATCCCCTTGTACCTTAACAAGTTTAAATTGATAATCATTCATTTCAGCGATTACTTTTGGAGACCATTGATCTTGGAACGCAGCCAATTTCTCTTGAAAATTAATCGGTCTATATTCCATTCTTTCCCCTTCCCGTGTAAAACTCAATTATTTAACTAGTCCCAAATTAAAGGCCTGTCAACCTCAGCAGTTCTGAGATAATCTAAAAGCTGACCGGTATGTACGGACTCATGGTAAGCGATTCTTAATAACATGTCTCCTAGTTCGCGAATATATCCAACATCAGACCTGTCAATCTTTATATTTGTTAAATCTGTTTCGTTTAACGATTTGATGAATGTCAAAAACTCGGCCCGATACGGTTTTGCAAATTCTAATTCTTCGCTTACAGTGGTAAACATTTTTGATTCATAAGGATTAATAGTTTCCTCTGAAAACTCACTCATATTTTTCATTAAAATTTGATGATAAAGAAATTCCGCTTCTAATATGTGTCTTATCATTTCTTTACACGACATGGCTTCGGAATCCGGGCGCCAGTTCATTTTTTCCTCAGGTATAGCTGTCCATAACTTGATGCTTCGCCGTCTCACCTCTTCAAAATGTAAAACGATAAGGTCAATCGTATTCAAATATTTTTCCCCCTTTTATTTTTATAACCTATTCTCCTTCTTCCCATGGAATACCTTCATGATCTGCCTCTTAAACTTAAAAATATTTTCTTTCCCACCCCGTTAGATTGATAAATTGAGCAATTTTTATGGTATGAGATATTCATTCATCCATACAATAGACGCTGGATAAACATATACTGAATGATAGTTTTCATCAGAAAGGAGAAATCAGCTTTGGCAAAGTATCGGATCATGACCTTTGACGGGGGCGGTACCTTAGGTGCTTTAAGTTTACAGCTATTGAACAGACTGGCTGAAGAAAATCCAGCATTAATAAGCCGAACCCATGTATTTGCGGGAAATTCAATCGGTTCATTTACTGCCCTTGCATTAGCAAGCGGAAGATCTCCGAAGGAAACACTTCAGTATTTTGAGGATGAAATCCTGCCCGCATTCAGCACTTCGCGGCCGGGCGGACCTGTTTTCAATCAACAATTACCATATTCCGGTTTTATTAAAGCGGTACGAAACTTTTTCCCGCCAGGCCTTCGTCTTAAAGATGTAAGAAAACGAATTGTTGTCCCTTCATTCAAATTATACTCCCCAGCACTGGATCGTTGGACGCCCGTATTATTTCACAACTTTCCCGGCTCTCCCTATTTAAATGAGAAAGTGAGTGATGTCATACTGCGGAGCAGCGGTGCTCCCGCGACGCAGCGAGCCTATCAAAACTACGTGGACGGATATGTAGTGGCAACGAACCCCAGTACGGCCAGTATCGCGTTTGCGGTTGGTAAAGCCAACGTGCCACTGGATCAAATTGCGGCACTATCCATCGGTACAGGTGAAGCCCCGACTCGGTTAAGAAGAGATACGAGGGGATGGGGAATGGTGAGTGCGGATAACATACGTCCCGAAAATCTGAAGGACCTTCCTCCAAATTGGGGAGTCCTTTTGGACAGGTCGCCTAATGAACCATTACTGCCATTTCTTCAGATGATCTCCGGCGGAAATGGCTACTATGAATCCATGGTCAGCGCGAATCTGCTGGGAGATCGCTTTTTCCGGTTAGATCCGCGGATTCCTAACTTCTCCAAAACAGACCCTTCCGTGGTTCCCGCTGTCATTGAAATTGCGAACAAAACCAACTTACAGCCTGTGAATACATTTATAGAGAAAAACTGGAACAACAACCATTAACTAAGTTAGAAGTTTATAATAATTCAATGAACAAAAAATACCAAGGGACTCAACACCCTTGGTATTTTTAATGCAGCCGAGAGGGTTTGGACCTTTACGGGGTGTTTATACGCTGGGCATTCGATAAAGTGAAAGCTTAGCTTATTACCACCCGGCATTTCAAGCACTGAAGTTAAGCATTACATCCAACAATCGGGCCATTTAATTGAATAGGACTACTCAGTAGTCGCTTCCCATTACGTAAGAAAAGCGACTTTTTAGATTTGATTTTCAAGTTCCTTTGACAAATTTTGAAAAGACCATTGACTATTCAGTTGAACTGTATTAAGTTTAACTATATAGTCAGACTGAATAGAGGATGAGGATATGAAACATAAATTATTACCGCTGTCTGAAACCATGCATTATATTTTATTAGCTCTGCGGGAGCCGCTTCATGGCTATGCCGCCATGCAGAAGATCGAAAAGATGAGTAACGGAACTGTTATTTTAGCAGCCGGCACATTATACGGCGCGATTGAAAACTTGAATAAGCATGGCTGGATTGAACCTGTTGGAGAGTCGGGCCGGAGAAAAGTTTATATGATAACTGCGGAAGGAAGCGCCATTTTGAAAATGGAACAAAACAGGTTACTGCATATTTTATCCCTGTACGAAGGAAGTGAATCGAATGAAGACATTTAAGATGTTTTTTGATATTGAAAAAGAGGAGCAATGGCTGAACGAGCAATTACAAAAAGGCTATCGCTGTACAAATATCAGCGGATTAGGAATATACACTTTCGAAAAAACCGACAAAAAATATGTGATGCGACTGGATTATCAAGATTATTTATCAAAGAAAAAGTTCAAAGACTACAAAGAGATCTATGAAGACTTCGGCTGGAGTTATATAAACAGCCCATGGCTTAGCGGAACTCGATATTGGCAAAAAGAAGATGATGATCAAAATGAAATCTTCTCGGATCGCCAATCAAAGAGTAATTATTATAAAAGACTAATGAGTTTTTCATCTTGTTTTGGTTTACTGTGCTTGTTTTATTCTTATTTGATTTACAAGGAATCAGGTTTGTATTTAACTGAAGGTCTGTGGAGTATGGAAAGCGCAATGTTTTGGAAAGCATTTTTATTTGAAACTCCATTTGCCCTTTTGAGGTCGCTTCCCGCCCTTATGGCTGTTCTATTTGGCTGCAGTTTCTATAAAGCGTATCGAAAGTATTCAATGTTAAAAGAACAATAACGCGGGGAAGTTACATTCAAAGAAGTAATCGAGGATCATGTATTTGCCGAAGCCGGGCGCTTTAACGGAAAAAAAGCGCCCTGAATTTGCTGATAAATAAGACGGCTTATTTTGTTAATAATACATACTTATTTACAATGGCTTGAGCAAGACAGGCTGATGAATCAACAAAGGTAAGTTCGCTGCTTTTTTGATCCGTGACCATATTTAAATCCGTACATGCAATGATAACCGTATCAACCTTTTCTGCTAATTCACGGTGTAATTCATCATATAATGTACGAGCCTCATTGATTTTACCTTGTTTAATCTTTTCTATTATGTGATCGACATAGATTTGCCAACTATCTTGATGTAAAAAATCATAACCTTCTCTGTTTAACGCTTCTTGAAATATTCCAGATTGAACCGTAGGAACAGTGGCTAAAAGAGCTGCTTTTTTGGAGCCTTTAGGTATTTTTTTTATGGTTTCATCAATCATGTTTAGTAAAGGGACTGAAAGCGATTTTTTTATTTGATTAAAATAGATATGTGCGGTATTACATGGGATTGCAATAAAATCAACACCCGTTTTTTCAAGCTTTACAGCCCCCTCAATAATTGCCTTTTCCATGTCCGTATGATTGAGAGGTTTATTCATATAGAAAGGAGTCGGACAAGAATAAATCATCATATGAGGGAAATCCATGTCATGTATTGCTCCATATATTTTTTGGCACTCGTCTACTACCTTATCTACAAATGGCCCAGTAGATTTTGGCCCCATTCCTGCCAGTATTCCAATCATAATTGTCCTCCTCTGTAAAAATGTGTACGAATACGATCACGATGAGTTATTCTTGTGTTTCGCATCTGAATCTGCTCTCATTTCTTTTTGGCTGTCTTCTCCTATTTTATCATTTCATTAATCGAATTATCATATCTAATTCCGCCGCACGCAGAAGAATGGCAGATACATTAAGGTTATGAAAGCTTGTTTTCATTACACTCTCTATCCTCCACTTTCATCATTTCTATATGTTTTCATGAATTATGGTTAAAAATCGGTGATTAAATTGTGTCCATATAGATTAGTAAAGTGTCATTGATGTCAAGTCATGAACTCCTAAAGGAGATTTAATAACTCATTTTCAACGAAAAACTGATCTCTGTTAATTAGTCGAGATTCCAAGATATACACGGACCAATTGATCTTTCCTTTTTTGGGAATCCCACAGGTTCCCTCTTGTTTTGATGTTGTTTTTTAAAAAAAATATTGACACAAATAAATGACCATGTTATCATTAAAAATTTGATATCTCACTCCATATATGATAACCTTAAGTTAAGTTCCCATATATGGAGGTGGATTATATGTTTCAAATTGGCGATAACATTGTTTATCCAATGCACGGAGCAGGTACAATTGAAGCCATAGAAGAAAAACAATTCTTAGAGGAAAAACAACAGTATTATGTCATAAGAATGTCAATCAGTAATATGACAGTTATGATTCCAACGCGTAAAATATTGAGTTCAAATATACGGCCAGTTACTGATATACGTGCATTAAAACACATTATACACATTTTTCAGCATGGAGAATCAGATAAGTTACTGCCCTGGAAGCAAAGGTATATAGTAAACACGAACAAAATAAAAACGGGTGAAATACAAGAAGGCGCTGAAGTTGTACGTGATTTAATGCGAATGAAGAAAGAAAAAGCACTTAATTCAAGCGAAAAAAAAATGTTGGATCATGCATATGAATTTTTGATTAGTGAACTGGAAGTCATTAAAGGAATCACTGAAAAACAAATGAAAAGTTTCTGCTAAGGTTAATTTTAAATAATGTTTTGCATTCCAAAAAGCACCCACGAGTTTTCGGAATATTACGATTAAAATATTTCGAAGACGCTTAACTTCATCAACTTACTTTTAGAACATTAACCTCTTTTATTATTCCTACAATCTAATCTGTTTTTATTATTAAAAATTTCTTCAACGAACATTTGATGTTTTATCAAAAAACCCGATGAAATAGTCACTTGATTTTTGTAATCCTGATTCACACTGGCACGGACAAGGAGCCGTAAGGATGGAAGAGAGGCAGGGCTTTCATTGTTTTAGGTCTAAGTGATTATTTCCGGAAGAAAAAACAACCACTCTCCTCTATATCTGCTTCTACAGTGAATAGCAGTTGTTTATCTTCTTTTCGTAAAAGAGATATGCGAATTGTAACAAAGAATAACATACAGTGATATTGAGAACATAAAAACAAATCATTTATATATATTCCACATATCGTCAATCCGGTATGTTATACTGTAAACAATCCTTTGAGGTTTTAAACCTTTTTCTTACCTTGTAGCAACTGTCCCTACTCGAACGTTGAGTAGGGTTTTTTTATTCAGTATGATACAGAGAACATAAAAAAACAGGCCCTATATAAAGAGCCTGTTTGTATAAACGATTGAAGATTAAGCAGTTTTTTGAACGTTAGCAGCTTGAGCTCCACGAGCACCTTGCTCAACGTCAAACGTTACTTTTTGACCTTCGTCTAAAGATTTGAATCCGTCACTTTGGATTGCAGAAAAGTGTACGAATACATCGTCTCCATTTTCACGTTCGATAAATCCAAAACCTTTTTCTGCATTAAACCATTTAACTGTACCTTGTTCCATTTTTGTTGCCTCCTAGTGTGTTACACATTGTATTACTATCCTTGCCCAAAGTATCATCAAGACGAAAAGTCGATATTCATACTATCCTTTACACGAACAAAAATAATTCTCCTTTATCATATCACGAAACGGAAATAACTGCAAATTAATAATGTGTTCATTCATGTTTTATTTGTTAAACCTGTCGATACCAGTGCAAAATAAGATGCCTATTAATAGCTATGGTTTGAAAACACCGTGAAAATGAATCACGAGTGCCTTCAAACCCAGTACTTCATATTGATTGTTAAAGGTTTCTTTAAAAAGCTCAGCTGTTTCTTGTTCAAGTACAAGATATTCTTGGCTGTTCACTGGTACAGCTTTGTTTCTGCAGATGTTTCCAAACGATCACTCAGGTATACCCCTATTTTAACGGTATTAACTTGTCATGTTTGTTCCTCAAACAATCAAAATTTACGGTCTAAATAAACCGATTCACATTGGGGAGCATGGAGAGAGTTTGGCCCGATAAAGAGCTGGGTATAATCTTCATACGCTTTTTGTATCCTGGCTGGCCATTGCTAATAAAGATTTAATCGACCTGGAAAAAAGTATCTCATTTCCAATAATTTCACAAACGAATGGGAAAGATACTTATCATCTATGGTGTATGACGGTGTGACTTCAAAGACAAACGTTTTCGATACATAGAAGAACATCAGGGAAGGGGAAATTTTTAAAAAATGAATGAACAAAACCTAAGGACTTTGAGAAAACTGGTTACACCCTATGAAAAGTCCGATTTACAAAAAAGTATATGTCAAATCATTAACACATTGGTGCCATTTTTCCTGCTATGGTATTTGGCATATAAGAGCTTGTCCATTTCTTATTTCCTTACATTAGCCATTTCTGTCGTTGCAGCAGGTTTTTTAGTAAGAACCTTCATCATCTTTCATGATTGCTGCCACTATTCCTTTTTTAAGAACCGAAAGGCGAATCGAATCCTTGGAACAATAACAGGAATTCTGACTCTGCATCCGTTTGATCATTGGGCACACGATCATTCTGTCCATCATGCGACAAGCAGCAACCTGGACAAACGCGGTACGGGCGATATTTGGGTACTGACTGTTGAGGAATATAAAGAGGCCTCAACAAAGACAAAAATAATGTACCGTTTGTACAGAAATCCGTTTGTTATGTTTATTATCGGACCGATTTACGTCTTCGGGATTACCAATCGTTTTAATCGTAAAGGAGCAAAACGCAAAGAACGGATGAATACATATGTAACAAACCTGGGGATCGTCGCTTTGGCAGCACTTTTATGTTGGGCTATCGGCTGGCAAACCTTTCTGCTGGTCCAGACGCCAATTTTTATGATCTCGGGATCCCTCGGAATTTGGATGTTTTATATTCAGCATACGTTTGAGGATTCTTATTTCGAGGAAGATGAGCATTGGGAATATGTAAAAGCAGCCGTTGAAGGAAGCTCTTTTTATAAGCTTCCAAAAGTCATGCAATGGTTAACAGGCAATATCGGTTTCCATCATGTTCATCATTTAAGCCCAAGAGTCCCAAACTATAAGCTTGAAATCGTGCATAACAACACCGAACCATTGCAAAACGTTCCGACCATCACACTGGCAACAAGTATTAAGTCGTTAAAGTTCCGCCTATGGGATGAAGAAGGCAAAAAATTTGTTGGTTTTACCCACTTAAAAAAAACTTCTAAAAGCCAGGTATCAGCTCGGGTAAGAACGGATTAAATAAACGCCCATAATCGATGATAATGGGCAGTGTATTTTGCATAATAAAAGTGCAGACTCGCGCAAAGATTTTACGCAGAGGTCAGCACTTTTTTAATGCCACATGCACTTACAACAAAAAAATACCAAAGGTGTCAAAACCCTTTGTATCATTAGGGTGCGGCCGAGAGGACTTGAACCCACGGGTTATTCACCCGCTGGGCCCTCAATTGGGTGCATCCATGTTATATCCTTCATTTACTTATATCCATTGCACACATTTACTCGTTTTTATTACTTTATCAGCCATCTTGAAGACTTAAAATTCCCTAATACTTCACCACTCGGAAACCCTCCAAAGAATAATCATTATTATAATATCGAACAATCATATTAATATTGTCAAAACGTTCGTTTTTGAATCACCTTGTTCATACTTCTATCAGTTTATAATTGAAATGAATTCGCCAATCTCTTCTACAAATAAAAAACATTTATTTACAATTAATTTTTATTTTGTTATTCTACTCGTGATCATCGTTTTCTTTGTATATTCATTTTATTATGACTTTGATTTTTCTAATTGGTTTTCGCCCCATAAAAGAAGTTGTTCAAATATAGGGTTCAGCTCTAGTCCTGCCCTAGTCAATGAATATTCTACTCTTGATGGAACTTCATTATACTGAACTCGTTGAACAATTCCGTATTCAATCAGGTCCTTTAATGATTGATTGAGCATTGTTCCTGTAATTCCATACACTTTACGCTTTAACTCATTATATCGAATATCATTGTAACTACATAGTACAGCTAAGATTTTTAAATTCCATTTTCCCGCTAATATATTTAATGCATAACTTGCTGGAGCTATCGCTTTATTTAGCTCACTTTCAGTCATATTTTATCCACTCCTTAGTCAGTTTTTCCTTACTTAGTCAGTTTATATTGAGTACTTGTTAAATCTTTTCCATTTATTATAATCAAATATGTAAACCCTGTCACCCATGTATTAGAGAGCTAAATTGATCATAAAACCCTTCAAGTTTATACTTTTTCAAGGAGATGGAGTGAGTAAATGAAAAGTGAAAAGATGCGTGCTGCACAATATACTAAATATGGATCACCGAATGTTCTTTTTGAAGATTCTATATCAAAACCTGTTATAGAAACTGGAGAAGTACTCATTCGTGTACATGGGTCGAGTGTAAACTCTATGGATACGCTATTTCGATCAGGCAAGCTGAAACTATTAACGGGTAATCAATTCCCAAAAGGAACAGGGGCAGACTTTTCTGGTGAGGTTGTTGAGGTAGGATCGAACGTAAAAAATTATCAATTAGGTGATAGAGTGTGGGGAGTTCTTCCAATGAATTTAAGGAGCCAAATTGGTAGTGCCGCTGAATATGTAGCTATATCACCTGAGAAAATATCTAAAATTCCTACAAAGGTTGATCTCTTACAAGCCGCGGCATTGCCTGGTGTAGGTGTTACTGCAATTATTGCCTTAAAATATAAAACGAAACTTAGAAAAGGCGAAAAGTTACTTGTACGTGGTGCAAGTGGAGGAGTCGGAAGCATTGCGATTCAAATTGGCAAAATGTTGGGTGCTCATGTAACTGCTCTTGCAAACGAAAAACATCTTACTTTTCTTCAAGAGCTAGGTGCAGACGAAGTATTTGATTATAAAAAAACATCTCCTACTGATCTTAAAAAGTTTGATGTAGTCATGGACACAGTGGGAACTGACCTCAAACATTATAGGCGCTTGCTTGCAAAGAACGGTAGAATGGTTACTATTGGATTTCCTAGTTTTTCGTCCTTCATATATATATTAGCTTCAACTACTTTCGGTTCTCGTAGAGTTCGCACATTCAGCGCAAATCCCAAAAATGAACTTCTAAAAGAATTAGCATCTTATGTAGATTCCAACAAGGTCAGACCAGTTATTGATAGCATTTATTTTTTATCTGATGTTGCCAAAGCTCATCATTCCTTAGAAGCTGGAGGTGGACGAGGAAAACGTATCATAAATTTACTTGATAAAAAATAAACCATCATTTCAGGATAAAATGGACGCTCATTTCTTGTAAAAGGCGTTGCTCCATTTGCGGCGTTATTAGGCGGGGCTTTAGATGGATTGAGATCAACTCAATTTGCTGATGCATTCAGTACTTTAGCCGCTATAATATAGATCGTCTTTTCACCAGTACCAAGAATAGTATGAATAACCGAAAAAGGTATAGTGGAAAATCTGTAATTTCAATTAATAAAAAAGACCAATACTCTTGTGAGTTTGGTCTTTTGGATTACTTCATATATGCGGTTGAGAGGAGTCGAACCTCCACGGGTTTAACCTCACTAAGCCCTCAACCTAGAAAGTTTTGGTAAGCAAGTCTTCTCCCATAGCTGTATTTTCCGCACAAAAAAATAATACCAAAGGTGGTCAAACCCTTGGTATTATTGGTATGCGGCCGAGAGGACTTGAACCTCCACGGGTTATTCACCCACTAGGCCCTCAACATTGTAAATCCGTATCACTGATTATGAAAGCTTATTTTCATTACATTTCCTATTTTCATTTGTCATCATTATATACGTTTATATGAATTATGGTTAAAAAATGGTGAGCCAAAATAACAATCACTATAACTTTTTCATGTGTATTGATTAGAGTTTTAATTTCTTTCTTCTTATTAAAAAGGCTGACGAAAATTTCGTCAGCCTAATCTTTAATATTCTGCATTTTCTCAAATTCGCTTTCCATAAATGATATATCGTTTCGGTACATTACCGATATTGAAAAGGGATAACAGGTTGTAAGATTGCGGTTAATAATTGGTGAGCAAAAAATACCTTAACTTCTTTACTTCTAAAAAGGGTTATACTGCCTAGGCATGCCATGAGAGTGACATACATAAAAAAAGATGCTATTGAAAAGCAACCTGAAGCTTATTTAAAGTTCAAAAACATCCTTCTAAACATAATGCCCTTAAAGAAATCAGATCCTTAGCACCGTGAAAAGAATAAATATGGTATATTTAGATAAAAAGTTCCTATTAGGAGGTTTATATGGAGAAAGATGTCAAGGTACCAAAGGTTTTTATATCTTACAGTTGGTCTTCTGAGGCTCATAAACAATGGGTACTTGATTTAGCTAATAGATTAGAGGCTAAATCTGGAGTTGAAGTCATTTTAGACAGGTGGCACTTAAAAATTGGACATGATAGATATAAATTTATGGAAGAGAGTATAAGACAAGCTGACAAGGTAATAGTAATTTGCGATAAAACTTACTGTGAAAAAGCAAATAATAGAGTTGGAGGAGTAGGGTCAGAAACCATTATACTTACACCCGAGATTTACGAAGACACTAAACAAGATAAATTCATTCCTATTGCAATGGAATCATCAGTCGATAACCAGTTGCTCTTACCTGATTTTATAAAGTCAAGATTGGTTTTACCGATTTTAGAAAAAGGAGATTTTGAAAAACAGTATGAAGATTTAATACATCTTATTTGGGATGAGCCAAGGCTAACTCCCCCAAAAAGAGGAAGTAAGCCAGACTTCAAAAGTAGTAACGAGAGAAATGATGATTATGATATTGTCTTTGATAAAAGTAATAGCGAGAGAATAATTTGGTTACTCCCAAGGGGATTTTTATTATTGAAAGACATAACATATCAAACACATGACTCTTGGGCAATAACTGTACATTATTTCAATTACAATGGAGAATGGCAGCACGGTACACATTATCACGATTCATACTATAGAGACTGGGATAGAAATATGGAAGTTCAGTTTAGAAAACTTTCAATCCCAAAAGCTGATTGGCTATGGTGTCAAGCGCCTTTAAACTTAGTTAGGGATCTAAGAGATGCAACTACAATTATTGATATAGCTAAAGTTATTCAAAAAGAACAACAATGTGATTATCCCGTTTATTATTATGGTCCACAAGAACCTATCCTTTTACCTAAAGTTCCTTCTGATTACCATTTTTATTATAAGAATGGTAAACTTAGAGATATTTTAGAGTACTTAAATAATAAACAACTAAAAAATGAAACCGACTTAAATGAACTACATTCAAATGCGTTAACAATAAGGCAAAGCACCTACATTGAATGTCTTAAGTTCTTAGGCGAAAAAAACCCCTTATTTCATTTTGTCAAAGAAGTCCTTGATGAATATGATAAATCTTTTTCAATTGATGATTTAATTATATGGTTCGGTAGAATTGAAAACATACTTTCTAGTACATTAAGTCACGCTTATAATGATTGGAATCTTAAAAATTAAGTTAGACATGAAAAAGAGCAAATTTTTAATATATGCTCTTTTTCTATGTTCGCTTAACAACAACTTTATCTTATGCGATATTTATCTCAATTGATTTGCTTATGCTCATGTAAATGAGTGAAGGCCTCCTCAATACCACCACTACCAATGAAGGTTTGCTATTTAAGTACCTCTAATTCACTCCTAAAGTCAGCATATAAGCACATGTTCGGTGCTAATTAATATGAGTGTTGCACAGCCTCATCATTAGCTCGATATACACTAAAATTTCCGTGTCCCCATAAAATGAAAATATCGCTCTATTATAATCACCTGTTACGCACCTACTCTATCATCAGAAACATGGAAAGGAGCTTTGATAACAGGAACATCATTTGTTAAAATCACTCCTACGATACTACCCAATAATATCACTGCAAACAAAGTCCGGCTAATCTTCATTAATTATCTCCCCTTTTTTATTTTCCGTCCCGCTTTAATACTCAGTCGATAATACTCATTGGAACGTGATAAATCCCCTTTTTCATAAAAATAATCAGCTGCTCTGATTGCAAAGTTTTCAATGTCTCCGTACATTCTTAGAAGGAAAATACCATTAGCGATGACACTAATGGTACCCCTTTGTTTCTACTCAATCACTTATTCAGCTTCTCCAACAACTGTAAAGCGTTCATTTATATGTTTTGGATTTTCGATTTCATCCAATACTGCAATTGCATAGTCTGCATAGCTGATATAACTTTCGCCTTTCGAATTCACAAGAAGATGATCTTTTCCTGACTGATAAAATCCAGTTCTTTTCCCGTCTGGGTCAAATACCGCTGAAGGACTGATAAATGTCCAGTTAATATCAGAAGTTTCCTTTAGTTCTTGCAAGTTACGACCTTGCCCTTTGGCTGTCGGAATAAAAATCTCCGGGAAATCAGGTGTATCCATTACACTGACAGTTTTATTTTCGTCTACATAAAGACTCCCTGCTCCACCTACAATTACGGCTCTTGTATCCGTTCCTTTTAATGCCCTAATTAATGCCCGGCCAGCATCTACATGTGCCTGTTCTTCTCCTAATGGAGCACCGAAGGCATTAACTGCTACATCTAACTTTTTTAGATCATCCGATGTAAGATCAATTATATTTTTTTCAATGACTGCAATCTTTTCCTCTTTAAGTTTTGCAGCATCTCTTACAATTGCAGTTACTTCATGTCCCCTGCTTACCGCTTCTTTCAAGATAAGACTTCCAGCTTTTCCGGTTGCACCAATGATTCCAATTTTCAATTTAAAGTCCTCCTAATCATTCAATATTTTAAATGTAACCATATTGATTACATGTAATAATTTTAGTTACACCTTTTCTATTTGTCAATACTTTTCTCATCTTGTTAATTGAGCATATTAGAGTAAAAGAACTTGTAATACATTCAGTTACAAGTGTACTATAAAGAGTGTAAAGTAATGAGGATGGTGAAGAAATCATGTCTATTAGCAGCCGTTTTGCTGTAGGAATTCATATATTGGCTCTTATTGAAATAAATGAAGACGGAATTAGCACTTCTGAATTTTTAGCTGGAAGTGTAAATACAAATCCCGCCTTCATAAGAAAAATTGTGGGGATGCTGAAAAAAGCAGGTTTAGTAAAAGTTCGGCCAGGTATTGCAGGAGCTGAATTAGCGAAGGATCTAACTGAAATCACCTTACTTGATGTTTATAGAGCAGTTAATGTTGTTCAAGATAAAGAATTGTTTAGTATACATGAAAATCCCAATCCTCAATGTCCTGTAGGCCGGAACATTCAAAGTACAATTGGTCCAATATTTGAAATCGCCCAATCTGCCTTGGAAAAAGCTCTTGGGCATATCACAATTGAGGATGTGGTAAAGGATATTATTGAAAAAGAAAAATTGACCAATAATTGTTAAATGATTTCACAGAAAATCTTTTATCAGACTGGGGATAAAAAAATGGCTTTTCATGAACAAAAAAAAGAGCAGACATAAAGTCTGCTCCTTTTGATGAAAGATTTAGATTACAGTAAGGGATATAAATATGCTCATGATACAGAGGAAAAATTAACGACAATGCAGACGATGCCAGATTCTTTAATAGGGCGTTGAGTATTACTATCCAACAACTCAAGGTTCAGAAGCTAAGTTCAAACAAAGACTTGAGGAAATCTCGGATTAATATAAAAGAAACCGCAAATCTTAGTTTGAACGAATATGTTCTGTATATAAAAATAATGAGGTATGGAGTGAATTGATAATGAATTATGATGAAATTAAAGATTACTGCCTAACCTTTCCAAACTCTTATGAAAACCATCCTTTTGGAGATGGTTGGACTGCAATTCGGCACAAAGGGAATAAGAAAATATTTGCACTTATCTTCACTCGCGACGAACACTTATGTGTCAACCTTAAATGCGAACCTGAAAGGGCTGATTTTCTACGTGGCCTTTTTGAAGAAATCAAGCCCGGATACCATATGAACAAGGAGCATTGGAATACTCTTACCTTAGATGAGGGACTCCCAGAGCATCAAATCCATGACATGGTAAAGTACAGCTTTGAACTGACAAAACCAAAAAGTAAAAAGGAAACATAACATCGAAGGATAGAACGCTCATTATAGATATTCACCCGGTGCAATGATACAGAGGAATATGCAAAAACCTCAAGGCAGCTATTTTTAAATTCGTATTTACGAGATGATTTTTTCGTTATTGTTAGTCCTTTGTTTCTTGACATAGGTTGAACAAATAAAAAAAGAGCAGACACAAAGTCCACTCAATTAATTAAGATGATTGCTCATTTCATCCAGACATCTATAAAAAATGAAAGGTGACGATGATATGCCGCAAAGGTCATTTAGCGTTTAATTAATACTGATAACTCACCTTCAAACACTTTTTCCTCTTTCTGATTATAGGTAGATAACAATACAGTAAGTATCCCCGTCTGGCTTTTATTTGGTTTTTTATCAATAACCTTAACAATAGTGTGCAGTTTATCATTAGGGTAAACGGGTGCTAGGAATTTTATATTATTCATTCCTGTCCCAGCAATAATATCGTCTTCATGATGCCCTTCTTCAATCCAAAGCTTAAAAGTAATAGATAACGTTTGTATTCCAGAAGCAATAATTCCATTAAATCTGCCCATTTTTGCTTTTTCTTCATTTAAATGCATGTATTGTGGGTCATACACTTCTGCAAAATTCATTATATTCTCTTTTGTTAATTCAAAAGATTTAGTTTGAAAAACCTGCCCGATGGTGAATTCATCCAATTTCATAAATAAATCTCCTTGAATCTAAACTTTATTATTAAATCTACGTAGCATTTTAACATACTGGCTCTCACACAACAACTTAACGGTAAAACAATTGTTCCCCTATCAGGAATGAACAAGCACATTGTTTTTGTTTCCTTGCCTTTAACCTCTTTATAATCAGGTGTTTTCTTATACAGACCAAGGCGGTCGCCATCACCATCACCCGGCATATGTGCCATTTCCTCATAAGAATCTCCAAGCTTCTCATAATAAGAATAAGCAGTCAGCCTACGAGAACTTTCTTCTGGCTGATAAAACGCAAGTTGAATATATTTCCCGTCATCATATACACGAATTATGGCGTTATCTCTTTTGTGCTCATCTGAATCTGGCTCGCATTTCTTTTCTGACTTTCTTCTCCTGCTTCATCACTTCATTAATCATTATCATATTTACTGCCGCCGCACGCAGTCAGCAGAAGGATGAAGGTGACTGACAAATCATACGACCTACTATAAGTAAGTGGACAGTAACAGATGAATTTTTATAAACAAAAAATACCAAGGGTGTCAAAACCCTTGGTATCATTGATGCGGCCGAGAGGACTTGAACCTCCACGGGTTATTCACCCGCTGGGCCTGCCATCTATATTCATAAAACTATTGCTCAGTTGTCAGCATGTTAAGTAAATTACGAATTTCCTTGTTATAACTTTTAATTTCTTCTTCATTACAACCGGTTTTATCAAATACTGCATTAGGTATCATTGTGACTTTTTCTTTAAACTCATTCCCTTCAGTTGTTAACGTAATAATTACACTTCGTTCGTCCTCTTTTGAACGCTCTCTTATAATAAGTCCTCGCTCCTCAAGTCGTTTTAAAACTGGAGTTAATGTTCCGGAGTCTAGATATAATTCTTCGCCTAAACCTTTAACAGATATTTTTTCCTTCTCCCATAAAACAAGAAGAACCAAGTACTGTGATTAGCGTACAAGTTCTCGTTTTCTGCTTTGGACCCCATATAGAAAATAAAAAGCCAGCTCTCCTTCGGGAGAAGAACTGGCATAACAAAGCTTCTTGCTTCTTATTTTGCTGTATTGCTCGGACCTTTTAATTTCTCTTCGTTCTTGCGTCAATGTTTTATTATTAGGACACAACCAATAAAATAATGACGATCGAGAATAGCAACGCTGCTTTTGCAAAGCAGTAAGCCCTCCAGAATATAAAAGAGCTGCAGTTATTGCTGCTCGGATAATCCCAGCTTATTCTGAGTCTGTATTTCGAGTAGCCGGTCAATTAAATGGATGTTTTTTTCATTCCTTTTCTGTTTGTTCCATTTTCCACCACAGTGCATCTTTTGGATTTTCAACAGCTTCTTGAAACTCAGCTTTAGAAGCAACTGTTGGGTAAGAACCTTTTAAAGATTTACCTGAAGTATCTTTAAATAAGGTTAACACAACTATTAAGCCAATTAAACTAACTGCTAATAAATAGAAACCCGGCGCCAAATTGTTTCTTGTCACATGGGTTAACCAAGAAGCAACTAAAGGTGTTGTTCCACCAAAAATAGAAACTGATAAGTTGAATGTCCAGGATAATGTACGATATCTAATGTCAGTATGGAACAACGTAGGTAAAGATCCTGGCATAGTGCCTTCGTATACAGATAATACAATACCTAACATTAAAAGTCCTATAAATAAGAATGTTATATTCCCCATATTAAGAAATTGAAAAGAGATAATCGAAAATACAATTCCTAATACTAATCCAATTGATATAACTTTTTTATTTCCTAATTTATCTCCTAGTTTACCGAAAGTTAAAGCGAACGGTACCATAATAATCAATACAATTGCTGTAACCGGTGTACTTATATTATCACTTATACCAAGGTTCTCATCTAAATAAGAAGGCATATAACCTAACAATAGGTAATTGGTTATATTGAAAAATGCCACAAATACGATACATAAAAAGATATCTTTTTTATATGTTTTAATGACTTCTAATAAACCTGGTTGTTGTTCTTGGCTTTCAGAGATGTCATTTTCAAAAATTGGTGATTCATCTAAATGACTTCTCAAATATAAACCAAATAATCCTATTGGAATACTTAAGAAGAAAGGAATTCTCCATCCCCAACTATTCATTTGAACATCAGATAAAGTCCAGAAAAGTACTGTAACTAAAACAGAAGCTACTATATAACCAGATAATGTGCCGATTTCTAAACCGCTGCCTAACCTTATACGCTTATTATCTGGAGAAGATTCTGCGATATATACCATTGCACCAGCGTACTCTCCACCCACAGAAAAACCTTGCAGAATACGAGCTAAGAGTAATAATATAGGGGCCCATACACCAATCTGATCATAAGTAGGAAGCACACCAATTATTAAAGTAGATAAAGCCATCATTAAAATAGTAATTGTTAATACTATTTTCCGACCAAATTTATCACCCATTTTACCAAAAATAATTCCGCCTACGGGTCTAAGTAAGAAGGCAATTGCAAATGTAGCAAAAGTAAATATTAACTTTAATTCATCGTTTTGAACTGGACTGAAAAAGTTTTTACTAATAATAACTGCCAAATAAGAATATAAAGCAAAATCAAACCATTCCATCGCGTTTCCTATCCCTGTAGCAAACACGCTTTTCTTCGCTTTTTGAATGTCTACAACGTTAATTTTTTTCTTGTTAAACTTCATTTAATAATATCGACTCCTTAATTATCAAATCCACATTATACAAGCGTATAAACGGTCCAAGCATGCAGTCCCAGAATGTATAGCGTAATGCTTCTCTAAAAGTCTGGGGGTTTCTGTTTCACCTGATGGAGAGCTAACGGCATAGTGGATGATTGGTTCAACTGTACCTTAAAAGACTAGACTAATATCCAAATCAGCGCCAAATAACATTGTAAACCAGGAAAGAAGGATGAAATTCAGTTTTTTCGCTGGTTTCCTTAACTTATTTTTGCCGATTGGACTAAAAATAATACAAAAAGCAACAAAAAGAGAAACATCCAACAGATAATACCAGCCAAAGCGGTTAGTGATATATCCTTGGGCTGTGGTTGGTATTTTCTGCAGACTATTTGGAGAAATGATTCCCCTTAATACAGCTCTATTGTGAATATTATCACATTCGAAAACAAACTTTTATTTCTCCAAAGTATCCTAAACCTTTATTTTAGTTCTTCCATTACGGCTTCCAATATGTTTATTATAAGATTGAGGTCGTTCCTAAGAATTATTTACTGATTCTATCTTTATTACCCCACAATCAGGTGAAACAAAACACTATAAACGTAGCATACCTTTTTAAAATCTGACAAGCCCAACAGGGTGATAGAAACCCGGCTAAAGCCCAGCTAGTCAATGGATAGAAGAAATTTTTTTGTTTTTCCCAAGGAATAACCGTCTGTGTTTTATCTTGCCCAATTAGAAAGAAAAAGAGCAGGAGTAATCCTGCTCTTTCATTCAAAACTTTAATTTGTATGAAGAATTTCGTATACCTTTTCGACTTTCTTTACCTATTAATCAGTATACAGACTACAACAGAAATAAGTAGCACCGGGTATGAAATAATGGATGCATTTAAACAGGCCAATCACCGACAATTGAATTTAGGAAAAAGCGTTAAATTCTCTCTTATGATGTTGTTACGTATTGTTGACGGTAAAATTATTGAACATAGATCTCATGTGGATGTGCATGATATTCTCCGTCAGCTTGGCGTTAATTAACAGGAAAAAGTTGAAATAGTGAGAGACCTGGTGAATAGCTTGGTCTCTTTTTTTATAATTAAGTCCTCGCTCTATGCCCCCCTGCATTCAGTCGATGTAACTTTGAAATAAAGTTTAATTAACATCTATCTATCACAAACCCTTATTTTCACAACACATCATTTGTTTCAGCTTCCCTCGCGAATACCGGATCAATGCTCAGCTTTAAGATAGTCAACCAATTTCTCCGCACTGTTCTTAACATCTTCTTTTGAAAGGTGAAGCGTCCCATATTGTGTAAAGGCAGGAAGAAAACGCATTCCTACATATTTAGCAGTGACTTGAAACGGTCTGATAAGCTCGCTGATCGTGATATTATATTCTCCGCCTGCTTGATAATCAGATTCCTGTGCGCCTAAGGAGATCGCTAAGAGCAGTTCTTTTCCATGCAATTTAGTACCTCCAGTTCCATAAGCCCAGCCATGTGTTAACACATCATCTTCCCATTGTTTGAGTAACGCGGGACTGCTGTACCAATACATTGGGAACTGAAAAACGATACGCCCATGATCTAACAGGAGCTGCTGCTCTTTTTCTACATCAATGATAAAATTAGGGTATTCACCGTACAGGTCATGAACTGTAATGTCATTCTCTTGCTTTAAACGATTCATCCAGGTTCTGTTGACAACAGACGTTTCCAAATTAGGGTGTATAACGATAACTAATGTTTTCATTTGACCGTTATCCTTTCTTCGCAGATTAGTTATTATTGCTTTTGTGATAAAGAATTGATTCTAATTTTAAAATAACAACTTATTTACACCTATTTTATCCTTTTTCATGAATTCAGGGCAACTAATTGGACACCGATTACATTTATAGCCAAAAAAAGGCTTAGCCTTTTAAAAAAGATTAAGCCTTTTCAGTACCCTTATGCCCCTACCCTATTATCTCGTGTCTAATTTCTAATAGCTGATCATATAACAAGGCATCTTTGTTTTCCTCCATGCTTAGCAATACTTTCTCTGCTTTTGCAAATTGGAGTTTGAGGCATTAGTAACTACCTATAATGATGAAAATATTTGTGCGATGTCTACTGCAGATGACTTACTTTAGGTAAGCGGGCAGATTGTGGGCAGTAGATCATTTAAAAATAAGCACAAAAAAATACCAAGGATCTCTCTATTACCCTTGGTATCATTGATACGGCCGAGAGGACTTGAACCTCCACTGGTTATTCACCCGCTGGGCCCTCAACCTAGTAAAAACCTATCATGAGTTACAAAAAACTTTTATTCAAAGCATCTGTTTATTTTATTTATACTTATTTTCATCATTTTTCATGAATTCGGAGCACAAACCGGGCACCTATTAGAGACCAAGGAAATCTGCATTTCATCAAGAAATATGCACTCTCATCGCCCTGCTGTAATTAGTTTCACATCATTTATTTCAGCTTCCCTCGCGAATACCGGATCAATGCTCAGCTTTAAGATAGTCAACCAATTTCTCCGCACTGTTCTTAACATCTTCTTTTGAAAGGTGAAGTGTCCCATATTGTGTAAAGGCAGGAAGAAAACGCATTCCTATATAGTTAGCAGTGACTTGAAACGGTCTGATAAGCTCGCTGATCGTGATATTATATTCTCCGCCTGCTTGATAATCAGATTCCTGTGCGCCTAAGGAGATCGCTAAGAGCAGTTCTTTTCCATGCAATTTAGTATCTCCAGTTCCATAAGCCCAGCCCATGTGTTAACACATCATCTTCCCACCATTAATTTAAATCTCGTAATTTCATTTTTTTCAGATTCCCATTGATACATATTCTTGCAATGTTTTAATGTCGTTTACTAAAATTGAATTGAGTAAGGGACCCATCTTTCAGGAGTTCCACCCATCTTTTCGTAAAAACGCTGAGCTCGTTTATTATCATGAGCAGTTAGCCAAAACATATCAGCATAGTCATTGTCTTCAGAAAATTTTTCCCATGCTTTGAAGAGGCCATTCGCAGCATCTGTCCCCCTCGCATCTTCCAAAACGTATAAATCATTTAGTACACTTGTTGTTTGTGCAAATAGTGTATTGTAAGTGAAATATAATGTAGCAAAACCAACTAGCTTATCATTTTGTTCTGCAACAAATTGGATACCTTCTTTTTGATTAAGAAGTGTATAAAAAAGTTGGTGAACTTTTTCAATTGAAGGTTTCGGTCTCTGATAAAAATCAACGATATATTCATACATTATCTCAGTTAATTGGTCAATATCCTTAGCTTCAGCTTTTCTAATATTCGTAGCCATTACAAATTCTCTCCCCTTTAATATGTTTTTATATTTATTTGATTTGTATTAAAAAGTTGTTGCTAACTTTCTCGCATCTGATATACCTTTGTGAATAATTTCTTTCGCTTCGTCTCGATTGAATTCATGTCCTTCAACATATAATACTGCTACATCCTGTATACCAATGATATTAAGTACATGTTTTAAATACGGGTGGCTATAATCCATTTTCGCAAAAGGTGCATGCGAGTAAACCCCACCACTCACCTGAATGTGAATAGCTTTTTTTCCTTTTAGATGACCAACCGGTCCATTCTCAGTGTAGTGAAATGTTTTCCCTACTACAACAAAGGAATCGATGAAAGCTTTCAATTTTGGAGGAATCCCCCAGTTCCACATAGGAGATACAAATACAAATTTATCAGCGCTTGCTACCCTGTCAGTGAAATTATTGAGTGCGTTAATTTTATGCTTCTCTACTTGCCTTAACTCTGAACCCTCATCCCGCAATTTGTCCCAGCCATTAAGGATATCTTCATCGATTATTGGGAATTCATCTTCATATAAATTAATTGTCCTAATTTCATCCCCTATATGAGATTCACGATAAGATTCCAGAAACGCACGTCCTACCCTATGACCAACTGAATTTTCAACTGATTTTGGATTAGCGGTAATATATAAAATTTTCGACATATTAAGTCTCTCTCCTTTGTGAATAAATTCCATATTAATGAAAAATCCAAGGCTTTAATTATGAAGTTACACTCGCTCTGAATTATTAAGTGGCTAATAATTTAAAACCAATACGCCAAGATGGATAAGTGGGCTTCCAACCATATTCTCTTTTCGCTTGTCCATTTGAGGCCCCACGTTTTCCTCGTTCACTTCCATCTATAAATATTGGTTTTGGTGCTCCGATCTCGCTCGCAAATAGCGTGAGCCATTCTTTTCCCGTGGTTGGTTCATCATCCACAATATTAACCGGTCCATTCGGCCAGTTTAATGCTTCAACTGAGGCTTGTGCTGCATCTTCCACATGTAAAAATGATGTGATGCTATCATCGGCTTTAGTTTCTCCTTTTAATACCTGCCGACCAATCATTCCGTTTTTTTCATACCATGTACCTGATCCGTAAAGCAGCCCATACCGCAGGATGACATACTCGGGTAATTCAGCAACTGCGGATTCTAATGATGCCACTCCAATTACATTTACTTTCCTTGGATTCGGTGCGTCGAGATCTAAAGGGACATCTTCATTGGCAGGTATTAATCCGGGTTCATAGGCCATAGAAAGACTTTGAGCAATTATCCTCTTCACTCCAACTTCATGACACGCATCAACAATATTTCTCGTACCTATAATTCTGATTCTCGCGTTTTCTATAAGATTGTAACTTGTTAAAGAGGTAAGCTGATGGACAACAACCTCAGGTTGAATTTTCCTAAAAACATTAAGAACAGCATCTCGATCCATTGCATCTGCTTTTACAGGAGTTACCCCTATTCTTTTGAGGAACGTGTTCGACCGATTACCTCGGGTCAATGCAAATACTTGATGGCCGTTTTGTATTAATTTAGGAAGAAGGGACCGACCAATTACTCCAGTCCCCGCAGCAACAATGATCTTCATGCTATACCTTATTTACCTGCTAATCTTGAAGCAGCTTCTTCAACTTCTTTATTTGCTTTTTGTAAAACATCCTCCGGACTTAGTAAAGCTGTTCCTTGCACTCGGATAATTTGATAATCCTCAATACCGAGGAAATTGAACATTGATTTCAAATATTTATTAGAGTATTCAACTTCTTCATACCAGTCATCATTTGTATAAATTGATCCGCTGGCTTGTATGACAAGCATTCTTCGTCCATCTTTAAGCAGACCCACTGACCCAGTGTCAGTATATTTAAATGTTTCGCGTGCGATCATGATATTGTCCATATAGTCTTTTAATTTTGATGGAATATTGAAATTATGCAAAGGCAAAACGATGACATACGTTTTTGCACTTTTGAATTGTTTCAATACTTCTGTCATGCGTTCTGTTACTTTTTGTTCATCGCTTGTCAGTTCTTCGCCCTTTCCAGCCTTATCCCATGCGCTTAAAACTGTTTTATCAACCATAGGCACTTCATCACTATACAAGTTAATCTGCTCAAGCTCTTCACTCTCTGGAATTAATTCTTTGTAAGTTTCCAAAAAGTGTTTCATTACCCGTAAACTATATGACAACGTATCATCCACTTTTGGATGTGCATTAATGATAAGTGTTTTGCTCATTTAAAACTCTCCTTTTATTTTATATTAAAGATTAATTTAATCGACGATCAATTCGGTCTTTAATATAAACCCTGCAGTTTATTTTGTCAAACGGAACAAATAATATACTAAAGAAGGGTTTTATGATTGACTATCACCAAAAATACTCCTAAGATACAATGTGATAACCCTTAAAATCAAAAGCAGGTGAGTTTATATGCAGTACAGTGTTGGGGTTGAATATGCTTTACATTGTCTGGTTTATTTAATAGATGTTCCCTCCAAGGAAAGTGTCGGGATTCGGGACCTTGCAGAGTTCCAAGGACTTTCAGAAACATTTCTTTCAAAAGTTTTCGGTAAATTATCTAAAGCTGGTATTGTAAATTCTGTCCCCGGTGTAAAGGGAGGATACAGGTTAGCAAAATCCCCAGAAGATATTTCCTTTTGGGATGTAATAGAGGCTGTTGAAGGACCAAAACCCATTTTTCAATGTAAAAATATTGTAAGCAATGGTCTGCTTTATCGAGACAAATGCAACTCCTGTGAATCCAGCAATTCTTCTTGTACAATTAACTTGGTAATGCTTGAAGCAGAAGAACAGATGCGTAATTATCTTCGTAATAAAACGCTCGCATGGTTAAATAAAGAATTGGACGTAGTATTGCCTAAAAAAACAAGGACAGATACTCGGGAATACTTCATAAAAAAAAGCTCTGACTAAATTAATTAGTCAGAGCTTTTTTGTGCTTCAAGATGCCTTTAAATTACAAGTCATATTATGTTTTTTCGTTTTCCATCTCGGCGTTTGAATTTGTAAAAACAATGCCGTACCTATTGGTGCTTCTCTTGCATAAGAAAGCGCAAATGTTATACTCATATTAAAGACTACATTAATCGCCGATTTATATGGTCCCTTATAAAAAAGAATAACAATCTTCTTATTTTACAGACGAGAGGACTTGTACCTCCACGGGTTACATACCCGTTGGGCCCTCAACATAGTGAAAACGTATCATGTATTACATAAACCTTATAAATAAAGCATTCTTTATCTACATTTCCATTTGTTTTCTTTTTTTTTATGAATTTTGGGCGAAAATTAGGTATTACTTTTTTTAAAAAAATCACTGGAAATATTAGCTTTAAATTTGTAATTCCAGCTAAGATCTAAGAAACCACTAACAAAAGAAGTAAGGTGGTCTCGCCCAATAGGTGCGATAGTTTTTTCTTTTGGTAGTACCTTGGCTTGTCCGATTTTTGTAATTCAGTGTAGATAGACAGAGTAAAAAAGAGTACGTATTAATCTTGAATAGCACAAAAAACACTACCCTTTTCGTTACTTTAGAGAAAGGATGGTGTTTTTTGGTTTTGCGGGTATCGGAAAATCTTTGCTAGTAGCAGTACCTCAATAAAAGAACCCAATTTCCGCTTACCTAACTATATCAAGGCTTACTTGTCTGATTTGGGATGTTTGGGGTACAAAAGTTGAGTTACAAACATTATTATCCAAAAGAACGTTTACTGTAATTATTTTACATGGTACTATTTGTATTGTGCATACAGAATATGTATGTGTAATAAATGAAATTAAAAGGAGTGCTTGATCGTGAATCTTAAGTCCATTTTCAAAGGAGTAACATCGACTCTGATAGCTGGTGCAATTGTTGGAACTTGTACTATACCTGCTTTTGCGGAGTCGACTACAAGTGTATCGTCGAAAAATTATGCAGTTACAAGTGGAGTATTCAAAGCTCTAGACAGGGAGGTTTCAGAAGACTCTGTTGATCAATCAAGCTGGAGTCGGGAGTTCGAATTAGATGAGAATGACGGAGCACAAGTAAACTTCTGGATTTCAAATAACGGAAGCAATGACATAAAAATATCAATTGACGGAAAAGTCTCAAGAACCATCGCACCAGGCAAGCAAGGCAGCATTTCTGCCGAGGTTAAAAATGGTTGGTTTGGTTGGACATACAATTACACATTTACAGCTTCACCAACGGCTCAAGGTGGTAGTGTTAAGATGAAATATAAAATTGCTCAAAGAAATAATTAACGAATTATGGAAAGGTAATCACTCATTACCTTTCCGTAATTTCATCATTTTTTAGTTTTTTAAAAGATTCCTTACTTTCTATACTTTGGATATAAATTCACTCCAGGTTTTTCAACTTCTCTTTTTCTAGAAATAAAAGGTTTTTGTATTAAATCCTATATGATGCAAATCAAACCGATTAGTAATTACTTTTCTCCAATTTTCTTCTCCTGCTTTTCCTGCTCTTTTCCCCTCAGCCTTATGAAATATTATCCTGTCCTATATTTAAGGGTTATACAGCGCTCATTATCATTATTTACACCTTTTTTAATGTTTTTTCATATTTTCTGGACAGTAAATGGGAGTAAAGGAACCTTGACCACTCACCAAGATAAGTAAAATAAACAAAACGAAGGGCATCAAACTAGATGACTTACTATAAGTAAGTGGGCAGTAACAGACAAATTTTCTACAAACAAAAAAATACCAAGGATCTCTATTATCCTTGGTATCATTGAGATGCGGCCGAGAGGACTTGAACCTCCACGGGTTATTCACCCACTAGGCCCTCAACCTAGTAAAAACCTATCATGGGTTACAAAAGCTTTTAACCAAAGCATCTGTTTATTTTGTTTACACCTATTTTCATCATTTTTTATGAATTCTGGGCACAAATTGGGCACTGTTTTTAGGATAATTAAACCGCTGAATAATTGTGTTGTTATGCACTTCCCACGTCGATCTTTTAAAAGTAAACTTTTTAAACATCTTATTATACTTGCTCCTGACCAGAAATCGAAAAACAGCCTTAAGATGTTTTAATTCTATTTATCTTTTAATATTTTGCGCTAGTAAATATATCAAATCAGTGGCAATTGTCGCAGCTGCTAATGATGTGACCTCGCCAGCATCATACATTGGAGAGACTTCCACAAGATCAGCCGCAACGACATTTAACCCAGCTAATTCCTGCAGTAACCGTCTTATATTGTAAGTATCCGGTCCACCAACAACAGGTGTCCCTGTACCGGGTGCAACACTTGGGTCAAGTGAATCTATATCAAACGTTATATAGACAGGCATATTTCCAATAATGCTCTTAATTTTTTGTGCTAACTCTTCTGTAGACATTTCCAAGGCTTCATTTGCGTATATGATATTATAATTTTGATCATTCGGCATATTGGTTCTAATAAACACTTGTACTGATCTCAAAGCATCAACATAACCAATTTCCGCTATATCATTTGCAAATGTACCATGAAATATTTCACCATCATTTCCAGACAGAGAATCTTGATGACTATCAAAATGAAGAAGCGCAATCTTACCATGCTTCTCATAGGCAGCTCGAACCAAACCATAAGGGATAGTATGATCTCCGCCTAATGTTAGTAATTTCGCTCCTGACTTTAATATCTTAGAAGCATGAGAATAAGTTTCGTCAATCATTAATTTTGTAGAATTTTCACCGATATTTGCTCCGACATCACCATAATCAATAATGTTCAACTTTTCTTTCACATCATACTTATAAGGATACAGAAAATTTCCCGCATGCAATGACATCTGCCGAATAGATCTTGGTCCAAATCGAGCGCCTGGACGGTTTGAAACACCTACATCAAAAGGGACACCCATAACCGCTATATCTACGTTTGTTACATCTCTTGTTTGTGGAGTTCTCCAAAATGTCGGAAGACCTGAATACGCTAAAAATTGTTTCTTTTCCATATATAAATCCCTCCTTTGCTAATATGCTGACATCATAAACTCTTGTGTTACACAAATGTCAACATACAACTTTAACTAACGTTTTTTATCTTTCACCACAGGAATTTGAATTTCAAACATTGCTTCATTCGGCTCATCTGTTATTGAAATATCCACTTGAACCATTTGAAGTGCACTCCCAGCAAGTTTGTAATCCTGTTCTTTGATGAAGGCCATCAATTGGGTTAAACTATCCGTTCTATCCCATATTTCTCCGTAGTGTCTTAAACACACAAATTCCCCCTTTGGTATACGAATCACATATTCCTCAGGGATATCTTTTATATGATTGGTTCTAGCAATTAAAGTTGTCGGCGCTGAATAATGATTTGAAAGAAGATCCTCCTCTTCAATTAAAACCCCTAAACGATTACTTGCGACAAGTGGTGCTTTCTCCAGCATCATATTCTCAATTTCAATAACCCCATAACTTAGTTCTAAATCATTTGATATTTTCGTGTTTTTCGTAATGAAAAACCGTTCTTCTAAGGAATAGATTTTTATCCCTGGGAACAACCCTTCCTCCGATACTTTGTTAAAATTTTCTATCTTTTCATTTATACTTTTTTCTAGATCGATTAGTTCTTTTATATTTCTTTGCAATAATTTATGTTTTTCTTCTAAGATTCCGATTGATTTTTCCGTATTTCTTTCTGTTAAAAAAAATTTGATCTCTTCAATAGTCATGCCAATTTGACGCAATTCTTTTATTGTCCCAAGAACTTCATATTGATAAATCGAATAAAACCGATAACCCGTATTCGGGTCAATATATGCGGGTTTAAATAGCCCCACACGATCATAATGCCTTAACGTTTCAGCAGTTATCCTTCTTAATTTCGCCATCTCACTAATTGATAAAAGCTCTTTTAACAATGTCTTTTCACCTTCTTTTATTGTTCATCAATAAATGATCAAACTTTCTTGACTCTTTTGTTACACAAAGGGTTATGTTAATAACAGTTATCTTGATATAACTTGATCTTAAGTTAAATCTTTAATTAAACATCTAAGGAGGATCGTTATGAATCGCAATTGGTTCTATGTTTTAGTTGCCGGAATTATGGAGATCGGCTGGGTGTCTGGGTTAAAACATTCAACAAATTTTATTGAATGGATGTTAACGATTGTAGCAATCGTTTTAAGTTTCTGGCTATTAATTATTGCCTCAAGTAAATTACCAGTAGGCACTGTATATGCAGTATTTACTGGAATAGGTACGGCTGGTACTGTTACAGCTGAAATGCTCTTATTTGGGGAACCTTTTCAATTCATAAAAATATTATTAATCTTATTGCTTCTGGCAGGAGTAATTGGATTGAAACTCATAACTAAAGACTCAACAGAGCCGGAAGGAGGACATGAATAATGGCTTGGCTGCTTTTAATATTAGCCGGCTTATGTGAAGTTATTGGGGTTTCCGCGATTAATCGCTTTGTCATCCGGAAAGATATTAAATCCATATGTGTCCTCATTGTAGCATTCACATTAAGCTTCTTCTTCCTTTCACAAGCTATGACTAGTATCCCTATGGGTACCGCTTACGCTATCTGGACTGGCATCGGGACAGTTGGAGCCGCATTAGTCGGGATGTTTATATACGGCGAACCTAAAGAATGGCGGAGAATCCTCTTCATCTCAATGATTTTATGTGCGGCTATTGGGTTAAAACTGCTTTCTTAGTCTAAAATTTTCATTTAAAAAAGGCATACTTGTTACAGTATGCCTTTTTTAATCACTGTTTAAGTGTTTTTAGATTTAATCATTACATAAATCATTTACAAACTTAGGCAAAACAAACGCTGCGTTATGAATTTCTTTTGTATAATATTTGCTTCCAGTGTCATAAAATCTATCTTTATCAATATTTAAAGGATCATGCTTTTTTGAGCCCATAGTAAAAGTCCATAAACCACTTGGATAAGTGGGTATATTACAAGTGTATAATTTAGTAATAGGAAAAATCTCTTTTACATCTTTGATAACCGTTTGAATGAGATCACCTTTAAACCATGGATTATCAGATTGAGCAACTAATATGCCATCATCTTTCAATGCTTTTGATATACCGGCATAAAAACCTTTCGTAAATAAATTAGCAGCTGGTCCAACCGGTTCAGTTGAATCGACTAAAATTACATCATATTCATTTTCACTTTCAAGAATATGCATATAACCATCTTCAATTCGCAAATCAAAACGCGCATCAGCTATATTCTCAGCAAACCCTGAAAGATATTTTTTAGAGTACTCAACTACTTTACTGTCTATTTCGACTTGAACTACACTAGTAACTGATGGATGTTTCAATATTTCACGAATGACCCCGCCATCCCCTCCTCCGACTACAAGGATTTTTCTCGGATTTGGATGAGTAAATAACGGAACATGTACCATCATTTCATGATATACAAATTCATCTTTTTCTGTAGTCATCACCATTCCATCAAGTGTGAGCATATTTCCGAATTCTTCTGTTTCAAATATATCAAGCTGTTGAAACTCCGTTTTTTCAGAATGCAGAGTTCTTTTCACTTTAGCTGTTATACCAAAAGAATCCGTTTGTTTTTCAGTAAACCATAAACTCATATGATTCCACCCTTTTCTGTTAAAAATCATTTTTCAGTATAATCTTTTGTGTTACACAAAAGTCAATATTATAAGACTAAAAACATAAAAAAACATACCAGTATTATTTGGTATGTTTTCTTCTTTAGATAGCCCCTCAATCCTCACCTAGTAAAAACATATCATGGGCTACAAAAGCTTGTATTCTAAGCATCTGTTTATTTTATTTACACCTATATTTTCATCATTTTTCACGAATTCTGGGAACAAATTGGGCACCTATTAGAGACCAACGGAACTCTACATTTCATCACTAGAGATGTCACTCATTGCCCTCTCGGAATAAAAGTATTCCATATCGCTTTGATATTGTTCCCACTCTTGCTTTGTATACAGGTATCTTTCTGCATCCACTTCCTTCATTACGTCTCTTTCTGTGATATATTCTTGGAAAAAATCAAGTATATGACTATATAAAAATTTTATCTTCTCAACTAACTCATTAACACTGGGTTCATCTAAAATGATTGAATGATGTGTTATATGATTTCGATAGTCATTAATAAGGGTTATTGCCGTCTCAACATCTTTTGATATATCTATATCAACTAAAAACTTAATTCTTTTAATTGCTTCATTTAAATTAATTGTATACAATTGTTTCTTTTTATTATTGCCGTTACCCAACTCAACGTCAAAAACATTTCGCTTATTATTAAATTCAAATGGGTTTTTCTTACCCTTACTTTCATTCTTTAGCTTTTCTTTTGCTTCCATATATAAATTTATATCAGTAAATATTAGTGATTCATTTTGCTTTGACAATATGTATTTCAATAAAATTTCTATTCCATGATTAAGAAATATAATTGCATCTTTTAAAAAGTGATAACTGCTTTCCTTATGATACTTCTCAAACTCTTCTATGTTAGTTTTAGCTTTCTTTAATGAATCTATGCCGTTTTCTAATAATGAGTATTCCATTTCACTTTCCTTCTTTTCGTATTTTTATAAAAAAGCTTAATCAAAAAGATTAAGCTTTTTCTAATTATTTAAAGTAACCTATGCCCCTACCCTATCTGCCGCCACTTTGATCTCAGTATTATGATCACTTTGCAAATAAGTTATTGAAAATACACTACTTAAAATCACTGCTGCCAATAGAATCCGGCTGATTTTCATTAATAATCTCCCCTTTTTTAATTTTTCGTCTTGCTTCAATACTCATACGATAATATTCATTAGAGAGCATTAAATTTCCTTGTTCATGAAAATAATCAGCGACTTCAATCGAAAAATTTTCAACATCAGCAAACATTTTTCTCGAAGCCAGATATGAAAATGCATTCTTTATTAATTGAGTCTCACCATCAGAAAAAAATAATCCCTCTAATATTTTGAATTTCGCTGAGTATTCCTTATCATCACTTTTATCGGCAATAAATCGCCCTTTCCTAAAGTATATCGAAGCAACATCATAATTTTGTTGTTTTGCTTCTACATAGGTTAGAGTAAATAAAGTCTTTGTTAGGAAACTATGTTTTGATTTTTCGAAAATTTCCAACGCTAAAATTAAATGTTGTGAAGCCTTTTTATATTCTTTCAATTCATCATAACAAATCCCAATATTCATGTGTGACATTGCAATTAAATGCTCTATGTTACTTTCCTTAGCAACTTTCAAAGAATTCAGAAATTGTTCCAAGGCTCTTTCATATTCTAAAGAATCGATCAGGTTACCTGCTACGATAAATTGACAACGCACAGTTTGGACCGCATACTCTTCATACTCTCTAAATATTTTGAGAGCACGATTTGCATAATTCATGGAGAAATATGTTTGTTTCATATAATAATATACATAGGACACTTTGAAAAAAAACTCTGCTTTTTCTATTTCATCCTCAACTTCCGACAACTTTGATTCAGCTATTCGATAGGCACTTATCGCCGAAGTTAATTCTTTTCGCCTAAACTCATACATCCCCTTAAAAAAGTAAAAATAATATTCCAACATGCCAGTTAATTGCCCTTGTTTCTCAATTTCTTTTATAGTCTCATAAGCATTATTGAGATCTTCTATTTCCTTAGATTTCATATAACTCAGCATTATCTCGTGCCTAAAATCTAATAACTGATAATATAACAAGGCATCTTGGTTTTCTTCCATGTTTAGCAATTCTTTCTCTACTTCTATTTTTATAATCTCTGCCTGCTCAACTTGATCATCTTTTATTAATGTATACCAATCATTTAACTTTTTTGTGACTATGTCGTACGGAATTTTATCTTTATCTAAGAAAACACCCCGCAAGAAAATTCCCCCATCCTTACATAAATTGTGCGAATATTTACATTAATTGTATTATGTCAGAACACCCTTTATTTTACAAAGAAGAATTGCAAAAAGGTACGTTATATCTACTCCTTTGCGGTTTTTTTGCGGTTATACCAATACTTTTGCGACTTGACGCCAATTTACAAACTTTTAGAATCATTGAATAAAATTAACAGTTCACAATAATAGTGCTATAATACGAGTAAAAAAGTTGTAGAAGGTGCTTAAAATGGTGACAATTCTTACTTGTCCACACTGCGGAAATAAGACTCCTATGAATCTGTTAAATAGATATGAAAAAAAAACTTTTGTTCCATTAGGTTTTGGTGATGATCAAGCTCAATATAATGACATATTCGAGGTGTTTGAGTGTCCGGTTTGTAACGATTTTCAACTATATCATACTCATTGGAATACTGAAGAAGCATACTTTGAGGATTATGATATCTATGAAGATGGTCAAGTTTTATTCCCTCTTTCTGAAAAGGTGAATTCATTCAGACTTCCTAAAAGTGTTAAAAGTGCATATGAATCAGCTTTAAGAGTTAGAAAGATTGATGACGTTATTTGTCTGATTTCTCTTCGTAGAACTTTAGAAATGGTATGTAAAGATAAAGGGGCTGTTAAAGGACAGCTTCATCAAAAACTTAATCAGTTACAACAACAAAACATTTTACCCCCTTTAATGGGTGACATTTCAAAGGTAATAAAAGATTTTGGAAATATGGCTGCTCATGGAGATCAAGTAGATATTGATAGTTATATAGTTGATGCTATGTTTAGATTAACAAACAAAATACTTGAATATGTCTACATATTGCCAGGGGAAATGAACGAAGCAAGATTTATATTTGAAATGAAAACTGCCAAAACATCTAGTTCAGAAGATTCACCTCCAAATATGAATACACAGCAAAAAAAGGAGTAGAACGCAGGTCTACTCCTTTAACTTTGTTTCTTTACCTTTGGCTTCTTCATAGTCAGGTGTTTTCTTTGATAAGCCAAGACGATCATTTTCACCATTTCCAGGCATGTCGCTCATTTCTTTATACTCGTCTCCAAGTTTTTCATAGTATTTAAAAGTAGTTAATTCACGAGAAGAATCATCAGGCATATAAAATGCGAACTGAATATATTTTCCTCCATCGTAAACCCGAACTATAGAATTAGCCCTCGAAACATTTATTCTAGTATCATCACCTTTATATTCTTTATATTGATTGATTACATCATCAATCGCATCATTATATTTATTGCCGCCGCACGCAGTTAAAACGAACATCATCATCAAACTAAGGAAACTAAAAAGGTTTTTCAAAATAAACATTACCTCCTTTTTCAATATTTAGTATAAACAAACAATTCGATCTTTTCCATCTTTTATCCATTTCCCTTGACCTGCACATTATCAACTAACCAACCATCTTTCTCTTTTTTCATAGTCGTTTGAACAATCAACACTTGATTCGTAGTAACTGAATTTGCGGTTGTGGCAATTTCGACAATGTTTAAAAACAATTCATGAGATTCATCTAACGGCTTTGAATAACTCTCTAGTGAAAGTAACTCACTTTGCACACTGACTGTGTGCTTTTGATCAGAACGAGAAGGGAATGCATAGTCAAACCCTTTTCTAGTTGTGTGCTTCTTAACTGTCTCATATCGATTATCTATATCCGAGTAATTAAAAAACGCATCAAGAAATGCCTTGTTTTCTGAAGCGCTGCTTGTTGATTCTATATGGTTCAATTCCTTAATTTTTTCTGTTAAAACTTCATTTTTATCCTTTAACTTTTCAATCTTATACGTTTGCTGTCCATTCGTAAAAAATCCAGTCAGCAATATCAATAATAAACAAGCTGAAGTCCATGCAATATGTGTTTTCATATTTTCACTCCTAGTTATTTAATACGTCCAAAGGATACAAGGTGATCTCTCCAATAACCAGATTTCAGATCAGAATATTCAATCCCACTGTCATTTGAATTAAACATTCTGCCATTGCCTACATAGATGCCGACGTGAGTAATGGCTTTTCCTTCATATGTGCCGCCAAAGAACACTAAGTCACCCGCAGTCGCTTCTTTTTCACTTATTTTCTTTGTTGCCCCATGTTGTTCTTGTGCTGTTCTAGGAAGAGTGATTCCAGCTTTCGCAAAAGACCACTGAACAAGGCCCGAACAATCAAATCCAGTTTTCGGGTTTGAACCTCCCCAGGCATACGGTTGCCCTTCATATTTCAAAGCTTCTTTCATGACTGTTTTATAGAAATCCATAGAACCATTCACAGGCTTCACATTTTTATCAGAGCCTTTCACATACCTCATGACATGGTCAACGTAACTTGGGTCACCATAGCTTTTCCAGCCCATTTTAAAAGCTTGCAATCGGCTGAAATCAAGTGCCAATTTCTTTGTGTATTTCCCGCCATTCTTTTTGACATAGTCTATAAAGCCAGAACCAAAGTTGTATGCCTGTAAGGTTAAACGAACATCACCGCCAGCCTGTTTAAAAACCTTCTTAAAATGTTTAATGCCGACTTCAATCGAACGTTCTGGGTCAGTTATGGAGTTGGGAGGTAAGCCGATACTTTCGGAACTTTGCATGATATCTAAAGAACGCCCACCACTTTCTTGCATGGTGAGCGCCATAATAATATTCACTTGATCAAAAACTCCTTCCTGACGTGCGTACTTCTCAAATACAGCCCTAAATCGTTCGACTTCCGGTGCAATCCCGACCGTTTCATATTCGCCATCCCCGCCGCCTATAAAATCGTCTCCAACTTGATTTTCCCTTGAAATCGTCATAACCACTACGATACATAAAACAAAAAAGAAGATAAAAGGAGTTGAGAACACCAAAGGAAGAACTACCTTTTTACTTATCATCTTGTTCTTTCATCCCTTCTCAGTCGATCTTCAACTTTTGACGAGGTGCGCCTTCCAATATCATTTAAAGACACTTGTTCAAATGTATTTACGTTTTGTTCAGTTCGCTTAATCGTTTGTGATGAAGGCTGATTTTCTCTTAAAACAGTCTTACTTTCAGCAGGTGCATCCGTCTGTTTTTTCTCAGCACGAATACCATCTGAATGAACTTTTGCGGGTTCAGATGGTCTGGTTTTTCGTTCATTATTGACAACAGGTTGATTCTCTACTTTTGTAGGTTGAGAGCTTTCAAAGCCATTCTGTGGTTCAGATTGACTCGTTATGACTTTTTGGTCTGAACGTTTGATGTCTGCTAATCTCTCTTGTGCTACAGGTTCACTTTTTGAAACAGAATCATCTTTCTGGACTTCAAAATCTTTTTGCATATCTGTTTCAGGATTCTGGTTTTGTTCTTCAGAAACATACGCTTTTTGATCAGTACGTTCTGTGTCTTTATCACTCTCTTGTAAGACTGGTGCTCGATCAGAAGCAGTTTCTTCTTCATGTTGTAATGATGCATCATCAGTTTGTTGCTGGTTATCAGGCTGTTTAAGAAGCTGTTCAACATATTCTTTTTGATCTGTTCTAGCTGATTCATCCTTTTTATCCTGTAATATAGGCGCTCTTTTGGATAACTCTTCATTACCTTCTTGCAAAACGTCCTTCAGCATAGGAGAGTTTATTCCGTCTTTTCTCAATCTGTCTAAATGGGATTGCTGTTTATTTTCTTTTGCGTTCGCAAATGCTTCTTTTTGTTTCTCTTGTTCTTTCGACAGAGTTTGAGGATTTCGTTTTAAGTTTCGGCTATTATGATTAGATACTCCGTTAGCAGTCTCTTTTTGCGGGGTTCTTGAAATAGCATGAGTATTATCATACCCTATAGCAGCACCACTCGGTGAATTACCACCACTTCCACTTGGAGCACCATTTAAGCCATCAGCATTCGAACCATCTTTTCTCCCCTTAAAATCCTTTGCAAAGTCAGTAAATACGCCCCCACCGTTACCCAATGTTCCACCTATTTTTTTTGCTTGTTCCCAAGCAGGCTGAACAATGTTTTGTCTCATATTTTCCATCATATTATTATCAACTGAAACAACTTTTCCAGCAGTCACAAACTTGATAATGGCATCCCTCTTGTGAAAACCAATCCACAAGATTGAGGCAAGGACAGCAACATTTAAAAGATACATTCCAAAACCATTTGGCGGTATTAACTTGTCAACGATAAAACAAGTCACGTACACAAACAGAACGATAACCCCTAACATTGCTTTCAGTAGGTAAACACTCCCCAAGCGTCCAAGGGTGACAAATCCCGAGTAAGCTAATTGGGGAACATACGCTAAGATGAAAGCGAATGGTACAAAGAATACAATCACTAGAGCGATTATTTGGAGCAAGAAGTTAAAGAAAGCTAATGCTAAAAATGGTATCCCAATGACAATAGAAGCGACCACAGCAATAAAAGATTCTCCAAGTTGATTAAAAACATTCCCAGAGGTCATAGACTCATTTTCATATTCTTCAATTTCAGTATCCTTTATATGCTTCTGTTTTTCTTTTTCTCCGTCTTTTGACAGCTTGTATGAAAGCAATTTATCGACCCTTGATAATTTCTCTTTCGAATCACCTTTTTCATTAATTTTTACTTCACTTGTTTCTCCAAAATTCACGATTAAAAATGGCTTCATCAAAGCGATGTCAAAGTATAGATTACGCATAACTGCGACTGTGCCTTCCATTTCCTTTCCTTTTTCAATAGCAGAACTGTCAGCAAAATTCCCTTCATCTTGAACAATGCCCACTAATCCATTTCCCGCAGTTAAAAGCTTTCCTTGTGCTTCTACAGACAAGGCATTCAACGCTTTCATGTAATAACCAGCGTTTGACATCCAAAGCCCGCCGATCACCATGACACAAATAAATAGAATACTCCGTCGCATTGCTTCTTTTACGCTACCTCTCACACAGAACAGGTAGACAACATAGGCGCACGTGAAGATGAATAAGGCTTCACCGAAAGTCTTTTTCAGGGTTTTATAAACTGTTTTAGAGACGTTTGTAATGGAGTTTGCGAACTCGTCAATCGGTTGCAAGTTATACAAAATATCCATCCCCGCATCAACCACACGAACAATGTTTCCCGCAAAAGAAAAAGTGACGTTTGTCAGCCCAACAAACGCCCCCTTGATTAAATCGTCAGATGCTTCATTATTCGCTTGATAGCGTGAGATAGGAAACCTTTTCACCTTCAATTCCACGCCGCCGGCTTTCTCGATTTTTGGCTGTGTGGTGGTATCTCCGTCAGCCGAAAATACTGTTACAGCTGAAGCGACAGTTAAAAACAACAACACGATTGCCGATAAAATCAGGATCCTTTTCTTCTTCATCACAGCCACCTCCTAATCTAATCGAGTTAATAAATAAAATTGGTATCTGGCTTTCTCTAAGTCTCTTTGCGTTAGCAGCACGTTTTCGGGATATCGTTCATATAGGGAAAAACAAATTGCTTTTTGATATTTCATATGCCTGAAAGTCTTTCGGTTTTGTTCAATCTTGATACCTAATAATTTTTGCAGGAACTGTGCCGTTGATTTATGCCCAATAAAACTTTTGTACCGACCTTCATAATGATTCAGCCATTGTTTCACTTCGTCCAATGTGATTTTTTCAGCTTTATAAAAGCCTGGACTCGTGACAACAAGAGAGTTTAAGAAAGCTATTTCCATGTACGATTCAACCCCTTTTACAAATATTTTTCTTCCGCATATGCGACAGCTTTTTTCTCAACTGTTTTCAGAGCACCTTGCCATTCTTCGAATAGGCATTCTATTGAGATTTTGGAGGTACGGCCATAGTAATCTTTAAATAAGCATTGACCTTGGAACATGGATTCCATCATTTTTTTATTTTCTTTTGTGACCTCCATGTTCATCCATTTCAACACTTCTTCACGCTCATTCGGTTCATCAAAGGCAAAGGCAACGCCGAAGTTTCCAGAATCCTCTTCTTTTAATGCGTCTTTTGTAGATTGGGAAATGAAGTATTCCGCATTGTTGTATGAGCGACCAATCCGGCGCATTTGTCTTTCTACTTTTTTTCCTTGTTGGGAAGTGGTGAATATCCATGCTTCATCTATAAATTCAACAGTTTGTTCATCTTGATTCATACCGAATAGTTCGCAGAACTTACCAAGCGCAAACATGACGGCACTAGACTTTAATTGTGATATGGTGTAGTTTTCAAGTCGCTCAGCATGATCTGGTAAATCCATATTTTCAACTTCTAAAATGGTGATTCGTTTTTCAAGAGACAATGCAGGGTTTGAACCATCATGAATACAAAGTTTCAAAATAGAATCTGACACAACCTCATTTAAATAGTCGCCAGCCTTTTGTACAGCTTCTTCCGGATGGTTCTGCATCTTCCGAATAATATCAAGCGAGCCGACCTGTTCACCTTTTTGTTTTTCATCAATTACTTCTGACGTAGCACGAAGGAAAGCTGTGTTCACATCGTCTTTCCCTTTAAAGTCATATACTTGTTCAAAAATGACTTGAACTAGCTCTTTCGCTTTCATAGGAGGGAGAAAGGAGATAGGATCAAGCGCTCCCCAGTTGTGCGTGTTTTCATGATCTAGTGTGATATAGTTGTATTTCTCTAAATGTGCAATATATAAGGGAAAGTTCTCTCGAATGTATTCATCATTCAAGACTCTTTGAATCCACTTTCTCATTTCCTTTTTAGGGTCTATATACAGAGATTTGATGTTTAACATGCTGATGTAGTTAAAGATCAATTTCGCCAGATATGACTTGCCGTTTCCTGTGTCTCCGGTGATTAGGCAGTGAGGAGAACGTGTCTTTGAACCTTTTAACTGCTGATTCGCTAGGAAAGGGTGAAATAAGACAAAATCACGGCTGGACATAATGGCACTTTCTAAGTCGGTGTGTTCTTGGAAACGATCAACCCAACCAAGGAAGAATCCAATTTTCGAACCAATATCAGAGTTAACAGCAAATAGACTTTCTGCCACGCCATCTTGTGTCGTTTTTTGAATCCAGTTCTTATCGGTTATATCTAACTTTTCACCGGGAAGCATTTTATAAAAAAGGTTCAGTTGATCAGCCACCGGAAGCCGACACGTAATGCCAGCGCCTTTTAAATGCCTTTTGACAATCGTTGCTTTTCCCACACATTCTTTTTTTGTCTTTCCATGAACGACTATCACCGACAGCCAGTTCATCACATGCACATCTTCTTTCTTTATTTCATCTTGTAAATGCCTTATCATTGTGGCACTTGTGACAGTGGAAACATCACTTCGATCGCCTGTGCTTTGTTGTTCTTTTTGTTCTTCTTTCAATTGCTGTCTTTTGAGGTTGAGGGCAGGCTTGGTAATGGACTTTGATTCCGTTTGAATTTTCATCTGAACTTCAACAGGGAAGGGAAGAGACTGTGCTTCATAAAACAAATCACTTTCCGACATATTGTGAAGAAATTCGTCAATCACGACAAATGCTGAATAGCCTTCATCTTGATCACTATGCAAATGCAAAACTGATGGGTCAGTGGGGTCTATGATCGTGTTTGTAATAGAGCGAACATCCTTTATCTCACTTTCTTCATTCGTTTGGTGCTTTAACCCACGTACAAAGTGATAACGGTTAATGTATGTCATTTCTGTTTCTGAAAGCCGTTCTCCGCGAACAGAAGCCATGATGTTCGCTAGTGTTTCTTCGACTTCCTCATATTTTTCAAAAAAAGAGGTGGAAACATTTTGTTCCCACCCGAGCATTTTCACGACTGTATCAGTCGCTGTATTGAAAAAAGATAATATATTGTCTTTAAGTTCGACACTAATATTTACAAGACTGCTTTTCAGTTTTACACCTATAATGAAGTCATACTTTGTCAGCCTTCCTAATCGCTGTTCTAATAGCCTTACCGTTTCTTCATTGTAGTAACGTGCCACATCCATTGCATCTGCCGCAATATCTGTTTCTAAATCCTTAAATCGTTTTTCTAATTCATACTCACTTGGATACATCATCAAGTGAAAATCCTCATAAGATGTAATTTCTTCAAAAAGATGCTGCCACTTCTTTTTATACGATTCAACTTTTTCTTTATTTTGCATAGGAATCGAATTGCTTTTTATTCGGTAGTACGCCCACACGTCGCCCGTTCTTGTTAACAGCAAATTCTTGTGTATTGCCTTCATAGGCGTTTTTAGTCTCATTCGAATAATCCACCACCTTCACAAGTTTTCGAAACTCAATTTGTTTTTCGTTGCTTAGATCAACCTTTCGGTCATTGCAAAACTTCTTTTGTGGAAGCTTGATGAAGAAGTAATACTTTGCAAAATCAATGAAGTATAAATAGATGTTTTTGCCTTCCGGCTTTATTTTCGTAACAAGCATTGTTAAAAAAATCGGTATTCCAAAGATCACGATGACGAAACTGTTATCAAAAGCGTGAGGAAAAATCATCCTCACGCCGTACCAAAATCCAAAGCAGAGACCAACAAAAATGAAATAGTTAATAGCCGGTATTAACTCAACTGCAAATGGTAACGAATAATTTTCGGTTAATTGCTGAATCTTTTTCGGCTCTCTCATTGCCTTCCGGTAGTTGAACACCAGACGCCCCATTCAGATGCCCCCTTACAGTTTTTCCATTAGCGCATTGATCCAGCCGGAGAATTCTGGCCAGTGCTTAATAATCCATGTAACCGCACTACCAATACAGCAAACAAAGATAATGCCGCCCATTTTTAATTTCATAAGATTCTTTGCGGCTATGAACATGACCACGATCGTAATGAATTGGACAACAACATCTGATGCCCATCCTTTTACTCCTCCAAGTGTTGGAAGGTCTGCGCCAAGAATAAAGAAATTCATGAAATCCATATTTAAACCTCCTATTGATGTTTGAGTTTATTTACATAAAACTGACCGCTGTTTTCCGTAATCTCTAAACTGAATTTTTCATTTACCGGAATATCATTTTCTTTTTCCTTAAATCGAACAGCACAAAAAACCTCGAAACCTTTTTTCGTCTCGAAGATTTTCATTGACTGAACTTCCCCAAATAACAAGTTTCCTTCCAACGCTTCCGGCTTTTTCATCATATAAACCATTTCTTCTTTCTTTTCAGAAGCGTATTTCTCAAAGAAAGTATGAAGGAATGATTCGATAGATTCTTTTTTCTCGCCTGCATATTCGTCTCTAGTTTCTTCTTTAATCTCAGAAGCAATATTGCCTTTCAGATCATAAATCTGTGTAAAGTAAGGGACAGCAGATACAGCAAAAGAATCTCCTTTATTTGTGACTGGAATATTCAGCAACAATTGTTTTTCGGATTTTTCGTTTGTTTTAATCTTTTCTTTCACCTTCTTTTTCTTCTTTCCGTCTTTGACTTCTTTTTCAACTTCCTTTTCTACAGGGTATAGATTTTCATATGTGACCTTATATTGAAAAAGGCTGTTTTTATCACCTTCTTTCACGTTATATAAGCTGTAATCTTTTAACTCACGATCACCTTTTAAGCCATCTACATTAAAGCGTTCTTCATCTTCAAAATGGTTATCTTCCTGTTTCACCATGTAGCTTTCAAGACTCTGCATGCGTTTATCAATAAATTCTTGATCGTTCTTCACATTGACATATTCATTGATAAACCCTGACAGAAAGTTTTCAGCAGCAGTCACCGAAATTTTTTGTTTATCGTCATTTGTTGGCTTATTGGCTTCATCTTTCATGTCATTAAGTTGGGATCGTGTGTTAATTGATAGAAGTACAGCGAGCAAGCAGATAAACAGCATGCCACCGACACAAGACCACAATGTGACGGCTATCAGCTTCGACCTGTCACGAGGAACTTTCTGTTTATCTTTTTCCGGTCTTTCAATTCGTTTCAGTTTTTGAAAGGCAGACCGAAAAAAGGACTCTTCTTTTTTATCCGAGCCAATTTCTTTATGAAGCAATTCGATTCACTCTCCTTTCATAGATTTCTAAGCACTTTCCTCCTGGTTAACTTTCATGTTTCTTGTCATTTTCAAAATGGCTCTCGCCATTTTTTCATAGTTCGGTTCGTTTAACTCCGTCACGATCACTTCCACTGGCTTACCTTTAATTTCAACGACCTCAACACTCTGTTTCATGAAAGACCTCGCTTTCTTCAAACCTGTTTTGTTTTTTCAAGGAATAATAAAAAGGATGCTACACGATGTAACACCCTTTTTATGCTTTGATTCTCCATATAAACTTTTAAACTAGTCATTCGACCGTCCGGCAAATATCTTGTCTTGTAGAATGTGTAACGATATTCAGCGAAACCTTTTATTCGTTCGCCTTCGACAACCAACATACAATCTCTGCTTAAACTTCTCACAAAAACTAAAGAGGGGATACCCACATTAAAACCCAAGCTTTTGAATCGTTTGTCTACAGCAGACACCGCACATTTTCACCCCTTATTGGTAGTAGCTAATTCCTTCAAACTCTACAATTCTTTCATCTGTCTCGGCGTCTTCATCCTCCAGTATGTTGAATGTGGCTTGAAGTTTAGCATTCACGTTATCTATAACCGCAAGAGTTTGGACTATGACCCTTTGAGCAACATCACTGTAAAAGACGTCTTCCATCATTTTTTCAATGAGTTCCTCAGCAATATCCAAACAGCCAAGAGACTCCAAATCACTCTCTAGTCGGGCCTGATTCAACAGATTAATGTTAAACATCTGATTTCCTCCCTTAACGTTCTCTTAGAAAAACGCCTATGCATATTGAAAAACCCCATAAAAAAACAAAGGTATAATACAATACCTTTGCAATGACATCTGAATTAACACTCTCAGAAATTAGACCGAACATTGAAGCTACCACTGTCACAGATACAGCCATAATAAAAATTGTATTTTCTGTCCAACTATAACGGTCAGCCAAACTTTGAAGCTTAGGATATATCAAAAGGAATAAGAGACCGCCGCCAAGTAAACTCACGATTACAAAAAATATCGCAAGTAACATATTCACCATCCTTATATTGAATTAAGTTCTTGGGTTTCACCTAAACCCACCAACGGAAGATTTGCACTCAATCATCAATAACAATAGAATTAAACTAAAGATTATTTAAACAGCATAGATAGGGGGTAAATGTTTTGAATATAAATTTAATATTATTTGTCTCATCAATTAATCAAGAACCTACAGAGGAAAATACTCAAACATTAGTGAAAACATTTGAATCTGACTTTCGTCCTCAAGTAGGAGATATAATTGACGATCCTGGATTTGATTCAGGCTTCCATAATGGATACGAGGTGGTAAAAGTTACAATAAATTATGCTTCAAATGAGTGCCTTGTTTCACTGACGCCGTTAGCAATTGAAGTTGAAAAAATTAGTGTTGAAGATTATATAAAAAAGCTTAAAACACATGGGTGGAGTATTCAGTCTAGGTAGCACTCAGCAGTTTTTATTATAAGGTACTATTCCTCAAACTGGCGCATTTGGTTGGATTGCTGTTAATCTAGCCCCCTATTCCCCCGAATCATCGGGGGACTCCCTCGCCGGTAGGCAGGAACAAACGGTTGTTTGTTCAATGCCAAGAGGGTTTGGGTAGCGCTGAATATGTCAACTCCTTATCCTCACTTCGTTCCGGTACCGTTGACACATACGTTTAATCGCATCACCTGTGTTTATAAAGGTTTAACAGCTTGTTTTTAAACGACCATGTCAGCAACATCAGCCATGTACACATCTAACATTTTTTTATGTTTGTCTGCCAGTTCAGCTTCTGCAATCATATCTGACAGATCGGTTTTCCCTAAATGTTCATCAGCTTCAAGCACCATTTTCATAGTGGGAGCACAAGAGTTACGAAGCCAGTTTCTTGATTTCTGATAGAAGTCTTTTTGTGGTTTGACGTACAAAGGAAGTCGCCCAACATCACCTATAAAATCAGACCAAAAAAGGCTCGTTTTCCAATGCTCTCTAGTGATGTTTTCATCAGCATCAACGAACCTTACATAGTTATTAATGATTTGCATAGCGATTAAGGTTAAATCCTTTGTTTTCAATAAAGCATCTATCGCAACTTGTGCACGTTCATTTTTAAGCCGCAGTTCATAACGATTCCAATCGCCTAGTTCTTCTAACGGAATGTTATACTTTTCTGCTTGTTCATAGTTTTTCTCGTAAAAGCAAAGGTACGCTTCTGACTTTTTAGAACCGAAATATATTGTCGTTCCACCTGTAATTCCATCAGATAGATCAAATGAGCCATTGAAATCGGATTTTCTAAAGCGTGAAATACATTCGCCCTTTTGGGCTTTCGTTAACAATTCCGGTATGGAAAAGTACGTCTTTTTATCATCAATAGCCAAATCGAAGCGAGTAAATGAACCGCCTTGTGCCATGCAATCTTGAAAAAAGTCGTACCATGTTTTCTTTCGGCATTCTAAAAACGATTCAAACTGACGGCAACCTTGACCGGACATTTCTATCAAAACACCTCTGTTATCATCTGGCGCAGAATAAAAGACTTTGATATAGTCCAGTTCGTAAGTGCCAACGTAGCCATAGAAACCAGATTGCTTTTCAGTCATAAAGTCTTTGCTAAGGTGAAGAACCTCTTCAATAATTCGATCAACATCATGAGTTTTAAAAGAAACTCGAATATAGTCAACCATTGATACCAAAGGACTTTCAACGGTTTCATTTTTTTCTTTTACGATTACTACCCCCCTGTTAGCGTGGGGGGGTTGTTTTAGCTCATCCATTCGCTTCGCTCACTCCTTCGCCGCTGGCCGTCTGGTCGCTTACGCTGCCGCTGGCGACTGCCGTCGCCTGCGCTCCCTCGACTCCAACCAGCGACTTTTTAATAGACGACATAAAATCATATCCTTTCGGCACGATAGGGCTATAAAACTCCAACACAGAACCTGTGCCAACATTGGCATAGCCTCGCCCTGTTTCTTTCTTATTAACAAATGCCTTATCCACATCGCCAAACATCATTCCGTAACCCGTCTCGGACATTAAACCTAATGACACACGGAAACTAAACTGATCACGGATACCATCAGCCAAATATTTTGCATCTGGACGTTGTGCCCCTAAAACGAGAAAGTAACCCGCCTGTCTCCCCAACATGACCAATTGTTTCATGTAAGAAAGGGCTTCATTTCTTTCTTTCATATCTAACAAATCCATAAATGCCACATATTCATCAAAGAAGATAAAAACAGGTTTTAAGCCTAAATAGGCATAGTTTTCACCTGTCTTATAATTAGGCATTTGCTTCATTTCATCCATTCGCTCCATCATGCCATCTACAGACTTTCTCAGGCACATAAGAATACCGTTCTTTTGGGAATATACCTTTTTCGGAAGTACTTCTTCCAAGTCTGCTAAATCTGCATTTTTAGGATCTAGTATTCTTACATCTGCCCCCAGCCCAACACATGCCTTAATGATCGTTAGCATGAAGTACGTTTTTCCTCCACCTGTACCACCCGCAATAAGCATGTGCGGCAACTTATCAAAATGCCATGAAATATGTTTCATTAACGGAAGGACTCCATGCTCAGCTACTGCATCATCAATTGAAATACGATTCTTTTTGACATCGTAAAGAAGCTTAAAGCACACAAAACCTTCTTCCATTTGCTTATCAACCAAGTCACAAAATAAGCCGTTTTCCAAATCCTTTCCTAAGTCTAGGAAGCGATTCTGAAAACGGCTCATGTCCATAGCAATACGAATATAGATGTGGTTGTTTTTGACCTGATAATACATTCTAGGAAAGTATGTGATCTTTTCCTTTGAGTCAGTTTCATTTGAAAAGATTTTTCTTACTTTCACATTTTCTTTTTCGTAAAACTTGTTAGAGAAAATCATTTTAGCAATCTTTTGCCTGTGAAGGATTTTCTTATAGCTGTCAAACAAAAGAAAGTAAGATGCAACTATGCTTCCAACTGCAATTAGCACAGAACATAAAACACTTTTAATGATTAAAGGTACATTCCATTCAAAATGTTTTATCGCTTGAGATAAATCAAAATGAGTGAGTTGTTCTCTCCAAAAGAGGAACATAGACAATAAAAAAACAGGCACAAAGATAATTGCGCCTGCTAATTTTACGTTGTTTCTCATGTACGGGCGGATTCGTTTGCCCCTGTACTTCCAAAACCTTTTATTAAAGAAATCACTCATATTGATCATTAGAATTCATACCCCGATGATTTTTCTCTACAAGAGTGACAATACATTTCCCACACATAACCTCTCGGAACTTCTTCTTGATAATACTCTACGGCATTGTCCTCCTCGCAACAATGACATTCGCCAAGTTCAATTGTAGGGATAACGACATTCTCAAAGTACACAGATTTAACGGTCTTCACTTCGCCATTACCTCCGTTTTCTTCAACATAATCAAAATAACTGTACTCGATTTATAAATTATTTCTTATCAGAAGTTCCTGGTGTTACTGTTTTGTTTGCAGGACTAGACGCAGTGCCTTTTAATACGAGATCTTCTGCTTCGACAGTCCAGTTAACATTAGCAAAATTCCCATTTGCTCTAGCAGAAGCCATGATTTTCGGATTTTTCAATTCAACATCCTTAAAGAATTCAAATTCCTTTAAATCAACATAAGCAGGAATTGTCACTTCAATCTGCCCGCCTTGTACACTGGACCCTAGATTATATATCCTTGATTCCAATGTATCTGTTCTTTTACCATCCACATAGGCATAGCGCTCACGGTTTAAACCTAAAAATTTCAGTTCACCAAAAGTCATATTGATATCCGGTACAATAAAGTTTAAGTTCATTTTTTCATATCCCCATTTCATTTTTTATTATTTATTTTCAAAAGATCGTTAAATTTCGATTTTATATTTTGGATTCGCTCCGGTTCTGTATCCATCTTGGCGCTTATCAGTTGCTAACGACTTTATGTCCTCATGGCAACCTAGTAGGCTAATTATAGCCATCAAGCTGACTACAGCTATTCCGCACGCTTATTCTAGCCTGCTACAGCATTTAAAGTGATTGCTGTTCATCACTCAAATACTCACGCATGACTTTTCAGCATGAATGCCGTATAATAAAAGTGTCTAGTTTTTATTTGCCGGCGTTCTTGATGATCATTCGTCAAGGCGCTTTTTTTGTCTGTATATAGTTTTCAAAGAACAAACACCCCTAGCGACATAAGTTATACAATTCATCGTTATATAAAGTAAACACTTGATTATCCTTCTTACTCAACGGACGAGTGGACCAGATACACCACCAATCCCAACCTTTTAACTGCTCGGATACTTGTTCATTAGCCCTTAAATAATTATCTTCATCGACAACAAAAGTTTCACAAATCACATAATCTTTAAAATGTTTTAAGTCTTTATCAGCCTTTAAAGCTTCAACATCAGTGATGATTGTTGCATTCACCCTTATTTTCATCGCACCCCCCCTTTCAAAGGATTTTTAACGGCTCCCTATAGTGGTATATAACGTCACACTATGGATGATTGCCGCAGCTTTTCAATGTCTTTTCTCCCAATGCTGTAATGCTTACAAATCCTGCGATATGAAACGCCTTTTCGCAATAATTCATTAACATTTTCAAATGTTAAGGGAAGGTTCAAATAATGATTTATGATGACTGAATTCAGAGCGATTTTCATTCGTGCTGCCCAATCACCTTCCATTTGTCTTGCCAACGGAACAGCTTCTTTCATAAACGAGTTTGTTATATCAATGTTTATACAAATCACCCCGTTTGAGATTTTGGACCTTTGTAACAATAACACTCTTCAAACTTAGCTTTACTCACCTTACCTTGAATGACCATATAACCTTCTTTTTTCATTTGAGCATTCAAAGTTCTAATAATGTCATAAGATTTAGCCTGTTTAACTCCAAGAATTTTTTGAATATCTCGTGCAGTTAAAAACTCCCCTCCCACAATATCACCTCCTCGTTAACTCAACTCTTTGTGATTTAACTTTATTATAAAACTCCTTTTCGTGTAAGTCAACACAAAATTCACCTTAAAGTGTATTTTTTTAAAAACATATGGAAATATTGATAATTAAACTCTCCATAAAGAAGAAAAAACATCTCCTTAAAGGAGAATTAATAAGTAACTGTTTAACTTATAGGTGAAAGTGATGAATTTCCAAAAAAATGTTGTTATCATTTTAATAAAAATCAACTCTTTGTGAAATGGATGATAAAAATGAGCCTAGGCAAACGTTTAAAAGAAGCGAGACGAAAAGCTGGATATACTCAGAAAGAAGCCGCGGAGAAACTTAATATCGGTAACAATAATTTATCTAATTATGAGAGAGATTACAGAGATCCCGATACAGATACACTTCTAAAATTGAGCAACTTATATAATGTCTCTACAGATTATTTATTAGGAAAGGATGAAGTAAACAAGAAGGATGAAACTGATTTACTTAATAAAACAATTAATGAAGCCATACAGGAATTAAAGGATGAAGATACACTCCTTTTTATGAATGATGGTGAATTCGATGAGGAAACTGCACGCCTTGTTAAAAAAGCGTTAAAAAACGGAATTAAATTCATTGACGAATTAAAGAAGAAAGAGTGATACCAATTTATACAAGCAAAGGAATTAAACATAAAGTCCAATCAGTAATTAAGACACATGGTACAAATAATGTCTATGAAATTTGTGACCTCCAAAACATATATATACTCAAAAATGACCTTGGACAAGCAAACGGTTTACTACAACATGACAAAGCCACAGATCAATTTTTAATTCATATCAACGAGAACCTTCAACATCAACAATTTGTAATAGCCCATGAATTAGGGCATTACTTTCTCCATAAAAGATTGAACACTTTTAAAGTTGTGAATTGCTCTAAAGTTCTAAAAGATAAACTTGAGCATCAAGCAAGCCTATTTGCATCAGAATTAATACTGACTGATAAAATGCTTAATGAAGCCCTTCCATATATACAGGGTTATAGCAAAGAACAAATAGCAGCATACTTCAACGTACCGTCATTTGTTACTGATTATAAGCTTTCTCAAATTGGCTCATTTAATAACAGAATCTACTCACACGAAATAAGCGCTTTTGGTTAAAGGAGAAGTAAAATGTCTGTAAAAAAACTTGAAAATGGTCAATATCAAGTTGACGTTAGCTTTGGATTTGACCCGATTACTGGAGAAAGAATTCGGACAAGACCAATAACGTCAACTAGAAAAGAGGCTCTAGAATTAGAAGCAAAATTAAGAAGAGAATTTCAAGAGGAAAGAGCAAGAAAGTCCAGGTCAGTAAGCTTTCCGACTCTAATTTCAATTTACTTAGCAAATTGTGAAATAGATAGCAAACCGAACTATTATCAGAATCAGAAATACATTATAAACAAACATATATCTGATTACTTTTTGAAATCTGATATACAAAAAATCACACATAGAGAAATAACTGATTTCAGAAAACACTTAATGGAAACAGGTCTAAGCAATAAATCGGTTAATAATATAATGACTAGTCTAAGCAAAATTTTTGATACAGCTGTACATGAAGAAATCTTAAAAAGAAATCCGTGTGACAATGTTAAACGATTACCCTTAACAAGAAAGAAAATGAAGTTTTGGAGACCAGAAGAATTCAAAAAATTTATTAGCTTAATTCCTCAAGATCAATTATTGTTTAAAACCTTTTATACTGTTGCTTTTTTAACTGGACTAAGATGTGGTGAAATGCTCGCCCTGCAATGGAAAGATATTGACAAAATCTTATTAGAAATAGATGTGCATAAATCGTGTACCTGGCTTGATGGTCAATTCGTTGTTACTACCCCAAAAACCAAAAATTCAATTCGGCGAGTTAGTATCAATAAAAAATTGCTTAAGCTACTAGAACGTTGGAGAGAAGCACAAGAAGAGTTGTTTAATGAATTAGGTATTAGACATTCGCATGATACCTATATCTTTCAATATAAAGATACACCTTCAAGAAAAGATATTTTCAGTCGGAAGATTAAATACTTTTGCAAGGATAGCGATCTAACTCCTATACGTTTACATGATTTTAGACATTCACACGTTGCACTATTAATACACCAAGGAGAAGATTACATAACGATTAAAGAGCGTTTAGGACATGGTTCTGTAAAAACAACAATTGATGTTTATGGACACCTATATCCAAACAAGCAAAAGGAAATGGCTGATAAATTAGATGACTTACTTTAGGTAAGTGGGCAGTTTGTGGGCAGTAAATCATTTAAAAATAAACACAAAAAAATACCAAGGGCGTCAAAACCCTTGGTATCATTGATGCGGCCGAGAGGACTTGAACCTCCACGGGTTATTCACCCACTAGGCCCTCAACCTAGCGCGTCTGCCATTCCGCCACGACCGCGTGCTATGAAGCTGTCTTTCCACTAAGCATATAAGCTAGTGATGATGATCAGCACTTTGAAAAGAAAGTGCGGGTGAAGGGACTCGAACCCCCACGTCGTAAGACACTAGATCCTAAGTCTAGCGCGTCTGCCAATTCCGCCACACCCGCGTGACAAGTGGTGAGCCATGAAGGACTCGAACCTTCGACCCTCTGATTAAAAGTCAGATGCTCTACCAACTGAGCTAATGGCTCGCTCTAAAAGTGATTCAAAATCTTTAAATAAAATGGCTGGGCTAGCTGGATTCGAACCAACGCATGACGGAGTCAAAGTCCGTTGCCTTACCGCTTGGCTATAGCCCAACGAAGGTAAATGGTGACCCGTACGGGATTCGAACCCGTGTTACCGCCGTGAAAGGGCGGTGTCTTAACCGCTTGACCAACGGGCCGTCTGGTTGAGAACTTATCTGGCGGAGAAGGAGGGATTTGAACCCTCGCGCCGCTTACGCGACCTACACCCTTAGCAGGGGCGCCTCTTCAGCCACTTGAGTACTTCTCCATATGGCTCCACAGGCAGGATTCGAACCTGCGACCGATCGGTTAACAGCCGATAGCTCTACCACTGAGCTACTGTGGAATAATCAGACTTTCTTCATTATAAATGATGCGACATATTGTGTCAAGAAGCAACATTTATTTTTTTGAGAATGTATCGTTGTCTCTCAACGACTTTTATAATTTAACATAGAACATTAAAATGAGTCAAGCCTTTTTAAAAAATTCTTTTGATTTTTCCTCTGCACTTTCCGCAGGCATATCTTTCCGGATTCATTGCCCGCTTCTTTATATACTGTTGGCCGCAGGCCGCGCATCTATACATATATGTTTTCTTTTGTGTCTTTTTTGTTTGCAGCGGCGTGCAGAATCTCGGCGCTCCGACTTTCTGAAGCAGTTCTCTGAAGTCTTTGTCTCTGTGCTTGTACCCTTTTCCTTCAAGATGAAGATGATAATGGCACAGCTCGTGTTTGATGATGCCTTCCAGCTCGCTCCGGCCGTGTTCGAGCAGATATTTTCGGTTTAATTCGATGTTATGGGAAGACAGCATGTACCGGCCGCCTGTCGTTTTCAGCCGGTCATTGAAAAAGGCCCGGTGACGGAACGGTTTTCCGAAATCCTGTGCAGAGATGTCTTCCGTCAGCTTTTGAAGTTGTTCGTTATCCATAAGTGCACCCCGCTTTAAAAACATTGAACGGGACAATTCACCGTTCGCATACAATGAGTTAAAACCGACCTCTAACTAAAAGCTGAGGAGGAATGAGCCATGCCGAATTGGCTGATGAAACAAATGCAAAAAGCGTTTTTAGAAAAGGACAATTACCAAATCAAACTGCTGAATCAGTGCTGGTATTTCTACAGAAAAAAACACTGCTCGTAAGCAGTGCTTTTATTTTACCATAGACAGCGACACTCTGCCTTTTTGCACGTCCACCCCTTCGACCCATACGGTGACGATGTCTCCGACCGATACGACGTCGAGAGGATGTTTGACGAATTGATTGCTCAGTTTTGAAATGTGCACAAGCCCGTCCTGCTTGACGCCGATATCGACGAAAGCGCCGAAGTCTACAACGTTGCGGACGGTGCCCTGCAATTCCATTCCTTCCTTTAAATCCTCAAGCTGCAGAACGTCTTTTTTCAGCAAAGGCTTCGGCACTTCGTCACGGGGATCGCGCTCCGGCCTTGTCAGCTGCCCGCAAATATCCGCAAGCGTAATTTCCCCTATACCGAGCTCTTCAGCCGTTTCAGACAGCGGCAATGCGCTGACTTTCTCTTTTACGTCTGCGCTTCCGATCTGATCCGCAGTGAGCTGCAGTTTTTTGAGCAGCGCCTTTGTCTCTTTATAGCTTTCCGGGTGTATCCCGGTGCGGTCGAGCGGTTCCTGTCCTCCGGGCACTCTCAAAAAGCCGATGCATTGTTCATATGTTTTTGCGCCGAGACGCGGGATTTCTTTCAGTTCTTTGCGATTTGTAAATTTGCCTAGTTCATCTCTTTTTTTGACGATATTGCCGGCAACGGTTTTGGATAACCCAGCTACATATTGAAGCAGCGCGGCTGATGCTGTATTGACATTCACCCCGACTTGGTTGACGACGGTCTCTACGACAAAACGGAGAGATTCGTTTAATTGCTTTTGGCTGACATCGTGCTGGTATTGCCCGACGCCGACGGATTTAGGATCAATTTTTACAAGCTCGGCCAGCGGGTCCTGCAACCTCCGCGCGATGGAGACGGCGCTGCGCTCTTCGACCTGAAAATCCGGAAATTCTTCACGGGCGATTTCTGAGGCGGAATACACGCTTGCTCCGGCCTCATTGACAATGACATAATAAATGTCACGCTCTGTTTCTTTCAGCATATCAACGACGAATTGCTCTGTCTCCCGTGATGCCGTGCCGTTTCCGATCGCCACAACCTCGACTTCGTACCGGTCCAGCAATTCTTTGATTTTTTTCCGGGCTTCCGCTGTCTTTTTTACGGGAGCGTGCGGGTAAATGACGTCGATTTTCAACACTTTTCCCGTCTCATCAACAACTGCCAGTTTGCACCCCGTACGGAAGGCCGGATCGACGCCGAGCACAACTTTCCCCTTCATCGGCGGCTGCAGCAGGAGCTTACGCAGGTTTTCAGCGAAAATATGAATCGCCTGCGCGTCTGCTTTTTCTGACAGCTCTTTGCGGATATCGCGCTCAATAGCCGGCTGGACCAGGCGTTTGTACCCGTCCTCAATGGCTTCTTTCAGCGTTTCTTTCACAGGCGTTTCACGGTGTTTGATGATTTGCTTTTCTAAATAAGCTTTTATCTGATCGGCGGGCGGTTCGATCACAATCTTTAAAATGCCTTCTTTTTCACCGCGGTTCATCGCAAGTACTCTGTGAGGAACGACCTTTTGGATCGGCTCTTCGTACTCGTAGTACATTTCATAGACGTTTTTCTCGTCATCTGCGGCTGACTTGCCTGCCGCGGAAGTGAGAATTCCTTTTTTATACGTTTCCTGGCGAATCCACTTTCTGAAATGAGGATCATCCGAGATTTGCTCGGCTATGATGTGCTTCGCGCCTTCAATGGCTTCCTCTCTTGAAGCGACTTCTTTTTCTGCACTGATATATTGATCAGCGATGTCGTGAAGGCGGTTTTCTTTCGGGAGAGAAAGAATATAGTCCGCAAGCGGTTCAAGACCTTTGTTTTTGGCGACGGTGGCTTTTGTTTTCCGTTTTTGTTTGAAGGGACGGTATAAATCCTCGACTTCCTGAAGCTTGACCGCTTGTTCGATTTTTTGCTTCAGCCCTTCCGTCAGCTTGTCCTGCTCAGAGATCAATCTGATGACTTCTTCTTTCCGCTGCGTCAGGTTTTGTATGTATTGCCACCGCTCGGAGATTGCCTGAATCTGCACCTCGTCCATTGAGCCGGTCTGCTCTTTTCGGTACCGCGCAATAAACGGGACGGTATTGCCGTCTTCCAGCAGGCGGATGACACTTTCGACATGTTTTTGGGATAACGCTGTTTCTTCAGCAATTTGTTTTTTCAAAAGGGCTAACGTTTCCATATCACAAAAGCCTCCATCTCTTCATTCTTTCTCTAGTGTATCAAAAAACGGCGGAACATAAAAAAAGCAGCCTTACGATAAAAGCTGCCCTAGAATATAGGTCAAATCATCACGTCTGGATGTTGTGTACGGATGAAGTGATTTTGATATATCTTCTATTGAGTGTCCCTGCTTTAAGCAGGTGCGGATATGCGGGACCTCAAGCCCATCCGTGTAGATGATGAACCTCGCCCCTTTTTCGTATGATGACGTATACGTTTTGTATCTTTGCGGTTTGCCTGAGAGGTAACCCGAAATCGGCAGCGGATAAAAGACTTCGCCTGATGGGGAGTGCAGGAAGAAACGGACATTGCCGATCGAGCAGTATGTCAATTCCCTTTTGATGAAATTGATTTTTAAAATGGAGGCAGTCGCCCCTCTTTTGTTTTTCATCGCTTGATTGCAGCGCTCAATGATGCTTTCCACATCCTCATCCGCATACGTTTCCACGATGTCTTTAATGGCTGACGAGGATTCGTTGGCAAGAGATCCGCTGCCGAGACCGTCCGCTACCGCGCAAACTAATTCTTCTTCATTCGCCTTCATAAAAAAGCTGTCGCCGCATATGGACTTGCCTTCTTTATTTAATTGGTATACAAGAGTTTGAACATGTTCATTTTCTTCAACCTGAATCATTACATTAGCTCCATGGAGGGATCTCCAATCAAGGCCTCTCTCAGTTTTTTCACCGCTTTCCGCTGCAGGCGCGAGACGTGCATTTGAGATATTCCGAGAATGTCCCCTGTTTCTTTTTGGCTTTTATTTTGCACAAATGTTAGATCGATAATCTGTTTTTCGCGGTCGGACAGCACATGAAGCACGCTTTTGATCATCATCTGCTGGTTGACGCGTTCGTATCCTTCCTCCTGCGAACCGACGATATCTAAAATCGTGACGGTGCTTCCGTCCGCATCCGCTTCGATGCTGTGATCGACAGACAGCGCCTGATAGCTTTTTCCCATCTCCATCGTTTCAAGCACTTCCTCTTCTGACACATCGAGAAAGGCTGCGATTTCTTCGACTTTCGGCGACCGCTGCGTCTCTGTCGTCAGCTGATCCACCGCCATTTTAATGCGCGGCCCGAGTTCTTTAATCCGTCTCGGGACGTGTACGCTCCATGTTTTATCTCTGAGGAAGCGTTTGATCTCGCCGATGATGGTCGGAATCGCAAATGCTTCAAAGGATTTGCCGACCTCGGGATCATACCGTTTAATGGCTCCGAGAAGTCCGATCATTCCGACCTGGCGGAGGTCTTCATGAAAGCTTTTTCCTTTTGAATATTTCTTTGCCAGCATTTCGACGAGATTGGTATACACCTCGACGAGTGTTTCCTGGGCTTCTTTATTATCATGTGTTTGAAAGTCGCGTATGAGCCGATCAACTTCATCTTTAGTTAGTTTCGTAGTTTTTGATGGTTGTGCCATGATCAACTCGCTCCCCATTTAAATACTTTGTCATCGCCACGGTTACGCCAGAGTTGCTTTGAACTTTGACTTCATCCATGAGCGTTTCCATTAAATACAGACCGAGCCCTCCTTCTGACAATTGATCGACTGTGTGCGAAGGTGTGTACGGCCCGAGATCCTGCTGCTTCTGATCAAAATCAAAGCTGTCTCCCTGATCGGCGACAATAACCTCCAGCCGATCCTCAAACACACCGAACCGCACGGATACTTCTCCCTTATTTTCATCGTTGTATGCATGCTGGACAGCGTTTGTACAAGCTTCGCTGACAGCGATTTTTAAATCTTCAATGTCATCATAAGTATAGCCCATTCTGCTTGCGACCCCTGATAACGTAAGCCTGACGATTCCTACATATTCCGGTTCGGCCGGAATTTTCATCTCTATATAATCAACTGATGTACTCATTGCACGCCACCTTCTGACTTTGCCGAAATGTCGATGATGTCCTTAAGCCCCGTAATTTCAAACAGACGGACGAGCCGGTCGGAAAGATTCTCAAGCTTCAGAGAGCCGCCTTCCTTGCTCACCGTTTTAAACACGCCTACAAAAACGCCTAAACCCGTACTGTCCATATAATTTACATCTTTTAAGCAGATTCTCATGTCCTTCCCCTCGTTTGCCAGGGGCATCAGCTTTTCACGAACCGCCGGAGCTGAGTATACATCGATTTCTCCAGCGATATTGATTTGTATATCTGAAAGATTCTCCTTCATATCTACCGTTAAATTCATCGTATCACCTCTGAAAGTTATCCTTACTCGTGCTAATGGCTTTTTACCCGTGCTGCTGTTTTTTTAAACCTTTCTTTTTAAAACAATTAACGTAAAATCGTCATGAAGCTGAAAGTCCTGGAGTCTCAGCAGGCTGTCGTAAATGTTTTTGACCATATCCTGCGCGGAGCAGTCCATATGTTCTTCCAGCATGCGCTGAATGTCGCTGCGTTCTAAGAAACCGTTTTCGGTACGGCATTCGGTGACGCCGTCAGAAAAAAGAACGATCATGTCTCCTTCGTCCATGTGCTGTTCATATTGGCTGTAATCAAAATCCTGAGAAATTCCCAGCACCAATCCTTTTGCCTCCAGATCATAAAACTTTTTTTCTTTTTCAGAGTAGTAGAAGCCCGGTTCATGCCCCGCAGAGGCATATGTAAATTGGTGATTTTTCGTATTGTAGTTTGCGTAAAACATGGTGATAAACATGCTTGAGTCCACGTTCTGTTCTACAACGCGGTTAAGATTTTTCAGCACTTGGGAGGGGTGAATGCCGATCTCCGGAAGAGAGTCCATGGCATACTTGATCATCGACATGCACAATGCGGCGGGTATTCCTTTTCCGATGACATCGGCTATCGCGATGTTAATCGATTCCTTGTCTTTGACAAAGTGATAATAATCCCCGCTCATCTGTTTGGCGGGGACGCTGATCGCCCCGATATCCAGATCTTCTTCTTCAGGAATTTTTGTGCCAAGCAGCGTCTGCTGAACATTTGCGGCAATTTCAATTTCTGAACGAAGCTCCTGCTGGATATCTCTCAGACTTTGATGTTCCTGATAAGCCATCCCGTAGCCAATCATGACTTCTATTAAAAAATCCAGCGAATGAAAAACATCTTCCGGCAGATCCGGATACAGTTCCTTTACTACTTTTCGGTGGATGCTGATAATCTCCTCCGGAGGAACCTGATGTTCAATCGTTTTTCGGCTGAATTTTTGGGCTTGATATAAAGATGTTTCTGTTAATTCGGCTATATATCGGCTAAGCAGCTGATGATACCGCTGCTCTATAACCTCCCTGAAATCCACGTTCTAACCTCCTACCGAAGCCATTTCACGGCTTGAATCTCTGTTCCTTCCTCTGCAACAGATTGCAGGCTGAATTCGTCCATCAGCCTTTTGACGCCCGGAAGTCCCGCTCCCAGTCCGCCTGACGTTGAAAAGCCGTCTTCCATCACTTTACGGATGTCGGGGATTCCGGGTCCTTTGTCTTCTGCTATAATTTTAAGGCCTTTTTTCCCTCTGTCGTTTACTTGTTCTATGCTGACCTGGCCCTTGCCTGCATATAAGTAAATGTTTCTGGCCAATTCTGAGATAGCCGTCGTGATTCTGGCCTGGTCCACCGTGCCGAAGCCTAATTCCTTCGCAACGTTGCGGCCAAGCTGTCTTGCGGCTACGATATCCCATTCTGTCATGATTTTCACACAGGATTGGTCGTTCATCGCTATTCCCCCAATTCCCGCTTCAATGTCTCAAGCCCTTGCTCTAAATCGAGCGCCGTTTCAATTTCCTCAAGTGAGATTCCGAGTTCAATCAATGTGACCGCCACAGCCGGCTGAATTCCCGTCAATACGACCTTTGCGCCCATCAATTTAGACATGGTGATGACATCGCCAAGCACTTTCGCGATAAATGAATCGATCATGTCAACGGATGTCAGGTCAATGACGACCCCGTTTGCGCCGGTTTCATAGATTTTGTTCAGCAGATCTTCTTGAAAATGCAAAGCTGTCTGGTCGTCAAGCTCCCATTGGATGGATACCAATAAGCAGTTATACAGTTTCAGGATCGGGATTTTTGGATGTCTCACAATGTTATTCCCCCAATGAAACGATTTTTCGATTTGTCATTTCAAGCGCTGTTTGAATTCCTTTTTGAAGGGTATTCTTCGTAATAACCTGCGACAAATCAATTCCCAGATTAACGATCGTCTGCGCGATTTCCGGACGGATTCCGACGAGCAGGCATTTCGCGCCGACAAGCCGCACCGCTTCCGATGCCTGGATAATATGGTGCGCCACCATCGTATCAACGACCGGCACGCCCGTGATATCAATTAATACAACCTGTGAACGGTGCTTCACGACGCCGTTTAACAGATTTTCCATAATGTGCTTTGCGCGCTCCGTATCAATCGTCCCGACAAGCGGCATGACCGTTACATGCTCAAATACCGGGATCAGCGGAGCCGACAATTCCTGAAGCGCGATTTTTTGCAAAGTAACCGTTTTTTCCCAGGAGATAGAATACTGATTTAAGATTTCTGTGTTGATCGGATTGAAAAAGCTGTCTATTTCCAAAATCAAATCTGCTCTGTCCTGATCGGCCATATTAAGGTCGACCATCGTTTCGTAAAGCAGTTTCCAAAACTCTGACAGGGTGGCTGAAAGAAGTTTCAGTGACAGGCCCAGCTGAACGGCGCGCAGTGCGAGTTCACTGATCTGCTCTTCCGTGGCCTCGTCATTTTTAGTCGATAATAAAAGAATGTCTATATAGTCTTTACAAATATTTTCACATATGTGATTCGTAAGCTGATAGTCTTCCTGATTGCCTACTTCTTTTAGTTTGGCTGTCCAAGTATCAAGCAGTTCATCATGCTGATCAATGATGAACTGATACACTTTCTGATTCGACATGGGTTTCACTGACCTCCCGACACAAAACAACAAATTTTGTTTGATTATCTCTTTATTATAGCGCTTATGTTTTTCGAAAACAAAAAAAGTTGCTCTTTAAGAGCAACCAAAATATGACTAAAAATCAATGAGTGCCAAACTGATTTGCAAGGCTTCATCAACCTTATCCATCATTTCATCATCCAGATGAGTTATTTTATCCGTTAATCTTTGCTTGTCAATCGTCCGAATTTGCTCCAGCAAAATAACGGAATCTCTTTCAAAACCGTAGCGTTTTGCATCAATTTCGACGTGGGTTGGTAATTTCGCTTTCTGTATTTGGGCTGTTATGGCTGCAACAATAGCAGTCGGGCTAAAGCGATTTCCGATATCATTTTGAATCACTAAAACCGGGCGTACGCCGCCTTGCTCTGAGCCAACAACAGGAGATAAATCAGCAAAATAAACATCGCCGCGCTTTACAATCAAAATGATTATCCTCCGCTGACTAAGCGCTCAACGGTCGTTTCTGCTTCGCACTCAGCATAGTGAGCCTCAGAAGAGATATTCAAGTTGATTTTCGCCATTTCCATATACCCGCGTCTCATCAAATCACGGTTATGGCGAGTTGTCCGTTCGCTGACATACGCTCTCACTGCTTGTGATATCAGTTCGTTTCTGCTTCGTTTCTCCCGCATCGCTACACCATCCAATTCAGCTACTAAGTTTTCAGGCAAGCTGATTTTCATTTCGGTTCTTGCGCTGGATTCAGACAAAAAACATACACCTCCACCAAACTTACGGATACGACCAATTCATCCATCCAGACATAATGATACCATTATTCAAACGTCAAGCAAAGCTGTTTTATAAATTCTCTTTTTCCGGATGACGGCTACTTGTTTGTATTATCTTGCAGTAAAGGATTTCTTACTTCCATTATACTCTCATTTTCCAAAAACATACGGGGAACGCGGGAACTAATGGTACAAGGGACCTCGTAATTAATCGTCCCAAGCCGCCCTGCGATTTCATCCATCGTGATCGTTTCTCCCTTCTGGCTGCCGATCAGGGTGACTTTGGTGCCCGGCGGATAAGATTGATCTAATTCGACCATCAATTGATCCATGCAGATTCTTCCCGCGATGTTCATCCGTTTGCCTCCGATCAGCACAGACGTGCCGCTCAGCTTGCGGAGCCACCCGTCCGCATAGCCGATGGGAACCGTTCCGATCCATTGATCCTTCTCTGCCGTATATGTTGCGCCGTAGCTGACGCTTTCCCCTTTGCGGATCTTTTTCACATGGGATAAAACAGAGTGCAGCGCAAAAGCCGGTTTTAATTGAAACGGAATTTCGCTTTGGATGTCAGCAGAAGGACGAAGCCCGTACATACTGATGCCGAAACGAACCGCGTTAAAGAAGCCTTTTTTAAGACGAAGTCCGGCAGCGCTGTTCGCGCAGTGCACCATCAATTCTTTTAAAGGAAGCGGAGCGATCAATGTTTTAAAGCGGTCAAACTGGAAGAGGAAATAATCTCTGTTTTTCTCATCCGCGGTAGCAAAGTGGGTGAATACGCCTTTACAGACTAAACCGGGATTTTGGCTGAGGATTTTTAACACGCTTTGAATTTCTTCCTCCGTTTTGACTCCGAGTCTGTTCATGCCGGTGTCGACTTTCAGATGAAACGGCACTGTTTCACTTCCGAGGTGGCGCGCAGCTTCCTGAAGCCATTCAACAGAATACCCCGTGAGTGTTACGTCATACTCCGCAGCTGCTTGTACATATTCGGGCGGCACGGCGCCAAGCACGAGAATCGGCGCTGTAATGCCCCGTTTTCTCAATGAAATTGCTTCATCCAGTATGGCTACGGCAAGACAAGAGGCACCCGCTTCAAGCGCGGCTTTCCCAACTTCCAAATCTCCGTGGCCGTAAGCGTTCGCCTTTACAACCGCCATGAGATGGACGTTTTGCCCGATGTGTTTTTTCATATGCGTGACATTTTCTTTAATCGCGGACAGGTTGATTTCCGCCCACGTTTCTCTGTAAAAGGATGCTGTGTTCATTCGATACACTTCCTAGCATTATTTTCAATTCATATTGTTATTATCATACTAAAATTATTCTGCAAAGTGAAATGGAATCAAAAAAGAGACCGACAGCAGCGGCCTCTTTTTTGACGTTATTTTGACGACTGTCCCTGCATGCTTTTGGCGGCGGCCACCATTTCATCTTTTGTCAGATCCTGTGATGACAGAAGATAATCCACTCCGTCATATGTCCACGTTAAAGACGTATCAGATAATGCCGCAACCGTGAAGCCGAGATTAACCGGTTCGCCTTTCAGCGTGACGGCAGAGGCGGCTTTTGCGATATGGGCTTTTTCTTGAATAAGGGTGAATGATTTTTCTCCGCCGTAAGTCATGACGATCCGTTTGCCGTCCGCCGTTGAAATATCTTTCTCTTCAAGCTTTTTGACGCCGGCCGGCACTTGAAGCGGTGTTTTGACCGCAAATGAATCAGACGGCTTGGCGCTTGTGGCGACGTCCATCTGGGAGAGCGTCATATTTTTCTTCTCGTCAAAAGAGTCTTTATCAAACGGCTTGTTGAATTCAAAGCTTTTGAATTCGACTTTTACCATCACTTTCCGGTCTGTATCCATGACTTTGACGAGCGACGGGCTCATGTCCTTTTTGTTGAAAGTGATTTCCTGAGTCGGCAGCATTTTGTTGTGCTGATAGTTCGTTTTTGTTTCAAACGTGTACTTTTTATCTTTGGCGGAATAGACGGCGTCTTTGTCATGCTGCACGTCCTTTACAAGTGACTCAAACAAATATACTTGGCTGCTGTTATTCGGCCAGTCGCTTTGGAATCTGAAGCTCTTATTTAGAGACGGCGTGAGGACAAAGACTCCGTTGGCGTTCCGTAAAATGACTTGGTTTTGGTCTTTTTTCGGATTTTCCAGATAGACCCGGTACAGGGAAGGTTTTTTATGCCAGATTTCCACATTGTATACTTGCGGATCACTCCCCGTTTCAATGGTCATTTTGGCTTTCGCTTTGTACGAGGTGTATTCTTTCGCCTTCTTATCTAAACCGTTCACGATATCTTCCTGTGATTTTTGGCCGCAGGCCGAAAGAATAAGGACGGCAAGCAGTCCCGTTAAAAGCAAAACAAAGCTTTTTCTCACCTTTTTTCAACCCCTTCTTCTCAATTGATGTAAAGGGAAGAAATCGCTTGTTTGACTTTAACGGTACGCCCTGAACGGACGGACGCGTACCATAAAAGCCTCAAACAACTTGTCTCCCTTAATGCACTATCAAATATATGAAGGGGTTCCGGCTAATATGCAGACTAGCGTGACAACCTTTCAATCACGACCTGTGCCGCGGCGTATTCTTTTGTATGGGTAATGGAGACGTGAACCGCCGCGCCGTCAAGCTTGGCGCAGGCCAGCACAGGCTTTCCCGCTTTGTCGTTTCCGGTTTCAATATCCTGAAAGCTGAGCTCTTTGCCGATACCTGTGCCGTATGCTTTCGAAAAGGCTTCTTTTGCCGCAAATCTTCCCGCGAGAAATTCAATTTTCCTTTTGTCCGACAGCAATGTAAAACGGGCATATTCAGCTTCCGTCAATATTCTTTGCGGAAACCTCGCCTGCCGGCTGAGCATGTTTTCAATTCTGTGCAGTTCAACGATGTCGATTCCGATTCCGAAAATCATGTGAATTCCTCCTAAAAGTCCGTACTAAAAAACGGTTTATGTCATAAACGTGTTACTATATATGTAACAAATCAGATGCAAAGGGGCTTGCGATGTTTATACGAACGGAAAATTTCCAGACTTTTATCAGACGTTATCCGGCCGTCAGCTGTATCTTGGCGCTGCAGGCGTTCTTGTGGCTGTTTTTCAGTATGCCGCTTCATTCCGTCATGATGTGGTCAGATGCTGTGACCGGCTATAATTACGGCGTTTCCTCGGGAGAATGGTGGCGGCTGGTGACACCGATGTTTTTACACGCGAATTTCACTCACCTTTTGTTTAACTCCATGTCTCTCTTTTTATTCGCGCCCCCGCTTGAGCAGATGCTCGGAAAAGTCCGTTTTCTGATTGTGTACATCGCATCGGGCATCATCGGCAATATCGGCACGTATCTTGCCGAACCGCTTGATTATGTGCATGTCGGCGCATCCGGCGCGATCTTCGGACTTTTCGGCGTGTATGTGTTTTTGACTGTTTTCCGCAAGGAGCTGATCGGCCGGGATCAGTCGAAAATGATTATGACCCTGCTTATCATCGCGGTGCTGTCGACGTTTATCAACTCTAATATTAACATTATGGCGCATTTGTTCGGACTGGCAGGCGGATTTTTGCTTTCCTTTTTATGCGTGCAGCAAAAAAAGCGGCGGTATTAACCGTCCGCTTTTTCATATGAATACCAGCGCCCGATGCGTTCGGCATCTTCCTCGCTGACATCCTTCAGCATGACATGCTCCATGTGGTGAGCTGATTTCACTGCGGTAGCCACAGATGCGAGCCGCCTTCTTTTTTGCAGAAAGGAGCGGCTGACTTCAAACATCTGCATTCTTCTTCTCAGCATAATCGTGGTCGTCTTCCCGACCAGCCTCGTGGTAATCTGAAGCCTGCCGCCGTTTATGCACCATGACGCTGTCCTAAACGAGGCATATCCAAGCACCAGTTCGACGGGAAGCACAAGGAGCGATGCATATCCCCACGGTTTAAACAGAATACAAAGCGGGATGATCACGAAAACCGAGAAGATTATGGATCGGAATAAATACCGGCGCAGCGCCCTTTTCGGCAAATGATTTCGGTTTTCTTCCAGCACGTAATCCGGTGTGAAACCGTTCAGCATCACTCCGAGCTTTGATTTGCGGATGATCGGAAACAGAATCGTCTGTGCTCCTTCTTTCTCATTCCCCGCACTGCCGGCGCTGACAATCGCAACCGTCGCGTATCCGAATAATTGCCTGATCACATTTTCTTTCATTTTAATGGCTTGGATTTTACGGAGCGGGATTGTCACTTGATGTTTTTCAATAATTCCTCTGGTAATGACCAATTCGTGTTCCTTTTTTTCTATCTTAAAGTTGGCATGCTTGATCATCATACCGGCGATGCTTAACAGCCAGGCGATAAACAATCCTATGAAAATGATCACGGCGTATATACCGATGCTCGCATGCTTGAGAAAAGAAAACCTGTCATAGAGCCAGTCCATCGGAAGTACTTCATCAATCTGAGAAAAGAGGGCGAATACCGCTGAGATGATGACACCGATTCCCCCGGATGTTGAGGCGGCCATAAGCAGCTCACCTACAGACAGTCGGTAAACGGATTGCACATCTTCCCCGCGCATCGGCTCCTGCTCCGCTGCGGTCTCCCCTCGTTCTTCTTGCTCCGCTTTTTGCTGAAAAACAGCCGCTCTGATCCGTTCCGCCTCTTCCACAGTAATGGCGGATAAGACGGCCTCGGCGTTTTTCCCGTCGCCGGCCGTTTCGATTTGAAGCTTAACAAGCTTAAAAAGCTGCTGAATGATGCCGGCACTCGTATTCATTGATTGAATCCGGTCAATGGAGATGTATCTCTTTTTCGTAAAAAACAAGCCTTCTTCAATTCTGAATTCTCCGTCCTCAATCCGGTATGTAAATTTTCTCCACTCGATCACACTAGCCGTAATCAGCCAGATAAGCAGGACGGCGAGCGCAATGCCTCCGTAAAAGCGGATGAAGTGGTTGGAGTTTACAATATAGACGAGAAAAAATGGCAGAATAATGTTTTTAATGGTTTCGATAATAATATGGAATAAGTTCAAAATCACGGCCGCCGGGTGCAGATGTTTCGGCTCAGACATCATCTTCCGTCACCCTTGCCAGACGGGAAATGGAATCCCTCAGCCGGTCAGCTTCCTCCATATCAAGCGCCGGAATGGAATGAACGGTTGCCGCCGTGGAGATTTTGACTGAGGCCAGACGGTACCTTCTGAGGAGCGGGCCTTGTGAAGTATCTACGTGCTGCACCCTCACCATCGGCACAATGACCCGTTTGACAATAAAAATGCCGGATTGAATATCAATTTCATTTTCATGGACTTCATAGCGCCAGATCCTGTGCCTGATTTTCGGTATGGCATAGACGGATATCACTGAACCGAAGATCCAAATGATGCCGAGGACTCCGGTGATCCAATACGGCCAATGGAAGAAATGGCTTAAAACAGCTGCTGCTATAACGGCCAGAAGACAGAAGGCGGACAGGATGATTTCCTGAAGACGCCAGACTTTTAAGCCGCTTGGACTGATTCGATTTTTTGGCTGTGCTCTCAACATACCTACCTCCCATTTTTTATCATACATACAAATACGGCTGATTTGCAAAAAAGATTCACTTTCCGGCATATCAAAAAAAAAGCGGACCCCGTAAAAGGGTCCGCTTCCTGTGTTTTAGTATGATTTTTTCTGGCGTCTGTCACCTGAAGAACGGCGGTCGCTTGAGCGTTTTTTATCGTAGGAAGAACGGTTGTTGGTTTTCCCTTTGCCGCCGCGGTAGCCGCCGCCTTGGCCGTCTCTGCGCTTAGAAGTACGCTGGTTTTTATAGCGTTTGCTGACCATCGGCGCTTCATCAGTGAGGCGTACAGGCGTGCTGTCCGGCTCTTTTGTCGCCATTTTAATGGCTGCAGCCACAACTGTCACTGCATCATGATCTTCTAACAATTCCGCAGCTGCCGTCATGTAGAAGTTCAGGTTGTTTTCGCTGATCGCCGTGCGCAGACGGTCAACCGTCACCTGCTGCTGTCCTTCTAATGCTTCGTCAAGCGTCGGCTCTTTCATACGGTCCATTTTGCGTTTTGTCGTTTGTTCAATCGCGCGAAGCATGCTTTTCTCACGCGGTGTGATAAACGTCATCGCCATACCCGTTTTTCCTGCACGGCCCGTTCTTCCGATACGGTGAACGTAGCTTTCAGGATCTTGAGGCACGTCAAAGTTGTAAACGTGGGTAACGCCTGAGATATCAAGTCCGCGGGCGGCAACGTCAGTCGCTACAAGCACTTCGATCGCACCTTCTTTAAATTTACGAAGCGCAACCATACGTTTCGCCTGCGTTAAGTCGCCGTGAATTCCTTCAGCCGCATATCCGCGAAGGTTCAGGGCTTCAGCAAGCTCATCGACACGGCGTTTCGTACGTCCGAATACGATCGCAAGTTCCGGAGACTGAATGTCAAGAAGACGAGTCAGCGTATCGAATTTTTTGCGCTCCTGCACTTCCAAGTAGAACTGCTGAATGTTGGACACAGTCATTTCTTTCGCTTTTACTTTTACGTGTTCCGGCTCAGTCATGAAACGCTCTGCGATCCGTTTGATCGGCGCAGGCATTGTTGCTGAGAATAAGAGCGTTTGGTGGTCGCTCGGCACGTTTGAGAGAATGGATTCAATGTCATCAATGAATCCCATATTCAGCATTTCATCAGCCTCATCCATGACAACCGTATTCACGTTGTTTAAACGGATCGTGCGGCGGTTGATATGGTCAAGAAGACGCCCCGGCGTACCTACGATGATATGCGGGTTTTTCTTCAATGCGCGGATCTGACGTCCGATATCCTGGCCGCCGTAAATAGGCAGTACTTTCGCACGCTTATCTTGTCCGATTTTATATAACTCTTCAGATACTTGAATGGCTAATTCACGGGTTGGCGCGATTACGATTGCTTGAATATTAGGAGACTCGGGGTTCATTTTTTCAACAAGGGGTATACCGAACGCAGCTGTTTTACCTGTACCTGTTTGCGCTTGTCCGATGACATCTTTATTTAAAAGTCCGAGCGGAATCGTTTGTGCCTGGATCGGTGTTGCTTCTTCAAATCCCATACGATTGATTGATTTCATGAGATCAGAACTTAATTGGAAATCTTGAAACGTTATAGTCAAATTATTCAAACTCCTTCTGATTGCTGTTTCAGTAATGTCGTGATTTACCACTAAAAACCGCCCTTTCATCCAAAGGACAGGATCATACGTATACAAAGCCCGAATTACTTTACGTTTAATCTTACCATTACACTATGTGTTTTTCAATAAGGCGAGATGGTCAGGCGGCCGGAAGCGGCCTGACCGGATTCTTCCCGCGAACGAGGCTAGCCCCCGCGCCGGACGGGATTTCCCAGCCGGCGGTCTTTCTTTTTTATACGGACAGAATTATTTCACCCTGAATTAGTTTCTTCATTTTTGTATATTTTTATAATGCTGATCAGTATTTTTTCAGTTCTTCTCTAATAAATCTTTAACGATTTCTTCGAGCTTCATACCTCTCGATGCTTTAAACAGAAGGAGATCGCCGGAAGCGGCCATTTCCTGTATGGCGTGAAGCAGTTCTTTTTTGTCAAGATAATGGCTGACGCGCCCTTCTTCAAAATGCCGACGCGCTCCGTCAGCGATGAATGCGCCGAGTGTGCCGTAAGTAAATACATGGTCGATTTCCGCCGGATTGACCGCAGCTCCGCATTCTTCGTGGAATGCTTTTTCTTCATCACCAAGTTCAAGCATATCACCGAGCACGAGCATTTTCTTCCGATAGCCTTTCATCGTTTCGATTAATTCGACCGCCGCTTTCATTGACGTCGGGCTCGCATTATACGCGTCGTTTACGATCGAGATGCCGTTGTCCGTTTTGACCAGTTCCAATCTCATCCCCGTCACCTTCAGGCGGCTCAGTCCCAGAGCGGCATTTTCCGGCGTAATGCCGAAATAGATGCCGGCGGCGTATGCAGCCATGGCATTCATCACATTATGTCTGCCGAGAACCGGAATAAAGAAAGAACGGTCGATCCCGTCGATATTGAAGTACGTGCCTTCTTCCGCTTGTTTTATTTCTTTCAGGCGGAGATCATTGTCCGCGCCTGCGCCGTATGTCGTTGTCCGGCAAGTGTACGTCTTTTGGCGGAGCAGCGGCTCATCCCCGAAATAAAACAGAACGCCGTCTTCCCGAAGTCCGTTTATAATTTCAAGTTTCGCCTCCGCAATTCCTTCTCTTGAGCCTAAATCCTGCATATGGGATTCGCCGATATTGGTAATGACGGCCGCTTCCGGTTCAGCAAGACGGCTCAGAAAATCAATTTCGCCCCTCGCGCTCATTCCCATTTCTAAAATGGCGATTTCTGTATCTTCAGGCATGGCAAGCACAGTCAGCGGCAGGCCGATATGATTGTTGAAATTGCCGGCGGTTTTGTGAACGCGGTACTGCGTGCCGAGAACGGCGTGAAGCATGTCTTTCGTTGTCGTTTTTCCGTTGCTCCCGGTCACCCCGATAACCCTTGTGCCGAGCTCTTTCAAATAAGCTTTTGCCAATGTTTGCAGCGCCTCCAGCGTGTCATCGACCAGGATGACAGCACGCCCTTCCGGCGGATTCGGTTCAGAGCGGTCCCACAACACCGCGGAAACGCCTTTTTCGAATGCTTGCGGCACAAAGGTGTGGCCGTTAAAATGCTCGCCTTTTAAAGGAATGAACAGCTGATTTTTTTCCAAAGTCCGCGTATCGGTTGCGGCGCCCTCAATCATTGTTTGTTCAAATTCGGGATTTGTCAGTGTGCCTTTGACCATGTCTGCGATTCGTTTTACAGTTCGCTTTATCAAAGGTGGCACCTCGCTTTCTGAAAATGTTGTCTGTTACGGGAAAAGACACTGCCCCTTCAGGCAGTGTCCGTCTTCATTAAAATGTATGTTTAATCAGCTGTTTTTCGGCATGGCGTTCTTTTGCCAGCTCAACCAGCTGTTCGATCAGATCACTGTAATCTACACCTGCTTCTTTCCAAAGCAGCGGGAACATGCTGAATGGCGTAAAGCCCGGCATTGTGTTCACTTCGTTAATGAGCACTTGACCGTCATTGGTCAGGAAGAAATCGGCGCGGACAAGGCCTGATCCGTCAATCGCTTTGAAGGCTTTAATCGCCATTTCGCTGATTTCCGCATATTGTTCATCCGTCACTTGCGCGGGAATCATTAAATCCGTGTCGCCGTCTTCATATTTCGCTTTGTAATCGTAAAAGTCGGTTTTCGGCGCGATTTCACCGACGGCGGAGCATTTCGGTTCGTCATTTCCGAGTACGCCGATTTCGATTTCTCTGCCGGCGATTCCTTCTTCCACCACAATTTTCCGGTCATACTCAAAAGCCAGTTCGAAGGCTTTTTCAAGCTCTTCACGGTTTCGGCATTTGCTGATTCCGACGCTTGATCCGAGGTTCGCCGGTTTGACGAAGCACGGATATCCCAGCTCCTCTTCAACCTGCTGTAAGCAGCTGTCCGGCGTCTGTTTCCAGTCCTTTTTTAAGAAAGCGGCGTACTTCGCCTGCGGAAGCCCCGCTTGAGCGAACAAATGCTTCATGATGACTTTATCCATGCCGGCTGATGATGCAAGCACCCCGTTGCCGACATAAGGAACGTTCAGCAATTCCAGCAGACCCTGAATGGTGCCGTCTTCACCGTTCGGTCCGTGGAGAAGCGGAAATACGACATCGATCGGCGCCTTTTCGTCAGGCGACGCTTCAGGAAACATTTCCCGGTTCAATGCTGATAGAGCGAAACTTTCACCGTTTTGTTCCAGCTGGAGCATTTTCACGTTGGAAACCGGCTCAGTCAGCAGCGGGCCTCTTTGCCATTCTCCTTTTTCAGTGATGTAAATCGGATGTATATCAAACTTCTCAGTATTAAGCGCTTTTGTTACAGCTAATGCTGTCTGCAGCGATACATTGTGTTCGGCTGACTTTCCGCCGTACACCAATCCTAGACTTGTTTTCAATGGATATTCCCCCCACAACAATTCATCTTTACTATCTTATCACTTTCCTCAGAAAATGATCTAATTATTTTTGGGCATTCTGAATATGAAAGCATTTGTATGTAATTCCTTTTTATTTTATATTAAAATGGCATGGAAAAGGAGATGTGTCATATGAAAAAAATCAGTACAACAGAACAATTTAATGAACTTATTCAATCCGACAAGGAAATCATCGTGAAATTTTTCGCTGACTGGTGCCCTGACTGCACGCGCATGAATATGTTCATCGGCGATATTTTGGAAGAATATAATCAAAATGATTGGTATGAACTGAACAGAGACGAGCTCCCTGAGCTTGCCGACAAATATCAGGTAATGGGCATACCGAGCCTTCTGATCTTTAAAAACGGCGAAAAGAAAGCGCATCTTCACAGCGCAAACGCGAAAACGCCCGAAGAAGTCACAGAGTTTTTATCACAGCATATTTAATTCGTTTCACGATCTTTGTTTATGACTTCAGGCTCTACATGAACATGGACATGAGTCACATCATGTTCATGTTTTATTGCATATTCGACCTCATCGGCTACTTCATGGCCTTCTTTCACAGACAATCCCGGATCTACCGTAATGACCATTTCCACATGAACCGTGCTCCCTAAATACCTTGCTTTCACATCCTTCAGCCTGCTGACCTCTTTTATTTCTTTCACCGTGTGTTTATACGGCTCCAAATCTTTCAGATCAAACCCGTCCGTCAATGAGTGGGAAGCATCTTTGAAGATGTCCCATGCCGTCTTACAGATGATGATTCCGATCAGAAAAGCAATGACCGGATCAACCCACGGCAGATGAAGCCGGGCGGTTAAGACGCCTATAAACGCCCCAATACTGACATAGGCGTCAGAACGGCTGTCTTTCGCCGCCGCATGAAGCGCAGAACTTTTAACCCGATCCGCAAGACGGCTGTTATATACATACATGCCGTACATTACAATCGCGCTTCCGAGCGCCGTCCATGCCGCAATGAAGCTCGGCTCGGCCTCCGTTCCGCTGACAATCGCCTTTGCCCCTCCGATCAGCACTTCAAAACCAACCGCCATCATAATAAAAGACGCAATTAATGAAGAAATTGTTTCAGCCCGATAATGTCCGTAGGCATGATCACTGTCCGCGGGGCGCTGGGAAATCCGGAGCCCGATCAGCACAGCCAGTGATGCGACAATATCCGTGGCATTATTTAACCCGTCCGCTCTGAGCGCTTCGGAATGATAAATAAGACCGATCACCAGTTTGACGGCGGCAAGGATGAGGTACGCGCCGATATTAAGAATCGCGCCTTTCTCACCCCGTTTTAAGTTTGCCGTTTGATCATTCATGTAAGGACTCCTCCATTCTCATTCATAGTATGGATGGAAAAGCGGAAAAATAGCAGCTTTGATCTGAGCAAATGCAATATTCGACAGCATTATTCCCCGGGAAACTTTTTGTCGAAAAATTGGCGGTATTTTCCCTTTACATATGAATATGCCCATTGTATACTTTCATTAACTGATAATGATTCTCAATATCATTTGTTTAGGAGGGTAATCATGAGGTCTTCTCCTCAGCTCAGATCATCAGTTGAAGGACGAAAAAAACATCTGATCCATTTGCTGATCAATAACGGAATATACAAAAAGTCGGAACGGCATTTATATGAATTATCGCTCGGAGAATTAGAAAGCGAATACAAATATGTAAGGAAGGTGCGGGCTCATGGCGAAACGTAAAATAAAAACATACGAACAGCTGATAAAAGAAAACAAGGCGGCCATTATGAATAATCAAAAGCTGATGAATGTGATCTATGACAGAATTGACCGCAAGCATCAAAAACTGCTCCGGCACAACAGCCATACATAAAAAGAGCCTTTTTCAGGCTCTTTTTTTTATTGCTCAAAGGCTTCCGCCGCTAATTTGCCGATGACCGCATCGTCCATCGGCGGATTGTGAAGGCCGGCCCGGGCATCCCGATAATACCGCTGAAGCGGATTATTTCGCTCCAGGCTTTTTGCGCCGGTGATTCTCATTGCTTTATCAACAACAGAAAGGACGGCATTTGTCACAATATGTTTTGCGATGCCGAGCTCGCTTTTGATGAAAGGGCGGCGTTTCGGGTCATCATACATTTGCGCCGCCGTGAAGAGAAACTGTCTCGCTTTTAACAATTCAAGCTCCATTTCCCCGACACGCTGCTGAACGGCCGGCACGTCTTTAATCGGTCCGTTCAGGCTGTTCGGCGAATATTCGGATGCAAACCGGACGGCATAGTCCCTTGCCGCTTGAGCGATGCCCAGATAAGCAGCGGGAATGTGAAGCAGCCAGCCATTCACTTTCGCCGCTCTCGGCCCGCTGATAAGCTCCACAAGCCGCTCGTCACTGACCGTGACATGATCTAAAAGGAGATCATGGCTTCCGGTCGCCTTCATGGCAATCATATCCCATGTTTCTTGGACTGAAACGCCTGACTGATCTTTATGAATGAGAAAAACACCGGTCGTTTGTTTTTCTTCAATCCATGCCGTCACAAGCATATAATCCAAAGTCAGCGAAAGGGTTGTAAAGGTTTTTCGGCCGTTCAGCACCCATTTTCCGTCTTTTTTGACAGCGGAGGTGCCGGGTCTTCCTCCCCTCGTCGGACTGCCGGTCTGCCGTTCCGTCGCTGCCCTGTTCAGGACAGCTCCCTTTTTCACCTCTTCTGTGATAAATGAAAAGACATCTTCATCCCAGCTGTTTCCTTCTCCGAGCTCACCCATGACGGATAAATGCCAGCCGATTCCGAGAGCAACGGCCGCGTCTCCCCGCGCCAGCCGTTCCTGAAACAGCACCATATCATAAACGGAAATGCCTGCACCGCCGAATACCTCAGGTACCGTTAACGCCGTATATCCCGCGTCGCGCAGTCTTTGAATTTTCTCCGTAGGAAAACGGCCCGCCTCATCATCAAGCGCGGCTGTTTTTTGAAATTCGTCTGCAAGCAGGCCGATTTTTTCCATCCATTCCCTCTGCCGTTCATTCTGTATCCATAAAGACACTGGAATCCCCCCATTATAATTCCGATAAAGTTAATAAGTATTATAGAGATTCAAGTCTCGTTTCGCAACTGTGAGGCTGTACAAAAAAAACACGCTATTCCATGGAATAGCGCGTTCAGACTGCTTCCGGGCCGCGGTCCTGCTTAAGCCCGAGATAAATCAGCATATATGTGAGATAACCCATCGTCATCACAAGCCCGCCAAAGAAAAAGCTAGAAAAAATCGGCTCTTCAAACGCGGTAACTGCCGCAAGCACGATCCAGCTTGCATACAGGTAGATGATGAAATAACGGAATCCCGACTTCATTTTATATAAGAGAAACAGCCCCACTGTAGAAAACAAACCCAGCGCAAGCCTGAAATAAACAAGATGTTCGAATTGGAACATGAATGACACAAAGGAAAAACCAAGCAATAACACAATCGGTAATGCGGTAATAAAATTTCTCAAGTGAGCACCTCCGTCATTACCTTTATTATAAATCAAAATAGCATAAATTATTGATTTATCGTGATCTTTTTCACAAAAATGTCATTCCTTTACTTTATACCCGAACATCGCGTTTGCAAAAGCTCCACCAAGCGACGGCTAAGAAGAATACAATATGGATAATGATAATGCCTGCGGAAAATAACGGCGTCATTCCCGCAAACAGCGGTTTCGCCCCGCTCATATATTGCGTCAGGTCAGTATTTGCGAACAGCAGAAAACTTCCCCATTTGTTTTGGAAGAGCGACATAATCGTCACGAGTGATTTTGCGCCATACAGCACGATAAATGACAAAATGACGGCCGTTGCGCTGTTTCGGAATACAGAAGAACACAACAAGCCAAAGCATGCCATCGCAAACGCCTCGACCCAGTTCGTGCCGATTACTTTCAGGGTGTTCATAAGAAGCGTCCCTGATTCAGATGTCACCGACACGCCGAAGAAAGCCATGCCGAACAGCAGAGACAGAATATAGTACGCCGCATACAGGTACAAGCTGACCAAAAATACGGTAATGAGTTTAGATACAAAAATCCGCTCCCGCTTTACCGGGCGGATTAATAAAAATTTGATCGTTTTCTTATCAAATTCAGCGGAAATGATCGTTGCCGCGATCACGATCGTTAATGCCTCAAGCAGAATATTCAGCCCGGGCGCGTACGCCATATAGCCGATGAAATTCTCATCCGTTCCGGAACTGATGACAAGCCGTTTAATGACAAGCGCCATAATAAATTGGAGAACGGCCATCAGAATCAGCGCCACTAATGAGACTTTTCGGTTAAAGAGTTTCATATGCTCATTCGCTGTCAATTTAAACATTCGTCTCCCCCTCCTCTTGAAGCGCCGTCGTCACTTTCATGAATTCATCCTCCAGCGATTCCGCATACGGCATGATGGAATACACGAGAAAGTCTTGTCCGACGAGCGCACGGTTTAATGCCGGGATGTCCTTCTTCGCTACGGTGACGGTAATGCCCCCGCCGTTTTTCTCCGGAGCAAATTGCTGTTGGGACAGCCATTCGAATGCTTCGTCAGCCGGCTGAATGTCGAGGACGGCTTTTTCTTCTTTTTCCTCAGCGCCGCGCAGAACAACCTCTGTTTTGATCTCACCTTTTTGAATGATGATAACACGGTCGCAAAGGTCCTCCACTTCACGCAATAAATGCGTCGCAAAAAGGATGCTCGTCCCTTCAAGCTCCGCGAGTTCCTTTAAGTGATCGCGGAAATCCTTCATTCCGCCGGGATCAAGCCCGTTTGTCGGTTCATCTAAAATGAGCAGATTCGGACGGTGAAGAATGGCCTGCGCAATCCCGAGACGCTGACGCATACCGAGGGAATACGTTTTAACTTTGTCATGAACGGCATTGGTGAGCCCGACCCGTTCGATGACTTCCTGAAGCCTGTCCTCTTTGATGTTTTTGTGCATGTTGGCAAAGTGCTTCAGATTCTCCCACCCCGTCAGGTACGGGTAGAATTCAGGATTTTCCACGATCGCTCCGACGGATTCAAGCGCTTTTTCGAAATCAGCATCGTGCTGAAAGCCGTTAATTGTAATCGTGCCGCTGTTTTTCTTTAAAAGACCGACGATGATTCGGATAAGTGTGGTTTTTCCCGACCCGTTCGGACCGAGCAAACCGATGATCTCGCCCTGCCTGACATCCATGCTGATGTTTTTTAAAATGTGCTTTTTGCCTATTGTTTTGTCAAGGCCTTCAATATGTAAAATCGGCTCAGTCATACAGCCTTCCTCCTTTTTCACAAAAAATAAACAGTGCCCGTACAAAGGCACTGTCTGCATTATAACATTAGTCATATATTCGTGAAGAGCCGGAGCCGACGTTATGTCTTATCCGGGACCGGTCCGTTTTTTTCCTTCTCTTCATTATTGACGACATCCAGAATATCAAGCAGGAACACAAAAATCGGAATTCCGATAATCAAACCCCAAATGCCGAAGAAATGTTCCGAGAAAATCAGAACTGTAAAGGTAAAAAAGATCGGCAGTTCCGTTTTCGCTGACATCAGTTTCGGATTAAGGAAGTACGTCTCAATCGCATGGATGACGAAAATGACCAGCACGATGTAGATGACATACGCTGCGCCGCCCGTCGTATATGCGATGATGCTGAGCGGAATGAGCGAAATCACCACACCCGCAACGGGAATGAGCCCGAGGAAAAAGACCATGATTGACAGGCCGAACAGCTGCGGAAAATGCAGAATCGCCAATGCGATCAAGGTGAGGATACAGTTCACCAGCGCGATAATAAATTGGGCTTCAAGCACTTTGCCGAATGTTCTCGCAAACTTGCTGCCGAAATAAGCAAGTTCGCAGTAAAAAACAGACAGCTTGCTGTGCTGAAATTTTTTCATAAACTCCGTGAGCCGCTTTTTCTCGAACAGGAAAAACATGCTGAGAATCAGTGACATCACGACCTGCAAACCGAAAGTGCTGATATCGGCCAAGTATGTATACAGTACATTAAAACCTTCTTTTACATAGGAACCGATATTGATATCGCCGAACACGCTCGATATCTCATCATAAAACGGAATGACATCGGGATGATACGCGATGTGCTTGATCTGCTTAATCAGCTGTTCAATCTGCTTGGCAACAATCGGGTAAAAGACAAAGCCTCCGACAGTCGCCCCGACAGCCAGCGCAATATATAAAACGGTGATGACCACCCTCTGGCTGATCCGGAAAAAATGGTTCAACACGTGCCGGATGACAGTCTCCAGCCGATCCATCAGAAAAGTAAAAATAAACGTAAGCAAAATCAAATTAATCATACTTCGGAATACAACTAACACCCCAGTCAAAACAAGAAAAACGGAAAAACGTCTGACACCCGGATGCTGAAAAAATTTAAAAATAGCCGCCATTTATACACTCCTGCTAGGACAAAAAGCCCTTAGATTTCATCTTTCACTCTCTAATTGTAAATTATATAACAAAATGACGCTAAGGTCTTTGTCCACCTCCTAATAAATTTAAACAAATTTATCTTTTTTACTCATGGCGGCCGAAAAAAAGAACGGCATGCCCGATGCATGCCGTTCCTTTCCTTTTATACCGCCGTTTTCATTTCTTTAACGGCCTGTGTGCTTTTCGCTTCGTCAAACTCATTTTCGCTCTTGGCTACGATGATGGTGGCGATTCCGTTTCCGATCAGGTTGACGATCGCCCTTCCTTCACTCATAAAGCGGTCGACGCCGAGGAGCAGCGCCAGCCCCTCCAGCGGAATAACCTGAAGCGCCGATAAAGTGGAGGCGAGCACGATAAATCCGCTTCCGGTTACGCCCGCCGCGCCTTTTGATGTCAGCATCAGCACGAGAATGATCGTAACCTGCTGGCCGATGGTAAGGTCAACGCCGAACACCTGCGCCAGAAAAACCGTCGCCATGGACAGATAAATCGAGGTGCCGTCCAGGTTAAAAGAATATCCCGTCGGAATGACAAGGCCGACAACCGATTTGGAACAGCCGTAACGCTCCATTTTATCCATCATCCGCGGAAGGACGGACTCAGAAGAGCTTGTGCCGAGAACGATGAGCAGTTCATCTTTAATAAAACGGAGATAGTTCCACAAGCTGAAACCGAATAGTTTGCAAATGATATTCAAAGCGACAAATACAAACAGGAACATCGTAACGTATACAGACAGCATCAGACTCGCCAGCGGCTTGATGGAATCAAGGCCGAAGTGCCCGATCGTATAGGCCATGGCTCCGAATGCGCCGATCGGCGCCGCGCGCATGATGTAGCCGATGATTTTGAAAAAAACATGCGACAGTTTATCAAAGAAATCAATAATGCTTTTGCCTCTTTCACCGAGCGCCGCCAGGCCGACACCGAATAAAACAGAAAAGAATAAGACCTGAAGAATGTCGCCTTTTGCGAAAGCGTCAACCATATTTGACGGAACGATGTGAGTGATAAATTCAATCCAGTCAATCCCCTGTCCCCCGTTTTGCGTGTACTGAGAGACATCCCCTTTTTCAAGCTTGCTGTAATCAAGCCCCTCACCGGGTTTCATGATATTGACGACCAGAAGTCCGATAATAAGGGCGATGGTGGTCACGACTTCAAAATAAATAAATGCTTTTCCCCCGACTTTGCCGACTTTTTTCATGTCTCCCATCTTGGCGATGCCAAGCACGATCGTCAGGAATATGATCGGTGCGATAATCATTTTTACCGCATTGATAAATGTATCGCCGAGCGGCTTCATCTGCTTCCCGGCCTCAGGCCATACGAGTCCGACAATGACGCCGATGATAACCGCCGTGATGACCTGCACCGTAAGATTTTTGAAAATTTTCATCCCTACTCCCCCTTGCCTCTCGCTGCGTCTATACAAAAATGATAGCGTTTTCAAACAAAGAGGGGAAGCTTATGATCATAACGGACATTTTGGTCTTTTTGGTCTCGGCTAGCGGACGAATTTGTAGCGGTTAACCGGCCGGCCCACTCCCCCGTATTGAATGTCGAGCTTAATCTGGCCGTCTTTTTCAAGAAAATCAAGATAACGCCGCGCTGTCACCCTGGCGATTCCGAGCGCTTTGGCGGCTTCTTCAGCTGAAAGCGGCTCCGTCTGCTGTTTCATATAGGTCAAAATTTCATTCATCGTAAAATGATTTAACCCCTTCGGCAGATCGCGGGACGGATTTTGCGGAATTTTAAGCAGCATGTCAAGCTGCTCTTGCGACATGGTGTCATGCTCTTCAATTTTCCGTTTATATTGTTTATAGTTTTCGAGCGCCTGTCTCATCCGCTCCAGCTTAAACGGCTTCAAAATATAGTCGGCCGCACCGTTTTGCAGCATAAGCTGGATTGTTTCTTTGTCTTTTGCGGCCGAGACGATGATGACGTCCACTTCGAGCTTTTGTTTTCTGATTTCCTGGAGCGTTTTAATTCCGTCTTTTTTCGGCATGTATACGTCTAATACCACGAGCCCGGGCCGCAGATCTTTAATAAGCCTGATTCCCTCGTCTCCGTCAGCGGCTGTGGCGATGACGCTGAACCCCGAAACACCGGTGATAAATTCTTTATTCACCTCCTGCACCATCGGATCATCTTCAATAAGCAGCACCTTGATGTCCATCGAATGATTCCTCCCCCTTCATCGGAAATAAAATAGAAAATGCCGTTCCCTGTCCCTGCCGTGTGTCGACTTCAATAACGCCCATCCCTTTGTCGACGATTTGTTTGACGAGGTACAAGCCATATCCCGTTCCTCCCGTTTTATTGACGGTAAACCCTTTGTCATAAAGGTGCGGGATGTGCTGATCGGAAATCCCGCTTCCGTTGTCTTCTATTAATATAGCAAGCACTTCATCATTTTGCTCGATACTGATGTCAATATGTTTGTCCTCCGTGTCCGCTGTTTCGAATGCGCCGAACGCATTTTCAATTAAATTGCCGAGCAGGACGACAATGTCATGCTGGTCGACATGCTCCGGAAATGCCGAGAAACTGCTGTTTTCATCAATTTTCACAGAAATGCCAAGCTCTTTTCCTCTTTTGATTTTGCTTAACAGCAGTCCCGCCGCAGCGTCATTCTGAATGGCCTGATGAAGAAAATCGGTGACGCTTTCTTGTTCTGATGATTCCTTAAAAGCAAGCTGGAGCGCTTTTTCTGATTTTCCGAGCTGAATCAGTCCCGCGATGGTGTGAAGCTTGTTCATATGTTCATGATTTTGAACTCTGAGCGCATCGACAAAATTTTTCACACCTGTCAGTTCTTCCGCCATTTTCGCCGCTTCCGTCCTGTCCTGAAAAATGGCGACGGCTCCGATGACCTTCTTTTTCATGACGATCGGAATTCTGCTGCTCATGATCACCTTTCCGCTGACTTGGATTTCTTCATTATATACGGCTCGGTTCCGCTCGACGATCTCAGGGAGGCGCGAATCTTTTAACACGTCCCAGATCAGCCTGCCATCGGTCTCTTGTCTGACATTGAATATCTGCTTCGCTTTTTCATTAAAAATGGTGATGTGATGCTGATTATCGATCGCGATGACGCCCTCATTCATTGAATGAAACGTAGCGGTCCGTTCCTCATACATTCTCACGATCTCATGGGGCTCCAGCCAAAACATTTGTTTTTTGATATGGCGGGCCAGCAAAAAGGAGCCGGCCAGTCCGAACCCGAGCGCCAGCAGAACGATAAACAGTATTTCATGTTTCAGCTGAAGAAGAATTTCACCGAATCCGGGCAGCGTTTTACCGGCCAGAACGACGCCGATCTGATTCAAATCCCGGTCTTTGATGGGATAAAAAGCGCGGACGGCGGTGCCGATTTCTCCCTTTGCTTCGGAAAAATAAATGTGCTCGGCGAACGCCGCGGCTTCGTCCTCACCCCTTGAACGCTTTCCGATCATTGTGCTGACGGGATGTGAATAGCGGATATGATCCATATCCATGACGACGATGTAGTCCGCTTCATTGATGATCCTTATTTCTTCGACCGCATGGCGCACGTCTTCCCTTTGTTTTTTCTGCTCGAGGGCGCGTTTGACATCGGTCATCTCAGATACCGTCCGCGCGGTATTCATCAGCCGTTTTTTCAGCTCGCGCTCCTCTGTATGCTGAATATTGCCGATCAGCACGATGCCGACGATCAAAAAGGTAAAAAGCACGACGATATACGAAAGTATGGTGATTTTCCAGCGGATGGTGAGCTTTTTTTTCGTCATTGGCCTCTTCCTTTCCGTCTCTTTACGAAAACGGCCCGCCCGATTATGCTTGTTATAGAAAATGGCGGAGGGGGTTTTCGATGAAAAGCTTGCTGACTTGTCTCAGCCTGATGGTACTCGGTATCGGAACCGCTTTATTCATCGGCTTTCATGATCGTTTCTCAACGGAAGAACCGTATTATGATGACGAACAGGAAGGCCTGAAAGATCAAATCGTTTTCAAATTCAGCCATGTCGTTGCTGAGAACACGCCAAAAGGGCGGGCGGCGAATAAGTTTGCCGACCTGGTCTATCAAAAGTCCGGCGGCACCATTAAAGTAGAGGTGTTTCCAAACGGGAGCCTCTATTCAGATAATGAAGAAATAAACGCCCTCCAAAACGGGGACGTGCAATTCATCGCTCCCTCCACCTCAAAGCTCGGATCACTGTCTCCCGAATGGGGTGTTTTGGATCTGCCGTACGCGTTTACAAACTATAAAGCCGTGCAAGAAGGCCTCAACGGCAAAATCGGCACACGCCTGTTCGCTTCATTAGAAAAGCATCATTTGAAAGGACTGGCGTACTGGACGAACGGGTTTAAGCAGCTTACGTCAAATAAAGGGCCGATCTTCACACCGGACGATTTGAAAGGACAGGCGCTCAGGATCATGCCGAGCAGCGTGATCGAAGACCAGTACCGCCTGCTCGGCGCGCACCCGCGGCAGGATTCCTTTAATTCCACGTTTCAGCTCTTGGAAAGCAATCTCGTAGACGGAGAAGAAAATACGATTTCAAATATCTATTCTAAAAAATTTTATAATGTTCAAGATTATTTGACAATCAGCAATCACGGGTACCTCGGTTATGCCGTGATGACCGACGAGCATTTCTGGAATTCGCAGACAGAAAAAACGAGAGCCATCTTAACGGAGGCGATGAGAGAAACGACAGAATGGAACGAAGCCTCCGCTGAGAAAATGAATAAAGACCAGCTTGAAGAGATAAAGAAGAATTCATCCATTCATATTCATGTGCTGAGCAAAGCGGAAAAGAACACATGGATGAAACGCCTCGACCCGATTTACAGACAATATGAACAGGTGATCGGCCGCGGGCTTGTGCAGGATTTGTTATCCTTGCGCCGCGAGCCTTAGCAGGACCAATACGCCCATCTCCGTTTCATCCCTTTTCCCGCCGGGGAAGTAAATAGGGACAGAGCAAAAAAAGGAGATGGAGACATGTTTACACATACGAAAAAACTGCAGCATCCGGCTAAACCGGATCGTCCTGACCCGCTGTTCGCCAAAAAGATGCAGGAAATTTTAGGGGGACAATACGGGGAAATATCCGTCGCCATGCAATATTTGTTCCAAGGATGGAATACACGGGGCAATGAAAAATATAAGGATCTTCTGATGGATACCGCGACGGAAGAAATCGGCCATGTCGAAATGATCGCGACGATGATTGCGAGATTGTTAGAAGACGCCCCGCTGGCAGAGCAGGAAAAAGCGGCTGATGACCCGGTCATCGGGTCCATTTTAGGTGGGATGAATCCGCATCATGCGATCGTCTCAGGACTCGGCGCAATGCCGGAGAGCAGCACGGGCGTTCCGTGGAGCGCAGGCTATATCGTCGCAAGCGGAAACCTTCTGGCAGACTTCCGCGCCAATCTGAACGCCGAATCACAAGGAAGGCTTCAAGTCGCACGCCTGTATGAAATGACCGATGATAAAGGCGTGAAAGATATGCTCAGCTTTTTATTGGCCCGCGATACCATGCATCAAAACCAATGGCTTGCGGCCATTAAAGAATTAGAAGCACAGGAAGGCCCGATCGTTCCTTCCACATTCCCGAAGGCGCTGGAAAAACAGTCATTCTCCCATAAGCTTATTCATTTCTCAGATGGCGGAGAAAGCGCTGAACAAAATTGGCTGAAGGAAACAGCGCCGGACGGAGAACCATTTGAATACGAAAAGGAACCGAAAGCGCACGGCGAAATAGCTAAGCTGGATCCCGTCCCGCCGTATGTCCACAACACGCTTCCCGGACGCGAGTAAAGACACAAGCCCAAAACAAACTGTTTTGGGCTTTCATTATGCCTTCAGAACCGTCCAGTCCGGTTCATATCGGATGTCCGGATGATGTAACAGCTCGTGAATGACAGGTTCATCCTCTTCATACAGCATCACTTCTATTGAAAGAATCGCAGCCTTCTGCTCGTTTTCTTCGTATAGGCGGTCATGTTCGCTCTCCATAAAATCATCATAGGCCTGTCTGTTCTCCCAAACGCTGATGATCTCTGCGATGAACAGGCCGTCTGCGTTTTTCCGCCACCCGCCGGCCTGTTTGACGAAGCCATTTACACATGATAATGCTCCCCACCTTGACTGTGCTTGCGCAAATGCTTCAGCGTTTGCAGCGTCTGTTTCACATACAATCTTTTTGATCAGCATGACGTTCCTCTGTGATGACTGTTTTCGCACGCGTATGCTCAACACAAAGATTGACGGTTCTGACGTAAGAGCGGGTGCGGTGAATCGTGCCTTTCGGGATGAGCAGGCTGTCATTTGCTTTGAGCACTGCGGTTTCTTTGTCCTTAAAATCGATCAGCAGCTCACCTTCCAGAACGATGAACCATTCATCTGAGTCAGGGTGATGGTGCCAGTCATATTCTCCCGTAAACACTGCGAGGCGCACACAGTGGTCATTGATCTCCGCGATTGAAAAATTGTCGTGTTTTTCTTTGACTTTATTGGCGATAGCGAGCAAATTCAGCATGTCAGACACGAGTGAAAAACCCCTTTTTCATTTTATTGTATCGCAACGGCGGCTCAGATCAAGATTTTTCCAAAATAAAAAGCGATCCAGCTGATGCGCCGGATCGCTTTTGATCTGCAGGTTGTCTGCCTTTTATGCTTTTATTAGCTGCTTCGTCTGTTTCCGCCTTTTTGGCCGATTTCCTTATAAAAATCTTTGTCATGATTTTTACTTGTGGCTTCTCCGCCTTTTTGGCCGATTTCTTGATAGAATTCCTTGTCATGGTTATTGCTAGTGGCTTCTCCGCCTTTTTCACCGATTTCCTGATAGAATTCTTTGTCGTGATTTTTGCTTGTGGCTTCTCCGCCTTTTTCACCGATTTCCTGATAGAATTCTTTGTCGTGATTTTTGCTTGTGGCTTCTCCGCCTTTTTGACCAATTTCCTGATAGAATTCTTTGTCATGGTTATTGCTTGTCGCTTCTCCGCCTTTTTGACCTGCTTCTTCTCTGCTCATTTTGTTATTATCTTGTGCCATTTTTGAATTCCTCCTTTAATTGGTGTTGGTTGTTGGTTTCCCGATTTCAGAACTGCTAAACAAAGAAAACACATTGAATGTGTTTTCGGGCGGTTTTTTATCATTCTGTATCCTTCATGCGTTTTAGAATCCGGCGTTTTTTATAAAGCATGATGCCTGTTTCCGCGATGCTTTCTAAAGCTGAACGGTTGGCGGACGCGCCGAAGATGATACCTGCGGCCGGAACCATTTGCAGCAGTTTTTTCGCTGCGAACGTATCGCGATAGCTGTAAACGACTTCCCGCCAGCCTTGGATTTGCGAGGCGACGCGCTGATAGGCGCGGTCGTTTTGATCATATTGCCGTAAATCTTGCAGGATCGCTTTTTTTCCGATGACGTCACTGGATGCAAGCTGGAGCAATTTGACGATAAACACGCGTTCTTTTTTGTCTTTCGGATCAAAGCCGTAAGCAACCGCGATATCCTGCAGCGTCTTTAAGGACAGGCCGAGCATCGCCGGAATGTCTGCCGCCAGCGTGAATACGCCGCCGACTCCCGTTGCGGCTCCCTGCACCGTCGCGGCCTTTACGCTTGTACGCGCTATGGCTTCTGCGATTTCGTCCATGACGGCAAGCGGCGCATTGCGGATGTCGTGAAGCGTTTGACATGTACCGTGCGGCAGCCGTTTTTGAAACTTTTTCATGATGCGCTTTTCTGATGTCAGGTACTGTCCGCCTGACTGAATAAACGTTCCCGTTTCATCGAGAATGAGTCCGATTTTCCTCTGAATAAATTGCGGTGTCAGCTTGTCCAAAAGCTGAAACGGCAAGCGGGTGAATGTTTGCCAGAACATCACCCTCTGCTGCGCCTTTTCCCATTTTTGAATGTCTCTCAGTTGTCTTTCCAGGTCTGTCCGCTCTTCTGTCACCCGTCCTGCACGTCCTTTCTGATTTCTTTGTTCATAGTATACCTTTATGGCGTTTTCTTTTTACACACCGACGGATTTTTTATCCGGAAAACATCCCATTGTTTAATTTTCTTCAAATTCTGTATATTGTATAATTTTGAATAATACGATTGAAGGAGAATGTTGAATGCAATGGATTTATTTAAGTTTAGCGATCATTTTTGAAGTATTGGGTACGGTCAGCATGAAATTATCAAATGGATTTACAAAACTTGTCCCAAGTATTTTATTGTTATTGTTTTATATCGGCAGCCTTTGTTTTCTTACTTTGACTTTGAAATATATAAGTGTCTCCATCGCGTATGCGGTCTGGTCGGGGATGGGGATCGTGCTGATTTCCGTGATCGGAATTTTTTTCTTTCATGAACAGTTCTCTGTCATAAAAGCCGTCTCTGTTCTTCTGATCATCATCGGTGTCGTTTCCTTAAACTTTATTTCTGAAAGTGAAACGTCATCAAACGGCATCAGCGTTCATACGGACAGAAACAGATGATGAAAGGGTTAAAGGTTCTCTTTCTCATTACAGATATTGGATTTATCGTTTATTGGATTGTTACTTTTTTTGAGTGGATTCCAAAAAACATGGTGTTTAAAGATTATGATAACGCCATGATCATGGCCTGGAACTGGTCATTCTTTCCCTTAGATATTTTCATTTCGATAACCGGGCTGTACAGCTTGTTTCTTTATAAACGGAAACATGCGTTATGGCGCCCTTTCGCATTAATATCACTTGTACTGACCTTTTGTTCAGGCCTGCAAGCGATTGCCTTTTGGGTATTTATCGGTGATTTTGATCTTATGTGGTGGGCATTCAATCTGTACTTGCTTCTTTATCCTTTATATTTTATTCGGAAATTGCTGGTCTCTCGTAAAAATAGCTGTCATTCTTTTTGATAAGGCGGTTTTCTTTTTCTTCAGGCGGGAAACACTTTTCATAAAGGAGTGATAGACATGCCTTGGTCTATGAAGGATTATCCGCAATCATTGAAGAATCTCGAGGAACCTGTGAAGAAAAAAGCGATCGAAATCGCGAATGCGATGGTAGATGAGGGTTATGAAGAAGGACGGGCCATTCCCATTGCAACAAGTCAGGCGAAAGAGTGGAAAAAAACGCTTCTAAGGAAGAAATCGATCAGCTGATGAAACACGATGATGAAACGAAACGCGGAAATTGAATCGGAATAAAGGAAAAACCCCGCTCTCAAGAGAACGAGGTTTTTCTGATTATAAACCGTAATAATAAGATAGCGTGGTGACTGAAACGTAGCCTGTCGCTCCTGCATACGTGACTTTCAGCCATTTATTAGAATTGGTGTAGTGGCCTTGAACATATTCTCCGGTTACCCAAGAACCTGTAATTTTTTTACCGCTTGAGAATGTTGTGATCGTTGAACAGCTGACCTTAGAGCATGAGCGCATATTAGCACCGTAAATACCGACTGTGCCCCCGCTGGCTAAAATGGAAACGTCCGGTTCAGCTTTAGGTTTGAAAGCTGCTGCTGATGCAGAGCCGCCAAAAGCGAATAAAGAAACAGCAAAAATCATGGCTAAAGAAATGATCGACAAACGACGCACCAAGAAAATTCCCCCTCTTTTATCATATGGCCGGAAAGCTTTCCTGACGTTATTATACTTTTTCGCCCGGGAGACTGAAATAAGTCTAATGCTCCAACTTCTTTTCTTCGCAAGTGACCATGCCGATTCTTTTTTTGATAGATAACAGCGGTTTATTGGACTGGAATCACTGATATATCGTTGATTCAAACGTTTATTCAGAGCGGCCGGAGTTTTTCCGGAGGTCATTTGAATGGTACAGAGAGGTTTTACCTTCCAATGGAAAGAAACATTATTATTCTATTTACCCGGGAAAACGGAGGAAATACAGCGTCTTTTTCTCAAATCAGTTGGGCGGACAGAAAGTTGTGAAGTGATATGGGCAAGTGTCCTCTTTTCACCTTTTTAAAAGAACGCTCCACGCATCCGCGCATGATCCGACGCGGAAACACGCTTTGCGAACGGCATCGCTTCTTTCCCGGAACGATGTCGTTTTCATTTTCGGACCTTTCTTCGGCGGGATACATATCATAGATAAAACAGGGCATCAATGTGCCGGTTTATTGAACATAAAGAACTTGACATCTTATAATAGCGGATTTATGATGTAGATAAAATAATTTGCATCTAGGAAACTTTTTGTTATTTAGCTAAAAATCTATCGGAATTTAGGTGAGACATAATGAGCAAAGACATCTCAGCACAATCACTGCAAGCAAAAGCCGTGCAGGATGCACTTGACGGCAAAAGCAAGGGATTCAAGCGGCTTCTGCCTTTTTTAGGCCCCGCCTTTATCGCGGCGATTGCCTACATTGATCCGGGAAACTTCGCTACGAATATCTCAGCTGGTTCGAAGTATGGGTATATGCTGCTGTGGGTCATCCTCTTTTCAAACTTGATGGCTTTTTTAATTCAAGTTCTTTCCGCGAAGCTCGGCATTGCCACGGGTAAAAACCTTCCGGAAATCGCTAGAGACCGGTATCCGAAATGGGTATCAGCCGGGCTGTGGATACAGGGTGAACTGGTGATTATGGCAACTGATCTGGCAGAATTTATCGGGGCGGCGCTCGGACTCAACCTGCTGTTCGGCATACCGATGGTTGAAGCGGCCATTATCGCGGCGATCGGATCATTCGCGATTTTAGAGCTGCAGCGCCGGGGTTACCGGGCGCTGGAAGCGGGCATTGCCGGACTTCTGTTCGTCGTGGTGATCGCCTTCGCTCTGCAAACCTTCTTTGCCAAACCTGACGCCGCCTCCGTTCTCGAGGGGCTGTTTATCCCGAAAATTGACGGAATGGACAGTGTGCTTCTGGCAACCGGGATACTCGGCGCAACCGTGATGCCGCATGCCATTTACTTACATTCCGCACTGACACAGCGCCGTGTCGTCGGAAAAACGGATAGTGAGCGGAAAAAGATTTTTAGATTCGAGACGATTGACATTCTCATCGCGATGGTGATCGCCGGGGCGATTAACGCAAGCATGCTCATCGTCGCTGCCGCGCTTTTCTTCAAGAACGGGCTGTATGTAGAAGATTTAGACGTGGCTTATCAGCAATTCGGCCACTATATCGGACCGGCTTCAGCCATTCTCTTCGGGATCGGGCTGCTGGCCGCAGGGCTTTCAAGCTCTTCTGTCGGCACATTGTCAGGCGATATTATCATGCAGGGCTTCATCCGTTACCGTATCCCGCTTTATTTGCGGCGTTTCATTACCATCATTCCGCCGATGATCATCATTATCTCGGGGGTCAACGCCACAGAAGCGCTCGTATGGAGCCAGGTCGTTCTTTCATTCGGCATCTCCTTTGCGCTCGTGCCGCTGATTATGTTTACAAGCAACAAACGCCTGATGGGCGCCCTGACGAACCGAAAATGGGTGACGGCTCTCGCCTGGCTGATTGCGGTTTTGGTGATCGCGCTTAATCTGTTTGTGATCTACGATTCATTCCGTTAGAAAAAAACCGGCCATTGCGGCCGGTTTTTCTTTTGACGCCGGGTGCCGTTCGTATCTTTTTCCGGGCGTTTTTGGTATGATAGAAGAAAAATCGGAGTTTTGCTTATGTCAGTATTTATCCTTTTTTATCTGTGGATTGTGCCGATTGTCATCGGCATCTTCTGTTCTCTTTTTGCTTATCGGACAACGGGTAAGAAACGTCTGATTCCCGGCTTTTTGATGATCGCATTAAGCATCGTTTCCTTAATCACGGGGCTTTGGATCGGCGGGGTGAACTATCATGTGTTCATCGGGGGCATGTTTTTATTCGGTACGTTATTGGCCGGCTCCGCCTTCCCGTTTTTCTTCGCTCTTTCACGCAAACGAAAATAAACAGGCATGCCGCCTGTTTATTTTTATTCATTAACCCTAAATTATAAAACCGCTCCGATAATGTGATTCCGCCTCAATCAGCCTGTACATGTGTTATATAGGCTCCAGCCCATGTCCCATCTCATCGAAACTGCAGCCAAAATGAATCCTACTAAAGAAGATTTTGAATTATAAGAAAAATACTGTATTAAAATCCTATTTACCCCAAAAATACCTATTGATAGAATGGTATCTGAGAGGGGAAAATGTTCAAAGCGGATCATATCGGTCCCGCCTAAATACATAGTCTTTCATTTCTCTCTACACTACATTTCTAAAGGAGGATTTCCCATTAGACACGCAGCTAAAGGCATTCTGTTTGCCGCATCTTTAGCCCTTGTAACTACTACTTTTGTCCCCGCATCCTTAGCTAAAGAAAATCATAATAATACTGCCAATGCCACTGGAACGACCAAATCATTTTTTTATCAGACTGATACGCAATTTTCCTACGGACTTAAAGCACAAAGCGATGCATCTGTGTCAAAACCAGTCAAAGATGTAATCAGAGAAGTGCTGAAAAATAAAACAAAATTATTCAATCTTGTTGAAAAATTAGCAGGAAAGAAAATAAGAAATGAACTCGAATCCGTTTTCAATGAACACATAGAACCGGTTTTAAAGAAAATGCTGAACGAGTATGTCGCCTTAAGCTGGACTGACGTGGAAAAGAATCTTTATCTTTCACTTAAAAAGTCCGGACTTTCTGACAGCCAGGCTAAAAACCTCGCTCATTTGACAACTTTAGCAATGAAAGCATTTTAAAATCATTCATAAATGATCATCAGGAAAATATGTATGAAGTAATGCAAAGTGCTGTTAGATTCACTCTAATAGCACTTTTTCATTGGAGATGTCAAAATGACTGTCTTTTTTACTGTTTTGCTCACTTTCTTATGCTGCCTTGTGATTTCATCTCTTATTTTTATGATTCTATTAAAAAAAGAGATCGTGGATACACCGCCAAACCGCTTAGCTCATGCAGCATTCATCGTACTTATTGGATTCTCCCTGTTCTTCGCTATAACTGTACCTAGCCTAGTTATGTATTTTGCAGCTATAACTGTAAATCATTTTTTCGGAGAATATATCATCTATGGTTCACTTTCAGACTTATACATATTTTCTGTCGTCGTAAGTATCTTAGCTTTAGTTTATATGCTAATCCTTACGGCAATTGTAAAAGGAATGACTCATGTTTTGACATTGCCTGCTTGGTCAGCCTATATACTTGAATTCATTTTTGCATGGGCTGCTGTTTACTTCTCAATCCAATACGTTTCCAATCATATCATTGAGAACATATCTATATTTCAAGGTGGAGAAATTCTTCTTTCATTGTTCATCACTTTCTTATTTTCGGGATTGGATATCCTTTTCACTAATTTGGATAAGATCACAAAAGAGAAATTAGGCTAAGGGGGTAACAAATATGAGAATCATGACATATATATCCTATTTTTCTATTTCTTTAGTTTTGCAGGTGGTATGGCTGCTATTAATAAAAAGAACCTCTAATATATTTCTGATAGATATGATTACGGTGTCCTTCTTATTCACCCTCTTTATGTTCATCTTAGATCAAATGTTCAAAAAAAAGCGGACAAATTAGGGATTGTTTTTTAATAATCCTCGGGCTTCTCTTTCGTTTTGAAATGATTCCGGATCTGGAGATGTTATGGTGAGCCATTCATTAATGAATAACACCAGCCTCTGTAAAATACTTCTCCTTTTATATAACATCCTGACTTTTCCGTCATATATTCATACGAAAAAACTGCAATAGGGAGTAATGAAACATGATATTGTTTATTGGCAAGTTCATGTTGCTCTTTTTACTCTGTTCGCTGGCATATTATTTGTTTAAAATTGTTTATTACAATATAGGGAAGAACATTGCGCTTAAAACCCCGAAAGGGACAAAGACAAACCGGACGGCACGTGTATTTGTCAAAAATGGAACTACACTGAATGAGGGAGATTACTTTATGATCGCTGTTGTGACCGCTCTCTGGCTGTTCTTGAGATGAATTGCACTGAGCACTGGTCCTTCATAAGTTTTTTGATCAGCCATCGCTCGCCAGCCGTGACTTTTCACAATCTCCGTTTTTGTTTAGGACGGCTATATGCAAACCATTCGCTCAACAAACAAAAAAATAAACAGGCATGCTGCCTGTTTATTTTTTATAACCACCTGCTTCTTAAAACAGCCGTTTTAAGCTTTTCTTGAGTGACGGCATTTCGATTTTTTGGTTTTCAAAGAAGTTTTTCAGCATGTATTTGCTGAAGCCCTTCGCTTGGCCGTAAGTGATTTTTCCCGGAAGCGGCGGCTCGTCGCCGATGACGGCGTCGATGACGACCGGCTCATTTGAGTTGAGCGCTTCATGAAAAGCAGGAGCCAATTCCTCGTGTTTCGTCACTTTGATGCCTTTTGCTCCGCAGCTTTCTGCAAAGGCGGCGTAATCCATATTTTGCAGCTGGGTGACGTAGTCAATGTTGCCTTTGACCCGCTGTTCATATTCAATCATGCCTAAATTTTCGTTGTTTAATATGACAACCGTAATCGGCAGTTTATATTTAACAGCTGTCGGCAGATCCTGCATCACCATTGAAAATCCGCCGTCTCCGCAAATGGCGATGGACTGCCGCTCAGGTTCGGCAAGGCTTGCAGCAATCGCTCCGGGAAGCCCGCATCCCATCGTGGCGAGCCAGCTTGAGACGATAAAGTCCTGCTTTTTCATTTTAAAATGGCGGGCCATCCACACCGTAACCGTTCCGACATCCACTGACAGGACGGCGTCCTCTGCGGCCGCATCCTGAAGCCGGGCAATGACCTGCTGCGGCTTGAGCGGATGAGTCGCTTCGGTTTCATCCTTTTCGATTTCCTTCCACCAATGCTTCATGTGCTCGGTGCAGGCGTCCAAAAATCTTCTGTCTTCTTTATATTCAATGTATTCCGTCAGCTCTTTCAGCCCCAGAGCCGCATCACTGACGATTCCCGCATTGACGGGATAGCGCTTGCCGATTTTCGCCGGATCCGAATCAAGCTGAATGGCGGGCGTATCATCCGGGAGATAATCCCTGTATGGGAACGATGTGCCGAGCATGATCAGCAGATCGCATTCCTCCATTGCTTCGTAGGCGGGCTTTGTGCCGATTTGCCCGAGATTCCCGAGAAAGTGGGGATGGCTGTCAGGCACGACGCCTTTTGCCGGAAGGGTAATGACAATCGGAGCGGCCGCTTTATCGGCGAATGCGAGCAGCTCCTCTTTTGCTGATTTTAACCCTTGGCCGGCGAGAATGACCGGTTTTTTTGCGTTGTTAATATATTGCGCGCATGTCACGAGATGTTCTTTTTTCGGCTCTATATCAGCTTTGAGGTATATCGGCGATGTGTAAACCGGCTCCCGTTTGATTTTTTGCGCGAATAAATCATCAGAAACAGTTAAAACGGCAACGCCTTTTTTGCTGTAAGCCGTGCGGATCGCCTGATTCAGAAGATCGGGCAGCGCTTCTGCCGTATGTACTTGCTGGTTGAATACCGCCACGTCCTCAAACATTTGCTCTAATTTGATTTCCTGAAAGCTGTCACGGCCGATTTCATCGGAAGCCACCTGTCCCGCAATCGCCAGCACCGGAACGCCGTCCGCTTTGGCGTCATATAAACCGTTCAGCAGATGAACGGCCCCCGGTCCTGCGATTGAAAGGCAGACACCGATCTGCCCGGTCAGTTTTGCCTCAGCCGCGGCAGCCAGGGCTGCGACTTCTTCGTGCCGGGTTTGGATAAATGTCAGGTTATTTCGTTCATGTCTCAGTTCTTCGATAAATTCATTAATGCTGTCTCCGGGAATGCCGTATATATGACCGACTCCCCATTGTTCAAGCAGCTCCGTCATTACGTGTCCTGCTGTTTTACTTGGCATACTGCATCCTCCTTTTACCTGTATTCATCCCCTTTTTCATACGGGTTGAAACACGGGCTATACTCTCAGCTTTTTTCTTAGCAGATCAAGGATGGATAACAGATTTCGGTCTTTAAGGACTGCCTTACGATTTGCCGCCCCATTGAGTCCGTCTTTTATTTGCCGTTTTCTGTTCGGCACCATGAACAGCGGCAGCCGGTTTGGGGAAAACCAGCGTAAAGCGGCGGTTTCCGATCCGTTCATCAGCGGTGTTCCTCCGGTAATGGCTCCGATGAAAACGTGCTGTGTATCTTCAAATGCCGGCCTTTCATACTCACCGGATTTTTGCAGGATGGTCACGTTATACCCGGTTTCTTCGAAGGCCTCTCTGACGGCTGCGGCTTCAGGTGTTTCACCTTCTTCAATCCTGCCCCCGGGCAAATCCCATAGTGGAATGTCTTTTCGTTTTACGAGCAATATGTCCCGCCCGTCATTTTGTATGATGACAAAAGCGCCTTGTGCCATGTCGTCCTCCTTTACAAAAAAGACCGCGGCATTTTAGCCTGCGGTCTTTCCGTTACTTTTTAAAATGATACGGCAGGGTGGCGACGATGATGTCCTTCTTCCAAAACAGCCGGACGCGGAGCAAGAAGGCTGATTGGTTGTGAAGGATGGTCTGCCAGCGTTTTTTCGTAATAAATTGCGGAAACAGCACCATCACGGAGAACTGTTCTTTTTTCGCTTTCTGTTCGACCGTTTCTAAAAACTTATCAAACGGATGAACCAGACTGCGGTATGAGGAATGCAGGGTGACGAGGCGGACGCCGTTATGAAGTTCTTCCCAGCGCTTTTCCACCTTTTTTTCGTTTTCTCTGTCAAAGGAAACATGAACCGCAATGACCTGATCTGATAATGATTTCGCATACTGAATCGATTTTTGGACGACGGTGGTGACACCGGCGACAGGCACGATGACGACGGTTCCCTTGATTTCCTCAGGCTGCTGATCAACGACCCGCAGCTGTTCGCTGACCGCGGTGTAGTGATTTTTAATGACGAAAAACAGCATGACGACAGCAGGCATGAATAACAGCACCGGCCAGACAAGATTGAACTTCGTCGCGAATAAAATACACAGCACCATAAATGAAATGGCGGCGCCGCATGAGTTAATCAGCATTTTTACCGCCCAGCCCTTCGGCTTCTGCCTGATCCACTTGATGCACATTCCCGTCTGCGACAGCGTAAACGGGATGAACACGCCGACGGCATAAAGCGGAATTAAATGTTCCGTGCGGCCGCCGAATAAAAGAATGAGCAAGATGGACGCGATACCGAGAAAGATGATTCCGTTTGAAAAGCCTAATCGGTCGCCTCGGACCGTAAACATTCTCGGCATATACTGATCGCGCGCTAAATTAAACGCCAGCTGCGGAAATGCAGAAAAGCCCGTATTCGCCGCAAGCACGAGAATCAATGATGTAACGCCTTGAATGAAATAATACACCGTATGCCGTCCGAAGGTTTCCGCGGCGATTTGTGAAATAACGGTCTCGTTAGGCTTCGGACCCGTGCCGTAGCCGTACGCCAGCACCGTAATCCCCGTAAATAAGATCGCCAGCAGAATCCCCATCATGGCCAAAGTGCGGGCCGCGTTTTTTGCCGGAGGATTTTTAAAGGCCGGGATCGCGTTTGAAATGGCTTCAACACCGGTCAGCGCCGAACACCCTGAAGAAAAGGCCTTCAGCAGCAAAAACAGCGTGATGCCCGCCACGGGCGTGCCGATTGGTGTATGCTCGGCCGGATGAACCTGGCCCGTCATGAGCTTAAACAGCCCGACGACGATCAAAAGGACAAGCGCCGCCACAAACAGATAGACGGGATACGCCAAAATGGACGCCGACTCTGACAGTCCTCTCAAATTTAAAATCATAATCAGAATCACAAGCAAAACAGCAATGAGCAAATGATGCGGGTGCAAAGCCGGAAATGCCGATGTAATGGCGTCAGTTCCGGCAGAAATGCTTACCGCCACCGTCAGAATATAATCAACAAGCAATGAGCCGCCCGCAATCAGGCCGGGCTTCTCACCAAGATTTTCTTTAGAAACCATATAAGCGCCTCCGCCTTGCGGATAAGCGTAAATAATCTGTCTGTAGGACAGAATCAAAGCAAGCAGCAAAATGAGAACACCCGCTGCGATCGGAATGGAATACCAAAACGCGGCCGCGCTTACCGCAGCCAAAATGATCAGAATCTGTTCCGTTCCGTAAGCAACTGATGATAGCGCGTCTGAAGAAAGCATGGCGAGCGCCTTGAGTTTCGTGAGTTTTTGCTCTCCGGCCGCCTGTGATTTCAGCGGTTTCCCAATCAAAAATCTTTTGATTGAATGGTACATTTGTTGTCTTCCCCTTTTTTTCATTTTCCGTTTGATTTACAAACCCTTACTGCTATGATGTCTCCGAATGCTGATTGCATGCCATATTTCAGCACAGCAAAAAGACACAGAGGCAAACGGATGCCCCTGCGCCATAATCGTGCACAGGTTTCATTCATCTCCTCTCATGAACGCTTACGAGGTTAGCTGTCGGATTCGGGCTGATGAGAGTTGGCCCTACCTGAAAAAGGATTCACCCCAAGCGGCATCACGCGCCGCAAATTGGTTCCCCCGCTCTGATTACAGATTAAGCGATATAGATTATAAAAGAGATCATACTCCCGTCCCGTTCAGTTGTAAAGGGGCTTTTATGCTGTTTCAAAAATAAAAAAATCACCGCCAAAAATGGAAATAAAAATACAAAAAAAGAGGCCTGTTAACGGCCTCTTTTACCTTCATTACTCTTCGCTTTTTTCATGATCCGTTTTTCTTTTTTTCCTTCTTGCCGTCAGCCAGATCAGACCGGCCGCAATGATCATAAGCGCCGCGAAAACAGCAATATACGTAACGTTCAGTGCTGCGGACCGGCTCTTCGTATCAGCCGCCGGACTGCTGTCATCGGACTTGATTTGCTGATGATTTGAAAACAGCTGCCTGCCGGCTGTTTCGTTAATGACGGTTGCGGCATCGCTTGTGCTGTCTAAAAAGCTGATCAGCTCTTTTGTGACAGACGCACCGCTTCCTGATAACGGAGCAAAAACAGCGATGCTCCGGCCGGCGTCCCAAGGTGATTCCTGGGTAAACGCGACTTGTTTCGTTGTCTCATTCAGCATCTGAAACGAAGAAACATCGTAAGCTCCGCTGCGGTCTGACGGCACGAGAAGCTTAGAGGCGTTTGACTTTAAAAGCGGGATTTGCGGCAGGCCTCCGATAAACACAACATTCCGGCCTTTGGCATCCGCTTCCTTCATGTCTGATGCCGTCTTTACGGTAAAGCCGTTTCCGAATGAATCCGCCACCAGAGAAAGTTCTTTCAATATCTGTATGTTTACGCCATCCGGGATGACGATCACTGTTTTCTCTTTCCCGCCGCCCGCAAACGGGAGCGGCCATTGCCCGAAATCAGCTTTCTGCGCCGCATCGCTTACCGGATACGTCAGCGTGCTGCTTTTATCAATATAGACCCATTTGTTTTCGTCACGGTCGATACACGGATTGTTATGTTTCAAACCTGATGTGACAAATTGCAGATCAATGTACCTGCTGCTTCGCAAAAGCTTCGGATCAATCGGGATGGAGACGTGGTAAAAGCCGTCTTTATCTTTATTACCGAGATCATCAAGACGCACCGCATTCGGCTGTCCGTTGACCATGACGTTCAGCTCCGCTCTCTCGGCGTCATTTGCTGAATCCGCCTTCGTCCGGATCGATTCCGACGTTTTTAATGTAAGTGAAAGCTTGACCTTACCGTCTTTATCAACAGCGGCCGCCGCAGGGTAAAAGAAGTGCTCTGACGCCGTTTTGTTTGATCCGACCGTTACATTTCCCGCGCCGAAGTCCTCTAGTGTCAGTTTATTGCCTGTCTTTTCCGCAGCAGGCTGAAGGCGGCCGATTGTCAAAGTATCTCCGCCCAGCTGGCTTGAATAAGCGCTGTCTGTAATGACGCGGATTTTATCCGCCAGCGTTTTGGCTGATTGCGCCGTGACAAACAGGACGGGCTGCCGTTTGTCCCCTGATGTCAGAACCCGTTCAGCCAGAAGAAGTTTGTTGTCTTCCGCTTTGATGTTCCCGCGTTCGAAAAGCTCTTTTATTTTCCCGTTCCAATGCTGATCAGCGCCGATGACAATTGACGGATTGCTGATTTTGCCGGCGTCGGATTCTTTTACATAGGATACCTTCAGCCTGCTGTCTGCCGTTTTCAGAAATGCTTCTGTTTTGACTGCGGCTTCAGCTTCCGCCGAGGTCGGTTTGTCAGGAAGGATAATATATGTTTCTTCACCCGTATTGCCTGATTGAGCAAACGGATACGGGAAATGGCCGAGATCCGCTCCCTTTGACTTGCTTGCTTCTGAAAGCACAAGGCGGCTGTCCGGGTAAATTTTTATCCAGTTGCCTGACGTATCCTGCCTGACGCAGACGCCCTCTTTTAATACGCCGTAAAATCGTAATGATACATTGTGATAGCCTTGGGCGGATTGGCTTTTGCTGAGATTGAGCTTCACCGTTTTCCGCTTGGAACTGCCGTCAAGCTTTATGGATTTGACGGGTTCATCATCAATGGCGATGGTTAAAGAAGACGGGGCAATTAATAAGTTTGACGCCTCGTAATCAATCAGAAGCGACTGATCGGCATTCGAAGCTCCCGCAGGAATCTGATAGGTCAGCTCTGCGCTGTCTTTCGCCCCGTACAGTGTCATCAGATCGCCAGTCAGCGCCTGCTGCTCTTTTGCGCCGGCGCTTGTTCCGAGGGCGGAACCGTCCGTTTTCAGTTCCCGGGCCGCGGCCGCCTGCCCGTTATACATCAATAGCAAAAGGCCAGTTATCAATATGATTGCTTTTTTCAAAAAGGTCACCCGCTTTTATTTTGATTGTATCGCTCCGTTTTGTACCACTTGACTTCCTGCTTGAACAAGCGGTGCTTGATCTCTGTGAATAATGACCAGATGACGAGCACGATCCAAGCCTGGGAGTATGTAAAGTACATCAGAAATACGATAAAGAAGTTTTGTTTGTTCATTTCTGTTTTTTCAATGCTTAAAGTAATCATGACCTCAGTCATAAACAGGAAAAAGGCCAGTATCCACAAAATCATCGCCAAAAACCCGACAGCCAGATGCAGGTCGTAAAAAAGATTGATGATAAAAATCGTGTTTGACATGATCACACCGAAGAAAAACAAAAAATACGTAAAAAAGAAATAAAACAGATCGAAGATGATCCGCTTGCGTTTCAGCTTGAAAAATTGGGATAAAAACTTGAGAACAACGTATTGGTTGCCGCGCGCCCATCTTGTCCGCTGACGCCACCACACCTTCCATGTCTCAGGCTCCTGCTCCCATGTCACAGCCGCCGGGAAAAAGCGGATATGATAGCCGAGATTATAGACGCGGATGGTCAGCTCGGTATCCTCCGCCAGCGCCTTATCATCCCAGCCGCCGAGCTGTTCGATAATGCTCCGCCTGATCGCGAAGTTCGTCCCCGGGATGGTGGCGATTTTGAACCATTTCCATCTGCCGCCCTGCGCCATCCACTGAAAGCAGATGGTTTCAATATTGATAAACTTCGTCAGGATCGTTTTGGCCGCGTTGATGACACGGAATTTCCCGACAACCGCTCCCGCTTTCTCATCATTCATCAGACCGAGAACCAGGTAGTACACCGCCATTTTTTCCGGCGTGTTGTCCGCATCATACACGCAGATCACGTCTCCGTTCGATTCCGCGAACCCTGAGTTCAGCGCCGAAGATTTTCCTTTTCCGGCGTTCGGGGGCTTTGTGATGACCATTTTAATGAAGTCATACTGACGGGAAAATTCATTGACGATGTCTCCCGTCCGGTCGGAGGAATTATCATTAACGACGATGATCTCAAGCCTGTCTTTCGGATAATACAGGTTCACCATCGCCTTCAGCGTCTGCCTGATGACGACCTCCTCATTATGCGCGGGAATGAGCACGCTGACCTTCGGGAGCTCCCCCATCTTTGCGCGCCATTTCGGAATGTTCCGTTCGTAGGTCATATAATGCCTGAATCCGCCCTGCATCAGAAACATGTGATAGAGAAGCATCACCCATATTAAACTTAATGAGATAAAAAACAGAATGTTACTCAAGGCTTCTTCTCTCCTTAAAGATTCGTTTTTTTAATGTGGCGCGCAAATAAAGAACGTAGCAGGCGAACATGATGATAAATAATAACACCACGCCGGAGAGAATCCAAAGCGCTTTTTCCAGAGGCGTCTGCTGATGGTGATTGAAAAAGGCCGTTATCGGATGAATCTTGTTTTCCACATGAATGGTTCCGTCTCCGTCCGTTTTGATCCTGACGCTGTCCGACGTTACCGTTTGCTTCGTTTTCTTCAGATCGAGCCACTCGCCGCCGGGAATCCGCTCCATCTGATTGACGAGCTCGGGGAGGTATTTCATGCCGAGATACGGATGGTAGAAACCGCCCGCCACTCCGCCGCCGAAATCAATCATCTGCGAAATATGATTCTCCATATCTCCGAGCGGATTTTCCTTTGAGTTATCGGCATAACCGATTGTTTCAGGGTACAGCGTCATCCCGTCCAGCATAGCCGGCTTTGAGACGAACGGAGGGGCGCCCGAGGTTTTCCACGTCGTGCCGCTGAGCTGCACTTGTCCGAAAATGCTGGAGAAATAAGAAGATGCGATTTTGTAGCCTTCTTCAGACATCGTATAGTGCGGCGCTTCGAATGACAGCGGGTAAAGGCCGAGCTCTGTCAAATCGTCAATCGCCTGCTCCAGCTTCGTTCTCGTGTAGATGTTTTCTTTTTCACGGAAAGGCTTCACATACGCCCGGTACGCTTTTTCATTCGGAAAATCCTGTTCCTTTTCAAGCTTGACCGGAGTATCATCCGCATTTTCTGACGTAATCGGCTGATCCGCTTTGGCATCCCAAAATTCAAAGCCTTCTCCCGTTTCGCTGTATCGGTATGCGTGCGTGTAGCCGTGAATAATGATGCTGCCGCCCATTTGCTGAAGTTTTTTCAGGACGCTGACCATTTTCGGCTTGTCCGCCAAGTATACTTTTTCTCCGTTTTCCGGATTGAGATAGACCGGAATGACCGCCAGAATAAACGGAATGTGTCTTTTATGCAGGTAAGCGCCCGCTTCGTAAAGCAATGTTTCATCTGACATCGGACTGATGTCTTCAAGCCGTAAATAAAGGAGGGTGCCGCCCGCTGATTCTCCGAATGCGCTGCGCAGCGCTTTCGCCGTCAGAAACGAATCATTTAACAGGCTCGTCACACCGAAATAATAGTCAGAGCGCGCCGTTTTCCACATAAAAGGGCGGGTGCTGCCGTCACCGGACCGGTATGTATAAAGGGGCTTTCCTTTTACTCCCGATACGCCGAGCACGGACATCCCTTTTTCAAGCGGCATGTCTGTTTTTTCTTCTTTGCCGTAAATGCGGTATACCGTTTCTTTCTCTGTCAGGGACAAACCCGCAAATTGGCGGAACTGTCCGGCGTTATAGCCGATGCTGATAAGCTGCTGCGGCATACTGCTGATCAGAGACACAAATGATGTGCTGAGCTTTTTTTTCGTGACGCCGTAATAGATGACGCGCCGATTCTTTTTGAGGTCCGCGGCTGTGATGTCTCCGTCGCTTTTCACGGTGACGGCGGATGAGAAATGGCCCGCGGTCAGATCAAGCATTTTGACCTCAGCGGTTTCTTTGCCGTCCGTGCTTGTATAAATAATGAGAATGCCGTCCTTTTTGTCTTTTGCTTCCGCCGTAAGGGGAACATAAACCGCCGAAATCATGAAGAGCGCCGAGAGTAAGAGACGTATCCATTTAGAGTTCATTCATCATCATCTCGTTTTCCAGTTCATTTAAAAATTGCTCAGCCGTTTGTAAATCCTTTCGGTACGCCAAGTAACATACACGGAAGGTGATGGAGACGTATTTACCGTTTTGCAGCCGGTACGTATCCAATTCCTTTTTCAGCTTCGCCAGAACGGCCGGCATGTGTTCTTCTGGCGTATGGGTCAGCACGATGCCGAACCGTTCGGCGGACGGCCTGAATTTTTTGTCTGTTTCCCGAACGCTTGACCGGATTTGGCGGCTGATAAATGCCAGCAGGCGGTCGGTCTCTTTTTCTCCGTAGAGGGATTTGAATTCCTTGAAATAATGCATGTGCAGCAGCAAAAAGACGAAGGAATTGCCGTAGCGTTCCGCCCGCTTGATTTCCTCAGAAAGCTCCAGCTTCATCCGCAGATGGTTGTCAAAGCCGGTCACCCTGTCGATGGCAACAAAGCTCGTAATCTCTTCACGCAGCTGTTTCACTGAGCGCTCAAGCCCCTTCGCCAACTCGTGAATCCTTCCCGCTATGTAAGAAAAGAGCAGCAGCGCAATCCCCCAAATGACCAGCACCTGCAGACTTTCGGCAACGGCAGACGCCATAAAGCTCCCGGTCTGAAACCACAGGAGCAGGCTGCCGAGAACAAATAAGACGAGTAAGGTGATGACGAGCGCGTAGATTGCCCCGAACCATATGCCGGCTCCCGTGACAAGCAATGTGATGCAGGTTATCAGAAGCCCTGCGGATTGCTGAGACGCATAGTAAATAAAAAAAGACAGCAGCACCAGCATAACTGCTGTGTAGCTGCACAGTTTTTGTGATTCATTGAATGATATTTTCATTAAACAATTTCCTTTCAGCCAGAAGCGGCAGCAGGTTATCGAAAGAATGTGTATCGCCCCCGCTCATATAGCCGCCGTAATCAGGTTTCAGCGTGTCCAGTGTTTCAAATGAAGTCATTCTTTCATAAAGCGGCTTGATGACAGCCGGATCAGCTTTTTGTTCTGCTAAAAAAAGAACGGCCAGGGCGTAAACGGACGGTGATTCGTATTGAACCGCCCGCTCCTTCGTGTCTGCGCTGTATCGTCCGTACAGCTGTCCGCGCGTCTTAAATTCCTTTATCATCCATTTCGACAGCACAGCGGCTTTGCCATCGCCCCGCTTCAGATTCACGGCGGCGTACAGCTGGTCGATGACATTGACTTCGCTGTCATATTTGTATTCCTTAGTTTCGGTATTGAACGATTTCGGCAAAAAACCATTTTTCAAGGGCGCAAGATTGAGAACATCAAGGTTCCGGTTTTCCGTTTTCTCATCGATAATCCCCTTTTCTCTGAGCATCTGTAAGGCGCCGGGGTCGACATAGGACAACGTCACGGTCTTTGACGCGGCATTTGAAGCGGCATCATAATAATCCGTAAAATACCCGTCATTCGTATTGTATTTTTCCAGCGCCTTCCCGATCTGCACCGCTGTTTTCCCGTATTCACTGTTTCCCCATAGGGTTCCGGCCTCATTCAGACAGTTCATAATTCTGAAATCGTCAATTAAGGCATTGGCGCCGCTCGCTTTATTCCCGTCAATCTTCCACGACACGAGCCCGTTTTTCGTCAGAAACGAATCGGTGAGAAGCTGATATTGCGCTTGAAACTGCCGTTCATCATTCCTGTTCAGCAAAAATGCCATCCATAGTCCGAGAGACTCTGATAAATATTCCGGCTCACCGGATATGTTCGTCCGGATCATCCCCCGCTCGTTCATCAATTTATGATAAATAAAATGCTCTGCGGGCTGAAGCGGTCCGGACGGTTCGGCCGCCGCCTGTTTTTCAGTGCCGGCCTCCGCGCACCCCGCCGTCAGAACGATCGAAATCAAAAGGATCATCAGACGAAAAACGAATTGCTTCACAGTCTATCCTCCTATTTTATAAACCCTTTTTTAGACCCATATCTTATTTTTTCACAAAGTATTTTTACTATATAGGAAACGATAAAAGAATACTAGCATTTTTTCACATTGGGAAATTTTAAATGGGAGCGCCGTCTGCTCACCTTTTCCCTCTTCGTCTGGATCGTATTCCCATTACAGTTAAAAACACAACAAAAGGCAGCATTTCTTTACAAATGCTGCCTTTCTCTGATCTATTTATCCAGGCCGAGTTTTTTCAGCTGTTCTGCCAGCGCGTTGTTCATCGGCTCCTCTTTGTTTTGGCTTTTCATATAAGAGTTGATGTCCCGCTTGGATGCGCGTCCGGATTTATCTTTCGCCTTGCGCTTTTCAAAGACGGACAGTTTCTCCCGGTGGCCGCATACACATGCGAAGGTTTGGCCTTCGCCCTGGCCGCGAAGCTCCATTTTCTTATGACAGTTCGGACAGCGGGCGTTTGTTTTTCTTGCCAGCGTTTTCCGGCTGCCGCACTCACGATCCTGACATACGAGCATCGTGCCGCGTTTGCCGTTGACTTTAAGCATCATTTTGCCGCAATCAGGGCAGGCGGTGCCTGAAATGTTGTCATGTCTGAAAGTCTGGCTGCTGTTTTTGATTTCCTTCACCGTTTTGCCCGCATATGTTTTCATGTCTTTAATGAAGACGGCGGATTTCAGTTTGCCCGCTGCGATGGCGGAGAGCTTTTGCTCCCACTCAGCGGTTAATGCCGGTGATTTTAAATCTTCCGGGACGAGCTGTAAGAGCTGCTTCCCTTTTGACGTAATGAAAATATCTTTTTCTTTTTTCTCGATCAAGAAACTGTTGAACAGTTTTTCAATGATATCAGCGCGGGTGGCGACTGTTCCGAGTCCGCCGGTTTCACCCAATGTTTTCACAAGGTTCTTCTCTTCTCCCTGCATAAAGGCGCTTGGGTTCTCCATCGCGGATAACAGCGTGCCTTCATTAAAGCGCGCCGGCGGTTTCGTCTGTCCGCTCGTTTCTTTCAGTGATGAGACAGTGAGGCGCTGACCCTGCTGAAGGTCCGGGAGCGTCTGGTCTTTGTCTTCCTCATGATCGTCGTCATCCTCGTACATATCATACACGGCTTTCCAGCCAGGCGATTGAACCGTTTTCCCTTTTGCGGTAAATGTTTCGCCGCCGATATTGGCTGTGACCTTTGTTTCCTCGTATTCGAACGCCGGCATTAACACGGCGAGAAAACGTTTGGCGATCAGATCGTAAAGCTTTCGTTCTTTGTCGCTGAGGCTTGAAAGGATCAGCGGCTCCTCTGTCGGAATAATGGCATGGTGATCCGATACTTTCGCATCATTGACGAATCCTTTATGCGCTTTGACGCCCCGCTTCAGTATTTGATTGACGTACTGCGCGTACGGCTTAACTTCCATGCCGTTTAAACGGTCTTTTAAAGTCGGCACGATGTCTGCGGAAAGGAATCTGGAATCCGTCCGCGGGTAAGTGACAAGCTTATGCTGTTCATACAGCTTTTGAAGCACGGACAGCGTCTCTTTTGCGGAGAAACCGAAGCGCTTATGAGCGTCCCGCTGCAATTCCGTCAAGTCGTAAAGACCGGGAGCGAAGCTTTTCTTCGCCGTTTTTTTCAATTCTGAAATGACTGCCGGCTTTCCTTGCAGGTCTTTTGCCAAACGGCCGGTCACCGTCTGATCGAATGTTCTTGTCTGCTTTGTTTTTTTATCCTGCCATGTCAGCGTCATCTGATCAGCCGCCGCGCGGAGACCGTAATAAGGAACGGGTTTGAACGCCTGAATATCCGCTTCACGCTTGGCGATCATCGCCAATGTCGGAGTCTGGACGCGTCCGCATGACAGCTGCGCGTTAAATTTTGTGGTCAGCGCGCGGGTCGCGTTGATGCCGACGATCCAATCCGCTTCCGCTCTGGCAACGGCGGAATGATACAGGTTTTCGTACTCTTTGCCGCTGCGGAGCTTTTGAAATCCTTCTTTAATCGCCTTATCCGTCACAGAGGAAATCCACAGCCGCTTAATCGGTTTGCGGACGTTTGCCTTTTCGATAATCCAGCGGGCCACAAGCTCCCCTTCCCGTCCTGCGTCTGTAGCGATTACGATCTGGGTGACGTCTTTCCGGACAAGCTGAGCTTTGACCGCATTGAACTGTTTTCCTGTTTTTTTAATGACGACGAGCTTCAAAGGCTCCGGAATAATCGGCAGATCCTCAAGCCGCCATGATTGAAATTCTTTGCCGTATCCTTCAGGGTCAGCGAGCGTTACCAGATGTCCGAGCGCCCATGTGACGATGTAGCGGTCGCCTTCAAGATATCCGTTTCCTTTTTTATGACACTTCAGCACGCGGGCCAAGTCCCGGCCGACTGAAGGTTTTTCAGCTAATACAACTGTTTTTGACATGCTTTTCACTTCTCTTTCTTTCACAATCATCCTGTTATTATAACAGACTTCCTCACGCTCTCTCTAATCGAGGACGTTTTTTGTGTCAATTTCTGAGAAAATGACATGGGTCACGGTTTGGGCATACGGAGAGGTGCGGTTAATGAAGTGTTCGATCGTTTCCAGGCTGTCCGCGTTCATCTTCAGCATATAACACGCCGCCCCGGCGACCCGAAAACAAAATTCAATGTTGGGAATGGATTGAATGTAGGTTTTAAATTGATCGTATTTTCCGTTTTTCACTGTCGCTTCGACAATGCAGGAAACAGGAAGCCCGATCTTTTTTTGATCAATGTCCAATGTATAGCGCTTAATGACGCCGAAGGATTCAAGCTGTCTGACACGCTCTGTGACGGACGGAGCTGACAATTTGATTTTTCTGCCCAGTTCCCGCATGGACAGGCGGCTGTCCCGCTGCAGCTCTTTAATGATGCTCAGATCCACATTATCTAGTTTCATGACTGTAGTCCTTCCTTACCCTTTTGGCTATATTATCAAGAGAAATCCGAAAAATGACAAGAACAACAGGCTGAAATCATGAAGGTTTTTTCAGGAACAGACGCGAAATGGTCATATTAGGACTGCCCTTTGCTTATAGTATAGAGGAAAAAAGATGTCCGACAGGAGGGAGCTGTATGTTACACACGCCGATCGGCAGACTTCGCACGATGGGGTTTATTGAAGGAATGTCGCTTTTGGTGCTGCTGTTTATCGCGATGCCGCTGAAGTATTGGGCTCATCATCCGCTCGCCGTCACCATTGCCGGTTCCATTCACGGCGGTTTGTTTATCATTTATCTGGCGGTGCTGGCGTATGCGGCGTTTACTGTCAAATGGCATGTGAAATGGTCAGCCGCCGGTTTTATTGCGGCCTTTATTCCGTTCGGTAATTTTATTTATGATCGCGGCCTGAGACATTATCAATAAAAAGGCTCCTCTTCTGCAGAGGAGCTTTTTTCATGCGTTACATCCATTTCGTCACCCAGGCAATATAATAAGCGCCGGGGATGAATACGAGCTGGGCGAGAAGCGTGCCCGCCACCCTTGATGTCACCATCGTCAATGATGTCCATTTTAAGGAGACGTAGCTGCGCTTGCCCTTCGCCACATCGTCTGCCAGTACGGATACTTTCGGGTCAACAAACACAGCCAGCAGCATAGTCGCAACTCCGTTGATTAAGCCTGATGCCATCACGGCGGTCGTGCTGTGCTCAGGCGCCAGAAGGCCGGCGTACAGAGCGGACAGAACACCGATCGTGTAAATAGACGTAATGACCATATTAATGACAAACAAGCGTTTCGGAATCATTCGGAATTGAAGCCCTTTTAAATAGGAGACTGACGGCAGTCTGATATAAGAACGCGCATGCTTCAGCCCGTTCAGTGAAAAACCTTTTTTAAATACCTGCATGACGGAGCCTCCTCCGTCCGCCAAGTGTATAATCGCCCTGGAGAATAACGCGACGAATGTCGGCAAAAGACAGATGCCGAGCATCGTTCCGACCGTGGAGCCGAATATTAAAAATCGAAACTGGGCGCCCACAAGAGACAGGGCGTTTGATCCGGCGGCATCAATCAGATGTCCGGTAAACGGCTGCTGAACCATGTTTGACATGCGCGACACGATGACCATGACATTAAATAATGACAGCGCGGACGCGATAAAACCGACTCTCGCGCCGGAAAGCCGTGTTGCATAGGCAAGCGTTTCAATCGAATGTATCAGCAGCAGAAAACAGAAGATAAACAGTACTTGTGAAGTAATAACGTGCAATGTATGATTCCTCCAAATCTTTTCTACTGATTAGACTCTGCAGACTGCGGCGAGGTTTCGGCCGGTTACATAAAAAAACCGCCCGGATGTCCGGAGCGGTTTTGTCTTATTCTTTTCTTACGCAAATAAATAATATATGGTTGCCCGCCTTAGCCCGCGGGTGATTCGTATTAACAGTTCCGACAGAATCATTCTTCGAAAGTAAACACCATGGAAGTTCTTGAACACAAGACAACGAAAGCCCTACCTCTCAATCGTCACTGCGGCTCCGAAGCCGCGCCGGTGTGAATTGTAAAACAAAAAGTCTTTTTTCCATCTCTTCGTTAGGGGCGAATGTCAGAAGGAAAAGAATAAGCTCAGCTTTTTTTCAAGCTGTCCGTTGAAGCCTGAAGCTTCTATATCAAAACAGAAAAAAGAAGTTTACTTTCTTTTTTATTTGCATGTTGTCACTTAGCAATTAAGTATAACAGATTGCCCCTGAATAATCAAATGATTTATTAAAGTTCCAGCTCGGCCGGCGTTTTTTCACCTGCGTTCATGAGCTTGATCTGCTTCGGGTCAATTTCAAGAATCACCAGGTTCGGATCGTCTTTTCCGTCAAACCAGCGTTCCAGTTTCGGACCCCACAGCTTTTCTTTTAAATCGGCTGAGTTGTTCAGCTTGGCGGTTCCTGCCACTTCCACATAAGCGTCTCCGAATCCTTCACAGTCATACCCTAACAGAATATGAACATTCGGATTGTTTTCAATTTCTTCCGCTTTATGAGTGTCTTTGCTCGTCGGCGTGTAAATCGTTAAGCCGTCATGGAAAAATGTCATGTAGCGTGAATGCGGTTTGCCTTGCTCTACCGTCGCAAGCGAACCGACTTTATGATGATCCAGTACTTCAAGCACTTTTTCTTTGATTTCATTTTGATTCATGAAGAATCACTCCTTTTTAACGTCTCCGCTTTTACTTTTCCACATTGGGGAGACATTTAAACCAAGAAATGTGCTCTTCTGCCGATCTTCGCTCCATTCCCGCTTCAGCATGCTGTAGTTCACCGTGTCATGATAGGCGCCCTGTACGAAAATGCCTTCTCTCGTCAGTCCTTCTTTCTGAAATCCGAGCCGCTCCGCCACCGCCCTGCTTTTCATGTTTTTTTCAGCCGCGCTGATCATAATGCGGTTCAGGCCGAGATCCTGAAATGCATGGGTGATGACCGCCCGGCAGCTTGCGGTGATAATGCCGAATCCTTCATGCTCTCGATCCAGCCAGTAGCCGATCTCTGCTTTTTGATTGGCTGTATCGACATTATGGATGCTGATCATGCCGCAAAACCGGCCCTTCACAAAAATTCCGGCGTCAAACCCATTTTCTTCCGCGTATTTATAGCGCCATTCGGGGATGATCACATCGCGGTACGTATCGATATCAGCCAGGTCTTCCGCCCAGCTGAGCCATTCGCTGAGATGGTTTTGATTTCGCTTCATAACAGAATACAATTCGTCCGTATCTTCTTTGGCAAGCAATCTGATCGTCAGATGTTCCCGGATTTGACAGGAAAACACGATCACACCTTCTTTCCTTTATTAGCCATTATACAGGTAAATTCATTTTTTTCCATACAAAAAAGATGAGGCGTGCAGCCTCATCCTTAAATGCGCGGGTCGGTGAAAATGTCGTGATCATCCGTGCTTGTCGATGACATTTCCGTGACGACCGCCCCTTCTTCTCCCGCTTGAAACCAATGCTTCGTATCCGGCGGAATGGTGTATTGTCCGCCCGGCTCAAGCACAATCTCATGCCAGACGGTGTAGTATTCCTTGTCATCTTCCGGCGGGAGGACGCTTGGGTTCTCTGTCTTTTCGCCTTCCACATAGAGATACACCTTCCCCCAGCGGCAGCGGAATGTCTCTTGTTTTCCCTTCTCGCCGCCGACCGGCGGATGGCGGTGTTCCGGACACGTCTGGCGCGGGAAGAGCACCAATTCTTTCGAACAGTAGCGGTCGGTATTCACGTAAATAAACAGCTGAAGCCCGGTTTCCTCAAGCTTGCCTAAGCCGTAATCCATGATTTGAATGTCTTCGACTTCATTATCAGTCAGAACGATTCCCGCTTTTTGATAGTATGCATTCACATCATGTTTCGATATCGTCATGCTTCAGCCCCCTTATGTGGTTACAAATTTGCCGCCGTTGACATGCAGCGTCTGCCCGGTCATATAAGATGATTCATCTGAGGCCAAGAGCACATAGCAGCCGACATGTTCAACAGGCTGGCCTGCCCGGCCCATCGGCGTAGTCTGACCGAAGGAAGCGACTGTTTCTTCTGAGAATGTCGCCGGAATGAGCGGTGTCCAGATCGGCCCCGGTGCCACGGCGTTGACACGGATACCGTCGTTGACGAGCGCTTGCGCCATGGATCTCGTAAAACCGTTAATCGCGCCTTTTGTAGCCGTGTAGTCAATCAGCTGCGGATTGCCTGTGTAAGGATTAATGGATGTCGTATTGATGATCGCGCTGCCCGGCTTCATGTAATCAATCGCTTTTTTAGTCAAATAAAATTGTGAGTAAAAGTTTGTTTTAAAGGTTCTGTGAAGCTGCTCGCTTGTGATGTCTTTAATGCTTTCTTTCGGATGCTGTTCCGCGGCGTTATTCACGAGAATATCAAGACGCCCGAATTCTTCAACCGTTTTTTCAACCGCTTCATTGCAAAAGTCTTCCTCACCGACATCGCCGGGGATTAACAGACATTTTACGCCTTCTTCTTCCACTCGTTTTTTTGTATCTTCCGCATCACCGTGTTCATCAAAATAGACGATCGCGACATTTGCGCCTTCCTTCGCGTAAGCAACCGCTACGGCGCGTCCGATACCGCTGTCGCCCCCTGTGATAAGTGCGGTTTTCCCTTTTAATTTATCAGCGCCTTTATATTCTTTGTATTCATAAACAGGCGCCGGATTCATTTCGCTTTCAATGCCCGGCTGGCGGTTTTGTGATTCCGCCGGGAATTCCTTCGGATAGTTTTCCATGTCAAGTTCCTCCTTCTTGTTCGATCTCATATTTCCTGTCTACCTCGGCAGTCCTCCGGATAAACATGATTGAGACAGTTCAAAACGTTTTCGGAGAAAAATGTTTCACATGGAACGCAAGAAAAAAACCCGGCTGGCAGCCGGGTTTTTGTTTTCAATTATGAACGTACCGCTTGTTTGCGGAGCACGTCTTTTCTCACTTTTCCAAGGTTGTTTTTCGGAAGTTCGCTGACGAACTCAATTTCCGGAATTTTAAAGGCGGCAAGACGTTCTTGAAGGAATCGGGTCACTTCTTCTTCTGTCAGGTCTTCTCTGCCGTTTGTCACGATGAACGCTTTCGGCTTTTCACCGTAAAGCGGATCAGGGATACCGACAACCGCCGTTTCGAGAATGCCCGGCACTTGCTGAATGACCTCTTCAATCTGGTCGGGATAAATATTGTCGCCGCCGTAGATGATGACATCTTTATAACGTCCGGTGATAAAGATAAATCCGTCTTCATCCACATATCCGGAATCGCCGGTATGGAACCAACCGTCTTTCAGCACTTTTCGTGTCGCTTCTTCGTTACCTTCGTAGCCTTTGAATAAAAACGGACTTGTCACAACGACTTCTCCGATTGAGCCTTGCGGAAGGACTTCACCTGTTTCCGGATCTACAACGCGGACATCCACTTCTTCCATCGGTTTACCCGCGGAAGCGGCTTTATCCATTCCCATTTGCGGATTCCAAGAGCTGATGCCCCACGCTTCCGTGCTTCCGTATCCGTGCATGAGCGGAATGCCGATGTCGAGATACTGCTGGATCAGGCTGCTTGGCACCTTTGTGCCTCCCGTCATCATATAAACGATAGAAGACATGTCAGTCTGGTGCGTTTCCCATGCTTTCAGCAGGTATGTGAAATAGACTGGCAGCGCCATGATGGTTTGAATTTTTTCTTTTTCGATGAGCTTCAGGTTTTCCACAGGGTCCTGATTGTCTGTCATAATGAATGTCGTTCCGCTCATCGTGCCGACCATCTGGCAGATAATCGCGCTCGTATGGTAATTCGGATGGCATGCTAAGAAGCGGACATGCTGCATTCTCCCCGTGTATGCCAATGTCGCGTTTACGTAGTTGTATATGCCGCCGTGAGTGATCATGCAGCGTTTCGGATTGCCGGTTGTACCTGAGGTAAACATCAGCAATGCCGTATCGTTTTCAGACACCGTTTCGACATCCGGTGTATCACCGGAGCCTGTCAATAAAGCGTCAAACTGAGGCGTTGTCTCCGCAGCTGTTCCGGTCTCGACCTTCAGTTTAAGAGAAGATACCAGCGCAGGAAGCACTTCTTCCATGATCTCTTTAAATTCAGTGCCGTAAAAAACAGCTTTCGGTTCACAGGCTGCTAAAATGCCTTTCATTTCGTAAGGTGTTAATTGCCAGCTGACCGGCACAACCACCGCGCCGATTTCGAGTGCCGCAAACATGACAATGGATGCCGCGTGGCCGTTTTTGCAAAGCATCGCCACTCTGTCGCCTTTTTTTATTCCTTTATCAAGAAGCGCTTGTGCAAGCTGGTTGATTCGTTTTCGATATTCCGCGTAGGTCAGGGTATGCGCACCGCTTTTTACAGCTTCGATCTCTTCGCTATTTGAAATGTCATGCAGAATCAGATGCTGTAATGTCTCCATATTTTCATCTCCCATAATGATAAATCACAAAAAAACTCTGTCAGATTTTCTTTCTCACGCAACCCATTTTAAACCAAAAAATATAACTTGTAAAACTATTTTGTTTTAGAACTATTCCATCAGTGAATGATACAATAGTCCCGTGTTTTTAGTTTCTTCCCTTCCCCTTACCCTCATACATGCACAAAAAAACACACCCCACATGAGGTGTGCGCTTCCTGTTTACCGCTGTCCTTTCTCCTGAATGAAATGATAAAACAGCTTGTTTAAACGTTTGTATAAATCGGCCTCATCCTCCGTCTGGAAGGCTTTTATACTGTCTTCGGACTCGATGATGGCCGAGCTGACCGCACTTAGTATTTCCGCCCCTTCAGCGGGCATATCAGCCGGCGCCATCATCACCAAAGCGCGGTCGACGGTCAGGGAATTTCCGTCCATGCCTTTGACACTGCATGGAGCCGTCAAATCATAAATTTTGAAAAAAGGCGTGACAATTTCTTCATTTTTGAGATGGTACAGGGCCATCGCCGTTCCCGGAATGCCGAGTCCGCCCTGTCGTTCACGCTCTGCAAGGCGCTGTGCGGTTTTTTGGGCATTATGAACCAATCCTTCTTGCTCCAGCATGTCAAACATACGGTTCAAAAACAGCTCATACGCCGTGTTTGAATCAATGGATTTGATCGAAAAGTTCCGCAGCACGCTTTGGATAACCGCCGCGTAATGCGCCATACGGCCGGCCGCTTCCAGCATATCAGGCGTCTCCGGCTGCTTCTCTTCTCTTTTACCGTTTCTTTTTTTGTCAAGAATCAGCGGAATTTTTCTTTTGATGTACTGCTTGACCTGATCAGCGTCTTCTTCGTTTAAAAGCGGACTGACCATGACGTAATCAATATTTTCATACGGGATCGGAACGGTGGATACGATCATGTCATACGCGGTGATGTCTCGATCCTTCAGTTCGATGAGGGAAGACATATCAAAGGAACGGATTTCCGAAAGCTCTTTTTTCAGCCTGGATGCGAGCATTTTGGACGACCCGATGCCGCTTGAACAGACGATCAGCGCTTTGATCTTCGCCTCTTCCCGTTTGATTTCCAAAGCGGAGCCGAAGTGAAGAACGATGAAAGCGATCTCATTATCAGAGAAAAGAAGCCCCGGAAAGAATTTTTCCATTCCTTCTTCTACGGCCATGTACAGCAGAAAGTAGTCGCGTTTAATTTGCTCGGTCATCGGATTGTACATGTCGATATTTTCTTTTACCCGGTTGATCGCAGGCTCCAGATGGGCGATTAAACCGTCGTATAAAGAGCCGTTTTCCGTCAGATCAATTTTAATTTTTTCAGAAATGAAGCCGATCAGCTGCTTCGTTTGCAAGGCCGTTTCAACCTCTATGTCTTCCGGTTTGAATTCCGTTTTGTATTTGCGGTTGGCGCTCCGCAAATGAATGGTGATATATCCGATCTCAGCTTCCGGAATTGAAACGCCGAACGCTTTTTCAAGCTCTTTTGCCATTTCCAGCGCAGAGCCGTACTCCTTTGTCTGCTGCAGCGCTTTTAGTTCCGAAGCCTCCATCGTGATGGTTTCTCCGAGCCTGATCCGGTCCATCGCAAAGGTTAAATGAACCGCAAGCGCCATGTATGAGCTGTCAGATAAGGCGATCGCGATTTTTTCCTTGAGCTGAATTAAGAGCCGGTCCATTTTCAAAAGTTCCGCTTTATTTACGACGCCGAACATTTTTTCAGCATCGTCCGGTTTTCCTTTAATATTCAATTCAACCGCTTCCAAAAAGCTTTGAATATCAAGGCGGTTGACGATGAGATTGCCGACGATTTTCCGTTTCGCATTTTCCGGCCCCGTCAGCTGAATGCCGAAGCCCCTTTTTCGGATCAGCGTCAAGCCGAAGGGCGCAATCCAAGTCTCCAGCTCATCCAGGTCATAGCTGATCGTCGCGTTTGTCACTTGCAGTTCGTTCGCCAGACTGTAGAGCTTGATCGGCTCTTGAGACTCTAATAGTGAACATAGAATTAAAAGTTTCCGCTCCTCAGCGCTGTATTCATGCTGTTCATAGGACAGGTCTGACAGGAGTTTTTGTTTGTCCTCCGGGTTTCCTACCGCTTTCAGTCCTTTGCCGGGCTGTTTATCAAGTGCCAGACCGAATGATTCCATTATCGGTTTGATTGTTTTTAACTCGCGGTGAACGGTTCTTGTGCTGACTTGTAAAGCTTCCGCCAGTTCATGCACTGTCTCGTACCGGTTCTGCAGTAATAGATGTTTCATTAATTTTTGTTCTCTCGCTGTCATATACATGAAACGCGCCTCCAGATTTTCTAGTTGTGAGAAGTATGTCATATGGGGAGTGCTGCCGGGGAAAGTGGTGTAAGTTATAATATAAAACGCTTTCAATGATTATTCAACCATTTTCAAATGGCAATTTGGCACTGGGCCGTGTGACAGTATTGAAAAAGAAAAATGTGTCAGATAATATGCCATGACGCTTGTTACTCTTGATCCGCACGGCTATACTTCAAAGTGACCTTACTTGTTTTTAGACATTGCACACCACATAAACAAACGCCCGGAAGATAGCTTCCGGGCGTTTGTTCTGTTTATGGAATATCGCAGCCTTGGACACCGGTATAAATCCGGAACCACTGATCATGGCTGAGTTTGTACGCGGATGCACGCACCGCGGCGGAAATGCGGTTCTCTTTTCCGCTGCCGACAATCGGCATGATGTCTGCCGGGTGGGTGAACAGCCATGCGTACATGACTTCGTCAATGGAAGCGGCGCCGATTTCTTCCTGTACGGAACGAAGCGCGGCACGGATACGGACGTCCTTATCTGATTGTCCGGTAAAGACGCTCCCGCCCGCAAGCGGTGACCACGCCATCGGCGGAATGCGTTTTTCCTGACAGAAATCCAGCGTGCCGTCATGAATATTTTCCAGCTCGTACGCCGAGATTTCAATTTGGTTTGTGATGAGCGGATCATCCAAATAGGATTCGAGCATTCTGTACTGGTGCGCTTTAAAGTTCGATACTCCGAAATATCTGACCTTTCCCGAGCTTTTCAGCGCATGAAACGCTTCAGCCACAGCCTCCGGGTCCATAAGCGGGTCCGGTCTGTGAATGAGCAGCACATCCAGATAATCCGTATTCAGATTCAAAAGCGACTGCTCCGCCGACGCTAAAATGTGAGACTTCGACGTATTATAATGATGCGACTTGTTTCCGGGCCGTTCCGGTGATTCAATGACAATCCCGCATTTTGTGACGATTTCGATTCGCTCCCTTATTGAAGGCGAAAGGGACAAAGCGCCGCCGAAGAGCTTTTCACACGTATAACCGCCGTATATATCGGCATGGTCGAAGGTGGTGATGCCTTGGCTGATGCACCATTCAATCAGATTCAGCAGCTCTCCGTCTGAAACATTCCATTCGTTCAGACGCCAAAGCCCGTGTATCACTCTTGAAAATTCCAGGTCTTCAGCCAATTGAATGCGCTGCATGTGAAATCCCCCTTTTTCTTAGAGCCTCTTGTATCTCTGTTTTCAGGAATTGCCCATGCTGTTTCATTCTGCTTCGGCGGCCGATTTTCCTTTCAGCCCGCAAAAATCGTCATTTAATGATTCTGAAACTGCTTTTTCGCTTTTTCAACGACGTAATGGCTTCCGCCGCGTTTTTTGACGTCTTGAATCATCATCGCGATCAAGAGGTCTTTCTTTTTATAATCGTAACCGACAAACCAGCCGTTTTCTTTGCCGTCTTTATCTTCTTTAGACGTTTTCAGCTCGGCTGTACCGGTTTTTCCGGCTACGGTAATGCCGCTTACGGCCGGCTGATATGCAGAGCCGCGCGGATCTTCAACGACGCCTCTCAGCCCTTTTGTGATTTCTTCGGCATTGGCTTTCGATACCACTTGCTTATGCCAGATTTGCGGTGTTTTTTCTCCGTCTTTGATCAATGTCGGTTTGACGAGATTTCCGTCTGTTACAAATGCGGTATAGTCAGCAGCTAAGTGCAGCGGAGACATCAGCATCTGCCCCTGGCCGTAGCCCGTATCTCCGAGAAGGATCTCGGAATCAAGCTTGCCGTTAGCGATTGAAGACTTTTCAATCGGAAATTGGTACGGAATCTCTTCATCAAACCCAAATGTTTTTAATCCTTTTGTAAACGCGTCCGCTCCGGCATCTATGGCATTTTGCGCAAAGTAGATGTTGTCCGATGTGATCAGCGCGTTTTCGAGATCCACTTCATTCAGGCGCTCTGATACGCGTGTGACATGGTAACCGCCCCAGCTTGAATCTTTCTGCCACTCTTTTCCGGTGATTTTTTTCTTTTCTGACGCTTTCAATGTGCCGTTTGTCAGGCCGACTGCCGCGGCAATCGGTTTAATCGTTGATCCCGGCGCATAAAGTTTGTTGAATTTCGCTGAAAACGGATTGTTTTTATCTTCATTCAGCTTTTTCCATTCTTTGCCGCCCCAACCGAAAATAAAGCCGTTCGGGTCATAAGACGGTGCGCTGACGAGCGCGAGTGTCTCTCCCGTTTGCGGTTCGAGGGCGACTGCCGCTCCGCTGTCATCTTTCATAGAGTCATACAGCTTCGTCTGCGTTTTCATGTCAATCGTTACATGAATATCCTGCCCGCTTTCGGCTTTCTTTTCAGCAATGACCTCACCTGTTTGAGGGACGTAAATTTTCCAGCCGGTCGTGCCGCGCAGCTTGTCTTCATATACATTCTCAAGGCCGGCGATGCCGATTTTGGAAGTATCGCTGTATTGGCCGTCTTTCGCTTTTTTCAGCTGCTCCGCTGTGATGGTTTTAATATAACCGGTCAGATGGGCCGCTTTTTCGCCGTACGGATAGTAGCGGGAGCTGACTTTCGTTTTCGTCACGCCGTCTAATGCGAGCAGGCTTTTGACCTTGCTTTCATCATCCGGTCTGATTTTTTGAAGCGGGACATAGGAGTCGTCTTTTACCCAGCCTTGGTTCAATTTGCTTTTGATATCGTCTTCAGAAAGGTCCAGTTTTTCAGACAGTTTTTTGATCACGCTGTCTTTATCCTTGCCGAGTTTTCCAGGGATAATGCCGATTTCCGGCACCTCGGTATTCACGGCGAGACCTTTTCCATCTTTGTCGTAAATTTGTCCGCGCTTCGGTTCTTCATTTGCGATCTGCACGGTTTTGTCATCGGAAAGCTGTTTGAAAATAAAAGAAGGATTCCAGTCGATGTTCCATGATTCTCCATCGTCTGTTTTTTCTTTTTTCAGGACGGCCGTGTTTTCAAAAGCGACCTTCCCTGCTTTTGTATCCATGCTGACTTTATAATCGATGTGCTGGAGGTCATCTTTTTTCTTGTCGTCTTCGTCCTGTTTTTCGGCAGTGACTTTCAGATTTTTGACCCCTGCTTGTTCATAAACGGTTTCATATCGCTTTATAAAATCCTTTTTGGATCGTTTTTTCTTTTCATCCTGGGTGAGGCTTTGATACATCTTATCGTAATGACCGCCGTTCCAGTCTTTTACGAAATCTTTCATTCTGTCTTCGGCCGATTCCGTTTTCGAGCAGCCGATCAAACCTATGATTCCTGCGAGTAAAAGTAATAGGTATAACCCTTTTTTCACTGTCTATTCCCCTGCCTTCCAACTGTTATTTTCTCCTAAACCAAATCAGGCTGGCAAGGATTTTTTTCTCATATTATTTAAAATTTTTTTGTTTCTCCTGCCGTCACGGGCCATATTCTTATACAATGTATCTATTAAAAAAAGGGGGAATTTCAGATGACCAGAGAAGCAGCCATGCTGTATGTAAAAGAAGGTCTTGAGGGGGAATTCGAAGAGGCATTCCGCCGGGCGGAGCCGATTATCGCGGGCATGAAAGGTTATCTGTCCCATTCCTTGTCCAAATGTATGGAAAAGACGCATAAATATTTGCTGCTTGTGGAATGGGAGACATTAGAAGATCATACAAAAGGCTTTCGCGGATCGCCGGAATATCAGGAATGGAAAGCCTTACTGCACCGTTTTTATTCACCATTTCCCGTTGTGGAGCATTTTCAGGATCTATCAGACTCAGATCGCGTGAAGCGTAAAACCGATTAAGGAGATCGACCATACAAAAACGGCGGTATAGATATTGAATTTCCCGGAGCCGTCGTTTTCTTTCCGTTTTTCCTCCAGCCCCTGAATGAACATGACCGCACCGAGAAACACGAGCATAACCGGCTGTATGACAGAGGTATGTTCCGCATACGTAAATGCGGCGGCCGCAAGTATAATAATCAGCATCGCGAGTGACAGTTTTAAGGCGCGCAGCAAAGCAATCCATCCTTTCTGTTATCATTTTTTGAACACAATTCTATTTCTGTCTTTATCCCCCATTATTCTAGCGTATTTTTTGCGCGGATAGAACGAAAGTCGGACAATTTTAAGTTTGTTTTAAGGAGCACGAAAAGCGCGCTCCCGATGAAAAGGAGCGCGCGGTTATGAGCGGGCGAGGCTTCCGTATCCGAGCCCCCGCAGGACGCATGCCATGACTTCATACCCCTTGCTGTTGGGGTGTACGCGGTCATGAGAGAGATATTCATTCATTTTTCCTTTGAAAGCGCTGTGGACGTCGGCAATTTTGACGTGCGGCGCCGATGCGAGTGTGCTGAGGTGCGCATTATAAGAGGATATCCATTTTTCTGCAATGGAGATTCCCGGGAAAGGATTGTATAAATTGAAGACGCGGATCTCATAAGGAGACGGGTGCGGCCCTTTTAAGGCAGCGATCTTGGCAATCATCTTTTCAAAGTTCTCATGGCAGTGACTGGACACGCTGGTGAACACCGAAGCGTCCGATGTTTGCTGATATGCCTGAACCGAATCGATCAAATCGTTGCCGCAGCCTGTAATCGTAATCATATCAGCAGCCTGAATCCGCCTCTGAATGTACGGCAAGGACATAAGCCCGAGAATTTCTCCCGTCTCAAGGCCTGATTTGGCAAAGATGGATACGTCAGTTCTTGTCTGTAAATCTTCTGCCATCATACGCCCGAACCGCTGGACAAAACCGGCGGAAAACGGCCCGGATCCCCTCCCCGTCGTCAAAGAATCCCCCAGCGCCGTATAAACAAGTCCCATTTACTTTCCTCCACTCGTTACTATCGATATTGTAATGTACGCGAGTGAAGAAAAATTGGCTCGGTCAATAACCCAATTTCTCAGAAATATGCTGTGCGGCGGTTTTGACCTTTTCGGTTAAATACGGCAGCCTGTCCTCTGAAAACCGGGCTTCGAAGCCGGCGATGCTGATTCCGGCAGCCACCTTACCTTCGTGATTGAAAATCGGCGCCCCGATCGCCGCCGTGTAATCTTCTAATTCCGAATAGCTGATCGTATAACCTGATTGTAAGGACCTTTCAATGGATTGAAGCAGTTCAGCCCGATCCGTCATCGTGCCTGAGGCGATTGCGGCAAGCTTTGTCTTCTGAATGTATGTGTCAATCTCCTCTTTTGGCAGAAACGATAGAATGCTTCTGGCGCACGCTCCCGCGTACAGCGGCGACCGGCGGCCGATTGCCGTATACAGGCGGACGGTTTGGGTGCCTTCAATTTTTTCGACGTAAATGGCTTCATCTCCATCCCTCATGATCAGCTGAACGGCCTCATCCACTTCGCCGCACAGCTCTTCCATAATCGGTTTGGCTATTTTCCTGATGTCCAGACGTTCAGAGACGAGCTGGCCGAATTGTAAAAAGATCAGACCAAGCTGATAACGGCCGTCCGCTGCCCGGGTGAGAAATCCCGTTTCCTCCAGCGAGCTTGCCATCCGGTGAACCGAGGTCTTCGGCATTTCCGATAGAGAAACCAGCTCATTTAAGCTCAGGCTCGGTTCAGTCAGAAACAAATGAAGCAGTTCCATTGATTTGATGACGGTTTTGTTTTTGTTTTCCATGATCTTTAGCCCCTTTGTCAGATCAGCCATTCCATTTTGAGCCTTGCTTTCAGCTCCTTCAGCTGCTGTTCCTTCTCTAAAAGCAGCATTTCCGCTTCCTCCAGCGAAACGGCCCGGAACGTGATATGTTCCCCCGGCATCGTTTGGGCGACGAGAGGAAGATCGGCGGATATGATATGCGCCATCCGCGGATAGCCCCCCGTCGTCTGTCTGTCAGCCAGCAGAATAATCGGATTGCCGTCCGGCGGCACCTGCACCGTTCCGAACGTCACGGCCTCTGATACCATCTCCAGCGGCTCCCGCAATTCAAGCGGAGCGCCCTTCAGCCGGTAGCCCATTCGGTCGGATTGAGGCGTGACCGTATATGACTCTTGGTAAAAACGTAATTTTGCTTCTTCTGTAAAAGCATGAAATTGAGCGCCTTCAAGCACTCGTATGACCGGATTTTTTTTCAGCGGCAGAAATCCTCTGCTGCTGACAGACCAATCAGGCGCTGAGAAACCATGCTGTCCGAAAGAATCGCTCAGACGGTACGCGATTGATTCCGAACATGGCGTCATACGGCCGAGCGGCAGCTCATCATCTTTTTGCAGCGCTCTTCCGCAAAAGCCGCCGATCCCCGCTCTGACATACGTGCTTTTGCTTTCCATGACGGCGGGCACGTCAAATCCCCCCGCGACGGCGAGATAAGCGCGGCTCCCCATCTTGCACGGCCCGAATGAGACGACGCTGTTTTCCTTTATCAAAACTGGTTTCCACAGAGGGGCGGGCTCCCCATTAATATGAAGGGCGAAATCAGCTCCCGTGACAGCAATAACCGCAGGTTCTGAAAATTCAAAGGAAGGCCCGGGCCCCATGAGCGTAATTTCCAGTCCCGCCTCTTTTTCTTGATTTCCGGCAAGAAGATTGGCGATGCGCAGTGAGATCGTATCCATTGCGCCGCTTCCCAGCACACCGTATTTCTGATATCCCGTCCGCCCCTTGTCCTGAACCGTCGTCAAGAGACCGGGCTTTACCACTTTCATACTCATTCGGCTCCCTCCTTGATGCGGCTGTACTCCTCTGCCGTGATCCGGACGAATTTCACCGTATCGCCCGCTCTCAAAAGACTCGGCGGATGTTCTTCCGGCCTGAAAAGACGGAGCGGGGTGCTGCCGATCAGCTGCCAGCCGCCGGGAGTGGATATCGGATACACACCGGTCTGCATTCCCGCGATTCCTACTGAACCGGCCGGGATGGACGGCCTTGGCGACGCCTTTCTCGGCGCTCTGATCCGCTCAGACATTCCTCCTAAAAACGGAAATCCCGGCGCAAATCCGAGCATATAAACGAGATATTCGCCTTCAGTATGAATGCGGATGACGTCTTCCGGGGTCAGATCGTTCATCTCAGCGACCTCTTCTAAATCGGGACCGAAATCACCGCCGTAGCAAACGGGGATTTCCATCACCCGGCGCTCTTCTTTGCGGCCGGTCATTATATGGCTGAGACGTTCTGTCACTTCTTTCTTGACCAGGGCAAAAGGAGAGACGCCTTTTTTTATGTTTGAGACGGCATACACATCATAAAAGATCGTTAAGCTTGTGAATGCCGGAATACATTCAACGAAGCCCGGAAACGGCCGTTCTTCCATACAGGCTGCCGCCGCATGCACCCGGCTGTTGACCTCTTCGCTGATGTGCCCGCCAAAGCGGATGATAACGGCGGAATCACCGTACGGCTGTATATCAAGCGCTGTATTTCCGCTATACTGCATCATTGTCATCACCTCGTTGTATTCTTTCTCACTTACAGGACAGCAAGCGATTCATTTCGTATATCGGTGATCAGCATGTGCCCCGGTGAATGTGTTATTACGATGTCAGGCTTTGCTTCCATGATCACCGCCTGGGGCGTAACGCCGCAAGCCCAGAATACGGGAACTTCACCTTCCCGCACCGTTACGGCATCTCCGAAATCCGGCTGATGCAAATCGCTGATACCGATGCTTTGCGGATTTCCGATGCGGACGGGGGCGCCGTGCACGGCGGGAAAACGTGACGTGACCTGCGCCGCGCGGACTGCAAGCCTTTCCGGAATCGGTCTCATGCTGACGACCATCTTTCCAGAAAACGGGCCGGCGGGAACACAGTCAATGTCTGTTTTATACATGGGGACATTCACACCCTCATCGATGTGCCTGATTGGAATGTGCTGATTAATAAGGGCTTGCTCGAATGAAAAACTGCAGCCGATTAAAAACCCGACATCATCATCCTTCCAATACGGCGTAATATCCGTTACCTCTTCAGTAAGCACGCCATGCCGATAAATCCTGTATTTCGGAAAGTCCGTCCGGATATCAGCTCCCGGCGCAGCTATTGCCGGAACGGGTGAACCCGCATCCGTCACATCAAGCACCGGACAAGGCTTTTGATTGCGCTGGCAGAATAAGAGAAAATCAAAGGCAAGATCCTTTTGCAAAACGACGAGATTGGCTTGTGCGTAAGAAGCGGCCATCCCCGCCGTCGGCCCGGTCATCTGCCCCTTCCTGATCAGCTGTCTGACTTCTTCGGGGCTCATGTCACTCATATGGTTTTTCATATCATCAGCTCCATAGCTGCGGCATCTGCGTGAATAATGTATAGATGCCCATAACCGCCATGACAACCACTACGATCGCCCCTGCAATCGTGAGCCAGATCGGATGCTTGTAATCGCCGACGATTTTTTTCTTATAAGCGCCCAACAGTATCATCGCTAATGCAAGCGGCAGAATTAAGCCGTTAAGCGAACCGACCGCGACCAGAATTTTGGCAGGCTGGCCGATCGTAACAAAAATAAGAGTGGATACGATGATAAAACCGATAATGACGCCATGTGAGTGCTTTTCGATTTTTGTTGAAAATGATTTGAAAAATGATACCGATGTATAGGCGGCGCCGATGACAGACGTGATAGCGGCAGACCACATGATGACGCCGAAAATTTTATAGCCTACATTTCCCGCCGCAAGCCGGAATACAGAAGCCGCCGGATTATCAGGATCAATGCTCAGGCCCTTTGAGACGACGCCGAGCACGGCGAGAAACAGGGCAATCCGCATAATCGATGTAATCAGAACGCCTGTGATGGAGCTTTTCGTAACCTGAGGGAGGACTTCCTTCCCTTGGATGCCTGAATCAAGCAAACGGTGGCCGCCGGCAAATGTAATGTATCCGCCGACCGTGCCGCCGACAAGCGTCACGATCGCCAGCACACTGATATGATCAGGCATAAAAGTTTTCACAACGGCGTGTCCGACCGGCGGAGCCGTCGTTACGGCAACATACACAGTCAATACGATCATGACGATTCCGGCGATCTGCATAAAACGGTCCATGACTTTTCCGGCTTCCTTTATGACAAAAATCAGCACCGCGACCGCTGCGCTGATTAAAGCGCCGATCTCCGGTTTGATCCCGAATAATACTTGAAGACCGAGACCCGCGCCGCCGATGTTTCCGATATTAAACGCAAGTCCGCCGAGCACGACCAGAAAAGCAATGGCATAACCGGCGCCCGGAAGCACCATATTGGCAATCTCTTGGCCGCGCTTTCCGGAAACCGCGATAATCCGCCATACATTGGTTTGCGCGAAAATGTCCAAAATAATAGAAATTAAAATGATAAAGCCGAAGCTTGCCGCCAATGTATTAGTAAACGTGGCCGTTTGCGTCAGAAAGCCGGGCCCGATTGATGATGTCGCCATCAAAAATGTCGCGCCTAAAAGAAGCGACCATTTGCCGGAAGCCTTTCCGGCTGTTTTTTTCTTTTGCTCCATGCTGTCTTCCTCCCTCTGCTGCTCAGTCTTTTGAAAGTGCGCTGATTTGAATGTCTGCCGCTTTTAATTCTTTTTTGATTGTTTTTGCGAATGTGAGGGCGTGGGCTCCGTCTCCGTGAATGCAGACCGTGTCCGCTTTCAGGCTTACAGCTTGTCCCTTACGTGATGTCACCGTGCTGTCTTTCACCATTTGAATCACTTGACCGACCGCTTTTTTGTCATCCTGAATCAGCGCATCCGGCTCTGAACGCGGCGTCAGCGTGCCGTCTTCCTGATAGGTGCGGTCCGCAAACATTTCGCTTGCCGTCCTCAGTCCGATTCGATCTCCCGCTTTAATCAGCTCGCTTCCGGAAAGCCCGAAAAGAATAAGCCCGGGATCAAAATGACAGACCGCCTGAGCGATGGCTTCTGACAGGCCGGGATTGACGGCGGCCATATTATATAAAGCGCCGTGCGGCTTCACATGCTGCATCTCGACACCTTCTGCTTTTAAAAACCCTGACAGCGCGCCGATTTGGTACAGCGTCAGATCATACGCTTCCTCGGGTGTAATCGCGATCTGCCGCCGCCCGAATCCCTGCAGATCGAACAGCCCGGGATGAGCGCCGATTTTCACGCCTTTTTCCGCCGCAAGCGCAACCGTTTTGCGCATCACGCTGGGATCACCCGCATGAAAGCCGCAGGCGATGTTTGCAGATGTCACATAATCCAAAATCTCTTCATCCAGCCCGATTTTATAAGCACCGAAACTCTCTCCTAAATCACAATTGATGTCAATCTGAAACATAAGATCCCTCCTGTATTGTAAACGTTTTATATGATTATCATTCCGCTATTCGGAATGACTATTCCGAATTGTTGGATTTCTCTTCATTATATTTATTTCTGACAGGTTTGAACATCCTTTTGTCAGAAAACCTACCATGGACCTAGTCACAAATCTGACAAAACAAAAAAAAGAGAGCCTCATACTGAGACTCTCTCTTTTTTCTATTATAACACCCAGTGGCGGATCGCTTTGGCGACCCCGTTTTCCGTGTTGACATCAGTCACCCAGTCAGCTGTTTCTTTCACAATGTCCTGCGCATTCCCCATGGCGACGCCGACACCCGCTTTTTCAATCATGGCAATGTCATTCAGACTGTCACCCATGGCCATCACATTTTCCATCGTGAAGCCGAGTTTTTCCGATACCTTCGCCAGCGCAGCCGCTTTGTTGATACCGAGGGCATTGACTTCGATGTTGATCGGACTGGAGTTTGTGATCTCGAGCTCCTTGTATTCCTTGAGCTCTTTCAGCACTTCATTCCGCACTTCGTCATCCTCGATTTCGAATCCGAACTTGAGCCACTGATGATCCGTAATCGTTTCCGGGAATTCCCCTCTCCACACTCTATCGACGGTAGAGGCCCAGAAATTCGTGTTGTGCTTATTCCTCAGATCCCATAATTTTTGAATATGATCGGTATGAAGAAGCTTGCGCTCAACCAGCTCAAAGTCGGAATCCCAGATTTCGCTGCCGTTTGCCGTGATTAAAAAGGATGACAGCTCGAGAGACTCAGCCAGTTCGCGGCAGGTCATCAGCGTGCGTCCTGTGCTGATGACGACGTGAATTCCTTTCGCCTCCGCTTCCTTGATCGCCCGCCGGTTTTCCTCCGGGATGAGCTGCTCGTCATTGAGCAGGGTTCCGTCCATATCAATCGCGATCAGTTTAATATCTGCGTCTTCTCTTTGTATCGGCATATATGTACCTCACTTTTTATAATGTAGTCGTCTCTATTTTAATACATATGACCCACAGGAACAAAAAACCGCTTCCTGCGTTTGGCGGGGAGAACGTTGAGGAAAAGAAATATTGAGGTGATGGAGGATGAAAGAAAGAAAACAAAAGAACAAACCGAATGAAAATCCTGAACATCATGATTTAACCGATCCGATTCCGCTGGAAGAGCTGAAGGAAAACGCCAATGACGAAAAACACAAACATGACCAAAGGGACAATTCACAAAGTGAAAGAGATTATGATACAAAATAACAGACTTGTCCGAAAGCCGCCGATGGAGGCGGCTTTTTTTACGATGGCTGGATAAATATGCTGAGCTCAGCTTCCGCCACAGGCTTCCCGGCAACGGACGCTTTCGCCCGGCCGAACACAAAACCGCGCCTGATCCGCGTGACCTCAAACAAAAGATCCAGACGGTCTCCCGGCAAAGCAGCACCTAACCTTTCCGCTTTCTTCACCGCGGATAAGAGACCGAGGCTGTCACCGCCGGTAATTCCCGCGCAAGCCGCCGTTTGGGCCATTGCTTCAACGACGAGCGAAAATGGCATCTCTCTTTGGGATTCAGTTATAAACCAGTCATTTTCACTGATGTTTTTGTAAGCAGCCGCCCATTTTCCGGCTTCACTGTTCGTCGTGCCGTCAATTAAAAGAAACGGATAACGATGTGGCAATAGCTTCTGATTCATCACGCAGCCTCCCTTCCCTCTTATTATAACGCAAGAAAAAACCCGCGTCCCCCGACGCGGGTTCATTTTTATTGATTGAGCTTTTTGAGCACGATGCCGTGCAGCGGTTCATGCGGCTGAATACCGCAAATGTCTTGAAGAACGCGGCTCGTGCCTTTTTCCGCGATAAGCTTTTGCAGCTCAACCGCTTCCGGATCATCCTGATAGTCAAAACGCAAGGCGGCGGCGATGCCTTCTGCCAGCGCGTTCGGTTCTTTTATTTTTTTGGCCGGCCCTACTAATCTATCATTCGCTCCGAGTTTTCTGAGCGGTGATCTGGCGACTCTTGTCACATCATCCGTGATGTATTCATTTTCAAAGCGGCCGATGATTTTTTTCATGTACTGCTCGTGTTCGGCTTGCTTAAAGCCGTACGCTTTCACTAAGTACTCGCCCGTTTCTGAAAGTGCATCGTACACGACACGCCGGATTTCCGGATGGCCGATGGCCTCTTTGACGGTTTTTAATCCGCGCTGATAGCCGACGTACGCCGTAACGGCATGACCGGTATTGACGGTAAACAGCTTTCTCTCGATGAAAGGTGTAAGATCATCCGTAAACAACGCGCCTTCCAGTACCGGCTGGCCGCCGGCAAAGCCGGTTCTGTCTATGACCCATTCAAAAAACGGTTCTACAGATACTTTCAGCGGATCTTCATGGTGCTGAATCGGCACGATCCGATCCACCGCCGAATCCGGGAAGCCGACCGTCCGGTTCACGAGTTCCCGCTCCGCTTCCGTCAAATGTCCGAAAACTGCTTTTTTCAGAAAACTGCTGCCGCCGATCATATTTTCACAGGCAATGATATTGAGAGGCTCAGAGGACGTTCTGCGCTTCAGCCCTTCCGCGATGGACGGGGCGATGAGTCTGAGAACGTTCGGGCCCACCGCCGTCGTAATGATCGCCGCTTCATTGATCAGCCTGTACAGCTCTTGTTCTTGCACCGCGCTGTTGATGGCTGAAACGGGGCCGATGATTTCTGTCTGCCGGCCGCCGTCGGCAAGCTCCACGGTATATTCCTTCTTTTCATTGAGAAGGCTGACCATCGTTTCATTCACATCAGCGAAAACTACCTCATAGCCGGAATGATGGAGCAGGGCGCCGATAAAGCCCCGCCCGATGTTTCCCGCTCCGAAATGAAGGGCAATCATGTCAGTTCACCTCGCTGAAAATAGCGGCCAGTTCTTCTTCCGTCTTTGCACTGATCAGCCGTTCGATGTTTTCTTCCTCTGAGCAGATGATGGCGATGTTTGACAGAATGTCTAAGTGTTCATTGTTTTTTCCGGCGATACCGAAAACGACCTTTGCCGTATTGCCTTCACCGTATTCCACACCGTCCGGAATCTGGATGACGGAAATGCCTGAATGAAGCACCTCATCCTTTGCATCTTCCGTGCCGTGCGGGATCGCGATGAAATTCCCCATAAACGTGGATGATGTTTCTTCACGTTCGAACATTTTTTCCACATAGCCGTTCTTCACGTAGCCGTTATCAATCAATGTCTGTCCCGCGAGGCGGATGGCATCCTCCTTTGAGTTCACTGTCTGGTTCAGTTTGATGTTCGCTTTAGCCAATACTTCCATGATGAAAATCCCTCTTTCTGTTTGATTAGTTTTTAAGCTTTTCAATCAGTTCATCGTATTTCGGGCTGTTCAAGAAATTATCAACCGAAATGTGCACCGCCTGCGGCAGCTTCGCTTTCGCGCGGTCAGTCAGGTCCTTATGCGTAATGACGATATCCGCGTCATTCGGCAGATTATTGATCGACGTATTTGTCACATCAATATCCAGGTCTGCTTTTTTCACTTTGTTTCTTAAAATGGAGGCGCCCATAGCGCTCGATCCCATACCCGCGTCACACGCGAAGATAATGCGGCTGACTTGGTCGGCGGAAATATCAGCGGCGCTGTTTTCCGGCTCTTCCTCTTTGTCTGCCAACGCGGCCGCCGCTTCACTTTTCCTGCCTTTCATTTCCTGCATTTTTTCCGCCGCGGCTGTCAAATCTTCTTCGCCCGCTTTAGACGATTTCAGAATAAACGCCGAGACGATAAACGATACGGCCGCGGCAACGATGACGCCCGTCAGCACGCCGAGGTAGCTTCCTTTCGGCGTCAGCGCTAAAATGGCGATGATGCTTCCCGGAGATGATGCGGCGACAAGACCCGCGTTAAAGATCGAGAATGTAAGCAGTCCGCTCGCTCCCCCGGCGATCGCCGCGAGGATCAGCATCGGTTTCATTAAAATGTAAGGGAAATAGATTTCATGAATCCCCCCGAAGAAATGAATGATCGCCGCTCCCGGAGCCGTCGATCTTGAAGAGCCTTTCCCAAAGAACATATATGCCAGTAAAATACCGAGTCCCGGCCCGGGGTTCGCTTCCACTAAGAACAGAATGGATTTACCCGCTTTGGCGGCCTGCTCGATTCCGATCGGACTTAAAATGCCGTGGTTGATCGCGTTATTCAGGAACAGGACTTTCGCCGGTTCTACGAAAACGCTTGCAATCGGCAGCAAATTCGCGTGGACAATGACTTCCACACCCGCCGCCAGCAATTTGTTAAGAGACAGGACGACCGGGCCGATCGCATAAAACGCGATAATCGTCAGCACAGCTCCGATAATTCCCGCCGTGAAGTTGTTGATCAGCATTTCAAAACCCTGTCTGACTTTATCTTTAAACACACGGTCTAATTGTTTAATGAGATAACCGCCCAAAGGCCCCATAATCATTGCCCCTAAGAACATCGGAATGTCCGCTCCGACAATGACTCCGATGGCGGCCGTCGCTCCGACGACTCCCCCGCGGTGATCGTAAATCATTTTTCCGCCCGTATATGCGATTAAAAGCGGCAGTAGATACGTAATCATCGGGCTTACCAATGTATTCAGCTGCGGATTCGGAAACCATCCCGCTGGAATAAACAGCGCGGTGATAATTCCCCATGCGATAAATGCGCCGATATTCGGCATGATCATACCGCTTAAATAACTGCCGAACCGCTGTATCTTCACTTTCATGCCAGCTTGCTGTTCTTGCTGCATGTTCATTCCCTCCCTGTTTGCTTGCCTTCAGATGAAAATAAATAAGACACGGGGTTTCTCTCTCCCCTGTGTCTTCATCATAAAACGCTTACAATCCCCATTCAATGAAAAGTAAAGAGGAGTTTGGCACGGAGACTGTGACAACTCCTTAACAAAAAAAAGACACCTCATCAAAGGTGTCTTACCGCTTTCTGTATATAATGTGTCCTTTTGTGACGACGAGTTTGGCAATGAGCCGCTCACTGACAATAAACACCGGATACGCACATACGAGCGCGAAAATGGCGGCCGGCACATACCGCGCTGCCGGAAACATCGGCATGACGGCGGTTCTGGCCATCTGCACAAGATAAATCAAAAGCACCGTAATCGCAATGGCCGCAGCCATAATCGGAGCTGATACTTTATATTCACGCAATTTCACATGGCAATGCCCGCACTGAAACTGGCACGGGATCATGGATGATCTGACCATGTCGCCTGTAATCGGCTTGCCGCAGTTCGGGCAGGTCGTTTCTTTCATGTTTATTCCTCCATTCAACTCTTCTATTATAACAGAGTCTGACTACGTCTTTTACATTTGTGATTGTTCAACATTTTTTCACATATTTTATCATCAGGCTCTTGTGTGCATTTGTGAAAACATCTACTCTTAGAGGGAGGTTCATCACTCATTCGCATAAAAAGGAGGATGAAGAATTGCTTCCGATTCACAGACAGCAAACCTTGCTTGAATGGCTGAAAGAAGAGGGCGCGCTGAAAATCTCTGACATAAGCGAGAGATTCGGCGTCTCCGAGATGACCGTGTACAGAGACGTCAATCAGCTGGCGGATGCAAACCGGATTATCCGGACACCCGGCGGCATTACGCTCCCTCCCGATTCAGAACGAAGCGCCAATCAATGCGGCTATTGCCTGCGGCCGATTCAGCATTCGTATTCTGTTCAGCTTATTACCGTTTCACAAGCCGTTGAGCAGATGTGCTGCATTCATTGCGCGATTTTGCGGTATGAGGATAAAAAGGAAGAAGTGTCCCACGTCATTTGTAAAGATTTTCTTCTCCAGACGACGCTGACGGCCGCTTCCGCATACTTTTTAGTCCATGCCGATATTGACCTTCACTGCTGCCGGCCTCAGGCGATTCCCTTCTCAACGCTTGATTACGCAGAACGGTTTCAAAAAGGATTCGGCGGGGTCATTTGCACCTTTGACGAGGCGGCGGACATCATCTTACACGACAGGCAGAAGGGATGCACCTGCAGCAAGACATAACAACAACCAACCGGAAGGCGGTGTCATCATCCATGAGACAGAACAAACGCTGGCTCATCTTTTTGCTGTTCCTTGTTTTGATTCCGAAAACAAGCTTCGCCCACGCCTACATCACAAACTCAAATCCGGGTGAGAACAGCGAATTAAAACAAGCGCCGAAGCAGATTGAAATTGAGTTTAATGAACAGATTGAAGAAGGCTTCCACTCCATTAAGGTCTATAATTCATCCGGCGAACGGGTTGACGCGGGCAAAACGGTGATTCAAAAAAATGATGCCCGCATCATGACCGCGGCATTGAAAAAAAATCTGCCGCATGATATTTACAGAGCGGAATGGAACGCGGTATCGGCCGACGGACATCCGGTATCCGGCGTCATCCCTTTCAGTGTCGGAAAAGCCGGCGGAGAACTTCAGGAGCAGACATCATCGCAAGCGGCGCTTCATCCCGAAGCGGCCATCGACCGCGGTATTTTGTACACCGCTCTCTCCCTGTTTATCGGCACGGCTTTTTTCCATCTGTTTTGGTACAGAAATAATAAAGATTCATCAAAAGCAAAACGAACTGTAAAGCTGCTCGTGATTTCTTTATGTGTAACGGGGCTCGCGCTTATCTGCCAGCTCCCGATCCAGACGAAAGAAAACGCGGGCGGCGCTTGGAGCGCCGCGTTCCAGCCGGACTATGTAAAAGAAACGCTTCTGAAAACGGCAGGCGGGTACGTCTGGATGATCCAGATCAGCTTATTTATCCTGCTCGCCCTGTCCATGATCCCGCTGTTGAAGAAGAAAGCATTCCGGTCATTTGCGTACTGGACGGCGCCGCTGTTGTTCTTCTTCGCTTCGCTTTTGGCAAAAGCATTCGCCGGGCATGCGGCGGTTATCGACGAAAAAGCGGTCGGCATCGCGATGGACTTTCTCCATTTATCGGCCGCGTCTGTATGGATGGGCGGTATCGCCGCGCTTGTGCTGCTGCTTTCATCAGAGTGGAGAAAACCCGATAAAACCATCGCTTGGGAAACGGTCAGACGGTTTTCTCCTTGGGCGTTCGCCTCTGTCGGTGTGCTGTTATTTTCAGGTGTGCTGAACGGATTTTTCATTATCCGCACGTTTGATTCACTCTTTCACACCGCTTACGGTAAGACGCTCCTTTTGAAAATCGGACTGTTTGTCATCATGCTTGTGCTCGGCGCCGTTCACGTATGGATAACGAAGTTCAGCAGAAAAAGGAGCATCAGCGCAACGATAAAGGCCGAATGGGCACTAGGCATTGCGGTGTTATTTACAACCGCCGTCTTCACAAGCCTGCCCAGCCCGCCGCCGCCTGCGCCATTGCCTTTTAACGGTTCAGAAACGATCGGAAACGGGGAAACCCTGTCCTTGCACATTACGCCGAACCAGCCGGGTAAAAATGAATTTCAAGTCATTGTCACCGATCACAACGGCAGCTTGGTAAAAGACATTCAGCAATTTACGGTCACTGTTTACCAGACGGGCTTCAGCGGCAAACAGCATGAAAGCACCTTTGATTTGAAGAAGACGAAGGAAGGCACATTCGAAGCCGCCAACCTGTCCATCACCGAAAAGGGAAACTGGAAGATCAAAGTCCACGGGCTGACAAACGATTTTAATGAAATCAACCAAATATTCTCAACGACAAACTAAGGAGTGTATCTCATGTTGAAAAAAAAGGCTTTATTATTCATATCCGCCGTGACCCTGTCACTCGTCGGTTTTACGGCGGCAGCAAGCGCCCACGTCTCAGTCAAACCCGCGGAATCCGCGGCCGGTTCTTGGGAAACGTACACGATGAAAGTGCCTGTGGAAAAGAATGAGCCGACAACGAAAGTCGTGCTGAAAATGCCCGCCGGCGTTGAATTTCAGCAATATCAGCCGATTCCGGGCTGGAAAACATCCGTATCCAAACATGATGACAAAGCGGTCTCCGTCACTTGGGAAGCAAAGGACGGCGGCATCCAGCCCGGCCAATTCCAGCAGTTCACGTTCGTTGCGAAAAATCCTGAAAAGAGCGGAGATGCCGCTTGGGACGCTTACCAATATTACAAAGACGGCAGCATTGTAGAATGGACGGGTGATGAGAAAGCCGACACGCCTCACTCGATTACGAAAATCACGAAATCGGCCAGCGTGACGGATGCGCACGGAGCTGAACAGTCAAACGAAGAAAGCAAATCCGGCGTATCAGCGCTTGATATTGCAGCCATCGTTCTGTCAGCTGCGGCGATTATCCTTTCCATCGCGGCGCTTGTAAAGAAAAAACGCGCGTAAGCAAAAAGCGATCCGGCTCTAAAGAGCCTGCGATCGCTTTTTTTCTTATCCGCGGCCTGCCTGGAATGACGGATATTTGGTCATTCCCCCGTCAGCAAACAGCGTAATGCCGGTTACGTAGCTTGATTCCTTTGAAGCAAGCCAGACGGCGACAGCCGCGATTTCTTCCGGCTCACCGATATATCCCATCGGAATCATGCTTTCCACATCTTTTTTCTGAACGGGATCCGCAAATTTTTCCGCGTTGATCGGCGTATTGATGGCTCCCGGCCCGATGTTGTTGACACGGATGCGCTTCGGCGCGTACTCAAGCGCCAGCGTTTCCGTCATCAATTTGATGCCGCCTTTACTCGCCGCGTAGTGAACAAACAGAGGCCATGGAATCATTTCATGTACGCTTGACATGTTAATGACGTTTCCTTGAATATCATTCTCTACGTAATATTTAATGGCTTCGCGGCTTCCTAAGAAAGCGCCGGTCAGATTGGTATTGATGACTTTGTTCCAGTCTTTAAGCGGCATTTCATGTGACTGAACCGGATTTTCCATGCCGGCGTTATTGATCATGACATCCAATGTCCCGAATTCCTTCACCGCGGTCTGCACGATGTTTTTGACATCTTCTTCTTTTGTGACGTCTCCTTGAACGATGACCGCTTCGCCTCCCGCTTTTTGAATCTCTTCTTTAACGGTTTGGGCGTCTTTTTCATTACTATAGTAGTTAACCACGACTTTCGCCTGCTCCTGTCCGAAGCGGATCGCCATCGCTTTTCCTAATCCTGATGAAGCTCCCGTAATGGCAACGACTTTTCCTTTTAAATCCGTGTACATGTTCAAACCTCCTGCATTTGTTATGAATTTGATTTCGCAACGCCTAAGAATACCGCGGCCACAATGATCAGGATAATCCCGATGGCAATGGCGACCAGCTGACGCTTCGTTTTGCTCTCACGGAGAATGAAGATTCCGCCGAGCGTGCTGATGACGATCCCCATTTGAGAGAGGGAAAAACTTGTCGCAACTCCAACGCGCGGCTGTGAGATGAACAGAAACATATTCCCGAGCGCCCAGATGATTCCCGGCAGAATGTTCTTGAGGGCGTACTTATTAAACGGTTTATGCTTGTACGTCAGGAGCAGTCCGCCGATGACCATCCCGATCGCCTGCGGCAGGAGCGCTGACCATCCGGATACGCCGAACAGCCGGGCCACAACGACATAGACCAAATAACCGAGCGTGGAGATCAGCAGGATGACAATGCCTTTTTTTAAGTTTCCCGGTTCTCCGTCCGCCCGCCCCTTTTTATCTTCTAAAGATGTGAGCACAATCCCGATGATGATAAAAATAAGGGCGAGAATACCCAGCGTAATCGCGATCGGGGTTGACCATTCTTTGAATACGATCACACCGAACAAAGAAGTCGAGACGAGCTGCATTCCCGTAGATATCGGCATCGTTTTTGAAACGCCCATCAGCTGTATGCTTTTAAGCTGATTGCTTTGGCCGAGCGACCAAAACAGCCCCGAGATGATGCCGACAATAAAAATGCGGCCAGAAAGCACCGGGTGGACAAACAGATACAACACAAACGAAACGATGAGCGCCCCGATTGTCGTTCCCAGCGTCTGGCTGTAAGGCCCGCCGCCTAATTTGACGTTAAATAACACGATGCTCCCCCAAAATAAAGCCGGGAGAAGAGCCAGTAATATATCCATGATGGCGACCTTCTTTCAATCGTATTTGCTGTTATTTTGTCTGGAATCGAACCGATTATTCCCGCAAGATCAAAAAAGCCTGCCGGCGATATTCACCGGCAGACTGCTCAATAAAAACAGCCCCGCTTAGAAGCGGGGCTTTCTTTTCGGCTCATTAAAGTCCGATAGACATGTATTTGGTTTCCAGGTACGGCTCAATGCCTTCCGTACCGCCTTCACGGCCGATGCCGCTTTCTTTCATTCCTCCGAACGGCGCTTGAACCGCGGACGGACCGCCGTCATTCCAGCCGATGATGCCGTATTCAAGCTGTTCAGAAATATAGATGCCGCGGCGGTAGTTTTCTGTGAAGAAATAAGCCGCAAGCCCGAACGGCGTATCGTTCGCAAGCTTGATCGCTTCATCAATATCTGAGAACGTAACGATCGGCGCAACCGGGCCGAATGTTTCTTCATGCATGATGTTCATGGATGTATCTACATTTGACAGCACGGTCGGTGTCACGAAATAGCATCCTTTTTCATCGTTTTGGTCATACGTTCCGCCCGTGAGCACTTTTGCGCCTTTTTCCACGGCGTCATTAATTTGGCCGACGATTTTATCGAAGCCTTTTTTGTTGATGACAGGGCCGACGTTTACGCCTTTTTCAAGACCGTTTCCGACTTTGAGTTTCGCAGCTTCTTCACTCAGTTTTTTCGCAAACTCGTCTTTTACGGATTCGTGTACGATCAGCCGGTTCGCACAGACGCAGGTTTGGCCGGCATTTCTGAATTTAGAGGCCATTGTTTGGGCTACTGCCAGATCAAGATCAGCGTCTTCATCCACGATCAGCGGCGCATGTCCGCCAAGCTCCATTGACATATGTTTTACGGTGTCGGCGCTGTTTTTCATCAGGATTTTGCCGACAGGCGTTGAGCCGGTAAAGGTAATTTTGCGGATTTTCGGGCTGCTGGTGAAGACGTTTCCGATTTCGGCTCCGTCACCGATTACCACTTGCAGCACGTCCTTCGGAATTCCCGCTTCATATGCGAGACGCGCAAGGGCGTAAGCGGAAAGCGGCGTATCCTCCGCCGGTTTGATGATGAACGTACAGCCTGCCGCCAAAGCGGGCGCGGCTTTTCTTGTAATCATCGCATTCGGGAAATTCCACGGCGTGATCGCGGCTACCGGGCCGACCGCCTGACGGGTGACGACAATCCGTTTGCCCGTTGTCGGCGCAGGTACTGTTCTGCCGTAAATCCGTTTTGCTTCTTCGGCGAACCATTCAATATAGCCGGCGCCGTATAAAACTTCTCCGACCGCTTCTTCGTACGGTTTGCCGTTTTCTTTCGTAATTAATTCCGCAAGTTCTTCTTTATTTTCAACAATCAGCTCATACCATTTTCTCAAAAGTGAGGCACGTTCTCCCGCTGATGTTTTGGACCATGATTGAAACGCTTGATGTGAACGTTCAATCGCTTTTTCAACATCTTCGGCCGTCTGCTGGGGGATGCTTTCGATCGCCTCTCCCGTTGCCGGGTTGTACACTGTTAATTGTTCTGGCATATTGAACATTCCTTTCTCTGCTATAGTAAAGCCATTGAATGCTGGTTGATGTATCTTACACTTTCATGATAGCAGACACATCCGCCGGCATTCCAATAATTGAACTCACAGAGCTGCTTCGATAATGGAAAGGCCTTCTTTGAGCTGCTCATCCGTCACGACAAGCGGCGTCAGGAATCTGATAATGTTGCCGTTAATGCCGGCCGTCAGCAGCAGCAGTCCGTTCTCGTTCGCCGTTTTGGCGATCGCCGCGGCTTTTGCTTTGTCCGGTTCCCGCGTGTCCGGATCTTTGACAATTTCGATGGCCGCCATCGCGCCGAGTCTGCGCACTTCTCCGATACAGGCATGCTCTTTTTTCCACTCGAGCGCTTGATGCTCGATGATCCGGCCGATCTCCTCGGAACGCTGATTCAGCCCTTCTTCTTCAATAATATCCAAGACCGCAAGCGCAGCCGCACAGCCGAGCGGGCTTCCCGCATATGTGCCCCCGAGTTCCCCCGGCGCGGCGGCATCAAGCATTTCCGCCCGGCCGATGACGCCGCTCAGCGGCAATCCGGCCGCAAGTGATTTGGATACGGTGATCAAATCCGGAACGGCTCCGAAATGCTCAATCGCAAAATACGTTCCCGTTCTGGCAAAACCGGTCTGAATCTCATCCGCTACAAAAACAATGCCGTGTTTTTGACAAAAAGCGGCGACGTGCTGGACGAAACGTTTTGACGGAATGATGAAGCCGCCTTCTCCCTGAACCGGCTCCATGACGACACAGGCGACGGTTTCCGGTGCAACTGCGGCGATAAAGAAATCCTCAAAAGCGCTGATGATAAAGTCGTCATACTGCTCGTCGCTCATGCCGGCCGGCTTTTGATAATAGTAAGGAAACGGCGCCTGATACACCTCTGAGGCAAACGGGCCGAAACCGAATTTATAAGGCTTCACCTTGCTCGTCATGCTCATCGTCATGTTCGTGCGGCCGTGGAACCCTCTTGTAAATGACACGACAGCCTGGCGCTTCGTATATTTTCTGGCGATTTTCACGGCGTTTTCCACCGCTTCCGCCCCCGAATTGAGAAAAATCGCTTTTTTCGCATGATCTCCCGGCGCAAGGGCGCAAAGTTTTTCGGCCAGCTCAATATAAGACGGATACATCATGACGTTAAATCCCGGGTGAATCAGATCCTCCGCCTGTTTCTTCACGGCCTCCACCACTTTCGGATGGGAATGGCCGACATTCAGCGTTCCGATCGCTCCGGCAAAATCAATGAATCGTCTGCCGTCCAAATCGTACAAAAGCGCCCCTTCCCCTTTTACCGCCATGCTGCGGTTTCCGTTGCCGACCCCCTTGGAAACGAATTGATCCCGTTTTTGCTGCCACTGGGCAGTTGTCACTTCCGATGATGCTGTTCGACTCATAGATTCCATCCCCCTGCATTGTTTTCTTATCATTCTGACTTCTTTTTGGTATGATGAAAAGTACCAAAATCAATTTATCCATGGTATCAGAAAGGGGCAGAGTCTGGATGCTGACGATTTCCATTGACCATTCGGAAACGGCGGATTATATCTATCAGCAGATCTATCAGCACATAAAAGCGGCCGTTTTGAAGCGCAGCCTGATGCCTCATACAAAGGTGCCGTCTAAACGGGAGCTTGCCGAGACACTCAAGGTCAGCGTGAATTCAGTGAATTCAGCTTATCAGCAGCTGCTTTCAGAAGGTTATTTATATGCAGTCGAAAGAAAAGGTTTTTTCGTGGAGGAAATTGATACGGTTTATCATGAAGAAACGCCTTCGCTCTCATTGCCTGATAATTTGAAAGAGCGGGAGACGGATAAAAGCGGCTGGATTTCGTTTTCTCATATGAGCGTGGATACGGCGCATTTCCCCCTGAAAAGCTGGTTCCGCTGTGAGCAGAAAGCAGCCGCCCGTTCATTTCATACACTCGGAGAACTCGTCCATCCGCAAGGTTTATATGAAGTCCGTGAAACAATTTCGCGGCTTATTTCCCTGACAAGGGGCGTTACATGCCGCCCGGAACAAATCGTGCTCGGAGCGGGCACGCAATTGCTGGTGCAGCTGCTGACGGAACTGCTGCCAAAAGACGCGCTCTACGCCATGGAGAACCCGGGATATATGAGGATGTACCGGCTGCTGCAAAACCTCGGGAAAAAGACGGCGACGATCAGCCTTGATGAAAAAGGCATGTCCATGAACGAAATCGAAAAACGCCGGCCCTCTGTATTGATCACCACGCCTTCCCATCAATTCCCCGCAGGCGTGATCATGCCGGCTTCCCGGCGGATTCAGCTTTTAAACTGGGCCGCCGAACAGAACGGCCGCTTCATCATTGAAGATGATTATGACAGTGAATTTAAATATGACGCCGATACGATACCGGCGCTTCAAAGCCTTGACCGGTTTCAAAATGTCATCTACATGGGGACCTTTTCAAAATCCCTTTTCCCAGGTCTGCGCATCAGCTATATGGTTCTGCCGCCCGGGCTTTTGCGGACGTTCAAAGAGAGAACGTATGACCTGCATACGTGCAGCACGCTTGCCCAGCTCGCGCTGAAAGAATTTATCGAATCCGGTGAATATCAGAAACATATTAAAAAGATGAAGCAGCATTATAAGAACATGCGGGAACGCCTCATTTCGGCTTTGGAAGAAACATTCGGAGAAAGAATCAGTGTAAAGGGCGCCAATGCGGGACTTCATTTTGTCACTGAGTTTGACTGCGCCCGTTCAGAAAAAGAGATATTGGCACGGGCGGATGCAGAACAGCTCGATCTGTTTGCGATGAGCCGGTTCCGTCTGAAAGCGGGAGGCGATTCAAACAAACCGCAGCTCATTCTGGGGTTCGCCCGCCTGAAGGAGAGCGATATTCAAGAAGGCGTCCACAGGCTTTACCGGGCGGTTTTCGGCGCATAAAAAAACCCCCGGAATTCGGGGACTTATTTACCAGCGGTCCGGTTCTGTCTGCAAAATCGCCTCCAGCAGGCCGGGAAACGCCTCATGTAAATCATCTTTGCGCAGGGAATAATAACGGTGCTTCCCGTCTATGCGCACTTGGGCGACCCCCGCTTCCCGCAGCACTTTGAAGTGATGGGACAGCGTTGATTTAGCGACCCGGACATCAGCGCAGGTTCCGCACGTTTTTTCTGTTGTTTCCGCCAATTGTTTGACCAGCTCTAAGCGGAGCGGATCACTCAGAGCATGAAGAACCTTTGTCAGCTGTAAGCGTTCGGTTTCAGGATGGTTTGGAATGTTCATGAGTCAAATGTAACACAGATCATCGGCGGGTGACAATTTAGGCGGTGAGGGTTTTTCCTTTACCATTCGCAGCGAAACATGTTACAGTTAGTTCGATAATATTCGAACTATAACAAATTAACCCAATCAGGAGGAATAACCATGATCGTCTTACAGGCTTACATGAAAGTAAAAGCGGATAAACGCGAGGAATTTTTAGGAGAAGCGCAATCACTTGTTCAGCATTCACGCGCAGAAGAAGGAAATGTGCAATACGACCTTTTCGAAAAAGTCGGTGAGGAAAATACATTCGTCATGCTTGAACAATGGAAAGATGAAGAAGCGATGAAATTCCACAACGCAACTGACCATTTCCAAGGATTCGTGGCAAAAGCAAAAGAAGTGCTGAGTGCGCCGCTTGACGTCGTCCGCACAGAACTGTCAGAGTAACGAAAGGATGAATGACATGAACGAAGTCCTTCAATTATTAACAGACCACCGTTCCATCCGCAGCTACACAGATGAACCCGTATCGGATGAACAGCTGGACCTTATCATCCAAGCCGCTCAGGCAGCGCCCACTTCCATTAACGGCCAGCAATTTACCGTTATTGCGGTGAAAGATAAGGAGCGGAAGAAAAAAATATCCGAATTGGCTGGCGGCCAGCCGTGGATTGACCAAGCGCCGGTTTTCCTTTTATTCTGCGCTGATTTTAACCGCGCCAAAATTGCGCTTGAAGAATATAATGATACACCGCTTGAGATCACGAACGGTTTAGAGTCCGTTCTAGTCGGAGCCGTAGATGTCGGGATTGCGCTGGGTACGGCAACGGCTGCGGCTGAATCAATGGGACTCGGCACTGTGCCGATCGGCGCCGTGCGCGGCAAGCCGGACGAACTCATTGAATTGCTGAAACTTCCGAAATACGTTTTCCCGGTTTCCGGTCTCGTCATCGGCCATCCGGCAGACCGCTCCGCGAAAAAACCGCGTCTGCCGCAAGCAGCCGTTCTGCATCATGAAACGTATCAAGAAGAAGATGTAAGAACACATATCGAGGCCTATGACAAGCAGATGTCCGAATACATGAAAAAACGCACCGACGGACAGGAAACGAGAAACTGGTCACAAGGCATCACCTCCTACTATAAGCAGCTTTATTATCCTCACATTCGTGAAATGCTTGAAAAACAAGGGTTTAAGACGGATAAATAAGCGGATCAGCCTGCCGGAACACTCCGGCAGGTTTTTTCTGTTCCTCAAACAAAAGCGTTGACACTATGTAAAAATTTTTGTTAATATTTTCATCATATACTCATTGGTTTTCTGTGAACCGATGGGTTTTCTATTGTGACGAAAGAAGGAATCTGGGCTTATGAATGATAAGAAAACGGATATTCTGCTGGCGGCAAGGAAGCTTTTTTCCGGGAAAAGCTTTTCGTCGGTTTCGATGCAGGCGATCGCAGAGGAGTGCAAAGTCTCCAAAGCATCTTTATATAAGCTGTTTGAATCAAAGGAAGACCTGCTGTTGGAGCTGCTCGACTTTAACCAGAAACAGATGGTAGCCGCCGCTTCATTATTGAATGAAGAAACAAGCCTCTCCCCTGAGGAACGGTTTGCCAAAAAACTGATGGCTGAGCTTGAAGGCTTCAGGCGCAATCAGCAGTTTTTTAATATGCTGATGTACGGAAGCCCCTCTTCCATTAATGAGCGGGTAAAACGGCATATTCACAGGGCCCGCTCCACCTTTATCTGCTGGCATCGCGATTCACTGATTCAGACGTACGGCGAAGACATTATTCCTTATGTATGGGAGCTGGTGATCGTCCTGCAAGGGCTCCTGAGAGAATGCATCACGCTGATTAAGCTGGAAAAAGAACCGCTCGCCCTGGAGCCGCTCACGGAGTTTATCATCCGCCACCTCAATCTCATCGTCGAAAACAGGACAACCGAAACCGCTTTGCCTCAGGAGATGATTGACCTTTATATCGTCTCCGCTTCCTCATTTGAGCCGAAAGACAAAACCGTATTGCTGGCTGAAAGCCTGAAGGAACTGAAAGAAGCCGTCTCAGCCCTTCCGGAGGAAAAATATGACGCCGCAGGACTCGCTTCCGCGGCGGCTATGCTGGAGAAAGAATCAGCGGACAAACAGCCGCGGGATTTTCTCATCAAAGCGCTCATCGGTTATTTGGAGCAGGCCGGACCGCTGCACCAGCCGCTTGCAGCCGTTAAAACATTGCTCAAACTATAAAGAAAGAAGGAATCAGCTTGAATAAGAGTATTAAAACTGCACCATACAACCGCTCTGTCATTGTCGGGATTCTTTTGGCGGGAGCGTTCGTCGCCATTTTGAACCAGACACTGCTTATCACGGCGCTGCCGCACATTATGAATGACTTCAATATAGACGCCAACAAAGCGCAATGGCTGACAACATCGTTTATGCTGACGAACGGGATTTTGATTCCGATTACCGCGTTTTTAATAGAGAAATTCACAAGCCGCACCCTCTTGATTTCCGCCATGAGTATTTTCACGGCGGGCACCATTGTCGGCGCATTCGCACCGAACTTTCCGGTGCTCTTGACGGCCCGGATTATCCAGGCGGCCGGTGCCGGAATTATGCTGCCGCTCATGCAGACGGTATTTCTCACGATTTTCCCGATGGAAAAGCGCGGCCGCGCCATGGGTATGGTCGGCTTAGTTATTTCGTTCGCGCCGGCGATCGGCCCGACGCTTTCCGGATGGGCGGTCGAAGCATTCTCTTGGCGGTCTTTGTTTTATATCATCTTCCCGATCGCAGTCATCGATTTGCTTTTAGCGATTATTCTGATGAAAAACGTCACGACATTACGAGAAACACAGATTGATATTTTATCCGTGGTCTTATCGACCCTCGGATTCGGCGGTCTGCTTTACGGCTTCTCAAGCGCCGGTTCATCAGGGTGGACCAGTGCTGAAGTGCTGACTTCGCTGCTTGTCGGAGCGGTCGCGCTGATTTTCTTTATCGCAAGACAGATGAAGCTCAAAAAACCGATGCTGGAATTCCGCGTGTTTTCTTTCGGGATTTTCAGCCTGACCACCCTGCTCGGAACGCTTGTTTTCGCGCTGCTGATCGGAACGGAAACCATTCTCCCGCTTTACACGCAAAAAGTCCGGGGCGTATCCGCGTTTGATACCGGATTAATGCTTTTGCCGGGCGCGATTGTGATGGGGATGATGTCTCCGTTTATCGGCCGGGTGTTTGACAAAATCGGCGGAAAGGGCCTTGCGATGACCGGATTCTTCATCATCCTGCTCACGTCCCTGCCGTTTATGAATCTGACGGACTCGACGTCTCTCATTTGGATTGTCGTCGTTTATACCGCGCGGCTTTTGGGAACAGCCATGATTATGATGCCGGTGACGACAGCGGGAATCAACGCCCTGCCGCGCCACTTAATTCCGCACGGCACAGCCATGAACAATACCGTCCGCCAAGTCGGCGGTTCTATCGGTACGGCGCTGCTAGTTTCCGTGATGAGCAGCCAGGCCGCGCACGCAAATGCGACAACTCCGGCAAACGCCGCCCTGCACGGCATGAATGCGGCATTTGTCGTAGCCGCCTGCATCGCGCTGGCCGGCTTCCTCCTATCTTTTATATTGAAGAAAAAACCGCGTCAGCCCGAGCAGCAGCAGGCCGTTACGCGGTAAACCAAAAAGAACCCGATCACGTATGTGACCGGGTTCTTTTTTTACTTCTCGATTCCGTCTTTTACTTCTTTCACCATTTGCGCCATGGATTCCAGGCCGCCTCCTGATAAATACCATGTAGCTGAATCAAGGTAGACAACATGGTTGTTTTTCACGGCTTTCACCGATTTTACATAATCATTTTCAACCACTTGTTTTGTTGAAGATTTTGTGCCGATCGCTGTTCCGCGGTCAACGACAAACATGTAATCAGGGTTTGTTTTGGCGATATATTCATAGGAAATGCTTTGTCCGTGCAATGAGGCTTCGATGTTTTTGTCAGCCGGTTTGACGCCGAACACATCATGAATGAAGCCGTATCTTGATTTAGATCCGAACGCGCTGATTTTGCCGTCGTTCGCCATCACCACTAACCCGTTTTTATCCGTGCTGCTTGTCTTTTTCTTCAGATCCGCAATGGATTTGTCAATTTTCGCAAGCTTATCTTTCACTTCATTTTCTTTGTTAAAGATTTTGCCGATCACTTCGGTGTTGTGCTTGAATCTGTCAACGTAGTTTGTATAGTCATCATCAAGATAAATCGTCGGAGCGATTTTTGAGAACTCTTTAAAAGAATCAGATTGTCTGTGGGCGATAATGATTAAATCCGGATCAATATCCGCGACTTTTTCAAAATCCGGTTCTTTTAAACCGCCTGTATTGGCGTATTTATCACTTTTATATGAAGATAAGTATTTTGGAAGGTTTTGTTTCGGAAGTCCCGCCACATGATCCTGTAAACCGAGTTCATCCATCGTGTCCAGCATTCCGAAGTTGAATACGACGACTTTTTTCGGATTCTTCGGCACTTTGACGCCTTCTTTGTTCAGGTCATCTTTGATTGTGATTGTTTCTTTTGATTTGCCTGATGTTTTGTCCCCGTTTCCGCATGCAGAAACAACAAAAATCGTAACGAGTGCAATGATTAGCAATGCGAATTTTTTCATGACTTTCACCTCATCTGGTTTTTAAGAAAAGTACACACCGATCCGCTGACTGTCAATCTCTTGAATCGGGATGGTCATATCATAAATATCTTCAAGCACGGAGGTTTCAATGATCTCCTCCGCCGGCCCTTCTTTGACGATCCGGCCGTTTTTCAGTGCGACGATATGGTCTGAATATACGGATGCGAAGTTGATATCGTGAATCACTACGACGACCGTTTTTCCGAAGTCTTCCACAAGCCGCTTCAACAGCTTCATCATTTCAACGGAATGCTTCATATCTAAATTGTTCAGCGGCTCATCGAGAAAAATATAGTCCGTATCCTGAGCGATGATCATCGCGATAAACGCCCTCTGGCACTGGCCTCCGCTGAGCTGATCGAGATATTTATCCTTTAAGTCATCCAGCTTCATATAACTGAGTGCCTGGTTGATATGCACCCAATCTTCATCCGTCAGTTTCCCCTGGGAATACGGAAATCTGCCGAAGCTGACCAGGTCTTTAATCGTCAGCCTGATATTGATTTGGTTCGTCTGCTTCAGGATGCTGATTTTTTTTGCCAGATCGTTGCTTTTGCAGGCCCCGATCTCTTGCCCGTCGACCGTAATTTCCCCGGAATCCGTCTTAATCAGCCGGCTCATGATAGACAGCAGCGTGCTTTTTCCCGCGCCGTTCGGACCGATAAATGAGGTGAGCCTGCCCTTTTGAATGGATAGAGACGTTTTCTCAAGGACGGTTTTCCCTCCGTATTGTTTGCTTACATTTTTGACCTCTACCATGATTTATTCTCCTTTAACAGCAGATAGATAAAATAAATCCCGCCGGCAAAATTAATGATGACGCTCAGCGTCGTGGAAAACGTGAACACTTTCTCCACGACGAACTGGCCCCCGACGAGCGCGACGATGCTGATCAGGACAGAACCCGCGATTAAATACGTGTGCCTGTAGGTTTTTAAAAACTCTCTCGCCAGATTGACGACAAGCAGTCCTAAAAACATAATCGGCCCGACAAGAGCCGTAGAGACAGACACAAGAATGGCAACGACAATGAGCATCTGTTTCACAAGCTTATCGTAATCAATCCCCAGGTTGACGGCGTGCTCCCTGCCGAGCGACAGCACGTCAAAAAACCGCGTGAACCGCCAGACATAAATGCCCGTCAGAAGAAAGACAGCACCGGCAAACCCTAAAAGATCGGTATTGATATTGTTAAAACTGGCAAACATTTTGTCCTGAACAACCTGGAACTCATTCGGATCAATCAGCATCTGCATAAAGGATGACAGACTGTTGAACAGCGTGCCGAACACGACGCCGACAAGCAGAAGGAAAAACACGTTCCGCCCCTCGCCTTTAAACATGAGCTGATACAAAACGAGTGACAAGAGCACCATCAGCCCGACGGAGATGACGAAATTAAGATTTTTGTTCATCATGACGATATTCATTGAACCGAACAGGAACACGATGACGGTCTGAATGAGCATATACAGGGAATCGAGGCCTAAAATGCCCGGTGTCAGTATGCGGTTATTTGTAATCGTCTGGAAGATGACCGTTGAAAACGCGATCGCTCCTCCGGTGAGCATCATGGCAAGCACTTTGAAGCATCGTCTCGGCAGGGAGTATTCCCAATTGCCCAGTCCGTAGAACAGGAAGAATCCGATACATATCATGGCGAGCGCCGCCAGCAGCGTAATTTTTTTATTATGACTCATATGCTTTTCTCCTTAACAGCATATACAGGAAGATGCCGCTGCCGATAACACCGACCATCAGGCCGATGGAAATTTCGTACGGGAAGATGATCACCCTTCCCAAAATGTCGCAAAACAGCACAAAAACAGCGCCCAGCAGAGCGGTGTGAGGCAGGCTGCTCCTCAGGTTGTCCCCTTTGTAAATCGACACCATATTGGGAATGATCAAACCGAGAAACGGCAGCATCCCGACGGTCAGGATCACCAGTGAAGCGATGAGCGACACGATAATCAGACCGATATTGACGACGCGTTTGTATTTCAGGCCGAGATTGACGGAAAAGCTCTCTCCCATTCCCGCCACCGTAAATTTATCCGCATACACATAAGCGATGATCAAAAGCGGGATACTCAGATATAAAAGCTCATACCGGCCTTTGACGACCAGTGAGAAATCTCCCTGCAGCCAAGACGACAGGTTTTGGATCAGGTCATATTTATATGCGATAAACGTGGCGATTGAGCTGACGATGTTCCCAAGCATTAAACCGACGAGAGGAATAAAAATCGCATCATTGAACTTGATTCTCTCGAGGATTTTCATGAAAAGGAAATTTCCCGCCAACGCGAAAACGAAAGCGATAGACATTTTCACAAGCGGACTCGCTGACGTAAAAAGCATTAATGAAATCAAGATTCCGAGCCTTGCCCAATCCATCGTTCCCGCAGTCGTCGGCGATACAAATTTATTCCGGCTGATCTGCTGCATGATTAATCCGCAGATGCTCAGGCTCATGCCGGCGATGATAATGCTCACCAAACGCGGCAGCCGGCTGTCAAACAATGTACCCGCCTGTTCTTTATTTAAATGAAAAATATCCAGCGGCGACAAATCTTCTACACCGATAAATATAGAAGTACACGCCAAAACCGCCAGTAGCAAAAGTAAGTAACGTAGCTTCATGCTGCCTCCCTGCACCCATCACAAACGGTATGACTGATTGCCAAACAACTCCCATATATCCCACTCGTAATGATTATCATTATCAACGACAATTATAATCTTATCATCTTTCCAAGCGCAGTCAATACAGTTTTGCTTTCAAAAGCGGTCATCCGCGGGCCGTACACTAAATTGTCTTACAATCAGTCTATCAAGAATTTGCAGGATTTTCTATAACCTACATTTGGCTGCTTATCATTTTTTGCACATGATGACACGCTTGAGGGAAACAAATCTGACAAACAGCGGCAAAATTCCTCCACGAAAATACAAATGTTCTTCCCACGTAGAAAAAATCCTTGATTTACATGTTTGAAAGAGAGATAATAAAAATTAAATTTGTGAGAAAATTTAAATATTAGGGGATGTAAATCATGAAAGTTGTAAAATTCGGAGGCAGCTCTCTTGCGTCAGGAGCCCAGCTTGAGAAAGTGTTTCAAATCGTGACGGCTGATCCCGCGCGGAAAGCCGTCGTCGTATCGGCACCGGGAAAACGCTTCTCGGACGATACAAAGGTGACGGATCTGTTAATCCGCTGTGCGGAGCATTATTTGCAAAAAGGTGCAGCGCCCGAGCTTGCCGAAACGGTCATTGAACGGTACGCCGCCATCGCGCGTGAGCTGAACCTGGATTTCTCTATTATAGAAAGAATCCGCAGTGACCTATTCGCTCTTTTAAACAGCTGTAAAACCAATCCCGAACAATATATGGATGCGGTGAAGGCGAGCGGCGAGGACAACAACGCGAAGCTGATCGCAGCCTACTTCCGACGGCAGGGCGTGAAAGCGGAATACGTAAGTCCGAAAGAAGCGGGGCTGTTTGTGACGAATGAACCCGGAAGCGCGCAGGTGCTCCCTGAGTCTTATGGTCATTTGTACCGTCTGAGAAACCGTGAAGGCTTGATCATTTTTCCGGGATTTTTCGGTTACACGAAGGAGCATGAGATTGTGACGTTTTCCCGGAGCGGTTCTGATATTACCGGCTCCATCCTCGCCAGCGGCTTAAAAGCCGACCTGTACGAAAACTTTACTGATGTGGACGCCGTCTATTCCGTCAACCCGTCAATCGTGCGGCATCCGAAAGAAATTAACGAACTGACGTATCGGGAAATGCGTGAGCTCTCCTATGCCGGATTTTCCGTTTTTCATGATGAAGCGCTGATTCCCGCATTTCGGGCCGGCATCCCCGTTCAGATTAAGAATACGAATAATCCGGATGCGAAAGGAACACGCGTCGTCAGCAGCCGTGACAATACGAACGGGCCAGTCATCGGCATCGCAAGCGACACGGGCTTTTGCAGCATTTACATAAGCAAATATTTAATGAACCGGGAAATCGGTTTCGGCCGCAAAGCCCTTCACATTTTGGAGGAAGAAGGATTGACGTATGAACACGTTCCATCCGGCATTGACGACATCACGATCATCCTTCGGCACAATCAGATGGACTCAGAACTGGAACACAGGCTCGTCACCCGTCTGAAGCAGGAACTTCAAGCAGATGAAGTCACAGTCAGGCACAATCTGGCGCTGATTATGGTCGTCGGGGAAGCGATGCGCCATAATGTCGGCACAACCGCCAGGGCATCCAAAGCACTGTCGGAAGCCGGCGTCAACATCGAGATGATCAATCAAGGGTCATCGGAAGTCAGCATGATGTTCGGAGTGAAAGAAGAACAGGAAAGACACGCGGTGCGGGCACTGTATGACGAATTTTTCGCCGGAGTCTTACTCTCATAGGACACCGCCTCTTTTTTCTCTTGTCCACTAATATCCCTTACAAAGCAGCTTCTTTTACATATTGTATGGTATAGACAATATGGAGGTGAAGCTCATGTCAGGATATTCTGGAATCAGCTCTTTCGCTTTGATCGTTGTTTTATTTATCCTGTTGGTTATTGTAGGTACTGCCTATGTTGGCGGCTTCTAAGCATCACTCCGTCTATATGAGGACGCTGCGGGTTTTGACCTGCGGCGTTTTCTTTTGTTTTCCGCCGCTGTCCGAGTCCGGCCGCGCAAAAAAAGACTGCCGGGAACATTCCCATGCAGTCTTTTCCTTTATTCAGGCTATTTTCTTCTCACGTCATTCCTCTTTCAGCTACATGGAAGTCAGCCTGATCTGTCTGGCCTGCACCTGTCACTGTAAAAATCGCGGCGGCTGCTAAACAAATAACAAACCATTTAGATTTCAATTTCATACAAACCCTCACTCCTTTGTATTTGTTTCCTTGCCTCTTCGACTTTCAGAAAATAGTCAGAAGAAATTTTAAAGCAATTTTGTTCATAGTAATATTTAGCTGCTTCTAGTGCTAAATCCTCTATATCGGCGTATAAATTTTTATCTTCCAGGTAACGGAAACACGCACTGATTGTTTCCTCATCCGGTTTCGCCTGATACAGAGCCTGCAGCCATTCGAATTTTACCGTGTAAACGGGATCGTCTGTTTCTTTAGCATATTCATATCCCCGCTTGTGATATTCCGACGCTTTTTCTTTTTTTCCGAGTTTAAAGTAAATGAGTGTGATTAGAAAATATGCTTGAGGAAGAGAATTGACGATTCTTTGTGATTCAAATGTATCGACCGCCCGTTCAAAGTATGGAATCGCTTCGCCGATGCGGTCCTGATTGTAGTAGCACAGTCCGAGGTTATACAGCGCCCTCCCGACAAGCTGCGCTTTTTGTTCTTTTTCGGCCATTTGCAGAGCGTGCTGAAAATGTTTGGCCGCCTGTTCAAAGCGCCTTTCATCCATTAAATTGACGCCGAATACAAAATGGCATTGAATGATCCGGACGTTATATGTGTCCTGCTCTACGTAAATTTCATAAGCGTTTTTTATATGTATCAAAGAAAAATACGTTTGTTTCATATGATAATAAGCTTCGGCCACTTTAAAATAAAACTCCGCCCGTTCCACGTGGTCCGATACGAAGGCCAGTTTTTTCTCAGCTTGTTTATAATATGTAATCGCTGAGATAAATTCTCTTTTATCAAATTCAAACATGCCTTTGAAAAAGTTGACGTAATAATCGAGAAGCCCTTTGAGGCCGGCCTGGCTGTTATCAATGTTATCAAGAATTTCCGACAGGGTCGGCTGGTCTTCTATCTTCAGTTTTTCCAGCGGCTCCAAGTAGTCCAGCATCAGCTGATGGCGAAATTCCATGAGGGAATAATAAAGCACTAAGTTCGAATCAGGCTCCATATGGTCAAGCTCTTGTTTGATCTCGGCCTTCAAGATCTCCGCATCCGGCACGCTGAATGTTCTGATGTATCGATACCACTCGTTAATTTTCTGCCCGACTGCTGAAGAAGGAATTAACCCGCTCTTCATTCCTTCACCCTCCCCATCCAAGACCTGTTTACCAGTTATTTTATCACGTTTCCGTCTCTTTCCATCCCGAAAAACACGCAAACTTTGTTTCGGCAGAGCGCAATTTTCCGAGTGGAGATAAAACAGACGGCGGCCAGACGGGACCGCCGGTTTCAAGATGATTCATTTTTCGTATTCAGCGGAAGGCGGATTGTAAAGGTCGTGCCTTTTCCTTTTTCGCTGTCAATATCTATCGTACCCCTGTGCATTTCGACGAGCTGCCTGACGATGGACAGGCCGAGTCCGTATTCGCCGTATGCCGTATTCGTCCGGGACACGTCCGCCTTATAAAACCGCTCCCATATATGCTCAATTTCCTCTTTGGAGATGCCGATCCCGGTGTCTTCGATTTCAATCACCGTTTCTTTATAGCCTTCATACCCGCGCAGTGTGATGTCTCCCTTTTGCGTAAATTGAATGCTGTTTTTCGTGATGTTGACGAGAATCTGGATCAGCCTGTCATAATCGGCGAACACTTTGACGCCGTCCTCCACTTGAATCCGCAGCTGATTTTGTTTTTCCTCCGCCTGCTGATTGAGATGCTCTTTAATAATTTCAAACACCTCGATGAGCGGCAGGCTGAGCTTGTCCAGTTTGATTTGCTGGGATCTGATTTTTTCATAATCCAGGTTTTCTTTCACGAGCCTGAGCATCCGCTTCGTTTCTTCGCTGATCAGCGAGAAGCATTTCTCTTTATCTTTTTCCGGGATGGTGTTGCTGTTAAGCCCCTCCACAAGTCCGTTAATGGTCGTCAAAGGCGTTCTCAGCTCATGGGAGACATCGGCGATAAATTGGCGCCTCCGTTTTTCAAGGCGGTCAATCTGCTCTCTCGATTGCTTCAGATTTTTGGCCATGATGTTGAAATCGGACGCCAGCATGCCGATTTCATCGCCGCCGCTGTTCTTGAGCGAAATATCGTAATCACCGGATGCCACTTTTCCGGTCGCATCCCGCAATGTCTGAATCCGCTTGACGTGAAATTTAGATAAAAGCCAGCTCAGCAGAATCGTGATGATAAGGGTGCTGATGATCGCGTAAATCATATAGCGGTTGACCTGGCTGATCATCTGCTCGACCCCTCTGACGGGAGACACGAGCAGCACCGCGCCTTTAAATTGATCGTTGATAAAAAGCGGTTTTGCGACAAGCGATACTTCCAAGCCTTCCGTATTAAAACGGTTCATCTCCGCTCTGATCTGAACGGTTTTCCCTTGCTTCAGCATGTGCCACTCTTTACTTTTCAGCTTCTCGCGCGGCGGCATATCGTCAGGAAAAAAGTAAGGGCGCTGATGTTCATCAAAAATAATAAACCTGGTCTCGCGCGTTTTTAACATGTCCTGATACGGATACAGGCGGCGCAGATCAAGATCGCGGCCGTTCAGCTCACTAGTGATCTGCTGCGCGTAAGAAGACAGCTCATCCACTTTATTTTGATACGCAAAATCTTTCACAAAGTGCGAAAACAGGGAAATGATGATGAAAAAGGCCAAAATCAAAATGCTGACATGGCTTAACAGCAGCTGATATAAGTATTTAATCCTCATCAAATTTGTATCCTACCCCCCACACCGTGTATAAAAACGGTTTTTCCTCACTGGACAGTTTTTTGCGCAGCCGTTTAATATGAACATCAACCGTACGTTCATCGCCGTAAAATTGATAGCCCCACACCTGCTCAAGCAGCTGCTCTCTCGAAAAAACCTGGCGCGGGTTTTGTGCGAGATAAAAGAGCAGATCGAATTCCTTCGGCGTCAGATTCTCGACAGGTTTTCCGTGCAGAAACACTTCCCGCGTCTTCTTATTGATTGAAAAACACGCCGTTTCGATCAAGTCGTCGCTTTTAACGGCCTGCCCCGTCGCCCGGTATCTTCTGATCACCGCTTTAATCCGCGCTACTAGTGTCAGCGGGCTGAACGGCTTGGTGACATAGTCGTCGGCTCCCATTTCAAACCCGATCACCTGATCAGACTCCGTGTCCTTTGCGGTCAGCATAATAATCGGCACACTGCTCGTCTCTCTTATTTTCCGGCAGATCGTCACTCCGTCCATTGATGGAAGCATAATGTCCAGAATGACCAAATCCCAGTCCTCTTCCGTGAAACGCTGATAGCCTTCCACTCCGTCATGGACAAATTCGGCTTCAAATCCTTCTTTAAAAAAGAACATTTCCGTCATGGTGCATACGCTTATATTGTCTTCTATCATTAATATCTTCATTGGTTCCTCCGCTTATCTTCACGCTTTTTCTTATAATAGCACCATTTTACCCGGGTGTTTTCGGGTTTCACAATTGTTAGTTTTTATTTCATCATCCGGAAATAGTTTGTTCATATTTTTTTCATACATTTCTCCTACTATATACATATCGGATGGCCGGTGCTAAAGAAGGCCGGTTTTACAAGATCTGACACCCACACGGAGGAACAGACATGAACTTTATAAAAAGAGCCTTTTGGAGCATGAAGGCAAAAAAGGGAAAAACATTTTTGCAGCTGGTTGTGTTTTCAGTGATTTGCATTTTTGTCCTGTCCGGTCTTACGATCCAGTCAGCAGCAAAGAAATCAAGCGAACTGGCAAGGCAGCAGCTCGGCGGGAGCGTCACACTCCAGGCTGACCGCCAAAAGCAAATGGCGCAGCAGCAAAAAGACGGTGAAAAGAGGACGTTTGAATCAACGCCGATTTCCGTCTCAGATGCCAAGAAGCTTACATCTTTACAGCATGTTAAAAATTACAACTTCCTCACGACAGCGTCAGCAAATGCAGAAAGCTTTGATGCGATAAAAAGCTCAGGCGAATCAGCCGATAACAGTTCCGGCGCCGGCCGTTTTCAAGGCGGCGGAAGACAGATGATTTCAGCTGATATCTCGATCGAAGGCGTGCTCTCTACGGCATTGCTTGATGATTTCACAGGCGGGAGCTCAAAAATCACTGACGGCCGCGCCATCACAAAGACAGATGCGGACGCAAAAGTCGCCGTGATTAATGAAACGCTGGCAGATCAAAACAAGCTGAAGGTCGGCGGCTCCATTACCGTTTCCTCAGCAGCGGATGATTCTGTGAAAACGAAGCTTAAAATTGTGGGAATCTATAAAACAACATCATCAGGAGACGATCAGGCACAGCATTTTTCATTCTTAAATCCTGACAATAAAATCTATACGCCTTACACCGCCGCGGCGGCGTTAAAAGGGTCTGATTACAAAAACAAAATCAGCTCAGCCGTTTATTATATGGATGATGCAAAATATATTGACTCATTCGTTGCGGCTGCGAAAAAAACATCCATAGTTGATAAAACCTACACGCTGACGACAAATGATCAGGTGTATCAGCAAATGGCCGGCCCGATTGAAAATGTCGCGTCATTTTCTAAAAACGTGGTATACCTTGTATCCATCGCGGGCGCGGTCATTCTCGGGTTGATCGTGATGATGTCGATCAGGGAACGCAAGTATGAAATGGGTGTCTTGATGGCGATCGGCGAAAAGCGCTGGAAGCTCATCGGACAATTCTTAACGGAAATTCTGGTTGTCGCCGTTATTGCCATCGGGATCGCATCCGTCACGGGCAGCCTTGTGGCGAATCAGCTCGGAAATCAGCTTCTTTCCCAGCAGGTCAGCTCAGCCGATGATTCACAGCAGCAAACAAGCGGCTGGGGCGGAGGAGAAATGCCGCGGGGAGGCGGCTTGTTCGGTCAGCATTCATCCGGCGCGGATGTCATCAGTACAATGCAGGTAAACGTCTCACTGAATGACCTTCTGATTCTTGGCGGGATCGGCGTCGCAATTGCCGTCATCGCCACATTACTGCCGTCTGTATCAGTCATGCGGCTTCACCCTAAAACGATCCTGACCAAGCAGGAGTAAGAGGAGGCAGCATAATGAGCCTATTAACCTTTCAACAGACCGGCTACTGGTACCAAGATAAATCACAGCCGCTGTTTCAGGATATAACGATCAGCTTTGAAAAAGGGAAGTTTTATACAATTGTCGGCGCCTCCGGAACGGGAAAAACAACGTTTCTGTCTCTGGCTGGCGGCCTTGACACACCTAAAGAGGGAAGCATCCTTTATAACGGAAAAGACATCTCCAAAATCGGATTAACCAAATTCAGAAATCAATATGTCTCTATCGTCTTTCAATCTTATCATCTGATCCCGTATATGACGGCGCTCCAGAATGTCACAACGGCGATGGAGATCACCGACTCTAAGGAGAACAACAAAGATGCGTTCGCGCTCAGCATGCTGAAAAAAGTCGGCATCACCGAACAGCAGGCCCGTCAGCGGGTGCTGACATTAAGCGGCGGACAGCAGCAGCGCGTTTCAATTGCGCGGGCTTTCTGCTGTAACACGGATTTGATTTGCGCGGACGAGCCGACGGGAAATCTCGACGAGGATACGTCAAAGGAAATCGTCCGGCTCTTTCAGGATCTGGCGCATAAAGACGGCAAATGCGTCATCATGGTTACGCACGACGAACAAATTGCCAAAGTTTCGGATATCAACATCCGCTTATCAAGAGGAAGTTTCACGGTTAAAGAAAACGGCACGGCCGTTTCCTGATACCGCGCCCCTGCCAGCGCAGACAGGGGCGCACCCTATATCCCCCTATTCAATAGAAGTGAACGTAAAAAGAGCGAGGGCTGCATCCCCCCGCTCTTTTTATTTATATCAGCTGTAAATAACGGTCCATATTTGATTGTCCGGCTGCTTTGATCAATTCTTCCGCCTTTTTCTCTTCTCCCGGTAAAGCGAGCCGGAGTTTGTCTTCAATGTCTTTTTCAGAAAGACCGTTTCCCGGCGCTCCCTTCGGACAGTCGATACGTGTTTCATAAACATGACCGCTGGAAGCCGTGACCCGTACAATTGTAAAACGGCCCTTCGGAACGGCGTTGTCAGCCGGCTGAATTTGATCATCGCAGCTGCGGTGAATCCGCTCAAATCCTTTTTGAAGGGATTCCGGAATCGGCTCGGATGTGAAATGTTCAACTGAAAAATCCTTACCGTGCAAAGCTAAGGTGATCACATATTCCACGCTGAATCTTCCCGCTTCGCCTGTTTTCGGACGCCGTTCTGTCAATGCAGCGTCACCGCCCGGCGGATAAATCACGTCGATCCGTTCCGTTTGGCCGAAAGTGAGACCATGTTCGGCCTTCAGCTTGAGAATGGCGTCCGCCGCATGATGAGCCGCCGAGCAAAACGGATAAACCTTAAACCAAAGTCCCGGGCTCACAATCCGCCAAGGTGTTCCCCACCCGTTTACAAGCAGGGTTTCTGCCCGTTCAAGATCGCCGTACAGTCCGAAAAAACCTTTCTCCCCGTCGAGCGCATGAACTGAGCCGCCGAAACCGGCCTTGGCAAGCTGCACGGCGAACAATCCGGCTTGAGCGGCCAGTCCGGCGTGGAGCGGCTTCATTTCTGTCCCGAATTGCACTCTCATGCCTCCGGAACGGGCAGCCGCAAACCCGATTGCTTTCTGCAATTGGGTTTGATTCAGATTCTCCGCGAATCCGACGGCGCATGCGGCCGCAATGGCACCTAACGTTCCTGTATTGTGCCAGCCTTTCTCGTAATGATGCCTTCCAGCTGACTCGCCGAGCCGCGCCATCACTTCAATTCCCGTCACATAAGCACCGAGAAAACGGCTTTTGTCTATACGGCCGGCTGATGCGGCTGCAATCAAAGCCGGAAGGATGACTGCGCTCGGATGTCCTCTTACATCAGAATGAACGTCGTCAAAATCAAGCGCATGTGCGATGAATCCGTTAATGAGCGCGGATTGGGACGGCGTGGTTTTTTGATTTCTGCCGATAAGCGGCGCTATCGGCACCCCGCCTTCTTCTTCGGCCAGTTTTACCAGCTTTTCAACTCCTTTATCCCGTCTCCCCGCAAAAGCTGCCGCTGTAAAATCAAGCAGTCCTTTGCGCGCTTCTTTCATCGCTTCAGCGGATGTTTCCGGCACAGACGACATGACGGCCTGAGCAAGTCCGGCCGTCAGATTTTCCGTATTCATTCCGTCTGCTCCAATACATTGACGGCAAGCCGGGCGAAAAACTCAGCCGCTGCCGGGAGCGCTTTTTCGTCGAGTGTGAAGGCGGGATGGTGCCATTCTTCTGTTCCGTTTGTTCCCATCCAGACGAAGAAGCCGGGGATTTTTTCTTGATATAATGCAAAGTCTTCACCGCCGGGCGACTGTTCTGCCCGAACGGTCTGAAGCCCGAGGCTTTCAGCCGTTTGTTCCGCCGCCTGTATGAAACGGGCGTCGTTCATCACTGACGGAAGGTAAGGATACCAGCGGAAATCAGCCTCTGCCCCGAATCCGGCTGCGATTCCTTCGGCAACCCGCTTCATATGTTTCGGAACAGCGTCACGCGCTTCTTTTTGAAACGTCCGGACGGTGCCTTCCATTTCAACATGGTCCGGGATGACATTCCAAGAGCTGCCGCCTTGAACTCTTGTGATGCTGACGACGGCATTATAAAGCGAGCTGATATTTCTGCTGACAACCGATTGCAGGCCGCCGATGATCTGTCCTGCCGCCTGAATCGGATCAATGCTGTTATCAGGGATTCCGGCGTGGCCGCCTTTTCCTTTAACAGTGATTTCAAAGCGGTCGACACTCGCCATCAGCGGGCCTTCTTTCAGACCGACCGTGCCGACGGGGAGGTCAGGTTTGTTATGCATGCCGAATATCGCCGATACACCGTCAAGCGCGCCGGCTTCAATGACCTGTCTTGCTCCGGCGGCGATTTCTTCCGCGGGCTGAAAAATAAACCGCACCGTTCCTTTCAGCTCATGCTTTCTCTCATTTAATAAAAAAGCCGTGCCGAGGATAGATGCCGTATGGAAATCATGGCCGCAGGCGTGCATCACGCCGCTGTTGCGCGAAGCAAACGGAAGGTTTGTTTTCTCTTCGATCGGCAATGCGTCGATGTCCGCTCTGACGGCGATGACGGGGCCGCTTTTGTCTCCTTTGATTTCAGCGATCACTCCGGTTTGAAGTTTCGGCATATCAAGAACCGTAATTCCTTCTTCCTCCAGCCAGCGGCGGATTTTATTCGTCGTTTCGTATTCCTCGCCTGACAGCTCAGGGTGTTCATGAAGGTCGCGGCGGATATTGATTAAACGTTTGTTTAATGATTCATACGTTTCATTTGCCATTTCTTCTTCTTCCCTTCTTAGACAAGTTCGGCGGGCTCTCCCACTTGCTTAATAAATTTTTTCGTCCGTTCGTTCTGCGGATTGTCAAACAGCTCTTCCGGCGTTCCCTGTTCGATGATGCGTCCGTCCGCCATAAAAATAACTTTGTCGGCCACTTCACGAGCAAAAGCCATCTCATGCGTGACGATGATCATGGTTGTCTGTTTTTCGGCAATTGATTTGATGACTTGGAGCACCCCGGCTACAAGCTCAGGGTCAAGGGCCGAAGTCGGTTCATCCAGTAAAATCGCGTGAGGATCAACGGCCAAGGCGCGCGCAATCCCGATCCGCTGCTGCTGTCCGCCTGACATCGTAATCGGGTAGCTGTCCGCTTTGTGTTCTAAACCGACTTGCCGCAGCAGATCCATACCGATCTGTTCCGCTTCTTTTTTCGGTTTCTTTTGCGCGGTGATCAGCGCCTCTGTCACATTTTGCAGGGCGGTTTTGTTTTTGAACAGGTTGTAATTCTGAAACACCATCGCCGTCTGCTGGCGAAGCTTATGAACGTCTTTGCGCGAATAGGACGCTGCATTCAGCTTTGCATCACCGATTTCAATGATGCCGTCATCCGGGCGCTCCAGCAGATTCAAACAACGGAGGAGCGTTGATTTTCCCGAGCCTGACGGGCCGATGATGGCCGTGACTTCGCCGCTTTTGATCTCAAGATCGATCCCCTCAAGTACGGTAAGGTCTTTAAATGCTTTTCGAATATGTCTGACTTGTATCATCCTGAGCCTCCTCCTATGTGCGATAAGGCTTGCTGATCGCCCGTTCGAGCAGATCCTGCAGCACACTGTAAATAATCGTAAGAATCCAGTACATGACCGCGACGGCTAAATACGTCTCAAAATATTTGAGGTTGCCTGATGCATACATTTTTCCTTGGGCGAACATTTCCATCACTCCTAATGTAAAGGCGAGCGATGTTTCTTTTAACAGGCCGATAAACGTATTTCCCGTCGCGGGAAGCGCGTTTCTGACGGCTTGCGGGAAAATGATCCGCCTGTACGCCTGGGATTTTGTCATTCCGACAGACAGACAGGCTTCAAGCTGCCCCTCATCGACTGAGTTGAGCGCCGCGCGGAAGATTTCAGCCAAGTAGGCGGCATTCTTCAGGCTTAACCCGATAATCGCCGCAGTTAACGCCGTCATCTTGCTCATTCCGGGAAACAGCTGAGGCAGGCCGTAATAAATTAAGAAAAGCTGGACGAGCGTCGGCACGCCCCGGAAAAATGAAATATACACCTTTGACAGCTGGTGAAGCACAGGAACACGATTTTTTGTGATAAGCGCTAATATAAGGCCGCCGATCACGGCAAATACCATGGCCGCGACGGCCATTAGTAATGTGATCGGCAAGGCTTCGATTAACGCGGGAAAAGCTGAAAACATAAATCCCCAATCAATGCTGTTCATTCTCGATTTTCACCGCCGTTTCTTAATGCTTTGCTTCTGTTGTGATATCTTCTTTAAAGTACTTTTCAGACAGCTTTTTCAGCGTGCCGTCTTTTCGCAGGTCTTCAATGGCTTTGTTTACTTTTTTGCGGATTTTATCGTGAGCCGCATCTTTCGCAAACGGGAAAGCGACTTTTTCATAGACAATCGGGTCTCCTGCTAATTTCAGAGGCAGACCGGTCTTTTTGATCTGGGCGATCAGGACGCTGCGGCTGTTTACATAAGCGTCAACCCGTCCGTAAGCCACGTCTTTCAGCGTGCCTTCTTGTGTTTCATACGTTTTCATGTTGATTTTTTTATCCGGGTCCTTGCTCTCAAGGTTTTTCGCGTGGTTTGAGCCCAGAACGGCCGCCACTGTTTTTCCTTTTAGATCGTTGACTGATTTGATGTCTTTGTTATCGTTTTTGACGACGATTTGAGTGCCCGCATACGAATACGGTTCTGTGAAGTTATACGTTTTCTTGCGTTCGTCCGTGACAGCGACCTGGTTAGAGATGGTGTCGAGTTTGCCGGTCTGGAGCTCTCCCATCAGACCGCTGAATTCAAGCAGCTTCCAGTCCAGTTTCATGTTGATTTTTTTCGCAACGGCTTCCATGACATCCACGTCAAAGCCGGTCAGCTTGCCGTTTTCTTTATATGCGAACGGATAGCTTTGTCCCGTGGCGCCGACATGCAGTACGTTATCGCCGCCTTCGCTTTCTTTTCCGTTTCCGCATGCTGATAAGACCGCCAAAAGCGCGGCAGACAGCAGCAAAGTCCATGTTTTCTTCTTCATTAAAATCCCGCCTTTTCCTATTAATATGTTAATCCTGCAATTGTTTTTTTAAATAGATGGTGATGTGCCCTTTTCCTAGATCCTTTTCGCCTGCACGGACGTAGCCTTTTCGCTCGTACATGCCGATCAGCCACGGATGCTTGTCCGCTGTGCCCAGTGACACGAAAGGCGCTTTTAATGTGTCGCGGAGCACTGTATTCTCCAGCCACTCCAGCATGTCTGAGCCCGTCCCTTTTTTTCCGGTTTCAGGATCGACGGCAAACCACCAAATATGTGGAACACCGTACGGCCCGGGATTCGGCCCCCACGGCATCCGCAGAGAAATCGTCGCCAGAATCCGGCCGTCTTCCTCCAAAACGTAACAGGCGTTTTTTTGTATGTTATTCAAAACGAGTTCTTTATCCGCCGTGGCAGCGGCAAAGTTGATGCCGAGCTTGCGGATCGGTTCATACGCCCGCAGTGTCAGTGAAAGCAGCTCATCAGCGTCTGCCTCCGTTGCGAGCCGGTATTGTCTTGACATGATGAGCCCTCCTTTAGTCGGCATATCGGTTTGCCGGTTTTTCCAGTCCGAAATGTTCTCTGAGCGTCGTTCCTTCATACTCTTTTCTGAACACGCCCCGTTCTTGTAAAATCGGAATCACTTTGTCTACAAAAAGAGTGAGACCTTCAGGCAAAAGCGGCGGCATGATGTTGAAACCGTCACAAGCTTGTTTTCCGACCCATTCTTCCATCTTATCGGCAAGCTGTTCTGGCGTTCCGACAAAGATATGATGGCCTCTTGAACCCGCCACATATTTGTACAGCTCGCGGATGGTCATGTTATCGCGTTTGGCCATCTCCTGAACGAGCTTGAAGCGGCTTTTAACGGCATTCGACGCATCCGCATCCAATTCAGGCAGCGGGCCGTCAAGCGGGCAGGCGGAAAGATCGACGCCGCCCAGATAGTTTTGCAGAATGTTCAGGCCGACAGACGGAATGATGAGGTCTTGGAGCTCTTCATATTTTGCCTGCGCTTCTTCTTCGGTATCGGCGATAACGGGAAAAATTCCCGGCATGATCGCGATTTTTTCAGGATCACGGCCGAAAGAAGCCGCTTGTTCTTTAATAGATTGATAGAATTCCTGCGCGGACTCCAAATGATTTTGCGCGGTGAAAATGACCTCCGCCGTTTTGGCGGCCAGCGCTTTTCCGTCTCCTGATGATCCGGCCTGAATAATGACCGGGCGCCCTTGAGGTGTGCGGGCGACATTTAACGGCCCTCTCACGGAGAAATATGTTCCTTTATGGTTCAATTCATGCATTGTGTTTTTATCGAAAAATGCTCCTGATTCTTTGTCACGGATAAAGGCGTCTTCCTCCCACGAATCCCATAATCCTTTGACGACTTCAACGAATTCTTCCGCGCGCTGATATCTGAGATGGTGCTCAAGATGCTTTTCGCCGCTGAAATTAAGCGCGGTCGATTCAATCGAAGATGTGACGACGTTCCAGCCCGCGCGGCCGTTGGAAAGATGGTCAAGCGATGCAAATTGTCTCGCGATATGGAACGGTTCGCTGTATGTGGTAGACGCGGTCGCCGTCAGACCGATGCGGGATGTGACCTGAGCGAGCGCCGACAGCAGCGTAAACGGCTCAAAGCGCGTCAGCACATTCGGATGTGATTTGCCGTCTATTGATAAACTGTCCGCCAAGAACAGCATGTCCAGTTTCCCCCGCTCCGCTGTTTTCGCCAGTTCTTTGAAATAATCCAAATTCATGCTCGCGTCCGCCGGTGCCTGAGGATGTCTCCAAGAAGCGACATGATGGCCGGTGCCCGCGAGAAACACACCGAGTTTGATTTCTTTTTTCTTTGTCATGATGGATCTCCTTCTATTCTGAAATACGGTTTCGGAACATATTAACACCACTAAACCTATATTTCCTAGTAATTTTATAAGAATAAATCAAAATGTACAATTGTCAGGCAAGTTTGTCAATGCATTAAGACAAAAATCATGATTTTTTAAAAAACCCGGCGCCCCGGCCGGGTTATTTCTTCGAAACTGTATAGACGGTCCCTTTGACCTTTTTCTTAATAACGGCAATGATAAGCAGCAAAACGGGGAACAGCACTTGAAACGGAAGATGAATATAGATCGGCACAATGTTTAAGCCTTCATTCATGTGTTCCGAAAAATTGCTTGCGATGCTGATGGAGAGAATCAGCACCCCTAATCCGACCGGGAAGGCCAGCTGGGACGGATTTTTTTCTTTAAACAGCGTGGACACGCCCACGACAACCGCATATGTAAAAAGGCTGACTTTGAAAAAACCGCCGATGACGAGCACGAGCATGAAAAAGACATCCAGCCGGTCTAAAAACTCTTCCACTTTAATTGTCTGTATGGTGCTCAGCAGCGGAAATTGAGAGCGGAGCATTAAGTTGACGTCCAGCACACAAATATTAATCGCCACTGACATTGCCAAAAACAGCCCGCTGATGATAATCGCCAGAAATCCGGTTTTCTTCACCTTTTTCCGATCTTTTAAATAAGGGAAAATCATGACAAACACGATTAATTCACCAAACGGGATGAACATCGTCTGTTTAAACACGGAATAAATGACCGTTCCTGCACCCTCCGCTAAAACGGGCTGGAGAAATCTGAGGTTTATCGTGCCTGAGCTGATAATGAGGATCAGCCCGACGGCTGTCAGGAAATACATAATGCCAAACAGCAGCTCGCCGGCTCTCGCTATCACTTCAATTCCCTTTCTGACCGCAAATATTGCGGCGATCATCAGCATGGCATTCACAATTAAAAGCGGCGTGTCCTGGTAGGCGAAGGTGACAAGCATTTCGCCAAAATCCCGCAATACGCGGGCGGCGATATAAGCAAAATAGAGAATATAAAGAAGGGAGACCGCCCAGCTCAGATGTCTGCCGATCAGTTCGTTCATGTAATCTCTCGGAGAAGACTCAGGAAAAAATTGATACAGCGCCTGATAAACGTAGAAAAGTCCGAGACCGATAACGCACCCGAGAAGCACGGACAGCCACGCATCCCGCCCGGCCATCGTGCCCGGCGGGATCAATAACGAACTGCCCAATTCAAACAAAATGATCATAATAAACAGCTGACGCGTGCCGATTTTCGCATTTTCCATACGCTTCGCTCCTTTCTCCTCAAATCAATCATGCTCAAGCTTGTCTGAGAGAGGATTATTCCGCAAGCCCGTTCTTCTGATAATGACTTCTGTTTTGACATCTACGGGGAGATTGGGGAAATATTCTTCATCCCACTTCCCTTTGAACTTTTTCCATTTGTCCGGATGCTTCCGATAGATCAGGTCTCCGAAGCCGACGAAGTCATTCTTATGGGCTTTTATATCTTCAATCGATTTGGTGATATCTTTCTCAAGCTGCACACTGAGCGCCTTTTGCATCGTCATCAGCACTTGCGGATCAGACAGATGGAAAGGGTATCTGACAGCGTCCACCAGCCCTTCGACCTGAGCATGCACGTGAATATGCGGTTTTCCGTTCGGAAAAGTGGCCGTCACCTTTGTATTCTGGCGGGTGACCTGCAGACTGATTGCATGCTTCACATTCTTCCAATCCGCATTGATGAACGTATGCTTGATCCTATTGAGCAGCCATACAGCCCCCACACTGTCGTCATCCTCAATCCAGTAATCCAGCCTCCCATCCTTTTTGAACACCGCCAGTCCGTCCGCTGACAGCACTGCTTTCGGTTCAGTTGTCTGCGTATTTTCCATCGTAGGACCGGCTTTATCGTCTCCGTGCATTTCATAACCCGGAATAAACGGTGACCCGGTCGGAGAAGCGAGATCAATCAGAACGTCCTGAAGGTTGGTTTTAATGACTCTGCCGTATTGTTCCTGCGTGAAGCTGAGCGTCTTGTTCACTTTATTGGAAGGGATTTTATCAATCGGCGTCAGCACTTTAATAATGTCTTCAGCCTTGCAATTATGCGCGATCACAACGGTTGCGGTCGTCCTGAATTCGGTGTCGCGGTCAAGATTGTCCAGAATAAAACTGAGCCCTTCCTCTTTCGCCAGTTTTTCACTGAACACCACGAGATTCGTATGCGCAAAATAGAGCCTTCTGGACACTTTCATCGAGCCTTTTCTCAAAGCTTCCGTCATATTGTCTCCGGACACCGAATAGACGGAAACCGGAGGCCGGTCTCCCGCTCCGCCGCCCTGCAGACCGCCGGCCACGTTTCCCGGATTGATAATTTGCAAGTGAAGGACGTATTTTCCCGTTTCGGTTCGGTCAATACCGATGGCGGAGATCACCGCTAGATCGGTCAGCTCCCTTTTATCCCAGCATCCGGATACAAACATAAGGGAAACCATCGTACAAAGGATAAGCATCCATTTACGTCTTTTCATTACCGTCGCCCTCTTCTACATCTTTATTAACCATTCCTCTGGATGTCTCCGGTTTCGGTCTTTGATGTTCCCCTTGGCGCCTGTTGTTTTCCTGCACGAGCAGTCCCGGCCTTTTTTCATCCGCCCATAACGGAGCTCGGAGAAGGGAATCCTTCAGCCCGCCCGGGGTTAAAGGAGCGAGCGGGGACATATACGGAAATCCGAATGAACGCAGGCCGCACAGATGGACAAACATCATGATAATGCCCAGAATCAGCCCGTAAAATCCCATGACCGCCGCCGACAGAATAAAGAGAAACCGGATCAGGCGCGCAGATATCGCCATGTCAAAAGCCGGGGTCGCAAAGCTGGCAATCGCCGTCAGCGCGACGACGATAACCATGGCCGGGGAGACGATGCCGGCCTGTACGGCGGCCTGGCCGATGACAAGCGCTCCGACTATGGAAACGGCGGAGCCGACAACTCTCGGAAGCCGGACACCCGCCTCCCTGAGAATCTCAAAGGCCACTTCCATCGTCAGCGCTTCAATCACGGCCGGGAACGGCACCGTCTCCCGCTGAGCCGCGATGACAATCAGCAGCTGCGTCGGAATCATTTCCTGGTGAAAGGTCGTCGCCGCCACATAAATCCCCGGCGCCACCAGTGAAATGAAGAAAATCAAAACCCGCAGCACCCTGATGCTTGTGGCGATATCAAATCGTGAATAATAATCCTCAACAGATTGAAAAAATTGAATAAATAAGGCCGGCGCGATGAGAACGAACGGCGTTCCGTCCACGATAATCGCAAATCGTCCTTCCAGCAGATTCCCCGCCACAACGTCCGGCCGCTCCGTATGATATACGGTGGGAAACACAGAAAACGGCGCGTCTTCAATGAGCTGTTCAATGTAGCCAGATTCCAGAATGCTGTCGATGTCAATGTGCTTCAGCCGCTTGCGGACTTCCTTAATCAGCTTTTTATCGCAAATTCCGTTAATATACATCAGCGCGACATCCGTATTCGTTTCGTGTCCGATCTCCATTTTTTCAACCCATACATCAGGCGTTTTTACATACCTGCGGATCATGGAAATATTGGTTTGCAGAGATTCAGTGAATCCCTGCCGCGGGCCGCGGAAAGAGACCTGAGTGCTCGGCTCTTGAATGGACCGGTGCTCTCCCCCTTCCGTGCTGGCGATCAGCGCCTTGTCAGCCCCGTCGACAAAAATGAGCGTGCTGCCCGCCACCAGCCCGGCATAAAGACTTTTCCATTTTTCTGCCTCTTTCACCCCGCCGATCGCAAGCGTTTTATCGTATATCAGGCAGACCGCTTGTTCCGGCTGAACGGACGGGATGTCGATTAAATCCTCCAGAAGGGATTGGCTGACGAGCTGTTCGTCTACCAAACCGGCGATATACACAATTGCGGCCGGAAGCTCTTCTTTTCCGATTTTAAGCCGGCGGATGACGACATCGGCACTGTTGCCGAACCTCTCAGACAGCTTCTTCATATTTTGCTTTAAGCTGAGGGAGATCGGCTCATCCCGCTCTTTGTCCGGCTGGCTGTCCGCTTCTTTTCTGCCTTCATTGTCACGGTCGTTTTGATCGGCTTTTTTTTGTTTCTTCTGCTTAAAAAATGGCGGCATATCGCAAAAAACCTTTCCTCGTTTTTTTCATATTCTTCCTGTACGGCAAAAGATTATGCACGGCGGAAAGTCTGTATAAGTTCTGCGTAATCGAAAAGGATAAAAAGGGAGAGTGATGCGCATGAAAATATTGGGGGTTTCATTTTTTTTGCTGGCTGCCTGTCTGATCATTTCAGTAACGATAGATATGCTGCAAGGTTTCAGTTTCTATGGAGCGGTCCAAAACAACCTGTCCGCTTTTAAATTGACCACCTTCTCAGAATGGCTGATGCTGTTTTTATTCGCCCTCTTTTTAATCAGAGAAATGATCGTTTTATATAAATCAGGTAAAAAAGATGCCTGACAGGCGCACGGCTGTATTGTTTCAAAAAAGAACACATCCCTCCTTCTTTCGGAGTTCATGTGTTCTTTTTATTTTTCCGGCGGGACCGTTTTCAGATGACGATATTTCCGCTGTCCGTATCTGTCGCGTGTTTCACAATGACGCCTCTGATAATGCGGTTGCCGATGATTTTAGTACTTGCGGAGGAATTGGTTTGGATGGCGGAAGCAGAAGCGGCGGAAAGGTTGTTGATGGTATTGCCCGACACGAGGGAATTTGAGGTTCCGTTCAGATAGATGCCGATCGGGCTGCCCGCCGTTCGGTTGATCGTGAGCGTATTGTCTATGACTTCATGCGTGCCTGAATTCAGATACACGGTAACGATAAGCGGTGATGATTCAAAGCGGTTGCTGATGACAGAGGTTCCCGAGGATGTTGAACTGAAAATGGGATAGTTTTTGTAGCTTTTGAAGAGATTTCCCTTGATGACAGCCCTGGCGTCATTTGTCACAGATACGGCATAGGACTCCGCGGAGCCCTGATACGCATTCGGAATCAGCGTATTTCCTTCAATAACGGCATTTCCGCCTGTGACCCATATGCCCCGGCTGAACGATTTCAGCACATTTTGTTTTACGGTGATATTGCCGGCCGACATGCTGATTCCGTCCGTTACCTGATTCAGAGTATTATTCATAAAGACGGCGTTTTCCGACAGCGTCGCCCGCATCCCCGTGCTTCGTCTCGTTTCGGAACGTCCGTTTTCAATGACATTGCCGTCAACGGTCACATCTTCTGCCTGATAGACGGAAATGCCCGTATTTTCAAATTGACTGATTTTGTTATGGGTGACGAGGACGCTTTTTCCCCTTACATCTATTCCGGTGGAAAAACCGGTAATCAGATTGTTGGAAATGACGGCATTGCTGCTGTCCTGTCCTTGTGACACACCTTGTCCGGCGACTGCGGTCCTTGAGCCGCCGTCTGACCGAAAGAAGATATTCCCCGAAATGACGGTATGTGCCCCATACCCGTAGCTGATTGTGTTATCGGAATGATTTCCTTCAATTAACACATGATATCCGTTAAAATTGGTGACTGAGCTTGCGGCGTTTCCGGAAAAGAAGTTGTTGCGGACCGTAATATGAAGAGCTTCTTCATAATCAATATCGCCTTCTCCGTACGATTCAATATCGATTCCGAATTTCGGAGCCGTTCCGTTCCCTTGCCCGGCGTCTTCAATCACGCATTCTTCCACCGTAACGGTATTGCAGCCGGTGATTGAAATGTTGTTTCGCCTTGACTGCCTGATCTCACAGCGGCGGATGGTCACCTGTTCTGAAGTTTCGTAATCACTGTTTGTTTTTAACCCGAGCGGGCTGACAATAATGCCGTCTCCCGTAAAATCCGAAATCTTCACATTTTCGATCAGCACATTGCTGCTGCCTTCAATACAGATTCCAAACCCCCATTCATGGGTCGAACGCAAAGGGACATTGGTATACGTGTGTTCATCCCGTTCGCCGATGATCCGGCCGCCGGTGATGGTGACATTTTCCCGCCTGCCTATATAGAAAGCCGAGTAGCCCCAGGAGCTGTTCGGCGCCACTTTAATCGTGCATTCCGGATCTAAAACGATGGTGAGATGGCTCGGCACGTTAATCCCGGCGTTCCGAAACGGCTGGCTGCTGTCCCCGCCAAGCGTGCCGTTGATTTTATACGTTCCCGGCGGAAAAAACACCGTATGACAGCCTTCGCTGACGGCCTTGGCCAAGCATTGGTTGATGGCGCCCGTCACATCGGTTTTTCCGTCTACCTCCACACCGCAATCCGTAATATCCAATATACGATTCGGCAAGTGATAATCTCCTCCTTCCTCTCTTATTGTCATCTTATTCCGCCATATCCCGCTCCGCCTGTACATACTTTAAATTTTATTAAAAAAGTTTATAAAGATAGTTTAGTCAGATAATATAACAAAATAAGTCATTGGAATTAGGAAAATTCGTCTATATTCAACGTTTTAATATCTTTTCATTCTGGAATTTTTTGAATTCAGTATAAATTATATTGACACAAGTATTATATAAGAATATGATTTTTGTAATACACTTTTTTAAGAAAGGGTTGGCTCAGGTGGCATCTATTGATAAGGACTCTATAACAGAAACTGTGCCGCAACGAGGCTTTTTCGGTCATCCCCGCGGCTTGTTCACACTGTTTTTCACCGAATTTTGGGAGCGTTTCTCCTACTATGGTATGAGAGCCATATTGCTTTACTATTTATACACGGAGGTCGCTCATGGCGGTCTCGGCTTTGATAAAACGACCGCAGTTGCCATCATGTCCATATACGGGTCTCTCGTATACATGTCGAGCGTCATCGGCGGATGGCTGGCCGACCGGGTATTCGGCACGGCAAACACCGTATTTTACGGCGGAATTTTAATTATGTTCGGGCACATCGCTCTTGCCTTCCCTGGCAGCACGGCGGCGTTTTTTACCAGCATGGCTCTGATCATTATCGGAACCGGCCTGCTTAAACCAAACGTATCCAGCGTTGTCGGAGATTTATATACGAAGGAAGACGAGCGCCGCGACTCAGGTTTCAGCATCTTTTACATGGGGATCAACCTCGGCGGATTGCTTGCGCCGCTAATTGTCGGAACACTCGGACAGAAGTACAACTACCACTTAGGCTTCGGATGCGCCGCGGCCGGTATGTTCCTCGGACTGATTGTTTTCGCTCTTACGAGAAAGAAATACCTCGGCAAAGCAGGCTCCAATGTACCGAATCCGATTTCTAAATCATCAGTGATCGGCACGGGAATCGGAGTGGTCATCGCAGCAGCCGTTATCATCGTTCTGATTCAAACCGGCTGGCTGACGATCCAGCGTGTGATTGATACCGTCAGTATCCTCGGCATTGTCATTCCGGTTATTTACTTTATCGTGATGTTCACGAGCAAAAAAGCGACGAAAACGGAAAAATCACGGCTTGCGGCTTATGTTCCGCTGTTTGTTGCAGCGGCAATGTTCTGGGCGATTCAGGAGCAGGGCGCGACGATTCTTGCTTTATATGCGGATCAGCGCACGAGACTTTCCTTTGCGGGCATGCATCTTGAGTCTTCATGGTTCCAGTCTCTGAACCCGTTATTCATCGTTATTTTCGCGCCGGTGTTCGCCTGGATCTGGATGAAGCTTGGCAAACGCCAGCCTTCAACACCGATTAAATTCGCCATCGGCATTATCCTTGCCGGATTATCATTTTTAGTCATGGTGCTTCCGGTTATGGGCGGGAGCGGTGAGCTTGTGAGCCCGCTTTGGCTTGTGCTCAGCTTCCTTTTGGTTGTGCTTGGTGAGCTTTGCCTTTCACCGGTCGGTTTATCCGTCACAACAAAACTTGCGCCTGCCGCTTTCTCAGCGCAGACGATGAGCATGTGGTTTTTAACAAACGCCTGCGGTCAAGCCCTGAACGCAAAAGTAGTCGGTTTGTTTGATAAGATTTCTGAAGCGGCCTACTTCGGCTCAATCGGTCTTGTTTCGATCATTCTCGGTATTATTTTGATTCTTCTGTCTCCCGTCATTAAACGGGCGATGAAAGGCGTACAATAACAGATAAAGAAAAGCCTGCGGAATCGTCCGCAGGCTTTTTTGATGCGTCTATCGTTTTAACTCCTCAAGTGTTTCTCTCCATCTCTTCAAGACATCTTCCGGTTCGTGGAGCTGGATGGCCGGTCCGGATGTCAGATCCGCGTATTTCGCCCGATCTTCCTTGACGGTGATCACGCGGCAGCTGAACCGTTCCCGCTCGTGTTTCGCCTCTTTCAGCGGCGGAAGCGCCTCACATTCCAATGTGACGTAATATGCGGCTCCTCCGTGCCAGGCGATGAAAAGAGCTTGTCCCGAATGCAGAAGGCTTCTTACGGTCGTCGTGTTTTTCCATAAGGCGAGCCGGAGATTTGTTCTGCTCACGGCCACGATTTCACCGGCGCTGATCATGGCCGCGTGCGGACGGCCTTCTTTTGTCACGGATTGGAGCACAAATGCGTCGTGCTGCTTTTTTTCAAGCTCCGTCCCGTCTAAAAGCGTGTAAAGCGTCTCCGGCAAGTGCTCCGTCAGCATTACGCTTTTCTTTCCGGGACAGCGGGAACATGTGCGGCCGTCTCCGTTTCTTTCGGATCAATTTTAAATGCCGGGTTGAATGCCGCCGGATTCGTGATGCTTTCCGGTTCACAGGATCTCCATGTGAAAAAGCAGGTTTGGCATTGGTAAATTTCCCAGGCGCCTTTGACCGGCGATTGGCTGACGGTTTCTCCTTTTTTCGATTCACAGCGCGGGCATGTTTTCATTGCAACCTCATCCTTTCTTATTGATTCATTAAGTCCATCAGTTTTTGTTCCCATTCTTTCGTTGTCAGCGGAGAATCAAGCGGCTGAGAATAATGGCCTCTTGTTTCCGGCGCGGCAGGCGTCGTGGCGTCAAGAATCATTTTGTGTGTCATCCCTGCCGGATCAGACCCCGGGTCAAGCGGAAGGACGGACAGGTCAGGAATGATGACTGCATCGTGTTTTGGATGCATTTTCGTTGAGAGCGCCCACATGACTTGCGGCAGGTTAAACGGATCGACATCCTCATCCACAACAATGACCATTTTGCAGTAGCCGAGTCCGTGCGGCGTCGTCAGGGCGCGCATGCCGACCGCCTTGGCAAATCCGCCGTAGCGCGTTTTCGTGGAAATAATGGCGATCAGGCCGTGCGTATACATCGCGTTCACGGCGACAATTTCGTTCGGATAAGCTTCCTTGAGCTGCTGGTAAAGCGGCACGCACGTATTAATGCCGATCATATAATCGCACTCCGTCCACGGCATGCCTAAGTATAAATGTTCAAAAATCGGATTGTTTCTATGATATACCCGTTTGATTTTGATCACCGGCATGCTGCGGCCGCCTGAATAATGGCCCGTGAACTCACCGAAAGGTCCTTCGTATTCCCGTTCTCCCGCAAGGATCTCTCCTTCCAGAACGACTTCAGCGCCCCAAGGGATGTCTAAATCAGACAGTTTAGATTTGACGATTCTGTAGGGCTCCCCTTGAATCGCGCCGGCCATTTCATACTCGGATTGATCGTATAACAGCGGAGTTGACGCAGCTGTCGTAATCACCGGCTCACAGCCGAGCGCGATCGTAACGGGAAGATTCACGCCGCGTTCTTCAGCTTGGCGAAGATGAATCGCAATATCATGCTGAGGCACGGGCTGAATGCCGAGGCGGTCTTTTCCCTTTACCTGCATTCTGTAAATGCCGACATTCTGCTTGCCGAAATTGTCCGGATCTTCAAGATCGCGGGAAATGACACACGCTTTATCCAAATAGTAGCCGCCGTCCCCCTGGTTGATTCTGAATAGCGGAAGGATGTCAAATAGATTGATATCTTCCGTTATTTCATTTTCATGAAACGGCGCGGTTTCTTCCCGCTTGACCGGCACCGGAAATGCATCGTACCGTTTGGCGAACTCAAAGAATTGTTCTTTAACAGGCGTATCTTTCGGCATGCCGAGCATCATCGCGTGATTCGGCCACGAGCCGATGACATTCAGAGCCACCTGCGCATGGTGATGTCCGTAAATATTGTTAAATAAAAGCGCAGGGGTTTTATCCCCGAGATTGCTGGCTGCACGCGCGGCGGCACCCAGATCCGGCTCCGGTTTCACCTCTTCGTTGACTGTTAAGAGCTGCCCTTCTTTTTCAAGAGCGGCGAGAAATTCCCTAAAATCCTGATAGGCCATTATCAGATTCCTCCTTTTTGTTTTTCAATTCCGTACCACCGTTTCGCTTCCGGCAGACGGATGCCGAACTGATCGAGCGTCCGGAACACAATATGGTCGATCAATTCATCCATGTCAGCCGGCTTGTTATAAAATGCCGGCATCGGCGGAAGAATGACGGAACCCATTTTTGTAAGCGTTAGCATATTTTCTAAATGAATTTGGCTGAGCGGCGTTTCTCTTGTCAGCAGCACAAGTTTTTTCCGCTCCTTCAGGATGACGTCAGCCGCCCTTGTCAGCAGGTTGTCAGCCATTCCGGTGCGGATGCTTGCCAGTGATTTCATGCTGCACGGAGCGATGATCATCCCGTCCGTTTCAAACGAGCCGCTTGAAATCGCCGCCGCTTGGTCTTTGTGAGAATACGTATAGGATGCGAGTTTCTCGACATCTTTTAACGTATAATCGGTTTCATGTGTAATGGTGACATTTGCCCAAGGAGACACGACAAGATGGGTTTCGATTTCCGCGGCTTTTAAATATTCTAAAAGCCTGATCCCGAATATGGCTCCCGTTGCCCCGGTCATTCCGATGACGAGCTTCATATCGACCCCTCCTTTACGCTTGAAATGTGGTGTCAAAACCATCATACTCCTGATATATCCATATGAAAAATATTCGTTAAATCTATGTATCATACCTTAAAGGTATAAAGGAAAGGAGCGAGCGTTCTCATGGATATCCGGCAATTGCGTTATTTCATCACCATTGCCCAAGAGCAGAAAATCACGACGGCCGCCAAAAAGCTTCATATGGCACAGCCGCCTTTAAGCAGACAGCTGAAACAGCTCGAAGAAGAATTGGGCGTCATTCTGTTTGACCGCAATAAAAAGAAACAAATGACCCTTACATATGAAGGAAATGTCTTTTTGAAAAGAGCGAAAGAGATTCTTCATAAGTTTGAGGATGCCATTATCGAGGTACAAGAGCTGAAGGAGGAGGTGGCCGGGACACTTGCCGTCGGGTCAACCATTTACTGCGCCGCGCTCATGCTTGAGAAAGTGTCACAGATGAAAGAGCGGTTTCCGCATCTCACTTTTAACATTTGGGAAGATGAGCCCGTCTCACTGCTCGAGCTTCTGGAAACCCGGCAGATTGACGCCGCCGTCACCACCACCTTGATTAAAAACGACGGCATTGAATCGAAGGAGCTTGAAGACATTCCGTGTGTATTGGTGCTGTCCGAGCATTCAAAACGACTGTGCGGTGAAACGATTAAACTGAATGACATCGCCTCTTTGCCTTTGATCCTTTTGCGCACCGTCAATGGAAGAGGTGTGTATGACCAAGTCCTCCAAGTTTGTGAACAGTACGGTCTCGACCTTCAGGTTGTCTGTGAATGCCATGACTCCGCGACGCTCTTGAGCCTCGTATCATCAGGATTCGGCGCCACAATTCTGCCTTTGACGATGATTCCCGTCCATATGCGTTCGCATGTCAAAACGGTTATCATCGAAGACAACCCGTTTGTCATGACACCGGCCGTCATCTGGAGAAAAGACAGCTATCTGCCGAAGCCGGTCAGACAGTTTTTGGAATTATTTTGATCCGGAACACGAAGAATTCCCGCTTATGAAAACCAATTACTTGACTCATACTAAAAAAAAGTTATCCTTTACAATTGGGAGCTATTTTTTCTCAATAAAACTACTCAGAAAAGTGGGGAATAAAGAAGATGAAAAAAGCATTATTCGCTTTGTTCATGATGGTCAGCATCGCAATGCTTGCAGCCTGCGGAAACTCACAGGACAGCGGATCTAAGTCAAAAGACGGCGATCTTTGGGCTTCTGTCAAGAAAAAAGGCGTACTGACCGTCGGCACAGAAGGAACGTACGAACCGTTTACCTTCCATGATAAAAAGAGTGACAAACTGACCGGATATGATGTTGAAGTGATTCAAGAAGTCGCGAAACGCCTCGGTCTGAAAGCTGACTTCAAAGAAACGCAATGGGACAGCATGTTTGCCGGATTAAACGCGAAACGGTTTGACGTCGTTGCCAACCAAGTCGGCAAAACAGGCCGTGAGAACCAATATGATTTTTCGGATAAATACACAACGTCAAATGCAGTCGTCGTGACGAAAAAAGACAGCACGATTGCGAAAGAGGCTGATGTCAAAGGAAAAACAGCGGCTCAGTCATTAACAAGCAATTACAATAAATTAGCGAAAGAAGCCGGCGCGAAAATTGAAGGCGTTGAAGGCATGGCTCAATCCCTTCAGCTCATTCAGCAGGGCCGCGCTGATCTGACTTACAACGATAAGCTTGCCGTACTGAACTACTTAAAAACGTCCGGCAATAAAAACGTGAAAATCGCGTTTGAAGCAGGCCAGCCGCAGCAGACGTATTTCGCATTCCGAAAAGGAAGCGGCGAACTTGTGACTCACGTCAACAAAGCGTTAAAAGAAATGAAAGAGGACGGGACTCTTTCTAAAATAGCGAAAAAATGGTTCGGCGAAGATGTTTCTAAGTAACATGCCGGAACCCGTGATTGCAACAGCCATTCCTTGGGATCTGGTGCAGCAGTCATTCTGGCCGATTCTTTCCGGGGGAATCTATTATTCGATTCCCCTTACCATTCTTTCCTTTATTTTCGGAATGATCATCGCGCTGATTACGGCGCTCGCCAGAATGTCAAATATGAAACCATTGAGATGGGTGTTCAGCGTATACGTATCAGCGGTGCGCGGCACTCCTCTTCTCGTTCAATTGTTCATCATTTTTTATCTGTTCCCGACATTTAATATTACGCTGGATCCTTTCCCAAGCGCAGTCATCGCGTTTTCGTTAAACGTGGGCGCCTACGCTTCTGAAATCATCCGGGCATCTATTTCATCCGTGCCGAAAGGGCAATGGGAAGCCGGTTATACGATCGGCATGACCTATCGCAAGACATTGTTCCGCGTGATCCTGCCGCAAGCGTTTCGCGTGTCCATTCCGCCATTATCAAATACATTTATCAGCCTGATCAAGGATACATCTCTCGCGTCACAGATTCTCGTCGCGGAGCTGTTCAGAAAAGCGCAGGAAATCGGCGCGCAAAACCTTGATCAAATCTTGGTCATCTATATTGAAGCCGCCTTTATTTATTGGATCATCTGCTTCTTGCTGTCAATCGTACAGCACGTGATCGAACGGCGTCTCGACCGTTATGTGGCCAAATAAGGAGGTTTCGATATGCTTTCCGTCAAAGGATTAAATAAATCATTCGGACAGAATGAAATTTTAAAAAAGATAGATATGGAGATAGAAAAAGGGAAAGTCATCGCCATTCTGGGACCGTCCGGTTCAGGAAAAACGACGCTTCTGCGCTGTCTGAACGCGCTTGAGATCCCCAATCGCGGCGAGCTGGCATTCTCCGATTTTTCAATAGATTTCTCCAAAAAAGTGAAGCAGGCTGATATTCTTCGCCTCCGCCGCAAATCAGGCATGGTCTTCCAGGCGTATCATCTGTTTCCTCACCGCACGGCGCTTGAAAACGTCATGGAAGGACCCATTCAAGTGCAAAAGCGCGACAAGGAGCAAGTCAGAAAAGAAGCGATGGAGCTTCTGGAAAAAGTCGGACTCAAAGACAAAATGGATTTATATCCGTTCCAGCTTTCCGGCGGTCAGCAGCAGCGTGTCGGCATCGCCCGCGCGCTTGCGATTCAGCCCGAGCTGATGCTGTTTGACGAACCGACGTCAGCGCTTGATCCGGAGCTGGTCGGCGAGGTGCTCAAAGTGATTAAGGATTTGGCGAACGAGGGCTGGACGATGGTCGTCGTCACCCATGAAATCAAATTCGCGCAGGAAGTGGCCGATGAAGTCATCTTCATTGACGGCGGCGTCATTGTGGAACAAGGACCGCCGGAGCAAATTTTCTCCGCGCCGAAAGAAGAACGCACGCAGCGGTTTTTAAATCGTATACTGAATCCTTTGTAGGAGCGGGAGAAGAAGCGAAACACTGATTTCGCTTCTTCTTTTTTTTGGCGGTTATGCTACAATGACAATTAATGAAATTTTATGAAAGAAGGGACCTCTTTGAAGCGGGAATTCTTGATGCGCTGGACGTTTTATTTTGCCGGTCTGTTAATTTTGTCTTTCGGGGTATCGTTAACCATTAAAGGAAAAGCTCTCGGCATCAGCCCTTGGGATGCCTTTCATTATGGGCTTTTTCAGCATTTCGGACTTTCTGTCGGCCAATGGTCCATCGTGGTCGGCGCGGTCATCGTGGCTTTAACCTGCCTGTTCACAAGGACACTCCCGAAAATCGGCGCTATCTTAAACATGGTGCTGATGGGAATGTTTATTGATTTCTTTTCGTTTCTGCTTCCTGAGACGCACGCTTTTTCCTTAGCGGCCGTGTGTTTTTCTATCGGATTGCTGCTGATCGGCTGCGGTGTCGGTATTTACGTATCAGCAGGGCTTGGCGCGGGCCCCCGGGACTCTCTGATGATGCTGATATCTGAAAAAACAGGCTGGAACGTGCAATGGGTGCGGAACGGCATTGAGCTGACGATTCTTGCCGCAGCCTGGATGATGGGCGGACCGATCGGTGCCGGAACCATTATTACGGCTGTTTTGACGGGGCTGATTCTGCGTTTTTCTTTGCCGCAGTCCTCTAAACTGTTAACATACGCGATCTCCGGGCGTGCAACGTCCGTTCATTAAAAACAAAGCCGAAACGGTTTTGTTTTTTTATTTTCGGACAGCTTTCGCCTGATATGATAGGATGGTTTTGACAATATTTTCAGACGGAGGATCTGGACATGAAAATTTACGGAGTATATATGGACCGCCCGCTTTCTGCAGGGGAAGAGGATCGGATGATGGCGGCCGTGTCCGCCGAAAAGCGGGAAAAATGCCGGCGCTTTTACCATAAGGAGGATGCTCACCGCACCTTGATCGGCGACATGCTGATCCGCACCGCTGCGGCGAAGGCTTACGGACTTGATCCGGCCGGGATTTCATTCAGCGTTCAGGAATACGGAAAGCCGTACATCCCCGCGCTTCCGGACATGCACTTTAATATTTCCCACTCCGGTCGCTGGATCGTGTGCGCCGTTGATTCAAAACCGATCGGCATTGATATTGAAAAAATGAAGCCCGGCACGATTGATATCGCCAAACGGTTTTTTTCGCCGACGGAATACAGTGATCTGCAAGCGAAACACCCCGATCAGCAGACCGATTATTTTTACCACCTGTGGTCGATGAAAGAAAGCTTTATCAAACAGGCCGGAAAAGGGCTTTCCCTGCCGCTTGATTCATTCAGCGTCCGCCTCAAAGACGACGGCCATGTGTCCATTGAGCTCCCGGACGGACATGAACCTTGTTTCATCCGCACATATGATGCGGACGAGGAGTATAAGCTGGCCGTTTGTGCGGCGCATCCCGATTTTTGTGACGGGATTGAGATGAAAACGTATGAAGAGCTGTTATAAGCAATCCGTCAGCATTTTGATGCCTCGCGTGATATCCCCTGTCTTGACGTTGGACACGTTGAGTTTGATGATATTTTCTTTCGGAAAATCCGATAGGTAATGGCTGTCAATCGGCTCCACCAGCACGCCTTGCGCTTTCAGACGCTGCACAACTCTTGAAGCGGAAAGGCTTTTCTCCAGCACGAGATGGGTATGGATCGACGTTTGCTTTACAGAAAAACCGTCGTACTCCTGCAGCGCGTTTTGGAGCAGCTCGGAACGTGCTCTGTAAGAGGCCCGGATTTTTTCTTTATGCCTTTTGAACATGCCGCTTTTGATATACACTTCAAGGGCCGCTTGGGATATCATCGAACAGTCGATATCGCTCAGCTTTTTATACGTATGGAAAACCGGGGCCAGCGAATCCGGGAGCACAGCCGCTCCAACACGCAGCCCCGGAAAAATCATTTTCGAAAAGCTTTTCAAATAAATCACGCGGGAAGACAGATCGTAGGCGTACAGCGGGTCTGCCTTCTGATTGTCCTCTAAATCTCCTAGGAAATCATCCTCAACCAAATAAACGTCATACGCCTCCGCTAATCGGACAAGCTCTCGTTTTTGCCATTCTGTCAGAGAGCTGCCGAGCGGATTATGAAATCGGGGCATCGTGTAAAAAAACTTAATTTCCTCCGTCTGAAACAGCCGCTCGACTTCCGCCATATCAAGCCCCTCAGCCGTCCGTTTAATGCCGCAGGCGGGAAGGCGCAGCGCTTCAAGCTGCTCCACCATCAGATGATAGCCCGGCTGTTCGATTAAAATCTTCTTTTTTCCGTTCGGAAACGGCATCAGAGACAGCAGGGATAACGCCTGCTGCACACCCGAGGTGATAAAAATGTTCCGCTCTTTTGCAAATACCTGATAATCGGATAATAGCGTCTGAAGCACCCGGATTAAAGACGGAAGCCCCTGCGGCGTGCCGTAAATGAACAAATCATTTTTATACATATCAATGGCTTTGTTGATGCAATGCTGAAAGTCGCGGTACGGAAAAATATCAGGGTCCGGCGCCGAGGCTGCAAAATCAATGATACCTGTTTGTTCTCGCTCCTGCTTTTTGTCATTTTTAATAAGATAGTAGCCGCTTTTCGGCACGGCATAAATAATGTGCCGTTTTTCAAGCTCCTGAAGCGCACGGATGACGGTGCTTTTACTGACGTGAAAACGCTGGGCCAGCTGCCTGATAGAAGGCAGCCGCGCCCCTTCCTGAAAAGTGCCGCCTTCAATGAGACTCTCCACTTCTATCATCACGTTCATATACTTTTCCATGCTGAACCTCCATCTGTACCGGTACAGTTTATCATTATTCTCATTGTACTGCTTCTTCCCTTCCCATACAATAAAAGGGAGCGGCCGGCGCTCGATCTCTTTAAAGGAGTTCGTAAAGATGATTAATCAAAACCGTTTGGCTGCTGCTTACCTCGCTGCCATTTTAAATGCGCTGATTATCGGTTTTTCCTTTATATTTGTCAAGATTGCGCTTCAATCCGCCAATCCGTTTGATATATTGGCTCATCGGTTCACAGCGGCCTTCATCTGTGCAATGCTTCCTGTTTTATTCGGCTGGATCAAACTGTCCGTCAGCTGGAAGAATGTGCTGGCGATCTTGCCTTTGGCCCTTTTATATCCGGCTTTGTTTTTCAGTTTTCAGGCGTTCGGCCTTTTGTATTCTTCATCATCGGAAGCCGGTATCATTCAAGCCGCCATCCCGATTTTTACGATGCTGTTTTCGTCTTACTTTTTAAAGGAACGTCCGACATGGGCGCAAAAGGGATTCACATGCCTGTCAGTGGCCGGGGTGGTATTTATTTTCACAATGAAAGGGGTGTCCGCGGAATCGGCGAGTTTTAAAGGTGCTTTCCTGATCCTGTTGTCCGCGCTGTCCTCCGCCCTTTACAATACGGCAGCGAGACGCACGACCCAGCGTTTTTCATTGGGTGAGCTGACCTGGTGCATGTCTGCGATCGGCTTTGCTTCCTTCAACTGCATCGCTCTCTTCCGGCACGGAGCGGAAGGAACGATCGGGCAGTATTTTCTGCCCTTCCGCGATCCCGGTTTTATCGCAGCGATTCTGTATTTAGGCATTTTGTCTTCTCTCATTACATCATTGATGTCAAACTACGCGCTGTCCAAGATTGAAGCGTTTAAGATGAGCGCCTTTAACAATTTGTCCGTCATCGTGACGATGCTTGCGGGTGTCCTCGTTCTCCATGAGTCACTCCGCTGGTATCATATCGCCGGCGCCGTCTGTATCGTCATCGGAGTCTTGGGAAGCAATGCTTCAGGACGGCGGAAAAAAAGCATATTACGACATAGGGAAAAAATGAAAGGAAACGAAGACGGAATATGATCAACACACGAAATGAAAATATCTATCTCGCGGGCTGCTTAACATTTGCCGATGTAAGAGAACACTTTGCTTATCATCAAGGAAAATCCGCGGCTGTCTGTTTTTTGATTATGCTGCTGGCTTCTGCCATCTGTTTTGAATGAACGGCCCGGTTACAGGCGGCACATGGGGCGTCAGAGCTCTCCTGAATTTCCTTGCAGCTGTGATTCTCTCTTTGGCAGTCACGGTGATCGCAACGGCAATCTCATTCTTCCGTCTTTACAGAACATACAAAACGAATCAGCGGCTGAAATCTGCCAGAAGTATTACGATTCATCAGCTCGGAATCAGCCAAAAACAAAAAAACGCAAGCATTCTTTTTGAATGGGATGAACTGCTCTCGGCTAGGGAGCACAAAAATATGTTTCGATTACAAACATCGGGTTACGGAACACTTCTGCTGCCGAAACGACTTTTCTATTCGCAAAAAGATATCGCCGTTTTCAGGCAAATGCTCCGGGAAAATGTGAATGAGAAAGTAAATGTAACAGAATAAATGACAAAAAGGAGGGTGCCCCCCTCCTTTTTTGTCAGCCTGATATTTCCGCCTGTTTCTGCAGCTGCTTTGCTTCTTGATAAATTTCTTCGAACAGATCCGCGATGTGTTCTTCTTCAACACATGAAAATGCGATTCGCAAATCGGTTTCATTAATGGATATCGTCCCGATTCCTCTCTTTTCAAGCAACGATACTCTCAATTCGCCGGCGTTTATGTCTTTCAGCCGGACACACATGAAATAACCCGAGTTAAACGGATAAGGCGTCCATACGTCTTCATAGTGCTTGTTTTCTGCAAGAACGGCTTTCACTTTGTCAGCCCGTTTTTTCATGATGTTATATTTCAGCGATTTTTCTTTCTCGTATTCCGGTGACTGCATCGCCCGCAGCATAAACGTTTGAGACGGATGCGGGGCGCTTGAAATCGTTCCCCTGATAATTCCTTTTGTTTTTTCCTCGAGCACGCGCAGCGCTTTTTCGCTTTTTGTGCTGTACGTAATAAAACCGACGCGGAAGCCCCACGCGTAATTTTCCTTCGTCGCGCCGTCTATTTTCACGCAAAGCACCCGGTCGTGCACTTGGGCGAGTTTGCTGAAGATGGATTCCTGAATGGCCGTTTCATCGTAAAACAGATTGTAATACGCATCGTCTACGAGCACGACAATCTCTTTGCCGGCCTCCGCCGCCTCCAGGATCACGCTGACGATTTCTGCCGCTTCCTCTTCTCCCGGCGTGTAGCCTGTCGGATTATTCGGGAAATTCAGCACGACAATCGCCTTTTCTTCCTGCTTTTTCAGCAGCTCGGACAGCCCCGCCGCATTAAAACGCCCATCCTGCTGAAAAAGCGGGTACGTCTCAATGGATGCCATGCGCCGGACACCGAAAATGAAATTGTAATTTCCCCAATATTTATCAGGCAGAAGCAGCGTATCCCCTTCATTGACGAACAAGTCGGCGGCGATGCTCAGCCCGTGTGTTAAAGCGTTTGTCACGATCGGCGTGCTGATGTCTTTGCCGGCTAATGAGGGATTTTCGAGACGCATTTTTTTCAGCCATTCCTGTCTGAGCGGCTCTTTTCCCTGCGGCGGAGCATAATCGTAGATATCATCGGGGTTATAGGCGGACAGTGTCTCTTGAATATGGGAAAAGTGCATGGACTCGCCCTGTGAGGTGGCGATTCCGATCGTGGCATTATACTTTCCGGCCTTGGCTTTCGCTTCCGCCGATTGTGTCAGCACCCCTTTCGGATAAAACAACTCTCTGCCCAAATCAGAAAGCATATGAAGCACGTGCGGGTTTTCTTCAGATAATGTTCTGTTCAGCTCTTTTGCTGCATCATTCATGTACGACAATCCCTTCAAAATTATATTCCATCAAATCATAACATAAAATTTTTGATAAATGAGAAAACTCGCGGGCAGATTTTGTTTCAAAAAACAGACAGCGAATGCTGTCTGTCATATCCTATAACAATTGGCCTGCAGTGCTCCTGTTAATAATCTCATAGATTCGTTCCGCCACTTTTTCAGTTTCACTTAATATGAACATGTGGCCGTCCGAAAACTCATGAAATACGGGATTGTCGGCCCATTTTTTCCATCCGTCCGCATCTTTGATACATTTTTTATCCTTCCGCCCGTTAAAAATATGGACGGGTGATTGAATGATGTGAGAATCAGACGGACGGAAGCTTTCAAGCGCGCGGTAGTCGGATCTGAAAGAAGGCAGGAAAAATGACATGACCTCCTTATTCTCCACTAACTCCTGCGGCATTCCGCCAAGCTCGATAATATGGGCGAGAAATTTTTCATCATCAAGATGAGACACTTTTTTCCTTTCCACATGCGGCGGCTGAATGGCTGAGATGATCACGGCCTGCGGGTAAATGCCCTCCCGCTCCAGCTTTTGCGCCAGCCTGAAAGCGACCATGCCTCCCATACTATGGCCGAACAGCACAAACGGGCGGTCGGGATGGAGATTCAACTCCTGCTTGTATAAACTGACAAGCTGTTCAAAATCCTCAACGGCGGACATTTGATTTGTTCCGTGTCCCGGCGGTTCCGCGGCAAGCATCTCACACTCACCTTGAAGGTAGGTGTGGAGCGGGCGGAATGATGCGGAATAGCCTCCTGCGAACGGAAAACAGATGAGCTGCGTTTTTTCTGTGGTATCGAACGATTTAAAGAGCTGGACCATTGGCGGGCTTCCTCCTTTTCTATCGTGAAGTTGTCAGCTTCAGATGTTCCTTCCTTAGGAATTCGAGCAAATATGCCGCATTCCTTTCGAGACATTCTCCCTGAAGCATTTCTGCGTGCGTGCCGCAGCCTTTTTTCACACGGTATTCACCTGTCGTGGCTTCCTCCCACGAAGCGAGCCACGGCGGCATCGCAAAGTCCGGTTCTGACGTTAAAAGATCTATATCCGCATTGACCGTGCCGGTGCTGACGGTATGCACAAAATAAGAATAAAACGCGTTTGTTTTTTTGGCGAGACCTTCTTTGACAGCTTCGTCATTCAGCGCTTCATTGTCCCGGTTTACCTTCATCAGCGCCTGGACATCACTTTCTACGGTGCGGCCTTCCAAGTCGCTGACGCCTTGTTTTTTATAGGAATCAACCATGATCAGCCGCTCCACTTTACGGCCCCCTGCTTCAAGGCGTTTGGCCGTTTCAAAGGCGAGCGTGCAGCCTGCCGAGTATCCGAACAGCTTGACCGGTCCTTCCGGCTGGAGCTGATTGATCAGCTCTGTGTAGCGTTCGATGCGGTTGTCTTCCTCAATAAAATCAAACGCACAGATTTTATAGCCGGACAGCTGTTTTGCCAGCGGCTGGTACATCAGCCCGTAACCGAGAACCGGCGGGAACGCAAACAGTGTGTCAGACTGATTTTTATTCATGATGGTGAGATCTTTCATTCCTTTTTCTTCACCGTGAAGCAGATAACCGGCAATGTCTGCGATTGTCGTCGCTTCGAATAACAGCTGCACCGGAATGTCCGTACCGAGCTCTTTTTTAATGCGCGACGCTGCCGTCATCGCTTTTAAGGAATGGCCTCCGAGCGCGAAGAAATCATCATGAATCCCGATCTGCTGTCTGCCGAGGATGTCGGACCAGATGTGTGCAATCGTTTCTTCCGTCGCGTTTCGAGGCCCGATCCATTCTTTCGCCGCCTGAGCCTGATCCGGTTTCGGCAGCTGCCGTTTATTGACCTTCCCGTTTGTCGTTAAAGGAAGCTCCTCTAAGAAAGTAAAGGTTTGCGGCACCATGTAAGCAGGAAGCTGTTTTTTCAGGTGCCTCTTTACGTCTTCAGCTGAAAGCGGCGTCCGGTTCACGAGGTAGGCGTTGATTGATGCATCTCCAGACTCATGGCGGTCTGCAACAACGACCGCATCTTTCACACCCGGGTATTCCTGCAGCTGCTTTTCGATTTCTTCAAGCTCAATCCGGTGTCCGCGTATTTTGACCTGATCGTCAATACGCCCGGCGTATTCAATTGTTCCATCCGGCAGCCAGCGTGCTAAATCCCCTGTGCGGTAAAGCATTTCTCCCGGCTTGAACGGATTTGGGATAAACGTTTGCTTCGTCAGGTCATGACGGTTCAGATACCCTTTTGATACACCCATTCCGCTGATGCACAGTTCACCGACAGCTCCAAACGGCTGAAGCTGATTTTGCCCGTTAAGAATATAAACACTGGCATTGCTGATCGGCTTTCCGATCGGCAATGAGGAAAGGGAATCCGGTATATCATGCACGACGTGAGCTGTCGCAAACACCGTTCCCTCAGTCGGCCCGTAGCAATTAATCAGCTTGCCGGGCCCCATGATCTCAAGCGCCTTTCTGACGTGAGGCACTGACGCGCGCTCACCCCCGAATAACACACAGCGAAGCCCCTTCAGCCACTCCTCTCCCGCATCGGTGAGAAGATTAAAAAGTGCGGTTGTCGCAAACATGACATTGACATTCTCCTGCCGGATCAGATCAGTGAGCCGTTCTGTATCAAGCAGTGTATGTTCATCTGCGATAATGAGCCGTGCCGCATTTAATATTGAAGCATAGAAATCAAAGGTAAATGCATCAAAGGCGTAATTCGAAACAGATAAGAACGTATCTTTTTCAGAAAATGCCATGTAGTCTACATGCTTGACCAATCCTTGAATATTGGCATGAGTCGTGATATTGCCCTTCGGCTTTCCGGTTGTGCCGGACGTATACATAATATACGCCGGATCATCGGGATCAATTGCGGCTGCAGGATCGCTTGCCTGTTCCTCAAACCGTGCTTGATCATCGATGATGAGTGTTGTTCCTGTATACGGCAGCTGAGCCGCTTTTTCTTTCATCTCCTGATGTGTCAGCAGACAGGCTGCCGCACTGTCAGCCAGCATGTACGAGATTCGGTCCTCCGGCAGCTTCGGATCAACCGGCAGATAAGCCGCTCCCGCTTTTAATACGCCGAGAATGCCGATCACCAGCTCAAGCGAGCGCTTCGTGTATAACGCGACAACGGTGTCCTTACCCGCACCTTGCTTTTGCAAACGGCGCGCAAGACGGTTCGCTTCCTCATCTAATTCACGATAGGAAAGAGTCTGGCCGGAATACGTAAGCGCCGGTGCATCTGGATTTACATTCACCGCTTCCTTGAACCAATCTGTCAGAGGCTTCGCCTGATGAGTCTGAGCCGGCGGGTTTAAGCCGGTAAGCAGAAGCTCTCTTTCCTTTTCGTCAACAAGTCTGATCGTATTGACAGGCTGATCCGGCTTCTGGATGAGCTGCTGGATCGCTGTGAGAAGCTGAGATTTTAAGCGCAGGATAAACGCCTCATCAAACACATTCCCGTTATAGGCAAGCTTAATCAGCATCTCATCACCTGGAGAAGCCATCAGGTTGAGATCATAATTCGATTTCTCAAAAACGTGTACATCCTCCATATCAAAGCCGTTTTCACTGTTCTCTTCATTTTTTGCATCCTGAAGCGGATAATTTTCAAACACAATGATGTGGTCAATCAGCTTTGGCTGATCGGCCTGGCTTTGAATATCATAGAGCGGCACATATTGATGCGGCTCAGACTGCAGCGATTGCTCCTGCAGCTGCTTGAGCAAGCCGTTAAATGTGGTATCCTCAGACAGCTTCACCCGCCTCGGGACAGCATTGATAAACAGCCCGACCATATGTTCAACGCCTTTGATTTCTGCGGGACGCCCGGAAACGACTGTACCGAAGATCAAATCGCCGGACTGCTGGTAGCGGCTGATTAATACACTCCAAACCGCCTGCAGTGCCGTACTCAAAGTGGTATGCTGCGATTTTGCAAGCTCGGTAAATGCTTTTGTTTCCGCCTCCGGCAGTGAGAAGAGCAGCTCTTTCGGCTCATAGCCGTCCTTTTGTTTCTTTCTTTGCTCCGCAAATGTCGTTTGTCCTTCAAAACCTTCTAAGTACCCGCGCCAGTAATGCAGTGATGCTTGTTTATCCTGCTTTTCAAGCCACTTGATATAGTCTTTATACGGTTTGACCGGCGGCAGGCTGTACGGCTTTTGTTCACGCAGGGCATTGTATACCTTAAACAGATCCTGCACGACGATGCCGAAGCACCAGCCGTCCAAAATGATGTGGTGGTAGCTCCACACCCATTCAAAGCTTTCTTCCGATTTTTTAAAAATGGCTGCCCGCATCGGAATATCCCGCGTCAAATCAAAGCCCTTGATCTTATCCTGTTCTTTGTATTCATTGATTTTGGCTGTTTGCTCGCTGTCCGTTACATGTGTCAGATCGATTTCTTCTATCTGAAATTGCCGTTTTTTCAATACGACTTGGACCGGCCTTTTTACTTTTTCGTGAATGAACACGGTACGAAATACATCGTACCGGTCCATGATCACATTCATGCTTTCTTCAAGGCTTTTGATATTCAAGCTGCCTTTTACTTTCATTGTCATTTGTTCGATGTAAAAACTTTGGCCGGGATTCAGGAGAGTATGAAACAGCATTCCCTCCTGCATCGGCGACAAATAATACATGTCCTGAACCTGATCTTTGCTGAATTGGCTCATCTGCTCCGCTCCCCCCTTCTGTTATCTGTTTTTGTCACGTTAAATTCTCCTCAAGCATGTCAAAGATGTCTCCCATTTCATCCATCTCAAGATCCTGCGCGCTGAAATCGCTCGGCGTAAATTCTTTCTCCTCTTTGGCCGTGCAATGGCGGATGATCATTAAGAGATTGTCTTTAAACCGCTGCATCTGTGTTTCGACGGTGCTTCTTTCATATTCTTCCTGATTGTATGAGCAGGAAATGACGAAGCGGCCGCCTGTAACCATCCCGCTGAAGCTCAGTGCGTATAACGCCTCTGACTCTTCGCTGACTTGACGTCCCATATCATATGGAGACGGCTCAAACCATTCCGTTTTCACTTCATTGTCAAACTGCCCCAAATAGTTAAAACTGATTTCAGGCGCGGCGCCTTTTTCTGTTTTATCGGATGACAGATACCGGAGAATCCCGTATCCTACACCTTTATCAGGAACGCGCCGCACCGTCTCTTTTACCGTTTTAATGACGGAAGAGACGCCGTCTTCCTTGCTGATCTGCAGAATCAAAGGATATTGGGCCGTAAACCAGCCGACCGTCCGTGAAATATTGACATTCGGTATGATTTCTTCCCGGCCGTGTCCTTCTAAGTTGATGCCGACTTTGCCGTTTTCCGTCCATTCACCGATCGTTAAGCCGAGCGCGCTGAGCAGAATGTCGTTGATTTCCGTTCCGTACGGATGATGAACATCTGTGAGCAGCTGTGCCGTTTCTTCCTCAGTCAATTCACATTTCACGGCCGCCGTATGTTTGACGAGCCGTTTGTTCGGATCATGGTCTTTCGGCAGCGGCTGAAGTTCTTCCGCATCTGCCTGCGCCCAATAAGCCGCCTGCTTTTTCAGCTCTTCTGATTGCGCAAACGTGTTCAGCGCCTCCGCCCAATCTTTAAAGGAGTGGGTTTTCTGCGGGAGGACGATGCTGTTTTGCTGCTGCGCCTGTTTATAACCTGAAGCGAAATCCTCAAGCAGAATTCTCCATGAAACCCCGTCCACGACGAGATGGTGAATCGCGATTAACAGATGATCGCCTTGTTCTGTCCGGTATTGCTCCGCTTTTAACAGCGGGCCGTTCTCCAGATCCAGACTTCCCTGAAGATGATCGGCAAGCCGCTGAATCTGGCTTTTCAGCATATCCTCGTCAGTTCCGTACAGATCAACGATTTCAAAGCTTGCCTTGCATTCTGTGACAGGGAGGTATGTCTGAATGATGCCTTCCCTTTCTTCACGGTAAACCATGCGGAGCGCATCATGGTGTTCAATCAATGCTTGCAGGGTTTTTTCCACCAGGTCCGGATCAAAGCCGTCTTTCGCGTGAAGCATGACGGATTGGTTCCAGTGGTGTTTGTCGGTAAAGTTTCGTTCAAAGAACCAGCGCTGGATCGGCGTTAAGTCCGCTTCGCCTTCGACAGGGCCTTGGTCGGCCTGCTTGCCTTCCGTCCGCTCCACATAGGAGACGAGCTCTTCGATGGTCGGATGCTGGAAGAGATCTTTCATCTCCAATTTATAGCCGTGCTGGTTCAGGCGGCTCGCCATTTGGATGCCTTTGATCGAGTCCCCGCCGAGCGTGAAGAAATTATCGCTTACGCCGACCTGATCAAGACCGAGCACTTCTTGCCAAATGTCGGAAAGCAGCGTCTCCATCTCCGTTTCCGGCGCTTTGTATGCCGCGCTTCCCGCTTCAATATCCGGTTCCGGCAGGGCTTTTTTGTCAATTTTTCCGTTCGCGGTGACCGGAAGCTCGTCCATCTCCACCCAGAAAGCCGGCACCATGTAGTCAGGCAGCGTGTCTTTCAGCGCGGCTTTGAGCGCTTCAATATCGTCCTGCTGAGGCGCGACATAGGCGCAAAGCGCGGTATTGCCCGCTTTGTCTTCCACGGCCGTCACCGCTGCGTCATGAACGTCCGCAAGCTGGGCGAGGCGGACTTCGATTTCTGAAAGCTCGATCCGGTAGCCCCGCACTTTGACCTGCTGGTCAATACGGCCGATGTATTCGATGCCGCACTGCGCGTTCCATTTGACGAGGTCGCCGGTCCGGTACATGCGCTCGCCGGGCACGAACGGATCTGCGGTAAACCGCTTCGCCGTTTCTTCTTCACGGTTCAGGTATCCGCGCGCCAGACCGCGGCCGGCCACACACAATTCACCGGCAATGCCTTCCGGCTGCACCTGATCGCCGTCGCCGAGAATATAAACTCTCGTATTGGCAATCGCCCGTCCGATGGAAAGCGATCCTTCCTCCGGATTGATGACGCCGCTTGTCGCGACGACGGTGTTTTCCGTCGGGCCGTAGTTGTTGACGATCGTGTATGGCTGTTTCACCGCCCGCTTCAGCTTGTCGCCGCCGACGAGAAGCATGCGGAGAGAGGTATTTTCCAGCTCCATAAATTGTTCGGCCAGCTGCGTCGGCAGGAAAGTGATGGTCACGCCGTTCTCCTCGAAATAGTGATTTAAGCGGGTGATATCCAGCCGGATCGCTTCGTCAATGACGTGAAGCTCCGCGCCGATGGTCCATGTCGGGAACATTTCCCAGATGGAGGCGTCAAAACCGAAGCCCGCGTATTTGGCGCTTTTATCATCCGCCGTCATGGCGAATGCGTCGTGATGCCAGAAACACAGGTTCACCAGCGCATGGTGTTCGACCATGACACCCTTCGGCTGTCCGGTCGTTCCTGACGTGTAAATCATATAAGCGAGATGATCCGCCGTTGTTTCCGTCTGCGGGTTCGCTTCATCGTTTTCATCAAGCGGCAGGCTCAGAATGGAGCGGCTGCCGTCAAGCAGAATCGTTTCTCCGTTGTAGCTGTCCGGCACGTCGAGCGCTTCCTGTGTAAGAAGAAGCTTGGCGCCGCTGTCCTGCAGAATGTAGCTGATCCGCTCTTCCGGATAGTCGGGATCAATCGGCACAAATGCCGCGCCTGCTTTCAGGACGCCGAGTACGCCCGCGGCTATTTCCAAGGACGGTTTCGTCAAAATGCCGACACGTTCGTCAGCCGTGACGCCGCAGTCCATGAGAATGCGCGCGATCCGGTTCGCCCTTGCGTTCAGCTCGCCGTACGTCCATTTCGCGCCGTTGTATGCCGCGGCCGGCCGGTTCGCGTAGCGGGCGGCCGTTTCTTCAAAGAGACGGTGAACCGTTTTGTCCCGCGGCACAGAAATTGTTTTTCCTTTCCATGCGTTGAGGAGGGCTTGTTTTTCAGCATCGCTGATCAGTGAAATCTCAGGCAGCTTTCTGTCCGGACTTTCTGCCGCTTGCTTCAGAATCCGCAGGAACCCGGCGCTCCACTTTTCAATTGTTTCTTTTTTAAACAGATCAGTCGCATATTCAAACTGAAGGCCGAGACCTTCTTGATCCGTAAAGCCGCCGAGTGTCAGATCGAATTTCGCCGTGCCTTGGTTTGACTCATACGGAGTGATGCGCAGGTTCTCCAGTTCCAGTGTTTCTTTATCCGGATCTTCTGTCGTCACCATCACCTGGAACAATGGGTTACGGCTCATATCTCTCGGCAGGTCAAGCTTTCCGATCAGATCTTCAAACGGATAATCCTGATGCGCCAGCGCGTCGAGATTGGTTTGTTTCACCCGTTCGAGCAACTCGGCAAAGGTCTGCTCTTTTTGCGTTTCATTGCGAAGCGCAAGCGTATTGACAAACATCCCCGGCATTTCCTGAACTTCGGCGCTCGTTCTTCCGGCGGTCACCGAACCGATAATGATATCGCGCTGCCCCGTGATTTTCCTCAAAAAGACATGGAACGCGGCGTGAAGCACCATATGAAGAGTCGCTCCCGATGATTCCATTAATTCACGCACCGCTTTTTCCGTTTCACGCCCCGCTCTGAAACGGACGGATTGTCCTTTAAAACTTTGAACCGGCGGACGAGGGAAATCGGTCGGCAGATTCAATTCAGGAAGCTCGCCGGAAAATGCGGAGAGCCAATAACGCTCATGGTCTTTCATCCGTTCGGCCTGCTCGGGTTCATTCTGCCAGACGGCGAAGTCTTTATAGTGCAGGTTCGGCGACGGCAGGCTTCCGCCTTTGTAAAGATGAGCGAGCTCTTTGACCAGCATGCTTCTGGACACGCCGTCGGCAATAATATGATGCATATCCAGCAGCAGCAGGTGTTTCTTTTCATTCAGTCTGACAAGAGCGGCCCGAATGAGCGGAGCCGCACTCAGATCGAACGGCTTAATGAATGCCTGAATGATAAGATCCGCTTTCTCCTCGTCTGCTGCTTCAAAGATGTGCAGGTCGATGTCAGCCTGTTCTGCGATCTGCTGCATCGGGCGGCCGTTTTGATCGATAAAGGACGTCCGCAAAGACTCGTGGCGATTGATCATCTGATTGAGCGCTTCCTGAAGCCTTGAAATATTGACTTCTCCTTCCATCAGAAGAACGGACGGCATATTATAACTGATTGTCTCCCGGTCAAGCTGGTTCAGGACGTACATCCGTTTTTGGGCGGATGATAACGGGTACGCGTCTGCACTGTCGGCCGGTGAGATCATCCGATATCCCTCAGATACCGCTGATTTTTCGATATATGCGGCAAGCAGGCGGACAGTCGGCTGTTCGAACAGCGCTTTTAACGGAACCGTTTTGTCCAGTTCAGCCTGAATATTGGCGAGGAGCATCATGCCTTTTAAAGAGTGCCCGCCGTAATCGAAGAAATTATCGTCAATGCCGAGCGTATCCGTACCGAGTGTCTGTTTCCAAATGCGGCACAGCTTTTCCTCCAATTCCGTTTCCGGCAAGGCTGAAGCTGTTTGCGCCGTTTGGCTGACGCCCGGTTTCGGAAGGGCGTTTTTATCGGTTTTTCCGTTGGCTGTGAGCGGAATGCGGTCTACTTGTATGAAATAAGCCGGAAGCATATGAGACGGCAGTGTTTCGGAAAGCCGTTTGCGAAGCTCAGAGCCTTTCAGCTCGCTGTCGGCTTTATAATACGCGCACAGTTCCGGCAGCCCGCCTTCGCTGACTGCGAGAACGACCGCCTCCTGAATGCCGTTTACGCTTAACAGCACGGTTTCAACCTCTTTTAATTCAATGCGGTAGCCCCGGATTTTCACCTGATCATCCGCACGGCCGATAAATTCAATCGTCCCGTCAGGAAGCCTGCGGACGACATCTCCCGTTTTGTACATGAGGCTGTCCGACGAAAAAGGATTTGAGAGAAATTTCTCCGCCGTCAGCTGCGGACGGTGAAGATATCCTCTGGCAAGCCCCTTCCCGGTAATATAAAGCTCGCCGCTTGCGCCCGGAGGAACGAGCTGCATTGCTCCGTCCAATACAAGCGCGCCGGTATTTGCGATCGGGCGGCCGATGACGGGACGCTGCTCATATTGATCAAGACGCTCCATATTGATCCGTTCCGCAATGGCGCCGATCGTCGTTTCCGTCGGCCCGTAGTGATTGATGAAGTCGGTATGGGCGTATACGTCATGAAACTTGCGGACATCGGACGTGATGATCTTTTCTCCGCCGAGCACCACTAAACGAAGCGGGCTGAAACGGCGTTCTGACGTAAAACGGGCTGTATTGACGATCATATGGAACAATGACGGCGTCAGTTTCATATACGTAATGCCGTTTTTCTGTATATACTCACCAAGCTGATCAGGCGCGGTGTACGTCTCTTTCGGCACAATGTGCAGCTCGCCGCCTGCCTGAAGAATCGGAAATATGGCCGTATAGCCGAGATCAAATGCGTAAGAAGACAGCAGCACGGATTTGTCAGCTTCGGTCAAACCGGCTTCACGGCTGAACCATGTAACATAATTGATTAGATTGCGGTGCTCCAGCTGGACGCCTTTCGGTTTGCCCGTTGTTCCCGAAGTATAAATAATATAGGCAAGCTGGTCGGCGCCGGGCTCCGTTTCAAGCCGGTCGGCGCTTTCGTTCTGCCATTCTCCGTCTTCCATTACGACCGTTTTTCCTTTATAAACGGCGGCCGCGGTCATGTTTCTCTCATTGACGACCAGAAGCTTCGTTCCGCTGTCTTCGAGAGAGTAGCGGATTCTCTCTTCAGGAGTCTCCGGATCAATCGGGAGAAATGCCGCTCCGGCTTTCATGACGCCGAGAATCGCGGTAATCAAGTCGGCCGAACGATCCATCATAATGGCCACGATGTCCTCACTGCCCGTTCCGCAAGCCTGAAGGTGGCGGGCAAACCGGTTCGAGCGTTCATCAAGCTCACGATATGTCAGACTTATTCCGCCCGCAACCGCCGTGAGATCAGGCGTTTTTTGCGCTTGCCGTTCAAACAGCGAAACAAAAGTGCCCTCAGGCAGATCCGCTTCCGTACGTTTTTCATCAGAAAGGAGCGCTTCCCGTTCAGGAGCGGACAGCAGGCTTGCGTCGGCCAGCTGAATATCCGGATTTTCAGCGCAGGCTTTAATCAGATTGACAAAATGAGCGCTCCAGCGGCGGATGGTTTCGTCCGCAAATAAGGCTTTCGCGTAATCAAAGCTCAATCCGACCTCTTCTCCGCGTTCAGCCGCTTCTAAGGAAAGATCAAATTTAGCTACATGATGATGCATGGAGTATGAAGAAATCTCCAAATCTCCGAGCCGCAGGGCCGGGATCTCCATGTTCTGCATATTAAATAACACGCTGAACAGCGGACTCCGGCTTGTGTCCCTCGTTAACGGCAGTTTTTCAATTAATTCTTCAAGCGGATAGCTTTGATGCTCAAAAGCTTGAAGGCTCGCCGTTTTCACCTCATCCAGAAATTGTTTGAACGTTTTTTTGCCGGCAGGATGCGACCGAAGCGCAACTGTGTTGACAAACATGCCCGGCACGTCTTGGAGATCAGGATGCTGTCTTCCGGCCGTCGGAGACCCGACTATGATGTCTTCCTGCCCCGAATATTTGGACAGCAGCACTTGAAAAGCGGCTAACAAGAACATGTACATCGTCGTATCCGTATCAGCCAGCAGCTTCTTAATCTGCGCCGTCACCTGTTTATCAAGCCCGAAGATGACGCGTTCCCCTTCAAAACTGCGCTCGGCAGGACGCGGGAAATCAAGCGGCAGATCCAACACCGGCAGATCGCCTTTGAACGTATCAAGCCAGTAGGCTTCGTGCTGATCGAGACTTGCTTTTTCACGCTGCCAGACTGAAAAATCCTTATAATGAATCTTTGGCAGCGCAAGCTCCGTGCCTTGATAAAGCTTCGCAAGATCACCGATGAAAATGCCCATTGAGCTTCCGTCCGTAATAATGTGGTGCATGTCAATCAGCAGAAGATGCCGGTCTTCTTCAAGCCGGATCAGCTTCGAACGGACAAGCGGCGCGCGGTTGAGCGCAAACGGCCTGATAAAGGCTTTTGTCAGCTCTTCTGCATCTTCTTCCCGGCCCTCGGCGGTTTCAAGCTCAAACGACACATTTTTGTGAATGGTCTGCACGACTTCTCCCTCTGCCATGTCAAACGACGTACGCAGTGTCTCATGACGGTTGATTAATGCCTGCATGGCCTCCTCAAGACGCTTTTTGTCTACTGACCCTTCCAGCAGAAGTACAGCAGGGACGTTGTAGCTCGTGCTGGCCTGTCCGAGCTGATTAAGGATATACATCCTGCGTTGTGCTGAGGAAACAGGATAATGCTTCTGATAAGGCGCTTGTCGGATCGGTTCAAACTGCTGCTCCTCCTCGCTCTCATGCTGCAAATAATGCGCAAGCTCCTGAATGGTCGGCTTTTCAAATAACACTTTAATCGGCACTTCTTTTTGAAAGTGCTCCTGGATTTTAGCGGTCATCATCATGGCTTTTAAAGAATGTCCGCCAATCGTGAAGAAATTGTCAGTCACACCCGCTTTTACACCGAGAATGCCTTCCCAAATGTCAGCGAGTTTCTGCTCCGCTTCCGTTTTCGGCGCTACGTATTCTTTTTGAACGGCTTCAGCCTGAGGCTCAGGCAGCGCTTTTTTATCAATTTTTCCGTTCGCCGTAAGCGGAAACTGATTCATCTGGATGAAGTGCGCGGGAATCATATATTCCGGAAGTGATTCCGAAAGTGTTTTGCGCAGGTCTTCCGGCGAAAGGGCTTGGTCTGCCGTAAAGTAAGCGCAGATTTCATTTTCATCCGCTTTATTTTTCCGGATCACAGCCGCAGATTCCGTCACATTCTCCGCCTGGCTGATTTTCGCCTCGATTTCGCCGAGCTCGATTCTGAAACCGCGGACCTTTACTTGGTTGTCAATTCTGCCGAGAAACTCGATCGTGCCGTCCGGAAGCCACTTCGCCAAGTCCCCCGTCCGGTATATCATTTCATCCGGTCTGAACGGATCGCGGACAAACTGCTTCTCCGTTAATTCAGGCAGGTTCACATAGCCTCTTGCCACTCCGCTTCCGCCGACGCACAGCTCACCGGGCGCGCCGATCGGCTGGAGGTTGCGGTTTTCATCCATAATGTACGCAGTGGAATTTCCGATCGGCTTCCCGATCGGGACCGAACCGTCATAATCCTGATCAATGAGAAAACTCGTCGAAAACGTCGTATTCTCCGTCGGCCCGTATCCGTTCCAAAGCGACAGCTCCGGTGATGCCTTTCTCACTTTGCTGACGATATGCGGCACAAGTGCATCACCGCCGATGATGAGGTGCCGGAGCGTGTTAAACATGCCGGCATCCTTTTGGGCAAGCTGATTAAACAGCGGAGACGTCAGCCACATGGTCGTGATCCGCTGCTCTTTCAGAAATTGGGCGAATTGTCCGGCGTCAAGCAGCGTCTCTTTTTTCACCGGGTGCAATGACGCTCCGTTCAGCAATGCGCCGAAGACTTCGAAGGTTCCGGCATCAAAGCTGACGGCTCCCGTTTGCGCCATCCGGTCTTCTTCATGAACCGGCACGTAATTCGAATGTTTGACGAGCCTGATGATATTTCTGTGTTCAATCATGACGCCTTTCGGTTTGCCGGTCGATCCGGATGTATACATGATATACGCCAAGTCGTTGCCGCCGGTCGGAAGATTCAAGTCTGTTCCGCTTACCGTTTCATCCGCGCTTTCATCCAGCATGACGACCGGGACTTGCAATGTGCCCGCTTGTTCTTGATAGTCCTGAACTGTCAGCACGAGCCGAATCGAGCTGTCTTCCGCCATAAAGCGGAGACGGTCCTCCGGAAAAGCCGGATCAATCGGCACATATGCGCCGCCTGCTTTTAGGACGGCAAGCATTCCGACAACGGTTTCCGCAGACCGGTCGTTCATAATAGCAGCGGTCCGGCCTTTTTCCAGCCCGCTCTTCACAAGGTGTCTCGCCAGGCGGTTGGCCGCTTCGTTCACTTCACGGTAGGTCCATTCGCGTCCCGCTTCTTTTATCGCGATGCTTGCAGGCGTCCGGTTTGCCTGTGCTTCAAACAAACGGTGAACGGCCTCCTCTTCCGGAAGCGCCGTTTTCGTATCATTGAATATCTCAACAATCTGCCGCTCTTCTTCGCCTGAAACAAGGCCGAGTTCCCGCACGGGCGCGTCAGGCGTTCCGACCGCGGCTTTCATCATGCGGGTCAGATGGTGCGCCGTTCGTTCGATGGCATCATGAGCGAAAGCCGCTCCGTTGTATTTGATTTTGACAGTCCACGTTTTTCCCGGATACACGATGAGATTGAAATCAAAGCTCGTCTGCTCAAAAGCATGTTCAACTTTAATGGAAAAGCCGAGTCTTTCCTCCATGCCCCCGTTTTCCAGCTCTTTGTCCAGCGGATAGTTTTCAAACGCGACCAAATGATTTAAGAGGCTGCCGTCCAGGGCGGAGCGCTTTTGAATGTCATAGAGCGGCACATAATCATAGCGCTCGGCTTCCACGGCGTTTTTCTGAACTGCCGCCATCACGTCCGAAAAGGCTGCATCTTTGTCAATCTTGATTCTGACGGGAATTGTATTGATGAACAGCCCCGCCATCGTTTCTATGCCGTTGATTTCTGAAGGACGGCCTGATACGACGGTGCCGAACACCACATCGTCTGTATAGTTGTATTTGCTGAGCACCGCACCCCAAACGGCCTGAAACAGGTTAGGCCCCGTGACTTGATGCCGGTTGGCGGTCTGCTGAATCTGCGCGACCAGCTCTTCATCCCAGACAAAAGAATATTCTTCATTTTGGTAGTCTTTCTTTTCTGCTGCCAGACGGCCCGGGAGCAGGCTCGGCTGTTCGAAATCCGCCAGGCGGCTGCTCCAATATTGTTCCGCCTCCTCATAATCCCGGCCTCCGAGCCATTTGATATAGTCAGAGTAAGGTTTGCCCTGGCTTCCCCCGGCGGGCCGGCCGGCACGAAGCGCTTCATAGTTTTGGAACAGGCTTTTCATCAAAACGCCCATACTCCAGCCGTCCATGACGATATGATGATTGCTCCAGACGAGATACAGCTCCTTCTCACTGAGTCTGAACACCGCCGCTTTAAAGAGAATATCTTTCGCCAGATGAAAGCCCTGCTGCTGCACGCCGCGTTTATAGCGTTCAATATATTCGGTTTGGCGCGCTTCATCTAATTGACTGATATCTTCATAGTGCACCTTCGTCTTCCGCTCGGCTAATACGACCTGGCGCGGTTTTTGAAGCTGCTGGTGCACGAATACCGTACGCAAAATGTCATATGTCCGGATCAGCTCATTGACGCTTTTTTCAAAAAGCTCCAGCTGAAAGCTTCCGTGAATCCTAAGCTCTAATTGTGTGAAGTAGGAGGAAGAATGCGGATCAAGCAGCGCATGATACAGCATTCCCTCCTGCATCGGTGTGAGTGCATACACCTTTTGAATCGATTTTTTGCTCATATGTCACCTCTGTCTTTTCTGTTAGAGAATTTCCATTAATTTATCAAGTTCATCAAGCGTCAGATCATCATCGCCAAGATCGCTAGGCGTAAGCTCAGGTCCGTCTTGGGCCAGGCAGTGATCTATGATTTTCAAGAGGTGCCCTTTAAAACTGTCACTGAACGATTGAATGGTTTTTTCATGAAATTCGAGAGAATGATAGGCAAACGTCATCGTCATCTGCCCATTTTCTATAAATCCGACAATATCAAGCGCATTCGGCTTCTCTGTGTCAGGGCTCAGCGATTGTCCTGACGGCATCCCGGATCTTGTAAATAAGCCGGAATCCGACATCTCATTAAACTGGCCTAAGTAGTTAAAGCTGATATCCGGATCAATCTCAAATGAAAGATTCTCTTTATGCTCAGGCGCCGTTACATAACGCAGAATGCCGTAGCCGACTCCTTTGTTCGGGATGTGTCTGATGTCTTCTTTCATTTGTTTCAGCTGATATGAAAGATCGTCGGCGTGCTTCATCTCAAGGATCATCGGATACATGCTCGTAAACCATCCGACCGTCCGGGTGATATTCAGGCCGTCAAGAATGTCTTCGCGCCCGTGGCCTTCCAAATGAACGCCGATCGTGTCTTCACTCGTCCACTCTTTCAGCGCCAGTCCGAGCGCCGTGAGCAGGATGTCGTTCATTTCGGTGTGATAGGCTTCATGTACGTTTGTCGTCAGCTGTTCAGTTTGTTCAGGCGTCAGAGAGAAGCTGACCGTTCTCGTATGTCTCATGCGCTGATCACCAGACTGCCTGTCTTTCGGAAGCTGAGTGCATACCTCTTTTTCCTCAAGCTCTCTCCAGTAATCCGCTTCTTTCAGAAACGCCTTCGTATTTGCGTATTCTTTGATTCTCTCGGCAAATTCGGCGAATGAATGTGTTTTCGGCGGCAGCGCGGGTTCATTGCCTTGCTTCAGCTGCGTATAAACGGACGTAAAGTCCTCCAGTAAAATCCGCCAAGATACACCATCCACGACTAAGTGATGGATTGCGAGAAGAAGGTGGTCTCCATCTTCAGCCCGGAAGAGCCCGGCTTTCAAGAGATGTCCTGTTTCCAGTGAAATACTGCTTTGAAGACGGTCTGCTTCCCTTTCGATACGGTCCTCATGGTCTTCAGCAGGTCCGTTCAGCTCAAAGACGTTCAGTTCAACAGACGCATCCTCAAGCCCTCTGTAATACGGTTTTTGTTCACGATAAATCATCCGGAGCGCATCATGGTGAACCGTCAGGACATGTAATGTTTTTTCTGTTATCTCCGGATCAAAGCCGTCTTTCGCGTGAAGCATGACGGATTGGTTCCAGTGATGTTTGTCGGTAAAGTTTCGTTCAAAGAACCAGCGCTGGATCGGCGTTAAGTCCGCTTCGCCTTCGACAGGGCCTTGGTCGGCCTGCTTGCCTTCCGTCCGCTCCACGTAGGAGACGAGCTCTTCGATGGTCGGATGCTGGAAGAGGTCTTTCATCTCCAGCTTGTAGCCGTGCTGGTTCAGACGGCTCGCCATTTGGATGCCTTTGATCGAGTCCCCGCCGAGTGTGAAGAAATTATCGCTTACGCCGATCTGGTCAAGACCGAGCACTTCCTGCCAAATGTCGGAAAGCAGCGTCTCCATCTCCGTTTCCGGCGCTTTGTACGCGGCGCTTCCCGCTTCAATATCCGGTTCCGGCAGGGCTTTTTTGTCAATCTTTCCGTTCGCGGTGACCGGAAGCTCGTCCATCTCCACCCAGAAAGCCGGCACCATGTAGTCAGGCAGCGTGTCTTTCAGCGCGGATTTGAGCGTTTCGATATCGTCCTGCTGAGGCGCGACATAGGCGCAAAGCGCGGTATTGCCCGCTTTGTCTTCCACGGCCGTCACCGCTGCGTCATGAACGTCCGCAAGCTGGGCGAGGCGGACTTCGATTTCTGAAAGCTCGATCCGGTAGCCCCGCACTTTGACCTGCTGGTCAATACGGCCGATGTATTCGATGCCGCACTGCGCGTTCCATTTGACGAGGTCGCCGGTCCGGTACATGCGCTCGCCCGGCACGAACGGATCTGCGGTAAACCGCTTCGCCGTTTCTTCTTCACGGTTCAGGTATCCGCGCGCCAGACCGCGGCCGGCCACACACAATTCACCGGCAATGCCTTCCGGCTGCACCTGATCGCCGTCGCCGAGAATATAAACTCTCGTATTGGCAATCGCCCGTCCGATCGAAAGCGATCCTTCCTCCGGATTGATGACGCCGCTTGTCGCGACGACGGTGTTTTCCGTCGGGCCGTAGTTGTTGACGATCGTGTACGGCTGTTTCACCGCCCGCTTCAGCTTGTCGCCGCCGACGAGAAGCATGCGGAGAGAGGTATTTTCCAGCTCCATAAATTGTTCGGCCAGCTGCGTCGGCAGGAAAGTGATGGTCACGCCGTGCTCTTCGAAATAGTGATTTAAGCGGGTGATATCCAGCCGGATCGCTTCGTCAATGACGTGAAGCTCCGCGCCGATGGTCCATGTCGGGAACATTTCCCAGATGGAGGCGTCAAAACCGAAGCCCGCGTATTTGGCGCTTTTATCATCCGCCGTCATGGCGAATGCGTCGTGATGCCAGAAGCACAGGTTCACCAGGGCATGGTGTTCGACCATGACACCCTTCGGCTGTCCGGTCGTTCCTGACGTGTAAATCATATAAGCGAGATGATCCGCCGTTGTTTCCGTCTGCGGGTTCGCTTCATCGTTTTCATCAAGCGGCAGGCTCAGAATGGAGCGTCCGCCGTCAAGCAGAATCGTTTCTCCTTTGTAGCTTTCCGGCACGCCCAGCGCTTCCTGTGTGAGAAGAAGCTTGGCGCCGCTGTCCTGCAGAATGTAGCTGATGCGCTCTTCCGGGTAGTCGGGATCAATCGGCACAAATGCCGCGCCCGCTTTCAGGACGCCGAGTACGCCCGCGGCCATTTCCAAGGACGGTTTCGTCAAAATGCCGACACGTTCGTCAGCCGTGACGCCGCAGTCCATGAGAATGCGCGCGATCCGGTTCGCCCTTGCGTTCAGCTCGCCGTACGTCCATTTCGCGCCGTTGTATGCCGCGGCCGGCCGGTTCGCGTAGCGGGCGGCCGTTTCTTCAAAGAGACGGTGAACCGTTTTGTCCCGCGGCACAGAAAGTGTTTTTCCTTTCCATGCGTTGAGGAGAGCTTGTTTTTCTGTTTTATTCACCAATGAAAGCTCAGAAAGCTTCGCAGCCGGATTTTCCGCTGCGGCTTCTAACAGTTGAAGCCAGTAATGCTTCCATGTCTCTGCCGTTTCCGGTTTAAACAGCGCGGTGTTATATTCAAGCACAAACGTTAAACCTTCGTCTGTGTCCTCAGCCGTCATTGTCAGGTCAAACTTGGCTGTTTTTCTGTCAAACGGATGGTGCTTCAGCTCAATTCCTTCCATGACCAGATCTTCCGCATTTGCATTTTGCATTGAGAATACCGCATCAAACAGCGGATTTCTGCTCGTATCACGCTGCACCTCAACCTTTTGCAGAAGGTCTTCAAGCGGATAATCCTGCGCGTCAAATGCATGTAAAGCGGTTTGTTTTACTTCTTTAAGATAGTCCGTGAACGTTTTGTCCGCTTCCGGATACGTACGAAGCGCGAGTGTATTCACAAAAACACCGATGACGTTTGCGAGATCCGCATGTGACCGTCCCGCAACCGGCGAGCCGACAATGATGTCATGCTGTCCGCTCAGTTTTGATAGAAAGGCGCTGTATGTCGCCAGCAGCACCATGTACATGGTAGAATCCGTTTGTTTCGCAAGACTGCGAAGAGCCGACGTCTGTTCCTCAGTCAGAGAAAAGACCAGCTTGTCTCCTTCAAAGGTTTGCACGGCCGGACGGCTGTAATCAGCCGGCAGCGTCAATACCGGAAGCTCGCCGTCAAGCTCCCGAAGCCAATGCTCCTCCTGCTTGCGGTACTGCTCTGATTGAATAAATTTCTGCTGCCATACCGCATAGTCTTTATAATGAATCCGCAGCGGCTCAAGCGTTTCGCCGCCATACAAGCGGGACAGTTCATCTATCAGCACGCCGACTGAAGCGCCGTCCGAAATGATATGGTGCATGTCAAACAGCAGCAGGTGGTCATGTTCAGCCAGCTTAACCAGTCCCGTTCTGACGAGAGGAAGCTGATCCAGGCGGAACGGCCGGATAAAGCTCTGAATAATCCGTTCAGCATCTTCTTCAGAGGCTTCATAATATTCCATGTCGATATCAGCTTCCGTCCATATGCGCTGAACCGTTTCCCCATCCTTTATGTCAAATGTCGTTCTGAAGGCTTCATGGCGTTCTGTCAGCTGTTTCATGACGGATTTCAGCTTTTCTGCATCAAGCTTTCCTTTTAAGCGGAGCACAGACGGCATGTTATAGCTTGTTTCAGCGCCTTCCAGCTGCTGAAGCACGAACATCCGCTTCTGCGGTGAAGAAACCGGATACGTTTCCCGCTCGGCCGCCGGTGCGATGCTCTCAGCCGCCTTCCGCTCAGCCCCTTCAATCAGCTGCGCCAGCCCCGCGGCCGTCGGAGAAGTGAACAGATCCTTTAAGGTAAGCTGCACGCCGAATGTCTTCTGGATAAGGGCCAGCAGTTTCATCCCCGCTAACGAGTGGCCCCCGATCTCAAAGAACTGGTCATGGACGCCGACCCGCTCCATTTGCAGCACCTCAGCCCAAATATCCGCCAGTTTTTGTTCTGTTTCATTGCGCGGCGCCGTATATGACACGGCATTCGCTGCGGTCACATCCGGCATCGGCAGCGCCCGCCTGTCGATTTTTCCGTTCCCTGTAAGAGGCAGTTCATCCAATTGAATAAAGACGGACGGAATCATATAAGCCGGAAGATCCTTCGCCGTATGCTCCCTCAGCTCCCGGGAAGAGATTTCCCTGAGGCCGACAACATACGCGCAAAGAAGTTTGTCACCCGCACCCTGATCTACAGCGAGCACAATACATTCCTGAATCTGGTCATGACTTTGGAGCTGATGCTCAATTTCGCCAAGCTCAATCCGCTGACCGCGGATTTTCACCTGATGGTCGATACGTCCGATAAACTCGATATCGCCATTCGGAAGCCATCTGGCCAAGTCGCCCGTTTTATACATCCGTTCACCTTCCTTAAACGGATGCTTTACAAATTTTTCTTCCGTCAGTTCAGGACGGTTGTAGTAGCCTTCTACGAGTCCTTCCCCGCTGACGCACAGCTCTCCCGCGATACCCGCCGGCTGAATGCGTCCGGCTGAGTTCATGATGAAGACTTCCGTATTGCTGACCGGTTTCCCGATCGGAACGGAGAGCGTATCCTCTTCAATGACATCCACCGGATGGTATGTCGCAAACACAGTGCTTTCCGACGGACCGTACATATGAAGCAGTCTTCCTTTTCCGACTGCCGCAAGCGCCTTTTTGACATGTTCTACAGACGCTCTTTCGCCCCCGAACATGATTTTCCGAAGCGTCGTCAGACAGGACGGCTCCATATCAACAAGCAGGTGGAACAGGGCCGTCGTAATCATCAGAATGCTGACGTTCTCCCGTTTGATCACACTGGACAGGCGTGACATATCCAGCACCGTATCTTTCGGGACGATCACAAGCTTTGCACCGTTTAACAGCGAACCGAACATATCAAACATAAAAGCGTCAAAAACGTAGTTTGACAGACCGAGCACTGTGTCCTCTTCAGAAACAGTCAAATAGTTCGTGTTTTTTACCGTCCGCAAAATGTTGGCATGTGTGACGATGTTTCCTTTCGGCGTTCCCGTCGTGCCTGATGTATAAGTGAGATTGGCAATCGTTTTGGAATCAAACGGCAATGCTGGATTGCGAGAGTCCTTTTCATAGCTCGCCTCATCATCAGCAAGCACAATGACGCCTTGAAAACCGGCCTTTTCCGCAAGCGGCTTGAGGCTTTGCTGAGTCAGGAGCACATTCGCCCCGCTGTCGCAGAAGAAATGCTGAATCCGCTGAACCGGATGCTCAGGATCAATCGGCACATAGGCGGACCCCGCTTTTAACACAGCCATAATGGAAACAATCATATCCATTGACCGTTCACACAGAACAGCCGCGGTTTTTCCGCCGCCTCCGACCGAAAGAATATGCCGCGCAAGCCTGTTGGCGCGTTCATTCAGCTGCTGATACGACAGGGTTTCCCCTTCGAACTGTAGAGCCGTCCGGTCAGGGTTCTTTCGGGCTTGTTCTTCAAAGATCTGCACGATCGTTTGATCTTTCGGGTATACCGTGCGTTCCGGGTTGAACCGCTGTAATTGATTCAAAGCCTCCCGTTCAGAAAGCAGATCATATTCGCTGATTTTCGCATCCGGCTGAGCTGCCGCGCTTTCCAGCAGACGGACATAGTGCGCAAGCATGCGATCCGCAGTTGAGCGCTTAAACAGCTTCGTGCAATAATCCAAATCAAGCGCAATGCCTTCCGCTGTTTCCCGAGCCTGCATGGTCAGGTCGAATTTGGCGATATTGAAGTTTGTTTCATGAAGAGACAGCGTCAGATTACCGATCTCCGGAATTCCGTCGGAGGCGTTTTGCAGACTGAACATCGTGTCAAATATCGGATGCCTGCTCATGTCCCGGGGCACGTTCAGTTCCTCGGTCAGCCACTCAAACGGATAATCCTGATGAGAAAACGCATCCAGCACCTGCTTGCGCACATGACCTAACAAGCCGGCAAATGTCTGATCCTGCTTCACGGAGCTTCGCAGCGCAAGCGTGTTGACAAACATCCCGATAAGCCCCTCGGTATCGGAGTGATTTCTTCCCGCTGACGGTGTTCCCACGATGATGTCTTCCTGTCCCGAATACTTAGAAAGCAGCGTATAGTATGCTGATAACAGCACCATGTAAAGGGTGGCTCCGTTTTTCTCGGCAAGCTTCTGCAGCCGTTCCCGCAGCATTTTCGGCAGCTTGGCGGACACGCGGTCACCTTCAAAGCTTTGCACCTGCGGCCGCGGATAATCAGGAAGCAGCTGAAGCACCGGCAGTTCGCCGCTGAAGACTTCTTTCCAGTACGCCCGCTCCTTCTTGTAGCCTTCTTTCGCCCGTTCCGCCTGCCATACGGCATAATCTTTATATTGAATGCGCAATTCAGGCAGCTGATTTCCGACGTAGATGTCAGCCAGTTCCTTCAGCATGATGGAAATAGACACCCCGTCAGAAATCAGGTGATGCATATCAAACAGCAGCATATGGCGATTGTGACCGAGCGTTTGCAGGCCGATTCTGAACAGCGGCGCCTCAGATAAATCAAAACGGCGCACAAAGTCCTTCATGACCTGTTCATTCGTTCTTCCGCGCGCTTCGATCATTTCAATATGAAACGGAACATGCTCGCCAATCACTTGTCTCGGCGTGCCGTCCTCTGATTGAAACGATGTTCTGAGCGCTTCATGCCTGCTGATTAAGGCAGAAAATGCACGCTCAAGCTTTTCACGGTCTAAAGCGCCCTCAATCATGGCCGCAGCCGGCATGTTATATCCGACTCCCGCGTCTTCAAATTGGCTTGCGATATAAGTCCGCTGCTGAGCGAGCGAAAGCGGATAGCTCGCCTGCTTCTCAGCCGGCTCAATTGTACTGAATGCCGGTCCTTCGTTTCGGTTTTCCGCATAATCGGCAAGCGCCGCAATCGTCGGATGCTCAAACAAGTATTGCAGCGGAATTTCAACGCCCATTTGCTTATGAATTTTCGTCAGAAGCGTCATTGCCTTTAATGAATGACCGCCTGACTCGAAGAAATGATCATAAATGCCCGCCTTGTCCATTCCGAGAACTTCCTGCCAGATGACGGCAAGTGTTTCCTCCGTTTCATTTCTCGGCGCGGCATATTCAGATGAGCTGACAGCCTGCACATCAAGCGCAAACAGCTTTTTGCGGTCCGCCTTCCCGCTCGGCGTGAGCGGAATTTCGTCCGTTTTTGTAAAGTAAGCGGGCACCATGTAATCAGGAAGGTGCTTGGACACATACTCCCTGTACTCGGCAGGGTGAAACTCGGTTCCTTTTTCCTGAACGATATATGCGCAGACATCTAAGCTGCCCTGCTGATCCGGCCGTGCCAGCACGACGGCCTGCGCCGCGCCCGGAGCTTTTCTGAGCACCGTTTCAATTTCTCCCAGCTCAATGCGGTAGCCGCGGACTTTCACCTGATCATCTTCACGGCCGATATATTCGATCGTCCCGTCCGGCAGCCAGCGCGCCATATCACCCGTGCGGTACATGCGGCCGCTTCCGTTAAACGGGTCCTGCAAAAACTTCTCTGCGGTCAAATCCGGCAGATTTAAATAGCCGCGGCCTACACCGTCACCCGCGATATACAGCTCACCGGCCGTGCCGTCGGGCTGAAGCCGCTGGTGCTTATCCAATATATACAGACGGGCGTTGCCGAGCGGTTTTCCGATCGGAACGTACGCCGCCTGTTGATTCATTCCGTTATCCGCTGACATCTGATGCACGGACGCATCTACGCACGTTTCTGTCGGCCCGTAGACATTCGTCAGACGCGGCGTCCTGCCCGATTGATGAAAGAGCGTCATCAGCTGTTCAGCAACAGCCGCGGACAGGCCCTCTCCCCCAATGAGCATGTGGCGCAATTCAATTCCGCTGACATCTCCCGCCGCAACCATCATCTGCAGATGCGCAGGCGTTCCGTCAGTGGCTTCAATCCGGTTTTGCCGATAATAGTCCAGCAGTGCCGAGCCATTCGTCACAGTCGTTTTCGGCACGATATAAAGCGTCTGTCCCAAAAGAAGCGAGGCGAATATCTGTTTGACGGACGCATCAAAATGAAACGGAGCCAAAAGCGCCATTCTTAATGTCTGCTCACCGGATTGATAAATCTCCTGCTGCAGTGATTGCACCAGATGATGAACTTGCCGGTGCTCAATCATCACGCCTTTCGGCCGCCCCGTTGTACCTGACGTGTAGATGATGTAAGCCAGCCGGTCTGATTGTGTGATGACACCGTCCGCAGCCGTTTCAAACTGAACAGCCTCGTCAAAATCAATCCGTTCGGCATCCGCTGCAGGCACCTGTATTCCGGCCTCCGTCAGAACAGCCTTCGCTCCGCTGTCCTCTAAAATGTACTGAATCCGATCCGCCGGAAAGTCAGGATCTATCGGCACATAGGCGCCGCCCGCTTTCAAAATTCCCAATATTGCCGCAATGACACGCTCAGAACGGCCAAGCAGCACCGCGACAGGAGAATCGGCTGATATCCCGGCTTGAAGAAGGCGTCCGGCGATACGGCCTGACTGTTCATGCAATGTGCGATAGGACAATGTTCGGCCTTCATACACAACCGCGGGTTTGTCAGACAGTGACTTCACTTTCTCTTCAAACAGCCCCGGTATCGTCATCTCTCCGCGGTAATTCACCGGATTGCCGGAGGCCCGTTTCAGCAGCCGCTCTTTCTCGGATTCAGAAAGAAGAGTAAGTTCATCAATTATGCGATCAGGAGATGAAATCGCATCTTCAATCAGCGTGATCAAACGTTCAGAAACAGATTCAATCTCTTCCCCCTTGAAAATGTCGCTGCGATAGTCAAAATCAATTGTCAATTTCCCGGTGTCCCATCGTTCCTTCACATGAATTGAAATATCATTTGTACCGCTTCCGCTGAAAATAGGGTCTGTCAGGAAGGACAGATTCTCTTTTTTCTGCCACTGCATCACCTGGTACTCCAGAGCCACCGTAAACAATCTGCTCAGCGAACTTTTCGAAGCGCGCAAATCATTGACAAGCAGGTTATACGGATACTTTTGGTGGCGGAGAATTTTCATCAGATCCTTCATCCGGCCTTTAACGAATTCCAAGAACGACTGTCCTCCGTCAACGCTTGTCCGCACAGGCACCGTAGATACGAACATCCCGAGCATCTGCTTTTCTTTCGCATTCGTCCGGTTTCCCATAAACGTACCCGTGACAACGTCATCCCGGCCGGTCACTTTGTAGAGATAAGTGATCAGAGCTGACTGGAACAGAGATAGTACGCTGACTTTATGCTCCTCGCAGAATGAATGAATGCGGCCATATAAGTCGTGAGGAATTTCTTGAGAAAACCGTTTCGCATCAAGACCCGCATCTGCCTGGCTCCGTTTCAGGGACACAAGCTCCGGCACGGTCTCAAACTGCCCGTTCCAAAAATCCCGATCCTTTTTAAACCGCTTCGATTGCACATATTCCTGCTCTGTCAGCACGTGCTCGATAAAAGAAGGAATCTCCGTCTGTTCCTCACTTGTCCCGCCTGAAAGCTCCAAATAAATATCAGTAATCGCATTGCCCAGAATCGTCATGGAAATCCCGTCTGAAATAATGTGATGCACATTAGCGTAAAACCAGACCTCATTTTCACTGATCGTGTGCACGGAAAAACGGAATAAATCCTGATCATATAACGCCAGAGGCTTGCCAGCTTCTTCACGCCCCCATTTGGACAGCTCGTCCGCAGAGCAGCCGGCTTGCCTGATATCTGTGTGCCCGATAGAGAGCGGACGGTATTCGCTCACATATTGAACGGGCTCCCCCTCATCATCAAGCCGCAGACGGATTCTCATCGACTCATACCGCCGGACGAATTCCTGTATCGCTTTCTCAACGTAATGAGCCTGTACGCCGTCTTCAGAAATGAGTTTCCCGAACCCGGCAAGATTTGAAATACTTGTGTTCGGATAGAATTTTTCTGTATACCAGATACGTTTTTGAGCATTTGTTAAAGGATAAAAAGTTATTTCCATATGTGTGCGCCTCCCCTTTTTAAGATAAAGATGTCAATTCTCCCTTAGAAACAGCCTCCCTCTATGTCCCTAACTCATTCTCAAGCCAAAAGAACCACTTACCTCCAAAAACGATCCCGATTCAATCACCGCCGAAATCCGTCATCCGTTCACCCGCGCAGTCCGAAATGCGGCATCAAATTTATGAGAAATCAAGACAAAAAGCCATTGATTGTAAGCACGAAAGGTTTACCTATTTCTGCATGTATTTCTATATATCTACTTACGTTCACTTTATATGAAAATATTGTTTTTATCACCGAAAAATGGGTGAAAAGTTTCATGCGGCACACCGAAAAAAATTCCGACAAATCCAGAGGGTATTTTGCGGCATCCCGCAATTTATTTTCAAAAATATTATTTACGTAAAATTAAAAATCTTTAAACTATAATGAAAATCTGTCGAATATCCAGTTATGGCAGAATGAAAAAAATTTACGTACGGAAGCTGACCCGGAAAAAACAGCGCAAGAACCGAAACAGACAGTCCGAATGTTCGCAATATGATTTCATTAAACCGCAAAAAAAGCACTCTATTTTACATAGAGCACTTCAAAAAGATTCCTTTATTGCAGTTTTATTAATGTTGATTAATTCCATATAATCTTTTCCCCACTTATACATGGCGTCCAGAATCGGCATAAGGCTTTCTCCTTGCGCCGTTAAAGAATACTCCACTTTCGGAGGGACGACAGGGTAAACTTCCCTGTGAACGATCAGATCCTGCTCCAGCTCCCTGAGCTGATTCACAAGAATTTTGTGCGTAATATCCGGAATTAAAGCTTTCAGCTCATTAAACCGCTTCGTCCCTTCTTTTCCCAAGTGCCACATAATCAGCATTTTCCACTTCCCGCCTATCACGGCAAGCGTCAATTCCTTTTCGCAATTAAACGTTTTCTTATCCATTCGGCTCACGGGCCATTCTCCTTCCTCTTACTTTTTGTACGGTCATCATCTATTCATACACGCTTACTTTTTTACACAACTTTCATCAGTTTATACTACCACGCAGTTTTGCTGAAACAAAGCGCATTGCCTGCGGGGACAGTATCCTCAAAGTAACTATTAGACTTCAAAGTGCGTACTTCTCAACATGCGGGGCACTCTATAGAATGAAAATACATAAAAAAGAGGAGTGGATATAAAGTGGAATTACAGCTGGCATTAGACTTAGTGAATATCCCGGAAGCAATTGAACTTGTGAAAGAGGTCGAACCATATATAGATGTTGTAGAAATCGGCACTCCCGTTGTCATTAATGAAGGACTGAAAGCCGTGCAGGAAATGAAAACAGCCTTTCCTCACTTGAAAGTGCTTGCCGATCTTAAAATCATGGATGCAGGCGGTTACGAGATTATGAAAGCGGCAGAAGCGGGAGCCGACATCATCACCGTTTTAGGAGCGACAGACGACTCAACAATCAAAGGGGCGGTTGCCGAAGCAAAAAAACAGCAGAAAAAAATTCTCGTCGACATGATTAACGTAAAAAACCTTGAAACACGGGCAAAAGAAATTGACCAGCTCGGTGTTGATTATATTTGTGTTCACACAGGTTATGATCTTCAAGCAGAAGGAAAAAATTCATTCGAGGAACTGACGGCGATTAAAAAAGCGGTCAAGAGCGCTAAAACCGCAATTGCCGGAGGCATTAAACTTGATACGCTTCCTGAAGCCATCAAACAAAACCCAGATTTAATCATTGTCGGCGGAGGCATTACGGGAGCTGACAATAAAGCGGATGCTGCTGCTAAAATGAAACAGCTGATCACACAAGGATCATGAAAACGACTGAATACTTACATGAAATACTAAATGAAATATCCCGCACCGCAGCATTAATATCCGACAGTGAAGCTGACAAGCTTGCGGATCAGATTTTATCGGCAGATCAAATCTTCACGTCCGGAGCGGGACGTTCCGGCTTTATGGCTAAAGCGTTCGCCATGAGGATGATGCACATCGGTCTGAACGCTTACATCGTCGGTGAGACGCTTACCCCTCCCCTCCAAGAAGGCGGTCTCGTCATCATCGGCTCAGGCTCAGGCGAAACAAAAAGTCTGCTTCATACGGCTGAAAAAGCCAAAAGCCTTAACGGCATCATCACTGCATTAACGATTAACCCCGACTCAAGTCTCGGCAAACTTGCGGATCTTACAATAACGATTCCCGGCTCTCCTAAGGAAGAGACCGGCGGAGACAGAAAGACGATTCAGCCGATGGGTTCTTTATTCGAACAAACTCTTCTGCTATTTTACGATGCGGTTATTCTAAAAATCATGGAGAAAAAAGAATTGAATTCAGCAGACATGTTTACAAAGCATGCGAATCTGGAATGATTTGCTGACGGCCTTCTTATCAGATGGCCGTCTTTTTATCGTCTTGTTGCGCACGGTCATGCAGACCAAGGTTTTCGGGTCGGACACTCGCAGACGAAGATATCCTGCCGGTGAGCTTATCGCTATAATAAGTCAATTGACGATACACCCGCAACCGTTCATTTCTGAATAGGGAAACAGCAAAAAACACTTTCTGATCGAATTTTTAATGAATAAAGTTGATTTGTGCGGATGGTTTTACAGATATTCAGCTGAATTGCGGCTGAGAAATATATTTTAACAGCTTTACAGCCGGCCGATTCTGCTTTATTCTTGGACCAGCTTTACAGCAATTAAAACTGGAGGTGATTGATACTCTTGAAAACATTAAAAGCACTGCTGCTTGTTCTTATCATCATTGCCGGAGCAGTCGCGGCCCTGATCAAGGGTGATCTTTTCTCAGATAACGAGCAGACCGTTCAGAAGAGTGATTACGACAAAGTAATCTTATTTCCGTCCGATCGATATCCGGAAACAGCAAAGCATATTAAGGACGCGATAAAAGAAGGACATTCCAGCATATGCACCATTGACAGAGACGGAGTACATAAGCGGCGTGAGCAATCTCTTAAACATGTGCCCGTCAAAACGGGATACGATAGGGATGAATGGCCGATGGCGGTTTGTAAACAGGGCGGAAACAACGCCTCCGTAGAATATATTTCTCCGGCAGACAACCGCGGAGCCGGCTCATGGGTCGGACACCAGCTTACCAATGATCCCGACGGAACAAGAGTATTATTTAAAATTAAGTAAAAAACAGGAGGAACAGCGCATTGATTAAATCATGGAAACCGCAAGAACTGGCCATTTCTTATCATCAATTTACAATCTTCCAAAAAGATTCAGAACCGCCTGTTATCGATTGGACCGATGAAGCCATTGAAAAAGGATATGCGGAAGCTGACGGAGCTGTTTCATTTGAGGCAAGGAGAAATACGAGGGCATTTATCGTTCTCAGGCTTAACACAAGTGAACCGGTACCATCCTATGAGAAAAAAGCGACTGTTCCCTTTGAGGCTGTAAAAGATGGAATTGAGATTGAAAGCGTGATGTCCAAGCGGCTTTTCTTTCATATTCCGAAAGGCCGATACAGCCTTACCTGTTATTCAGTGCCTGCCGAAATATCCGATCTTCATGCGGATACGTATATTATTGATGCAGCCGCAATGTAAAAGAAATCCCTGAGAGAATCATATTTCTCTCAGGGAACTTTTATAAACTTTTACCGTTTGTTTCAATTACATTCTGGTACCAATAAAAACTTTTTTTCCTGATCCGTTTCAAATCCTTTTCATCTTCTTCATCTCGATTGATATAGACAAAACCGTAGCGTTTTTGATAGCCGTTCAGCCAGCTTAACAGATCCGTGAATGACCAGCTGCAGTAGCCGATGAGATGAACTCCGTCACTAATGGCCTCTCTGCACTGTTCAAGATGGGAGCGTAAATAGTCAATTCTGTAGTCATCCTGAATTGAGCCGTCTTCTTCTATTTTATCGAATTCCCCCAGCCCGTTTTCTGTTATAAAAACCGGCAGCTCATAGCGGCTCGTTATACGCCGGAGGCCGATGCGCAGACCTATCGGGTCAATCGTCCAATCCCAATTACTCGTCACGAGGTTAGGATTCTTTTTCGTTTTAAACAGCCCCGGTATACCGGTATCCTGGTTTGTCCCTTTCTGACCAGTCGTGTTCATTTTCCCCTCCGATACACCATCAAGAGGATTTCTTTCGTACGTAATCGTCTGATAATAATTAACACCGATAAAATCCGGCTTGCCTTTTGCAAGCAATTCCATATCCCCGGCTTCAATGGCGGGCGCCCAGCCCTTTTCCTTTAAATAATTGAAAGGAATTTGCGGATAAGTCCCCCGGCAATACATATCAAGCCACCAATGATTCATAAATTCCTCTGCGTTTTCAAATGCAGTTATGTCTTCAGGATGACTTGTAAGCGGATAAGCCGGTGAATAAGCGAAGCTCGGGCCGATCATGCCGCCTGGAACATATTGTCTGAAGGATTCAATCGCTTTGGCATTAGCTAAAAATGCGATATGATTCGCTTCATAAAATCGTTTTCTGTCCTTTACGCCGGGCGGATGTGCAGCTGTAATAAACCCGTTATGAAAATTATAATTCTGCTCGTTTAACGTGACCCAGTATTTCACCTTGCCGGCAAATCTTTTGTATAACGCAATGCAGTAATCATTAAAATCATCAATAATTTTTCTTGATTCAAAGCCGCCGTATTCATCCATCAGCGCCTGAGGCAAGTCCCAATGATAAAGAGTCAGCACCGGCTCAATATCGTTAGAAATCAATTCATCGATCAGGTCTTCGTAAAATGCGATCCCTGATTCGTTGATCTCCCCTCTGCCATTCGGAAAAATTCTCGGCCAGCTGACAGAAAAGCGGTAAGCTTTCAAACCCATTTCTGCCATCAAGGCGATATCTTCTTTATAACGCTCATAATGGCCGACTGCTGTATCGCCATTTGAGCCTTTAAACGTTTTACCCGGTATTTTCGTGAATAAGTCCCATACTGAAGGTCCTTTACCGTCTTTATTCCAGGCTCCTTCAACCTGATAGGCAGCCGAGGCTGACCCCCATAGAAATGTATCAGGGAACAGGCCCTGTTTTTTATGTATCATGTGTCTCATCCTCCTGATGCGTATGATATTGATATCATACGTTATGAAACGCGTTTCAGAGCAATCCCGATAAAAACAAAAAAGCATCCGGCTTGCCGGATGCTTAAGAATGATGATGCTGCTTTTCCAATTTATGAGGCGGAGGCTTCGGGACAAACCCATTTTGTTTCATCATGTTAAAGCGCCTGTCCATATGCTGTTTAATATGTTCTGCTTTTTCTTTCGGCAGGACCCCGTACTCAACATATTTGGATATAACATGTTTTCGTTTTTCGAGCACTTCTTTTTCAAGTGATTCAATTTCTTTTTTCTGCTGTTCCGTGAGTGACATTGTTGAAGGCATTTTTGTTCCGGCGGCGTGTGCCGGCATTGTGAAAACCATTGCTGTAATGAAAAACGCAGCTAAAGACAATGCAGCTTTTTTCATGACTCTTTCCTCCTTTAACGTTTGTTATATGTTGCTCCCTCATCCATTTTTTATGCAAAAAAAGAGCGAAATTATTCGCTCTTTTCAATCGATTCGTCCGGCAGCGCGTATGTGACATACGTTCCTGCTACAAAATCGTGGATTGACCGTTTGTCTTCTCTCATTCCGACCATGAATGCGCTCACGATCACGCCGATTCCAAACGTCACGCCATATATCAGGCCGCCCACAAGCACTCTCAAAATCATAGTGAGAAAGCCTACCTGAGTGCCGTCCTTTTTGACGATGCGGATACCGCAGATCTTTTTGCCGATAACATAACCGTTCCAGTATACAGGGAGCAAAATAGCATAAAGAGTCAAAATGATGCTGATCATTGTGCTCTCATTCGGATCTTTTCCTGTTGCCAGCATAAAAATAATCGCCAAAGGCACTGAAGTAATTAAATAGTCGAGTACCACGGCTCCCAATCTGATCCAAAATCCCGCCGGTCTGTAAATATTCATCGTGTTTCTCCTCGCTATGGCTTTAAAATCACTTTAATGTTGCCATCTTCTTTTTTGTCAAATATATCATATGCAGCAGGAGCTTCCGCAAGACTCATTTTGTGTGTAATGATATCCGTCGGATCAATTTCATTTTGTTCGATCATTTGATACAGCATCGGCATCAGATGAATAACGGGTGCCTGGCCCATTTTCAAAGAAACGTTGCGTGTGAAAAAATCACCGAGCGGGAAGCCGTCCGCTTCAGAAATGTATGCGCCCGTGAGCTGCACGGTTCCGAACTTCTTAACGGCTTCTGATGCTGTAAGAATCGGACTGATCGTTCCGAACTGATTCGGTTTTTGCTCTGCTTTTTCTTTTGAAAGCGGCGTGCCGTCCATTCCGACACAATCAATCACTACATCCGCGCCCCCTGACGTATGTTCATGCAGCAGTTTCCCGATCTCATCATGTTCTGAAAAATTGAAGGTCTCTGCTCCGTTTATGCGTCTCGCATGTTCAAGGCGGTGCGGGACTTGATCAACTGCGATAACCCGTTTAGCTCCTTTTTTCCACGCGAATTTTTGCGCCATTAAACCGATCGGACCTGATCCCAGAATAACGACTGTATCTCCTTTTTTCACTCCGCTGTGCTGGACGCTCCAAAAGGCGGTCGGCATGACATCTGACAGAAGCAGCACCTGCTCATCTTCAAGCTCACTGTCTGCCGGAACCAGAAAAGAAGAGAAATCAGCATAAGGAACACGTAAATATTCAGCCTGCCCGCCGGGATAATTACCGTTAAACTCCGAAAAACCGAATAAGCCGCCGGCATCTGTATGAGGATTTGGATTAGATTCATCACACTGGCTTTCCATCTGGTGCTTGCAATAATGACATTCTCCGCAGCCGATGTTAAAAGGAATCACGACCCGGTCGCCTTTTTTCAGCTTTTTGACTTGACTGCCCGTTTCTTCAACGATTCCCATCGGCTCATGCCCGACGATATAACCCGGATCGGCGGGTATTCCGTTTTTATATAAATGAAGGTCTGAACCGCATATCCCGGTTGCGGTGATTCGAACGATGACATCTCTCTCATCTTGAATGGCGGGTGCCGGGACTTCTTTCACTTCCATATGTTCTTTTCCTTGGTATGTCAGTGCTTTCACACTTGGTCAGCTCCTTTTTCATCACTCCTTCCCTTTTCACCTGCTTCTAAACTTGGCCGGTATGTTATTCGGCCCGCTGAATATCCCATTGAAAAGGATCTTCAAGCTGCGACCAATCGGAATCGAACTCAGACGGCGTGAGCAGGCACTGATCCAATTCCTTTGTAATGGCTGCTTCATCTAAATCTGTTCCGATAAACACCAGGTTCGTATGACGGTCTCCGAATTGGTCGTCCCAATCTTCCAGAATCTCCGGTTCCTGCTGTTTGATTTGCTCCTGCTCAAGTTTCGGCATTGCCGCCACCCAATAAGAAACAGGCTCAATCGAAACCGCCGGACCCGCCTGAGACATCAGCAGCGCAAGACTGTTGCGGGTTGCACACCAAGCAATTCCTTTTGCGCGCACAATGCTGTCAGGCATTGATTGATGCAGCCAGCTGTCAAAACGAGCGGTATGAAACGGCAGACGCCGCGAGTACACAAACGAAGTGATACCGTACTCTTCCGTTTCGGGAGTGTGCGCTTCATGACCTGCCGTCAGCTCCTTTATCCATCCTGCTGATGAACTCGCTTCCTCAAACTCAAATAAACCGGTATTCAATATGTATTCGGCGGGCACTTCTCCGCGGACGGACCGGATCAGTCTGGCACGGGGCTGTAATGCGCGAAGAACCGTTTCCAGCTGTTCAAGCTCTTTTTCGCCGACCATGTCGCATTTATTTAAAATGAGCACATCACAAAACTCGATTTGGTCAATTAATAAATCGGCAATCACCCGTTCATCCTCTTCTCCCGCCGCTTCCTTCCGGTCAAGAAGGCTGTCACCGGACTGGAAATCATGCCAGAAGCGGTTTGCATCCACCACGGTCACCATTGTGTCCAGCCTGCAGAATGTTGTCAGATCAATGCCCATTTCTTCATCTATATAAGAAAATGTCTGGGCAACGGGAATCGGTTCGCTGATCCCGGTTGATTCAATCACTATATAATCAAATCTGCCGTCTTTCGCGAGTTTCTCAACTTCGACTAATAAATCTTCACGCAGCGTGCAGCAGATACAGCCGTTGGATAATTCTACGAGTTTCTCATCCGTCCTTGACAAGCCGCCTCCCTGCTTCACCAAGCCCGCGTCTATATTTACTTCGCTCATGTCATTGACGATGACGGCAATTTTTAAACCGTTGCGGTTTTGTAAAATATGATTCAAAACGGTCGTCTTTCCGGCACCAAGATAGCCGCTCAATACTGTAACCGGAATTTTTTTCATAAAATAGCCTCCTGACAAAATAGAATGATTACGATTTACACCCCGCACCTGCCTTATTATCATGATGTACATTGTTTTAAATCGTAATGGTTACTATTTATTCTGATATATTCTCCGTTTAAAATCAAGTGAAAAATAATCAATCATAAAAAAGACACGCTGTCATACGTGTCTTCCGCCCAAACTTAAACATCCGCAGGACTGTTTTCAGTGCCATAGCTTTTTCTCCAAAAATAGCCTGCGGCCAGAACAAGCACAAATGCGAGCAATGCGATACATGAGAAAGAGATAAAACCGATTGCATACGTTCCCGTCATCTGCTTCAATGACCCTAAAATATTCGGAAGGAAAAAACCCCCTATGCCGCCGGCTGCTCCGACGATTCCCGTCACCATTCCGATTTCTTTTGCAAAGTGCTGAGGGACAAGCTGAAATACCGCTCCGTTGCCCATACCGAGCGCCATCATTCCGATAAACAGCAGAACGATCACCGTTGAAAGCGGAGGCAGGCTGCTGACTCCCGCCATACACAGAGCCGCGATGACAAACAGTACAGCCAGAACTTTCGCACCTCCCGCCCGATCTGAAAACCAGCCTCCTGCAGGGCGAAAAAAACTGCCCGCTGCGACACATATTGTGACGAAATCACCGGCATGGATTTTTGACAATTGATATTGATCAACGAAAAAAATCGCCAAAAAACTTGATAATCCCACAAAACCTCCGAAAGTGACGCCGTACAGAAGACAGAAACACCATGTTTCCTTCTGCCTGAACACGTGAAGGTAGTTTTTAAGCGGCTGCGGTGCGGGCTGTGCAGGAGAGTCCTTCGCCATGACGATAAACAGTATAAAAACGATCATCAACGGAAGAAGCGCAATCCCCATTACACTGTGCCACCCAAACTGTTCCGCAAGGCGGGGGCCGAACAATGTCGCAAACAAAGTGCCGCTGTTGCCGGCACCTGCTATCCCCATCGCAAGCCCCTGCAAGTGAGGCGGATACCACCGGCTCGCCATCGGAAGCGCAACAGCAAAACTTGCGCCCGCTACGCCCAGCAGAATGCCGATCGCATACAGCTCAGTCAAAGAACGGCCGCCGAATGCCCCCCAAAGCAGCGGGATCATCGTGATCAGCATCCCGATCACGGCTGTTTTCTTCGGCCCGATCCTGTCCGTTAACACACCTAAAATGATCCGAAACACAGATCCTGATAAGATCGGCAGAGCCACGACAAACCCTTTTTCAAAAGAAGATAACCCGAAATCCTGAGAAATATAAACGCCGAGCGCCCCCAGCATTACCCAAATCATAAAACTCACATCAAAATATAAGAAGGAACAGAGCAGAGTGAGCGGATGACCGCTTGTTTTTAATTCCGACAGCTTCATAACATTCTCCTTTCCGGTCTTCTATCATTTCAAATTGCTGAATCAAGAATATATGACCGGCATTCACCGGAAAAGACATGTGTAAGATAATGCGACACATTTAATGCGTTAATCAGGCAATGTGCCATAATTTCTCATAGAGAAGCAATCTTACAGGCAGCTGCAAAGGAGGTTTGGCGAATGAAGAAACAACGATTAATTGCAGCAGGGAACGGAATGGCCGGAATCCGCTGTATTGAACACATTTTAAAGATGAACCGTGACATGTTTGAGATTGACATTTTCGGAAGCGAACCTCATCCCAATTACAATCGCATTCTCTTATCCTCCGTTTTACAAGGTGAGGTTTCGCTTGATGACATTACGCTGAATAGCCGCGAATGGTACGAAAAAAACGGAATTACGCTTTACACAGGAGAAACGGTTGTACACATTGATACAGAACGGCAGGTTGTCACAACGGATCGGAAGCGCAGCATGACTTACGATCAAATCATCCTTGCAACGGGCTCCTCTCCTTATATTCTCCCCATACCCGGAGCAGATAAAGAAGGTGTGTACGGCTTTCGGACAATAGAAGACTGCCAATCCCTTATCAATGCGGCCGGCCGGTATCAAAAGGCGGCGGTCATCGGCGCCGGTTTATTAGGTCTTGAAGCGGCCGTCGGCTTACGGCAGCTCGGCATGGACGTCAGCGTCATTCACCACTCTTCCGCCATTATGCAAAAACAGCTTGATCAAACGGCATCCCGCCTGCTGCAGAAAGAGCTGGAACGAAAAGGCTTAGTCTTTCTTTTAGAGAAAGACACGGCATCCATTACAGGGAACTCACGGGCGGAAGGCATCCGTTTCAAAGACGGTTCTTCCATAGAAGCAGACCTGATTGTCATGGCCGCCGGTGTGAGGCCCAATATCCGATTGGCTGCATCTGCCGGACTTTCAGTGAACCGAGGAATCATCGTCAATCAATTCATGCAGACGAACAAACCGAATGTGTATGCCGTCGGTGAATGCGCGGAGCATGACGGGATTGTATACGGATTGGCGGCGCCGCTTTATGAACAGGGAAAAGTGCTCGCGCAGCATCTATGCGGCGTCCCGTGCGAAGGGTTTCAAGGCTTTGCACAATCTGCAGCCTTAAAAATAGCCGGTATTGATGTATGGTCGGCAGGAAAGGTGCACGAGGATGAGCACACAGCCGGCATATTGTTCCATGATGAGCATGCAGGCATCTACAAAAAAGCGCTCTTTGAGGACGATAAACCGGCCGGCTTTATTTTATTCGGGGACACGCGCGGTAAACAGCGGCTTCTCGACAGTCTTGTGAAGCAAAGAGATATTTCCATCGTGAAAAAACAGCTCATGGAACCGGATCAGGGCGGTATATCCTTTGAATCCATGCCTCCCCATGAAACCATTTGCCAATGCAGCTCAGTGACCAAGGGCTCCATTGAAGAAGCGGTGAACAAATATGGCTTAAAAACCGCGGAGGAAGTGAAGCACATGACAAAAGCGTCCGGATCTTGCGGAGGATGCAGGCCGCTCGTTGAAGACTTGCTGAAGTATATGGCAAGCGATGATTACACAAAACCCTCCCGCCAGCCTTCGTTTTGCGGCTGCACCGATTTGACAGAAGAAGAAGTCATCGCCGAACTTCGGCGCCGTCCGTTCACTGATGCCGCCGAGGTGATGGAAGTGATCGGCTGGAAAACAGAAAACGGCTGCCGCATTTGTATTCCGGCGCTTCACTATTACTTGGAAAGGACGCGGCCTGATTTTATGCAGTTCAATGATATATCGGCAGAAGAGACATGCACCCTGATTCCGCAAATGTACGGCGGACTGACAAGTGCGGCAGAGCTCAAAAACATCGCAGACGTCATCGAAGCATACGGCATCCCTGGGGTTTCGATGACTGACAGTCACCGGCTGAGGCTTTCCGGAATAAGACCAAATGACCTTGCAAGCATCAGAAAAGCACTGAACATGCCGGTTTTCTCCCCCCGGCACCGCTGGACGATGCAAATCAAAGCATGTACGTGCGGACAGCATCGCTCCTTTCAAGAGCTGGCAAGCAGGATTGAACGAGATACCGACACGCTTGCCGTACCCGCTTATGTATCCGTCAGCTTGTCATGTGAAAACAATTGCACCGATGCTTACATTCAGGATATCGGCGCGCTTCAGACACAAACTTGCTGGGAGATTTATATCGGGGGCGTCCGCGGAAAACAAGCCCGCGCCGGCAGCCTTTTTTGTGTGACGGATAACGAAGACAGTACCGCCGCTATGATGAAAGGCCTTATTCAATATTATCGCGAAACAGCTCACTACAACGAAGCGATTTATCAATGGGTTGACAGACTCGGCCTCGTCCATATCAGAGAAATGCTGTTTGAAGAAGATATGCGGACACAGCTTCTGAAAAATCTCTGTTCAGACATATCCCTGCTGCAAAACCTGTCTGCCGGGAAAACGCCATACGAAAGGATGAAGCTTTTTGACTGAACCGATGCTCCGTTATTTCCGTGACAAACTGCAAGATGTCCAATCGGAAAAAACATATGAGACGCAATGCCCGTTCTGCAGCATGCAATGCAAAATGCAGCTTACGGAACAAACCTTCGCGGCACGGAAGAAATACACTGCAATCGGCATTGATAATCCGACGACACATGGCCGTTTATGTACAAAAGGCATGAATGCCCATCAGCATGCCGTGCACTCTTCCCGCATTACACGCCCCCTGCTTAAAAAAAACGGTGAATTTGTGCCTGTCTCTTGGGCTGAAGCACTGAATCGCATTAAGGAACAAATCAATCTGATCCAAACCGAACACGGCAATGATGCGATGGCCGTCTATGGGAGCGCCTCAATTACAAATGAAGAAGCCTATCTGCTTGGAAAGTTCGCACGGGTCGGCTTACAGACGAAATACATCGATTACAACGGGCGGCTCTGTATGTCTGCCGCAGCAACGGCGGCCGGCCAGACATTCGGCGCGGACAGGGGCCTGACGAATCCATTATCGGACATTCCGCATACACGTGTCATCATCCTGGCAGGCACCAATATCGCCGAATGCCAGCCGACGATCATGCCGTATTTTGATAAAGCGAAAGAAAACGGGGCTTACATTATCGCCATTGATCCCCGGGAAACGGCGACGACCAAAATAGCCGATCTTCACCTGAAAATCAAGCCCGGTACAGACGCCGCCTTGGCAAACGGACTCGTCAAAATCTGCATTGACGAACAGCTTACAGACAAAGACTTTATCCGCACACGAACAAACGGATTCGATAAGCTCAAACGGCATACCGACGCTTTGGATCTGAAAGAGATCTCCGAGCAGACAAGTGTTCCTTTGGAGCATATACGAAAGGCCGCCGTGAAGTTTGCCAAGGAAACATCCGGCATGCTGTTTACAGCGCGGGGGATCGAACAGCAGACTGACGGTACCGCGACAGTGAAAGCTTTCTTAAATATAGTGCTGATCACGGGAAAAATCGGCAAGCCCTTCTCAGGTTACGGGGCGATTACCGGTCAAGGCAACGGACAAGGCGCGAGAGAACACGGCCAAAAAGCGGATCAGCTTCCGGGCTACCGTTCTATCGAAATTGAAGAACACCGGGCGCATATTACGAAGGTGTGGGGGATTCATCAGGATGAGCTGCCGCGAAAAGGCGTCTCAGCCTATGAAATGATAGAAAAAATAGATAGCGGCGACATCAAAGGACTGTTTCTCATGTGTTCCAATCCGGCTGTTTCCGGCCCAAATGCGAATTTCGTCAAGCAGGCAATCAAGAAACTGAGATTTTTTGTCGCAGTTGACTTATTTATTTCTGAGACCGCGGCATTCGCGGATGTGATTTTACCCGCCTCCTCTTATTTGGAAGACGAAGGCACGATGACAAATGTAGAAGGCCGCGTGACATTAAGAGAAGCGAGCCGCACCTGCCCCGGAGAAGCGAAACATGATTGGCAGATCATCTGTGACATTGCCTCCGCTCTTGGTAAAGGGCATTATTTTTCCTATACGTCGGCGGAGGAAATCTTTAACGAACTGAGAGAAGCGAGCCGCGGCGGAATCGCTGATTACGCAGGCATCACCTATGACAGGCTCAGGCGGGAAGGCGGCATTCAGTGGCCATGTCCTGAAGCGGATCACCCCGGAACCGGGCGATTGTTTGAGCACTCATTTGCCCATCCCGATCACAGAGCTGAATTAAGCGTGATTCCAAATGAACCGGCCGTCCCGAAAGAGAAACCGAGCGCCGGCTATCCGCTTTATTTAACCACAGGAAGGGTGATGTCTCATTACTTAACGGGTGTCCAAACGAGAAAAAGCTCCGCCCTGGCTGCAAGACATTTCGAATCCTTTGTGGAAATCCATCCAAAAACGGCGGCCGACTATCATATCGAAGACCGTGTTCTCGTGAAAGTAGAATCCCCCCGGGGCAGCATCACGGTCCGGAGCAGATGGTCGGAGAAAGTACGAAAAGACACGTTGTTTGTTCCCATCCATTGGTCTGACACGCAAAACGTCAACGACTTAATTGGTGAAGCCTTGGATCCGGACTGTAAAATGCCCGGTTTTAAGATGTGTGCGGTACGAATCAGCCCTATATAATTTTTCATAAAATTTTTAGATTTTTTAGTATTTTTTGTTACATTTCATAACATGCATCTTAAATATTTGTTTTTGCTGTGCTACGCTAAAAAAAACAAAGATAAGGAGCGGATCATCTGATGGGAAAAAAACAGCTAGTTCTTGTTGGAAATGGAATGGCCGGGGTAAGAGCGATTGAAGAAATACTGCGTGTTTCAAAAGACGAATTCGAGATTACAATATTCGGGGCCGAACCTCATCCCAACTATAACCGAATCCTTCTGTCAAAAGTGCTGCAAGGCGATACCGACATTCAAGACATTACGTTAAACGATTGGAACTGGTACAAAGAAAACAACATTCAGCTGTATACCGGTGAAACAGTCATCAAAGTCGACACGGAAAACAAAACCGTCATCACCGATGCAGACAGAATCCAGCCTTACGATGAACTCATCCTGGCGACAGGCTCTGTCCCTTTTATCCTTCCGATTCCGGGCGCAGACAAACAAGGCGTCACGGCTTTCCGGGATATAAAAGATACCGACACGATGCTCTCCGCGTCAAAACAATATAAAAAAGCAGCCGTCATCGGCGGAGGACTGCTTGGTTTGGAAGCCGCACGCGGACTGCTGAATCTCGGAATGGACGTGTCTGTCATCCACCTCGCCCCATTCCTGATGGAGCGCCAGCTTGACGCAGCGGCGGGACGCCTGCTGCAAAACGAATTAGAAAAACAAGGCATGACCTTTTTCCTTGAAAAGCAAACCGAAGAAATTCTCGGTACTGACCGTGTCGAAGGGGTACGCTTCAAAGACGGCACAAGCATCGAAGCTGACCTGGTCGTCATGGCGGTCGGCATCCGCCCGAATACACAGCTTGGCACAGAAAGCGGCATTCCGGTAAACCGCGGAATCATTGTCAACGATTATATGCAGACTGACATTCCGCACATTTACGCGGTCGGTGAATGTGCCGAGCACCGCGGAATCGCATACGGTCTTGTGGCGCCGCTCTATGAACAGGCAAAAGTGCTGGCCAAACATATTTGCGGCATTGAAACAAAACCGTATGAAGGCTCCGTTCTCTCCACTCAATTAAAGGTATCAGGCGTCGAAGTCTTCTCTGCCGGTGACTTTAACGAATCAGAGGACAAAAAAGCGATTAAAGTGTTCGATGAGCAGGACGGCATTTATAAAAAAATCGTCCTGAGGGGCAATCAAATTGTCGGCGCTGTTTTGTTCGGCGACAGCAGCGAGGGCGGCCGCCTGTTTTCTATGATTCAAAAAGAAGCCGATATCTCCGAAACTTCCAAAATATCAATCTTACAGCCTCTTGATCAGGAAGCAGGCGCAAGCATGACCGCGGCGATGAGCGACGATGAAATCATCTGCGGATGCAACGGCGTTTCAAAAGGCGCGATTATTCAAGCCATTCAGGAAAAAGACTGCACATCTACGGACGAAATCAAAGCATGCACCGGGGCATCCCGTTCCTGCGGAGGCTGTAAACCGCTCGTGGAAGACATTCTTCAATATACACTGGGCTCAGAATTTGACGCGTCCGCGCAAAAAGAAGCGATTTGCGGCTGCACATCACTGTCGAGAGATGAAGTCGTAGAAGAAATCAAAGCCAAAGGGCTGTCCCATACAAGAGAAATCATGAACGTGCTCGGCTGGAAAACGCCGGAGGGCTGCTCCAAATGCCGTCCTGCCCTCAACTACTACTTAGGCATGATTAATCCGGCTACATACGAGGATGACAGAACATCCCGTTTTGTAAACGAACGGATGCACGCCAATATTCAAAAAGACGGAACATACTCAGTCGTTCCCCGGATGTACGGCGGCGTGACCAACTCTCAGGATCTCCGCAAGATCGCCGATGTCGTCGACAAATATGAGATCCCGCTCGTTAAAATGACAGGCGGCCAGCGAATTGATCTCATCGGCGTCAAAAAAGAAGACCTGCCGAAAGTATGGGCCGAGCTTGATATGCCGTCAGGCTACGCGTACGGAAAAACACTCCGCACGGTAAAAACGTGCGTAGGCGAACAATTCTGCCGCTTCGGCACGCAAGACTCCATGGCACTGGGCATTGCGCTTGAGAAAAAATTCGAAGGGCTCAATACGCCTCATAAGGTCAAAATGGCCGTGTCCGCCTGCCCGCGGAACTGTGCGGAATCAGGCATTAAGGACCTTGGCGTTGTCGGCATCGACGGAGGCTGGGAGCTTTATGTCGGCGGAAACGGCGGAACCCATTTGCGCGCCGGTGATTTGCTGATGAAAGTAAAAACGAATGAAGAAGTCTTAGAATATGCGGGGGCTTACCTTCAGTACTACAGAGAAACGGCAAACTATCTGGAGCGGACATCCGCATGGCTTGAGCGCGTCGGTTTATCTCATGTCCAATCCGTATTAAACGATCCGGAAAAACGGCAGGAGCTCAACGACAGAATGAATGAGACACTCTCTGTCCACAAAGATCCGTGGCAATACTTCCTTAAAGATAAAAAAGCATCTAAAGATCTATTCGAAAATGTCGTCACGACTTCATAAAACAGTAAGGGGGAACGGACATGGTGAATAAAGATATGACAAAGGTTTGCATAGGCAAAGTAAACGAATTACCCGAGGAGTTAGGAAAAACCGTATATATAGAAGATAAAGAGCTTGCCGTATTTAAGCTTTCTGACGGGAGCGTCCGCGCCGTCGAAAACCGCTGTCCCCATAAAGGGGGCGTCCTGGCTGAAGGCATCGTCAGCGGAGAATACGTCTTCTGCCCGATGCATGACTGGAAAATCTCCTTAGAAGACGGAAAAGTCCAAGAGCCGGATCATGGCTGTGTCAAAACATACGAAACACTGATTGAAGGAGAGAATGTATACCTCCTGTATTGAGCAAAGACCGGATCACTTTTTCAAGTGGTCCTTCATTTTTTAAATTGCTGAAGGGATGACGCCATCATGAAAAACGGAATCGTATATTTTGTCGGTGCCGGACCAGGAGACCCGGGGCTGATCACCGTAAAAGGAAAACAGGCTCTGGAGAAAGCGGATATTATTTTGTATGACCGGCTCGCAAACCCAAAGTTTCTTGAATATGCCTCACCGGACTGCCGGTTCATTTATTGCGGAAAGCTGCCCGACCGCCATTTTATGAAACAGTCTGAGATAAATGCCCTGCTGATTGAAAAAGCGGCGGAGGGCTTCACCGTTGTCCGCTTGAAAGGCGGAGACCCAAGTGTGTTCGGCAGAGTCGGCGAAGAAGCAGAGGCGCTTCATCAGCACGGCATCCGCTACGAAATGGTGCCCGGCATCACCTCGGGAATCGCAGCGCCGCTGTATGCGGGAGTCCCCGTCACCCATCGTGATTTCGCTTCGTCCTTCGCGATGATCACCGCTCATGATACATCATTGCACGGCAGGCCGAATCTCGACTGGGAAGGGCTTGCCCGAAGCGTTCAAACGCTTGTGTTTTATATGGGCGTTAAAAATCTGTCATTTATATGCCGTAAGCTTACGGAGTACGGAAAATCCCCTTCCGTTCCCGTACTCGTCATTCAATGGGGGACGTGGGGGCGGCAGCGGAGCGTTAAAGGAACGCTTCAGGATATCCATGAAAAAGTTCAAAGCCAAAACATCACCAACCCAGCCATTATCGTCATCGGTGATATTGTCAATTTTCAAACACACAGCTGGTTTGAAAGCAAGCCGTTCATCGGGCAGCATATCATGGTTGTCACTCATGGCGATGAAGAACACACATTGACAGACAAGCTGCGCGAATATGGCGCCGATGTTATTGAATGGCCGAAGCGGATCGTTAAAAAAATGCCCGCAAACGAAAATATCCTGAAACAGATCAGTACCTTTGAACAACTATTTTTCACATCACGCCTTGCGGTATGCGAATTCTTTGACACACTGGCTTTCAAGCAGATCGACATCCGCCGGGTGACCTCAAGCCTGAATGCAGCGACTGAAGCCGCAAAGACGGAACTGACAAAACGGGGCTTTCTCCTATCCGAATGTCAAATTGATTCTCCGCATTCACTCATTGTAGGAAGCCGTCAAGCAGCAGAAAACTTGTCAGACTCAAAATCATGCCCGTTTTATATCACCCATGAACATATCGCAGATGAGCGGTTCACTTCCATGATCGAACGCACGATCAGTGAGTCTCCTCTGCAAATGATTATCTGTACTGGCAAAGAATCCGCTCAGCATTTGATCAGCGCCGGAAAACAAATCGGCATATCACCGGATCCGTCAGCAAACCGCCCTCCCGTCATCTGCATGGGCGAAGACGTCCCCGCCGGCTGCGGGTTTACCGCCGTGAAAAATCAGGAACAGTTATTTGCGTTTATACGAAATGAAATGAAAGACATGCTCGTTCACAGCTGATACGCCGGAATGCTTTTCTGACCCCCCAGACTCAACATCGGGGGTCAGCCCTTTTTTATTGTGTCACCAATTTTTTATGGTGAGTCGAATACATCGCCATCTGATCCGCCTGCGGGTCCAAATAGGCTTTGGCGCTGTTCACGGCGGTCGGCCCCTCCGTGAAACCGCCTGCAATCAATCTGAGCTTACTTTCATAATGGGCGGCGTCACCGGCGACAAACACGCCCGGAAGATTCGTCCGCATATGTCTGTCAGCTTTAATCCTGCCTTCTTCTATCTCAAGCCCCCAGTCCTTCATCGGACCGAGATCAATTTTAAACCCGTGGTTGATAATGAGCTCATCAAGCTTGATGACTTCAGAAAGTCCGGACTCGGTTTGGCAAATGGTGACGCTCTCGATCCGTTCTCCGGTGCCGTTGAGATGCTTCAGACGATATGGCGCAAGCACCCGCACGGAAGACCGCTTCATTTTCGCCACGCTGCTTTCCAAACCGCCGAACTCCTCCCTGCGGTGCAAGACGGTAACAGACGCCGCAATCGGTTCCAGCTCATTCGCCCAGTCAACCGCGGTATCTCCCCCTCCGGAAATCACGACATGCTTATCTCGAAACGCATCAAGCTTCTCCACCTTATAATGAAGGTTCTTTCCCGAATAACGGCTCGCATCCGCGCTGTCAAGTTCATTGACCTCAAGCGTCCCCATGCCGACGGCCAAAATCACCGTGCGTGTATAGTGCTTTTCCCCTTCGGAACTTTCCAGCACAATGGTTCCGTCTTCCAGCCGTTCAAATCCGGTCACCCGCTGATTCAACACGATATCCGGCTTAAATGTCGCAGCCTGTTCCTTCAGCTGCTTAATCAGCTGTTCTCCGGCAATCCCGGGTATTCCGCCGATATCACGGATGATTTTTTCAGGGAAAAACATAGACACTTTCCCTCCGAGCCGCGGCAAAAACTCGATCACTTTCGTTTTCAGCTCGCGCATCCCGCAATAAAAAGCCGCAAACAGGCCGATCGGGCCTCCGCCTATAATCGTGACGTCATACACCTCATGATTTTCCGCCATCGTTCTGCCTCCCGTTTATATCTATACTTCAAACATTTTTAATTGAGAATCAATATCAATGAAAGTATAACACATATTGAGGAGAAGTGTTTATTCATTTCTCTCTTGCGGAAAAGGAGTGATTCAGAAGTGAGGTTCTGAGATTGATAAGCGGGAAGGTATTAAAACTGAAACCAGTACGGCGACTGGTTTCTTTTTTATCTCTTTTTCATCAGCATGATATCGAGATACAGCTGGCACCTTGTCCTGAAGTCGTTTAAATTAATTGATGTCATGTCAAGAATCTGTTTGATACGGTAGTTCAATGTGTTTTGATGAATAAAAAGCTGTTCTGCGGCTGGTTTTGTTTTGCAGTTATTGAGGAGATAGATTTCTAACGTTTTCAGCAGTTCGGTACTGCTTTCTCTGTCTTTGGCTTTTAATAACGCTAAATCTTCGTTTACATATTCCAGTGAGGCGTTTTTTTCTTCGATGCTTTCAAGATAGCGGTAAATCCCGAGCTTACTGTATTCGTACGGGATATTTTCCTGATTTCCGGTAATTTCGGCGGCCTTTATGACTTCAAGGGCCTCTATATAACTTTTGCCGAGCTTCAGGATGCTGCTGTATTCATTGCCGATTCCGATATAGATGGGAGTGGGGATCTTCTGAAAGTGAAAATGAGTCAGCAGTTTGTGGGTGAATTCAGATGCTGCCGAAGTGCCGGAGCTTTTTTGCGAGAAGCTTGCGACGACGATGACAATATTGGAATCAATGGTTAAGACGTGACTGACTTTATCCCGCAAATTCAAGTACGATTTGATATTTTCCTTCACATCTTCGACTGCCTCCCCATCCCCATTCGCGGCATGCAGGACGACTACTGAAAAAACCGACGGCAGCACGGCGTTCATCTTTTCCGCTTCCCGCCTGAACTCCTTTTCAGAGGAGAATTGCTGAAAGATCGCCCGTTTCACCAGGTCTTCCGCTCTCTCTTCTTTTTCCTGTTTCAGCCGGTTCGTTTTATAGATGATTTTTCCGACATGGAATGAAGTTTCATATAAAAAATCGAGCTCCTCGTCCGTCAAGTTTCGGTCGAGCTCCTGAATCCAGATGTAGCCCATCACTTCGCCTTTATGTTTTGCGCTTACAACCACTCTCTGATTCAGTCCGATACTGTCTATTTTTTCGACACGGAACGGTTCAGGAACGGTTTTCAGCTTTTCGATCACCCCGTCCTTCAGAAACCTTTCAAAAATCTGCACGGGGCATTTTTTTGAAAATATCGTCTGCTGGTTGGCGGAGTCGAAGTGATTAATGTAATAAGAATTATAGGCAAGCAAAAAGAAATCCGCGCTTTCCAGAATAACGGGCTTCTGCAATTCATAACTGATGAAATCAATTAATTTATCAATGTCCGTAAATGAAAAAACTCTCTCTAAAAGCTCTTCCATACCTATTTCTCCTATGCTCTTTTTATCTTTATCATACTCTGCGGGGTGACTTTTTGTATAGAAAAAAATTCACATAATCCCAAAACGGCATGATCCGGAATTCTGTATCGTGAAAAGAGGAAAAAGGGCGGTCCCTTCTTCCTCTCGTTCCTTGCTTTTATTGAGAAAGTGTATCACGGTACTCATGAAACTGATCTGTGACATCTTTTGACGGAGCCTGTGTCAATAAGCTGACGACAAATACAGCGGCAAGGCTTACAGCAAAGCCCGGAATGATTTCGTACAAAAAGTCTGAAAGACCGGCATTCGCCCAAATGATTACGGTAATCGCTCCCGCAATCATGCCGGCGAGTGCCCCCCATTTCGTCATCCGTTTCCAAAATAAACTGAGCAGTACGACCGGCCCGAATGAAGCGCCGAATCCCGCCCATGCATAGCTGACAAGACCAAGTATCGTGTTGTTTTTCTCCCAGGCGAGCACCAAAGCGATGATTGACACCGCAAGCACTGCCATTCTCCCCAGAAATACGAGTTCCTTATCAGAAGCTGAACGCCTGAACATGGACTTATACAAGTCCTCCACTAAAGAACTGGACGTAACGAGCAGCTGAGACGAAATCGTACTCATAATGGCCGCTAAAATCGCAGAAATGAGAAATCCCGTAATAATCGGGTGGAACAGAATGTTGCCGAGCTGAATAAAAATGGTTTCCGGATCAGCCAGCTTCAGTCCGTTCTGGTGGTAATACGCGATTCCCGCAAGACCCGTAAACAGCGCGCCTAGTGCAGACAAAATCATCCATCCCATTCCGATCCGTCTGGCACGTTTGATTTCTTTCACAGACGTGATCGCCATAAAGCGCACAATAATATGCGGCTGCCCGAAATAGCCGAGCCCCCACGCAAATAAAGAAATAATGCCAAGGACGGTCGTCCCTTTGAACATGTTAAACAGTTCCGGGTTGACGGAACGGATATCGGCAACGGTTTCCCCCGGGCCGCCCGTATGGAAAATCGTCACAATCGGCACAAGAATAAGCGCCACAAACATAATGATCCCTTGAACAAAGTCCGTCCAGCTTACCGCCAAAAAGCCCCCGAACAAGGTGTAGGCGACAACGACGCCTGTCACGACCCACAGTCCCGTGTGGTAATTCAACCCTAAAATGCTGTTGAATAAGACACCTCCGGATACCATGCCGGATGATACGTAAAATGTGAAAAAGACGAGAATGACAAGACCCGAAAACAGTCTGAGAAGCTTCGTATGATCACCGAAACGGTTTTCAAGGAAACCCGGAATGGTGATGGAATTCCCCGCTTTTTCGGTATACGTTCTCAGTCTCGGCGCCACGAAAAGCCAGTTCGCCCACGCCCCGAGCACAAGCCCGAGCACAATCCAAGCGCCGCTTAATCCTGTCGAGAACATAGCACCCGGAAGCCCCATCAAGAGCCATCCGCTCATATCCGCCGCTCCCGCGCTGAGCGCTGTGACGGCAGGGCCTAAAGAACGCCCCCCGAGCATGTAATCCGTCAGATTTGACGTCCGTCTGTAGGCGAAATAACCGATAAACAGCATACCCGCCATATAAATACAAATGGAAATAATCAACTGAATGTTTGCTATGGCATTTCCTCCTCCGCTTTATATGTTTATGGTGAAATGGACACCCCCCGCGAGGAGGATGCCCATTCAGTCCCTCTTAAAACATTTCACTGATTGTTTTCGCCTGCATGTGGAGGGCCAAATAATCCGGGCCGCCCGCTTTTGAATCAGTGCCGGACATTTTGAAGCCTCCGAACGGATGGTAGCCGACAATCGCTCCCGTACAATTGCGGTTGAAGTACAGGTTGCCGACATGGAATTCCTGTTTCGCCCGTTCAATATGTTTGCGGTTATTTGTAATGACCGCGCCTGTCAAACCATATTCAGTATTGTTGGCCACTTCTAAAGCTTCATCAAAGTTTGACACTTTAGAAAACGCCACGACAGGCCCGAAAATTTCTTCCTGCATGAGTCTTGCTTTCGGATCAAGATCAGCGAAGATCGTCGGCTTGATAAAGTAGCCTTTTGAATCATCTCCGGTGCCGCCGCTTACTAAACGGCCTTCTTCTTTTCCGATTTCAATGTAGCTCATGATCTTGTCGTAAGAACCTTGGTCGATGACAGGCCCCATATAAACATCTGCACTGTCAGGTTTAGCAGTTACTTTTGATTCCGTAATTTCAATGACACGCTCTAATACTTGATCATACACTTTTTCATGGACAACTGCACGTGAACCTGCAGAACATTTTTGTCCCGCGAAGCCGAATGCTGATGTAAAGATGGATTGAGCCGCCAATTCAATGTCCGCATCTTCGTCAACGACAACCGTATCTTTACCGCCCATTTCTGCAATGACGCGTTTCAGATGCTGTTGGCCCGGCTGCACTTTCGCCGCGCGTTCGAAAATTCTCGTACCGACTTCACGTGATCCTGTAAATGTGATAAGGCTTGTTTTCGGATGGTCAACAAGATAATCGCCTACTTCTGCTCCGCTTCCCGGCACAAAGTTGACTACGCCTTTTGGCAATCCGGACTCTTCAAGCACCTCAACAAATTTTGCTGCAATAACAGGTGTAGCACTCGCAGGTTTTAGAACCACTGTGTTTCCAGTAACGATCGGCGCCACTGTTGTTCCTGCCATGATCGCAAACAAGAAGTTCCACGGCGGAATAACAACTGTCACTCCAGTCGGCGTGTACACATATTGGTTTTTCTCGCCCTCACGGCTGTTGACCGGTTTGCCTTTTGCCAGTTCGATCATTTGGCGTGCATAATACTCCATGAAGTCAATCGCTTCAGCCGTATCTGCATCAGCTTCGTTCCAAGGTTTTCCCGCTTCCTTGACGAGCAGGGCGGAGAATTCGTGCTTTCTGCGGCGGACTTTGGCAGCTGCGCGGAACAAAACGGCCGCTCTTTCTTCAGGGGATGTGTATCTCCACTCTTCGAACGCTTTCGCAGCAGCTTCAATCGCTTGCTCAGCGTGCTCCTGGGACGCCTTTGACACTTTTCCGACGACTTCTTCTTTATCAGCCGGATTGATTGAAACGATTTTCGCTTCCGTCTCTACCTTTTCACCGTTGATGACGAGCGGATAATCTTTTCCCAGATACTCATTTACCGTCGCAAGCGCTTTCTTAAATTCTTCAACGTTCGATTGATCTTGGAAATTCGTGAATGGTTCGTGTTTATAAGGTGTAGTCATTGTCATCTCTCCCTTTTTTACTTCTTAGTCATCCCTTTAAAGGCGAATGCGATGTTTGAGGGGCGTTCGGCGAGCCGTCTCATGAAATAGCCGTACCAGTCATCCCCGTAAGGCAGGTAGACTCTCATGCGGTATCCTTCTTCCACCAGGCTGAGCTGGGTTTGCGAGCGCATGCCGTACAGCATCTGAAACTCAAAACGGTCGTTTGGAATGCCGTGCTCTTTGGCAAGCTGTTTTGTAAACTCGATCATTTTGTCATCATGCGTGGCAACTGCCGTATAATGTCCTTTTAAAAGCTGTTTGCGGATGAGTCTTTTATAATTTTCATCGACGTCGCTTTTTTCAGGATAGGCCACCTTTTCCGATTCTTTATAGGCCCCTTTGACAAGCCGCAGAAACGGATTCAGCGGGCTGAGGTCGTCAAGATCCTTCTCCGTTCTGTACAGATAGGCCTGCACCACGGTGCTTACATATTCATACCGGCTCCGGAAGTCTTTAAAGATATCCAGCGTTTTCTGGCATCTCGTTTCATCTTCCATGTCAATCGTCACCATGACTTTATGTTTTTCAGCCGTCTGGAGGATTTTCGTCATATTTTCATAGACGAGATCGAGATCTATATCAAGACCTAAAGACGTCATTTTTAATGACACTTGGGAATTCAGCTGTTCATCAGCGATTAAGGCGATGGTCTGCATGCACTCCTCGGTGCGTTCTTTCGCGACATCACCGCTGTTGACAAATTCCCCCAAATGATCGACAGTAACTGACAGCCCCTGGCTGTTCAAATGTCGGATTGTCGGGATAGAACTGCGGAAATCCATTCCTCCGATGATTTTGCCGGCTGCCACACGGCTTCCCCAGCTTCGCGCCATCTTATTGAGAAAGCTGCTCTTGGATAAAAATAAGAAAAAATCTCTTGTAATCACTTCCAACCTTAACACCCCGCAATCTAAGAAGTATTTGTATGAGTCTATTGTAAATGGACAAAACATCCTCTCACAATATTCTAAAAATACAAAGATTCTGATAAATTTTTGTGGTTTTACCACAATCAGCTTCTTAGATAGCAGGCGGATTATGCCGAAAAAAGGCGGACGGAAATGACGGCAATCGTCAATTTCCGCCTTTTTCCCCCCACGCCTCTTCGACGGTCTGAATCAATAGCCGATTCAGTTCCTCCGTTATGTCAGGTTTCGGCGTTTTGATCGTTTTGACATAGTGCCCGATGCGTTCTATTTCTTCTTCTATAAATGCATGAATGATCGTATTTCTGGGTTCCGGAGCCAGCTCCTGACCGCTTTTTTTCCTTGTAAGCAGTGTATTGATTTCAGAAATGAGCGCTTCATCCGTCAATAAGGCATCGGCCAGTACGGGAAATGACATCGGCGGTACGGAGCCGAACGTTTCAATCCATCTGCAGGCAAGGAGAGGACGCAGAACATAAAAATACTTTTTAATCTTTACTTCACTGCCCCGCAATTCCGTTTTTTCATTCCGTTTTGCCATATTGAGATAATGATAGATGCCGGCTTCAGGCGAAAAGGCGCGGATTTTCAGTTTTCGAAGCTTTTCAGCCGCTGAGAAAGCTTCATAATAGATCATCTCAGAAGAGAGCCATTCCAAAAGAGGCGGATTTGATTTTTTAAAAAGCCTAAGCGCTTTTCTCAGTTCCCAGCCGCTGATGTCAAGCATGTCATGAATCGGCTCTTCTATGACATCCCTATGCGGTTCGATCGAAAAGTACCATTCTTTTTTCGGCACATAGAGAAACCGCACATCGTAGTCGCTGTCGCTTGACGGAAACCCCCATGCGCGGCTCCCTGATTCTACGGCGTAAAGCACCTTGACGCCGTGCTGTGCTTCAATTCGTTTTAATTCTTCGATGATCCTTTGTTTCATCTGTATCCGTCCTTTTCCGTGATCATTCCTGAAAAAAGCCCAAGTACTTGGGCTTTTCGCTGTCGTCAGCCTTTCAGATGCGCTTTCAGAAAGGCCAGCTTTTCCGTATGGAAAGAAGGTATGTATTCATGTCCGAAATACCGGTAAACCTTCAATTCTTTTTCCGTTTCCAGATGATTGTACGCGGCAAATACCGTCGACGGCGGGGTCACACGGTCAATCAGCCCGATGGACATGAGCACCGGAACTTTTACGCGGTCCGCCAGATTCATGATATCAAAATAGGCCAGTGTATTCATCGCGGCCTTCTCCGTTTCAGGGCTGCCGTTCTTTCTGAAAAAGGAGTTAATCTCAAGATACGGCTCATCAAGAGCGACATCAATGGCCCGCTCAAAATTGCTTAAATAAGGATAATCGGCCGCAACCGCTCTCGGAATGTCAGATAGTGCCGCCGCGGCGATTGAAAGTCCGCCTCCCTGGCTCCCGCCGATGACGGCGATCCTCGTTTCATCAACTTCATCAAAGCCGCTGATGACTTCCAAAGCCCGGACGGCGTCTAAGTACACGCCGCGGTAATAATATGTATCTTTATCTAAAATCCCTTTCGTCATCCAGCCGGGAACGTGTCCGTGCGGTGAGACGCTTGTATCTGTGCTGCTGTGCTGGCCGCGGACAAGCATGCCGAACGCGGCATATCCGTGAAGCGCCCAATTTACGATGTCATGTATATCCCCGTCATAGCTCGCATTATAGCCGTGATATTTCACGATGGCCGGATGCGGTCCTTGCCGGTCGGGAATGGCGTACCATCCCTCAATTTCCGCCTTGCCGAAGCTTCGGTATGTCAGCCGGAATACTTTCACGCCGTCAGCCGGGTAGCTTTCAGCCGTCAATTCAGGCTTTGCCTCTTCCTTTGCAAGCTCATGTAATGATGATGCCCAAAAATCCGAAAAGTCATGAGGAGCGGTTTTATTTGGTTTATAGGTTTGCAGTTGGTCGAGCGGCAAGTCGTATAATTGCATATCCGATTATTCTCCTTTGTTTTATAAGATTTAATTTTCTGACTCTATCTTAACACGATTTTACACTCATTTTCTAAACATTTTAATAAACGTTTGTTTAAAAACAAAAAAGCCGTGCGCTCACAGCGTCACGGCTCTTTTTACATCGGCTGATACAGGTCCCAGCCGATTTTTAACGTTTCTACGATATAATCGGCGATTTCTTCTGGTTCCAGATTATCCGTCGCCACTTTTGAATTATGTTTATCATAGATGCTTTGGCGCTCGTTAAAGAGCTGCTGCATTTCATCCATGGAACGGTTATGCAGAACGGGACGGCTTTCAATCAGCAGATCAGCCCGCTGCTTCCAATTCTCCCATGATAAATCAAGATGGAGCACGAGACAGTTTTCAAGGCAGCACTGTCTGATTTCCTCTTGTTTAAACGAACCGCCCCCAAGCGACACGATCTTGAATTTCGTATTACGGCAAATATCTAATATATAATCCTTTTCGGTCTGACGGAAAAAGGCTTCACCCTTCTGCTCAAACATTTCAGGGATGGACATATTGAAATCTTTCTCAATCTGCAAATCAATATCAATAAAGTCTCTGTATAGTTTCTTAGCGACCAGCTGGCCGATTGTTGTCTTTCCGACACCCATGAATCCGATCAGTACGATATTTCTTTCTCTTACGGGAATGGCACGTTTTGCGTTCATCTTCGGCGAAATCCTCCTAAGAAATGAAAAAGTTATGTTTATTATATGATAACTCAATATTGAAATATAGAGATAATGCAATGAAAGAAAACCCATCCTTTATAAGAAGAGATGAGTTTTTCTTTCTATCGGAGCTTAATGCGTTCCACCTTTCCGACAATGAAAATATAAGAAAATGCCCCGATAAATGCGACAGCGCCGACAAACAGAATCGCTCCGTTATAAGAACCGGTCGCAGAAACGATAAACCCGATGATAAGCGGGGTGATAATACCGGCCATATTGGCGAAAAAGCTAAAGACGCCCCCTGCCAATCCGATTGTTTCGCTTGGCGCGACCTCACTCAGCATCGTCCAGGATATGTTGGACATGCCCTGCGCAAAAGAAGCAATGGATAAGATCGTCAAAACCGCGGGAGCAGAATCCGTAACATTCGCAAGCACGATGGAGCCTGTCAGCAGAAGACCGAGGATGACGGGCGTTTTCCGGGCAACGTTCACCGACACCCCCCGTTTCATCATGCCGTCAGACCAATACCCGCCGAACAATACGCCGAAAAAGGCGGCGATATACGGAATTGATGCGGCGAAGCCGACTTTTAAGAAAGCCATGTGCTTTGCCTCCGCCAGATAAGTCGGAAACCATGTCAAAAAGAAGAACAGCGTGGAGGCTACGGCGAATTGGCCGATATACAATCCGACAAGCTTGCGGTATTTTAGAAGCTGGACGAAATCCGCCCACGATATCCTGCCGGCTGAATCAGACACCTCAGTCAGTCCGCCGCCTTCTTTAATATAATCAAGCTCCTCACGATTCACTTTCCGATACCCGTTCGGCTCGTGATACATTTTAAACCAGAAAATGGAGAAAACAATTCCGAGCACCCCTGAGGAAATAAATACGGCGCGCCAGTCAAATGCCGTTAACACCCAGAATAAAACCGGTGTGGCGAACGCCAGCCCGACATATTCCCCCGCCGTATAAACACCCGTCGCAAAGGCGCGTTCCCGCCTTGGAAACCATGTCGTGACAATCCGGTTGTTTGCCGGAAACGCCGGCGATTCAGCTATGCCGATGAGCAGGCGGCAGCCGAATAGAAACCCGAAACTTGTCGCAAAAGCTTGTACTCCGGTAAAAACCGACCACACAAATAAAGAAATTCCGTATGTCCGTTTTGACCCGAATTTATCCAAAATGAGCCCGCCTGGAATCTGCATCCCCGTATAGGTCCAGCTGAACGCAGAAAAAACGATGCCCAAAAGCGCGGGGCTTAGGTTCAGCGAATGTTGAATGGATGGGCCGACAATAGATACACTGGCTCGGTCTATATAATTAATCGCAGTGATAAAAAACAAAAGAACCAATATCACATAACGAGCGCGAGTCGGTTTATTGCGGACGGGACTGAAGGCCCTCAGCTCCGTTTCTTTTTTCAATGGCTTCTCCCCCCTTACTCGAATGAAATTAATTGTACAACACTTCGGTTAATTATTTAATACTTTGACGCAAAAAAGCGTTAAACAATTTGTGTGCCGCACTGACCTGATGCAGACACACCCCGCTTATAAAAAAGTGTCTGCCCTTTTCACCTGTTTATCCGTATCGCACCCGGGGAAAAAGTACACATATGATAGACAGTTACGGGAGGATTACCGATGAAACTGAGTTTTTGCACAACAGGATTTAAGAAAAAGCATATTTTTGACATCATTTCTTTCGCGAAGGAGCACTCCTTTGAGGGAATCGAACTGTGGTACGGACACGGTAAACAATATATAGAGGAAATCGGCCCGCTCGACAGGCTTTATCAGCAGCTTCAGGAGGTAGGCATCGGGGTGCCTGCCGTCAGTTTGTACACTGACTTCGCCACTCAGGATGAAAGGCAGGCGTTAAAGGATGTTCAAAGGGCATTAAGCGCGGCACGACAGCTGCACAGTCCCTTGATCAGAGTCTTTGCCGGCAATCTTCCTTCGCACCGGACGTCACCGGAAAAGTGGCAACGTGCGGTTGATCAATTTCAGCAGGCGGCACGGCTCGCAGATGACTATGAAGTCGATATCGGGCTTGAGATTCATTACGATACGTACGCGGATACACCGGAGGCGGCGCTGGCATTTTTGGAGGATGTCGGACATCCGCGGGTCCGCACCATTTTTGACGGCTCCAACCTACACGTCAATCACGTTGACCAAATGTCCGCTTTGGAAAAACTGTATCATACCGTCAGCCACATTCATCTGAAAAACTATCACTGGAATTTTGACAACTGGTATCTCAGCAAGCCAACTCCGATTTTTCAAGGAGATCTCGATCAAAAAGCATTTTTAAAAGAGCTGATGAACAGACAATATGACGGTTTTGTTTCTCTTGAGTATTTTGGGGAACATGCCTTTACGCATATAAAGGAATCGCTCCGCGAATATACGTCTGTTTTTTCCCGCTGACTCTTCGATCGAAGGGTCTTTTTTTGTATCATATAGAAAAAGGGGGATATCATGATGATCATTTGGATAAATGGGGCTTTCGGTTCCGGAAAAACACAAACAGCGTTTGAACTGCACAGAAGACTGAAACCGTCTTACATATATGATCCTGAAAAGATGGGGTTTGCGATGCGTTCGATGATACCGCCGGATATCGCTGAAGATGACTTTCAAAGCTACCCTCTGTGGCGGGAATTCAATTACAGCATGCTTTCCTATTTGTCAGATACATATCAGGGCATCATCATTGTGCCCATGGCCATTACGAACGATCAATACTTCCATGACATTATCAGCAGGCTGAGACAGGATGGCCGGACCATTCACCACTTTACCCTGCTGGCTTCAAAGGAAACATTGCTGAAACGCCTGCGCACCAGAGCGGAAGGAAAAAACTCCTGGGCCGCAAAACAAATCGACCGCTGCATCAACAGCCTGTCTGATAGCCTCTTCACAGAACATCTCCATACAGACCAAATGTCTATTCAGCAGGTCGCAGAAACGATCGCTGCCCAAGCAAATCTGCCTCTTGAGCCTGATTTGAGAGGCAGCCTTCGAAGATTCAACGACAGATTGATGGTGAAGCTGAATCATATCCGTATCAAATAAAAAAACGTTTTGAAAACATGTCCCTGATCCATGCAAATGGATCAATAAATAAAAAGCCCCTCTGAAGGTTAAGAAAAAAATTTTAGAAATACAGAAGGAATTTTATGGATAATCATCTAATTATTAACACTGTAACACATTTCATTTGAAAAGGGAGTGCTCGAAATGAAATTCAAAAAAGTGTTAACCGGTTCTGCGCTGTCTCTTGCCTTACTGATGTCTGCCGCTCCTGCCTTTGCCGCATCACCAACAGCATCCGCATCCGCGGAAAATAGCCCAATCTCAACGAAAGCAGATGCCGGCATTAATGCCATCAAACTCGTTCAAAGCCCTAACGGCAACTTCGCTGCTTCTTTCGTTTTAGATGGAACAACGTGGATTTTCAAAAGCAAATACTATGACAGCAGCAAAGGGTATTGGGTAGGGATTTATGAAAGTGTAGATAAATAAAAATGAGATAAACAAAAAACCTCCCTTTCAAAAGGGAGGTTTTTTTCATTCTATTTCCACCAATCATCAAACATTGATGCCGGCACCTGGCGCTTATGCTCCGTACTGAGATAGCGTTTTTCCAGCGCCTCAATCACTTCGGAAGAAACGTCCTTGCCTTCTAAATAATCATCAATGTCATTGTATGTGATGCCGAGTTCGGTCTCATCAGTCTGCTGCGGTTTTTCATCAAGCAGATCGGCCGTCGGTAATTTCAAATACAGGCGTTCCGGCGCGCCGAGCTCTTCTAATAAACGTCTGCCCTGGCGTTTCGTTAATCCGGTCAGCGGCAGCAGATCAGCTCCGCCGTCACCGTATTTCGTGAAGAAACCGGTCACCGCCTCGGCCGCATGGTCGGTTCCGATGACAAGCAGCCCCTCTTGTCCGCCGATGGCATATTGAGCGATCATTCTCATTCTGGCCTTTACATTTCCTTTGTTAAAGTCAGACAGCTGATCGCCCGTGTCTTTTTTATACTGATCAGCGAACGCGCTGACAGCGGACTTAATATCAAATGTCCATGATTTATCAGGTTTAATGAATTTGAGCGCCAATTGGGCGTCATCCTCATCCTGCTGTGTGCCGTGCGGAAGGCGGACGGCGATAAATTCCGCATTTCCGCCTTCTTCTCTGATGCTCTCAGCCGCCAATTGGGCGAGGCGTCCCGCAAGCGTGGAATCCTGCCCCCCGCTGATGCCGAGCACAAAGCCTTTGGCACCTGTTTTTTTCAAATATTGTTTCAGAAAGTTCACTCTGTCCTCAATTTCTTGTTTCGGATCAATTGAGGGCTTTACATGGAGATCATTCATAATTTGTTTCTGGATGCTCATCCCAATCACTCCTCCTGCATTGTTTCTTTATGATCCATTTCCCGTTCATGCTGAAAATGAATCATGCCACTATGTACGACTCTCTGTTAAATATAGCACAGGTGCAGATTTTAAGTGAATCAAATACACCGGGATCAGCTGATTTCCACCCGCAGCGCCGTGATGCTGTCTCCGTTGCATTTTCCTTTTTCAATCGGACAGGATGAAAACGCGACGACGAGATCCATTTCCGCACGGAGCCGTACATAATCACCCGCGTCAGAAAGAGGCGTTTCGACTGATAAGTTCCCCTTCTCATCGAGCACCGTGTTCATAAAGATGGCAAATGGGTAATGCATATGCGGCCGCGGCACCCCGAACGGTTCAAGCGCCCCGCTCATATTGTCATAGCACGTATCCTGGAGCTCGTCTTTATGCTTTCCGTATAAAAGCCTGTTCATATCCGGACGGCAGGCGGGAAGCAGCAGGTCATGCTTGCCGACTGTATCCTCAATCAGCGTCAGCATCGGCTTGTATAAATTCGAATAAATATGATCACCCGTTTTTACATGAATGGACTGGTTGGCATCAATCGTCGCGCCCTGATCAAGATGTTCATAAAAGTCCTTGGCATGATACGCCGTAAAATCAGCCACCTGCTGCCCTTCCACATCGACTACTTTTATAATCTGCCCTTTGTGAACCTTCAGGCCGAGCCCTTTTTTCGGCGGTACAATAAATTGCTGTGTCATCAGACTGCTCCTTTTTTTCTTCTATTATGAACTTCGGCCGTTTGTTTCATGTAAAGCAATTTATTGGATGTATATTCCCCTTCTGACGGCCGCAATCTAAGCTTTGATAAAGGGGTTGAACTTCATGGGTAAATCACAGGACCAGCCTAAAGGGAATCTCGCTTGGTGGCAGCTCTCCTTAATCGGCGTCGGCTGCACAATCGGGACGGGATTTTTTCTCGGGTCCAGCATCGCTATTGTCAAAAGCGGATATTCCGCGCTGATCTCATTTCTGATTGCCGGGCTTGGCACCTATTTTGTCTTTGAGCAGCTCGCGAAGCTTTCGGCTAAACAGCCCGAAAAGGGGTCTTTTTGCGCTTATGCGAGAAAGGCTTTCGGCACTTGGGCCGGTTTCAGCAACGGATGGGTGTACTGGTCGTCCGAGATGCTGATCACGGGAAGCCAGCTGACAGCGATCTCGCTTTTTACGAAGCATTGGTTTCCGAATGTGCCGCTGTGGATTTTCGCCTCCATCTATGCGGTGCTCGGTCTTTTGATTATATTTACGGGGCTGTCCGTTTTTCAAAAAACGGAAAATGTGCTCGCTGTTGTCAAGACAGCGGCGATTTTTATGTTTATCGTGATCGCCATATTGGCGCTGTGCGGTATATTTTCTCATAAACCGGATGTGCAGGTGCCGAACGAATCAAAGGATTTGTTCCCGCACGGAGCGATGGGGTTATGGACCGGATTGATTTATGCGTTTTACGCCTTCGGAGGAATTGAAGTCTTGGGGCTGATGACCGTGCATTTGAAAAAGCCGGAGGAAGCCTCAAAATCAGGCCGGCTGATGCTTGCCGTTCTTGCGGTGATTTACGTCATTTCTCTCGGCCTGGCGCTGCTGTTAGTGCCGCTGGGCAAATTCACCGAACAGGACAGCCCGTTTATTACATCGCTGAAGGGTTTTCATTTAGATATCATTCTTGATATTTTTAACGGGATTTTTATTATTGCGGGATTTTCCACGCTCGTCGCCTCGCTGTTTGCCGTGACGACATTGCTTTGTACGATGGCAGATGACGGAGATGCGCCGAAATGCTTCAGATTAAAGGAAAACAAAAAAATCTGCTGGCCTGCGCTCGGATTAACATTTGCCGGACTCATCGTCTCCATCATCCTGTCATTGGTGCTGCCGAAAAATATATATGAACACATGACAACCGCGGCGGGCCTCATGCTTCTTTATACGTGGCTGTTCATTTTGTTCTCGGGCAAGAAACTGCTCGAACCGACAAAGATGGGAACCGCACAGATTTTTATCGCCCTTGTGCTGATTGTCGCGGCCGTCTCCGGGACGCTGTTTGAGAAATCGAGCCGGCCCGGTTTTCTGGTCAGCCTTTGTTTTCTCGCCGTCATTGCGATCGTGACATGGATCGTACAAAAAAAGCAGGGACACAGCCCTGCCGGATCATAGCTTATTTCGTCGGTTTAAACAGCCTCTTTAAATAAGAAAAGGGACACTTTGACACTTCCGTCTCATCATCACGGAGGAAATATTGCTTCCATTCTAAATTGTCTTTTCCTCCGTACCACCCCAATCGGGGATGAAGAGGGGCTTCGTCATATGCCTCTAAACGTTTTCTGATCAGCCGGCTCATGTTTCGTCCGAACGCGGTTGAATCGTTTAATCCTTCGAAAACCCATCTCGGCTGAAACGCCAGCATAAAAAACGGAAAGCTTCTGCTTTGTCTCGCTTCATGTGCAGGCGTCGCGCACAGAATAAAATACGGCTCGCCGTCAAAGCAGAACTCCCATTTATAATGTTCAGGGTCTTCCGGTATGTCTTCCGGCCAGTCTTTCGGGTCGCAGCCGCTCAGCCGGTTTAAAAAAGACCAGAACAGCTCTTCATACGCATCAACGGAATAATGCTCAGCTAAATCCTCAGGCGTATCAAAAATCACAAGCAGCGACGCGTATTTTCCGGTATTCCTTGAGATCTTTCCGTACTCGGACAGCAGCATCCCCACTTCCTCCGGGGTTCCCTCTTCGCGGGGATCACCCGCAAAAGATATCCGGAGCTGATCTGTCAAAAATCCCTGCCGTCCGGGAATGCACGGAAACGCGTCCGCTTTATCGCCTACTTTTTCTGATAGAAGCTCAAAAGCGACTCTCTGCCAATTTGGCAGATCCAATAACTTTTCCTCAAGGCAACTTTTTGTGTACAGCTCGCTTGCCATCGGCCCACCTCCAGTATCGTCAGGATACGTTATGATGGAGACAGGCGATGGGTGACAGTCCTTCTATTTATAAGAAGAGCATTTGAATCGCCTGCCAGCCGAAATAAAATCCGAAAACGATCAAAGACACACCCGCCGCTCCCGTCAGCCAGCGAAGCGCTGTTTCATGAAGAAGATTTCTGAAAGTGCTCGCGGCGATCGCCATGCAGAAATCCCAGATCAAAATGCCAAGGAGAATGCCGGAGCTGTAAATCAAAAGCTGGTTCGCATCGAAGGATTCAGCGGTTTTTGCGAGAATGCTCCCGTATATGCCGAGCCAGAATAAAATGCTCAGCGGATTGGAAAGAGAAATAAAAAATCCCGCGCCGAATGTTTTGTAAAAAGCCGGTTTTCCTTTTTCGCTTCTGACATTCATGGCTTCCCTTATATTTTTTAACGTTTCGACTCCCGTATAGGTCAGCACGAAAAAACCGAAGAGCCACAAAAACGTTTTTACAAAAGGAGCGGTCAAAAATTGAGACAGCCCGAAATAGATCAGAATCATATACAGCCCGTCCGCGGCCATGGCGCCAAGACCGAAAATCCATGCATGCCAAAAGCCGTTTTTGATGCCTTTGTCAATTTGCGCCGCATTGACCGGTCCGACAGGTGCTGACAATGACAGCCCGAGAACGATGTAGCTTAAAAAGATGTTCATTGGCTTCCCCCTCATTCATGCAACTTGTACAAGTTATTCATGAATGGGCCGTGCTATGATATATTATTTTAATTTCTCAAGCTCGTCTTCCATCATGTCCGTCGCTTTTCCTAAAAAATCGAATATCAGCCGCAGTTCTTCTTCTTTATATTGCCGGCAAAGGCTGATCGTGGACTGGGATAAGGAGCTGAACAATTGCTTCACATTCGCTTTTCCGGCTGTCAGCGGCACGATAATCACCCGACGTTTGTCTTCGGGGTCTTTTTTCCTCATGACATATCCCGCTTTTTCGAGCCGGTCAATGAGCGCCGTTACCGAACCTGTGCTGAGACCGGTTTTTTTCCCAAGCTCGCCTGCGGTCATCGGGCCTGCTTCATTTAAGATATCAGCTGATTTTAAATCGGTCGGAAACAGATCGAGAGATTGAGCGGCCGCCTGATGAAAAAGGATCGTCCTTGTGGCCATCTTTCGGAATAACTGTATCGCGGTTTCCTCCGTCTCGCTTCTGGTATTTCTTGTTGACAACTGACAGGCCTCCCTATAAAATCAATTTATCTTGACGATCAAGATAATTTTCGGCAAATCTAATATGATCATAGCAAATTTAATGATCAAAAGTAAGTATGGGAGGAAAAAGCATGGAACAAACAGCCGCGAAGGACGCCTCGACGAAGTTTGTCGTCATCGGTCTTTTGCTGGGCATTTTAATGTCGGCTATGGATAATACAATCGTTGCCACTGCGATGGGAAATATCGTGGCGGACCTCGGAAGTTTCGATAAGTTCGCGTGGGTGACGGCATCATACATGGTAGCCGTTATGGCCGGTATGCCGATTTACGGAAAACTGTCCGATATGTACGGACGCAAACGTTTCTTTTTATTCGGTCTTATTCTTTTCTTAATCGGATCCGCGTTATGCGGAATCGCCCAAACAATGGATCAGCTCATTATTTACCGCGTCATTCAGGGAATCGGCGGAGGCGCGCTGATGCCGATCGCCTTCACGATCATTTTTGATTTATTTCCGCCGGAAAAACGCGGAAAAATGTCGGGCATGTTCGGTGCCGTTTTCGGCCTGTCCAGCGTTCTCGGGCCGCTTTTAGGCGCGCTCATTACCGACTCCATCAGCTGGCACTGGGTGTTTTACATCAACGTGCCGATCGGTATTTTATCATTGTTTTTCATTCTTCGTTATTATAAAGAATCTCTTGAACACAAGAAACAGAAAATCGACTGGGCCGGCGCAATCACGCTGGTGGTTTCCATTGTCGGTCTGATGTTCGCTCTTGAGCTCGGCGGAAAAACGTATGATTGGAACTCCGTGCAGATCATCGGTCTGTTCGCTGTGTTCGCCGTGTTCTTTATCGCCTTTTTTATTGTGGAAAGAAAAGCGGAAGAACCGATTATCTCATTTTGGATGTTTAAAAACCGTTTATTTGCTACGGCACAGATTCTGGCGTTCCTTTACGGAGCCACGTTCGTCATTTTAGCGGTGTTTATCCCGATCTTCGTTCAGGCTGTGTACGGAAGCACCGCGACAAGCGCCGGCTTTATTTTGACGCCGATGATGATCGGTTCTGTTATCGGAAGTATGATCGGCGGAATTTTCCAGACAAAAGTGCGGTTCCGCACTTTAATGCTGATTTCCGTGGTCGCTTTCTTTATCGGAATGCTGCTGCTTTCCAATATGACACCGGATACGGCGCGTACGATGCTGACGGTATTCATGCTGATCTCCGGATTCGGCGTCGGCTTCAACTTCTCACTGCTGCCGGCTGCGTCCATGAACGATCTGGAGCCGCGTTACCGCGGAAGCGCCAACTCAACAAACTCGTTTTTGAGATCATTCGGTATGACGCTCGGTGTGACGATTTTCGGAACCATCCAGACGAATGTGTTTACCAACAAGCTCACAGATTCATTCAGCGGCATGAAAGGAGCGGGCGGCGCGATGCAGAACATCGGAAATCCGCAGGAGATTTTCCAGGCCGGCACGCGCGCTCATATTCCGCCGCACATTCTGGATCGCATTATTGACGCCATGTCGCAAAGCATCACATATGTATTTACGCTTGCGCTGGCGCCGATCGTCATTGCGGCCGTTACCATTTTGTTTATGGGAAAAGCGAGAGTAAAAACCTCTCAGGAAATGGCGAAAAAAGCGAATTAAAAAAAGCAGTACATGGCGTTTGTCATGTACTGCTTTTTTGTTTACTCTGCGAAATGCGGAGCGAGAATATCTTTCAGCACGTTTGCGCTGCGGCTGAATTGAGCCTGTTCTGTTTCATTCAGCTCAAGTTCCGTCACACCTGCAATGCCGTTCCGATTGACGACGGCCGGAACGCCGATAAAGACGTCGTTTACACCGTATTGGCCGTCCAGATATGTGCTGACGGTTAAAATGCTGTTTTCATTACGCAAAATCGCTTTTGTGATGCGGGCGAGGCTCATCGCCACTCCGTAATATGTCGCGCCTTTTTTCTCGATAATATGGTAGGCCGCGTTTTTCACATCGTCAACGATCTGATCCAGCTCGTCCTGCTTGTAAGCTGCATGTTTCTCCAGCAATTGCTGCACCGGCACTCCGCCGATATTGGCGTGACTCCATACAGGAAGCTCGGTATCGCCGTGCTCGCCGATAATGTGGGCGTGTACGTTTTGCGGAGCGGCTCCGAAGTATTCACTCAGCATATAACGGAATCGCGCAGAATCCAGTGTCGTGCCGCTGCCGATGACGCGTTCTTTCGGCAGCCCGCTGAATGTCCATGTCGCATAAGTGAGAATGTCGACCGGGTTTGTGGCAACGAGGAAGATGCCGTCAAATCCGCTTGCCATTACTTCACCGACAATGCTTTTAAAAATGGCGAGATTTTTTTCGACCAGCTCAAGTCTCGTTTCGCCCGGTTTTTGATTGGCCCCTGCACAGATGCACACGATATCGGCATCCTTGCAATCCTCATATGTGCCGTAAGACGTTTTGACCGGATGAGGCGCAAATGCCTTTCCGTGATTTAAATCCATGACATCTCCCATGGCTTTTTCTCTATTTACATCAATGATCACAAGCTCATCTGTGATCCCTTGGTTAATTAACGCAAATGCATAACTGCTTCCAACAAAACCTGCTCCGATTAATGCTACTTTGTTCACTCGTTCGTTCATCATGTATGCTCATCCTCCAGTGTTTCGTGGTGTCTGTTTTTATCTTGTGAAGTGTTTCACATTTATATTGTGCAACACTTCACAAACTTTTGCAAGAGAAAAGTTTGATTTTTGGACAAAAAAATATCGGTGATGGTTTCCGGATTGTTGACAACATCCTAAAACGGAACCGTTTTAGGATGTTGTCACATTTTCAGCGTGATTGAAAACGCGCTGTTCCTTTCCCAGAAGCGAGGGTTTGCCGGCACGATGATGTGATGATGGCCCTATCCATTAATGCGAAAGATAACCGTTTAAACCGGAGTTGTTATACAAACCATTCTGCACATAATCAAAGCCGGGCTGGTTCTGTCCGGGCACTTGGGCGCTGCCATTGTTAAAAATCACTTTGGCGTTGGCCGTATCCGCATTCTCAGGCAGCGTCAGCGTGTACATTCCATCTGCATTCTTAGTCATGGCTTTCCCCGGCCACGATCCGGTTAATTCTATGGCCCTGCCTCCATCATGTTTGTAAATATAAGCATTTACCTGGCCCCAATGGTCCGGATTTTGATAGCCAATGATGTTGGTTTGGGACGGGTCTTTTTTAACAAACTTGTATTCTTGGGTTCTCGCTGCACCCTCGCCGTTCGTTCCGGTTAATTTGATGTTGTAAGTCGTGCCGATTGGATCTCCTTTCCCGATCGTTAGTCGGTCTCCATCCTTAAATGCTGTCTGCTGCCCATTATTGATTTGGTAAACGGCTTTTGTTGTTTTCGCATTTGCACGCAGGGTGACCGTCAGCTGATCATTGAAAGAATGGACTGCCCCCGTTTGGTAATTCTCAAGAAAGACATGAGGCGCATTTCCAATATCATCAGGATAAAGAACAGCCGCCGATCTGGCATTGATCGTACCTGTCAGTTTGCCGTTCGCTACTTGAAATGAACCGGCGCCGGCCCTATTATCATACCTGCCGTCAGGTAATTTCGCTGAAGTATTGATGGTGACAGAAGACGATCCCGCATTTGCCAGCACAACGCCTTTTGAGCCGCGCTGATTCATAAAGATTTGGTTGTTCCCATTCGGATTCGAGAGTTCCTCGGGCTGCCCGGCCATTACATTGTGAAATGTATTGACCGCAGTGATCGCCTGATCTTTAAATAAGGCGCTCCCGCGATCTCCTATTTGACTTTTTCCGGGAAATCTTACACCATTTCCTCCGCCCTCAGGTCTGGAAAAGAAAAGAGGCGTGCTTCCTGAGCGGGAACCAATCACTGCCCAGCCTAAACGAATATCGTCCTCACTCATCCATGTGGACTCTTCATCATCATTGGCATACGTATCATGTGATTCCACCCATGTGACTAACTTGTCCGCAGACACGTCAGATGCATAATGGGAGATATTCGACACACTCAGATTACGGTTCTTTAAAGCGGATCTGATGGAATGCCCGTAGTTAGAAGCCGTCACATTCATATAATTCGCATAAGCTGTATCTCTGGACGCGCTGTCTTGCAGGATTTCTCCGTATTGGAACTCCGCTGATGTATTTGCGATATTCGGCCAAAATTGGCTGCCGTAATTCCCATCATCCGGAAGCTCTATATGCTTGGCGGCATCATAGCGGAACCCGTCTGCTCCGTCATTCAATGCTCTTTCCAAGAAACGTTTCAGATATGCCTGCACCTCAGTATTCTGTGTATTCCAATCATACAGCCCAAGCAATGAATTTTGAGTGACGTCCCATCGATCCGACCAATTTTTAATTTGTGTGTTTCCATGGGTCCAGTTTGGAATACGCTTAATCTCGTCAGAAATCGCGCCATAATCGCTGGTAGTATGATTGATAACCGCATCGACAATGACTTTTACGCCATATTTTTCCGCGGCTGCACACATGTCCTTAAATTCTTGTTCAGTGCCTAAGTAACGGTTGCCGATTTGGTACGATGTCGGCTGATACAGCCAGTACCAGTTCCTCATGCTTTTATCTCCTTGGTTCCCTTCCTTTACTTGGTTAATCGGAGACGTCTGAATGGCTGCATAGCCCGCATCACGAATATCTTTCATATTTTGTGTTAACGTATTGAACGACCAATTCCATGTATGAAGGATGGTCCCGTTTTTGACCGATGACGCGGTCACCTTATTCGATTTGTTTGCAGTTTCAGCGTTTGCAGCCGCCGGGCCTGACAAAACCAAATAAAACAGCAATAAAAATCCGGCGAATAACGGCAGTAAAGAGGTTTTGAATCGTTTTTCAAACATTTTTGACACTCCTTATTTGATTTTTGAAGACTGACTGCGGAGTCAAAAATTCCTCTTACTCTTTCTTCAGCTCCTTTCAACTGTTGTGAAGACTGGAGAATTCTGTTAACGCTTACATTTCAACTTATCACACACTCTCTATCAAAGCAACGTGACAGAGTGAATTCAAATCTATATTCCTATCAATTAAAAAGACTTCCCGCTTTCAAACAAAAAAAGAAACCACCTGTCAAGATGATTTCTTTTTTATTTCTTTTATCGCTCTTCTGTAAGACAGCTTCACAATGACATACCGAAGCAGAAACAGAATGCCTCCGCAGACGATAAAAAGAAAGATCATTTTCAGCCAAGCAAAGAATGTATGGGGAAACCCCCTGTCGTACATCGTAATCGCCGCTACCGCAAAAGTGACCGCAATTGAATCTATCCGCTGCTGCTTCACCCGCTTTTGCAGTTCTTCTTTGGTGTCTATTCTCGGCATGAGCATTCCCGACGCCCCCGCCCTGATGCAATAATAAACAATTATAATGAAGAAAACCGCCAAGCTTCCGGCCCATTCCCTAAACGGACAGTTCAGAACAAGTCCGCGTACGATGATGTCAAGCAAAGACAGTGTGCCCACAAGCATTCCGACTTCTGACCAAATCATTCGTTCTTTCTCTTTCACACTCTCACTCTTTCCATTCACGTTTGAAAGTCCGTTCCGACGCTGATTCATGACTTCCTCCCGTACTATTAAGAATGGCTTACAACTCCCATTATATCTTGCCGATTCATAATGATAAACCGAAATATCATTGACAAAAATGTTAATAAGGACCCCAATTGATCAGGACGCCTATGCAGATAAACACGAGACCGATGACAAACCAAATCAGCGCCAGCGGAATCATGAAGCGAAGCCACTTTACGTACGGAATGCCGCTGGCAGCCAGTACGGCCATCAGCACGCCGGAAGTCGGATTGACACAGTTTACGACGCCTTCTCCGAGCATGACCGCTTCAACCGCGACCTGTCTCGTGATGCCCATCAGATCGGCAAGCGGCGCCAAGATCGGAATAAATACGACCGCCTCCCCTGAGCCCGATGAAATCAGAAAATGAAGCAGGGCGCTGGAAATATACATTCCGATTGCGCCTGCCATCGGGCTGAAACCGTGCAGCAGTGACGCAAGTCCATTGACTACCGTATCAAGCAGCTTTCCATGTTCCAGGATAACGGAAATGCTTCTCGCCATTCCGACGATCAGCGCACCGTAAACGAGCCCCTGACAGCCTGTAATAAACGTTTTTGCGATATCATTTGCCGCCATTCCCGCAATCAGGCCTGACACGATTGAGATAAAAATGAACACGGCGGCCATCTCTGAATCAGACCAGCCAAGAGTAAGCGCGCCGTATAAAAAGCCGGCAAGCGACAAAGCCGCAACAGCCAGAATCAATTTATGGCGGACGGTAAACGGGACATGCTTGTCCTCCGGCTCAGAAACCTGCGGGAATGAACCTGCCGCCGGAAACCAATCGTTCCCCAGCAGACTGGCGTCCTTTGCTTTTCTGAGTTTTCTCGTATACCGATAAATATATAAAATAGATGATAACAGAAAACAAATGTAGACGGCAATCCGCAGGCCGATACCGGAAAACAGCGGCAGCTCCGCGATGCTTTGTGATAACCCGAGCGGTGAAGGTGATAAAATCGTCGCGTTAAACCCGGCATAGCAGCCGATATAAATGACGGCCGCTCCGGCCACGGCGTCCCATTTCAGCGAGCGGGCGACGATCAGGCCGATCGGAATAAAACCGATCACGGAATTAACGACGATGCCGGTTGTGCCGAGGATCGAAAATAGAGATCCGACAATCGCAATAAACAGCAGCTGTTTTGTGCGGAACGTACTGATGACATTACTGATCAATCCATTGATGGCGCCCGTTTTCTCCAAAATCGCAATGGTGCCGCCCGTAAACAGGATTAAAAAAATAATCGGCGCAGAACTTGTCATCCCTTCCTGAATCGCGGTAAAAAAAGCGATCGGGCTGACAGGAGACTGGTCTAAAGAATGATAGCTTCCCGGGACGGCGGACGTCACACTGCCCTTTGTCACCCTGTCAAATTCCCCCGCGGGAACGATGTACGACGCTATCGCGCATAGTAAAGCGACAATGAACAGCAGCACATAAGCATCAGGCATCACAAACAATTTCTTCTTTTTCAATACAGGTTCGGCCTTCGGCACAGCCATAACATCACCATCCCGCTTTAAATTTATAAACTATTCAGAAAATACAGATATGTGCTATATTATATACAGACCGATTGCCTGTTTTCAATATCAAAAATAAAAAACAGACAGCTTTTGAAGGAGGACTTACGGCATGAACAGACTCACAGCGCATGAAAAGCAAGTCATTATGGATATTTTTGACCACCTGCACGCTAATCCCGAAGTAAGCTGGAAAGAATATCAAACAACTGAATATCTGACTGAAAAACTGAAAGAGGCCGACTGCCGGACCCGCACGTTTGATGATTGTACCGGTGTTGTCGGCGAAATCGGAGAAGGCTCGCCCGTTGTGGCTGTCCGGGCGGATATTGACGCGCTGTGGCAGGAAGTGGACGGTGTCTTTCAGGCGAACCATTCATGCGGACATGATTCACATATGACGATGGCGCTCGGCACGATGATGCTTTTAAAGAGTCAGCCGAAACTTCCGAAGGGCACCATCCGCTTTATTTTTCAGCCGGCTGAAGAAAAAGGCGGCGGAGCGCTGAAAATGATTGAAAAAGGCGTACTGGATGATGTTGACTTCTTATACGGCGTGCACGTGCGCCCCGTACAGGAAACGGCAAACGGCCGATGCGCACCGTCCATTCTGCATGGCTCAAGCCAGCATATAGAAGGCCTGATTATCGGAGAAGAAGCCCACGGCGCGAGACCGCATCTCGGCCTTAACAGTATCGAAATCGCCGCTCTTCTCGTCCAAAAACTCAGCTTCATTCATCTTGATCCCGGCATCCCGCATTCCGTGAAGATGACAAAGCTTCAGGCAGGCGGTGAGAGTTCCAATATCATTCCGGGAAAAGCATCGTTCAGCCTTGATCTCCGCGCACAAACCAATGCCGCCATGGAGAAATTAACCGCCGAAACCGAAAGAGCCTGTGAGGCGGCGGCTGCCGCATTCGGCGCAAAAATCGAACTGCAAAAAGAACACAGCCTCCCGGCAGCCGAGCGAAACAAAGAGGCGGAAGCCATCATGGCATCTGCGATAAGCGGCATTCTCGGAGAAGAACATGTGGATGAACCTCTTGTGACAACCGGAGGAGAGGATTTTCACTTTTACGGGTTAAAGGTGCCGAACTTAAAAACGACGATGCTCGGCCTAGGATGCGGTCTGGAGCCGGGACTTCACCATCCCCAAATGACATTTGACCGAAGCGCCATCTTTACTGGCGTTGAGATATTAACGACCGCCGTCCTCAAATCGTTTGAAGCATAAAAAAAGCAGCCCGTTACAGGGCTGCTTTTCTTCGTTATTTCTTCAAATCTTCAATTGAATTGACGTTTTTCATATACTGAGGAACGACCAGACCCATCTTGACGCCTGTCAGACTCGTTCCTACATCTTCATATTTGCCTTTATATTTAGACGCATATGCCTTATGGGTATTCGGAAGCCAAGCAGACAATGACGCATCCGCGCTGCCTGTCGCAATCGCAGTCCACATCGGTCCCGCCTCCACTTGCGTCAGCTTCACGTCATAACCGAGGTCTTGAAATACTTTTCCGATTACATTCGTACTTGCGATTTCACTGTCCCACGCCACATAAGCCAGGTTGATTTTATCCCCTTTAACTTTATGGGCGCCTTTTGTCCATTGAGCCACTTGGTCTTTGTGTTTTTTCACATATTCAGCTGCGGCTTTGGCCGGCTTTTCGCCTTCCTCAACGGCAATCATGACTTCTCCCATATCGTCCTGCGTCCATTTGAACTGGCTGAGAACTTTGGCCGCGTTAGGCTGTTCCTTACTGAAGCCGGTTCTTGTAATCGTATGAATCTGCTCGGCAGTTCCGTACGTTTTTTTCGGATCATCAAGGAACTTCAGCTTGTATCTGGAGAACATCCAGTGCGGCGTCCAGCCCGTTACGATGATCGGCTTTTTCCGGTCATATGATTTCTTCAATGTCGCCGTCATGGCAGCACTTGACGCCGTGACGACATTCCAGTCTTTCAATCCGTAATCCTTCACGGCCTCATCCGTCAGGGCCATGATTCCCGATCCCGGATCAATACCGATAATGGTTTTGTTCACCTGGTCCGCAGCCGTTGCCTTACCATCAGTCTGCGAACCGCAGGCAGCCAAAGAAAGAGCCAGCGCAGCGGTAACGCCGACACCGATGATTTTCTTAAGCATCAGGCATTCCCCCTGCTCTTCTTCTTCACTTTAATGTTTTGCGTGATACGGTCGAGTGTAATCGCTACGATAACGATCGCGATACCCGCTTCCACTCCGACACCGGTTTTCAACTGTGTCACGGCGCTGTATACTTCAGAACCGAGACCCGGCGCACCAACCATGGCCGCGATAACGACCATTGATAAAGCAAGCATGATGCTTTGGTTAATACCGGCAAGAATTGTTTTTGTGGCAAGCGGAAGCTGCACCTTGAACAGACGCTGAGACGTCGTTGAACCGAATGCTTCCGTCGCTTCGATCAAATCAGCCGGAACTTGTTTAATACCGAGAACCGTCATGCGGATCGTCGGAGGCATCGCGAAAATAACAGATGCCACGACGCCTGGCACAACCCCGATATTAAAGAAGAAAATTGCAGGCAGCAGATATACGAAAGCCGGCATGGTCTGCATTAAATCCAGAATCGGTGTAACAATGCGGCGGACCGTTTCTTTCTGAGACGCCCATATGCCGATCGGAACCCCGATAATAATGGAAATCAAAACAGATGTGACGACAAGCGCCAACGTTTGCAGCATCGGCGACCAATAGCCCAAATAATCAATAACAAGGAATCCGATTAACGTAAAGAGTGCAATTCCTCTCGTACTGATCCACCAAGCGAGAGCTGCAAAAATAACAGTCAATAAAATAGACGGGATGAAACCCAAACCGCTCACAATCGCGTTTACGAAAGCGGCCAAACCGTTTGAGATTCCGTCAAAGAAACCTCCGAACGTCATGGTAAGCCAGTCAACAAACCGGTCAACGATATCTGCTAACGGAATTCTAGGCAATCTGTCCATTTACTTCACCCCCTGAACAGAAGAATCCTGAGCTTGTTCAGCAGAATCTTCAACATTTATATAATCGTTATTTCCTGAAAGCGCGCCGATTAATGCGCCTTTTACGACAATGCCTTTCATGCGGTCCTTATCATCCGTGACGGCGATCGGAATATTCGCATCAGACACGACATCGAAAATTTCCGTCAAGTATGTGCTTTCATGCACAGTCGTAAATTCAGTATTTAAAATATCCTGAAGCGATAAGTCGGATTCCACCGCTTTTTTCGCATCCGCCGCGTGAATGACGCCGAGAAGCTGTTTCTGTTTATCAACGGCGTAAATAGAAGAAATACCGAGATTCTTCATGAGCTGCAGCGCTACACGAGGCCCTTTGTCAATTCGCACGGTTTCAGCGCGCTTCATGATGTGGCCCGCTGTCAGAACTTTGGATAAATCAACGTCCTCAACGAATTTCTCAACGTATTCATTGGACGGGCTCATCAGAATTTCTTCAGGCGTCCCGATCTGAACGATGTTACCGTCTTTCATCAGCACGATTCTGTCGCCGATGCGCAATGCTTCATCAAGATCATGCGTGATGAAGATGATCGTCTTGCCGACAGAGTCATGAAGGTCTAAAAGCTCATCCTGCATGTCTTTGCGGATCAGCGGATCAAGCGCACTGAAAGCTTCATCCATCAGAAGAATGTCAGGATCATTCGTCAATGCGCGGGCAAGTCCGACACGCTGCTGCATTCCTCCGCTGAGCTGATCTGGGAATTGGTGTTCAAAGCCTTCAAGACCGACAAGTTTAAGCGAATCAAGCGCTTTTTGCTCACGCTCTTTTTTGTCGACGCCTTGAAGCTCCAGGCCGTATTCCGTATTTTCAAGAATCGTTCTGTGCGGAAACAGTGCAAATTTTTGAAAGACCATGCTGATTTTTTTCCGGCGCACTTCCCGGAGCTGGTCTTTTGACATATTTGTTATCATGTCACCATCAATATAAATATTCCCGGCAGTCGGTTCAATAAGCCGGTTTAACAGCCGAACTAAAGTTGATTTACCGCTCCCCGATAGACCCATGATGACAAATATCTCCCCATCATATACATCAAAGTTTGCTTGATTGACACCAACGGTTGATCCGGTTGCTTTCAGGATCTCTTTTTTGTTTTTTCCGCTGGACAGCATCTGAATGGCTTTTTTTGTCTGTTTTCCGAAAACCTTAGATACATTTTCGACTTTTATCTTAATTGGTTTCTCATCCAAATTCATATTTTCCCTCCATAATAAGCAATCTTTAATACCGTAACACGTTTGTAATAAGTCAAACAAACATCATAATCCCTTTTTATTTTGTATCATTACTTTAAAAACATCCCTGTGTCTTATTTTCCTCTGGTATGCTTCTAAATACTCTCTAATCCTCCTTATTGAGGATAAATTATAAAGGAAACCGGGCTTTTATCAGGCTTGAGAACGTTTCCACCGAATGTGCTGCAAACTGATTTCCTATCCTTTTTTTACAAAAACAAGAATTTTTTCGCGACATTGTCCTGAAAAAAGAAGTTTTCCCGTCCTAAAAATAAGGAATATTAAGGAAAAATATAGGTCTGTCAACAGACCGCTCACTAAAAAAAGCACCCCAAAAGGGTGCTCATTGCGCAAGCTCTGTCTGTTTCGTTTCTTTTCCGAGAATAATAATGGTGATGACGGCAATCAGGATGGCCGCACAAAAAACGGCGAAAATCACTGTAAACGAAACGTTCCGGGCTGCAAGCGATCCGACGAGAAGCGGACCGAAAATGCCGCCGATTCTGCCGACGGCCGCCGTTGTGCCGGAACCGGTCGCACGAATCGCCGCAGGATACTGCTCCGGTGTATAGGCGTAAAGCACGCCCCATGCGCCGAGATTGAAGAAGGACAGCAGCATGCCCGCTGTGAGCAGCATGGCCAATGAATCCGCGGCACCGAAGAAATAAGCGCTGCCCGCCGTCCCGAGCAAATAGATGACTAAGATGGTCTTCCGCCCCGCTTTTTCGATCAGCCACGCCGCAGAGAAATATCCGGGAAGCTGGGCAAGTGTCATCAGAAGGACGTATTCGAAGCTCTCAATCATGCTGTAGCCTTTCATCAGCATCACGCTCGGCAGCCATAAAAACATGCCGTAATATGAAAAGACGACGCAGAACCAAACGACAGACAGCAGCACCGTCGGCCGGATATACGGTTTCGTCCAGACACTTCCCGCCTGCCCGCGTATGCTTTTTTTCTGCGGCAATGCCTGATGCGCCGGTGATTCCGGAAGGCTTCTCCGCAAGTACAGCGCATAAAATGCAGCCAGCGCCGTTAAGAGCAGCGCGGCCTGCCAGCCGAATGACGGTATGACAAAGTAGGAAATCACCGCCGCAAGAAGCCAGCCCGCGGCCCAAAAGCTCTCAAGCAGCACGATGATCCGTCCCCGCTTTTCGGGAGCGGACGCTTCTGACACGAGCGTTGAGGCGACAGGCAGTTCCCCTCCAAGCCCCATTCCGATCAGAAAACGCAATATGAGAAAAACCGTCAATCCCGTTGCGAAAGCGGATATGCCGCTTCCGACAGAAAAGAATAACAGCGTGATCATAAACACTTTTTTCCGGCCGATCCTGTCGGCCAGCATTCCGAATACAAAGGCGCCCGCTGCCATACCGATGGAATTGACGCTTCCGATCCATTTCATTTGATCGGGTGTTAAATTCCAATCAGTGTGAAGCGCGGCGATAATAAACGATAAAATTCCGACATCCATCGCATCAAACAGCCAGCCCATTCCGGCAATCGCCAGAAGTTTTCGCGGAGTGACGGCAGGTTGTTTGTTCATAAGCAGCACCTCAAATCGAAAATGATTACCGTATAAGTTTACACCTGTCTTTACACATTGTCATTATCTTTTTTCGCAAAAAAATCCCGCTTGCCGTAAGCAAGCGGGGTGTGTGTTAATTCTTTAAGACTGCGTTTTTAATATTATCCTGAAGCTGTTGAATTCGTTTCGCTCCGTCTTCTCTGATACGTCTGTTCTCTTCCTCGATCTGTTTCGTTTCCTGCATACCGCTGACAATCGTATTCCAAGACGTTTCAATCGTCTCAATGTCAATGCTCGGACGGCCTGCCATACGGGCAATTTCCACGCTTTGGTTTGAAATATTTTCAGCGTTTCGCTTCAGCATTTCATTCGTGCGGCGGTCCAGCTCGCTCATTGAATCAGCCACAAGCTTTTGCCGTTTGACTGTGACAGCCTGAATGATGCCGTTTTTGAAAATCGGAATCGTAATGACGAAAGCGGAATTGATTTTCCCGATGAGCTTCGTATTTCCGCGCTGAAGGAGGCGGATCTGCGGCGCCGTTTGCAGCGCTACCATCCGCGCCATATCTAAATCATAGACACGTTCCTCAAGCGCCTGAAGCCCGTCACGCAGCGTATCAAGCTGCATTTGCGCAAGCTGGTTTCCGCCGGCCGCTTTTTCTTCATAAGAAGGAATGAGCGCCTGCATTTCCTCAAGCTTCATCTGCCCGGCAACGACATACTTTTCAAGCTCCATGTAGTAGTTAATGTTGTTTTCATACATCTCTTCCAGCGTATGGTTCGTCTTTGCCATTTCATCTTTGTATTTTGAAATTTCGACGTGGATTTTTTCAATTTCTCCGCCCAGGGTGCGGTACTTTTGAAAAATCTTTTCAATCATGCTGTTGCCGCGTTTGAACATTTTAGCGAGAAATCCTTTTGGTTCATCGAAATCATTTTTGTCAAAACGGTCCATGATTTTTCCGAGCTGCGTCAGCATTGTGCCTGAATCCGTGACACTTGTTGTTTTCATCATATTTAAGATGCGGTCGGAGAACTTCGAGATTTCAACTGCCGGTTCTTTTCCGTACTCAAGCAGCTCCATTTGGTTTTTCACGTCAATCTGCTGTGAAATGCGCTGCACCTCAGGGTCTTGGCGCAGCTGCACCCTGATGTCATCTGCTTTTTGTTCAGAAATCTCTTCATTTTTATCAAGAACAAGCGGATTTTGATTTTCTGTCATGTTTATTTACTCTCCCTGCTTTTGCGTAATGGTTCTAAACAGCTTTCTTACGAGTGACGGCTCCTTATATTCCTGCCGAAATACCATGTCCTCCAGCCAATGGACATCAAATTGGCTTTCTTCAATATAATGCTCAATGTCTTGATGCCCCGGCGGATTATACAAGATGATATCGACGCCGAATTTATTTAAAAACAACAGAGCGGCGGCGTCAGAACGTGTGAGTTCGCCATTTTGTTCCGTATGATATAAAACGAGTTTCGGAACGGTTTGGGCGTAATCAAACGTCTGAATCAATTGCAGCAGCGAAGCGGGCAGGTTCGTCGCCTGGCGGAACAAATAGATTGCGGCATCCCTTGCCTGCTCCCCGGGCAAAGCCTTCAGCCCTGGGTTTCTGCACATGTCAGAAATCACATTGGCGATGGCGTTCTGCACGCCTGACGGGAGATGCTTGTACTGCCAGATGTTGCTTCTTTTCAGCCTGTCCGCGTCAATCGCTCCTTCTTCGTTCAAAACCTGACTGTAGTGATACTGGTAGTTGGCTTTCAGCTCTTCCGTAAACGGAAAACTGCGGATCATGTGTGTCTCCTGATAGTCTGCGGCGGTATGGAGTCTGTTCCAATATTCTTTCGTATCTTTGGAAACCCCCATCACTTTCGCAAAAAGGTTCGGAACGGCCACCCGCTCCCTGTCCGCTTTAAATTGCGGCCGGATAAACGCCCGCTCCTTCGCAATGAGAAATAACTCATCATACGTCGTTTTTAATGTCACGGACTGCGGGGTATGATCCCTGAACTGCCAAGGCTTATACATCATAGATTCCTCATGGTTCAGCACATGCTCAATTTCTTTCGTTGACCGGTAGGCCGTCGTGGACGTTCTGTCCGGCTTTTCTTTCGGGAATGGCTCAAGGCCGCCTGTTGCGGGGAGCTTTATCACAAAGCTGAGTTCCTCATCCGGATCAATCAAGCTGAACGGATCTTCCGCAGCCGGATGAAACAATAGGGCGTCACAGCCGATCAGCATGAGATAATAGAGAAAATAGAGCTGGCTTTTGGTAGCGTCTCCATACCACACCACCTTCGGCATCTCACGCTCTATATCGGCTTGTTCGAGCCATGGATTCAGGTGGTTCAGCGAAAACTTTGACACATCCAAGAGCACACGCCGGAAATCGGGATGATTCAGCCCGTTTTCATGCCGGTCCGCAAAGGTTTCCAAAAGCGTCATAAACGCGGTTCTCAGCCGGCGGTGCATAAGCGGATCAGCGTGTTTGGCAAGCAGCCTGCCCCCATCGAGAAACGCGACAAATCTGGAAACCGAAAGCCCTTTCTCTTTTTGATTGACCGAATGGATGTGCTGGAGCGCCTGAAACGTTTCAGGCGCGATGGTCTTATCCAGCGTCTCGCTTAACACATGGATGTTTTCATGAGAAGACAGCTCGAAAAGCTTATTGTAATACTCCGTCTCATCATAAGGAGTGCCCAAAATCCGGACGGCAAGCCGGGTAAACGCCAGCCCGTTTTCCCGCTCGTAACCGGGACGTTCCGGCAGCGGCCGCAGCAGAAACGTTTCCCAGTCATCGTTTTCCGGCTCTGCCTTTCGGATCACCAATTCTTCCTGCCTCATCATTTTCCTCCTTTCTCTTCATGATCGGTACAAAAAAGGAAGGAAATGAACTCTCCCTCCTTTTTTGTTTTATTCTTCTTTAGATGCAGCCGTTTGCTCCTGAACCTGCTTTTGTTTGTTGAAATAGTGGATAATAAACGTTACCACAAACGCAGCGATGATGATTCCGAAGAACACCACGTGCGGCATTTCATAATCAAAGGCGCTCGCCGCCATTTTCACGGCGATAATCCCGATCAGCACAAAAGCCGTATTTTCAAGCTCAGGGATTTTATCAATTAAAACAAGGAATACTTTTGCGACTGTACGCATCATGAGAATGCCAAGCATACCGCCGATCAAGAGCACCCACACTTTTTCCGATACCGCAAACGCGGCCAGAATGCTGTCAACAGAGAAGGCCAAATCCATTAACTCAACTGAAACGACAGTGGCCCAGAAAATTCCGAACGTACGGACCATCCATGAATTTTTCTTCATGCCTTCCGTATCGTCATCACCTTCTCCGATCCAGAAATGCTTAATGACGAGCCAAGCCAGGTACAGCGCGCCAAGCACTTTAATCCACCAGAACTTAATGAGCAGCATTCCGATCCCGATAAAGATAAAACGGAAAATATATGCCCCGAACAATCCGTATGTTAATGCTTTCTTCCGCTGTTTTTCAGGCAGATGCCTTACCATCACCGCAAGCACTAACGCATTGTCGGCCGACAGCAGCCCTTCCAGCAGAACCAAGGAACCGATCAGCCCCCATGATACAGGGTCAGTCAGCACCTCACCCCACATTTTCCAATCAAAAAAGGAAGCGTAGGTCGACATAATATGATGTAGAAAATCCAAGTTTTTTCCTCCTATTTAGTAAAACGGTAATTTCCTGCTTACACCTGCAAGCCGTAATTCCGGCAAAGTGATGCCAGACCGCCGGAAAACCCGCTGCCGATGGCGTTAAACTTCCACTCAGCCCCATGTCGGTAAAGCTCACAAACGACAACCGCCGTTTCAATCGAGAAGTCTTCTCCTAAATCGAAACGAAGCAGTTCATTCTGGCTGTTTTCATCGACGACGCGCACGAACGCGTTCGAAACTTGTCCGAAATTTTGGCCGCGCGCTTCCGCATCATGAATCGTGACGGTGATGCCGATCTTTTCAATATTTGCGGGTATTTTTGAGAAGTCGACGATAATTTGTTCATCGTCTCCCTCGCCCTCGCCCGTCCGGTTGTCTCCCGTATGGATGACGCCCCCGCTTGGGTGTTCCAGGTTATTGTAGAAAACAAAATCAAGATCATTTACACAGTTGTCATGGGCATCGACAAGAAAAGCCGACGCGTCAAGGTCAAAGTCATGCCCTCCGGAGTACTTGTTCGTATCCCAGCCTAAACCGATCACCGCTTTTGTAAGGCCGGGGTTCGTTTTTGTCAGATCAACACGCTGTCCTTTCGCCAATTGAATAGCCATGTGCCGTCTCTCCCTTCTGTGTTTGATATGGTTCAGCCGATTTGCAGGCCGTAATCTGTCGCAATACGGGCCAGTCCGCCTTGGTAGCCTGAGCCGATCGCGGAAAATTTCCATTCGCCGTTATGTCTGTAAAGCTCCCCTGCGATAATGGCTGTTTCAATTGAGAAATCTTCAGCCAGATCGTAGCGGATCAGCTCTTCATTTGTTTCTTCATTGACAATGCGCACGAACGCGTTGGAAACTTGTCCGAAGTTTTGGCCGCGCGCTTCCGCTTCATGAATCGTGATGACGAATGAAATTTTGTCAATAGCCGCGGGCACCGCGCTCAGGTTGACTCTTACGCTTTCGTCATCGCCTTCGCCCTGGCCTGTCAGGTTGTCGCCTGAATGTGCGACAGAGCCGTTTCCGCCTTCAAGCTGATTATAGAAAATGAAATCATCAGGCGACGCGCATTTTCCTGCTTCATTTAATAGAAAGACGCTGGAATCTAAATCAAAATCATGTCCGCCGTCGTATTTGTTTGTATCCCAGCCAAGGCCGACAACGACTTTAGAAAGACCCGGATTTGTTTTAGTCAAATCTACTTTTTGTCCTTTTGCCAATGAAATTGCCATGTGTGCACTCTCCTTTTTTTCGTTTAGGCGTATCGGTTAACGATATCGCCGATTTTCGTATCGTTTGTGCCTTCACCTATCGCAGCGAATTTCCACTCGCCGTCCTCGCGGTAGATTTCAGCCGCGATCAGGCTCGTTCTGCCTGAATAGTTATCTCTTAAATTGTAAGTCACCAGTTCTTCGCGGTTAGCCTGATCAACGACGCGGATAAACGCGTTTTGAATCATGCCGAAGTCCTGTTTTCGTCTGACGCAGTCGTAAATATTGACGACAAACACAAGTTTATTAATCTGAGCGGGGACTTTCGCCAAATCGACGAGAATTTGTTCATCATCGCCGTCGCCTTCTCCCGTCAGGTTGTCACCCGTGTGTACGACACCGCCGCATCGGCTTTTCAGATTGCCGAAATAGATGACGTTTTTACTGTCTGTCATTTTATCATTTTCAAGCATCAGTACGGAAGCGTCACAGTCGATATTGGCACCGCCTCCGCCGAACAGCTTTCCGAAAAAGCCCCCGGATGATACAGGGTCCCAGCCGAGTCCGACCAGCAGTTTTGACAGACCGGCTTTTCCTTTTGTTAAATCAATCCGCTGTCCTTTTTGTAAAGAGATCGCCATATGATTCACTCCTATTCTGTAAGGGTGCCGCTAAGCACGCCGCAAGTGCGCATTTTTACTAAATTCCGGGACAAGAATCCCGGTGTTTATTAAGATATACGTCTTTTATTATATCAAAGTTTCATAAAACATAAGAATTTTTGGCGAAAAACGGCGAAAAATTACTTCCTATATTCTCCTTCTTTCCGGAGAGAATAGAGAAAACAAAGAAATTGACGAAGACTGAACATTTTTCCTATCCTTGTATCAATACATGTCAGGAAAGGGGCAGACGAGTGATTGATTTAAGCATACTTGATCAGGCGCCCGTATCCAAAGGAAACGGGCCGCACGAGACGCTCCGCCGTTCAGCGGAGCTCGCCCGCCTCAGTGAAGGATGGGGCTATAAGCGGTACTGGTTTGCCGAGCATCACGGCACAAGAGGGCTCGCAAGCGTTTCGCCGGAAATTATGATCGCTCATACCGCCGCAGCCACAACGTCCATCCGTGTCGGATCAGGCGGCGTGCTGCTGCCGCAGTACAGCCCCTATAAAGTCGCGGAAACTTTCCGTCAGCTTGAGGCGCTGCACCCGAACCGGATTGACCTTGGGGTCGGACGCTCGCCGGGCGGTACAACGAAAATCCGGCTCGCCCTCACAGACGGGGTAAAGAAAAGCATGACCGAGTTCAACAGGCAGCTTCAGGATTTATCATCCTTTCTGACAGATTCGGTTCCCTCGGACCATGCTTATGCAGGAATAAAAACAGCGCCTTTGATTGAAACAGCCCCGCAGCTTTGGGTGCTCGGCCTCGGGGAAAACAGCGCCAGACGCGCCGCTCTTCAAGGTGCGGGCTATGTCTTCGGCCATTTCATTAATCCGGAACGCGGGGAAAAAGCTTTTCAGATCTATCGGGACCATTTCCGGGCCTCCGCCCATTTTTCCGCTCCCGCCTCGCTCTGTGCCATTTTCGTCATATGCGCGGCTACGGATGAGAAAGCGGAAGAACTCGCCTTAAGCCAGGATTTATGGCTTCTTCGTGTCGGAAAAGGCGCCGACAGCCGCGTGCCGAGTGTGGAGGAAGCGAAGGCTTATCCGTATTCGCCGGAGGACCGTAAACAGATAGAAGAAAACAGGAAGCGGATGGTGATCGGCTCTCCTGCCGCAGTGAAACGCCGTCTGCTTGAACTTTCCGAGCGGTATCAGACAAAAGAGATGATGGTGCTGTGCAACGTCTTTGATTTCGAAGCAAAAAAAGAGTCATATGAGCGTCTTGCTGATATATTTCTGTAAAAAAAAGCCGTCAAACGGAGCAGCAGATGAGACTGCTGCACCGCTTAACGGCGGTTTTTTCGTTCTTTTCCTTTTTTAAACGCATTCCAAATCCCCTGCAGCGTAAACCCGAGCAGAAGCAGAATGATTAACAGTAAAGTGATTGACGGCCCCGGAGGCGTTCCGAGCTGGTACGAAGACGTCAGCCCCATGAACACACTGAAAAGAGAAATAATAATGGCTGCCGCAAACACCCATTTAAACCCTTTGGCGATACGGATTGCAAAAGCCGCGGGCAGTACGAGGAGCGCGGAAACGAGCAGCACGCCGATAATCGGAATAATGACCGAAATCGCCAGCCCCGTCACGATGCTGAATGACATTGACAGGAGGTTTGTGTTAATGCCTGATGTCTTCGCCGTCGCCTCGTCAAAGGTAAGCAGATAGAGCGGTCTGTTTAATATAATGAAATAAAGCAGAATCAGCAGGGTAATGCCTCCGATAATATAGACCTGCTGCTGGCTGACCGTGACAAGCGATCCAAATAAATATTGATCGATGCTCATCGACGCGCCGCCTTTTGACAGGCTGATCAGAAACATCGCAAACGACAGCCCGGCCGCCATTAAGATTGCGATAGATACCTCTGAATATGTACGGTATGCCCGCCGCATGTATTCAATGCCGATCGCTCCGATCGTGACGACAACGATGCTCGCCGCCGTAATATTGGTACTGAGAAAAAAACCGATGGCCACGCCCGACAATGAAATATGAGACAGCGTATCCGCCATCAGCGCCTGTCTTCTCAGCACGAGATATACGCCTAATATCGGCGCCATAATTCCGATCATGCTTCCCGCTAGAAAAGCTCGTCGCATGAATTCCAAGTCAAACATTTCCATCCGCCTTTTTCCCCCCTTTCTAGCCGTATGACTTTATCCAGATACTGCTGTACTTCGTTTTGTTCGTGTGTCACCATGACGACGGTGCGGTTGTGATTTTTCACCTGATGGTGCATAAATTCGTAGAAACCCTGTCTGCTTTCATAATCAACCGCGGTTGTCGGCTCATCAAGCATCAGCAGATCCGGATTGCTCGCAAGCATTCTCGCAATGCAGATTTTCTGCTTCTGTCCGCCAGATAAATCGCCGATTTTCCGGTGGCGGAAATCCCACATTTCCACCATCTTCAGCGCGTTTTCCACCTCGTGGTGATCCGTTTCGTTCAATCGTTTAAACCATTTTCCTTTCGTATAACGGCCTGATTGCACAAGCTCCAGAACCGTGCTTGGGAATCCTGCGTTAAATGAAGAAATCTGCTGCGGAACATAGCCGATTGTCAGGCGTTTTCCGGCTGCGTTTTTTTTACTGATCTCGGCCGTTCCTTCCCAAGGTCTGAGCATGCCGAGCATGACTTTCATCAGCGTCGATTTTGACGCGCCGTTCGGTCCTGTAATGCCGACGAATTCGCCGCTTTTGATTTCCAGCGACACGCCGTCAAGCACGGGTGTATGCGAATAACCAAAAACGATATCCTGTAATGTAACGAGATTCATGCTGACCTTCCTTTCCCGCATAGAAATAGTGTGCACCCCGCGGCGCACACTATGTTATTTAACCAATAGCGAATCTTTCAGTGCATCAAGGTTTTTCTCCATAATGTCGATATAACCGATGCCTTTATCCCGTTCTTTTTGGCTTAAACCTTCCAGTGTATTGAGCACTTCCGTTTTCGCGCCGATTTCACCGGCAAGTGTATCTGCAACTTTAGGCGATGCAACTTCTTCAAAGTAGATGATCTTCACATCATGCTTTTTGGCAAACGTTTTGAGATCCGCCAGTTTGGCCGCACTCGGCTCTTCTTCAGGAGAAAGGCCTGCAATCGCAACTTGTTTTAAGCCGTATTCTTTGGCGAGATAGCTGAATGCCGCGTGCTGTGTGATCAATTCTTTTTTCGCCGCTTTATTTAATGTTGTACGGTATAGTTTATCAAGATCCTGCAGTTTTGCAATATATTCTTTACTATTTTTCTCATAGTATGCTTTATTCTTCGGGTCCTGTTTTACAATCTGCGCCGTAATGGTTTTGACCTCTTTTTGCGCAAGAACCGGGCTGAGCCACACGTGAGGGTCCATGCTGTGACTGTGGTCATGACCGCCGTGTCCATGTTCCTCTTCCTCTTCATCCGAACCTTCGAGTAAGTCAATTCCTTTCGACGCCTTTACAAACTTCGCATGATCAGAGCCCATGCTTTTTTCCGCTGAAGGAACCCATGTCTCCATATATTCACTGTTGTATACGAAAAGATCGGCGTTTTGAATGCCGGCGATATCCTTCGGCGTCGGCTCCCAATCATGGGGTTCGACCGAAGACGGGATGAGAATGTCTACATCGCCTTTGTCTTTGACAATTTGTTTCGTGAATTCGTACATAGGATAAAAGGTCGTCACGACGTGCAGTTTGCCGCTTTTTGAAGAACCTGACGAACCTTTTGAAGATGAATTGCCGCAGCCCGCCGCGATTAAAAAGCATGCCGCAATGACAATGATTCCGCTCCATTTTTTAAACAAGCCGTTTCCCCCTGTTCTGTAAATCAGAATGATGACGATTTCCAAAGCGTACTTTCTCGTTCATTTGTTACCTATACCATAATAAAACGAAGTAATTACGTTTTGCAAGATATTTTTTTCTAAATTGATATCCAATTTACCTAAAAAGCCCCCGCCATGTATGGACGGGGGCGTCCTATCACATATCAGACAAGCAGATAAACTCTTGTTTCGTACGGGCGGAATGTGATGCGGGATTCCGTGCCGCCGTCATTATCATAGTTGCTGAGAAGCAGCTCGGCCCTTTCAGGTTCGGAACCGTCCGGCCAATAAAAAGCGGCTTCTTCTTTCGATACGTTGCTGATGGACATGAGTTTTTGTCCGTTTGCCTGTCTTTCATACACGAACAGCTGCGGGTCATCAGGAAGCAGCAGCGTGTAGCTGCCTTTTATGATATCAGCATACTGTTTTCGCAGGCGGATCAGTTTTTTGTAAAAGTTCAATATAGAATCGGGATCATCCTGAGCCTCGGCCGCATTGACGGTTTTGTAATTGGGATTGACCGCGAGCCACGGTTCGCCCTCCGTAAATCCGGCATTCTTGCTGCCGTCCCACTGCATCGGTGTACGGGCATGGTCCCGGCTTTTCGCCATAATGGACGCCATGACTTCTTCCCTGTTGCGGCCCATTTCAAATACCCTTTTGTGATACATATTGACGGTCTGAATATCCTGATAGTCCTCAATCCTGTCAAACGGAGCGTTTGTCATGCCGATTTCTTCCCCCTGGTAAATGTACGGCGTGCCTTTCATGAAATAAAGCAGGGCGGCAAGCATTTTGGCGGATGCTTTGCGGTATGTGCCTTCGTCTCCGAAACGGGATACGATCCGGGGCTGGTCATGATTGCACCAATACAGCGTATTCCAGCCCTGATGTTCCAGTGTTTCCTGCCAGTCTGTGAGCACTTTTTTCAAATCGGACAGCTCAAGCGGCTTTACATCCCAATGCTCTTGGCCCGGCTTTTGATCAAGCTCCATATGCTGAAAATGAAAAATCATATTCAGTTCATGCTCATCGGTTCCCGTGTAGACCAGCCCTTCTTCAGGCGTCACTGATCCGGCCTCACCGACCGACATCACGTTATATTTGGAAAATACCTCTTTCGTCATTTCTTTTAAGTAATCGTGTATCCGTGCCCCGTTTGGCCGAAAAGGCTTCGGATCGGCCCGGCGGGCGATGTAATCTTCATATGGCGGCAAATATTCTTTTTTTGACAGAAGATGGAGCTGGTCTATACGCAATCCGTCCACGCCTTTATCGAGCCAAAATCTCATCATCTCGTATACTGATTGCCGAACCTCGGGATTTTCCCAATTCAGATCGGCTTGTTTGACGGCGTTCATATGCAGGTAATATTCGCCCGTATGTTCTTCGTACTGCCAGACGGATTGTCCGTAATCCGACACCCAATCGGTCGGCGGGCCGTCCGCGGTGCCCGGCCGCCAAATATAATAATCGCGGTATTTGCTGTCCGGATTCATTTCCGCCTCTTTGAACCAAGGATGCTCCGTGGAGGTATGATTTAAGACGAAATCCATCACAAGCTTTAATCCGCGGCTGCGGCATTCTGTAAGCAGATCGTGAAAGTCCTCCATCGTTCCGTAAGATTCCATAATCGCTTGATGATCCGTCACATCGTAGCCGTTATCGACGTTTGGCGACGGGTAAATCGGGCAGATCCATATCACATCAGCGCCAAGTTCTTTTATATAATCGAGACGCGCGATAATCCCCCGCAGGTCGCCTATACCGTCGCCGTTCGTATCTTGAAAGCTTCGCGGATAGATTTGATAGACAACGGCGTCTTTCCACCAGTCATTCGCCATCTTGCGGCCCCTCCTGTTTTTTAGAGAACCATTTCCTTTATAATCCTTCCCTAAACAAAAAAGAGAAGGTTTCCCCTCCTCTTTTAACTTTCCAGCTGAGACGGATAAAGCGTCATGCCTCCGTCGACGAAAAGTGTTGTTCCGGTCACGTAACTCGCTTCTTCCGACACCATCCATGCGGCGGCCGCGGCGACTTCTTCCGGTTTTCCGAAGGCGTTCATCGGAATTTTTTTCAGCTGGGCCTGTTTATGTGTTTCATCTTCCAGATCCTTATTGGACTCCGTGGCGATCGTGCCGGGAGCGATGGCATTCACCCGGATGCCTTTGTCTGCGTAATTGAGCGCCATCGTTTCCGTCATCATTTTGATCCCGCCTTTGGATGCCGAGTACTGCACGTTTTCAGGACGCGGTATTTGCTGATGAACGCTCGATATGTTTAAGACCGTTCCTTTTTTGCCGCGCTCGAGCATATGTTTCAGTGCCGCTTTCGCCCCCAAAAAGGTGCCGGTCACGTTGACGTCGATGACCCTTTGCCAATCCTCCAGGCTCATTTCATGGGGCATCGCTTCGGCCCCGTTAAAGCCGGAATTGTTGACCATCACGTCCACACCCCCGAAATGCTCCTGCGCGGCATGAAACAGCGCCTGAATCCCTTCTTCTGAGGATACATCGGCTTTTACGGTGACGGCTCGGCCTCCCGCTTTCTCAATGATGTCCGCCGCTTCTTCCGCTCCGGCGGAATCACCGAGGTAGTTCACAACCACATTCATCCGCTCCTTGCCGAAGCGTTCGGCAATGGCCTTTCCGATTCCTTTCGAAGAACCTGTTACGATCGCTGTTTTTCCCTGTAAATCCTGATACATTGTCTCTTTTCCTCCCTGATGTTAATACAGAGCATGTACCCGGTTTTGATCGGCCGAAAACAAAAGAGATCATAAAAAGAACGATGAAGCCGAAGCTCCCTCGTTCTTTTTTTCATTATGCGTAGTTGTTCATTTGCAGCCTTTTTTGCACGCCGACAAGCCTGCTGAAAAAATAAGATGCCGCTTTGTAGTTCTCCCGTTTATGAAAGAAATGAGCCGCGTCCTGAAGCAGCTCCTCTGTGTCAGCCAACAGCTCTTTTGATTCCAGAATGTCAAAATACTCTTTGAGCGAATCCTGTCCGCCTTCCCCCTGATAAAGCTCTTTAATCAGACGGAATTTCGTCATATAGATCTCATCTTCCCACTCCGCCGCACTTCTCATGCCCCGCGCGCAGCTGGCGGCGGCTTCACTGTATTTTTCCGTTTTAAAGTAGATATGCGTGAGTGAAAAAACAGCCTGGATGACCTGCCGGAAGCTGTGTGCTTCAAATCCGGCAGCCGCCCGTTCAAAATCCTCCGCCGCCTTGCAAAAGTCACCCAGACTGTACATACAGTGCCCGATATTATAATAGGCCGCAGCAATCATATATTGATCATCAAGCCGCTCCGCGTGTTCCAAGGCGCATTCGAGGTATTCCAGCGCTTTTTTATGCTGCTGGGCGTCCATCAGATTTCCGGCAATGATAAATTTGCACTGCACCCTTCTCATTCCGTATAATTCATATTTCTTGTAAATATCAAGCGCCTGTCCCGCGTAATTCATCGAAAAGAAAGTCTGCTTGATATGATAGTACACCTCAGAAATTTTATACAGAAACTCGGCTTTCTCTATGTCATCTTCCACATATTCAAGCTTTTCCTCAGCCCGCTTATAATGAGAAATCGCTGAGATGAAGTTTTTCTGCTTAAATTCATACATTCCCCTGAAATAGTAAAAATAATATTCCAGTAAGCCGGTCAGCTTTTGCTGGTTCATCTCAATCTCAGTGAGCATTTCAGAGAACGGAGGCTGGCAGTCGCCGTCTTTCATGGGTTTTAATTTATCCAGCATGATGCGGTGCCGAAATTCCATCAATGAAAAATACAACAATAAATCCTGGTTCTCTTCCATATCTTCGAGTTCATATTGAATCTCCCGCTTCAGCGCTTCAGCTTGATCGGCTTCAAACGCGCGGATCAGCTTATACCATTCATTCATCTTTACGGCCACTTCTTCAGATGGAATCTTGGATTTCATAGATTTGCCTCCTTCCTCCGGCTACTAATTATGTTATATTTTATCATAGCAAATTTATGGCAGTGAGCAAACAAAGATTTTAATCAATTAAAGAAAGAGAGAATTCACCATGAAACGACCAGTCAGAATTGCACTGCTTTTGATCCTCTTCTTTTCCGCAGACCTATGTTTTTCCTATGTGCAGAAAGAATTGAGGCCGCAGACGGCATTACAAGACAGAGCCATTCCAAGCGCTCTTCATCCGCTCGTGAAACAGAATGCGGAGCTATTGCAGACGGCCGCTCTGAAAAAAGGCATCACCGTCGTTATCACAGAGGGTTTCAGATCAATTGAGGAACAAAACGAATTGTACCGTCAAGGACGTTCAAAAAAAGGAAATATCGTCACCTACGCAAAAGGCGGGGAATCTTACCACAATTACGGCCTTGCGATCGACTTCGCCCTGCAAAAAAAGGATGGAAGCCTGATTTGGGATATGACGTACGACGGAAACCGAAACGGCACGCCCGATTGGCTTGAGGTCGTATCGATTGCCAAAACGCTCGGTTTTGATTGGGGAGGCGATTGGAGAGGCTTTAAAGATTATCCTCATTTACAAATGATCCCTGGCTAATAAAACCTTTTCTTTTTTCGCTTTTGCGCATCAATGTACGGAGGATAGACAGGCCTGTACACAAGCTTATATCCTTCATTGCCGGACGGCGTAAAATCGCGCTGCCACTCCAGCCGCAGATGGAAATCGGATAAAAAAGCGGCCTTTGCTTCTTCGGGAGTAACGGCCGGCACCGGATTGATCTTCTCCAGCTGCTCCGGGTCAATGTCAGGCGCCATGTAAGCTTCCACAAGCCCCGTTACGGGACTGACAAGTATTCTCGCAGCGCCGAACCGCAGCGGAATATCCTGATGCCATATGGAAAAATGGAAGCGGAACCTGCCCCTTCCGTCCGTTTTCAGCGGGTTCATTTTAAAAAACTCGTCCGCTCTCGGATAAAGCTTGTATAAAAATTGAAGCGCGACGGCCTCACACTCTTCCGCAGAATAAAAGGCCGGGCCCTGATGCTCAATAAAGGATTTAAAGGCTGTCATTTTCCCTGTCTTTTTGTCCGTTTTCATCTTCATTGTATTTTTGTTGCTGCTTTCAAAATAGCTTTCGATACTCAAATCTTTCCGTTCCGGAACCGACCCTTTCCGCCATGTCGTTCCGATCTCATCCCCGAGATCGCGCCGGCGCGTCTGAACCATGTCCGAGGTAAACCCCATTAATTCATCCAGGCTGATTTCCCGTTTATGTTCAAACGCGGGAAGCGGTTTTGCCGGCTCATTCCTGTCTTCGCAAAGCTGCTGATCCGGCACGATATCATCTTCACCGGCCGGATAGCTGTAAGCCGGCAGAATCGGTTCATAGACGAGACGCGGTATTTTCTCAAAATTGACCACATCATAGACGAGACTGAATGTCAGCACACTCATGTAATGCGAGACGACTTTTTCCCGATCGACGAATGTTTCCGGGACGGGCGCTTCACCCTTATCCCCGTAATAGATAAACTGCACGACGAAGCCGCTCCTGCTTACATCAACGAAAAAACCTGAATCGGGAAGCGGCCGGCCGAGCACTTTTTTTGTATAGATAAATCGGATGCACCCATTGCGTTCTTCCCTCGCCTGAAAGATGAAATTCATAAAAGTAAGCGGACGGTGTCTCGCCGCAAACCGAAGAGCCGTCAGCTTTAATTCGGCGTCTGACAGCTGCATGTCTGAACCCGGACAGTCGTTGCGTGAATAGGTAAGCAAAGATCCGTCGTCGCCCAGCTCAATCGTGACCGTTTTATCCGGCTGGTTACGATCTTTCCATATATAATAGGCTTTCGTTTTTTGTTTTTCATCATAATCTTCTATTTCAAGCTCATAGTCCGGCGGTATGTTCCCGATTTCCAGCGCTTTTTTTCTCAGATGTTCTTTCAGCAATGGGGTCATCCTTTCAGAAGAGTGTATAAAAAAGAACTGTTTTTTATTATATAAAAACGTCCTTATCCTTTTAAAGGGAAGAAAGTGCCTTTTATGTGTCTATTTTTAGCAAAGAGGGAAAAGAGCCGTATTCAGAGCGGCTCTTTTTCATACAAATGTCACATTCCCCGCGAAAGCCCCGGGACGAACGCCCATGACCTTCAACCTATTAAACTCGTGATCGCTTCCCCTGTATGAGCCTCAATAAACAGCGGGAAAACCGGCTTGTATACGAGCCTGTACACTTTTCCGCAGCTGTCGTCATCGTAACAACGATCCCAAGCGAGCTCGGCTTTGATGGCCCGGCGGATCGCGTCTTTCGCCTCTTCCATTGTCAATGAAGGAACGGGATCGATTTCCTGGAGCTCTTTCGGATCAATTTCCGGCGGCATATAAAAAGTGACAAGACCCGTCTTTTTGCTGACACAGATTCTCCCCTCTCCGAATCGCAAATCAACGCCGCCCGAACAAGCCTTATATGTAAGCCCTGCGTTTTCTCCTTCATCATCCGGTTCATCATATTGAACCTGGAAATACTGATCCGCTTCCGGAAACATGGCGAATAAAAAGCGGATGGCCATGTGATGGCATTCTTCCTCGGAAAACACCGGTTCGCCTTCAACTTTTATAAATGACATCACCCCGGTGAGCCGGCCCGATTCTTTATCATGCATTGTTTTCAATACGTGTTCATTCCGTTCTTTAAACAGACTTTCAAAGCTTTTAACTTCCCGTACGGATTTTGTTTTTTCAGGACGCCAGGCAATGCCGATACGGCCCTCTCCAAGGTCGCTTTCCCTCTCTTTATAAAAACCGTCGTGCAGCCCGATCATGTCATTGATGCTCATCTTTTCCGCTTCAGGTGCAGGGCGTGAAATCGGGACATACGGCCGCGTGTCGTCTTCCAGCTCTTCATATTCGTCTAATTCTGCATTCTCTTCCTTCAGGTCGGCCGATATCGGCCGCGTCGGAGACACGATTTGATAGACGAGATGGGGCTTGTCATCCCCCTGCACATAGACGGACTGATGCAGGACGGTGAACAACAGCTCTGCTTCAATATGTTTGACAAAGTGAGCCAACGCTTCCCGCTTGTCCGCAATTGTCTCCGGTCTTAACAGATCATCGGCCTTCCCATGGTAAGAAAAGCCGGTTACTTCCCCTGTCACAGCCAGGTCGATGTAAAACCCGGTCAGCGGAAGCGGCAGACCGTCAGCCATCTGAACATAGGAATATCTCACATCGCCATCATTGGCGGAGCCGCTGTTTTCCAATTCGAACTCAGCCAATGCCCCAGGACGATGGGTTTCTAAAAACGCCCGCATCCGTTTTTTTATGTCCGATTCCGAAAGAGCCAGCAGATCAGTCTGGAAAGCCGGACGGGATAAGTATTTCAGTTTTCCGTCCCGGTCTAATTCGACCATGATGCCGGCTTCCGGATCATTCTTATCTTCCCACCAAAACAGAACCTCATCTTCCCGGTATTCTTCCACATTACTCTCGTAGCGGGCAGGTACGTTTCCGATTCGGAGAGCCAGCTGTTTCAATTCTTCTTTATTCATCATAACACTTCCTTTTCTTCCAAAAAGATTGATGATTACCAAGACTCTTTTATACAAAACTAGTATAATTAACCTGTCCGTCTTCATGACTATCGAATTAATCATTAACAACAGGGGGTAAACCAGATGTCCATCAAAAAAATGAGCGCCGTGTTTTTCATTCTGCTTCTCACGGCATTTACCGCCGCGTGCAGCAGCGAAACGAGCGGCGGCCAGGAAAGCAGCACGGCGAAAGTGAAAATAAAAGAGACGGCATGGGCCGCTTCAGACGATACTGAACATCCGGCCGCGCTGAAAGTAACGGTCACCGTCAAAAATACGGGCAAAGACCCGCTTACCGTCAAAAGCAGCGACTTCTCGCTTTATCAGGATGACGCGAAAACAGCCAAGGCCGATAAGGAAGACTTGATGCAGAGCGGCACGCTTCATGCGGGTAAGACAGTGACGGGCAATCTGTACTTCACGGCTGACGAAGGCAAATCCTATGAATTGGTATATCAGCCGCAGGCAAAAGACGCGAAGCCTTTATCTTATAAACTGAAAGTCAAAGGCACAGCCTCCAACGCAAAACCTGACCCAGCGGACGCATTATCCGCATACATTGATGTGATGCTGTACGGCAAGCACAATAAAGATTTCACCCGCCTGACCGGTGTAAATGAAAAAATGACGGCCGCCGCATATCAGGAATCGGCGAAAGCCAGCTTTATCGCTTCTGCAGGCATTTCACAAGAACAGGCGGATTCAAAATCCATTTCCGCTATTATTGACGCCATGTCATCAGCGCTTCGGGATAACACAGAGCTCAAGGTGCATACCAAATCCATGTCAGGCAAAAAAGCCGTCCTTGAAGCAAAAGTGACGCCGCTTGATATGTCTCCGCTTGCGGGCCAGCTGCAAGACCGCGTGCAAGACTATGCCGGAAAGCACCCTGATGCTGATGAAAACGAAATTGTCAGCCACCTGCTTTCTGTCTATCCAGAAGAGTTTATGCGCCTGAAGCCGGCTTCTTCTTCTGTTACAAGAGAAATCGAGATGAAGAAAAACGCCCGCGGCCAGTGGTATCTGGATACAGACGCCGATCTGGAAGGATTGACAGAAGCGTTTTTGAAAACGTCCTGACAACAAGAAAGGAAATAGCGCAGGCTATTTCCTTTTTTTATTTTCACTTAAAGATGTCACTGATATATTGAACCTCATCCTCGGTTAACTGCACATTAAGCGCGTCCAGATTGTGTTTCAGCTGGTCGGGGCGTTTGGCTCCGGGAATGATCGCATCCACCGCCGGCTGCGACAGAAGCCATGCGAGTGCGATATGCGCTGTCTGCGCCCCTTTTTCCTCCGCAACGGCCCGAAGCTTATCCACTCGCTCCAGATTTTGGTGAAAAGCTTCTCCCTGAAACGGCGGCCTGTTCTTTCGGCTGTCCTCAAAGACTGTGTCTTTTGTAAACTTTCCCGTCAGCAAGCCGGAAGCAAGCGGAAAATAAGGAATAAAGGAAATGCCGTTCTTTTCACAATAAGGCAGCAGATCATGCTCCGCCTCACGCTGAATCAGTGAATATTCCGATTGAAAAACCTCTAAATAGCCGTCGGCGTTAAACTCCTGCAATTGCCGGAAGCTGAGATTGGACGCGCCGATTGCTCTGATTTTCCCTTCGTCCTTCAGTTCTTTTAGCGTGCCCGCCACTTCGGAGAGCGGTGTTTTGCCGTCAGGGAAGTGGACGTAATACAAATCAATCACGTCTGTTTTCAGCCGCTTCAGGCTGTTTTCCGCCTCACTCCGGAGAAATTCACGGCTGTTGTCCAGCTCGATTTGTCCGTTGACCTCTTTGTGCGCGCCTTTTGACGCAATCACGAGGCTGTCCCGCACGCCGCGCTCTCCGACAACTTCACCGATTAACTCTTCGGAACGCCCCAAACCGTATATAAACGCCGTATCAATAAAATTGACGCCGCCGTCCAATGCTGTGCGGATGAGTTCTTTTCCCGTTTCATCATTAAGATTCGGAAACAGATTATGTCCTCCGACCGCATTTGCGCCAAAACCGATACGCTTTACCCGTAAATCCGTCCTGCCCAGCGTACGTGTCTCATCCATGGCTCAGGCTCCCTTCCTTTTATCGCTCTGTTTAGTATTAGATAGACGGTAAGAATTATCCTGCCTGAGAGCCTATCTGCAAAAAAAACCTTGAAAAGCGTTTGCCCTTCAAGGTTTTTTTGGCTGTGTATTAAGATGTCAGAGCTGCGGCGAAGCGTTCGGCTTCATCCGTGAGAGCACCCTCGATTTCCTTATAGCGGCTGGAAATCGTTGAGGCGCTGACGCCGTACTTCTTCGCCAGCTTGGCTTGAGAAACGGACGCGCCGTTCAGAGAAATGCTGTTTACGTAATATTCGACCGCCGCCGCGAAAGCTTCAGGCTTTCTGATCGTCGGTGTTTTTTTGATACAGAACGTTTTCCACAGATCAATTACGGCCGGAACCAGCTCAGCCGGGTATTCATCCCCGCTCAGGCCTTTTTCAATGGCGTCTGCCGTTTCCTTCTCCATGTCGTTGGCCCACTCTGTCTGTTTTTCTTCAGCAGCCTGCTCAGGCTCTTCCGCCGTTCCTAAAAGAGCGGCCAGCACAATGTCGAAGTTTTCCTGCATAAAGCGCTCAGGCGATTTTCCTTCCGCAAGAGCCGGGGCAGCCGCCTTTTTCACTTTGCTGATTAGAGCTTCGGCCCGCTTCACAGGGAAGATCGTAAATTGCATGAAGAACTCCGCTTTTTCCGCTTCGTGGATCGGATAGCCGAGAATCAGGCTTCCCGCCGGCGGAAGATCCTGCTGGCTGACGTCCATTTCCACTTTGAATTGTTTTTTCGTCATCACATCTTCAAAGTGAATCATTCCTTCTCTCACATCTTCAAGCACCATAACGGCAGGTGTCATGCTTTTCCATGATTCAACGATTTCCCGTGTTTTCGGGCGGTTGATGCCGCCGGCTTTTTTCTGAAGATATTCTTCAAAAATCGTCTTGCCGCCTGCCAGCGGACGGAAGAAAATTCCCCAGATGCCGAGGTTGAAGACTCCGATGTCTTTTGTCTGTCTGTCCAGCTCCGTAATGAACGCGTGCTGGTTAATAAATGATGATATGCCGTCTCTATGTGCTGTAAAGGCGTACTCCATTAGGCTTTCCTGAATCTGTTTCGCTTCTTTTGCCGCGATGTCTGCCGGAATGGCAGCTTCTTTGCTTCCGCAGCATTTTTTATATTTCTTCCCGCTGCCGCATGGGCAAGGGGCATTTCTTTTCACTTTTCCCACAATAAACCCTCCGAATTCTGATATAACTTTATTATTTTAACAAAAATAACTTCAGAGGGCTTGGTTTACGGCGAAAAAAGAATATGGAAGAAAAAAAGACCCCGGGATATTCACATTCTCCGGGGCTTTGAAACTGTTAATTTGTATTTTGTCCGCCGCCGTTCAGACCTTCTTTAATCAGCCCGTTTACTTGGCTGTTCATCAAAAGTCCGATGTGTCCGACACCGTGAATCTGCACGTTTTTCCCGCCGATCAGCCGTGACAGCGGGTTCAGGACGATTAAGTCCGCTGAGCTGTAAATCGATGTATATAAAATCTTTTGGTTCGGATCAGTCCCCGGAAGCGCCCGGTTGGTCACAAGGCCGTTCGCTCCGCCGAGTGTGACGACGTTTGCAATTTTGTCTCCGCCGTCAAGATTTTTAATGTAATAGAGCGTGTTGGCTCCGCCCATGCTGTGCGCGACGATATCGACTTTTTTCGCACCTGTTTCGCTGAGCACTTTTTTCACGTAATTGGACAGTCTCGGCGCATTGTGTCTGTTGTTTCCGGTTTTGTCTAAGAAATCGATGGCGTACATCTCTTTTCTTGACCAGCCTTGGGATGCCAAGTATGTTTTGATTCCCGCGAAGTTAAAGGACGCCCCGCCGATTCCGTGGACCATGACAACAGGGTTATGCCCTGAGGAGGCTTTCGATACGGTCGGCTGGAAGGCAAATACGGAAATGACGGACAGCATACAAACTGTAAGGACAACTAGAATTTTGCTTTTTATATGTTTCATGAACTTTCCTCCTGCTATGTAATATTTTTGCAGTTTTTATTCTATTAGAGAAGAAAAGGAAAAAATAGTGTATTTTTTACTGTTTTCAACAATTAAAAAAAGAGCGGAAAAATGAGAAAGACGCCCCTTTCCCGAAAGCACGCTTATGCTTTAATACGGCATAACAAAAAAGGAGAGAACACCCAGTTCTCTTCTCCTAGTACTCATTGAAATAGGTTTGAATCCGCTTAGGGTCATGCGTTTTTGTCAGCGCAAGCATCAGAAGAATCCGCGCTTTTTGAGGGTTGAGAGAGTTTGAAGCTGTCAAATGGTCTTTTTCATACTCTCGATTAGGTGTTACCGTTCCGTTTCCCGTCCTTGTGGAGCGGACGACCGCCAGCCCGCTTTTGACCGACTTTACGGCGCCTTTTTGCGCCGCATCAGACATTGAGCCGTTTCCCGAGCCTGCAAAAATAATGCCTTGCGCCCCTGATTTTACGGCAGCTTCAAAGAGATAGCTTCCGTCATTTTGATAGCCGTATATAATATCGACCTGCGGCAGTTTATCAAGTTTATCTATCTTGAAATCTGTATCCTTCGTATGCTTTCGGGTCATGATGTTATTAAAATAGATGTCATCAGCAATTGTTCCGATATAACCCATTTCTTCCGATTTGAATGTGTCGGCCGCGGTTGTATTGGTTTTTGTCACATAGCGCGCCGAAGCGATTCTGTCATTTAATACGACAAGCGTCCCCTTACCTTTCGCATCAGGCGCAGCCGCTGTTTTTACAGCGTTATATAAGTTGGATGGCCCGTCCGCTCCGATCGCCGTGGACGGCCTCATTGACCCGGCGACAACAACGGGCTTGTCACTTTTGACCGTCAGATTGAGAAAGTAGGCGGTTTCCTCAAGTGTGTCTGTTCCATGTGTAATGACAATGCCGTCTGTATCATCAGACTTGAGCAGCTTGTTTACCCGTTTTGCAAGTTTCAGCAGTGTCTCGTTATTCATATTCTGGCTGCCGATATTCACAACCTGTTCTCCGCTCACATGCGCGACCTCTTTTATCTCCGGAACGGCCTGAATCAGGGCATCAACTCCGATTGCCCCCGCCGTGTACTCCGTAGCTGACGTCTTTGAAGGAGCAGCGCCTGCAATTGTGCCGCCGGTGGCAAGAATTTTAACATTCGGAAGTCCGTCTTTTTTCGCTGGGGCTGCGGCTGCCATCCGGGGCGGTGTTTCTTTCGCTTGAGGAGATTGGGAGCAGCCGGCCGCGATGAAGAGCAGAGCCGTGATAAATGTAATGAAGGGCATAAATTGTTTTTTCATTCTTTTCTCTCCTTTTCTTTATTTATGAAGATTTTCCTCTCACCGGTCAACGCGCTTGTCAGGCAACCTCCCGAAGAAAATAACCGTTAAAAAACCTTGACACCATCATGTGAAATCAAGATAATAGACCAGTCACTATATTTTAAATTTGTCAAAAATCAGTAAGGTGGGAACATTATGAGCTATGGAGATTCTCGTGAAAAAATCCTCGCCGCGGCAACCAGGCTGTTTCAGCTTCAGGGGTATTACGGCACGGGGCTGAATCAGATTATTAAAGAAAGCGGTGCGCCGAAAGGTTCTCTTTACTATCATTTTCCGGACGGCAAAGAGCAGCTCGCCATTGAGGCTGTCAATGAAATGAGCCATTATATCCGTATGAAAATAAAAGAAAGCCTTGATGCCCATCCTGATCCTGCGGAAAGCATTCAAGCGTTTTTACAGGACTTATCAAGCCAATTCACATGTCCGGAGAACTTTGAAGGGTTTCCTGTCGGTTTACTGGCTGCCGAGACTGCTTTAAAGAGCGAAAAGCTCCAGCAGGCCTGTCAAAGCGCTTATCAGGAATGGGAGAATCTGTTCGCGGGCAAATTGAGATCAGCCGGTTTTTCTGATGAGAAAGCGGCGGAAATCAGCACTGTTTTAAATGCCATGATAGAAGGCGGCATCATTGTGTCCTTAGCCAAAAAAGACAAAATGCCGATCCTCCATATTTCTAAACAAATCCCGAACCTGCTGAAGACATAAAATACGAGAGACATGTACGTATAGAAAGAGAGGAGAATGATTTTGGAAAACGCTCAGCCTTCCAAACAATATAAAGTCATGCCGATCATGATTTCTTTACTGACGGCAGGGTTTATCGGCATGTTCAGTGAAACGGCGCTGAATATCGCCCTGACTGACCTGATGAAGGAGTTACATATCACTCCTGCGACCGTCCAGTGGCTGACGACGGGCTATCTGCTCGTTCTCGGTATTCTTGTCCCGGTATCGGGTCTGCTTTTGCAATGGTTTACGACGAGACAGCTGTTTATCGTTTCACTTGCTTTTTCCATTATCGGCACGCTGATTGCAGCGCTTGCGCCGAGCTTTCCGTTTCTTTTGGCGGCAAGAATCGTGCAGGCTTTAGGAACCGGGCTGCTGCTGCCGCTGATGTTTAATACAATCCTCGTCATCTTTCCGCCGCATAAGCGCGGAGCGGCGATGGGGACGATCGGGCTTGTCATCATGTTCGCTCCTGCGATCGGTCCGACATTTTCAGGGCTCGTGTTAGAGCATTTGAACTGGCATTGGATTTTCTGGATTTCCCTGCCGTTTCTTGTGTTGGCTCTTTTATTCGGCATCGCCTACATGCAGAACGTGTCCGACATTACAAAACCGAAAATTGACGTGCTTTCCATTATTCTGTCTACGATCGGGTTTGGCGGCATCGTATTCGGATTCAGCAATGCGGGCGAAGGATCAGACGGCTGGTCAAGCCCGACGGTTATCGGTTCGCTCACTGTCGGTGCGATCGCGCTCATCTTATTTTCCATCAGGCAGCTGACAATGAAGCAGCCGATGATGAATCTGCGCGCTTTCCGCTATCCGATGTTTGTTCTCGGTGTCGTGATTGTATTTATCTGTATGATGGTTATCTTATCGACAATGCTTCTATTGCCAATGTATTTACAAAGCGGACTGATGCTGACGGCGTTTACGTCCGGGCTCATCCTGTTGCCGGGCGGTATTTTAAACGGCTTTATGTCTCCGGTGACGGGGCGCCTGTTTGACAAATACGGACCGAAGTGGCTTGTCATTCCCGGGTTTGTCATCACGGCCGCCGTACTTTGGTTTTTCTCAAACATTACCGGCACTTCAACGGCCATTCTCATCGTCGTGCTCCACACATGCCTGATGATCGGCATTTCCATGATCATGATGCCGGCGCAAACGAATGGCTTAAACCAGCTGCCGCCGGAATTTTACCCGGACGGAACGGCCATTATGAATACGCTCCAGCAGATGGCCGGCGCAATCGGCACTGCGGTGGCGGTCAGCATCATGGCAGCCGGGCAGAAGAATTATATGAGCACCGTGAAAAACCCGAATGATCCTTCCGCATACTCTCACGCGCTGATTGCGGGCGTCCAGCACGCCTTTATCTTCGCGATGATTGTCGCCGCTATCGGCTTGATCAGCGCCTTCTTTATGAAACGGGTCAAAGTGAATCACTCATAAGAAAACAGCAGGCTCCCCGTGAGTCTGCTGTTTTTTTATATACCGCGCGCTTCAGCCAGTTCATCAATCGCATAGATCAGATCGTCAGCCGTGTTATAGAAATGAGGCGCCAGCCGGATGATATGTCCGCTGGGTGCGCATACGATGTTTTTCCGCCTCAACAGCGCAGCCGTTTCCGCCGCTTTTTCATCCCGTATGGAAATCATGCCGGGTCTGTCATCGGCAGACGGCGGCCCTGTGAGGTGCAACCCTTTTTCAAAAGCGTATTCATACGCAAATGTGCTGAGTTTTTTTACTTCCCGGTGAATGCGGTCTGTGCCGGCATCGTTTACTAGAGATAAAGCCGCCTGTGCCGCATATATGCTGATAAATGCCGGGGTTCCGGTCTCAAAGCGTTTGGCTCCGTCCGCATAAGAAAAACGGGTTAAATCCAGCATCGACGCCCGCTGCTGCCCGAACCACCCGGTGACTTTCGGCTTCAGCCGTTCGGCGAGTTCCTTTCTGACATAAAGAAACGCCGTTCCCGGTATGCCGAGCATATACTTTCTCGCACCCGCGGCCAGCATATCAACTCCCCAGTCTTTTACATCAATCGGGATGTGCCCCGCCGATTGATAAGCATCGACAAAAAGAAGCGATCCCTTCTTTGCGGATATCTCGGCAATGCGCTTCATATCCTGGACAAAACCGGACGTATATGACACATGGGGCACACAGGTGAAAAGCGTCTGTTCCGATATGTACGTCTCATACCGCTCTAACGGGATCATTCCGTCTTCAGACGGCACGACTGAAAGCTTCATCTCAGTCTGTGCCTTCAAAATGTGGGCGATCGCCGGAAAATCCAATTCCGTATACACCGCCTGTTTCTTTCGGCAATCCGGCAAAGCAGAAACGACGGCAGAGACAGCAGCCGTTACTGAAGGTAAAACGGCGATTTCTTCAGGATGGGCGCCGATCAATTTCGCAAATTCACACCTTGCCCGCTCCGTTCGTCCAATGGCTTCTTCCCAGTTTCCGCCATGCTGAAGCAGGCTTTCCTGATAGTCATTGACCGCTTTTGAAACCGGCAGGGCAAGAGCGCTTTGAGAGCAGCTGGCGAGCATCGTATGTGTGCGGAGCGCAGGAAATAAAGATCGGTATTGCACCAGAGGCGAATTCAAGACGTGTTTCCCCCTTCGGCAGGAATATATGTCCATTATAGAGTATGGTAAAAAGAAAAGGAGGGTTTTATATGGAGAAAAAAGTATTGCTGACAGGCTTTGACCCCTTCGGCGGGGAAACGGTCAATCCTTCATGGGAAGCGGTCAAACGGCTGAATGGTGCCGCTGAGGGCCCCGCCTCTATCGTATCTGAACAAGTGCCGACCGTTTTTTATAAGTCTCTTGCCGTGCTGCGCGAGGCGATCAAAAAACATCAGCCTGACATTATCATCTGTGTCGGACAGGCAGTCGGCAGAATGCAGATCACGCCGGAACGGGTCGCGATCAATCTCAATGAGGCGCGCATACCGGATAACGAAGGAAACCAGCCTGTCGGGGAAAACATTTCTCAAGACGGTCCCGCGGCCTATTGGACCGGCCTTCCGATCAAACGGATCGTTGAGGAAATCAAAAAGGAAGGCATTCCCGCGGCTGTATCCTACACGGCGGGGACGTTTGTATGCAATCACCTCTTTTACGGGCTGATGGATGAAATCAGCCGCCATCATCCGCACCTCCGCGGCGGGTTTATACACATCCCGTACATTCCGGAGCAAACCTTGCAGAAGTCTGCGCCGAGCCTCAGCCTGGATCTCGTGACAAAAGCGCTCAAAATCGCCGCGGTGACCGCCGCGGCGCATGAGGACGATATTGAGACCGGCGGAGGCGAACTTCACTAAGCTGCAGACGGCGCCTCGGCCCATTTCTTCCGGTAAACGATGCGGGACAGCGTCACACTGATTTCATAGAGGACGAGCAGCGGAATCATGACGAGAAAGTCAGACATAAAATCCGGAGGCGTAATCAGCACCGAGACGACGATCAGCACAAAATACGAAAGCTTCCGCGCCTTTGCCAGCCGGGTTGGATTCACGATTCCGAGCCGTGTCAGAAACATGACGGCCAGAGGCATTTCAAACAAAAATCCGAACGGCAATGTAAGATTCAGCATAAAGGTAAAATACTTGTCCGCCGTAAATACCATGTCAAAATGGCCGGCGGATAATTGTGTTAAAAATCCGAGCACAATCGGAAACAGCACAAAATACCCGAAGGAAATTCCGATAATAAACAAAACCGAAAGCCCCGGAATGTAAAGCAAAGCGGCGCGGCGTTCAAACGGGGTCAAAGCCGGCGCCGTAAAACGCCAGAGCTGAAAAGCGGCAACCGGAATCGTTGCCGTAAGGGCGCATATTCCCGCAATCATCATATACACCCATAAAATCTCGCTCGGCCCTAAAACGGCCAGCCTGCCATCCAAATCCTTGATCAGCCAGTCATAAATATCCTGCACAAACCAGCAGGCGCCGATAAAAAACACGAGAAAGGCGATAACGGTTTTAATGAGACGCTGCCGAACTTCCTCTAAATGCCCGATCAAGTGGGTTTCTTTTTTATCCAATCGTACATCCTCCTTATAGAGAAAGAGGCAGAAACGGATTCGTCTGCCCCCATGTCAGGATTCAGCCTGCCGTTTTGTCTTTCTCAGCCGTCTGCTTGTCCGGCTCTTCATTTGAGACCAGTGTTTTTGCGGCGCTTTTAAATTCAAGCAGCGTGCGGCCGGCGGCACGGCCGATTTCCGGAAGCTTTGAAGGCCCGAAAATGATGAGAGCGATGACGAAGATCAGGATCAACCCGGGAATGCCGATATTAGAAAACATGAGTGTGCCTCCTTATTGTGAGATTTTGGCCCGTTTCCTTCTCATTTGCTTTTCATGCGCATTGTTATGGGCGAAGAAACGATCCTCTTCCACCTCGTTTGACTGCTTTACACCGCCTGCAACCGCAGCTTGAGAGACCTTCCGAATCCCCGTCTGGTCTTTCTGATAAATGAATGAAGCCCGCGTGGATACCTCAGCCCCCGGCTCCGTCACGTACGGCACCACTCTGTAATCCGCTCTCCATTGGGCAGGGGTCACCGTACAGCGGACATAGCCGCGGTAATCGTTGAAAAACTTAATATGCGGGTTTTGTTTTAAGATCTGATCCGTATCGGCCCGTTTATCCGCTCCGTTTCCTCCAGATGTAATGGAAGTCCCGACGAATTCGGCTCCGAAAATCTTTGAATTCGTTTGATTAAAATCGGTATGCAGGTTTGACGCCCAGCTTGCGTGAACATCACCCGTCAGCACGATGACATTGTTCAGGTTTTTGCTTTTTATAAAATTGATGACCCGCTCCCGCTGAGCCGGGTAGCCGTCCCATGAATCCATGCTGTATATCGGATTGGCGGTTGTTCCGAAATTCCATTGCGCGAAAAAGATTTGCTGCGCCAGCACATTCCACTTCGCTTTTGAGGCGGCTAAATTTCCGAACAGCCATTGCTCCTGTTCTGTCCCCATCAATGTACGCTTCGGGTCTCTCCACTCATCAGAAGGCGGCTTATTCCCGTCGCCGTTGGCCTGATCATCTCTGTACTGTCTTGTATCAAGCACATTGAACGATGCCAAATTGCCATAAGAAAATTGCCTGTACAGCCGCATATCAGGACCGTTCGGCAATGACATGCGCCTGAGCGGCATGTGTTCATAATAAGCCTGGTAAGCTGCGGCCCTCCTGAGCACAAACGCTTCAACGGATTGGCCTTTTTCAGGGATAACATTGGCATAATTGTTTTCCACCTCATGATCGTCCCACGTCACGACCCACGGAAATGCGGCGTGGGCGGCTTTCAGATTGGCATCAGAGCGGTATTGGGCATGACGGTTGCGGTAATCTGACAGTGTATACACTTCAGCGCTGCTGTGCGTCCTGACATTTCCCGTTTTTGACACATATTCGTTCGGTCCGTATTCATAAATGTAATCTCCGAGATGGAACACGAGATCAAGCTTTTCATTCGCCATATGTTTATATGCCGTATAATAGCCGTGTTCATACTGCTGGCATGAGGCAAATGCAAACGTCATGGCGGATACGTCAGCGCCGGGAGCGGGCAGCGTTTTCGTCCGGCCGACGGGACTGAGCTCATGCCCGCTTTTAAACCGGTAGTAGTACACTTTATTGGGCTTGAGCCCGTCCGCCTCGACATGGACGGAGTGTCCGAGATTCGGCTTGGCCATTTCCGTTCCGCGTTTGACGATGTGACGAAAATGTTCATCAGCGGCGATTTCCCATTTTACCGGCACGGCCTGCTTCGGCATACCGCCCCCATTCAGCGGGTCAGGGGCAAGACGCGTCCAGAGAATGACGCTGTCAGACAGCGGGTCGCCGGAAGCTACGCCGAGGGTGAACGGATAGTTTGAAAATTTCGGAGCGGCATTCACTTCAAACGCGCCGATGGATTGCGCGATCGCTAACCCGAGGGAAAGACCGGCGATTTTACCGGCGCCCTGTATAAATGCGCGGCGGTCAAACGTATTGTTCTGAAAGCTTTTGTTCTCCAATTCCTTGATCCATTCATCTAAACGGCCGTCATGTGTCATGTCAGTTCCCCTTTCGTCTCATTGATCGCCCTTATTATAAAAAAGAAATGTTAAACCGCTATGAAGAAGTGTGAAGGGTTTGTAAGGCTGAAAAATGGACGGCGGGAGACATTTTTCACATTGTTTCGACAAACCTTGCCCCGCCGGGAGAAAACCCCCTCTGTTTCTTTTTGGCTTGTCATCCGTCAAGCGAACTTTTTTCCTGTTTTTCTTCACAAAAAATTAAAAAAACACCGTTCATTCTCAGAACGGTGCGCCCGGGATTAAAATGTATTGTACACGTTTTCGCACGTCTCACCTGTCGGCTGATAGAAGCAGTGGGATTTGAATCTCGCGACAAACGGCTGATCATACCAAGTCGGCGGGCAGTTTCCCGGCGGCTTAAAATACCACAGACTGAACTTAGCCGGCCAAAACCGTTCTCCGTTAATCGTCCGGCGGGCAAGCCTCCGCTCGGATTCACGCGGTCTCTGGTAAAAGTATCCGTGAGTCACCGCTTCAAACGCGTGCGGCTGAAACACCATCTGCCTGATGGTGCGCAGGCCTTTAAAATCAGAACAATTCGCCCGCACCCGATTGATTCCCACATTGCCGACCAAAAGCATTCCCTGCTTCCCTTCGCCTTCCGCTTCCGCCCTGAGCAGCCTTGCCATTAGATCCAGATCGGCGCTCGACGCTTTTACGACTGCCATCATGACACCTCCCGTATTTTCTCCCTTCATCATATTCAGCCGCGGCCCAGTGATGACAGACAAAAGCCAGAAAACAAATGTTCACGAAAAAAGGGTTTATATTTCACGGGATGAGGAAACATACTAACATGATTTCCATAAGGAGGAATTCGCATGGAACACATTAAAGCGCTTGCCATTAAAGGCATTATGACCATCATTATTCTGTATCTGATACTCGGCTTAGGTTTTCGCTTTACATTCGGCGATGTGCTGCTGATGACCATTGTGCTGGGAGCCGTTTCTTACTTTACGGGCGACCTGTACGTGCTTCCGAGATGGAATAATATCACGGCGGCGTCCGCTGATTTCGGAATCGCGTTTCTTGTTGTCTGGCTGATGGGAATGCCGCTGTCCATGGGCATTTCCGGAGGAAGACTGGCGTTTGCCGCTCTTATTTCCGCCGTCATCATCGCCGTCGGAGAATATTTTTTCCATATCTATCTGATGAGAAAAGACTTGGGCGGGTCCCGTTTTTTAGAACCCCGGTCCGAATAACCTAAAAAAGGCCGGATAAAAGCCCCTTTAAAGGGGGCTTTTTATTTGTAAAGTATAAACGCTTTATACATCTTGATATAACTGATAAACCCTTTTCAGCCTTTCTTCGAGCTGTTCAAAATGAACAAAGCGGGCTTCTCTCAGAAACTCAGTCCCATCAATGAACAAAAGAAGCACGGGAACAGTGAAGACTGAAAATCTGCCGGCCACCTCTTCTACCTCGTCAGCATTGATATGCCCCAATTTGATATTCGGAAACTGATCCAATACTTTTCTGAGCTGCGGCAGAACAGCGTGACATACTGTACAGGCGGGTCTTGAAATGTAGATAAAACTGAATTGATGCTGTTTAATAAAATTCTCGATAGAATCTAATGAATGTAATTCTGCCATCTCTTTCATCAAAACCCTCCTCCAAATCGGCTCGTCTTTTATGACCAAGCTCATCGATACTCGTACATTCACTATACACATTTATATTGAACATATCCGCTTTTTTGCTATTCAGAGCACCTGAACGTTGTGCTTGAAAAATAAAAGAACAGTTACCGCTTTTCAGTAACTGTTCTTAGATACTTATATTAAAAATGCAAAGCGTACGCCCCTGAACCGATGAGTGCAACTCCGATGGAGACTGCAATCAGCACCAAGTTATATTCAAAACCGCCGGCACCGTTGGCAAATCCTTTCGCTCCATGGACTTTTACGATGGCACCTAACATAATAATCGTTATAATAGCAGCTCCGAGCGGGAGGAAAACACCTAAAATAAATAGAATTCCGCTTGCGAGTTCCCCGAGACCTGATAAAGCGGCCGCGGCATTGCCTGGTTTAACTCCAATTGACTCGAACCATTGTCCGGTTCCTTTAATTCCGTATCCGCCAAACCAGCCGAATAATTTTTGTGATCCATAAAACAGAAACACCACACCAATCATGATTCGAATAAGTAATAGTCCTGCATCTTCCATTTTTATCTCTCCTTATTTTTCATATTATATGATGTCTGCAAGGCAGCTGTTTACCAACAGTCGCTTCCAGCAAACATCTGTTAAATGTATGTCTTGTTATTTTTCTTCATGCTTCACGTTCATCTATCAATCAATCTAATTCTCTCACTTCAAACGGCAGCAGCCCTTGTTCAATTTGTGCCCGGTGCGGTTCATACTGCTCAGGGAGCATCAGTTTTCCGCCCATTGTTTCTTGTGACTCATCATGGGCAAAGCCAGGCGGATCAGTTGCGATCTCAAATAAGATTTCCCCATGTTCTCTGAAGTAAACCGCATTAAAATAGTTTCTATCCTGAACAGGAGTCACACCATATCCGTGCGCAGCAATGAACCTTTGCCAATCTAATTGATCTTCGTCATCCTGAGCCCGCCAAGCGATGTGATGGACCGTGCCGACACCCATTTGCCCGCGGCCGATAGGCGTTAACTTAAGGTCAATCACATTTCCGATATCACCGGCAGAACGATAACGAACGAAGTCTCCTTCTTTACCGACTCGCTCAAGCCCCATGATGTTTTCCAGCAGTTTACCTGTTTTTTCAGGCTGTGCTGATAACAGGGTCGCACCGCCAAAGCCTTTAATGGCAACATCCGGGGTTACGTCTTTGAACGTCCACGTATTGGCTTCTCCTTCTTCTCTTTCCACGATTTCTAAGTGCAGACCGTGCGGGTCATCAAATTCTATATATTGTTCTCCAAAACGCTCGATTTTTGTGTATGGAATGTTGAACTTTTCAAGTCTCTTTTCCCAAAACGCCATGGCACCCTTCGGCACGGCGTAAGATGTCACGCCAACCTGTCCGTCTCCAATGATGCCTTGGCGGGCGCCCGCCCACGGAAAGAATGTGATGATTGTTCCCGGCTTCCCGCCTTCATCCCCAAAATAAAGGTGATACGTACCCGGATCATCAAAATTGACCGTTTGCTTGACCAATCGCAGCCCCAGCACTCCAGCGTAGAAATCAGCATTCTCTTGAGGGTGACCGACAATTGCTGTAATATGATGGATGCCCATCGTTTTTTTCGCCATTTTTATTCGCTCCTTTACAAATAGTTAAATATACTCCACAAACTCATTCACAGGCTTTCGGTAGCCGCGCGGCCTTCTGCTTTCTATTTTTTCTTTCCCGATTGTAATCATCATGACGACCTCAAATTGATCATCTATATTCAAAATCTGTTTCACGGCTTCAGCATCAAACCCTATCATCGGACAGGTGTCCCAGCCTTTTTCCTTAGCACTCAGCATAAACATCATCGCAGAAAGTGAAGCATTTCTTATCGCCTCATCTCTCTTAAATGGTTCTCCCCTGTTTTCATAAAACGAAACGGTGTCTTGAACCATGTGATCATACTCTTGTTTATTTAATACCCCCAGCATCTTCAATCCTTCATAGATGTCAGCCGCTTGCTGATATGCCTGCTTATCCCCTAAAACCAAAAGAACAGCTGATGAGCTAAACACTTTATATTGTCCGTTTGCGGCCTGCTTCAGCTTTTCTTTTACATCCGGGTCAAGAACCGTCACATATTTTGTGTGCTGCAAATTAAAAGCTGATGGAGCCAACGCAACCAATTCAAACATTTCGTTGAGTTCATCTCTTGTGATTGGATGTTCTGGAAGAAAGTTGCTTGCAGATCTTCTTTCATTCACTAGCTGTACAAATTCAGCCATTTCCCTCGTACCCCCTTTATCTCGAATTCGAGATATTATAGTATAAAAAACCAAATAACATATGATCAAAAAACGAAACGTTCTCTTCACTGATCTTTTCGTGATTCAAACGATCAGAAGGTTCTTATCCTGCACTCTAATTAAATTATCTTGAATTAAAAAATCTTGAATTCGAGATAATAATAAAAGATAAATACTCAAATGTCAACAGTTCTTTTTTTAATTCAGCCCCATTTTGTCTGTGTACTGTTTAGCCCTGCTCCAACTTTTTTTCTGTCACCTTATTTATTAGTAAACAGGAAAAAACCTTGCTATAGACCCACTCGAAACTGAATTGGTACGATAAGCAAAGTGATTACACAAGAAAGGATACGGAGAGCGAATCAAAAGCGCCTCTATTTTTTTGTGCAGTTTTATAGGAGGAAAAAATGACAAGTGAAAGAGAACAAATAAGCAAAAAAGTTGCTTTGATTGCATTGATAGCCAATCTGATCTTAATGGCAGGAAAGATCTTTTTTGGACTGATAGGCGATAGTGAAGCAGTTTTTGCCGACGGTATACATTCTGCAGCGGATGTCGTGGCTTCAATTGCTGTCCTGGCCGTCATCGGCATTTCTAATAAGCCGCCCGATCAAGACCATCCTTTCGGGCATGGCAAAGCTGAGGTCATCAGCGAAGCGATTGTAGGAATCATATTAGTGCTCGTTTCCGTGTATATTCTGATAGAAGCGATTTCGTCCTTTGTTGAAGGTCCAAGCATCCCGCAATACAGCGCATTGTTTGCGGCTCTGATATCCTACGCGGCTAAGCAGATCTTATATCGTTATTCGATCAAACAAGGGGAAAAATGGAACAGTAAAGCGATTATAGCGATTGCATACGATCATAAAGGCGATATCGTTGCCTCTCTTGCCGCTTTTATCGGCGTCCTATTGGCGATTATCGGGAACACACGCGGATGGTCCTATCTGTTGTACGCCGATGCAATTGCCAGTGTCATCGTGGCGTACCTTATTTTTAAGATTTCAATGGAATTAATCAAGCCGTCTGTTGACGTTCTCATGGAAAAAAGTGTTGATCCCGAACTGATAGAGGAATATAAAGCCGTTATTTTGCATTGCCCTCAAGTCAAACGGCTCGATAAAATCCGAGCAAGAGAACACGGCCACTATAAATTGCTTGATGTCCGGTTATCTTTGGATCATGATTTGACGATTAAGCAGGGACACGATATTGCCCGCGAAATCCGAAATGAAATCCAAAGACACTTTTCAGATGTTGAAGAAGTGCTCATCCACGTGAATCCTTATTTTGAAGAATGAAAAAGCAGCTTGTAGAGAAAACGATGTTTTTTCTGCAAGCTTTTTTGTTTTGTGCTGTTTCTTTACATATCATTTGATTTCAGGTGCAGAAAAAGCACTCCCACATGCCTAGCTTTGCTTGGCTGGGTATGTGGCAATCTTCAACATCATTTTGAATAAGATCAGCGGATCAAGTGAGGGGCGGCCTTTATTTTCGCTGCAGTAAGGTGTGACCTTTTCAACGATGAAAGAGAAGTCTATGTATTTATCAATTTTTCGAAGAAGGTGATCCTCTTCGACGAGTTGGTCAAACAGAACGAATTCGGCTCTGTTTTGAGAAAAATTTCTTGTGCGGAACATGAGAAAGAAACCGTTTTTTTCAGTCTTTCTTTTATTTTATGACAAGGGAAAAATAAAGGCTGTCGAGATTTTCTCGACAGCCTGAAGGCCGGATAACGGCCTTTTTCGTTTGATTTCACTGATCAATATGCTTTCTGATAAAATGCAGCAGCGTGTTTCCTTGAGCGGTCAATATGACGCCCTTCGCGCCGCACTTCGGACAGGGCGTCCCTTCCTTCTCCTCGCCGGTTCCTTCACAATGCGGACACGTGAGCTCAAGATCGTCGGTTGCGATCACCATGAATATCCCTCCTTTTTTGATTGTTTGTCCGTCTCCAGTCACTTTCCATGGCCATCACCTCCTTAACAATACAAAAAAACCCCGTCCATCAAAGGACGAGGTTTTCGCGGTGCCACCTTTATTAACGGCTGAAGAGCCATTCTCTCAAAAAGTACAGAAACACACGGTTTCAATACTCCTTTCTTGATAACGGGGAAGAATCCCGGCACCGCCTACTGTCATTTCAGCGCAGCAATTCAGAAGCCCATTCGGCACCGGACGGGGATCGGTTCACAGCGGCCACCGACTCTCTGAACCCCGCGCGCTGATGCGTACTTACTCTTCCTCAGCATTGTTCATCCGTTCTTTTATTTTAAAATGTATCATACGCTGTCATCCGGCGGAAGTCAATAACCTTTCGGATCGGTCAGGCCGAGCATGTCCCGCGCCATTTGCATATGCTCCTCTTGCCCCGTCTGAAGCGCGAACTTCGCCGTTTCCGCAGGGTAAGCGGCCTGCCATTCTGTCACATGCTCCTGCATTTTCGGCCAAACGCGCCCGCCTTCAGCTTCGTAGCTCTTCATCAGCCGTTTTGTTTCATTTTCTCCTAATATCACTTGATAAAGGACAAAATCCTTGGCCGGATCGGCAACCTTTGCCTCCGTCCAATCGAGGAGACCCGTCACACGCTGATTTTCGCCGATCAAAATATGCGGAGGATGCAAGTCGCCATGGATCAGCGCGGAAAAATCAGGCCAGTACGAACTGTCATTTATCCACGTTTGCCATCTTTTCCAATGCCAGCTTACCGGCTGCCTCCGCTGACAAATTTTGATCCCTCGCGTAAATCTTTCGCCTCCAAAAAGAAGACGTGAATGAATTTTTTCATATTCACTTTAACCGGAGAAAGCGGCACGGTTTCCTTAGCCTGCATTTCTTTCATTCTCTTGCTGACAGCGGGGAAATCAAAGAATTTCGAGGCGTAATATTCAAATTTGGGGTTTGAAAAATCAGTTGTGCCCAATGAAGCGAAATGGTTTAACGAATGAATGACGGCCCTTCTGATCCGCTGTTCCGAGGCTTTGATTTCCCTGTTAACCTCGGCTTGTGCCGCCGCAGGCCCCAGCTTCCGGATGGCGACGTTTGTAAACATCTGCTTTAAAGACGGGATGTTTCTTTCCGCCTGTTCATCCTCAAATAAATAGTGAAGGACGGCCATGAGGTCATGCGCCCCGCTTTCTCCCACGATGCCTAATTCCGATAAAAGAAATTTTCCTGTTTCTTTGATTGATTTCTCGCGCATCCCCCCCGGCCCGCTTTTTTTCGGCTCATTCCGCTGAATAAGACGGCTTAACGAGTGTTGGATGTCGCCGATCGAGGTTTCCAGTTCAATCCGCTCTTTTACTTTTCGCAAAACGGTGACGATCTCGATTTTGTTGATCGGTTTGTGGATAAAGTATTCGATGCCGAGAGAATAAGCTTCTCCCACCATTTCCTTTGCCTCCACCTGCGATATCATCACCGCTTTTCCGTTGTACGATCCCTGAAGATGCCGGATCGTCTCAATCCCGTCCCGACCCGGCATCAGCAGATCAATTAATAAAATATCGACTTGTTTAAAATGGAGATAATGCCCTTCAATCTGGCTTCCGTCCTCTGCCTCACCGACGACTTCGCCTAAATCCTCGTCCTCGATCATCTGTTTTAAAATGGAACGGATCGCCCGGTCATCATCAGCTATAAAAAAACGCATATTATGAGTTCATCCTTTCTGCAATCAAATGCTTCACCGGCAGTTTAATCGTAAATATGACGCCTTTTGGCTTGTTATGAAAGGAAATGTCTCCGTCAAGTTCAGTTACGATTTCCTTCACGTAAGTAAGCCCGATGCCCGTTGAAGGTGTGCCGAATTCATCGTATTTGGATGTAAACCCGGGATCATAAACGACCTCTCCGATTTTTTCCGGAATGCCGGGACCGTCATCTTCCGCCTGAAATTCAGCCTTTTCTCCTTCCGCCCTGCGCAGCGCGAGGCGGATCTCACCCCTGTCTCCCATGGCTTCGACGGCATTGGCGGTCAGGTTATTTAAGATCGACAGGACGGTAAAGACGTGATAATCGGAATGTTCTCCTTCAATCACGCTCCGGAATTGAATGTCCTTGCCTAAAGATTCGGCGTATTTTTCATTGATTCGGATGACGATGCCGACCAGAGCGGCGGCATTCATGTAATCCCGGAATCTCTCATTGGAAATCAGCTTCGACAAACCGGCGAATATTCGCTGATTGTCTTTTTTCACTTCATGAATTTCTCCCGCAAGGCGCAGCATTCGGCTCCCGAGCTCCCGGTCGTTCCCGCTCATTTCCCGATATAGCTGATAGGATTCTTTCGTCACATGCTCCGTCGTTTTCAGCGTTTTTTTCAAATGAATCGTTTCTTCATATAAGTTGGACACAATCATCAGCATGTGCTCATGCTGCTTTCTCGTTTGTTTTTCCCTGACCTGAGATTCGTGCAGCTTCATCACGTTGAAAAAACTCAGCACAATAAATGTGTGAGAAACAGCGATAACCGCAATATCCGCCAGCTTGTCCGGCATCATAATCTGCCGGCCGCCGGAAAACTGAACCGTCATTTCAACGGCATCGGACGCAATTTCAATGAGAAAACCGAGAAACCCGATCATCAGCGGCCGATCCCAAAAAAGCCTGACCTTCAGCACATAAAACAAGCAGGCATATGTAAAGTAAAAAAAGAAACTGGGATATTGGCTGAAAAAAGCCTCCGTAAAGCCGGCATGCTCTCCTCCCCAGCACTCCAGGCCGATCCGGAATGCCACAACGGCTGCACCTGTCAACAGCCCTGACAATACTGCCGGCACATGCCGAAGCAGCAGCAGAAAAAAGAAAAAAGCCGGGGCGCCGAAGCTGATCCGATATACCTCATTCAGGGGGTAAAATTTCAGTTCCCCCGCCAACGGCACGGTGATCAGCATAAGGGCGAAAAGATAGCCGTCTTTTTTCAGTAAATAGTCGAGCCTGATCATAATCACTTCCTTCTTCTGTCTATTTTGAACAAGACCGATACAGTCCGCAAATTTCTTTAGACCCGAATGGCGGGACGCTCCGGCTGATTTATAAATCTATCGGCTTATTTTAAGAATGATTTTGTCGTATTTTGTATGATTCTGTAGATGTCATTATACATTAACATGGAACACGCTATTTTTGAAAACGTTTTCCAAGACCGGTTTCCGCTTCGGACAGGCTTGCAATAGAGGAGGAATGTTATGAAAGATATGGTCAGAGAGCGCCTTGAAAAAGAGGAACTGGCTTCACTTTTACAAGATTGGGTCGAGCATTACCGACCGTTTTCCGTCAATGGAAAAAGCGCAAATTATATACCCGCCCTCGGAGAAATCAACGACTCTCAGCTGGGCATTTGCATATTAGAGCCGGATGGCTCAATGATTCATGCCGGTGAATGGAATGTCCCGTTCACATTGCAGAGCATCTCAAAAGTCATCAGCTTTATTGCCGCCTGCATGAACAGAGGCATTTCTTACGTGCTGGATCGTGTGGACGTGGAACCGACGGGTGATGCGTTTAATTCTATCATCCGGCTTGAAATCCATAAACCCGGGAAGCCCTTCAACCCGATGATCAATGCCGGCGCCATTACCGTCGCCTCGCTGCTTCCGGGTGAAACGGCGCATGATAAATTAGAATATCTCTTTTCCGTTTTTGAAAAATTAATAGGAAAACGCCCACACATTCACGAGGAGGTCTTCCGTTCTGAATGGCAGACCGCGCATCGGAACCGAGCGCTCGCCTACTATTTAAAAGAAACGAACTTTCTCGAGGCGGATGTGGAAGAAACGCTTGAAGTGTATTTAAAGCAGTGCGCCATGGAGGGTACAACCGAGGACATCGCTTTAATCGGATTGATACTTGCGCATGACGGATACCATCCGATCCGACGGGAACAGGTCATTCCGAAAGATGTCGCGAAACTCGCCAAAGCCCTGATGCTGACGTGCGGAATGTACAATGCGTCAGGCAAATATGCGGCTTTCGTCGGCGTCCCGGCCAAAAGCGGGGTATCCGGCGGCATTATGGCATTGGTTCCCCCAAGCGCCAGAAGAGAACAGCCTTTTCATAACGGCTGCGGCATCGGCATTTACGGTCCGGCCATTGATGAATACGGCAACAGCCTGACCGGCGGCATGCTGCTGAAACATATCGCACAGGAGTGGGAGCTCAGTATTTTTTAATCAAACGAACCAAGAGGTGATTGGATGCAGGAATTCCTTGAAAATGTAATCGGCTCGGCAAATGATTTTTTATGGTCAAAACTGTTAATCGTACTGCTTCTTTCTCTGGGACTGTTTTTTACGTTCAGATCAAAGGGTCTGCAAGTCCGCATGCTGAAGGAAATGATCCGGGTTTTGAAGGAAGGCGCGGCCGCCCGGACAAAAAACAGCATTTCCCCGTTTCAGGCATTTTGCATCAGTATGGCGGCGCGTGTCGGAACCGGGAATATTACCGGAATCGCCATTGCGATCTCACTCGGCGGTCCGGGCGCTATTTTCTGGATGTGGATTATCGCAGTCATCGGTTCGGCTTCAAGCTTTGTTGAAAGCACGCTGGCCCAAATTTATAAAGTAAAAGATCAAAACGGATTCCGCGGGGGCCCGGCCTATTACATGGAAAAGGGCCTGAAGAAACGCTGGATGGGCGCGCTGTTCGCCGTATTAATCACACTGTCATTCGGGGTTGTTTTTAATTCCGTTCAATCCAATACGATCAGCGTCGCCTTTCAAAACGCATTCGGCACCAGCCGGCTTACATTGGGCATTATTTTAATCGTGGTTTTCGGCGGCGTAATCTTCGGCGGCGTCAAACGAATTGCGAAAATGGCGGAATACATCGTAGTCGTCTTGGCCGTTTTATATATCGGTGTCGCTTTCTTTGTCATTCTGACGAACATCACCCAATTGCCCGGCGTTCTGTCGCTAATCGTAAAAAATGCGTTCGGCATTGATCAGGCAGCGGGCGGCGCTTTAGGTGCGGCCTTGATGCAAGGTGTAAGACGCGGGATTTTCTCAAATGAAGCGGGTATGGGAAGCGCTCCGAACGCGGCGGCGACAGCTACAACGAGCCACCCGGTGAAACAGGGGCTCATTCAGGCATTCGGCGTCCTGACGGATACGCTCGTCATTTGTACAAGCACGGCGCTTATCATTTTATTTTCAGACGCGTATCACCAGCCGGGACTGAGCGGCATCGCGCTTTCTCAGGCCGCCTTGAGCGATCATGTCGGCGCATGGGCGTCAGGTTTCCTTGCCGTCTTAATGCTTTTGTTCGGCTTCAGCGCTCTGATGGGCAACTATTATTACGGAGAAACCAATATCGGATTTTTAAGCCAGAACAAAAAATGGCTGTTCATTTACCGCATCTGCGTGCTCGGAATGGTACTGTTCGGCTGTATTTCCAAAGTCCAGCTTGTGTGGGATATGGCTGACTTGTTCATGGGCTTAATGGTGGTCGTGAACTTAATCGCGATTTTCCTTCTGTCGAAAAAAGCGTTTGCCGCTTTGAGCGATTATGCCCGGCAAAAGAAAGCCGGAAAGGACCCCGTCTTTTACAGAGATGTGCTCCCTGATGATGACGGGATCGACTGCTGGGAGTATTCAGACATCGCGAAAAGTGCGAAAGGCAAACACATTTCCTAAACAAAAGGTGTTCGGGCAGCGTCCTGAACACCTTTTTTCTGCCGGTTCATTGACAAAGAGAATAGCATCCATTACCCTTTTTATATATTTTCAGTAAAGTCAGAAAGGAGGGCCTATGAATCCCATTACACAAATATTAAATGAATACCCGGTTATGATCATAGACGGCGCGATGGCAACCGAGCTTGAGCGGATGGGCTGTGATTTACATGACGATCTGTGGTCGGCCAAAATTCTTTTGGAGAGGCCAGAACTGATCAAACAGGTGCATGCAGAATATTTTGCCGCCGGCGCTGATTGCGCGATCACCGCCAGTTATCAATCGACAATTGAAGGATTTGCAGCGCGCGGCATCCCGGAAACCGATGCGATACGTCTCATTCAGACATCTGTTGAACTTGCCGCACAAGCACGCGATGAATTTTGGGCGCATGAAGAAAACCGTTTACACCGGCCCAAACCTTTGGTCGCCGCTTCTATCGGACCTTACGGCGCGAGCCTCGCTGACGGCTCAGAATATCGCGGGCATTACGGACTGACGGAGGATGAGCTGATCAGCTTTCACCGCCCCCGGATGAAAGCCCTCATAGAATCCGGCGCCGATCTTTTGGCCTGTGAAACCATTCCGTGTCTGTCAGAAGCAAAAGCGATCACAAGGCTGCTGGAGGAATTCCCCGGCACTTATGCATGGATCAGCTTCAGCGCCAAAGACGGACGGCATATCAGCGAAGGCACGCCTATTTCCGAATGTGCGGCCCTGCTCGACTCCTGCAGCCAAATCGCAGCGATCGGCATCAACTGCACACCGATTGAACATATTCCGCCGCTGATAGAAGAAATCAAACGGGCAGCATCCAAACCGATTATCGCCTATCCGAACTCCGGCGAACAATATGACCCAGTGACAAAAACCTGGAAAGGCGCAGCGTGCGAAAACCATTTCGGAAAAAGCGCGCAAAGCTGGTACGAAAACGGCGTGAGCCTGATCGGCGGCTGCTGCCGGACGAAACCCGCGGACATTCAGGCCATTGCCGATTGGGCCAAGACCTTAAAAACAACTTGACTAATCGGAATAGTTTGTATATTCTATTCAAAAAGCCGGTTCGCCGGAATCTCGTGCCGTTCGCCGGCATGAGATTTTTTATTAGGACGGCCCTCGCAGAAAGTTGGAAAACAATGAACAACAAGAACGAGACGAATTTTCAGAGAAGTATGAAAAGCAGACACCTCTTTATGCTATCACTTGGAGGTGTGATCGGAACAGGGCTGTTTTTAAGCTCTGGGTATACCATTCATCAGGCGGGTCCGGCGGGCACCATTTTCGCTTACCTTTTGGGCGCGGGCATCGTCTATCTTGTCATGCTTTGCCTTGGTGAACTGTCAGTGGCCATGCCGGTGACGGGCGCATTCCACACCTATGCGAAAACCTATATCGGGCCGGCGACGGGCTTTACGGTCGCATGGCTGTACTGGCTGACGTGGGCGGTGGCGCTGGGCTCTGAATTCACGGCGGCCGGGCTTTTCATGCAGCGTTGGTTCCCGCATACTTCAGTTTGGATGTGGAGTGCGGTATTCGCTCTTTTCATCTTTTTATTAAACGCCTTCTCCGTGAAATTTTTTGCTGAATCGGAGTTTTGGTTCTCAAGCATTAAAGTCTTAGCCATCTTACTGTTTATTTTATTGGGCGGAGCGGCGATGTTCGGCATCGTCCCGATGAAAAGCGGTGAGGCCGCACCTATGCTGTCGAACTTTACGGATGGCGGCAGCCTTTTTCCAAATGGCTTTTTCCCGATACTGATGACGATGCTTTCAGTAAACTTCGCTTTTTCAGGGACGGAATTGATCGGAATCGCCGCAGGGGAAAGCGCCGATCCGGAAAAAACCGTTCCGCGCGCCATTAAGACTACAGTCTGGCGGCTGGCGCTTTTCTTTATCGGAACGATTTTTGTGCTGTCAGGGATGATCTCCATCAAGGAAGCCGGTGTGATTGAAAGCCCGTTCGTCACGGTATTTGACAGAGTCGGCGTGCCTTATGCGGCCGATCTGATGAATTTCGTCATTTTAACGGCGCTTCTGTCTGCGGCCAATTCAGGGCTGTACGCGTCATCACGTATGCTGTGGTCCCTGTCTAAAGAAGGGGAGCTTCATCCCGCCTTTGCCAGGCTGACCTCTAAAGGCATTCCTTTTAACGCTCTGATCTTCAGTATGATCGGCGGCATTCTGTCGTTGTTGTCAAGCGTATTTGCAGCGGATACAGTCTATCTTGTTCTCGTCTCCGTCTCAGGATTTGCGGTAGTGGCTGTGTGGATGAGCATCGCCGCATCGCAATTTTTGTTCCGAAGACGGTTTCTTACAGAAGGGCACCAGCTTTCAGACTTGAAATACAGGACGCCGGGATATCCGGCCGTACCGATAGCGGCCTTTCTCCTGTGCCTCGCCTCCTGTATCGGCATCGCTTTTGATCCGAACCAGGCCATCGCCCTTTATTGCGGAATTGCATTTATGGCCGTTTGCTACACCGCTTATTACTTGAAAAACCGGAAAAGCAGAGCCCGCGTGCAAGCCGTAAAATCCCAATAACCAAAAAAAGAACCCTGCAGCGCAAGGGTTCTTTTTTCATTTATACTTCAACCACCCATCTGAACGAATCCCGCACCTTCCCGACTTGGATGCCGGCAATCGTTTCATAGAGCCTTTCTGACACTTCACCGATCAAACCGTTATTCAGTTCAATCGTTTCTCCATGAATGTGCAGCGCGCCGACCGGCGAGATGACGGCCGCGGTTCCCGTACCGAATACCTCTGACACCTCGCCTCTCATCGCAGCCTCATAGATGTCATCAATGGCGACCTGTTCTTCCCTGACGCGGATGCCCCAGCTTTTTAACAGCTCTATCACAGATGCGCGTGTGATGCCCCCGAGAATGCTTCCGTTTAACGCCGGCGTTACGGCCTCTCCGTTTATAATGAAAAAGATATTCATACTCCCTACCTCTTCGGCATATTTCTTTTCCACCCCATCGAGCCAAAGCACCTGATCATACCCCAGTTCTTCGGCTTTCCGCTGAGCCTGTAAGCTGGCCGCATAATTTCCGGACGTTTTGACCTCGCCCACTCCGCCGGTGACGGCACGCACATACTCATCCTCCACATAAATACGGATCGGTTTCAGCTGATCGCCGTAGTACGAACCGACAGGCGTCAGAACTACCATGAACTTGTAACGCTTTGACGGCCGGACGCCTAAAGAAGGCTCAGTCGCAATTACAAACGGACGGATATATAAAGAGGTTCCTTTTTCTATCGGTATCCATTCCTGCTCCAGCTCCACCAATTGTATCAATGCCTCCAGCGCCAGCTTCTCGTCAAGAGGCGGCATGCTCATCCGCCGTAACGATTTATTCAGCCGTTTTATATTTTGGTCAGGACGGAACATCAATACCCGGCCGTCTTCTGACCTGTAAGCCTTCAGCCCTTCAAATACGGCCTGCCCGTAATGGAAAACCGATGCGGAAGGATCCAGATGGACCGGTTCATAAGGGGTGATTCTCGGATCATGCCACCCTCTCTCCTCTTCGTAATCCATGACAAACATGTAATCTGTGAAGTACTTGCCAAACCCCAATGAAGCGGAGTCCGGTTTTTCTTTTCTTGCTGTGACCTTACGTCTTTCAATCAGTTGATTCAACAAAAGCACACCTTTCTTGTAATTGTTCAAATTTTCAGTCTTTTGTAAGCTGCCTGTTTTCTCTGCCTGAATCGTGTATGCACAGATATATGAGGATGCAGTTGACCGTATCATATCAAATATACCACTTATAAGAGGATAATTATCAAAATTTTTGATATTTTCAAGCGAAAATCTAACTTTATTTTATTCTGCTTGATTTTTTTCAATGAGGACTTTCTGTCATATTAAATGATTGCGCTTACATAATGTAAAGCAATCCTTTCTTTCGCACAGTCAATCATGTGACAAATTTATGGCGAATAGGAAGGTGGTTGCCGCCTGCTTCACGAATTACGTATGAAATGCGCAAGTAAAAGGGGGATTCGCTTGAAAAAATTTATCGCATTCCAGATTTTGATCGCTTTAGCCATCGGAGCATTGATCGGCCACTTCTTCCCGGATTTCGGGATGGCGCTGCGGCCCGTCGGGGACGGATTTATCCGCCTGATTAAAATGATTGTCGTGCCGATCGTGTTTTCGACCATTGTTATCGGAGCCGCCGGCAGCGGCAGTATGAAAAAGATGGGCAGTCTCGGCATCAAAACGATTATTTGGTTCGAAGTGATTACGACGCTTGTTCTGGCGCTCGGTCTGTTATTGGCGAACGTGCTGAAGCCGGGAGTCGGCCTTAACCTCTCTCATCTTGCTAAAAAAGATATTCACGAGCTTTCCGGTTATACGGAAAAAGTAGTCGACCTGAAACAAATGCTTCTTGATATTATCCCCGTTAACATCATTGACGTCATGGCGAAAAACGATCTTCTCGCCGTCATTTTTTTCGCGATTTTATTCGGTGTTGCCGCAGCCGGCATCGGCAAAGCCTCCGCACCTGTCATGAGTTTCTTCGAATCCACGGCAAATATTATGTTCAAGCTGACGCAAATGGTAATGGTCACCGCTCCGATCGGCGTTCTCGCCCTGATGGCCGCCTCTGTCGGGCAATTCGGAATCGCGCTTTTGCTTCCGATGCTGAAGCTGATCGGCACTGTGTTCCTCGGGCTGTTCCTGATACTCTTCGTTCTGTTTCCGATCGTGGGGCTTATCTTTAAAATCAAATACTTTGAAGTGCTGAAAATGATTTGGGATCTGTTTTTGATCGCTTTCTCCACGACAAGCACAGAAACCATTCTGCCTCAGCTGATGGATCGGATGGAGAAATACGGCTGTCCGAAGCGGGTCGTCTCCTTTGTGGTTCCGTCAGGTTTATCGCTGAACTGTGACGGCTCAAGCCTCTATTTATCGGTGTCCTGTATTTTTCTGGCGCAGGCGTTTCATGTGGAGATGCCGCTTTCTCAGCAGCTTCTGATGATGCTTGTGCTCGTCATGACAAGCAAAGGCATTGCCGCCGTCCCGTCAGGCTCACTCGTCGTGCTTCTGGCGACAGCGAATGCCGTCGGTCTCCCCGCGGAAGGCGTCGCCATCATTGCCGGTGTCGACCGCGTCATGGACATGGCGAGAACTGGCGTCAACGTGCCCGGCCATGCGGTCGCCTGCATCGTCGTGTCCAAGTGGGAAAAAGCATTCAAATATAAAGGACCCGTCACGGCAGACCAGACCGCCCGGACAGAAAGTATGTAAACACAAAAAAGACCACCTTATTGGTGGTCTTTTCTATTAATCAATCGCCGCATGATCCTCTTTTTCAATCAAAGCAAGGCGTTCATTGATTTCTTCCTGAGTCATTTCGTGCTCTTTCACATACATGTTGCGTTCGTTCGTACGGCATTCGTGACTGCAGCTGCGCATGTATTTGTATTCATTCTCAGGTGTGCAGATCATTTTTTTATTACATGCCGGATTTGCGCAGTTCACATAACGCTCGCACGGCTCGCCCGTGAAATAGTCTTTTCCGATGATAACGTGCTCTACGCGGTTGACCGGTACGCTGATTCTTTCGTCAAACACGTAGCACTGTCCGTCCCACAGTTGCCCTTTCACTTCAGGATCTTTACCGTAAGTGACAATACCGCCGTCAAGCTGGGACACGTCTTCAAAGCCCTTCTTCAGCAGCCAGCCGGAAAATTTTTCACAGCGTACGCCGCCTGTGCAGTACGTGAGGATTTTTTTGCCTTCAAGCATGTCTTTGTGCTCTTCAATCCAGTCCGGCAGCTCACGGAACGCCTCAATATCAGGTCTGACCGCTCCGCGGAAATGACCGAGGTCATACTCATAGTCGTTTCTGGCGTCGATCACGATCGTGTCAGGATCCTGCATTTGCTCATAAAAGTCTTTCGGTTTCAAATGCTTGCCCGTCGTGACATTCGGATCAACATCATCTTCGAGACGAAGCGTCACCAATTCTTTTTTATGGCGCACAAACATTTTGCGGAATGCATGTCCGTCAGCCTCGTCAATTTTGATCGGCATGTCGGCAAAGCGCGGATCAGCTTTCAGCGCATTCATGTATTGTTCCGTCTGTTCAACCGTTCCGGACACCGTACCGTTAATGCCTTCCTCAGAAATCAAAATACGGCCTAACAGACCGAGCTCCTTACAAAACTTCAAATGCTCAGCCGTGAACTCCTCAGGCTCATCAATCTTTACATATTTATAATAAAGTAAAACTCTATATTGTTTTTCCATGATTTATACACCCTGTTCAATTATATTAATGATTGCACACTCTACTATATCATACAGGAAAACGGGCGAAAGATGAACATTTCCGTCCGTACTCTTTCTTCCAGTCACGCTTCGCCTTTTAAAACCTGCTGAAAATAAAACCGATACGTGTTGCGCAAAAAGGTCTCAAGCGAAAGGCCGGCCGCGGTCTGATACTTGCCGATAATAAACGGAAAACGGTCACGGCCTTTTGCCCGCAAAAGATAGGCGCTGTCTTCAGCCAGTTCTGAGATGAGCGCCTCAACGACAGGCCGGCATGCGTCCCGCACGGCTTCAAGAATTTGCTGATCCCCTGTATGCTGGTACTGCTCTATCAGCTTTGCCAAATCCTTTCCTTCCATAATATTCACTTCCTTACACCATATAAAAAAGAGGAGCAGCTTTTATAAAGCGGACGCCTCCTCCTGTGACTCCGCATAACCGATGATCTGGCCGACCTGTAATTCACGGCCTTCAGTCAGGTTATCCGAAGGGGTAAACATATCTTTCTCGAATACTAAAATAACGGTCGATCCAAATGAAAAATAGCCCAGCTCTTCCCCCGTCTCAAGCCTGTTTCCGGTGTTTGTCTGAACGATCGAGTTAATATTCATCGCACCTACCGGAATCATGAGCATCTGCTGGTCAGCACGGGTCAGCTCGTACACATAACGGTAATTTTTTGAGAGCACATCTTTCCCGTACTTTAACCCCATCGTATTAACGGGATAGGAGCGTTTCCCCAGCTCGGCCAGCTTCTGATACGTGCAGCTGACGGGAGAATGGAAGCGGTGGTAATGTCTCGGGCTCAGGTAAAGCACGGCAAAACACCCGCCGTTATACTTGTGATCGGCGCTTTTAAACCCCGTCAGTTCGGCGAACGAATAATCCTTCCCTTTTACCATGAAAGTTTGATTGGGTTTAATCATGCCAACCGTCTGAACGACACCGTCCACCGGGCTGACGATGGCGTTCTTCTCTTTTGCCACGGGGCGGAGATTCAAATTAATATCACGAATGAAAAATGACGCCAGTGAATCAAAGTCAGAAGCCGTGCGCTCCGTTTCATTCCAGTTGATGCGATAGTGTTTGGAAAACAGCGGAATCATCGGCTTGCTCAGTTTCGATTCACAGAAGTTTTTAATGAGATAAGACGTCAATCGATTATTAGTCAGTTCAATCAATGAACGGTAAAGAACTTTAGCGGCAGTATTAAACATTGATTACTCCTATGAATTTTCCTATAGTAATAAAAATAAAACACCATAAAAACGCTCCGATGGCGGCGAAGCATAAGTAGGTTTTGAATTCCATTCTGCCGATTCCGGAAAAGTAGCAGGTCACGTGTCTGATGCCGGGGATGAAATAACCTAAAATAATGGTGTACGGCCCGTACTTCTTCATCCACCTGTCTACTTTCTCCATCCTCTTTTCCTTCAGGCCGACCCATTTCCCGAACTTATTAATAAACGGCCGGCCGGCTTTTCTGCCGATGAAGTAGCTGATAATCATCCCCAGGAGCGCTCCGATAAAGCTGATCAGAATGGAGAGCCCGTAATTCAGCACGTTTAAATGAGCGAAGTAGCCTACAAGCGTCATCATGACTTCATCCGGAATAGGCAATCCGATAATACCGAGTGTCAGCATAAGAAAAATCGCGATATATCCGTAATCGGATATTAATTGCTGAACTAATTCCATCTTCTGCTCTCCAGGTTTTCAGGCGCCTGTTTTTTAAAGTGCGGAAATTTAATGTTGCTGACCATTAAATAACCGAGCGCGATCGTTCCCGCCCCCAGAAGAAAAGCGTTATTGATAAAGCTCAAAATGACAAGACACATACCCGCAAACGGAATCGGCATCCCGATAAACGTCGGCAGCTTGCTTTGTTCAATATTAAATCTGGAAAGACGGATCATCCCGCAGATACTGTAGGAAAGCGCGATTAAAATTCCGATGAACGGAATCGTATATAGTGAAACACTGTAAGCGAGCATGGACGGCGCAACGCCGAACGTCACGAGATCAGCAAAAGAGTCAAGCTCCCTTCCCATCTCCGATACCGCGTTCAGCTTACGGGCGGCCAAACCATCAAAGAAATCAAGAAACATCCCGGTGAAAATAAAAATCACCGCAGAGTGTATATTATGATACAAAAGGGAATGAATCGATAAGAGCCCGCAAATAAAATTTCCAATTGTAATCATACTAGGTATATAATTCACAGTTTACACAAACCTCCAATTAAAACCATATCAAATCGGACTGCGTATGCATAAAGGCTCCATTTTACGGAAACATAAAATGAAATTCTTTCAATGCTATCATTCAAATTCTTTTATTATACAGCATTTGGTGTTATTTGAACAATCTAATCTGGTGATTTTTGTTTTTTCGCCGTTCATATTAAGGTAAGCAATCATGGATTCCTCTATTCCGGATTACCCTGCTTAAATATTCCATGCCGCGATCCGGATTGTCCGTTCTTGATGAATGAAAAGCCGTATGATGTATTGTTATTTCCTTCTCCGTGAAATGAGAACATTACATATAACGATTGCGGACATAAAAAGTTTCATGAATTAAAAAGCCGGCACAAAACGGCCTCATACATTATCTCACAACCCCGTTTTCCAGTATATAGTCTGCCAAACAAAAAAGGCGCCTTACCATTACGGTAAAAACGCCTTTTAAGATCATTTTATGTAATTGATAAATGACTGAGTGCTTCGGCCGCTCTTTCTCTGGCCTCTTCAACGGTCTCAGCTGCAGAAAGCGCAACCGCCATACGGCGTCCAACTTTCGTGACGGGTTTACCGAATACGCGGACCTGAGTGCTTTTTACCCCCAAAGCCTTCTCCAAACCTTCAACCGCGTAATCAGCAAGCTCTTTTGGCGCCTTCAGCGGACGGCTTGCCCCCGGCGACAGCTGAGTGATTTCCGGAATCGGGAATCCCAATACCGCGCGGACATGCAGCGCAAACTCTGACAAATTTTGCGTTACAAGCGTAACGAGCCCCGTATCATGCGGACGGGGGGACACCTCGCTGAAATATACTTTATCTTCAGTAAGGAAAAGCTCCACCCCGAACAAACCGTATCCGCCGAGCTCGTCCGTTATGCTTTTCGCAATGTGTTTCGCCTCTTTGATCTGCTGTTCCGTCATATGATGAGGCTGCCATGATTCAATATAGTCACCGTCTTTTTGTTCATGTCCGATCGGCGCGCAAAAGGACGTACCGTTCGCCGCGCGCACTGTCAGAAGAGTGATTTCTGATTCAAACGGAATGAATTCCTCAACGATGACCCGGCCGTTTTTCACCCGGCCGCCTTCCATCGCCATGTCCCAGCAGCTTTTCAGCCCGGAAGCCGAGCGGCACACGCTTTGCCCTTTTCCGGAAGAGCTCATCAGCGGTTTTACCACGCACGGAAAGCCGATTGTTTCCGCCGCTTCTTTAAATTCTTCATATGTATTCGCGAATTCATAGCCGGCAGTCGGAAGATGAAGCGTCTCTGCCGCAAGCCGTCTGATGCCTTCACGGTCCATCGTCAGCTTTGCCGCACGCGCATTCGGAATGACGTGAAAACCTTCTTCCTCAAGCTTCAGCAGCTCATCCGTCGCAATGGCTTCCACTTCCGGCACGATCAAGTCCGGTTTTTCTTTCTCAATGACTTCTCTGACCTGCGCTTTATCAAGCATATCAATCACATAGCTTTTGTGCGCGGCCTGCATGGCGGGAGCATGCTCATAGCTGTCAACGGCTACAGTGACAACCCCGAGCCGCTGCGCTTCAATGACGACTTCTTTCCCCAGCTCGCCTGATCCTAATAACAACATCTTCTTCGCCTGATACATGTCCTTTGGCCCCTCCCTTTCTATACCCCACTCATTATAACGGAAATATTCAAAAAATAAAGACAAGATAGATGACAAGCTCTATCCTGTCTTTTGCGCTGATTCGAGCGATTCAATCGCAGCTGACACGTCCTTCTCGCGATATTGCCCCATTAAGCATAACGATTCTTCCGCCCGGCAGGCGTGAGAAGCAATACAGCGCTTGGCTTCCTCATGGTTGTCAAGGATGCCGAGATCACAGAGACTGACGGGGAAACCGAGCCGGCGGTAAAACGGAAGCAGCTCTTCAATCTCAGGTCTCCGATTCTCAAGCGCGAGCTGCACCAATATGCCGTAAGCAACCTTCTGGCCATGCAGCACCTGATGTGTCTCCTGAAGAAAACTGAGTCCGTTGTGGACCGCATGCGCCCCTGCCATCCTGCACAAACGGCCGCCATACCCGCCGACCGTCCCCGCAAGCATAATGATCGTTTCCGCCGTATGGATGAACGGCACGGACAGCTCGCCTTTCTCCATGCTTCCGACGGCCGCTTCACTGTAACGCAATAACAGATTACGGATATATTCCGCCTGTCTCAGACCCGCCTGCGCCATCAGCGGCGCCGCCTCCGTATTTCTGATGACCGCCTCGGCCTCATACCATTTCGCCAGCGTATCACCGATCCCGCTTTTCATATATTCAATGGGAGAGGAAAGCAAAAACAGCGGATCAACAAGCGTCAAATAGCTTGAACGCTTATGATAATCAACTCTGATAAAATTGCCGCTCTCATCATATATGACACTCAACGGCGTACTTGCCGCACACGTCCCCGCAATGGAAGGAACCATCACAGCTTCAATATCAAGCCGGTCTGCCGCCGCTTTTGCCAAATCCAATATCGTGCCGCCTCCGATACCGATGATCACATCCGCGTCTTCCGCCTGCTCACAGACCTTACGCACCGCCTCAGGTGAACAGTATCCTTTATGCTGAATCACATCCCAGGAAGAACCGCCGCCGTAATCGGAGAACGCCTGATAGGATTTGATTCCGGTCACAATAACGGGTTTTCTGAATGTCTCCAGCAGCCCCGGAAGTTCTTTTGCGATTCCTTCCTTGCATATGTACTGATTCGGGCCGCTTCGGACGATATCTTCAGGCTTCATTCGAATCTCTCCTTTGGCTGGAATTTATATATATTTTCCCACTTGTCAGAAAATACATCAACCGGAGGTGCTTAGCGCTTCGCTTCTTCCGCCTCCAAAAACAGCTCATCAAGCCGCTCCAAAGCCTCTGCCTTTTCAAAACTGCTGAACCACAGATCATCATAAGAATCAAGGATGCGGTAATGGTGGGAAATCAAATGCTGCTGCAAGCGGAACTCGCCTTTTTTCTCGATGGCTTTCCACCACACCTTGCCGCCCATCGTCTTCCCCTTCGGCCTGTCAATTGTGCGGTGAGCAACCGTTTCAATGACCTCCAGCGGATCATCTCCTAATACGGATTGCAGTGTTTCACTTGATCTGAAAAGCGCGCAAACCGCCACAACATGCGGCCATTCCGCAAGCGCCCGCCCTTTCTCAATCTGCACCAGCGACTTTTTAGAAAGACCGATCACATCCGCCATTTTCTCCTGTGTGTAGCCTCTCTCCGACCGGATTTTCTTCAGCTGGACTGAGACAAGCTCAGTCATATAATCTTGATCCATCTCAACCTCCATATTTATCAATATAGCCATTTTACACCGCGGCACGCCTTTTTTATATCAGAACATTTTCAAACGAATCAAAAGAACCCTGGATTGGCTTATCATTGAAGCAATGTACCTTTCCGCATAATCCAGAATGATGCGGTGAAATACAAACGCACGCCCGAAGAGACAGGTGCTGGCTCCCTGGCGGTTGAGCTCCGGACAAAATAAAAAGCTGCCGCAGCTGCAGCAGCTAAAACTTTATAGACCGGAAGATCAGCATTATGAAGCGAATACAATCCATCTTGCACTATAATTGACACGTTTTTTCGAACCCTGATTGACCAATTTAAATCTGTATGAATCTCCTTTTTTCAACGAAGGTGTTTCAAAATAAGTCGTTCCATTTTTCTTTGCATTGGCGGTTTTGATTGTTTTCCAGGCACCTTTGCCGTTGACTTGCTTTTGGACGTATATTTTATACGTGCCCTTCCCTTTACTGTTGGATTTAAAAGTCACGGCTCTCAAGGTGTACTTTTTTGTCGTTTTAGTGAATTTAGGGTGATATGTATTGATCACATAGTTAGTGAAATACCCGCTTTTATAAGTATGAAGCCAGTCTTTAGCCTCTGCTTTTTGCGGAGAAGAAAAACCCATAAAACCAATTCCGCTGATTAAAAGAGTAAAAATAATGATGAGCGACTTAAAAATCTTTTTGCTTTTCATCGAGAAAATCCTTCCTTCCTGTAACTATTTACCCTATTTATGTTAATGACAATATAGCCAATCATAAATCCGTCCAACTAACCATTTTGACCGCAGGAGGAGATGTGAACAGCCCTTAAAATGACTATATGACTACTACTTATGATTCTTGTCATTTTTGATTAAGTGATAAAGTTACTTTAAACCGCTATTCATTTTGTTGTTTTTGTATCAATTGTCATAGCGAGGTCTTTTCCTATCAATGCCTCTCTTTCGGCGTTTGTTCTGCTGCCGTGATGGGGCTCTCCTTGGATAAACCCCTGCACCCATGACAAACTGTCATACGTTTGCCACCTATGAATGAACGCACAATACACATAATGGAGGGATTGCAATGGACGAAATGGTCCTGGAAACACAACAATGGCTGAATGAGACGTACAAAGGCAGACACGGGTACAACAAAGTGCCGGAAAACGGAAAAACGGGCTGGGATACCATTTACGGTCTGACACGGGCGCTTCAAATTGAGCTTGGTATTTCAGAACCTGCCGATAACTTCGGACCGACGACACAAAGATTGTTTAAGCCGTTGAAAAAGCAGGCTCCCGATTCTAAGCCGACAAACATGAATTACATTCTGCAGGGGGCGCTGTGGTGTAAAGGTTTTAACCCCGGCGGATTTTCAGGCGTTTTCTATGAAAATACCGAAAGGGCTGTAAAAGAGTTTCAAAAAGCGGCCGGGCTCACTAAGCAAGACGGCATCGTCACGGCACTCATTATGAAAGCCTTGCTGGATATGAGCGCTTTTCGATTAGTAGCGGGAGGCGACAAAAGAATCCGCCAAATCCAGCAGAACCTGAACCGGGATTACAATGACTACATCGGCTTGATGCCTTGTGACGGCTTATACGCCCGCGATACAAACAAGGCTCTCATTTATGCCCTGCAAAAAGAAGAAGGCATGAGCACAAGCGTCGCCAATGGATTTTTCGGAAACGGCACGACCGACTTATGCCCTACCTTGACTCCCGGCGATTCACGGACAGGCTTTGTTTTGATTGTCCAATACGCGCTTTACTGTAATGGGGAAGCGTTTGATCCCGGTGAATTCGACGGAAAATACGGCGTCGGAGTTGTATCGGCAGTGAAAGCTTTCCAAAAGTTTATGTGCCTGCCGCAGACTGGTTATGCGGACATGCCGACGATTAAGGCTTTATTATCAAGCTCAGGCGACACAACACGGGCTGCTTCAGCTTGTGACACCGCTGCCATTTTGACGGCAGATACGGCCAAAACTTTGCGTGAGAATGGCTATAAGATCGTGGGAAGATATCTGACCGGGAATGTGCGGACAAGCAGCGGACTGACATCGAAAGCGTTGACGTCAAAAGAACTTTCCACGATTTTCAATGCCGGCTTAAGCGTGTTTCCGATTTATCAGGACGGCGGCTATGAATCTTCTTATTTTGTAAAAGACCAAGGAACGAGAGATGCGTACAGCGCTGCATCAGCCGCCCGAAGATTAGGTTTTCCGTCAGGAACGACCATTTACTTTGCGGTCGATTTCGATGCGTATGATTATGAAGTCACGGATAAAATCATCCCTTACTTTCAAGAAATCAAGTCAGCTTTTATGAAAATGCAGGCGTTCTCAACTGCGCCGAAATATGAAATCGGGGTATACGGACCGAGAAACATTTGTATCCGGACGTCAGAAGCAGGTCTGACCAAATATAGCTTTACGGCTAACATGTCGACCGGATTCAGCGGCAACCTCGGATACCCGATGCCGAAAAACTGGGCTTTTGATCAATTTTATGAAGGAACGATCGGAAGCGGAGCGGGAAAAGTCGCCATTGACAAAGACGGATACTCCGGAAAAGACTCGGGTGTAAGCAGCGTCCATCCGCCTTCTGATCCTGTGTATGATGCAAGACTGCGCACACTGACGGATATTTTAACAACCATTCCTGCTTTAGAAAATATATCGAATCTTGCGAATGCCATGTTTGAATTCGACAAGACAGAAACCATTTATGCATCACCTGAAATGGATATTCTTTTATCTACTTCACTTTTGGCAACAGTGCCAAGCGAAGGTTCTCCCAACACAGTTACCATTACAAATGGCAAACCGGGAGCTTATATTACCGGTCTGATGGGGGATTCACAAGTCTCTTTTACAGCATCACAAATTGATTCCTATCAAAACCTGCTTAACAGTCTGAGCTTGTCAGTCCGCAACGGTTATTTAGAAGTGTATGTCAATCCGGCTGCGGGATCGCTGAATATTCAATTTAAAATTTATACACCTGATATTCCGGTCGGTGACAGTGCTACAACTGGACTAACAACTACCATTACATTTAAAATAAAACAAAAGAGCTTCAGGTTGCCGGATTCCGAAAAAGTGTACTCTCCGGATTGGGATTCTGTCGTGAATACCATGGCTATTGCAGGCGCAGGAATTATTGTTATTGTAGGGATCGGTGCTCTAGTCGTTTTAGCACCTGAATTAGGAGGAGCTGCAGCCTTGTTCAGCACGGTTTTATCACTATTTCTATAATTGAACAGGCAGCTCCTTGCTCCAGGAATGCTCAATGAGTATTCTTGGAGTTATTTCTAAAGGAGGATTCGCATGAAGATTGATATGCAGACATACAAGGAAACCGTTCAAAAAATAGAAACCGATTTGATTCCGCGAAGTCAAAATGACAAAGAACTGCTTACATACTTAATGAAACAAGATTCGCTCACACTGAATCAAATGAAAATGTGTTTCACTGAACCGCCCCTCACCTTCCAACATACTGTCAAAATCGTATGTACAGTCACATTCATCACGTTATATATCTTTTTTTTCAGCACTCATTTTAATGATTTAATTGAAATGGCTCTGCAGATGGTTTTCGGCCTGGCCGGCCTTGTTTGGGTTATTGCTGTATTTCCGTTTTCAAGAAAAATCCAAGTGTCTGACCGTTTCAGACAAAAATCTGAAAACACCCGTATCACCGGAATGATAGACTTTGTCCTCGAACAACGATACAAAGACATGATCAGTTAAAAACCCCTCTGCTTAAGGGGTTTTTTTATTATGCAATCCCTTCACCCCCCTTCAAAAAGGCTCTTCCCCTTTGGAAATAACCGGAACACCCAATTTCGTTTTCAATATAATGAGGTAGTGGATCTGCAAAGAAAGAAGGGCGACATGATGGGTATCATTAATGGAAAAATGTTCATTGACCGATTAAATCAGCTTGGAAATGAGATTTGGCTTGATGGTGAAAAGATCGAGGGACAGATTTCTGAACATCCCGCATTTAAGGGCCTTCTGGAAACGAAGCGCTCTCTTTATGATTTGCAAACGAAACCGGACATGAAAGATCAAATGACTTACAGTCTTCCCGGTAAAAAAGAACGGGCCGGGCTTTCATACCTGCAGCCGAAAACGAAAGAAGACGTAAAAAGAAGAAGAAACATGTTCGAACATTGGGCCAGACACACGCACGGAATGATGGGACGAAGCCCGGATTATATGAATACCGTGCTGATGAGCTTCGCCTCCTCTGCCGCGCTTTTGAAAGACCGCGATCATTGTTTTCCGGAACATGTTCAAGCGCTGTACGAACGCGCTGCTGCACAGGATCTTTCTTTTACGCACACGTTTATCACCCCTCAGGTGAATCGTTCACAAATGGGTGTAAACGTATCGCCGACACCTATCTCGGCAAAAGTCGTCGATAAAAATGAAAAAGGCCTCATCATACACGGCGCCCGGATTTTAGCCACACAAGGCGGCCTGACGGATGAAGTGCTCGTGGTTTCTCTGCCTAAAATGTATTTTGAATCGGATGAAGCGTTCGCTTTTTCAATCCCTTCCAATACAAAGGGAGTAAAATTCATCTGCAGGGAATCTTTCGTACTCGGAAAATCATCGTTTGATTATCCGCTCAGCTCAAGATATGAAGAAATGGATTCTATCGTTGTATTTGATCACGTTTTGGTCCCTTGGGAACGCGTATTTTTTTATAATAATTACGAGGCGGCTTTTGATTTTAATATGAAAAGCTCTTTTAACGCCTTCGCATTTCATCAAGTCATCACGAGACAAATTGTAAAGACGGAGTTTCTCCTGGGCCTCGCCCAAACGCTTGTCGAAGCGATAGATGTGGGCGAATATCAGCATATTCAGGCTAAGATGGCTGAAATCATCACCGGTCTGGAAACGATGAAAGCCCTTTTGGAAAAGTCGGAGAATGATGCGGAAACAGATGAATGGGGTTATATGCGTCCGAGTGTCACTCCGCTTCGTGTGGTCAGCGCGATTTTTCCCGACATCTACCCGCGCTTCACGGAAATCATTCAGCTGATCGGGGCAAGCGGAATGGTGACTTTGCCGACTGAAAAAGCGTTCCGTTCTGACATCAGAGGAGACCTTGACCAATATTTGCAGGCGGCCGAATTGAACGCTGAGGACCGGGTAAAAGTGTTCCGCCTCGCATGGGATTTGACCATGAGCCCCTTCGGAACAAGACAGACACAATATGAGCGGTACTTCTTCGGTGACCCCGTCCGCTTAACCAGCCATCTGTACAGAAGCTATCCGAAAGAAGAACAGACCGCGGTCATCAAGGAATTCCTGCACATTCATAAATAAAACAAAGCAGAGAGCGCATCTCTGCTTATGATAGCTGGATCGGCTGCCGCCGATCCTATTTTTTATTTTGGCTGATCACCACCATCGTAATATGCGATAACGCGAAAGAGACAAGCGTATACACAACGGCCCACCCGATAAACGAGAAATTCAATACGGTAAAGGTGCATATAAGGCAAACGGCCAAAGCGGCAGCCGGCATAATGAACGCGTTTTTAAACAGGTACGTTCCGGCGACTGACAAGATGATGATACAAAGCGGCAGAACACCGAACGCAAAATCCAATTCATCAATCAACAGATGCACTCCCTTCGCTTTTCTTAGTCCGGCCTAACACATCTTATGCCTGAGTACAAAATCGAGTACTTCAAATCTTTCGCGCTCCGGCTGATTTTCCCTCCGGTTATTTATTCAAAAAAATGAAAACTTTCCTTAAAGCGTTTACATTCACGTCAGACTATGATAATTTAAGAAAGCGCTATCATACACAAGTTAATGATTTTTGGATGGAGATGAGGAGAACCAGGAAACCCCGCCCTTTCACAAGGGTGATTTCTGGTTCTTTTTGTCATTTTCAAGGAAAGGAGTCATACATACATCATGATAGACGTTCAGCAAAGGGGAGGATATGATGTTTCAATTGTTTAAGCCGGCTCCGCATATTGAGAGATTGGATGATTCAAAGACGGATGCGGCCTATAAACGGCTCAGGCTGCAAGTATTTTTGGGGATTTTCATCGGGTATGCCGGGTATTATTTGCTTCGCAAAAACTTTGCCTTCGCTATTCCTTATTTTCAGGAACAAGGGTTTTCAAAAGGGGAACTTGGCTTGGTGCTTGCGGCCGTATCAATCGCTTACGGCTTCAGTAAATTTATTATGGGGATGGTGTCTGACCGCTGCAACCCGAGGTATTTCCTTGCGACAGGTCTGTTTTTGTCAGGTGTCGTAAACATTTTATTTGTTTCCATGCCGTGGGTCACGTCAAGCGTGACGATTATGTTTATTTTTATGTTTATAAACGGGTGGTTTCAAGGAATGGGCTGGCCGCCTTGCGGACGGACGATGGCTCATTGGTTTTCCATCAGTGAACGCGGCACGAAAATGTCGATATGGAATGTCGCCCATAACATAGGCGGAGGTATTCTCGCCCCGCTCGTGACTCTCGGCATCGCCATGTTTGTTACTTGGAAAAGCGTGTTTTTCTTTCCGGCGATTATCGCCATCGTCATTTCATTTGTGATTGTTCTTCTCGTTCGGGACACGCCGCAATCCTGCGGGCTTCCGCCGATTGAAGAATACCGGAATGACTATCCGAAGCATGCGTTCAAAGACCAGGAAAAAGAGATGACGACCAAAGAAATTCTTTTCAAATACGTGCTGAATAATAAGTTTCTGTGGTATATCGCATTTGCCAATGTCTTTGTTTATTTCGTGCGGTACGGTGTCGTTGACTGGGCGCCGACCTATTTGACGGAAGCGAAAGGGTTCTCTCCTGAAGATTCCAGATGGTCTTATTTCCTTTATGAATATGCGGGAATTCCGGGAACGATTTTGTGCGGCTGGATCAGCGACCGGTTTTTCAAAAGCCGCCGCGCGCCGGCAGGCGTACTGTTCATGGCCGGCGTATTTATCGCTGTATTGGTCTACTGGCTTAACCCTGCCGGTCATCCGCTCATCGATAATATCGCGCTGATCAGCATCGGCTTCTTAATCTATGGACCTGTCATGCTGATCGGGCTTCAGGCCATTGACCTTGCGCCTAAAAAAGCGGCGGGAACGGCAGCCGGCTTAACCGGGTTTTTCGGCTACATCGGAGGCTCTGCTTTCGCCAACGCCATCATGGGTTATGTCGTAGACCGCTTTGACTGGAACGGCGGCTTTATCATGCTTATCTCCTCATGCGTGCTGTCCATCGTCTTCTTGGCTATGACGTGGAATACGGGCAAGCGGGCGGAGCATGTGTAAGAAAACAACATAAAAGATTAATATTTTTGCAGTACAGCATTTACAACGATTTTCTACACTAGAGACAGATATTGATTTTTAAGGGGGAAGAAAACATGCGGAAACATAAATTGTTTGCTTTGGTATTGCTTTCATTCGGTTTATTGTCATTCATCGTCACGCCTGTATCGGCGGCGGGAAAAGGAAACCTCTTGTCTCCTGACAGAATTTTGACCATTGCCCATCGCGGTGCTTCGGGGTATGTCCCGGAGCACACGATCCTTTCTTATGAAACTGCGCAAAAAATGAAGGCTGACTATATTGAGCTGGATTTACAAATGACAAAAGACGGCAAGCTGATCGTCATGCATGATGAAAAACTGGACCGCACCACAAACGGACAAGGCTGGGTGAAGGATCATACATTAGCCGAGATTCAAAAGCTCGACGCCGGCTCTTGGTTCAATAAGGCCTATCCGGAAAAAGCAAAACCGCAATACGCCGGACTTCGCGTTCCCAAACTTGATGACGTGTTAAAACGGTTCGGCAGACATGCAAACTATTATATTGAAACAAAGGCGCCCGAAACATATCCGGGTATGGAAGAAAAACTGATCGCTTCACTGAAAAAATACAAATTGGCAGGTAAGCATGCGAAACTTGGACAAGTTATCATTCAGTCTTTCAGCAGGGACAGCCTTCTGAAAATCAAACAGCTCGATCCGAAACTTCCCGCCGTCCAATTACTTGAAGCGGAACAGATGACGTCAATGACTGACGCAGATTTAACGGACATTAAAACATATGCCGTCGGAATCGGACCGGATTACAAAGCGCTGAACGCTCAAAATGTCCGAAACATTCGCAGCCACGGCCTTCTGCTTCATCCTTACACCGTAAACAGCGAGGCGGACATGCGCCGTCTGCTGAATTGGAGCGTAACCGGTGTGTTTACCAACTATGCGGATATATTCCAAAAGGTTAAAAAAGAATACAAATCATAAAGCCAGCATGGGTTCGGGGATGATGCCGAACCCATTTTTTTTGCCCGATAATGCAAACGCCATCATGGGTTATGTAGCGGGCGGAGCATATTATTAAAAGGCTGAGACTCACCTTAATTGTAAAAAGGTATCACTGTAATGATGAATTACTTGTGATACCTTTTTAAACAAAGGAATATAATTATTTATTTCTATTATCTAGTTTCTTTCTTATACTATTTGTAATAGACGATAATACAAGTGATACTAAACCATAGACAACCACCCATCCCCAGAAGGATAGATTAAAAACAGTGAACATTAATATGACTGAAACAACTATACTGACAAGCGGCATTATATAGACTTTTTTGAAAATATAAGTGAATATAATCGATAAGACGATAATAGAAAGTGGTAAAATACCAAAAGCAAGATCTAGCTCATCCATTATTATTCTCCTTTGTGAATTTAATTTCCCTTTAAATATACTCACTCAGCTGTCTAGCGATTTAAAAAATGTATATAATCACTCCATACTTCTTTGTTTTTCTTAATCATAAAAAAGTCATATTCAGAAACATGGGTATTGTTAATAATTTTTTCAAGTCCTCTGACAGGAGTAGATTTTAATTTTTTTCCGTTTTTATAAGAGTAAGAATTAATCACATATTTCCCACCCTTGCTTATTTCTAACAAGAAAATTTTAGACTCGTCAAAATAAGTGAATTTTGCTTGGTTTTCAAATTTTGTCGACCTATTTAACGGGATTTTTTTTCCCGGCTTCATACTTTTCAGATCGAAAGTATAAAGTATTGAATTAGCTGCCAAATGATATAAAGTGTCATTTTTCACAAAAAAGTTATTAGTGGAAAGAGGAATTGCCAGTTGAGAAATTTCATCAGGGATATGATAACTGCCTAAAGGATATGCCCCTTTAAACTTTTTATGCTTTAAATCAATTTCTGCTACTTTGAATTGTACTTTGTTTGATTTATCCGTTTGGTTATATAGTATAAAAAAGGCTGAGCTTTTTTTAACTATTATTTGTGAATAAACACTCCAATTTTCTTCATTTAATACAGGAATTGTTGTTCCTTTCCCTACTGTAACTTTATCTTTATCTATTTTAATACCCTGAAAAGTCGGTGTTTTAATTGAAGAATCTTCATTTATCACGTAAATATATTCACCGTCATTACCAGTACTTGTATAGAAACCCGGAATAATCTTTTCATGAAATCCACTGCCGTTACCCCATCTAATTAAACTATTATAATGGTTTTCACCGACTCCTTGATTATTCAAAAAATAAAAGATATTTTCTTTTATTAAATGGCCTGATGATTGCCCATAACTTGTATGTACTTGATGTTGCATCGGGAATTTTTTAAAGTTATCGCCTATCATATAAACTTCTTTTTTGTCCTGTCTAACTATGTTTTTTTCATCTTGTGCAATGGTTCCAACCTCAATAGCATCTCCTTTTACAGCTGTTGCTGCTCCTTTTTCATCAATGTATACAGTATAACTCCCATCTTTAGGATAATCTATTGTAGCTGAATAATATATAGCTGCAATTTTATCATTCAAGAAATACTTTTCCTTTTCTTTTTCAGTTTGTTTAACATTAGAAACTGAATTAGTATATTTAAAAGTTCCAATACATATAAATATACCTATTAATACTATGACCGCAATTATAATAAGCCACTTAATCTTGTTCAAATATAATCTCTCTCCTTAAAATAATATGACTCCCTAAATAAACTTAGGGAGTGAAAATAATTCATCTAAATGTTTTGATAGTTTTTGTATAATCGGAATCTCTGATGTCTCTTGGGTAGACGCCCAGTCCTAATTTTCGCGTTTTCATACTTATTATCCCTAACTATTTACTTTCCTATATTTTAATTTATTATACAATTATTGTAATCTCAACTTACGTACTGTATTTATTCTATGGTTAATTATTTGTTTTGTCTCTAAAACTTTGACTTTGGAGTACAGGAAAAAGATGAAGCATGGAGAAGAAGAAACATAAAAGATTAATAGTTGCCCAACATATCTTTTAGATTCATTCTTTAGTATGGAAGACAGTTATTGATAAGGCGGAGAAATCATGAGAAAAAAAGAATACTGTCCCTGGTTGCCTGTCGTTAGGCTTTCTCATTCATCGTCACGTCTGTATCGAGCCAGCATGGGTTTGGGGATGATGCCGAACCCATGTTTTTTTGCCCGATCAAAAAACCTTGCGGGAACGTTCCCGCAAGGTTTTTATCAATCATTATTCTTTTCCGGCAGCGGCTTCCGCCTGTCCGCCTTTTAATTGATCGTTGATTGCTTTGGCGTCTTTCAGATACTCAGTCTTGAATCCGCTCTTCAGCGCCCACGCATAGAAGGCAAGGGCAACGATTGCGATCAGCCCCATATCCCAGCCGTACGGAATGATGTTCAGACCGCCGAATTTTTCACTTCCGAGCCATGAAATGACCATCATGCTGAGCAGATAGACAACCATCCAGACCCCGCCTTTAAAGTTTCTGCGGAATCCTTTCCACTTCGCTTTCGCTTGGTAGTAGAAATAAATCGGAAGGCCGATCAAAATGATAAACAGCACCTGCCCTGTTAACGGCCAGCGCGCCCAATACAGCACGAGAGACGCGAACACGAAGCCGAGCGGTGCAACCACGCTGAGGCCTTTCAGACGGAGAGGCCGGTACAAATCCGCCGCCGTCCGCCGCAGCGTCATCACCGTCACGGGACCCGTGATATAAGAAATCAGCGTCGCAACGGAAATGATTTCAGCAAGCACGCCCCATCCTCTGAATAAAAACAGAAAGATAAACGATACGACCAGGTTGAAAATCATCGCTTGGCGCGGCACGCCGTACAGCGGATGAAGCTTTCCGAAAATGCTCGGCATATATTTATTTTTTTCCATGCCGTAAATCATGCGGGACGTCGTAGCGGTATAAGTAATACCCGTTCCTGACGGAGATACGAACGCATCCGCATAAAGAATAATGACAAGCCAGTTGATATTCAATGCGATCGCCAAATCGGCAAATGGAGAGTTGAAGTTCAGGTGACTCCAGCCGTGAACGATCATGGAAGGTTCAACCGCACCGATAAATGCGATTTGCAATAGGACGTAAATGACGGTTGCGACCAGCAGCGAACCGACAACCGCAATCGGAATCGATTTGCCGGGATTTTTTGCTTCTCCGGCCATGTTAATCGGGCTTTGAAACCCATTAAACGCAAATACGATACCTGATGTGGCCACCGCCGTCAGCACGCTTGCCCAGCCGTTCGGCGCAATGCTTGAACCGGATGTGAAGTTTCCGCCGTGAAAACCGGTAAACAGCAGCGCTCCGATTGTCAGCCCCGGAATAATGATTTTAAAGATGGTAATCAATGAATTCGCTTTTGAAAATAAGTTAACTGTCCAATAATTCAGTAAAAAGTAAATAATCAGTAATACGGATGCGAAGCCGAGCCCCTCTCCCGTAAGAGTGCCGTTGTGAACGAGATTGCTTGTCCATTTTGCCCATTCCCACGGCCATGAGCTCATGTATTGAACAGACGCAACCGCTTCCACCGGAATAACGGAAACAATCGCAATCCAGTTTGCCCATCCTGCGATAAATCCAATAAATGATCCATGAGAATATTGAGTATATTTTACCATTCCCCCGGCTTCCGGGAACATTGAACCCAATTCACTGTAAGAAAGTGCGATAAACAAAATAACGATCATACCGATAATCCAGGAAATAATTGCGGCAGGTCCCGCAATCTGAGCCGCCCGCCACGCCCCGAATAACCAACCGGAGCCAATCATCGACCCAAGTCCGACCATCATGAGTGCAAACGTTCCCATTCTGCGATGTAATTGATTCATAAAGTTAACACCTTTCAATTAAAATATGACTCCAGCGCTATCATATATTTATAATATTATTCTGAAAATAGTTTTGTCAATCTTTATCGCATTAAAGCAGAAAGCCAAAATTACCCTTCCGATGTTTAAACAGCCGTTAAGCGGGAATAACTACTGCAAGCCAGAAATAGAAAGGAGTTTTTATCGTGAAACAAAAACTGCTCATTTCAGGACTTGCCGTGTCGACTGTCGGAGTGACTTCCTACCTGCTCAAAGATAAATCAAACCGCCAAAAGGTGATGAACTTTATCCGCAATATGAAAACATCGCTCTCCGGGAAGCAGGATATTGAATCATTCCCCGTCAACAAAGCAGGCAACCCGCATCCCGAAGATATTGAAGATAACAAAATGGTATCCGAAGGCTCCATGTACCCGGTTCAATATTATGATGACAAGAAGAAATAATCTGTTCCCGGGCTGCCCGGCCGTATCAAACGGCGGCAGCTTTTTTTATGCAGACGGCGTTTGATAGATCCGCCAATATTGGCGCGATCCTTTCTCCCGCACGGTAATGCCCAGTTTGGATATTTCCGCTTTCAGCTCTTTCGCATCAGCCTTTTCCTCCTCTTTCAGCGCCTTTTCTCTCGCTTTTAAAAGAGCATTTGCCCCAGGCTCCAAATCCGGCGTGTCCGGCACCCACCGTTTGTATTCTTCTTTAAAAGGATCTTCCGTCCCCAGCCAGATATACCCATGCGCGCGAAACGCATCAGCCGCTTTTTCAACCGCGGGCTCAAGCTTCTCCCGAAAAAGCTCCTGCCCTTTAGTCCCCAATAAGACAAGATGCTTTTCATCCGTAAACACACCGGAAATGCTGTCTTTCGAAAACACGCTTTCTTCATTATATATGGTTAAGGACACCTCGCTGTCCGTCACGACTGCCACAAGAGTTTCTTTAAAAGCTGCCCGCGTCAGCCACACTCCCCCGATTAAGCCGATAACGGCGGTTGCAGCCGCAGCCTTCCATCCGTGAAAAGAAGCGATAATGTCCAGCGGCCCGTGAAAAGGCAGCCAATCCAATGTTACGGCCCACTTCGCAATGACCGGCAGAAACCATCCGATGACCAGCCCCAATAATGGCGGCACCAGAAAAACCAAAGTTTTTTCAACCGATGACAACTCAAGAACCGTCTGTTTTTTTATTTCGTTCATGTTTCTCCTCCGTCTGTGTTTTTCACAACTATCCATTATACAAAGGGTTGGATGATTCTGTAAACTGTTTCCGAAACAATAAAAAGCCTCCCGACCGCCGGGAGGCTTTTTAAAACAGGAGCTCATATACTTCATTCAATTCCATCGTGCGCTTCTCATCCTGCTCGTTCTCAGCATATTTGATTTCCTTTTCAAGCAGCTGATTCAGCGCATCCATTTCCAAATCATTTAGATCTTTCACAAACTCGCCCTCATTTGCATAATGCTTCACCTGAAGCTTTTTATAAATCCCTCGGCACACATCATGCTCCAAGTGGTTCGAAAGCGACTCGCGCAAATATCCGAGTGTCCTGTCCATCATGTAAGCCCTCCCTTTTCTATAGGAATAGCTTCCCGGAAAGAGAGAAAAACTATACATGAAAGCACCGGGCGGCTGTTTTAACTCTGTACCTGAATGGAGAAAAATCCGCTGCTTAACGGCGTGTACGGCCCGTTCAGCCCCGTTGCGGAGAAAGAGAACGTTCCTGAACTGACATAAGAAAGAGGAACACTGTAATATTTAATGTAGCCTGTAACGATATTGCCGTTTTTCGTATATTCATCTTCCAGCGCTTTTGACGTAAGATTTGTAATATTCGTTCCGTTGTTAAATGCCTGGATCGTGTTATTGTTCGGATACCCTTGGAAATATACGGCTAAATAACCCGTTGTACCCTTCATCGGTTTTGATGCGCTGATTTGGTTCGGCCCGATATTTTCCCATTGGTAACTCTGACCGTCAGACGTCACACCGATAATACGGATTTGTGTTAAAGCAGGAGCCGGCGCCGCAGACGCTGATGGAGCCCACAACCCGCTCACAAGCAACAAAACAGCGGCGGCCGCCGCGAATAGCATAACGAGTCTCTTTTTCATGTTTCTTCCCCCTCTTATTCTTTTCGTAGAATCCTATACTATTTTACACGATTTACAAGGAAAAAGATTACATTTTATAAAAGAGTCCGGAACACTTTGTGAACTAGATATGAAACGCTCTTGAAACGCCGTTGATCATGAGAAAGATGCCGCAGATTCTTAACACGACTCTCGAACTTCTGTCATCTTTACCGAAAAAGGTTTTTCCGAGCCGCCCGATCCATACGTTCATTGCAACTCCCGCGAGCAATTCTATGATTCCGATCATTTCTGCCATATACAAAGCAGCCACCCTTCTAACCGTTTTTTTTCATATGACGGCTTATCATATAAAGTGATAAGACCAATGACGTTGCACCGGCAGCAAGAAACAGGCTCAGCGGCACTATCTGCATGCTGCCTCCGCCATTGTTTTGAAACGCGCCGATCGCCCATTTTTCAGGAGTAAACAACGACAGCATGCGCATGTACTCCGGAGCCGCGTCTAATGTGAAGAAAGCCCCTCCCAATAAACCCGTGACAGCTATAAAAACCGAAGCAAGCGACGTGAATTGCTTTTGGCTCTTCATGAACGGTATCACGGCCATCGTTACAGCAGTCAGCGCAAACGAGCAGGCCGCAAGCACCGCTCCCGCAGCAAAAACATGATCAGCAAAACGGATATGCAGCATGAATGTTCCGGCAGCGAGGATTACGATAATATGGAGAAGTCCGAAAAGATACGCCGCCGCAAACTTAGAGATTGCATATGCTGTATAGGAAACGGGCGTGCTCAGCAATCTGTCATATGTATGATTTTCTTGTTCATCTATAAATGATCGCAGGCTTTGGACTGCAACGAACCAGATAAACATCACTAAAAACCCGATAAGTCTGTCGGCTGCTTGTCCGCCTTCATAAACGTGATGGCGGTCAACATTGACGGCGGAATGACCCTGAATATCCTTCAAGAGATCAGCTGCCGCCTGCTTCCCGTCGGTGTGCAGCGTGCGGGATATCACTTTTGCATCGCGGACTATTTTTTTCAGCGCGCCCGCCTGCTGCGCAATCAGCTGCTCTGTCAAAACAGCATCACCCTTTTCTTCATTCTGAATAAATGAAACGTTCAATTCATCTCCGGAAAATAACGTCTCTTCAAAATGAGAGCCGATCAGCAATCCAAAGGATATATCCTGATGATGAACCTTTGTTTTTAATACGTCCTCCGTGACCTTCGTGACTTTTATATGGCCGGCTTTCTGAATCATTTTCATAAATTGCGCTGAATAGGCGCTCTGATCCTCATCAGCTACATATACTTCCTTCTGCTGACTGCCATCCGCAGAAAAGGAAAAGAAATATGTGAGAAGGAGCGGGGCGGAAATCGTCGCAAAGATGGCAGCCCGATTTTGCAGCATCAGTTTCAGCTGATGTCTGATCATGAATAACAGCTGCGTCATGAAACAGCCTCCTTCCGTTTAAACACCCAGATGGTCAAACATAAAAACACGGCGCCGATGGCGGCAAGCTCTGCCAAATCCGTCGAAATACCGCTCAGACCGGCATGCTGCGTGACACTGACATAGCTGTTGATCGCTTTGCCGTTCGGTATCAGCTCCTGCACGATTTTCAAACTGTCAGGCAAGCCGTCTTTTGCGATAAAGCTTCCGCCTAAAAAACTGAATCCGTATAAAATGGGAGCCGCCATGCTTGAGACGGTCTCGTGGTTTTTTGCAGTAAACCCCCAAAGAAGCACGATACTGCCGATCGCAAATGAATAAACGATCGTAACCAGTAATATTTCAAACAAATTGCCCCATTTTACCTGATACAAGATGCCGCTTGCGATGATGACGGCAGCCATTTGCATAAGGATGGCAAGCATGATTCCCAAAAGCTTACCCGCCACGTACTGGATACGTAAAACAGGCATTGATTTGATTCTGAATAACGTGTGCTGCTGTCTCTCTTCCACTATCCCGTGAATGAGCGCAAACGCGGTCATAATGGAGAACATGACGACCATTGCGATTGAATAATACTGCATCGCATCAATCGGGGCCGCGTGATTGCCGGCCGACTGTTTCGGAATGGTGACAGCCTGTTCACGTTCACCCGAAAGGCCGCTGATGATTTTGCTGGCATCTTCCTTTGACAGATGTCCCGACTGCTTCAGCACCGCTTTCTCTTCACTGATCTCCGCTTTTACTCTGGTGACAAACGAATCGGCCATCATTTCCACAATGTCTCCGTTTACAGAGCCTTGTTGGTCCGAGATGACTTTGATACTTGTTTTTTCATTGTGTTCTGCCGCTTTTGCAAAGCCTTTCGGCACGTATACAAAAACGGAGACTTTGCCGCTTTTGACAAGCTGTTTCCCTTCTTGGTAACTGCCTATGTCTTTAACACGGATGAGATCAGTTTGTTTCAGCACGTCATTCTTTAATACGTCGCCCAAAGAACTCTCCGCGTGATCCGCATTATAAAACGCGGTCTGAAATGGCTTCACTTTCGAATCGCCGTGAAAAACCGTTCCTAAAATAAAAATCATCAGTGCCGGAAACAGAATCAGTTTTATATAGAAAGACTTTGCTCCGGCCAATAACCGAAAATCTAATAAGATCAGCCTGAATAATATTTTCATGACGCCCCCTATGAATCCCGCAGCGTTTTGCCGGTGAGCCGGAGGAAAATGCTTTCCAGATTGGCTTCCTCGAAATGAATGCCTTTAATGGTGATACCGGTTTTCCTGATATCATCCGCAATATCAAGGATATTGCGATCTGCCGCAGAGACGAGCATCGTAATGGTCTGCTGGCTGACAGCAGCCTCGGCAACACCGGGAATGCGGCGGATTTTTTTAACGGCATCATCATTCAGCCCCTCTGCATTCACGATCAGGGTATCAGAGGCTTTGGCTGACTTCTTCAAGTCGTCTTTCGTCCCGCAGGCAATGATTGAGCCGTGATCCATGATCGCCGCTTTTTCACAGAGGTATTCAACCTCTTCCATGTAATGACTCGTGTAGATGACGGTCATCCCTTTTTCTTGATTTAACGTCTTCACGGTTTCAAGAATATGGTGTCTGGATTGCGGATCAATTCCGACGGTCGGTTCATCTAAAATGAATAGTTTCGGTTCATTCATTAGCGCGGCCCCGATATTCACCCGTCTTTTCATTCCGCCTGAAAATTCAGATATCCTTTGATGTCGCTGTTCCTTTAATTCGATGATGTCCAGCACTTCATCAACCCGTTTACAAAGTTCCTTACCGGAAAGTCCGTACAGACTCCCAAAAAAAGCCAAATTATCCTTTGCGCTTAACGCTTGATATAAAGCGATTTCCTGCGGGACGACGCCCATCACTTTTTTTATGGCCGCAGGCTGCTCCTGTAATGAGGTTCCGTCAATGCAGATTGTTCCGCCCGTCGGCGGGAGCACGGTGCTGATCATCGACACCGTTGTTGATTTACCGGCGCCGTTTGGTCCCAGGAGACCGAATATCTCTCCTTTTTCGACGCGCAGTGATATATGATTGACAGCGGTAAAATCGCCGTACTTCTTTGTCAAATCCGTTAATTCGAGCATTCGGGCAGCACTCCTTGTGTCATGTCTGCACTTATTCTACTCTCGGCAATCCTTGTTTTCTATTCACTTTCGTACTCGATATGGGTATTACTTTCGTCATATGTTTAGTGATAAAAAGGGAGAGAGGAGGGTGAAGCGGGGTTATAGCAATTTTTGCAAATATAAGGTAAGCTCAGTTCTGTTTGACACTTCTAGTTTATCGAGGATTCTGGATACATAGTTTTTCACAGTGCCTTCAGTCAGAAATAAGTCTGCGGCAATGCGTTTATTGCTTTTGCCTTCCATAATGTGTTTCGCCACATCAAGCTCTCTCGGCGTGAGAATCTCCTTCAGCTTTGTCCGCGGCTCTTTCTGCACCGCAGGGATCTCCATATTGTTCAGCGCTTTTACGACGGAAACCGTGATTTTGGGATTCAGCATCATCTTCCCTTCATAAACGGCTTGAAGGGAGGCGATCATTTCATCTGAATCAGCATCCTTCAAGAGATAGCCGTCGGCTCCGCTTTTCAGCCCGGCAAAAATATAGTGATCATCCTCAAACGTTGTCAGAATGATGACTTTTACGGACGGATATCGCGCTTTTACCGCTTTTGTCGTTTCGATTCCGTCCATACCGGGCATTCTGATATCCATCAAAATCACATCGGTTTCGGTTTGAGAAAGCAGCCGGAGAACCTCTTCGCCGCAAGAAGCCTCTCCCGATATTTGAATTCCTTCATGAAGACTCAGAATCATTTTCAGCCCCTCTCTCACAATGGACTGGTCGTCTGCAATCATGACATTCACTTGATTATTCCTCCTTGCATGGAATCCTTATTTTCACGTCAAAACCCGTTTCCTTCCCAGACGAGAAAACAGCCTCTCCGCCAAGTGCGGCTGCTCTTTTCTCAATTCCTTTCAGACCATTTGATTTTATGATCGTTCCGCAGGCTGAGCCGTTATTATGAATATGCGCCAATATCATGTTTCGGTTTTTTTGAATCCGGACAGAAACATATGAAGCATGTCCATGCTTTATCGCATTCGTAATCGTTTCCTGAACGGATTGATAAAGACAATGCTTCACATCCGGCTGTTCCGCTTCTATGGCCGCGTCCGTCTCCAGCTCGAAGCGTATGCCTCCCGCCTCTTGAAAATGGCTGAAAATGTCACGGAGCTCTTGCTCAAATCCCCGCCCCGGCAAAGAGCCCTGCAGCAGCATAACGGCCTGGCGAAGCTTTAAAATGGATTCTTTCGTAAGATCATGCGCCTTATGAATGATCTGCTTCACTTTGTCCGGCTGATGCCCGGCTGTCTTCCCGGCAAATTCCAAATTCATTTTCAGAGCAGCCAGATAATGACCGAGAGAATCATGGAGCTCCTGCGCAATTCTAGTTCTTTCTTTCGTAACGGCCAGTTCCTCAATCCGGTCTGAATATTCCTTCAGTGTGTCATTAGCGATCTTCAGCTCTCGGTTCAGCAATTCAACCTTCGACTTCTCCTGCAGGTTTTTCCGATATAAATAAATCACCGCAAACATGATGAAGTATGGCGGCACGATATCACTGACACCCGCTCCGCCGGCGTATAAAGCTGCGGCAAATGCGGCGGCATTCATCGTTAACAAAACAGCCGAAATCTGCTTATCAGTAATAAGCACCTCCGCCAATAAAAGCACCATTACGGCCTGTGTCCCCACACTATAGACATTGTGCAAAAGAACTCCCGCGATAACGTTGCTCAGGAGAAAAGAGACTTGATATACAGCCGGCCTTCTCTTCATATATAGCGGCCGCAGGCAGTCATTAACCGTCAGCATAATCACGAGCACAGACAAAAAAACCTTCAGCTCCCCCCGGCCGGGAGGAAGCTGAAGAATCGCATGAAAGATTGATAGTAATGCAAAACCCCTGATCAGTAACTTCGTATGTGCAATCTTCATCGAATTCTCCTTACAAATGAGCGGCGGCTTTCCGCTCCACGTTCAGCACATCATACAGCTCATCAAGCGAATGAATTTCATGCGTCGGGATGATTCCGGACTCATTTGCTTTCTTTCCGGGATTAAACCAGCACGTATCAATTCCCGCCATCTGACCGCCTTTTATGTCCGCGCTCAGTGAATCGCCGATAATAAGTCCCCCCTCGGCAGAAAAACCGGGAATTCTCGCAAACACGTAATCAAAGTATTCCTTCATCGGCTTTTGAAAACCCGTGTCCTCAGATACAAACACATCTTTAAAGAACGGATACAGACCGGAGTCGCCCAGCCGCTTATATTGTGATCTTGAGACGCCGTTCGTCACGATGTATAAATCAAATAAAGGACTCAGCCGTTCAATCAGCTCATAAGCCCCGTCTATCATCTGGTGCCCTTCTTCTAAGTATTGGCGGTACGCCTGATTCATCAGCACGCCGTCGGCTTCGAGGCCGTATTCTTTAAACAAAAGGGCAAACCGTGTATTCACCACTTCATCGCGGGTCATTTCCCCCTCTTCAAACGCCTTCCACAGCCCATGATTTAACGCTTTATAACGGGCTTCCACCTCTGCCGTCAGCTCCAGCTTTGAACCTTGAAACAATTTTTGAAGAGCATCGGTTTCTGAAGCGGTAAAATCCAGCAGCGTATTGTCTATATCAAATAATAACGTACGGTAATGACTCATCGATGTTTCCCCCGGTTCTGCTTTTTTTAATCAGTATACCACTCGCGGACAAGCCGAAAAAGACACCCCTGTAAGAGAGGTGTCTTTTTGAATTATACAGCGTCTTCTATTTTCGATTTTTCACCAGGCATGCGCTTGCCGATACCGAACGCATAATAGCTGACCGTCACAATCGCCAGGAAAATCACCCCAACAACCAACGAAATCCGCGTATCTTTGTTAAACCACATGCCGATCAATACCATGAGTAAGAAAGCGATCGTCAAATAGTTTGTAAACGGCGCAAAAGGCATTTTAAACGGATGCTTATCAAGCTCAGCGCCCTTCGCTCTTCTGAAACCGAGATGGCTGATTAAAATGACGAACCACGGAATCATTCCCGGCAGCACACTCGCGCTGTACACATAGACAAAAATTTTCGGAGGCGCGATGTAGTTCAGCACGACACCGATCACAAGTCCGATTAATACGGCAAACGTACCGAATATCGGCACACCGCTCGAAGAAACTTTCTTAAAGAATTTCGGGGCCTGTCCGTTCACGCCCAATGTATAAAGCATGCGTCCCGCACTGAATATCCCGCTGTTGCATCCGGACATCGCAGCGGTAATCACAACAAAGTTAATCAAACCGGCCGCCGCCGTAATCCCGACTTTCGCAAATGTCGAAACAAACGGACTGCCGAGTGAGTGAAGCTCATTCCACGGATATACGGTAACGATTACGAAAATCGCACCGATGTAGAAAATTAAAATCCGCCAAATAATACTCTGAATCGCGCTTCGCAGCGTTTTTTGCGGGTCCTTCGCTTCCCCTGCCGTAATCCCGATCAGTTCGACCCCTTGATAGGCCGCAACGACCAAAGACAAGGCAAAGAAAAATCCTGAAAAACCATTCGTAAAGAAACCGCCGTGCGACCATAAATTAGATAATCCGATCGCATGCCCTCCGTTACCGAAACCGAAGAAAATAATTCCGATTCCGGCCACAATCATCAGAATAATGGTGACGATTTTGATCATGGCAAACCAAAATTCAAACTCACCGAAAGATTTTACCGAAATTAAATTCGCCGCACCGAGAATGGCCATGGCGATAATGCCGGGAATCCATGCCGGCAGATCAGGAAACCAATATTTCATATACGAACCGACGGCGATAATTTCAGACATCCCGACGATCACCCATTGAAACCAGTTGCTCCACGCCGTCATATAGCCGGCTAACGGATGTATATACTTATGGCCGAATGTCGCAAACGACCCTGTACTCGGCTCTACATAGAGCATTTCGCCCATCGCACGCATGATAAAAAAGATAAAGATACCCGAGATCGCATAAGCCAGCAGGACAGACGGCCCGGTCCATCCGATCGTGCTGGATGACCCCATGAATAAACCGACACCGATCGTGCCGCCCAGCGCAATCATCTGTATATGACGCGCGCCTAAGCCTCTCTTTAATTCTTTGTTTGCCACTTCGCTTCCTCCTCTTAACAGCTCTGATATATGTGAAATAATGAAGCAGAAGGTGCACCTGTTGAACCTAACTCACTCTTCATTTCCCGCAATATTAGAAATATTCTATTTTTCTATTGTTGTATAATCTCCAATTTCCTTATTTCATCATAATAAATTTCCGTGGAAAATACAATTGTTTTTTTCAGGTAAACACCTTGCACCTTAAACCAACAAACTAAAAATAAAGCGCTTTCATTTTTATTGAATTATGAATATTGAGATAATAAATGCTGCAGCCTCCGAGAAACAGGATGTCCCTGGAGAAACATGTTCCGCCCCCTATTCAATATTATTTTTGCTAAGCAGAATGGCGTAAAGTCTTACTCTCTTCCATTCTCCCTTGTATACGCCATAATCCTGCTTAACCGGCAAAAATCATGCATTAATCGATAAATGCCTCATTCAGCCGCAGCAAAAGCCGGCCGAACTTTTCTTTTTCATCGCCTGACCAATCGTCAAGCATATGTCGGTATCGATCAAGACGCATCTTTTTATCAGCTTTTAACCTCTGTTTGCCAAGCTTCGTAATCGCAAACAGACTGACCCGCCCGTCAGAAGGATCGGAAAAACGCTGGATCAGCTCTTTCGACTCCAAGGCCGCGGCCTGGCGTGACAATGTGGAAATATCCAGCTTAAAAGATTCGGCTAATTCCTTTACACGCGCCGGTCCGAATTCATCCAGCTGCCGTAATAACAAATACGCAGCCCTTTCCAGATGTCCGATTTTACGGTCGGAGTTATCAAGATAAACAGCTCTCCTGATAAAAGTGGTGAGCTCATATTCAATTAATTCAATCGGATCTTGTTTTGACAAACAGCCTCACTCCTTACAATTGACAACAGCAATATTAGTTGTATAATACAAACATATGCACATTTACTAAGAAAACATATAGAAAGATTTTGCATACATATATTTGTATAGTACAAATATATGCGCAAAAAGTAAAGAAACATATCGAAGCATCAAGAAAGGGGGAAGCTGCTCTTCTCCAAAGAACAGCATTGTCGTGAAAGTCATACGCATCATCTTGCAAATCATTATTTTATTCGCATTTTCCTTTATCGGGGGAGCCGTTCAGCAGTTCTTTCACCTGCCCATTCCCGGAAGTATCATCGGTTTGATCCTGCTGATCATATGTTTATCGGTTAAGATCATTCCCGTCAAAATGATTGAAGACGGAGCCGGATTTTTGCTGTCTTTTCTTCCGCTGTTATTCATTCCGGCCATGACGGGCGTCATCAATTACCCGTCACTGTTTTCCGCCAGCGGGGCTGCTCTGTTTCTGATCATCGTGCTGAGCACCATCGTCACAATGATCGCCGCAGGGTACGCCAGCCAGCTGTTAGAGCACAAAGCCAATCAGAGAAAGGAGGAAAAGAAGTGCAGCAAGCATGTATCGCAATCCTTATAATTTTGTTCACGGCCGCCGCCTATCTGGCTATGGTGAAATTATATGTGCGCTTTCCATATCCCTTTCTCATACCGGTTTTGACGACTACGATTTTCATTATCGCCGTGCTGCTTGTTTTTCATATTTCGTATAAAGACTATATGATCGGCGGACAATGGATCAATTCACTGCTCGGCCCCGCCGTGGTGGCTTTGGCATACCCGCTTTATAAGCAGCGCCGGGTGTTAATCAAGTATATGTTTCCGATCATCGGCGGCGTGTTGGCCGGTTTATTCTCCGGAATGGTCAGCGGCCTGCTATTTGCAGAGCTGTTCGGCATCAGCCGGAGTTTGATTTTGTCAATTATCCCAAAATCAATTACGACGCCTGTCGCGATACAGATTGCGTCCGGTATCGGCGGTGTCCCTTCCATGACAGTCGTGTTCGTCATGATCGCAGGGTTTTCCGGCGTTATCTTAGGACCGCTGCTTCTCAAGTGGATCCGCATTCGCAGCTCACTCGGGAAAGGAATTGCATTCGGGAGCGCTTCCCATGCGCTCGGCACCTCAAAAGCAATGGAGTACGGAGAATTAACGGTCTCCATGAGCTCTGTTTCCATGACGCTCTGCGCCGTGTTAGGGTCGGTCTTCGGCCCCGTCGTAGCATGGATGTTTCAAATTTAAAGCTGGCGGTTCTCCGTCAGCTTTTTTCATGTGCGGATCATCTCATTTCCTTCCATTATTATGTTTCATTTGTAAAAATAATGGTAAAGTAGAAAACAAGGAGGGATTTAATGATGACTGGAGCAATTCCGCAAAAGAAACTGCTGGATGGGACAAGCATTCCCGCGATCGGCTTCGGTACATACGCTCTTAATGGAAACAACGGCGTTCATGCCATTACAAGCGCCATTGATATCGGCTACCGTCTGATTGACACCGCTTATAACTATGAAAATGAAGGATCGGTCGGAGAAGCCATCAAGAGAAGCTCTGTTCCGAGAGAACAGCTATACGTGACGTCCAAGCTGCCCGGGCGCTACCATGACTATGACAAAGCTGTACAAACCATCCAAGAATCTTTATACCGCGCCGGTCTGGACTACTATGACCTGTATCTCGTCCATTGGCCGAACCCGAAACAAGACCGCTACACGGAAGCATGGCAGGCACTGATTGATGCGAAAAAATGGGGTCTGATCCGATCCATCGGCGTCTGCAATTTCCTGCCTGAGCATATCGAACGGCTCGAACGTGAAACCGGCGTAAAGCCAGGCATCAACCAAATAGAACTGCATCCCGCTTTTAATCAGCAGCAGCAGCGCCAATGGCACGAAGAACAGAGCATCGTGACAGAATCATGGAGTCCGTTATCCCGCGCCGGCGAAGTATTGAACGATCAAAAACTCGGACGGATTGCGGACAAATACGGCAAAACCATTTCCCAAGTCATTTTACGCTGGCATATCCAGCTGGGCGCCATCCCGATTCCAAAATCAGCATCGCCCGAGCGCCAGCTTGAAAACATCTCCGTTTTTGATTTCTCCCTTGATGAAAACGACATGAGCATTATCGACTCGCTTACCCGCCCCGACGGACGCATAAACGGCCAAGACCCGGCGGAGTATGAGGAGTTTTAAGTAAACGCATAAAGAAAAGCTGACGGCATCATTTGTCAGCTTTTTTCTCAATTTATATACGCACACCCAGCTCCCGTTTCCATTCAGAAAGCCAATCTGTATCCCCAGATCCGTATTGCCTGCTTTGGCCGACATCACGCAGAGATCCGTTTTTATACTCAATGGACAGAACCAAATCAGGAATGGCGTCATAACCCGTTCTCGCAAGCTTCGTGAGCCCCTGTCCGTAATGGGCGGCCGCTTCTGCCGCCGTATGTCTCAACAAAGGATCTTGCTGCAGCGCTTCCTTATAGACCTCTAAAAGGTCGCGTCCGTCTTCTGTGACGTACTTTCCGTCCACGATCTGCAAGTCTTTCAGATGATAGCCGGTCACCTCATACATTTCCCGAACGACTTGATATTTCTCATATGTTTCCGGCGTAAACTGCGAGGAGTCATCACTCCGGCTGCGAATGATGTGCGCAAACAGCTCTTTGCTGTTTTCCCCGGAGTTTAAGACGGCTTCAATCTGCTGAGTGAGATCTTTATCGTCAGTCCCGCTCACTTTTAACAGATAATCAATCGGTGATATCGTAAATGTAAGATTCGCACCCTCCGGAATCTGAATATGATTCCGATGAAAAAGCATATCTATCTGCTGATTCACCTGCGCCCGCTGAAACACCCTTTCATTTTCGACTTGAATCTCTCCGTTGAGCGTTTCACCCCGAAACGCCGCATCACGGAAATCATAGCTTTGGGCTTTCCCCTTAAACAGCCATTCCGTTTCATTATGATAAGCGGCCTGACGCTCCGATTCTGATAAATCACTTCTGAAATAAGGTGAATCGGCACGCTGGTATTTGTCCTTAATATAATGCAAAGGATCTGGTTTTCGTTTATTAATTTCATTGATACGGCTGTATTTCTCATCAAGAATCTTGCTCGCAATATCACTCTCAGACTCATACGGATTATTAGCGTCTATTACCGTCTCTTTCCCATTATCCGTAATCGTTTTCTGATTTGCAGATTGATATAAACGGGACAGGCTGCTCCCTTTCTCAGTGACACCGCTCCTTGAATAATTCACCTGGCTCAGATCGCGGGTCCCGCCTGCCTGAATCAATAAGCTGTCCGGCCCTTTTGCCGCATCTTTCACATTTGTTTTGGAAGAATACCGCTGAAGCACTTGCTGAGCCATTACTTGATTTTTTATATAACGAGCGTTTAGGCGCATGTTTTTAACCTCCGCTTGAGATGATGTTCTAGTGTTTGTATCGGCTGTTTCCCAGTTGATTTTAACCTAAAATAACAAATGTTTACATCATGAGGGTTTTTATGTATGATGTAGTCAAAAAGGAGGAATTTTCCACGAAAAAGTATATATCTATACTATTTGTCAGTGCAATCTTATTATCAGGCGTATTGTTTGCACCTTCAGCCTCAGCCTCTGCGTCTCAAAAGAACTCATCACAAATAAGCGCTATTACAGGAAATCACTCATTTGAAACTGCCAATCCAGTAGGCTACTGGAAATATAAAAATATTGATACAGCCATATTGCCAAAAGGGGAAAAGGATTCGTATTTCACTTTCACGGCAAATAAGGGAGAAAGACTTTATGTCAGGAGTTCAACAAGAAGTGAATACAAGGGAATGGACATTGAAATTTATAATAAAAATAAAGTACTGATCAGTAAAGGCACAGAAGTGATAAATCCTGATACGGCGCTACCTTTTATCTATGCAAATACAGATGCGAAAGAAAATAACGAGACGTTCTACGTGAAAGTGTCCCGCGGCTCCTACACTGACGATATGTACTTTACACTCTCTATTTACGACCGAATCAAATCCGGCAGTGAGACCTTCTCATTCAGCGGTACAGCTGAAAATAAAGGGAACACAAGCCTCAGTCCGAATGGATCAGATTCAACTGTTCTTAGACTCGACTTAACCAAACAGACAAGCATTCCAAGAGACGCCACAGTGAAAAGAATCAACACCACCGCAACCCAAACACCAAGCCAAGGAAATACAAGCCACTACATCATGTCGGAAGAAAATAAAGTGTGGCACCGTGCACTTGCAAACAGCTCCACACAAGGGAATTACGGTATTACACTGGATGATAACCTCTCAGCGGCAAGCATCTGGAATTTTAAATACAACACACTTGCAACAGCTAAATCGACTATGAAAAATGTAAAATTGAAGATTGATTATGAGTACGATGTGACAACGCAGTTTTAATTAGAAGAACAGCCGCCCATTGGGCGGGCGGCTGCCTGCTTGGAGTTAAAGTGAATTTACGAGCCCGTGCCATCTTATCCTGTTGTCATAGCATAAAATCATTAAACACGCTGCTAAAATTCTTTTTTATGATATATAGCTGCGGCAATGAAAAATGAAATGATATATAAGATAACGCCGATCATGAGATATATAATCAGAACATATAAAGAAGGATTTATGTGCAAAAATGACAGCGGTACTTGTTCTGCTACATACCCAACGACACTTTGCAATCCAAAGGTAGCAAAAAGTCCCCCCATTGCCCCTCCAATTACAATAGCATCGGATTTTTCCGGGCCTATCATGTAGAGAAGAGGATAAACGATTGCACCGGCAAAGAGAACGATGAACGTTCCAAAAGAGACAATATTAAATATGCTGTCAATCGGTTCATCTGATCCCAGGCTGTATACAAAGAAAACACCATAAGATAGTACGGCTCCGAGCACAACAATCAAAAGATAAAAGAAATAGTGACTTTGAACAATATTTGTTCTGCTGACCGGTAAAGTCAGGACATACCTGTCATAGCCAGACTTGCTCTCATACTTTATAACCTCAAGTGCGGGCATGACGACAAACAAAATAATCAGCATAGCAACAAAACGATGCATTGAAGCATCCCCAAAATAAAAAATGACTGCTGATACCAATATGGCCAACCCCGTGTATGCAAAGAAACTTCGATAAACCAGGTAATAGTTAGTCAGTAACAGACCTCTCAATGTTTTCACTCCTCGTTAAAAAGACGCTGATTTCTTCTATGGAAATGGTGTTGGCCGTTACGCCATTCGGCAATTTCTGTTGATCCGATACAAGCACACTCCAATAAGATCCATGTTTCCTTTTTGCTAGAATGATATCTTCGTCAAGCTCAGCCAATTGGCCTTCATCAACGTCTATAACAGTATAGCTTTCAAGAACCTTATCTTTCTCTTCATTTAATAAAATTTCGCCATCTTTCATAATAATGATATGGCTGGCTATCTTCTCGACATCAGTCATAATGTGCGATGAAAGTAAAATACCGCCGTTGCTTTTACTCACAAAGCTTTTTAATTCATTTAACAGGTCATCTCTTGAAGAGGGATCAAGCCCTCCCGTTGCTTCATCCAGGAGTAATAATTGTGCATTATGCGACAAAGCAACAGCTACGGATAACTTCATTGACATGCCGCGCGAGAATGTATTCACTTTTTTGTCCATGGGTAAAGAGAAAGAATGAACCAACCGGTAAAAATGCTCTTGGTCCCAAGCGTCGAATAGTTTCTTAAATACATGATTCAGCTGCTTTATCGTAAGGTGCGCAGGAAGATTCATCGCATCAAATACGACCCCAATATCTTCTTTGAACTTTATATGTTTATCCAGATTCTCTTTACCAAAGATTTTCACTTTACCTCTATCCTGAGAGATTAATCCTAATATCGTTTTAAATGTTGTTGACTTGCCTGCGCCGTTATCACCGATAAAACCGACAATTGATCCGGCAGGCACATTGAATGTAACATCCTTTAAAGCAGTTTATGGCCAAAAGATTTGCTGATGTTTCTGATTTCTAAAAGGTTTGACATCATTCCACTCCTATCATTGTTGTCAGACTTTTTTTGAGAATTGAACCGGATTATTGCAAAAATGTTGTTATTTTTATATCTAGTCGAGTATTCATAATGGATCAGGAGTCGACAAATACAAAAGGGATTTTAAAGTCTTAAGCATAATGTGGATGTGTAATCGATTGATTACGTTTATATAATGGGATATTCACGGTAAAAGTTTATAGACATTTTATTACTTGACAATGTTGGTATTTGATTAGTAGTGGACTGTAAATGTTGGGATTTGAACAAAGATTGATCTAAATGTGTGGTTTTATTTGATGTGGTTAATGTTTTATGAAAAAGTTGATTATTTTTAATGTACTAATGCCTCCAACAAATATTAATCCGTCCCGAAATCAAGATGGGTGAAAATTCCTTTAATTAGAATTTTAATTATCTGAAGGTGAATTTGATGCGTTATTACTTAAAATAACTATAAACATCATTAATTATTCTATATTTTCGTTTTTTAATTGAAATAATCCTGAAAATAACATAAAACTAATAATTGTGCCGACTTTTTTAATTAAAATATGCGTCATATTGAATTCGTTAGAATATAATTCAAAACCTTTGAGAATATTCCTGTGGCAGAATAAGAAAAAGCCCAAGTTCAAATTTAATTGAACACTGGAACTTTTTGAAATTACCCGAGATGTTAACTTCTCAAGATTTCAAAATACTATTATTTAAAAACCTTGTATATCATTAACTATTCTTGAATAAAGAAAACCATGTTTTATTTCACGAAAATCATTACTATACACTTTAGCTATATCTCTGTTATCAAACTCTGTTGAATCTATAGGGTTATCTGCATAGGGATTCAAGTATAGAGAAAGCCCATCTAACAAAGATTCTCTATATTTTTTATGTGGAATCATTTTAATTTCAGCTTTTGTATCATAATCGTTATAAGTGTAAGTATTAAAATATACACTCTTCTTTTTATTTATGGAAAGTGCTCTCGCTTTCCCTATAGAAGCTACAGAACTAAATAAAATCCCACTGATAAAACTAAATTTCGGGTCATTGAATAATCCTATTGGAATCGGCTCCCCACTCTTTCTTTTTATTATATTATCTGAATACTCGAAATAAGGTTCATTCTCTCTATACTCAGCTTTTACTAAGCCATATAGTACTTTTTCTATCGCACCTATACCTTGACTATAAAAGAATGGCTGTTCAAACGAGCCTATAGCAAGTATAAATGGTTTTCCTTTAACATGATCTAGTTTAGAGTAGTTTTTATGATATTTACCAACCTTGTTTCTGATGCTGTTAGCTATACGCTCTGTTGCTATATGAACAATTTCATCATAGAGCGCAGTATCTTCTAAATCACCCTTTTTAAACATTTCATCTATGGCATTTATTCTATCATATTCAGGTGTCCCATCATCTGCATGTCTAGTGCTTACAGCCTCAATAACCATTTCTAACTTTTTCTTTCTAGTTTCAACAACAAAATCAGGTGAAGAATAGGAATAATCCATTTTAAAGCCTAAATTACCAAAACAAGCATGTAGGTATAGCTCCCAGAAAGCAGTATTAAAAGTTGTTTGAAATTCCTTTGCTAATTTGTTATCTCTATCCTGAAATCCAATTGCCCATGTATTTAACACCTTAACTAGGTCTCGATCCTTAGATACATTTATAAAGTTTGGATGCAACTTATCTTCTTCAACTTGAACGCTAAATAAATCCACACTAATCCCTCCTAATGGTTTTCTTGAACAGTTTCATTAAAAACTCCCCAACTTTTTAGCACACAATCGGCCATTGTGATTATCTGTTCAACAATCTTCCATAGTAGCTATGTAGCTTTCATAATCATCTCAACCTAACATATCCAACATCTCTATACTCATGTTCTTTCCAGATGCATTCTGCAGTGCAAATTCACTATCTATCTGTGCCAATGCTTCAAAGCAACTTTTAATTACATTTTTATAGCTTCCTTCTCCATAATGCATAGATTGATTTCTTCCTGCTAAAATAATCGTAGCAACAGATATGCCTTTTATCTTTGGCTGTAGTTCCTTCACGTTGTTTATATCATTAGTTATTCAATCGTTCGCTATTAGATCACCCAACCATACTCAGACTTTTTTGTGACGATAAGATATATGCCCCAACTGACTTTTTTGAAGAGCATAGCCTCCCCCCTGCTGTGCTGTTGCGATTTCATAGGTAGGAAACAGTATTCAATTAAGGCGTTTTTCTATGTAGTAATGCATTAATAGATAACCACCTTTTCTGAACTTTAAATAGTGGATTTCAAAGTCATCCTCGTGAACTTCTTAGCAGTTCCCTTGGGTCGTACTTTGATCATAATTAAATAAGAGACTATTAATTTTATAATGTTAAGAATGTTGTTCTGCGATAAAAAGATCATAAAACTTATCACACGGAATAAATTGTGTTTTCTGTTCATTAACACCTATTTCTTTTATTTGTTCTCTCAATATATCGATATCATTTTCACAATAATAATAAATGTTCCACTCTACCTCTTCCCTGATTCTTTCCTTTATTTTTTTAAAATAAAGCAAATCTACAGTACTTAGAGAATGACCTATTATCAATACTTTTTCAATAGAATCAAAATTTAATAGAAATAATTGGTGCATATATTTATGTACATCTTTATATGTTTTAGAACAGTACTCAGCTAATATTTTATATATAGGTGCGCTTCGTTCATCATATTGATTTTGAAATTTGCGGTATTTTTCGAAGAAATAAGTTATTCTATCTGAATTTGAATGCCCTAATACTAAATCAAACTCTGAATCTACTACACCGTGTATATGTAAAACGTTTTCTCTCGGAATAGCGTAAACATCTTCCAAAGTAGTTGTATAATTAAAGTTTAAAAATATATCTTGATTGCTTTCTTGAATAAAAGAAGTTCTTTTATTTAAACCATCTAACTCTAGATTTACTTCTTCAATCCATTCTTTCAAATAGGTAGTTAATTTATCTATATACTTAAATTCATATTCAAAATAATACCTTAAAGTATCAGCTATACCGACATTACCACTTTCTAGACCTAAATCCGTACTTTGATACATTTGCTCAAAGAGCACATCTTCGTTTATGTTAGCTAAATTAAATTCAAAACTACTCCATAGAAGTTTCTTTAACTCTTTATCACTCAAATAATATTTCTCTTCAAAATCATTCAAAAAAATGCCGTAGTGTTTTCTTAAAAACGTTCGAAAATCCCAATACTGTGTAGGCAAGCCATGCGCTAAATCAAAACCGTTTCCAATAATAAATAAATTCATATTCTCGTCTCTCATTTCTCCAAAAAAGTTATTCTGATATATTTTTAGTTTTAAGCATAATTCCTAATGAATCCTCGACATTTATTTGATATAAAATATCAATAAATTGGTGATTTATGAAAAATTATATTCTAAGAAATAGCTAATTTTTAATTCAAAGTCATTACTCCCAATTCCATGTTTGAATCCTGTGCTTATTTCTAGGGAATAAAGCAAAATTTCCTGAAATTTTTTCAGATTATTTTTTTGAGATTCTGAAATCTTACTTAGTATTTCCCCAAGATTTTTTATATTTGCTAATTCCAAAAAATCCAACCAATAACGTAAAACCCCTATAATCAAATCCGAGACTTGCACTAAACGTTCATCTTTTGAATCAACGAATTTGTATTTTATACTCTCATGCCCTAATATTTCTTTCAGATTAGCATCCAAAATTTCTTCAATATACAATTCATGATCAAAAATGTGATTTGCATTTGGATAAGTAATTATCAAATTTATATAAAATGTTGAATAATCACCTATTGCTATCCTGTCTTCGTTATTTTCCAATAATGTCAATTTTCTCTCTCTGTGAATTTTCAGTATTTTCCGTAAAAATTCTAGATAAAAATCATCATTAATATTTAGAGACCCTAACAAATCTACGAGTTTTTCAACAAACTTATCATGATTTTTAATGTTAGGATAATCCATTTCAATTAGTAAACTTAAAAATAAATCTCGGTGTTCCTTAATCAATGAATAAAGGCTATTTTTCAAAACTCTATTTAACCCTTGTCCACCAGACCACGATTCTTCCATTGAATCTACTATATCAACAATTGTGTAATAGAAATTATCGACATAAGAATAATGAATTAAATATTTTTTTTCAAAAAGCCACTCAATAAGAACAGCTACTTTTGGTTTTGATATCAACGCTAAGAAGTCTTGCGCATTATTGCGTATATGCTTAAATTTTACTTCAGTAACATTAGCCTGTAATAAAAATGCATCAAATAATTCGTCGATATCATCAGTCGATGCAAAATTATCAGCTTCAAAACCGATTCCACCTAGAATAAAAAATTCGTGTTCATTAACATTAAACCCATCATCTGTGATTTTAAAAGTACGAGGATTATTTGTTTCGTCATAATATAAAATGTATTTTTTCTCTATATTCGTTACTCCTCCTACAGAAGAAATAAAATTATAAATATCAGAATAGTCCATTTCCCCCACCTCTTAGTTTCTTATCTATCTTATTTATTATTCGCTAATATTTTAGTTTCTGCAACTGCCTTAAAAAATTAAATCTCCACTCGTATACCAATCAACCTATACTAAACTCATAACTTCTAGTGATATATACCAGATTAGTTATGTTTTCAAGGAGTGTTTCATCACAACTTTATTTCAAAGCTACAGCCGATTGCTATTTGAAAGGATTGCATATATGTAGGATTAATACGTGTCTGACTTAAATGGAGGGTCAGTTCAAGCATGTGATGAGGCATGCATAAAAATGATTTACTAATGATTACATTTATGGATTTTAACCGGAATGCATCTCGTATTATAAAGCAGGTGTTAATCCTTTTCAATATATAAAAGGGGATTTCTTTACAATCGCAAAGAGTATGTATTTCTCATTTCCGCATTAAAAAACCCCTCTGGCTAATAACCAAAGGGGTTAAATATACTATTCCACAGTCACACTCTTCGCAAGGTTGCGCGGTTTATCAACGTCACAGCCGCGGTGCAGTGCAGCGTAGTAAGCGATCAGCTGCAATGGCACAACAGATACCAGCGGAGCAAGCGCAGGGTTGACTTCCGGCAGGATGAATCTGTCGTCTGCGTCTTCTAAGCCTTTCAGCGAGATGATGCAAGTGTTGGCGCCGCGGGCTGCGACTTCCTTCACGTTTCCGCGGATGCTCAGGTTGACGTGTTCTTGTGTCGCCAGTGCAAAGACCGGTGTTCCTTCTTCAATCAGAGCGATTGTTCCGTGCTTCAGCTCGCCGCCGGCGAAGCCTTCCGCCTGGATGTAAGAAATCTCTTTCAGCTTCAGGGCGCCTTCGACACATACGAAGTAGTCAAGGCCGCGGCCGATGAAGAAAGCGTTTCTTGAAACAGTCAGGTACTCACGCGCGATCATTTCCATTTCGTCCTTCTGGTCGCAGAGGGCTTCCATGGCGTTTGCCGCGATACCTAATTCTTTGACTAAATCAAAACCGATATCAACGCCGTTACGTTCTGCTGCAACGGACGCAAGGATTGCGAGGACGGCAATCTGAGCCGTATACGCTTTTGTTGATGCAACAGCGATCTCAGGGCCTGCGTGCAGAAGCAATGTGTAATCCGCTTCACGGGAAAGCGTTGATCCCGGAACGTTTGTGATCGTCAGCGCTTTGTGACCCAGCGCTTTGACTTGAACAAGCACGGCGCGGCTGTCCGCTGTTTCTCCGCTTTGAGAAAGGAAGATAAAGAGCGGCTTCTTAGACAGAAGCGGCATGTTGTAAGAGAATTCACTCGCTACATGCACTTCAACCGGTACGTTTGCCCACATTTCAATATATTGTTTCCCGACAAGACCGGCATGGTAGCTCGTTCCGCAAGCCACGATATAAATGCGGTCCGCTTCCGCCACGGCGTCAGCGACATCGCCGGCCACGGCCAGTCTGCCGTTTTCGTCCTGATACGTTTGGATGATTTTGCGCATAACAAGCGGCTGCTCATCCGTTTCTTTTAACATGTAGTGAGGGTATGTGCCTTTTTCGATATCACTGGCGTCAAGCTCAGCGATATAAGACGCACGTGTCATGACTTCACCGTCAAGGTTTTTAATCACGGCTTCGTCTTTTGTCACGATCACCATTTCTTTGTCCAAAAGCTCAACGTATTCATTCGTTACTTGAAGCATAGCCATCGCGTCAGATGCCACGACGTTAAACGTATCTCCAAGGCCGATTAACAGAGGGCTTTTGTTTTTTGCAACGTAAATGGTGTCTGTGTTTTCACCGTCAAATAATGCAATTGCGTAAGAGCCTTTTAACAGAGTCAGTGTTTTGCGGAACGCTTCTTCTGTGCTAAGTCCTCCCGCCACAAATTGCTCAATCATTTGAACGACTACTTCAGTGTCCGTGTCGCTTTTCAGTTCAACGTTTTCAAGATATTCGCGCTTCAGCTGAACATAGTTCTCGATCACACCGTTGTGAACAAGTGTAAAGCGGCCGAGTGCGCTTTGATGCGGGTGAGCGTTCAGGAAGCTTGGTTCGCCGTGAGTCGCCCAGCGTGTATGGCCGATTCCCGCTTGAGATTCAACCGTGTGATCCACCACTTCACGAAGGTCGGCGATGCGGCCTTTTTCTTTGTACACATGCACGCCCTGCTCATTCGCCACAGCGATACCGGCAGAGTCATAACCGCGGTACTCAAGCTTCTCTAATCCTTTTAACAAAATCTCTTTCGCATCAAGCTGACCGATATAACCTACAATTCCACACATTTTTTCTTCCTCCTAAAGGTGCAAAAGGAGACGAAGAAAGTCAAATTACAAGGGGACTTTCAATCGTCCCCTCCCACATGTTTTTTTGGAAGATCATGTGATTTCTCTTTGTTCGGAGAGTCGCCCCTCCGGTTTGAAGAAATCCTTACGGCTGTGATCTAAATGAATCAGCCGGGAGGCATCCGCCGAAAATTCGATAACCTCCATCCTCGTCAACTAAGCCGTTTTTCGGGCGCTTAGTTCGGGCGCTGTAATTATAAAAGATGCAAACAATCCCGCCTTTCCTGCAAGTGAAAAACAAAGGCTGAACAAGCTTGATTTTACAGCATGTGCCAAGGACGGTCAATTATTTTTTGCCGCCCCGGCATCATGTTTACTATCATATTATGCTGATCGCACTTGTCTTGTTCGCTCTCTGCTTATAAACTTCGCTACTCCGCTCCCATTTCTGTCCGCACGACATCCACGATTTTTGTGACATATTCGTCACAAAGCTCTTTTGTTCTCGCTTCGGCCATCACGCGGACGAGCGGTTCGGTGCCTGATGGGCGCACTAAAATCCGGCCGTCTCCGTTCATTTCTTTTTCCACTTCAGAAATAACGGCCTTCACCTTAGCGTTTTCTTCTACCTTATATTTATCCGTCACTTTCACGTTCACTAAGAGCTGCGGGAATTTTTTCATTTCATCCGCAAGTTCTGAAAGAGTTTTGCCGGACGCCTTCAGCGTATTCACAAGCATGATCGCGGACAAAAGACCGTCGCCGGTAGTGTTGTAATCAAGGAAAATAAGGTGCCCTGACTGCTCGCCGCCGACATTATAGCCGTCTTTTTTCATCGCTTCTACGACATAGCGGTCGCCGACTGCCGTTTGAACGCTTTTGATTTCTTCTTTTTCAAGCGCTTTGTAAAAACCGAGGTTGCTCATCACAGTCGATACGACGGTATCATCCTTCAGACGGCCCTCTGATTTCAAATACTTCGCGCATATGTACATAATCTGATCACCGTCGACGATGTTTCCTTTTTCATCAACAGCAATGAGGCGGTCGCCGTCTCCGTCAAACGCAAGGCCGATATCGGCGTTTTTTTCTTTGACGAAAGCACTCAGCGCTTCCGGGTGTGTAGACCCGACGCCATCATTAATGTTTAATCCGTTCGGAGACGTCCCCATTGTAGATACGTCAGCATCGAGATCGGCAAAAAGGTGCGTCGCAATGGATGATGTCGCACCATGGGCGCAGTCAAGCGCTACATGAATGCCTGTGAAATCTTCGTCCGCCGTCTGCTTTAAAAATTGCAGATACTTTTGAACGCCTTCAAAATAATCGTTTACAAGCCCGAGGTCCGCGCCTGTCGGTCTCGGCAGCTTATCTTCCGGTTCATCCATGAGACGTTCAATCTCGGCCTCCTGCTCATCAGAAAGCTTAAAGCCGTCCCCTCCGAAAAATTTAATTCCGTTATCCTGTACGGGGTTGTGAGAAGCGGAGATCATGACGCCCGCCTCAGCATCCATGGCTTTCGTTAAATAGGATACCCCCGGCGTAGAAATAACGCCGAGGCGCATCACTTCAGCTCCGATCGATAAAAGTCCGGCGACAAGGGCTCCCTCCAGCATATGTCCGGAGATACGTGTATCACGGCCGATCAGCACTTTCGGGCGCTGCTTATCTTTGGTCAGGACATAACCGCCAAAACGCCCAACTTTAAAGGCCAGCTCTGGCGTAAGCTCGCTGTTGGCAACACCTCTTACACCATCTGTTCCAAAATACTTGCCCATTTTGTATCGCTCCTTTTTCATTCTGTTGAAGAAGAATCAGCGCTTGATCCGTCTTCATCCTGGTCTTGATTTTGATCCTGGTTTTGACTTTTATTCTGATCGCTGTCAGTGTCGTCTTCCCGGTTCTTGTTCTTGTCTTTGTCTGCGTCTCCGCTTGTGCCGTTCTTATTGCCGGAATCAGCGGAGCCGCCGTCATTTTTATTTGAACTTGTGTTTTTCTTAGAAGTCAGCTTGATCTTAACCGTGTCTTTTGACAGGGACCATGTGACGTTTTGCGGGCCGTTTACTTCAAGCTTTACAGAGTGCTCTCCGTCATCCAGGTCCGAGACATTGGCATACAGTTCAATGTCCGACTTTTTCAGCGCCTTAATGTTGGCGGGAGAGCCTTTGGCCGTAATATTTATCGCCTGCGATTCAGGATCGAGAAACTCAATCTGCTGTGAGCCTCCCAGTCCGACCGTCTTGATTCCGACATTGTCAAAATCCTTTTTGTCTTCACTGTCCACTTTAACATGAAGCGTGATTTTTTCCGGTGATACCTTGGTGACACCCTTAGGAAGCGGGATATCGGCATTGATATCGGTATCTTTATCAATTTTGCCTAAATCAAGAGATACGCCGTCAATAAATTCAAGTGAATCCAGCACATCCTGCGGGCCGTAAACCGTCACCTCACTCGGATTCGAGTCAATGCTCGCAACGCTCACCCCGTCCGGAAGACTACCCTTCCTTTCGATTTTGAAAGGAAGCTTTTTGCTCGGACTGGCTACGGGAACCGTCACTTTAATGACTGACGGTTCAACATCAACAGGAAGTGCGTTGCCGTCTTTGTCATAGACGGTCACCTTCACTTCCTTTTCAATGGTCTCATTTGCATTTTCTAGGTTCACGGATGCTTTGACAAGTGAAATGTTATCAATCACATTTTTCGAACCTGTAATCTGCACGTTTTTCGGGCTGATAATCGGCTGCTGAGGGGTATATCCCTTTTTCATTTTGCTTTTATTGTAGTATTCAACTTCCACGGGAAAACTCTCAGCCGTTTTTTCCTGAATCGTAACCGTCGTGACTGACGGGTTAATGGAGATCGTCAGTCCGTCCGATACGTTTTTCGCCTTCAATTCGACCTTATGAGTCCCGGTCTTCAGCTTATTCATATCGGCGTATATCTCAAAATTCTTCGTCTGTCTCGCCTTTTTCACCGCGCTTGTCGAGCCTTTAATCGTGACATTTACGGTCTGGGGCACGCCGGTGACGACATAGTTCGCTTCATCATAGTATGCTTTTACAGGAATATCAGTAAGCGTAGCCTCGTCAGTCGTTGATGTCGGAAAAAAGGATTCCCCCGGCTTTTTCGGAGTCGGCGCCTGGTTGTTGTTAACCGCAACGTAAAGCAGCAGCGCAAAGAGCAATGCAATGATCTTTACAGCCCAGCGGTTGTTTAAGAATTTATCCATTTTTCTTGCCCCTCCAGTACCAGCGGTTAGAAGAAGTATCTCTGGCGTTTTTCTTAAACTCGGCTTCAAGCATTTCTTTCAGTGCTTCTTCCGTCAATTCTCTATGAAGGTCTCCGTTTTTGGCCACACTGATGGCGCCCGTCTCTTCAGATACAATAATGGTTAAGCTGTCCGTCACTTCACTGATGCCGACAGCCGCTCTGTGACGCGTCCCCAGCTCCTTTGAAATAAACGGGCTTTCAGAAAGCGGCAGATAACAGGCAGCCGCCGCAATCTCGTTATTTTTCATAATGACCGCTCCATCATGCAGCGGTGTATTCGGGATGAAGATATTAATCAAAAGCTCCGAGCTGACCTGCGCATTAAGCGGGATGCCCGTCTCAATATAATCGCCCATTCCCGTATCGCGCTCAATCGCGATGAGTGCGCCGATGCGGCGTTTCGCCATGTAGCTGATCGATTTTGTAATCGCTTCAATTGTCTTATGCTGCGCTTCCTCCACGGGGGTTCCGCTCCTGGAAAAGAACCGGCCCCGTCCGAGCTGTTCAAGCGCCCGTCTCAGCTCAGGCTGGAATATAATGATGATCGCTAAAAATCCCCATGTTATCGCTTGGTCCATCAGCCACTGAAGCGTGCTGAGTCCCAAATATGAACTGGCCATCCGGACCAATACGATGACGACGATTCCTTTTAAAAGCTGAACCGCCTTCGTCCCGCGTATGACCATGATTAATTTATATATCACATACCAAACAAGGAGAATATCAACGGCATTGCCGAGGTATTGCAAAAATGGGATGTCCTCAAAAGCCATTTCCTCGTCCTCCAAGAATTCAGTCATTTCGTTTTTCTGTTATGAATTGTGCTGCATGAGCAATATGTACATCATATAGCGTGCTCATTATACCACATTTTGATTTCTCAAGTGAAATGAGCCAGAGCGGCGATGCACAAAAAAAGAGTAAAGCGATTATACGCTTTACTCATCTTCACTCGGGTCCAAAGCGCTCACGACGCCCTGGCCCGCCGATTTCAGTTCGTACCAGACCCAGTCAAACAATTGGTTAATCTCTTCAATCTGCCCGGTGACTTGTCCGGCTGAGGCCATGTATTTTTCTCCGTTGACGACGGTCACATTGCCGTCGACTTTTCCTTCAATGAACAGCTTGCCGTTTTTTACTGTGACATCGCCCTTTACGGTCTCGCCTTCAGGGACGGTGACCGTGTGATTCTGCACGACAAGGTTCGGCTGTTTGGACACACTGAAATTGTGGTCATTATGCCAGCTGTTGAAAAAACCGCCGCCCATTAAAATCACAAAAACCGCTGCGGCTGCAATCATCGGATGAGTTTTGATCCATCGTTTTACAGAAGCGCGTTTTTTCTCTTTTGGAAGATTCGCCATAACTTTGGCAGTAAAATCAGCAGGGGCCGTGACATGCGATGTGCTTCGGACGAGTGCTACGGATTTCTCCATTTCATGAAAATGCCGTTTGCAATTCCCGCATGACTGCAAATGTTGTTTTAATACGTTTTCATCTTCAGGAAGGATATCTCCATCAAGATGCTTATGCATAAGCTGCACGATCTGTTCAGGACAGCTCATTTCATCACCCCACTTAAAGATCCCTCAATTGTTTTCTAAGAGCCTCTCTGCCTCTGTGTATCCTTGTCTTGACGGTGCCGACAGGGATATTCAGAATCTCCCCGATTTCAATTAAAGAGAGTTCGTCAATATACTTTAATACAATAACCGTTCTGTACTTGTCAGGCAGCTTTAAAATCTTTTTCTGAATTGTGTCCGACAGCTCCAATGACAATACGGCGTCTTCAGGGAGAACCCCGTCCGCGGCGATCTGCGAATACATCGTCAGCCCTTCTGCTCCCGCTACTTCTGCGTCCAGATAGTAATCAGGCTTTTTCTTGCGGATGCGGTCAATGGTCAGGTTGGTCGCAATTCTGTAAAGCCACGTTGAAAACTTTCTGTTGATATCGAAACTGTCGATATTGACATACGCTCTGATAAAAGCTTCCTGCGCAATATCTTCCGCTTCGTGAACATTGCCGAGCATGCGGTAGCAAAGCTGGTAAATCTTATCTTTATAAAGGTCAACGATTTCTGCAAACGCATTTTGATCGCCTTTTTTGACTTGCTTGATTCTTTTTTTAATCAGGTTTTCCATGTTTTATCTTACCTCTGCCCTTCACCGGTCTGTATCTATACGTTGATTGTTTTAAAAGGTTTCATTTTTTTTATTACATTTATTTTACCAAATTTCAGGCAGGGTGTAGATGGAAAATACAGAATATACTGCCTTAACAGCAGCTTAAAAATAGTATATCTGATGAACAATCAGAAATCGAAACAAAATGCTGATAAAAAAAAGACACCTTTATGCAAAAGGTGTCTGAGACTGGGCTAGCTGGATTCGAACCAACGCATGACGGAGTCAAAGTCCGTTGCCTTACCGCTTGGCTATAGCCCAAAAATGGTGGAGGGGGGCAGATTCGAACTGCCGAACCCTGAGGGAGCGGATTTACAGTCCGCCGCGTTTAGCCACTTCGCTACCCCTCCGTATTTTTTTGAAAAACAGTGCCGGCCAGAGGACTTGAACCCCCAACCTACTGATTACAAGTCAGTTGCTCTACCAATTGAGCTAGGCCGGCAAATATGGTGGAGGATGACGGGCTCGAACCGCCGACCCTCTGCTTGTAAGGCAGATGCTCTCCCAGCTGAGCTAATCCTCCATATGACCCGTACGGGATTCGAACCCGTGTTACCGCCGTGAAAGGGCGGTGTCTTAACCGCTTGACCAACGGGCCGTTGTGTCCGCGTCGAGCTGACAAAAGTTATTATATACAGGTTGTACCCCATTTGTAAAGAGGAAAATTATTTTTTTTATTTTCAAACTTTTTTACCCGTTTTTTAACTGAAAAACTCATCCCTCCTCTCTTATTTCATTTATGATGAAAGTATCAAAATATTGAAGGGAATGGACACAGATGATCTTAGTCAGCTCTTGTCTCGGCGGTATCGAATGCAGGTATAACGGCTCTCACGCCGCTTCGGAAAAAATCCGCAGACTCGTAGAAGAAAAGAAAGCTGTTATGGTCTGCCCCGAACTTTTGGGCGGCTTCACCACTCCCCGCGAACCGGCGGAAATCATCGGCGGCACGGGCGAAGACGTGCTGAACGGAACAGCAAGAATCGTAACGGCATCAGGCGAAGACGTTACGGCTTTATATATGGACGGCGCGGAAAAAACATTAGCATACGCAAAAGAAATAGGCGCCGCCACGGTCATCCTTAAAGAAAACAGTCCGTCCTGCGGCAGCAGCTTTATCTATGACGGCACTTTCTCAGGAAAAAAAATAATCGGAGACGGCATCACTTCCGCTCTTTTAAAACGGGCAGGCTGCCGTGTTCTATCAGAAGATGAATTGGATCAATTATAAAAAAGGAGAGTAGATATCATGGATGTAGCCCTGTCCTTTTATAAACCGGAGCATGCAGACGGGCTGAACGGGTTTGTGCTGAGTGAAGAAGATATAAAGTTCACAGCTCTCCCGAAGGATGTACTGCCGCAGGCTCTTGTCATCCGGGATCGCTACCCGACAGTCATTTTAAAAGAAGACCGCCCCGTCGGTTTTTTTATTTTACATACCTCAAAAGAAACCATTGCCCCGTATTCGAATAATGTGTCTGCCATTTTGCTGAGTGCGCTGTCCTTACATGCGCCGCATCAGGGAAAAGGTTATGCCAAACAAGCGATGCTGCAGCTCCCCGCTTTTGTCGCAAATTACTTTCCTTGGTGTGATGAAATCGTGCTTGCTGTAAACCATCGCAATCATCGTGCAAAGAACCTGTACCGGTCTTCCGGTTTTATTGATAAAGGTCGTCGCAGGATCGGCCCGATCGGTGAACAGCACATTCTGCATCATTTTTTGTGAAAGCGCTTGATTATTCATCTCATCCCTGCCGATTTTTCTTGAAACATCTATTCAGAAGCCCATATACTTCAAGTATTAACGACTTGGGAGGGTACAATCATGACAGACCGGCTTAACATTCACAGATTGACCACAGAAACCAGAAATCCGCAGACCGCTTCAATCCATCAAGCAGACACGATGGAAATTCTCCGCATCATTAACGAAGAGGATTTCAAAGTGGCTGAAGCCGTTCAGCAGGTGCTGCCCGATATTCAGATTGCCGTTCAATTCGCCCATCAGTCCTTACGGCGAAACGGCAGGCTGATTTATGCGGGAGCGGGCACAAGCGGCAGACTCGGTGTACTGGATGCGGTTGAATGCCCGCCTACATACAGCGTAAGTCCCGACACTGTCATCGGTCTGATGGCCGGAGGAGCAGACGCCTTTTTGCAAGCGGCTGAAGGTATAGAAGACAGCGAGGAAACCGGCGCTCTCGATCTCAAAACGATCGGGCTTACCGCAGAAGACACCGTGATCGCTATCGCGGCAAGCGGGCGCACGCCGTATGCGGCCGGTGCGCTGAAATACGCAAAAACAATCGGCGCCAAAACTGTCGCGCTCACATGCAATAAACACTCATTGATCAGCACTTATGCCGATCACAGCATTGAAGTCGTCGTCGGCCCCGAAGTGATTACAGGGTCAACACGAATGAAAGCGGCGACGGCACATAAAATGATTCTGAACATGATTTCCACGGCCGTGATGATCAAAAGCGGCAAAGTGTACGAAAATTTAATGGTGGACGTTCATGTCAGCAACGAAAAATTGAAAGAACGCGCAATCGGCATTATCCAAAGCATCACGGGCGTTCCGTACGACAAGGCAAAAGAAACGCTTGAGGCCGCAGGCAGCCATGTCAAAACGGCAATCGTCATGCTGAAGATGAATTCAGACGAAACACACGCGAAGGCACTGCTCAAAGAAGCAGAAGGCTTCATTGACAAAGCCATTGAACAGCACGTTTCAAAAGAAAAAGAACGCTGATCGTTCTTTGGTGAAAAATAATGTGCTTTTACGAGCCCGCGCCGTTTTCATGATCGGCGCAGGCGCTTTTAGGACGCGTTTCAGGCACAGCTCCCCGGGAAAAATCGTACGGACAAAGGAGGATCTCCATGAGCAAAGAGGCATTTTATCAGTCACTGGCCAAAGATATCCTGGACAATTGCGGCGGTTCATCGAATATTTCAGGCTTTACCCACTGTATGACACGCCTGAGGATTACACCTTTAGATCAGGACAAAACGGATATTGAAGCGCTGAAACGGCTTGACGGGGTAATAGGCGTCGTCGAAGCCGAAACACTGCAGATCATTCTCGGCACGGGTGTCGTCAATCATGTCGCCGACGCTTTCGCAAAACTTATGTCATCCGGAAAAAACATTGATTTAAAAGAAGCCGCCTCACGGAAAAAAGCCGATCTCAACAGAAAAAACACCACACCCATCACACTGTTTCTAAGAAAAATATCAAGCATCTTCATTCCCCTTATTCCCGCACTCATTGCATCAGGTTTAATCACCGGTATTACGAAAGCCGTCATTCAGGCCGGCTGGCTCCCGAAAGAATCCCAAATCGCACTTATTTTAACGGTTATCGGTTCAGGCTTATTCGCATACCTCGGCGTCCTTGTCGGCATCAATGCGGCGAAGGAATTCGGCGGGACTCCCGCGATGGGCGGCCTTGCGGGTATATTGATCCTTAACCCTGAGATCGCCAATATCAGTTTGTTCGGAGAGAATCTGCTCCCTGGCAGGGGAGGATTAATCGGCGTTCTTTTCGCTGCGGTTTTTATCGCTTATACCGAACGGTTTATCAGAAAGTACGTCCATCAATCCATCGACATTATCGTCACGCCTACATTGTCTTTACTTATCACCGGGCTGGTGACATATGTCGTTTTTATCCCTGCAGGCGGTTTTATTTCTGATCTCATTACATCAGGTTTATTGTCGCTGCTGAATGTCGGGGGAGTGCTCTCAGGGTTTGTACTGGGAGCCGCCTTCCTGCCGCTTGTCGTCACCGGCCTGCATCAGGGCTTGACTCCCGTACATTTGGAATTAATCCGATCAATCGGAGATGACCCGCTTCTTCCGATTCTCGCGATGGGAGGCGCGGGTCAGGTAGGGGCGGCCTTCGCCATCTTTATGAAAACAAAAAAAGCCTCATTGAAAAGAGCGATCGGCGGAGGACTTCCATCCGGTCTGCTCGGAATCGGAGAGCCGCTCATCTTCGGCGTCACGCTCCCGCTCGGCCGGCCGTTTTTGACGGCGTGTTTAGGGGCGGGAATCGGCGGCGCCTTTCAAGCCCATTTTCAGGTGGCTACTTTTTCAATCGGTGTCTCCGGCCTTCCGCTCTCGTTTCTCGTACAGCCGGCTCAAATCGTTTTGTATATCATCGGTCTCTTCATCTCTTACGCGGCGGGCTTTGTCTTCACTTATGCGTTCGGATTTAAGGATGACATGGCTGCTGAATTTGAATAAACCGGGAGGGATCAGAATATGAAAACACTGACAGCCGCCATACTCACAATGGTCATCAGCCTCTCTTTTCTGCCGCAGCACAAAGCCGAAGCCCAAGCCAAATTATACGACGCAGCAAAGCTCAGAAAGGTTGATCAAATGATTGAAAAAGACATCGCAGCAGGATTCCCCGGAGCCGTCCTCGTCGTCGTAAAGGACGGACGGGTGATCAAAAAGAAAGCATACGGCTACAGCAAAAAATATGACGGGAACACCCTTTTATCCCGTCCGAAAAAAATGAAAACATCAACCATGTTTGATCTAGCTTCCAATACAAAAATGTACGCGGCGAATTTTGCATTACAGCGACTCGTCAGCCAGGGAAAGCTTGATGTGTATCAAAAAGTCTCGGCTTACCTTCCTGATTTCAAAGACAGAAAAAGCGATCCGATTCAAGAAAAAGACCGCATTCGCGTCATCGATGTGCTCCAGCATCAATCCGGTCTGCCGGCAAGCTTTTATTTCTATCAGCCGGACACCGCAGGCCCTTTGTATTCACAAGAACGGGATAAAACGATCCGTTTTCTCACCCAAATCCCGCTTGAATACAAACCGGGAACAAAACACGTATACAGCGATATCGGTTACATGCTTCTCGGCTGCATCATTGAAAACATAACCGGAAAAACCCTTGATGCCTATGCGGAACAAGAACTGTACAAACCGCTGAAACTGACGCACACACTGTTCAACCCGCTGCAAAAAGGCTTTAAAGAAAAAGCATTCGCAGCTACTGAACGTTTAGGCAACACACGTGACGGAGTCATCCATTTTCCTCACATCAGGACGTATACGCTGCAGGGGGAAGTTCACGATGAAAAAGCATTTTACTCAATGGGAGGGGTGTCCGGTCACGCCGGGCTGTTTTCCAGAGCTGATGATATGGCCGTCCTTCTTCAAGTCATGCTGAACGGAGGCAGTTATAAACACGTTTCTCTCTTCAATAAAAGAACGGCCGATTTGTTCACAACGGCGGCATCCTCTGATCCGACTTTCGCTCTCGGCTGGCGGAAAAACGGCAGCCCGGATATGGAGTGGATGTTCGGCCCTTATGCAAGCAGGCAGGCATATGGCCATACAGGATGGACCGGCACCATCACGATTATTGATCCCGCTTATAAGCTGGGGATCGCACTTTTAACCAATAAAAAGCATTCCCCCGTCGTCAGTCCCGGTGAAAACCCGAATGTTTTTGAAGGGGATCTTTTTCCGACCGGAAGCTACGGCAGCGTCATAAAAACGATTTATGAAGCCATTGAATGACAACCCATGTCTTTTGTCCAAACTATGAAGGCAGGAGGGCACCATCATGAAACTTGTCATCTCAGCTGTATTACTGTTGTTCATTGTTTTCGGCACGCATCATGTATCGACAAAACCGGACATTCCGTCACAGGCGGAACAAGCGGTATCCCGTATGACATTAGATGAAAAATTAGGGCAGATGCTCATGCCTGATTTTCGCAATTGGCAAAAAAAGGGGCAGTCATCACCTGAGGCTCTTACCAAAATGAATGACGAAGTCGCAGGGCTTATTCAAAAGTACCGGTTCGGCGGCGTTATCTTATTTGCAGAAAATGTAAAAAACACTGAGCAAACGGTACGCCTGACAGATGCCTTTCAAAAGGCGAGCCCTGCCATTCCGCTATTATTAAGCATTGATCAGGAGGGCGGCATCGTAACTAGACTTGGTGAAGGCACTCATTTCCCAGGCAATATGGCGCTCGGAGCCGCTAGAAAAACAGCCTACGCGTCCCAGACCGGCGCCATTATCGGGAAAGAATTGAAAGCACTGGGCATTAATACGAATTTCGCACCCGTTCTCGATATCAATAATAATCCCGGAAACCCTGTCATCGGCGTCAGGTCGTTCAGTTCAGACCGAGGTCTGACAGCTTCACTCGGCCTTGCCTCAATGAAGGCTCAGCAAAAGCAGGATGTCGCTGCCGCCGTTAAACATTTCCCGGGACACGGCGACACGGATGTCGACAGCCACTACGGCCTTCCGCTTGTCACCCACAATCAAGAAAGGCTGCGTCAGATTGAACTTTATCCGTTCCGGAAGGCCATTCAGGCCGGAGCTGATATGATCATGACAGCCCATGTGCAATTTCCCGCGTTTGACGATACAACCTATAAAAGCAAGCTGGACGGTTCAGACATCCTCGTACCCGCCACACTCTCAAAAAAAGTGATGACTCATCTTCTCCGTGGAGAAATGGGATTTAACGGCGGCATCGTTACGGATGCATTAAATATGAAAGCCATTGCCGATCATTTCGGCCAGGAAGAGGCGGTCGTCATGGCCGTAAAAGCAGGAGTCGATATTGCCCTGATGCCGGCCCAAGTGACATCGCTGCAAACGGAAAACCGCTTTGCCCGGGTTCATTCCGCTTTAAAAAAGGCGGTACAAAAAGGGGAAATTCCGCTGCAGCAAATTAACAAATCAGCGGAACGCATCATTTCCCTGAAAATAAAACGAGGGATATATCCCTCCCCGAAAGAGAAAAATCTGAAAAAGAAGATTGCAAAAGCAAAGAAAACCGTCGGCAGCAAAAATCACCTGAAAGCGGAAAAACAAATCGCGGAAAGGTCCGTCACCGTCTTACAAAACAAAAACCGCACGCTCCCATTCAAACCGAAAAAGAACAGCCGCGTTCTCATTGCCGCTCCATATGAAGATCAAACAGCGTCAATGGAACAAACCATTCGGCAGCTCATCAAAAAGAAAAAAATCCGGCCGGTAACCATCAGTAAAATGAACTTCGCCGAGCGTACATTTCATGATGAACACAAAAAGCAGATATCTGACGCTGATTACGTGATTACAGGCTCATATGTTGTGAAAAATGATCCTGTCGTAAACGACGGCGTGATTGACGATTCCGTCACAGATCCCGGCAAGTGGACGACTGCATTTCCGCGGGCCGTCATGAAAGCCGCACAATCGAACCAAAAACCCTTTGTGCTGATGAGCCTGCGTAATCCATATGACGCCGCGAACTTTGAAGAAGCTGAAGCCCTTATCGCAGTCTACGGCTTTAAAGGATATACAGACGGACAATTTCTCCAGCCAAACATTCCGGCAGGCGTTGAAGCGATATTCGGACAGACAACACCGCAAGGCAGGCTGCCCGCTGACATTCCTTCCGTCACGCATCCGGGAACGACACTGTATCCTTATGGTTTCGGTATCAATCTGAAGACCGGAAAACCGCTTTAAACAGGAGGACTGATCATGAAAACACAAACGGCTGCGCTTATTGCCGGATTAGTCGTCATCAGTGCTATGACGGCAGTCTCGGCGGCTTCTGACAGAAACCTTCATACCGCCAAGAAACCAAGCATCCAAACAGGCATCGACCGCCTGCTGAAAGATTATAAACAGGAACTGAAGGGAAAAAGGGTCGGGCTGATCACCAACCCGACCGGTGTGAACAATTCATTGAAAAGCAGCGTTGACGTGCTGTATGAGGCACCAGACATCCACTTGACGGCATTATTCGGACCGGAGCACGGTGTCCGCGGCGATGCTCAGGCCGGAGACAAAGTCACATCCTATATAGACGAAAAAACAGGGCTTCCCGTCTACAGCCTGTACGGGGAAACGAGGAAACCGACGCCTGACATGCTGAAAGATACAGATGTGCTGATTTTCGATATTCAGGATGTCGGAACGCGATACTACACCTACATTTATACAATGGCCTATGCCATGGAAGCGGCAAAAGAAAAAGGCATACCTTTTTATGTATTGGACCGGCCGAATCCGCAAGGCGGACGAAATCCGGACGGCCCGGTTCTTGAACCGGATTACGCTTCATTTGTCGGACTGTATCCGATCCCGCTGAAGCACGGCATGACGATCGGTGAGCTTGCTCTTTTATTCAATAAAGAGTTTCATATTGGCGCCGACCTAACCGTCGTAAAAATGAAGCGCTGGAAGCGGACGATGACGATTGAAGATACCGGTCTGCCGTTCGTCCTCCCTTCGCCTAATATCCCGACCCCGGACAGCATATTCGCATATTCGGCGACAGGACTAATCGAAGGCACAAACGTATCCGAAGGAAGGGGCACGACAAAGCCGTTTGAACTGATCGGCGCGCCTTATATGAAAAGCACCGAGCTCGAAGAACGCCTGAACAGTCTCAAGCTTCCGGGCGTCACCTTCAGAGCCGCATCATTTATCCCCAGCTTCTCCAAGCACCAGGGCAAACTGTGCCACGGCGTACAAGTCTACGTAACAAACAGAAACACATTTGAAGCGGCAAAAACAGGGCTTTCCATTCTGAAAACCATGCATGACTTATATCCGAATGACTTTTCATTCTTGCCGACAGGCTCTTTTGACAAGTTGATCGGTAACGGCTGGGTACGCAAAAAAATAGAAAAAGGCACTTCCATTGAAGACATCACCGGCACATATCAACGCCGGCTGGACCAATTCAAAACTATAAGAAAACAATACCTCATATACTGACAACATTCGTGTTACACGTGTAACATTTTGACGCATTTCACATTTCCGCTTTTTATAGGAAAACATTCATTTATTTGGTACAATTTAAATGATAACAGTTATCATTTAAATGAATGTTTCCTAAAAGGTGGTTTCTCATGAAAAACATATTATTCTTTCAGCCCATTGATATCATCTCCGTAAAAAAAACAGCCGACCTTCTGTCAGAGCATCAGCTCACTGATTCCCCCGTATTGATCTTTCATGTGAAAGGCGAGGGACAAATTGATATCGGAACAGACAGCTTTCCGCTGCAGAAGGAAACGCTCTACATCTGTCCTTGTGATGAGACATTCAATATTGCCCCTATACCGTCAGGCGGCATCCATTTGTATATCGTCAGACTCCGTGTTTTCTCCTATTCATCAGATGATGAAGCGATGCTTCCGGATAACGGGGAAGACATCTTCCACGGACTTCAGCAAATGAATTTACAAACGGTTGATCATTTGACAAGCCGGCTTCAGTCACTTTCTGAAAACGTGCGATCGGCGGATGCATTGCAGAAAATGAAATATACAGCCGACTTTCAGCAGCTGATGTATGACCTTTATGCTGCAAAAGTATGCCATCAAAATAATACGAAAGCGGCGATCGAACAGACAAAACAATTCATACATGCTCAGTCCGACACAAAAATCACGCTCACCCAGCTCGCTCATATGGCGGGAATCAGTCCCAAGCATTACAGTGAAACCTTTAAAAAACTATACGGGCAGAGCGTAACTGAATATATCACAGACATCCGCATAACCAATGCGAAAAAACTGATGGCCAAAGCAAACTGCAAACTGCGGGAAATCGCTCATCAAATCGGCTACCAAGACGAATTTTATTTCAGCCGCATCTTTAAAAAACATACCGGCAGCTCACCTACAAGCTATATGAAAAAAAGGCGCACAAAAATGGCCGCGTACGGAAAAGAAACGATGGGGCATCTGATTCCTCTGCATCACGTGCCTTACGCTGCGGCGCTGCACCCGAAATGGACGGCCTATTATTACAAACAATTCTCTTCCGATATTCCGGTTCACCTGAGTGCTTACCGCTATAATGCAAATTGGGAAGAGAACCTGCACACGCTGTCCCAAGCTGCCCCGGACATCATTTTCAGTCTTGATTCTGTCAGTGAAGAAGAAAAACAGCGCCTGAATGACATCACTGAAGTTTTTTACCTTCCGGCTCAAGAGAATTGGAGAGACCAGTTTCTTCGCACAGCCGCATATTTGAATGAAGAGCAGGAAGCGCGGCACTGGCTTAAAGCTTATCAAAGTCTCGCCCATTCAGCGAAAGATGCTCTGAAACACGTGCGGCATCAGCGGTTCTTATTTGTCCGTGTATATAAAGAAAATATGTACATCGCCCATAACAACAGTATTGAGGATGTCTTCTTCGGTGATTTAGGCTTTGCCTCCGCAAAACCGGAATCTTTTGCTCCTGACGAAAAGATTTCCTTGGACATGCTGGCGGATTGCCAGGCTGACTGCATCATGCTTTTCACTTGTAAAGAACCGGAAACGCTTCGTTATTTTCAGCGGATTCAGCAGACCGGGATATGGCAGAACCTTAGAGCCGTCAGCGATAAACGCGTGTTTCCCATATCATCTGACCCGTGGATTGAATATTCTCCAAGCGGACATCAGCGGATGATCGAGCAAAGCATTTCCATTTTATCCGAAGATCGTCCATGGTAATGCCGGAAATTATCCATGGTCTTATCCCTGTTCATTCTCTATAATTCCAATTGATAATAGTTATCAATTGAACAGGAGGAACAATAGATGAAGAAATTGGCATTCACTTTCATGATTTTGCTTTTGGCTTTCACGGCCGCGGCTTGCGGAAGCTCAGAAACATCTGATACAGCAAGTAAAGGAAAGGACGCTTCTTCAGATAAAAAGAAAATCGAATATCTCGGAAAAACATATGAAGTCAAAGCGCCGACTGACAAAATCGCCATTACAGGCAGCGTAGAATCAATGGAAGACGCCAAATTGCTTGACGTTCATCCGGCAGGAGCAATTTCTTTCTCCGGCAAATTCCCGGAACTGTTTAAAGATATTACAGATAAATCCGTATCTACGGGAGAAAAAATGCAGCCGAATATGGAAAAAATTCTTGAGCTGCAGCCGGACGTCATTCTGGCATCAACCAAATTCCCGGAAAAAACGTTGAAAAAATTGAGCGGCACCGCTGAAACGATCCCTGTCTCTCATATCTCATCAAACTGGAAAGAAAACATGATGCTGCTCGCCCAGCTTACAGATAAAGAGAAAAAAGCGAAAAAAATCATCGCAGATTACGAACAGGACCTGAAAAAGACAAAAACAAAGATCAACAGCAAAGCGAAACAGTCAAACGCGCTGGTCATCAGAATCAGACAAGGCAATATTTATATTTATCCTGAACAAGTATATTTCAACTCCACGCTTTACGGTGATTTAGGCCTGAAGGCGCCGGACGAAGTCAAAGCGGCGAAAGCGCAGGAACTGATTTCTCTTGAAAAATTAAGCGAAATGAACCCTGACCATATCTTCGTACAATTCTCTGATGACGAAAACGCAGATAAGCCGGACGCTTTGAAAGACTTAGAGAAAAATCCGATCTGGAAGAGCCTGAAGGCAGTCAAAAAAGACCATGTATACGTCAATACGATTGATCCATTAGCCCAAGGCGGAACCGCGTGGAGTAAAATCAGCTTCTTACAGGTTGCGGCTGACAAATTGACTCAAGACTAATAAAGAGTAGGTTTTTCACATGTATGCAAAACGGCGGACACACATGATTATCATTGCTTCACCGATTGCCATTGTTCTGTCACTGCTGCTTTCCGTTTTATACGGCGCAAAGCAGCTTGACATCCATACCGTGTTCTCCGCATTGCTGCACTTTAATCCGGAGAATACCGACCATCAGATCATATGGCATTCAAGAATCCCGAGGGCTGCCGGCGCTATGTTTATCGGCGCCGCCCTTGCTGTTTCCGGAGCGCTCATGCAGGGAATCACACGGAACTATCTGGCCTCGCCTTCGATCATGGGTGTGTCGGACGGCTCCGCTTTTATCATCACCCTTTGCATGGTATTGCTCCCTCAATCGACATCCATTGAAATGATCATATACTCGTTTATCGGTTCCGCATTCGGGGCCGCTCTTGTTTTCGGGCTGGCCTCCATTCTTCCCGGCGGTTTTACCCCGGTGCAGCTTGCCATCATCGGAACGGTGACCAGTATGCTTCTCAGCAGTCTGTCGGCTGCGCTTTCGATTTATTTTCAAATTTCGCAGGATCTCAGTTTTTGGTACAGTGCGAGACTGCATCAAATGAACCCTGATTTTTTGAAACTGGCCGTCCCGTTTTTTGCGATCGGAATCATCACGGCCATGATTCTCAGCAAAAAGGTCACTGCCGTATCATTAGGAGACGACATTTCAAAAAGTCTGGGACAGCAGAAAAGAACCATCAAACTCATGGCGATGGCGGCCGTTGTCATATTGACCGGAAGCTCGGTGGCACTCGCCGGAAAAATTGCATTTGTCGGTTTGGTCGTTCCGCACATCACACGTTTTCTCGTCGGATCGGACTACAGCAGGCTGATCCCATGCGCGTGCATCATCGGCGGCGTCTTCCTGACCCTTTGCGACCTTGCCAGCCGATTCATCAATTATCCGTTTGAGACGCCTATTGAAGTTGTCACTTCTATCATCGGTGTTCCTTTCTTTCTTTATTTGATTAAAAGAAAAGGAGGGGATCAGCGTGGTGCGTAAAATGGCCGGAATTTATATCATTCTGATTGCTCTCATATTGCTCGTAAGCTATTTCAGCATGACAAGCGGTTCTTTTTCCGCAAAGCCGGGTGAACTGCTCAGTACCCTTTTCCGCATCCATCCGAATCCGCAATATGACATTTTGCTGTTTCAGCTGAGGCTGCCGCGCATTGTCATGGCTGCTGCCATCGGGCTCGGATTGGGGATAGCCGGAGCCGTTATTCAGGCCATTACCAAAAACGGTCTTGCCGATCCCGGTATTTTGGGCATTAATGCAGGAGCCGGAGCCGGAATCGTCACGTTTATGCTTCTGTTTCAGGGACAATCTGAAGCGACGGCACTTGCCTCTGCGATGGGTATGCCTGTCTTCGGCCTCATCGGAGGATTGATGGCGGCCGTGCTGATCTATATTTTCGCCTGGCACCGGGGGCATCTGGAATCGGGCAGAATTATTCTCGTCGGGATCGCCATGAATTCCGGATTCAGCGCGCTGTCTTTATTTCTTTCATTAAAAATGGACCCGCAGGATTATGAGATGGCGATGGTTTGGAAAAACGGCAGCATCTGGTCGGCAAACTGGATGACCATTACGGCGATCCTTCCGTGGCTGATCGTGTTCATTCCTCTGCTTATGGCGAAAACGTCATTGCTGGATACCATTCGTTTCGATGAGGACACGGTGAAAAGCCTCGGTGTTTCAACCAATAAAGAAAAAACGATTTTACTCATTGCCTGCATCGCTTTGATCAGCGCATGTGTAACCGCAGCGGGCAGCATGGCATTTGTCGGACTGATCGCGCCCCATATTTCCCGCAGGCTCGCCGGGATTGAGCACAGATACTCATTACCGGTCAGCGGATTGGTCGGTATGCTCCTCGTCATATCCGCCGACTTTGCGGGCAAATTGTTCTTTCAGCCTTCAGAAGTGCCGGCGGGAATTATTCTTGCGATTCTCGGCGTTCCTTATTTCTTTTTTCTTCTGTTTAAGCAAAAGAAGGGGCTGGATGCATGAGAGGCACCCTTACAGAACACCGGATAAACGGAAAGGAATGCACTGTGTATCTTCCTCCCTCCTATTCGGTTCAAACAGGGGCTTTACCCTGTGTGTACGTACTGGACGGGGGTTCTTTGTTTTTAGAACAGATGGATAAGCTTGAATCCCAATTTGCGAACGGAACACTTCCCGAATTGATTTTCATCGGCATCAAACCGGCTGACAGGCTCGATGAGTACACGCCGTGGCCCGCGCCTTCCCTGAGCCCTGCGTTTCATGATTTCGGCGGCAAAGGGAGGCTCTTTCTCGAGGAGCTGACAAATGTCATCATTCCCACTGTTGAAGATATGCATCACATTTCTGCACATCCGGAAACGAGAGGACTGATCGGCGCGTCATTAGGCGGACTGTTTTCGATATACGCGATGCTACAAAAGCCTGAAATATTCGGCAGAATCGGTTGTATTTCCGGTTCCTTCTGGTATGAAAAATCAGCAGATTATGTCCGCTCCGCATCTTTGCGTCCGGCACGGCGGCGTATCTATATGTCTGTCGGCAGCCGCGAAGCTGAGCATAAAAACAACATCCAAAACAACATGATCCGACAATATAAAGACGTGCATGAAAGCCTGAGGGAAAAAGGCTTTTCTCAATCTCAGCTCTCTTTCACTGTTGAAGAGGACGCCGTGCACCATCAAGAAGCATTCAAACGACAATTCAATGCAGCACTAAGCTGGCTGTACGGAAAAAACCGCTCACGTAGCTGAGCGGTTTTTTTCATACTTCATCACGACCGGCTTAAGTTCAAAGCGTCTCAGCAAATAGCCGAACAAAGCTGCAAGGATTTGCTGAAAAAGCATCCCGATGACGACCGGAACCGCCACTTGAGACGGAAAAAAAGACACGGCGAGAACGGCTCCAGCGCTGATATTGCGCATGCCCCCCGTATAAATCAGAGACACAATTTCATCCTGGCTCCGCTTCATCAGCCTTCCGATCAGCCATGCCACGGCATAACCCGTCATGGCAATAAAAAATACCATGCCTGCGATGCCCGCAAATTTGATATCCACGTGCGTGACATACGGCGCGATTTCCGAACTGTTAATGGCAATGACAATCATCAGACAGATTTTTGAAAAAGGAGACAGCGACCGGCTTATTGCCTGAGTCCTTACCGGCGGGGAAAACTGGTTGACTATCATCCCTGCGATGGATGGAATCACCACCATCTCCGCCAGCCCTTTCATCATTCCCCACACATCCATCTGAACATTCGCCCCGGCCAGGACAGACAGGCTTAACGGTACGATAAAAGGAGAAAGCACGGTATCAACCAGGATAATAGACAGCGTCAATCCGACATTCCCCTTATACATCGCAGCCCAAATCAAACTCGTAATTCCGGTCGGAATCACCACACCCATAATCAGCCCCGTCACAGTTAAAGGGTCACCGCTGAAAATCAGATGACCGCTTCCCCATGCAAAAACAGGCATGAAAATATGCAGAACAAACAATGCCATGATCATCGGTAGCGGCTTCTCAATACTGCGCTTCAGCGAATGAAAATTGGCACTCAGACTGCCCGTAAATGTAATAAATGCAAATATCCACGGCACAGCGCCGGCCATCCAGCTGATATGCTGAGATAACAGCACACCCGCCGCCACACTTGACGGAGTCAAAAGCGGCATGATTCTCCCCAACACTTGGTTCAACTTCTGAAGCCACATCATATGCAAGTCTCCTATATACGGTTTTCAAGTCTCATTCATTATAACAATGCACCCCGGCAAATTTAACCGAAAAAAAGCCCGGATATATTCATCCGGACTTCACAAATTCTATGCCATTTGTTTCATTAAATCTCGGCTTTTCTGATTTAATCCCTTTAATTCAGCCTCAATTCCGTATTCTTTACATTTGGCGACAATTTTCTCAAGAGCCGCCGCTCCCGAATCATCCCACACGTGGGCGTCGGTCAAATCAATGACAATCCGTTTCACGTCTTCATCATAAACGATGGCATTCATCAGTTCAGACACGGAAGCAAAAAAGATCTGTCCCGTTACCTTATAAGTTCTGACATCTTTCTGTTCGGAATGTGACACAATCTTCAGCTTAGAAATTTTAGCCGTAAAGAAGATCGCGCTTAATAGCACACCCGCGAAGACACCCTTTGATAAATCATTTGTCAGGACGACCGTCACGACGGTAATAACCATAACGATCGAATCAGTAAGGGGCGCTTTCCGCAAACCTTTAATCGATGACCAGTCGAACGTGCCGATAGACACCATAACCATCACGGCCACCAGCGCAGCCATCGGAATTTTCACGACGATACCGCTTAATACGGCAATTAAAAACATTAAAAACGCGCCGGCGGTAAAAGCCGATAACCGGCCGCGTCCGCCGGCTTTCGTATTAATGACAGACTGGCCGATCATGGCGCATCCGGCCATGCCTCCGAAAAATCCGTTCACAATATTGGCGATGCCTTGTCCGCGGCTTTCTTTGTTCTTATCACTATCCGTATCCGTCATTTCATCAATGATCTGGGCTGTCAGCAATGACTCAAGCAATCCGACGAAAGCAAGCGCCAGAGAATACGGGAAAATAATCCGCAATGTCTCAAACGTCCACGGAACATCCGGTATCAAGAAATGCGGAAGTGAACTTGTGATCCCGCCCATATCACCGACCGTGCGGACATCCGCATGGAAGACCACCGCAATGATCGTCATGACAAAAATCGCCACCAGCGGAGACGGCACAGCCGTCGTAACCTTCGGCAATAGATATATGATAGCCAGTGATCCGGCAAGCATGGCGTACATGACCCATGAAGCTCCTTTGAACTGGGGCAGCTGCGCAGAAAAAATCAAGATCGCCAAAGCATTCACAAATCCGATCATGACCGAACGCGGAATAAATTTCATCAATTTCGCTATCTTACTGACACCAAGAATAAATTGAATAATACCTGTCAAAATGGTTGCCGCAAACAAATACTGCAGCCCGTAATCAGCCACCAATGTCACCATGACAACCGCCATTGAACCCGTAGCGGCTGAAATCATTCCCGGTCTGCCGCCGAAGATAGAAATAATAATCGCGATACAAAATGATGCATAAAGGCCGACCATCGGATCGACACCTGCAATAATTGAAAATCCGATCGCCTCAGGGATCAGAGCGAGGGCAACCAGAATACCGGCCAGAATGTCTTTACGGACATTCCCGAACCATTGCTGCTGTAACGTATAATCTTTCAAATGATAACGACTCCTTTTCACTATAAAAGAAACATTGATTTTCATCTGGGGAATATGAGGCAAGCTTACGGGGAAAAAGAGGACACGCTCAGAGTATAATGTCGTTGAGGAAAGGAATTGTGAACAAAGAGTATCATATTAAACTTTAAAGAAATGTGCAAGACCGTATAAATAAGAAAAGAAAACGACTCTCACTGGAGCCGTTTCCGCTTTTATAAAAGTTCCGGATCAGACACAAGAATCGTTTTTATTGCGCTGATATCCTTTCTTTCTTTTGTCACCGGGTCGATGCCCATGAGATGATCAATGGCTTCTTCATAATTCTTCAGTTCCGTCTTTTCCGTAATAAAATCATAGAGCTGCGGAAGGTCGGACGCGCATGCTAACGCGGCTTCCATGATCTGGCGGGCTTCACCTGTGCCCACAATCGTTACGCCGTTTGACAGCAGCTGGTACGGCCTGACCGTCATCTCATACGTATCATCAAAGCCCATCGGCACGATTCTTCCTCCCTTTTCAATAAAAGGATAAGCCCAATCAAGCTGGTTGCCGATCGCGTCAAAAATCACATCAAATTTTCTTCCTTGATTAATCCGTTTCACTTCATCCACGGTTAATGCTTCAGGGTGGTAGACATAATCAGATATCCGGCTTGCCGCCTCGCTTCGGAAACTGCCTATTTCAGTCGCAACCGTCAATCGCGCCATTTTTTTCACCATCATTTGCACAAGCAGTCCGATCGGTCCGGATCCCAAAACCAAGACCGAGTCCTCCGGCTGAATCGAAGCCTTGTCCACAACATTCAGCACACAGGAGAGAGGCTCAACCAATGTGGCCCGCTCCCATTCCATTGAATCCGGAATTCTGTACATGAACCTGTCTTCCCCCACGTAATATTCCGCAAACGTTCCGTGCGCCCCGATTCCGAGCTGCCAATCCTCGAAGGTTTCGCAATAACACGTCAGCCCTCTCCGGCAATAATGACATTTCCCGCAAAACTGCGTAGGATCTATCACGACGCGGTCTCCGACTTTTACATTTGTCACGTCCGGTCCGATTTCCACGACCGCTCCCACCGATTCATGCCCCATAATCATATGATGGGTTGCATTCATTTTTCCTTTCAGCACATTTAAGTCCGTTCCGCAGATACCGGTGCCGAAAATTTTCACTTTCACATCATTGGATTTCCGAATTTGAGGCTCGTCCACCTCTTGATATTCAAGCTTATCATTAGGAGTCCAGACCAACGCCTTCATATTTCTCTTCCTTTCTGCCCCAGCGGATTTGGTCTAACAATGTTTGATGAAGCTCCTTCGTTGATGCCGCAATACATGATTGCTGATTCTGATAACTTAAATCTGTCAGAAGCGTTTCGTCCAAAGACCGGCCGTACGCATCCGTAATGACCACTCCCGCCTTCTTCGCCAAAAAGACGCTTGCGGCAATATCATAAGGAAACAAATGCAGCACCTGTCCGTTCCCGACCTGCTTAAAATCTGAAAGCAGCTTCGGATCATCTTTCAGCAGACGATTGCCGATATCCACATAAGCATCCATCTGCCCCGTGATAATTCGTGAAATCGAATAAGAAGCGCTGTTAAAAACAAAAACCCCGCCATTATTGGCCGACTGGTCAATCAGATGGCCGTATGCGTCCGTCATCAGCTGCGCCGGATGCCCGTTAAATTCAAGGCTCCAAAACATATTTTTAATATCCCGCACTTCGCTCAAATTCGGCAATTCTCCATGATACCCTTCAAAATGAATGGCATCGCTGTATACATCACCGTACATATAAGCGCCTGATTTCAATTCAAGTAAAAAAGCAAACTCGATATCCTTAATCTTTGCGTTTGGCTTATACGAAGCAAGCGCAATCGAAATACACGACATTTCAAGTCCCGCGGCGGCCGGGCGCGTTCCGTCTATCGGATCTACAATTAAAATATATTGCGGATCTTCTCCAATCAGCTTCAGGCCGCCATCCTCCGTGTAAAAAGCAACCGGATGGCCCTTTTCTTGAATATAATCCAGCACCGCCTCCTCAGCAGCGGCGTCTATGTTAAATTGGGCATCGCCTCCCGGAGAATAGCCGTTTACGAGCCGGTTTTTCAGCGTGCCTTTTTGATTTTTCACCTTTTGATAAACAAATTGTCCAAGCTCAATGATATAGTCTCTCACTTGATTTCCTCCAATAGCTTGCGAAGTCTGTAGCAGAGCACTTCGGCTTCACTAAGTGTTATGGTTAAAGGCGGACGGATTTTAAATACATTTCCGAATCCGTAACGGGATGTCCGGAGAATCAGCCCGTAATCCATTGCCCGTTTAGCAATATAATTGGTCAGCTCCACATCCGGTTCATTGTTCTCTTTAACAATCTCCACACCGATCATAAGACCGACGCCTCTTACCTCAGAAATAAAAGCGAAATCCTCTTTCATCGTTTCTAAGCGATCCATAATATAATGACCGACCGTCGTTACATTTTCCAAAAATCCCGGTCGCTGCATGATATCTATGGTTTTACAAGCGGCAGCGGCGGCCATCACATTTGAGCCGTATGTGAAGGAGTGCGTATACCCCGGAAGCCCGGTATACTTGTCCTCCGTCAGAGTGGCGGCGACTTGAAAGCCTGTGCCCCCGAGCCCCTTTGCTACCGTCATCATATTAGGTTTCACATCGAAGTGGTCCGCGGCAAACATTTTACCCGTCCGTCCGAACCCGGTCTGAATTTCATCAAAAATCAGAGCGATATCATGTTCATCACAAAGCTTTCTCAACTGTTTAAAATACTCTTTAGGCGGAACGACGTTTCCACCGTTTCCGGATATCGGTTCAATAATCATGGCGGCAATTTTTCCATTGCTCGCATACTCAATAAAATCATTAATTCTTTCTACGCACAGCATACCGCATGAATCAGGTTTCTGATTATAAAAACAGCGGCTGCAATAGGGATCGGGGACTTGCAGGCCAAAAGAAATTTGCGGCGGGAAAGGTTCTTTTCTGAATGAGTTGCCGGACAAAGCGGAAGTCATATACGTTTGTCCGAGGTGGCTTCGAAATAAGGAGATGACATCGGTTTTTCCGGAGTAATACTGAGCCATTTTAATAGCTCCTTCATTTGCACCGGAACCGCTGCTGACTTTAGGGTGTACTTTTGTGAGATTATCGGGGGCGATTTCTACTAGTTTTTCTGCCAGTTTATTTACGGCGTCTGTTTGAAAAGATGATGTTACATGGATGAGCTTATCGGCTTGTTCTTTAACCGTATCAATGACCTCTTTGTTACCGTATCCTAAATTCAAGTTAAACGTGGCAGAGGCGCAATCAATGTACTCATTTCCCTCTTGATCGTACAGGTAAATCCCTTCTCCGCGCTCCATTACTACATCGTCAACACTGTAATACAAGCTGTCTGGATTCGTGATTTCCTTCGTTCCCACAAATACCACCCCTATGAAATTATTAGAATTTCGCTTTTTATCGTATAAATTATTGAAAATAATGTCAACGATCTTTCTTGTAAAAAATGTTAACAATTTGTTAACGTTACCATAATGGATGTACGAGAAAAAGTTATGTGATATAGTAACAATACTTGGATTTTTTGTAAAAACATCATGTCATACGAGTAGAGAGAAATATGATTTTACCAATAAGGAGATAAAATGATGAAAACTCGTCTGCTGTGGATAAGCTGTTTTTCTTATGGATCGATTGCTTTTACACTTGTTATTCTGGGAGCCGTACTGCCTGAGTTACTCACACATTATTCACAAAGCTACAGTAATGGCGGTGTATTAGTATTCTCTCAGTTCATGGGCTTTCTCATCGGAGTTATTGGCATGCCATACATGGTGAAAAAGCTTGGGCGCAAAAACGTCGTTATCTTTGGCCTGGCACTCATCAGCTGTGAAATGTTCATCACCTTCCTGCCGCCCTGGCCGCTGCTATTTCTTCTCGTCAGCATCGCGGGGCTTGGCGCCGGATTGGTGGAATCCTGTGTAGGCACGATCATCCTCACCGCTATTAAAGAAAGACAGGCTGTGGCCATGAGCAAGATGGAAGTCGCCTACGGATTAGGTGCGCTGTTCATGCCTCTGCTCTCAGGCTTTCTTATCAACAACCACATGTGGACAATTGCTTTTTTAGTATTAGGGTTATCCAGTTTTGCACTCTTAATCGCATGGAAGCAGATGAGTTTCGGCAGTATTGATCAGCTTCTCATCCGCAAAGAGGTCTCTTCCGATGACACTAAAAAAGAAAGCACCGGTTATCGGTCACACGGATTGCTGTTTATTGCCTTGGCGGGTGCTTATTTCTTCTTTTACGGCGGCAGTGAAGTTTCCATTGTACATTTTATCCCCTCCATCTTCGCTGAGAAATGGGATATCCCCAACTCTTTGGCAACGATAACAGTTACAGTGTATTGGACGGGGATGATTATCGGTAGGTTATTAACAGGCCCGGTATCAGAAAAGCTGACATATCACCGTTATCTCCGTCTCATAAGCATTGGCGGTCTGGCTGCACTTACCGTATTAGCATTAAGCAAAAACGTATGGTTCGGTTTTGCCCTTTGCTTCTTTTTAGGGCTGTTCATGGCAGGCATGTTTGCAATAGCCCTAATCATCACGAATCATTTTTATCCCGGAAAGACAGAAACAACTACCAGTATTCTGCTCGCTTCAAACGGATTAGGAGGTTCACTCCTTCCGATCGCCGTCGGTTGGAGCTTAGATGAATATCCCGCACAAACTGCGTTCTGGCTGTTTACTGCTCTGATGCTCCTTATGCTGCTGATTGTGTTCAGTTTAAGAATGCTCGAGACAATAAAATCAAACAATCTTCAACATCACAACAGCAAAGCAAAATCAATGTAAACAAAAAAGCTAATGCCTTTGAAAGGCATTAGCTTTATATATCTATGTGATCTTTTCATATAAAAAAACCAGTTCATCATGAACTGGGTTAAGATAGCTTGGCGGCGTCCTACTCTCACAGGGGGAAACCCCCGACTACCATCGGCGCTGAAGAGCTTAACTTCCGTGTTCGGCATGGGAACGGGTGTGACCTCTTCGCTATCGCCACCAAACCATTGAGAGTGTTCTCTCAAAACTAGATAACAGTAAGCATACATTCAAATTGGTTAAGTCCTCGATCGATTAGTATCTGTCAGCTCCATGTGTCGCCACACTTCCACCTCAGACCTATCAACCTGATCATCTTTCAGGGATCTTACTTCCTTGCGGAATGGGAAATCTCATCTTGAGGGGGGCTTCATGCTTAGATGCTTTCAGCACTTATCCCGTCCGCACATAGCTACCCAGCGATGCCCTTGGCAGAACAACTGGTACACCAGCGGTGCGTCCATCCCGGTCCTCTCGTACTAAGGACAGCTCCTCTCAAATTTCCTGCGCCCGCGACGGATAGGGACCGAACTGTCTCACGACGTTCTGAACCCAGCTCGCGTACCGCTTTAATGGGCGAACAGCCCAACCCTTGGGACCGACTACAGCCCCAGGATGCGATGAGCCGACATCGAGGTGCCAAACCTCCCCGTCGATGTGGACTCTTGGGGGAGATAAGCCTGTTATCCCCGGGGTAGCTTTTATCCGTTGAGCGATGGCCCTTCCATGCGGAACCACCGGATCACTAAGCCCGACTTTCGTCCCTGCTCGACTTGTAGGTCTCGCAGTCAAGCTCCCTTGTGCCTTTACACTCTGCGAATGATTTCCAACCATTCTGAGGGAACCTTTGGGCGCCTCCGTTACCTTTTAGGAGGCGACCGCCCCAGTCAAACTGCCCACCTGACACTGTCTCCCCGCCCGATAAGGGCGGCGGGTTAGAAGGTCAATACAGCCAGGGTAGTATCCCACCGATGCCTCCACCGAAGCTGGCGCTCCGGTTTCCAAGGCTCCTACCTATCCTGTACAAGCTGTACCAACATTCAATATCAGGCTGCAGTAAAGCTCCACGGGGTCTTTCCGTCCTGTCGCGGGTAACCTGCATCTTCACAGGTACTATAATTTCACCGAGTCTCTCGTTGAGACAGTGCCCAGATCGTTGCGCCTTTCGTGCGGGTCGGAACTTACCCGACAAGGAATTTCGCTACCTTAGGACCGTTATAGTTACGGCCGCCGTTTACTGGGGCTTCAATTCGCACCTTCGCTTACGCTAAGCGCTCCTCTTAACCTTCCAGCACCGGGCAGGCGTCAGCCCCTATACTTCGCCTTACGGCTTCGCAGAGACCTGTGTTTTTGCTAAACAGTCGCCTGGGCCTATTCACTGCGGCTCTCTCGGGCTTGCACCCTAACAGAGCACCCCTTCTCCCGAAGTTACGGGGTCATTTTGCCGAGTTCCTTAACGAGAGTTCTCTCGATCACCTTAGGATTCTCTCCTCGCCTACCTGTGTCGGTTTGCGGTACGGGCACCTCTCACCTCGCTAGAGGCTTTTCTTGGCAGTGTGGAATCAGGAACTTCGCTACTATAATTCGCTCGCCATCACAGCTCAGCCTTCACGGGAAACGGATTTGCCTATTTCCCAGCCTAACTGCTTGGACGCGGATATCCAATACCGCGCTTACCCTATCCTCCTGCGTCCCCCCATTGCTCAAATGGTGAGGAGGTGGTACAGGAATATCAACCTGTTATCCATCGCCTACGCCTTTCGGCCTCGGCTTAGGTCCCGACTAACCCTGAGCGGACGAGCCTTCCTCAGGAAACCTTAGGCATTCGGTGGAGGGGATTCTCACCCCTCTTTCGCTACTCATACCGGCATTCTCACTTCTAAGCGCTCCACAAGTCCTTCCGGTCTTGCTTCACAGCCCTTAGAACGCTCTCCTACCACTGTTCGAAGAACAGTCCGCAGCTTCGGTGATACGTTTAGCCCCGGTACATTTTCGGCGCAGAGTCACTCGACCAGTGAGCTATTACGCACTCTTTAAATGGTGGCTGCTTCTAAGCCAACATCCTGGTTGTCTAAGCAACTCCACATCCTTTTCCACTTAACGTATACTTTGGGACCTTAGCTGGCAGTCTGGGCTGTTTCCCTTTCGACTACGGATCTTATCACTCGCAGTCTGACTCCCAAGGATAAGTCATCGGCATTCGGAGTTTGACTGAATTCGGTAACCCGGTAGGGGCCCCTAGTCCAATCAGTGCTCTACCTCCGAGACTCTTACCTTGAGGCTAGCCCTAAAGCTATTTCGGAGAGAACCAGCTATCTCCAGGTTCGATTGGCATTTCACCCCTACCCACACCTCATCCCCGCACTTTTCAACGTGCGTGGGTTCGGGCCTCCATTCAGTGTTACCTGAACTTCACCCTGGACATGGGTAGATCACCTGGTTTCGGGTCTACGACCACGTACTCAATTCGCCCTATTCAGACTCGCTTTCGCTGCGGCTCCGCATCTTCTGCTTAACCTTGCACGGGATCGTAACTCGCCGGTTCATTCTACAAAAGGCACGCCATCACCCGTTAACGGGCTCTGACTACTTGTAGGCACACGGTTTCAGGATCTCTTTCACTCCCCTTCCGGGGTGCTTTTCACCTTTCCCTCACGGTACTGGTTCACTATCGGTCACTAGGGAGTATTTAGCCTTGGGAGATGGTCCTCCCGGATTCCGACGGAATTTCACGTGTTCCGCCGTACTCAGGATCCACTCAGGAGAGAACGAAGTTTTGACTACAGGGCTGTTACCTCCTATGGCGGGCCTTTCCAGACCTCTTCATCTACCTCGTTCCTTTGTAACTCCGTACAGAGTGTCCTACAACCCCAAGAGGCAAGCCTCTTGGTTTGGGCTGGTCCCGTTTCGCTCGCCGCTACTCAGGGAATCGCATTTGCTTTCTCTTCCTCCGGGTACTTAGATGTTTCAGTTCCCCGGGTCTGCCTTCTCATATCCTATGTATTCAGATATGGATACCACTCCATTACGAGTGGTGGGTTTCCCCATTCGGAAATCTCCGGATCAAAGCTTGCTTACAGCTCCCCGAAGCATATCGGTGTTCGTCCCGTCCTTCATCGGCTCCTAGTGCCAAGGCATCCACCGTGCGCCCTTTCTAACTTAACCGTTAAAAAGAATCACTACGTGATATCTTGCATTACTAATTGAATGTGAATTACTTCTGTTATCTAGTTTTCAAAGAACAACATCTCGAAGAATCGAATGATCCTTCAAAACTAAACAAGACAGGGAACGTTCTGTTTATAAGACCCAAGGTCTTATATTCCGTTAAAATCCTTAGAAAGGAGGTGATCCAGCCGCACCTTCCGATACGGCTACCTTGTTACGACTTCACCCCAATCATCTGTCCCACCTTCGGCGGCTGGCTCCTAAAAGGTTACCTCACCGACTTCGGGTGTTACAAACTCTCGTGGTGTGACGGGCGGTGTGTACAAGGCCCGGGAACGTATTCACCGCGGCATGCTGATCCGCGATTACTAGCGATTCCAGCTTCACGCAGTCGAGTTGCAGACTGCGATCCGAACTGAGAACAGATTTGTGGGATTGGCTTAACCTCGCGGTTTCGCTGCCCTTTGTTCTGTCCATTGTAGCACGTGTGTAGCCCAGGTCATAAGGGGCATGATGATTTGACGTCATCCCCACCTTCCTCCGGTTTGTCACCGGCAGTCACCTTAGAGTGCCCAACTGAATGCTGGCAACTAAGATCAAGGGTTGCGCTCGTTGCGGGACTTAACCCAACATCTCACGACACGAGCTGACGACAACCATGCACCACCTGTCACTCTGCCCCCGAAGGGGACGTCCTATCTCTAGGATTGTCAGAGGATGTCAAGACCTGGTAAGGTTCTTCGCGTTGCTTCGAATTAAACCACATGCTCCACCGCTTGTGCGGGCCCCCGTCAATTCCTTTGAGTTTCAGTCTTGCGACCGTACTCCCCAGGCGGAGTGCTTAATGCGTTAGCTGCAGCACTAAGGGGCGGAAACCCCCTAACACTTAGCACTCATCGTTTACGGCGTGGACTACCAGGGTATCTAATCCTGTTCGCTCCCCACGCTTTCGCTCCTCAGCGTCAGTTACAGACCAGAGAGTCGCCTTCGCCACTGGTGTTCCTCCACATCTCTACGCATTTCACCGCTACACGTGGAATTCCACTCTCCTCTTCTGCACTCAAGTTCCCCAGTTTCCAATGACCCTCCCCGGTTGAGCCGGGGGCTTTCACATCAGACTTAAGAAACCGCCTGCGAGCCCTTTACGCCCAATAATTCCGGACAACGCTTGCCACCTACGTATTACCGCGGCTGCTGGCACGTAGTTAGCCGTGGCTTTCTGGTTAGGTACCGTCAAGGTGCCGCCCTATTTGAACGGCACTTGTTCTTCCCTAACAACAGAGCTTTACGATCCGAAAACCTTCATCACTCACGCGGCGTTGCTCCGTCAGACTTTCGTCCATTGCGGAAGATTCCCTACTGCTGCCTCCCGTAGGAGTCTGGGCCGTGTCTCAGTCCCAGTGTGGCCGATCACCCTCTCAGGTCGGCTACGCATCGTCGCCTTGGTGAGCCGTTACCTCACCAACTAGCTAATGCGCCGCGGGTCCATCTGTAAGTGGTAGCCGAAGCCACCTTTTATGTCTGAACCATGCGGTTCAGACAACCATCCGGTATTAGCCCCGGTTTCCCGGAGTTATCCCAGTCTTACAGGCAGGTTACCCACGTGTTACTCACCCGTCCGCCGCTAACATCAGGGAGCAAGCTCCCATCTGTCCGCTCGACTTGCATGTATTAGGCACGCCGCCAGCGTTCGTCCTGAGCCAGGATCAAACTCTCCGATAAAGTAGTTTGACTGACTACGCACATCGCTGTGCGATTTATTTAAAACTTTGAATTAACAGGTACGTTTTGTCTTGTTTAGTTTTCAAAGATCATTACCGCTTGTTGAAGCAGCTTTATTATCTTACCACTCAGCTTCTTTTATGTCAACATTTTTTTTCAAGTTGTTTCCGAAGCTTTTCGTTGTTGTCTGCTGTTCATCAGCGACGTTTAATAATATACCACGGTGTCTCTCTATAAATCAAGCATTTTTTTAAAAAAGGAGAAAAAAAGAAAACCAGTATATTATCTTTAAAGTTTGAGAATGGTCGGGAAGACAGGATTCGAACCTGCGACCCCATGGTCCCAAACCATGTGCTCTACCAAGCTGAGCTACTTCCCGATTTTTAAATATATTATGGCGCGCCCGAGAGGAGTCGAACCCCTAACCTTTTGATCCGTAGTCAAACGCTCTATCCAATTGAGCTACGGGCGCAATCAATTTCACAATATCCCGTTGGGATAAAATGGAGCGGAAGACGGGATTCGAACCCGCGACCCCCACCTTGGCAAGGTGATGTTCTACCACTGAACTACTTCCGCAAGTAAAAATGTAATGTACAGCCAGAATACAGCATCAGATAACCCCAAAACTGTATTGTTATTTATTCAGTAAAACTCCAAACGGTATAACCCGCAGATTAATCTAAAGCATACTGTTCATTATGACAAAAGTAATTATATCAAGGTTTTGATAAAAGTCAATACCGTTTAACAATTAATTATGTTAATCTCTTTTGCATCCTTGAAGAAAGGGTTCATCAGAAGACGCGCTAAACACCTATACCTTAACTGGTACAATCAGCAACAGATTTTTACTGAACTAAACAAAAAATAACAGTCCCATAACAAGCGGAAACTGCTTCAGATCAACGTATTTAGATAAGCTTCCAAGCGGGCTCGAACCGCTGACCTCTTCCTTACCATGGAAGTGCTCTACCTGCTGAGCTATGGAAGCAATGGCTCCGCAGGTAGGACTCGAACCTACGACCGATCGGTTAACAGCCGATAGCTCTACCACTGAGCTACTGCGGAATATTATAAGCTTCATAAACAAAAACATGGTAGATAAAATAAAAAAGCTTGGCGGCGTCCTACTCTCACAGGGGGAAACCCCCGACTACCATCGGCGCTGAAGAGCTTAACTTCCGTGTTCGGCATGGGAACGGGTGTGACCTCTTCGCTATCGCCACCAAACCATTGAGAGTGTTCTCTCAAAACTAGATAACAGTAAGCATACATTCAAATTGGTTAAGTCCTCGATCGATTAGTATCTGTCAGCTCCATGTGTCGCCACACTTCCACCTCAGACCTATCAACCTGATCATCTTTCAGGGATCTTACTTCCTTGCGGAATGGGAAATCTCATCTTGAGGGGGGCTTCATGCTTAGATGCTTTCAGCACTTATCCCGTCCGCACATAGCTACCCAGCGATGCCCTTGGCAGAACAACTGGTACACCAGCGGTGCGTCCATCCCGGTCCTCTCGTACTAAGGACAGCTCCTCTCAAATTTCCTGCGCCCGCGACGGATAGGGACCGAACTGTCTCACGACGTTCTGAACCCAGCTCGCGTACCGCTTTAATGGGCGAACAGCCCAACCCTTGGGACCGACTACAGCCCCAGGATGCGATGAGCCGACATCGAGGTGCCAAACCTCCCCGTCGATGTGGACTCTTGGGGGAGATAAGCCTGTTATCCCCGGGGTAGCTTTTATCCGTTGAGCGATGGCCCTTCCATGCGGAACCACCGGATCACTAAGCCCGACTTTCGTCCCTGCTCGACTTGTAGGTCTCGCAGTCAAGCTCCCTTGTGCCTTTACACTCTGCGAATGATTTCCAACCATTCTGAGGGAACCTTTGGGCGCCTCCGTTACCTTTTAGGAGGCGACCGCCCCAGTCAAACTGCCCACCTGACACTGTCTCCCCGCCCGATAAGGGCGGCGGGTTAGAAGGTCAATACAGCCAGGGTAGTATCCCACCGATGCCTCCACCGAAGCTGGCGCTCCGGTTTCCAAGGCTCCTACCTATCCTGTACAAGCTGTACCAACATTCAATATCAGGCTGCAGTAAAGCTCCACGGGGTCTTTCCGTCCTGTCGCGGGTAACCTGCATCTTCACAGGTACTATAATTTCACCGAGTCTCTCGTTGAGACAGTGCCCAGATCGTTGCGCCTTTCGTGCGGGTCGGAACTTACCCGACAAGGAATTTCGCTACCTTAGGACCGTTATAGTTACGGCCGCCGTTTACTGGGGCTTCAATTCGCACCTTCGCTTACGCTAAGCGCTCCTCTTAACCTTCCAGCACCGGGCAGGCGTCAGCCCCTATACTTCGCCTTACGGCTTCGCAGAGACCTGTGTTTTTGCTAAACAGTCGCCTGGGCCTATTCACTGCGGCTCTCTCGGGCTTGCACCCTAACAGAGCACCCCTTCTCCCGAAGTTACGGGGTCATTTTGCCGAGTTCCTTAACGAGAGTTCTCTCGATCACCTTAGGATTCTCTCCTCGCCTACCTGTGTCGGTTTGCGGTACGGGCACCTCTCACCTCGCTAGAGGCTTTTCTTGGCAGTGTGGAATCAGGAACTTCGCTACTATAATTCGCTCGCCATCACAGCTCAGCCTTCACGGGAAACGGATTTGCCTATTTCCCAGCCTAACTGCTTGGACGCGGATATCCAATACCGCGCTTACCCTATCCTCCTGCGTCCCCCCATTGCTCAAATGGTGAGGAGGTGGTACAGGAATATCAACCTGTTATCCATCGCCTACGCCTTTCGGCCTCGGCTTAGGTCCCGACTAACCCTGAGCGGACGAGCCTTCCTCAGGAAACCTTAGGCATTCGGTGGAGGGGATTCTCACCCCTCTTTCGCTACTCATACCGGCATTCTCACTTCTAAGCGCTCCACAAGTCCTTCCGGTCTTGCTTCACAGCCCTTAGAACGCTCTCCTACCACTGTTCGAAGAACAGTCCGCAGCTTCGGTGATACGTTTAGCCCCGGTACATTTTCGGCGCAGAGTCACTCGACCAGTGAGCTATTACGCACTCTTTAAATGGTGGCTGCTTCTAAGCCAACATCCTGGTTGTCTAAGCAACTCCACATCCTTTTCCACTTAACGTATACTTTGGGACCTTAGCTGGCAGTCTGGGCTGTTTCCCTTTCGACTACGGATCTTATCACTCGCAGTCTGACTCCCAAGGATAAGTCATCGGCATTCGGAGTTTGACTGAATTCGGTAACCCGGTAGGGGCCCCTAGTCCAATCAGTGCTCTACCTCCGAGACTCTTACCTTGAGGCTAGCCCTAAAGCTATTTCGGAGAGAACCAGCTATCTCCAGGTTCGATTGGCATTTCACCCCTACCCACACCTCATCCCCGCACTTTTCAACGTGCGTGGGTTCGGGCCTCCATTCAGTGTTACCTGAACTTCACCCTGGACATGGGTAGATCACCTGGTTTCGGGTCTACGACCACGTACTCAATTCGCCCTATTCAGACTCGCTTTCGCTGCGGCTCCGCATCTTCTGCTTAACCTTGCACGGGATCGTAACTCGCCGGTTCATTCTACAAAAGGCACGCCATCACCCGTTAACGGGCTCTGACTACTTGTAGGCACACGGTTTCAGGATCTCTTTCACTCCCCTTCCGGGGTGCTTTTCACCTTTCCCTCACGGTACTGGTTCACTATCGGTCACTAGGGAGTATTTAGCCTTGGGAGATGGTCCTCCCGGATTCCGACGGAATTTCACGTGTTCCGCCGTACTCAGGATCCACTCAGGAGAGAACGAAGTTTTGACTACAGGGCTGTTACCTCCTATGGCGGGCCTTTCCAGACCTCTTCATCTACCTCGTTCCTTTGTAACTCCGTACAGAGTGTCCTACAACCCCAAGAGGCAAGCCTCTTGGTTTGGGCTGGTCCCGTTTCGCTCGCCGCTACTCAGGGAATCGCATTTGCTTTCTCTTCCTCCGGGTACTTAGATGTTTCAGTTCCCCGGGTCTGCCTTCTCATATCCTATGTATTCAGATATGGATACCACTCCATTACGAGTGGTGGGTTTCCCCATTCGGAAATCTCCGGATCAAAGCTTGCTTACAGCTCCCCGAAGCATATCGGTGTTCGTCCCGTCCTTCATCGGCTCCTAGTGCCAAGGCATCCACCGTGCGCCCTTTCTAACTTAACCGTTAAAAAGAATCACTACGTGATATCTTGCATTACTAATTGAATGTGAATTACTTCTGTTATCTAGTTTTCAAAGAACAACATCTCGAAGAATCGAATGATCCTTCAAAACTAAACAAGACAGGGAACGTTCTGTTTATAAGACCCAAGGTCTTATATTCCGTTAAAATCCTTAGAAAGGAGGTGATCCAGCCGCACCTTCCGATACGGCTACCTTGTTACGACTTCACCCCAATCATCTGTCCCACCTTCGGCGGCTGGCTCCTAAAAGGTTACCTCACCGACTTCGGGTGTTACAAACTCTCGTGGTGTGACGGGCGGTGTGTACAAGGCCCGGGAACGTATTCACCGCGGCATGCTGATCCGCGATTACTAGCGATTCCAGCTTCACGCAGTCGAGTTGCAGACTGCGATCCGAACTGAGAACAGATTTGTGGGATTGGCTTAACCTCGCGGTTTCGCTGCCCTTTGTTCTGTCCATTGTAGCACGTGTGTAGCCCAGGTCATAAGGGGCATGATGATTTGACGTCATCCCCACCTTCCTCCGGTTTGTCACCGGCAGTCACCTTAGAGTGCCCAACTGAATGCTGGCAACTAAGATCAAGGGTTGCGCTCGTTGCGGGACTTAACCCAACATCTCACGACACGAGCTGACGACAACCATGCACCACCTGTCACTCTGCCCCCGAAGGGGACGTCCTATCTCTAGGATTGTCAGAGGATGTCAAGACCTGGTAAGGTTCTTCGCGTTGCTTCGAATTAAACCACATGCTCCACCGCTTGTGCGGGCCCCCGTCAATTCCTTTGAGTTTCAGTCTTGCGACCGTACTCCCCAGGCGGAGTGCTTAATGCGTTAGCTGCAGCACTAAGGGGCGGAAACCCCCTAACACTTAGCACTCATCGTTTACGGCGTGGACTACCAGGGTATCTAATCCTGTTCGCTCCCCACGCTTTCGCTCCTCAGCGTCAGTTACAGACCAGAGAGTCGCCTTCGCCACTGGTGTTCCTCCACATCTCTACGCATTTCACCGCTACACGTGGAATTCCACTCTCCTCTTCTGCACTCAAGTTCCCCAGTTTCCAATGACCCTCCCCGGTTGAGCCGGGGGCTTTCACATCAGACTTAAGAAACCGCCTGCGAGCCCTTTACGCCCAATAATTCCGGACAACGCTTGCCACCTACGTATTACCGCGGCTGCTGGCACGTAGTTAGCCGTGGCTTTCTGGTTAGGTACCGTCAAGGTGCCGCCCTATTTGAACGGCACTTGTTCTTCCCTAACAACAGAGCTTTACGATCCGAAAACCTTCATCACTCACGCGGCGTTGCTCCGTCAGACTTTCGTCCATTGCGGAAGATTCCCTACTGCTGCCTCCCGTAGGAGTCTGGGCCGTGTCTCAGTCCCAGTGTGGCCGATCACCCTCTCAGGTCGGCTACGCATCGTCGCCTTGGTGAGCCGTTACCTCACCAACTAGCTAATGCGCCGCGGGTCCATCTGTAAGTGGTAGCCGAAGCCACCTTTTATGTCTGAACCATGCGGTTCAGACAACCATCCGGTATTAGCCCCGGTTTCCCGGAGTTATCCCAGTCTTACAGGCAGGTTACCCACGTGTTACTCACCCGTCCGCCGCTAACATCAGGGAGCAAGCTCCCATCTGTCCGCTCGACTTGCATGTATTAGGCACGCCGCCAGCGTTCGTCCTGAGCCAGGATCAAACTCTCCGATAAAGTAGTTTGACTGACTACGCACATCGCTGTGCGATTTATTTAAAACTTTGAATTAACAGGTACGTTTTGTCTTGTTTAGTTTTCAAAGATCATTACCGCTTGTTGAAGCAGCTTTATTATCTTACCACTCAGCTTCTTTTATGTCAACAACTTTTTTTAAGTTGTTTCCGAAGCTTTTCGTTGTTGTCTGCTGTTCATCAGCGACGTTTAATAATATACCATGCATTCTTTAAATTCAGCAAGTGTTTTTTTCATTTTTTTAAAACGTATTTCGTTATATTCATCTCCGCCGCGGCATACGATGTAATCAAGCATGGACAAGATAAGGAGGCGTCATCAGTGAATCACTTCTACGTGTGGCACATCAGAAGGATAAAACAGCTGCTTATTATTATCATTGCCGCATTTGCAGCAGCCAGCTTTTTTTATATACAGAGAGCCGTCCCCCTTCCTGTATTTTTAACTGATAGCGGCCCGAAGGCTATTTCAAAAGGGGAGACGAAAGCGGGCGAAGTCGCATTAACATTCGATATCAGCTGGGGCGATGAAAAGGCGGTTCCGATTCTGAACGCGCTAAAAGCAAACGGTATTAAAAACGCTACTTTTTTTCTATCAGCTTCTTGGGCGGAACGGCACCCGGACACAGTTGAACGTATGGTAAAAGACGGACATCAAATCGGCAGCATGGGATATGCGTATAAGAATTATACCAACCTAGAGGACAATGAAATAAAAAAAGATATCCTCCGGGCCCAGACCGCATTTAAAAAGCTGGGTGTGAAGAATGTTCATTTACTCCGCCCGCCGACCGGACAATTTAATAAAAAGGTTCTTACCATTGCACAGCAGTACCACTATTCAGTGGTTCATTACAGCGTTAACTCGCAGGATTGGACAAATCCCGGTCCTGATAAAATCATTGAAAATGTAAACAGTCATATAAAAGGCGGCGACATTGTCCTGCTGCACGCCTCTGATTCAGCAACACAGACTGAAGAAGCGCTCCCCGCCATTATTCACAATTTAAAGCAAAAAGGACTGAAAAACGTGACCGTCGGCGACCTGATCGCAAATACTGACGTCAAGTCATCAGAAGTGAAATAACTACCTCTGGGCAAACTTCGGCAGCATTAACAGCTGAAACGCATTGCAGCCCATCAGCGGAATCAGCATCAAATAAAGCCAGTCCTCATTATTCACTCGTAGCGCAGGAACCCATTCAAGCGCTGTAATAACGACCATTAAAAATAATGATGAAACGAACGTATTTTTTGAGGACTGCTTTTGTTTTATATATGCCGTCAACAGGCCGACGGCAAGCAGAGCCAGCGGCAGCCAGACAAACCCTGCAATCGAGTCATCCCGCTCTCCGAAAAACAAAAATCTGACGTACATTAAATCAAAAGCGACAAACAGAATGATAAACAGCTGAAGCAGATTCCAAAGCGAGCTTGATCTGAGAATTTCAAGGGCAAACCGGTGCACCGTCAGAAAAACGAAGAATCCCATCTGGCTGATCACACTGAAAATCATGCCTACCCCGATAAACCAGATCAGAACGGAGAAAATCTGACCGGCCTCAAAATTCAGAAAGAACCCCTTGTACTCCCCCCACTTCAGAGCAAATCCCACGACGCTTGTAATAAGAGCGCCCACAGCTAAAATCGAAAAGAAAAATCGAACAAGCCCGCGGCTTTTCATCTCTTATTCATCCCCCTGACAATCGCGTTCAGCGATATTTTGTTATGTATAAATCCATTCCGATGAATCATATTAAAAATAAGTACAAGTAAGGAAGGAGCTTATGCATGTCAAAAGCCAAAACGCTATTGATAAGCTGTTTTGTTTTATTATCTGTAACAGCTTGTGCTCCAAAAGACCAAGCAGCGGATATGGATTATGACCAGACTAAAAAAATGGTTGTTGATATATTAAAGACCGATGATGGAAAAAAGGCAATTAAGGAAATATTAAATGATGATGCGATGAATGAGGCATTGGTGATTGATCAAAATGCCATTAAAGGCACAATAGAGAAAACCCTCACCTCTAAAAAAGGGGCGGAGTTCTGGAAAACCATCTTTGAAGACTCAAAATTCGCCGAGAGCTTTGCAAAAACTCTTCAGCCCGAGCATGAAAAAATCATAAAAAAACTGATGAAAGACCCTGATTATCAGAAAAGTTTTATGCAGATCATGCAGGACCCCGGGATGGATAAAAAATACTATGAGCTGGTGAAAAGCCAAAAGTTCCGCAGTTACTTAGAGGATGTAATTACAGAGACACTTTCCAGCCCGCTTTTCAAAAAGCAATTCGAGGATGAATTGAAAAAAGCAGCTTCAAGCTCTGAAAAAGAAAGCCAATAAAAGGCCGGGCCGTGTTGATCCCGGCCCCTTTTTTATTCAGCTGTTTTTTCAATGACTTTCTGGGCGATCCCCATATAAATTTCCCCGATCGGATGACTTCTGTCATAGACAGAAGGCGCAAACTGATCCTTGTCCCAATCAGGCTGTTTTAAAGGAATTCTGCCAAGCAGCGGCACTTGCAATTCCTCCGCAAGCTTATCTCCCCCGCCTTGACCGAACACATATTCTCTCTCGCCGGTTTTTGCACTTTCATAGTAAGCCATATTTTCAATGACCCCTACAACTTCATGATCGGTCTTAATCGCCATAGAACCCGCTCTCGCCGCTACAAATGCGGCTGTAGGGTGCGGCGTTGATACGATAATCTCTTTGCAGCTCGGAAGCATCGTGTGTACATCGAGCGCCACATCACCCGTGCCGGGCGGCAGATCAAGAACGATATAGTCAACCTCTCCCCAGTCAACTTCATGGAAGAAGTTATTCAGCATCTTGCCCAGCATCGGCCCTCTCCACACAACCGGAGCGTTTTCTTCGACGAAAAAGCCCATCGACATAACCTTTACTCCAAATCTTTCGACAGGAAGCAGTTTTTCTCCTTCTACTGTCGGGCGAACTGTAATACCCATCATGTCCGGCACGCTGAATCCGTATATATCCGCGTCGATCAAGCCGACTTTTTTTCCGAGCCGCGCAAGAGAAATGGCCAGGTTGACGGAAACCGTTGATTTGCCGACACCGCCTTTTCCGCTTGCCACCGCAAGAAAGACCGGCGGATGTTTCCTATTCAGCAGGGTTTCGCTTTCAGCAGCCGGCCGGCTGAATTTCGCCAATGTTTCTTCCGGCAGCTCTTCAAACCGCAGTCCCACAGTTTCCGCACCCGCTTCTTTCAGAACGGATACGATTTCCTGCTGAATACCCATCTGTTCAGCCGTCCCCGTTTTTGCCAATGCAATTTTCACACTGACATGCCGTTTTTCCGGCTTGATCTTTACTTCTTTAATGGCATCCAATTCTCCCAGCGGTCTATGAAGAAAAGGTTCGCGCATGTTTCCGACTATATTTCTTACTTCATCTTCTCTTATCATCGAACCCTCACCCTTTGTGTATTCGTTTACAAATGGTATTATACCATATATTAAACATAGAATCGGCGAAAAACCCTCCTTACTCGGGAGGGTCTCCTTTCTCTGTGAAGTATCTCAATACGCCCTTATACACGGAAGAAGCGATTTTGTCCTGATATTTGGGCTGGCCGAGCCTTTTCGCTTCCGCGGGATTGGACAGAAAACCGATTTCCACCAGCGCGCCCGGTTTGGTTACATTCTGCATTAAGTAAATGCCGTGTATCCGTTTCGCCTTTCTCGTTGTATTCTCCAAATTGATTCTCAATTCGTCCTGTATATATTTTGCCACTTTTTCATTTTCTTCGTATTTTCCATAGTAGAAGCTTTGGGCGCCGCTCCATCTCGGTGACGGTATGGCGTTCAGATGAATGCTGATATAAAGCTCCGCCTCTGAACGGTTGATGATTTCCACGCGCTTTCTCAGATCTTCCGCTTTGCGTCTGCTGTAGCCTTTTGTCCCTTCAGGAGCTAAATCAGTATCCGTCTCCCGCGTCATAATGACCAAAGCTCCCTGCTCCTGCAAATAGTCTCTTACCCTGGAGGCCACTTCGAGAGTAATGTCCTTTTCAAGGTGACTGCCTCCCGTGGCGCCTCCGTCCGGCCCGCCGTGTCCCGGATCGAGATAGATGATTTTCCCGCTCAGCGGCAGACTCCACGGCCGCCAGGAATCATCATTATGGAATTGAAACCGGAATAAACACAATAATATGATAAAGCCAAGTAAAAAACCGAGCCATTTCAGCTTTTTTGTCATACCTTTCCCTCCCGCTTGTCCCCGTTATTAATAAGTATGGGACAAGGGAAGAAATTATGATTACCTCATGCGGAGCTTACATTGTTTTTCTCTTTGCAGAAATCCTTCCGTCCACCAGCTGTTGATAAACCGGCAGGACGCTTCATAGATTTCTTTTTGTTTAACGGAAGAATATTGCTCATGCGTCCAATTGCAAAGATATTCAAAAAAATCGACCGTCAGTTCTTCCTCTTCTTCAGCCGAACGGGCGTTTGCCCTCTGCAAAGACTCACCATAATAGCCAAAGACGCCGAACCGGCCGCCTAATAAATACGCTTCAATTGCAAAATCTATGCATCCTTCACTCAGAATGCCGTTTTCGTCTTGAAGAAAGGGAAACAAAGGGGTAAGACATGCTTTTACGGACTGAATGATCTGCGTCAGTGACAGCTCCTTTAGTAAACTCTTCTCAAGCTCAAAATCCTTCTGCCGTTTCACGTCTGAAAAAGATAATACTTCTGCCATTGCCAGCCACGCTCCTTTTTACTGTTATTTTGAAAGGAAAAGGGAAAAAGCATGCTTTGTTGATAGTGGAAATCCTCCCAAATGAAGGAGTTTTATGTTAACTGGAAGAAGAAAGAACTGAGGTGACGTGATGAAAAAGCTGTTTCAATACAATTGGACGGTGCGTGACGAGTGGTTTATGATATGTGAAAAGCTGAGCCGGGAGGAACTGACGAAAACCCGGACGGGCGGAATGAAGAGCATCTTGCGGACTTTATTTCATATCATTGATGTCGAGATCAGCTGGGCTCGTGCCATTTTAGGTAAAGATGATGTTTTACCTGCTGAGTCTGACTATACGAGCATTCAGGATCTCAGAAAACTGTCTGAACAGTATCGGGAGGATGTCATTCATGCGGTCTCCCTCAAAGGACCGGATCTTGTTAAGCCGGGCTGGATGGACCAAACCTTTCCTAAAGAAGATATTCTCCGCCACATCCTTGCGCATGAGATTCACCATATGGGACAACTGTCGGTTTGGGCCAGAGAAATTGGAGTAGAACCGGTTTCGGCTAATGTGATCAGCCGTCCGCAGGAAAAAGCCGCAAAAAAACAGCACCTCTGACGGGATGCCGTTTTTATATTTTAATGCTTCTTGTTACGGAGTATGTATTAATGTATTCATCCAGCACGAGGCCGCCTTTGTCCTCGTAAAAACCGGCAACCATGAAGCCTGCGTCAATCTGACCTTTAATTTGATCCTCCAGCGTATGGCCGAATTCAAGCGCTTCATGATTATCAATAAGTTCCTTTACCTTTTTCTTACTCAGATCTTTTTCATCCGAAAACGGAATGGAATACTTTACTTTTAGTACGCCTTCCTGCTCTAAATCCATATCAAATAAGAACACGACGGGATTTACAAAACCGGAGACTAAAGACCCGCCTTTTTTCAATACGCGATGAGCTTCTTTCCATACCGGAAGAACCGTATCAACAAAGCAATTCGATACCGGGTGCACGATAAAATCAAATGACTCATCATCAAAACAGCTCAGATCATTCATGCTGCCTTTGACAGTCCGAAGCGTAAGATCGTCCCGCTCGGCAACCATTCTGTCTTGCGCAAGCTGTTTTTCCGAATTGTCAAAGATGGTCACGTCCGCTCCTGCAGCAGCAAGGACCGGCCCTTGCTGTCCTCCTCCTGAAGCGAGACAAAGAACCTTCAGACCGTCTATGGGCGGAAACCAATCCGCCGGCACATCTTTTCCGGGGGTCATTCTGATGCTCCAATTGCCTTTTTTCGCTTCACCAATCGTATGAGAATCAACCGCAACCGTCCATTCATTGCCTGTTTCGACTTTTTTATCCCATGCCTTGCTGTTATGTATGACTAACTTATTCATTATAACTGCGCTCCTTATTGGTAATGAATAGAGTATAACAAACAATTCTAGAAAAACATCGGATAACCTCTTGAATATGAGAAAAAAATACAAAAAAACCACAACCAAGAAGTTGTGGTTTTTGCCATCCAAAACGATTAACGTTTTGAGAACTGAGGTGCACGACGAGCGCCTTTAAGACCGTATTTTTTACGTTCTTTCATACGAGCGTCACGAGTCAGAAGACCAGCACGTTTAAGTGTTGCACGGTATTCTGGATCTGCTTCAAGCAAAGCACGAGCGATACCATGACGGATTGCTCCAGCTTGACCAGATAAGCCGCCTCCATGTACGTTTACTAAAACATCATAAGTACCAGCTGTTTCAGTTAAAGTTAATGGTTGTTTGATATCTTCGATTAGAGCTGGAGATGGAATGTGCTCGCTGATTTCACGATTATTAACGACGATACGACCTTCACCTGGAACTAAGCGCACACGCGCTACAGAACTTTTACGACGGCCAGTACCGTAATATTGAACCTGTGCCAAATTGGTAACCTCCTTTTTAATTAACCGCGAAGTTCGTAAACTTCAGGTTTTTGTGCTTCATGTGGATGCTCAGAACCACGGTATACGTTCAATTTCTTGAACATTTGACGACCTAGAGAACCTTTTGGAAGCATGCCTTTGATAGCAAGCTCAAGCATTTTCTCAGGGTAGTTTGTACGCATTTCAAGAGCAGTTCTTGATTTTAATCCGCCTGGATGTTGAGTGTGACGGTAGTAGATTTTGTCAGTTAACTTTTTACCAGTTAACTCGATTTTTTCAGCGTTGATGATGATCACATGATCTCCAGTATCAACGTGCGGTGTGTAAGTCGGTTTGTGTTTCCCGCGAAGGATAGATGCAACTTCTGTAGAAAGACGTCCTAAAGTCTTACCAGCAGCATCAACAACTAACCACTTGCGTTCAATAGTACTTGCGTTAGCCATAGGTGTTGTACGCATTGAATTTCCCTCCTAAATGATCTGTCATTTTCAATAATCTTCGATTACGTTCTATTTCACAACACAATAAGTTCCGGGGCTTATCGTGGGGTTGAAATACATACCATATGATATCTTATAACTTTATGCAGACTCTGTCAAGAAAATGTTACACCTGGTTTAGTTGTCATAGCAAACGCTCCATAAATACAGCCCGTGCCCCGGTGCGGTGCGCCCCGCGGCTTCGCGATCTTTCGCTTCGAGAATTGCTTTTACATCATCGGGAGAAAATTTTCCAGCTCCTGTATCCAATAATGTTCCGGCAATGATTCTGACCATATTATAGAGAAAACCGTTACCGGTGATCCGCATCTGCAGGCCGTCTCCGGTCTCAGTCCAATCCAGCTCGTAAATCGTTCTGACTTTATCCTGAACCGCGGTATCAGCCGCGCAAAAGCTTGTGAAATCATGTGTCCCGACGAGGTGCCTTGAAGCTTCCCTCATTTTCTGCACATTAAGCGGATATGCAAAATGGTAAGCGTAATGTCGTTTAAATACGTCCGGGTGTTTCTCCGTATATACAAAGTAGCGATATTCCTTTTGGACCGCGCTAAATCGTGCATGGAACCCATCATCCGCAATCTCTGCTGTTTTGACGGCAATATCATCAGGCAGCAGGGCATTGAGCGCAAACGGCCATTTCTCAGCCGGGATAGACAGCGGCGTATCAAAATGAATGACCTGCCCGGCAGCATGAACGTCGCTGTCCGTGCGGCCGGATGAGTACACAGGCACTCTGCCGTCCGTTTTATGGATGACGGCCAGCGCTTTTTCCAATTCACTTTGAACGGTCCGTTTTCCAGGCTGAACCTGATATCCGTTAAATAAATGCCCGTCATAAGCAATGGTACATTTCACTCTCATTCAGCAGCACCTCTAACTTCTTAAGAAAAACAATAACACGGCTAATAAGATGATGAGCAGAATAGCTCCGGTATCCTTTCCGGTCCAGACGAGCTTTCTGTATTTCGTTCTCCCCTCACCGCCCTGGTAGCCTCTCGCCTCCATGGCGACCGCGAGCTCTTCCGCGCGTTTAAAGGCGCTGACAAACAGCGGGACAAGCAGCGGAACAACCGCTTTGATTCTGTCTTTCACCGGGCCGCTTGTAAAGTCCGCACCCCTCGCCATTTGCGCCTTCATGATTTTATCTGTCTCTTCCATCAATGTCGGGATAAATCGCAATGATATCGACATCATCAATGCGAGTTCGTGTACGGGCAGCTTCACCTTTTTAAAAGGATTCAGGAGCTGCTCCATTCCATCCGTTATTTCAATCGGCGTTGTTGTCAGCGTCAGCAGCGTCGTCATAAAGATAAGGTAAACGAAACGGAGGGAGATAAAAATACCCTGTATAAGTCCGCCCTCATACACTTTAAACCAGCCAAGCTGAAAAATGACAGATCCTTCATGCGTCATGAAAATGTGTAATAAAAAGGTAAACGCCACAATCCAGATAATCGGCTTAAGCCCCTTCAGCAAAAAACTGAACGGCACGCGAGTCAAGGCGATCACCCCGAATGTAAACAAACCGAGCAAAGCATACGTCTGTACGTTGTTTGCCAAAAAGACGATACATACAAAAAGAAAAATGCTGACAAGTTTTGTTCGCGGGTCCAATCGGTGAATAAGCGATGATCCGGGAACATACTTTCCGATAATCATGCTGTCCATCATTGGTCCTTTTCCTCCTGAAAGAAAGCCTTAATTTCACTGGCGGCATCCTGCAGGGTCAGCATGGGTTTTTCATACTTGACTCCGAGAGCCTTCTCAAGCCGTCTCTGAAACTTCACCGATTCAGGAAGATCCAGTCCCATTTCGGCCATCTCTTCACCTTTTACAAACAAGTCACGCGGACTCCCCGTCGCTTTAATGGTTCCTTTGTGCATGACGATCATTTCGTCAGCATAGCGGGCGGCGTCCTCCATGCTATGGGTGACGAGAACGGTAGTCAGGTTTCCCCGCTGATGAAGCGCATAGAACATGTCCATAATGTCCTGGCGCCCTCTCGGATCAAGACCGGCCGTCGGTTCATCCAAAACCAGCACTTCCGGCTCCATCGCGAGAACGCCGGCAATCGCCACTCTGCGCATCTGGCCGCCGCTGAGCTCAAATGGTGAACGATTCAAAATGTCTTCCGGAAGGCCCACAAGCCCCAGCATTTCTTTTGCTTTCCGTTCAGCGTCTTCTTTTTTTACACCGAAATTCATCGGTCCGAATGCGATGTCCTTCAGCACAGTCTCTTCAAACAGCTGATGTTCGGGAAATTGGAAAACGATTCCGACTTTTTTTCGCAAAGTCTTAAGGTCTTTATTCTTTTTACCGGCTGCCAGAATCGTGCTCCCGAGTTCAAGCTGTCCTTTAGTCGGTTTCAGCAAACCGTTTAAATGCTGCAGGAGCGTCGATTTGCCCGACCCTGTATGCCCGATGACGGCAACGTAGCTGCCCTCTTTTATCACGGCATTGATATCATACAGAGCCAGCCGTTCAAACGGTGTCTTCATTTGATAGCGGTGTTCTACATCTTTGATTTTAATGTCCACAGCTCATTCACCAGCCCTTCCTGAGTCAGATGGTTTTTCGTTAACGCCAGTCCGCTTTCTTTCAAAAGCAGGCTGAGCTGGAATGAGAAAGGCAAATCAAGACCGATGCGAACCAAGTCTTCGTTTAATTTAAAAATCTCTTCAGGCGTGCCCTCTGCATATTTCCTGCCGCCGTTCATCACAATGATCCTGTCCGCCCTTGCGGCTTCTTCCAGGTCATGTGTTATCGAAATGACGGTGGCCATGCCCTGATCTTTTAAGCGTCTGACAGTATCAAGGACTTCTTCTCTCCCAATCGGGTCAAGCATGGATGTCGCTTCATCCAAAATCATAATATCAGGACGCGCGGCAATAATCCCCGCGATCGCCACTCTTTGTTTTTGACCTCCGGAGAGATGGTGCGGCTCTTGATCAAGAAAATCCTGCATATTGACTTGTGTGACAGCCCAATCTACTCTCTCAATCATTTCTTCGCGCGGAACACCATTGTTTTCTAAACCAAAAGCCACATCATCGCGAACAGTCGTTCCGACAAATTGGTTATCGGGATTCTGAAAGACCATCCCTATTTTTTTTCGCACATCCCACACGGTATCCTCAGTCAGTTTGATGCCGCCGACTTCAATTTCTCCGGCCTCAGGCAAAATCAGTCCGTTCAGCGCTCTGGCCAAAGTCGACTTCCCTGAACCGTTGTGGCCTACGATAGCAAGCCATTCTCCTTCGTATACCTCCAGACTCACACCGTCCAGCGCCGGTCTTTCTGCATCTTTGCGGTAGCGGAATAGAATGTCTTTTACGGATATAAGCTGTTTTTGATCCACGGGCGCCTGACCTCCTCTCAGCTATAGCTCTGCTTTTCTGTCTCATGATAAAAAGTTCTGATATCTAAAAAAAGGGCATAGATCCAGTTAGAAACTGTCCCGCCCTTCTTTAGATACACAAAAATATGTGATTAAACCAATTCGATGATTGCCATTGGTGCACCGTCACCACGGCGAGGACCAAGCTTCATAATACGTGTGTATCCGCCTTGGCGCTCCTCGTAACGAGTTGCAATGTCAGAGAACAATTTTTGAAGTGCATCTTGGTTATTTTCTTCATTAGCAACCTCGTTGCGAATGTATGCAGCAGCTTGACGACGAGCATGCAAGTCACCGCGCTTACCAAGAGTGATCATCTTTTCAACAACAGAGCGAAGTTCTTTCGCACGTGTTTCAGTTGTTTCAATTCTTTCGTTGATGATCAAATCTGTTGTAAGATCACGAAGCATAGCTTTACGCTGTGAACTCGTACGTCCTAGTTTTCTGTATGACATGTGATGTCCCCTCCTTTAATGGAATGCTGTTTCTAAATAAAAAACACACGAAAATCCTAGTTCACATGGAAACTAGATCAATCGTCTTTGCGAAGGCCGAGTCCAAGTTCTTCTAGTTTCGCTTTCACTTCTTCAAGTGATTTGCGTCCCAGGTTGCGAACTTTCATCATATCTTCTTCCGTCTTGTTCGCAAGTTCTTGAACCGTGTTAATGCCCGCACGCTTCAAGCAGTTGTAAGAACGGACAGAAAGGTCAAGTTCCTCAATCGTCATTTCAAGAACTTTTTCTTTTTGATCCTCTTCTTTTTCAACCATGATTTCAGCATGCTGAGCTTCGTCAGTTAAACCAACGAATATATTAAGGTGTTCAGTTAAAATCTTTGAACCGAGAGCAATTGCTTCCTTCGGTCCAGTGCTTCCGTCAGTCCAAACATCAAGTGTAAGTTTGTCATAGTTTGCAACCTGGCCTACACGAGTGTTTTCTACCTGATAAGATAAACGAGAAACTGGCGTAAAGATTGAATCGATCGGAATCACGCCGATTGGCTGATCGTCTCTTTTGTTCGAATCAGCAGGTGTATACCCACGTCCTCTTTGTGCAGTAAGGCGAACTCGGAAACTCGCATTCTCACCAAGAGTCGCGATATGAAGATCCGGATTAAGGATTTCAACATCGCTGTCGTGTGTAATATCAGCTGCTGTGACAGTTCCTTCGCCCTGTACATCAATTTCAAGCGTCTTCTCTTCATCAGAGTAGATTTTCAATGCAAGCTTTTTAATGTGCAAGATTATCGTTGTAACATCTTCCACAACGCCTTCGATTGTCGAGAATTCGTGCAGTACACCATCTATCTGGATCGATGTTACAGCGGCACCAGGGAGTGAGGATAAGAGGATACGACGTAAGGAGTTACCCAGAGTTGTACCATATCCACGCTCAAGCGGCTCTACGACAAACTTACCAAATTTGGCATCGTCGCTGATTTCAACCGTTTCGATTTTTGGTTTTTCAATCTCGATCATTACTTAAAACCCTCCTTCAAAACGTCGAAACCTCGAATAGAATCATATGAGATTCCATCCGAAATTCCCCATTGTTTAGTCCCGTATGTGCTCAGGCAACGAGTCGGTGCATTCGTTTCATAAATAACTGTATCATAACCCATTATTGACAGGGACACAAAATCTATACAAACAAATTACACGCGGCGACGTTTTGGTGGACGGCATCCATTATGAGGAACAGGAGTTACGTCTCTGATAGCTGTAACTTCAAGTCCGGCAGCTTGTAAAGCACGGATTGCAGCTTCACGGCCAGAACCTGGTCCTTTAACAGTTACTTCAAGAGTTTTAAGTCCGTGTTCGATTGAACCTTTAGCAGCTGTTTCAGCAGCCATTTGCGCAGCAAAAGGAGTAGATTTACGAGAACCTCTGAATCCTAGAGCTCCGGCACTTGACCAAGAAAGAGCATTACCATGAGTATCAGTGATCGTAACGATCGTGTTGTTGAAAGTTGAACGAATATGAGCGATTCCTGACTCAATATTCTTTTTCACGCGACGTTTACGCGTGTTTTGTTTACGAGCAGCAGCCATTGTTTAGGTACCTCCCTTACTTATTTTTTCTTGTTAGCTACAGTACGACGCGGACCTTTACGAGTACGCGCATTGTTTTTAGAGTTTTGTCCGCGAACAGGCAAACCTCTGCGATGGCGGATTCCGCGGTAGCTTCCGATTTCGATCAGACGCTTGATGTTAAGAGAAACTTCACGGCGAAGGTCACCTTCTACTTTCAGTTTGTCAATAACATCACGGATTTTACCAAGTTCTTCTTCAGTAAGATCACGCACACGAGTATCTTCAGAAACACCAGCCTCTTTCAAGACTTGCTGAGCCGTTGTGCGGCCAATTCCGAAGACATATGTTAAAGAAATAACAACACGTTTGTCACGTGGGATATCTACACCAGCAATACGAGCCATTCTCTGGGCACCTCCTTATTAATTATCCTTGTTTTTGTTTATGCTTTGGATTTTCACAGATCACCATTACTTTTCCTTTTCTGCGAATAACTTTACATTTCTCGCAGATTGGTTTAACTGATGGTCTCACTTTCATGTGTTTCCAACCTCCTTCAGTTTCCGGAGTGCTTTATTTGTAACGGTACGTAATCCTGCCACGAGTTAAGTCATATGGAGATAATTCTACCGTAACTTTGTCTCCAGGTAAAATGCGAATGAAGTGCATGCGGATTTTACCAGATACGTGAGCCAAAACCGTATGGCCATTTTCGAGTTCAACTTTGAACATCGCGTTTGGCAGTGTTTCGACAATCGTACCTTCCACTTCAATTACATCGTCTTTCGCCATTCAAGTGTTCTCCCTTCTTCAAATCAGTAACTTGCTCTCTGACAAATTTCAAAAGAGAAAATCTCAGTTATCCGTTTGTCACACGCCCTGTTTCGTTTATACTGTTCTGAACTTCCGGAGATACGCAATCATAAAGGGTGAATGATTGATATTCTTTTTCTAAGGAGAATGAAATGTACGCTTTTCTCCGTCTGCTTTAGTACACGATGATGAATCTTCATTCCGGTGACAGCAGCTAGTCGGTTTTTCTTCCGACCAATTGTAAACCTACAATCTGCCCAGGTGCGGAATGAAAAACATGTGTCATGGAATTCATTTCATCATCTAGACTTTTGTCAGTATATCAAAACCCGTTTCCGTAATCGCAATCGTATGTTCAAAATGAGCACACTTTTTCCCATCTACCGTTACAACCGTCCAGTTATCAGCCAATGTTTTCACATATCGGCTGCCAGCGTTAACCATCGGTTCTATAGCGAGAACCATACCAGGCTTCAGCCTAGGTCCTTTGTTTGGCGGACCGTAATGAGGAATTTGCGGATCCTCATGCAAGTCTTGACCAACACCATGTCCGACATACTCCCTAACAACTGAAAACTGCTCATTTTCGACATACGTTTGTATTGCGTGGGAAATATTCGACAAACGTTCACCTGGTTTTGCTTCCTTCAAGCCTTTATATAAAGACTCCTCTGTTACTTCCAGCAGTCGTTTATCATCATCACTGATGTTTCCTACCGGATATGTCCAAGCAGAGTCACCATGATAACCATTTAATTTAGCACCGATATCAATGCTGATAATGTCACCGTCACGCAAAACCCTTTTACCGGGTATTCCGTGAACGAGTTCTTCATTAACTGATACACAGATGCTCCCGCGAAACCCATTATACCCCTTAAAAGATGGGATTGCACCCTGCTTCTCAATAAAACGTTCGGCAATTTGATCCAATTCTTTTGTCGAGATTCCTGGTTTAATGTGCTTTTTCATCTCTTCATGAGTCAAAGCCACGATTCGCCCTGCTTCCCGCATGATGCCAAGCTCACGAGGGGTCTTACAGATAATCATTTGCTCAATCCTCCAAGAAGCTCTTTCACATCTTTGTACACGTCGTTAATGTCCTGCTGGCCATTGACGTTGACAAGATACCCTTTCTCAGAATAAAAATCGAGTAAAGGCTGAGTCTGCTTCATGTTGACCTCAAGCCGTTTTGAGACGGTTTCCTCATTATCATCTGCCCGTTGATAAAGGTCTCCTCCGTCTTTATCACAAACACCCGGCGTTTTCGGCGGATTGAAAACCAAATGATAGGTTGTGCCGCAAACACTGCAAATTCTGCGTCCAGTCAAACGTTCCATTAAAGAGTCTTTGTCTACTTTAATGTTAATGACATAATCAATCGGCTTGCCGTATTCCTCAAGAATGTTTTCAAGAGCTTCAGCCTGAGCGACTGTTCGCGGAAATCCGTCCAGAAGAAAACCTCTTTCACAATCATCTTTGCCGAGTCTTTCTTTGACAATGCCGATTGTGACTTCGTCCGGTACGAGCTCGCCTTTATCAATATAAGACTTTGCTTCGAGTCCGAGTGGTGTTTCTTCTTTCATAGCAGCACGGAACATATCTCCCGTTGAGATATGAGGTATCCCATAATCCTCAACAATTCGTTCTCCCTGTGTGCCTTTACCGGCTCCAGGAAGTCCCATTAAGACTAAGTTCATTCGGATTTCCCCCGTCCTCTCTTATTTAGAGGAATGGTTAAAACCAGTCCTCTAATTTTTCATAAATCCTCGGTAATTACGTTTCACTAACTGGCTCTCCAGCTGCTTCATTGTCTCCAAGGCTACCCCGACGACAATTAACAATGATGTTCCGCCAATCTGTGCACTTTGAGGCAATCCAGCGAATTGAATGAAAAAGATAGGAAGAATGGAAATCACGGCTAAGAATATAGAACCCACAAACGTAAGTCGATACAAAATGCTCGTAATTCTATCTTGAGTCATTTTCCCTGGACGAACCCCCGGGATATAGCCACCCTGTTTTTTTAGGTTATCAGCCATTTGTTCAGGGTTTACCTGCACAAAAGCATAGAAGTACGTAAAGGCGATAATTAATGCGACATAAACCGCCATGCCCACCGGATGTGTATTGTCAAAGTTGGCTTGAATCCACTTTGTCACATTGTTTTCTCCGAAAAATGACGCGATAGTACGCGGCGTAATAAGAAACGCAACCGCAAAGATTACCGGAATAACCCCTGCCGGATTCACTTTAAGCGGAAGGTGAGTTGACTGGCCTCCGCCAACAGGTGAACGACCTTGCCCTTTTGCATATTGAATCGCGATTTTGCGTACGGCCTGCTGAATGAAAATAACACCAACAATAACGGCCAAAATCGCAATCACCAGTAAAGCGATTTTTACAATATGAATAAACAGCTGATCGCTGCTGCCGACAAATTGAGTCTCATAAATCTGCCCAACAGTTTTCGGAATACTAGCCACAATCCCCGCGAAGATGATGATCGAAATTCCGTTACCTACTCCATTGGAAGTAATTTGTTCTCCCAGCCACATTAAAAAAGCAGTTCCTCCAGTGAGTACTAAAGCAATAATCAGATATGTCGATATGCCGGATTTTTCAATCAGCATACCGTTTGCCAGGTTGTTAAACCCGTAAGACATACCTAATGCCTGGATAAAACCAAGCACAATCGTAAAATATCTCGTGAACTGAGCTAATTTACGGCGGCCGACTTCACCTTGCTTAGACCACTCGGTAAACTTCGGCACAACATCCATCTGAAGCAGCTGAATGATGATTGAAGCAGTGATGTAAGGCGTAATTCCCATCGCAAAAATGGAGAACTGATAAAGCGCACCGCCGCCAAATGTATTAAGGAGATCAAAAACCCCCATCGAACTTTGTGTCTGCAACGCCTGAGCATTTACATATGGCACAGGGATAAATGCACCTATGCGAAAGACGATAAGCATGAGTAATGTAAAAATGATTTTATTCCGAATATCACTCACACGCATAAAGTTGGAGATTGTCTTAAACAAGTTAGATCACCTCAGCTGTACCGCCAGCAGCTTCAACAGCTTCTTTCGCAGAAGCAGAGAATTTATTGGCTTTTACAGTTAATTTTTTCTCTAATTTACCGTTGCCAAGAATCTTTACTCCTGCATTAAGTTTGCTAATAACACCAGTCTCAAGAAGAAGTTCAGGAGTGACTTCCGTTCCTTCCGCAAAACCGTTCAATTTGTCTACGTTCACAATAGCGTAATCCTTACGGTTGATGTTTGTAAAACCGCGTTTAGGAAGACGTTGGAATAAAGGCATTTGTCCCCCCTCGAATCCAGGGCGTACACCGCCGCCAGAACGAGCGTTTTGACCTTTGTGACCTTTACCAGCTGTTTTACCGTTACCAGAACCAATACCACGACCTACGCGATTGCGTACTTTACGTGAACCTTCTGAAGGCTTTAATTCATGAAGTTTCATTAGGACACCTCCTTAGCCTATAATTTATTTTTATTGTTCTTTAACAGAAACTAGATGAGATACTTTATTAATCATACCGCGGATCGCAGCGTTATCTTCATGAACGACAGTTTGGTTTGTTTTCTTTAAACCAAGTGTTCTTACAGTAACGCGCTGATCTTCCGGGCGACCGATTACACTGCGTTTGAGGGTAATTTCTAATTTAGCCATTAATGTTCCCTCCTTATCCTAACAGTTCTTCTACAGATTTTCCACGAAGCTTCGCAACCTCTTCAGCACGTTTAAGCTCACTTAAACCTTGAAGTGTTGCACGGATCATGTTGATCGGTGTGTTAGAACCTAAAGACTTAGAAAGGATATCAGCAACGCCAGCAAGCTCAAGTACCGCACGTACAGGGCCTCCAGCGATAACTCCAGTACCTTCAGAAGCAGGTTTCAACAAGATATTGCCTGCACCGAAACGTCCGATGATTTCGTGTGGAATCGTAGTTCCAACCATTGGTACTTCAATCAAATTCTTTTTCGCATCTTCAACAGCTTTGCGGATTGCTTCAGGTACTTCTTGTGCTTTACCAGTACCGAAACCTACGTGACCGTTTTTGTCACCGACAACGACTAGAGCTGCGAAACGGAAACGACGACCACCTTTAACAACTTTCGCTACGCGGTTAACCGTAACTAAGCGTTCTTCTAACTCTAATTTGCTTGGGTCAATACGACGCATAATCATGTGTCCCTCCTTTTTTTATTAAAATTTCAGTCCGGCTTCACGAGCTGCATCGGCCAGAGCTTTTACACGTCCATGGTATAAGTATCCGCCGCGGTCAAATACTACGTCAGAAACACCTTTCTCAGAAGCGCGTTTCGCAACGAGTTCACCGACTTTAGCAGCAGCAGCGCTGTCACCAGTGCTTTCCACGTTCAAATCTTTATCGAGAGTAGAGGCACTAGCAAGTGTAACGCCATTTACATCATCGATGATTTGAGCATAAATGTGTTTGTTTGAACGGAACACATTCAGACGAGGTCTTTCAGCTGTGCCTGAAAGTTTAGCACGAACACGGGCATGTCTTTTTTGACGAGCAGCATTTTTGCTAGTTTTCGTAATCATCCTTAGGTCACTCCTTTCTTCACTTTAAGCGGTCTTACTTAGCAGATTTACCCTCTTTACGGCGAACAACTTCACCTTCGTAGCGGATTCCTTTACCTTTGTAAGGCTCTGGAGAACGTACAGCGCGGATGTTAGCAGCGATAGCTCCTACACGCTCTTTGTCTGTACCTTTTACAACTACTTTAGTTTGAGAAGGAACTTCGATTTCGATGCCCTCTTCAGGAACGATCTCAACAGGGTGAGAGTATCCAACGTTTAAAACAAGTTTGTTTCCGGATTTAGCCGCACGATAACCGACACCGACTAATTCCAAACCTCTTTCAAATCCTTTAGATACGCCTTCAACCATGTTTCCAAGCAGACTGCGAGTCGTACCATGCAGCGCACGGTGCTCTTTGTGATCAGAAGGACGAGTAACTGTAAGCACGTTGTCCTCAATTTTGATTTCCATATCAGGATGGAAAGTACGAGTTAATTCTCCTTTTGGTCCTTTTACAGCTACAGTGTTGCCTTCGTTCAGCGTTACTGTAACTCCAGAAGGGATCTCAAGCAGTTTTTTACCTACACGAGACATACTAAAACACCTCCATTCTTGTTAAACTTCTTACCAAACGTATGCTAGAACTTCTCCACCAGCTTGTTTTGCACGGGCTTCTTTGTCCGTTAAAACACCTTGTGATGTAGAAATAATCGCGATTCCAAGACCGTTAAGTACGCGAGGTACTTCATTTGATTTAGCGTATACACGCAAACCTGGTTTGCTGATTCTTTTAAGACCAGTGATAACGCGCTCGTTGTTTTGTCCGTATTTCAAGAAAACGCGGATGATACCTTGTTTGCTGTCTTCTACGAACTCAACGTCACGAATGAAACCTTCACGCTTTAAAATGTCAGCAATTTCTCTTTTCAATTTAGAAGCAGGAATTTCAAGCTTCTCATGACGTACCATGTTTGCATTGCGAATACGAGTCAGCATATCTGCAATTGGATCTGTCATAACCATTATATAATTACCTCCTTCCCATTCTTGGGGATTACCAGCTGGCTTTTTTCACGCCAGGAATTTGTCCTTTATATGCAAGCTCACGGAAACAAATACGGCAAAGTTTAAATTTACGAATGACTGAGTGCGGACGTCCGCAGCGTTCACAGCGAGTGTAATCTTGCACTTTAAACTTTGGTGTACGTTGTTGTTTCGCAATCATTGACTTTTTAGCCACGATTTCGCCTCCCTTTCATTGATTATTTCTGGAACGGCATACCTACTTGAGTTAATAGCTCACGAGCCTCTTCGTCAGAGTTAGCAGTCGTTACGATAACGATGTCCATTCCGCGAACCTTTGTTACTTTATCGTAGTCAATTTCAGGGAAGATTAACTGTTCTTTGATACCAAGAGTGTAGTTTCCGCGACCGTCGAAAGATTTCTTAGAAATCCCGCGGAAGTCACGTACACGCGGTAAAGATACAGAAATAAGTTTATCAAGGAAATCATACATGCGCTCTCCGCGAAGAGTTACTTTCGCACCGATAGGCATTCCCTCACGAAGACGGAATCCAGCAATTGATTTCTTCGCACGAGTAACGACAGGTTTTTGACCTGCGATAAACGTTAATTCTTCAACAGCACTGTCGATTGCTTTTGCGTTTTGAACAGCATCACCGACACCCATGTTGATTACGATTTTTTCGATTTTTGGCACCTGCATAACAGAGTCGTAGTTGAACTTCGTCATTAAAGCAGGTGAAATTTCTTTATTGTACTTTTCTTTAAGGCGGTTCATGAGATAGACCTCCCTTCCTTTAAATACTATTTATCTAAGACTTGCCCAGATTTTTTTGCAACACGAACTTTTTTGCCATCTTCCACTTTGTATCCTACGCGAGTCACTTCACCTGTTTTAGGATCGAGCGGCATAACGTTTGATACATGAATTGGCGCCTCTTGATTAGAAATACCGCCTTGAGGGTTTGCTTGAGTTGGTTTAGAGTGCTTCTTCACCATGTTTACGCCCTCAACTAGAACGCGGTCCTTTTTAGGGAAAGCAGCAAGGATCGTACCTTGTTTGCCTTTATCTTTACCAGAGATAACCATTACTTTATCGCCTTTTTTCACATGCATCCTGATCGCACCTCCTTGAGTAAGGCATTTATTTCATTAGATAACTTCTGGAGCCAGAGAAACAATTTTCATGAAGTTGTTTTCACGTAATTCACGGGCAACCGGTCCGAAGATACGAGTTCCACGCGGGCTCTTGTCGTCACGGATGATAACACATGCATTCTCATCGAAGCTGATGTATGATCCGTCAGTTCTGCGTGCTCCGCTTTTTGTGCGAACGATAACAGCTCTTACGACTTCACCTTTTTTGACAACGCCTCCTGGTGTTGCTTGTTTAACCGTGCAAACAATTACATCACCAATGTTAGCCGTTTTACGTCCAGAACCGCCAAGAACTTTAATAGTAAGTACCTCACGCGCACCGGAGTTGTCAGCAACTTTTAAACGAGTCTCTTGTTGAATCATTATTTGTTACCTCCCTTCGGAAAAAGAATTCCGAACTTTATTAGATAATAACAGCTTCTTCGACAACTTCTACTAGACGAAAACGCTTAGTTGCAGATAATGGACGAGTTTCCATGATCTTTACGATGTCTCCGATTTTAGCTTGGTTATTTTCATCATGTGCTTTGAATTTCTTTGAGTATTTTACGCGTTTACCGTAAATAGGATCCTTTTTGTATGTTTCAACAACAACAGTGATGGTTTTATCCATTTTGTCAGAAACAACACGGCCTTGGTAAACTTTGCGTTGGTTACGTTCGCTCATGCTCACGACCTCCCCTCAGTGATTATTTGTTGGCAGCAATTTCTCTTTCACGAATCACAGTTTTCATGCGCGCGATAGCTTTGCGCACTTCACGAATGCGAGCAGTATTTTCAAGTTGTCCTGTCGCTAATTGAAAGCGAAGATTGAAAAGTTCTTCTTTAAGAGACTTTACTTTTTGTTCAATTTCAGCAGTGGTAAGGTCACGAATTTCATTAGCTTTCATTTGATTCACCACCAATTTCTTCACGTTTTACGAACTTCGTTTTAATTGGCAATTTGTGAGATGCAAGACGAAGAGCTTCACGAGCTACCTCTTCAGACACACCAGAAATTTCAAATAAAACTTTGCCCGGTTTTACAACAGCTACCCAGCCTTCAGGAGCCCCTTTACCGGAACCCATCCGTACCTCAAGCGGTTTAGCAGTGTAAGGTTTTGAAGGGAAAATTTTAATCCAAACTTTACCGCCACGTTTCATGTAACGAGTCATCGCAATACGTGCAGCTTCGATTTGGCGGTTTGTGATCCAAGAAGCTTCAAGAGCCTGGATACCGTACTCACCAAAATGTACTTCAGTACCGCCTTTAGCGCGACCGCGCATTTTTCCGCGATGCTCTCTGCGATATTTAACGCGTTTTGGTAATAACATATTATTTTCCTCCTTCCTCAGTTTTCTTCTTAGTAGGAAGAACCTCTCCACGATAGATCCAGACTTTTACACCAAGCTTACCGTAAGTTGTGTCAGCTTCAGATGTTGCATAGTCGATGTCAGCACGTAAAGTGTGCAATGGAACAGTTCCTTCACTGTAGTATTCAGAACGAGCAATGTCAGCTCCGCCAAGACGGCCGGAAACCATTGTTTTCACACCTTGTGCTCCAGCACGCATAGTGCGTTGGATTTGTTGTTTCTGCGCACGGCGGAAAGAAATACGGTTTTCTAGTTGACGAGCGATGTTGTCAGCTACAAGCTGAGCATCAAGATCTGCTCTTTTGATTTCAAGAATGTTAATGTGTACACGCTTGCCAGTAAGGCTGTTAAGGGCTTTACGAAGTGCTTCAACTTCAGATCCGCCTTTACCGATTACCATACCAGGCTTAGCAGTGTGGATCGTAATGTTAACGCGGTTTGCTGCGCGCTCGATTTCTACTTTAGAAACAGAAGCGTCAGAAAGGCGTTTGCTAATGAATTCACGAATTTTTAAATCTTCGTGCAGGAAGTCAGCGTAATCTTTACCAGCGTACCACTTAGATTCCCAATCACGAATGACTCCGATACGAAGACCGACTGGATTTACCTTTTGACCCACTACTTATCCCTCCTTCTTTTCTGATACAACGATTGTAATGTGGCTCGTACGTTTGTTGATTTGGCTCGCACGTCCCATAGCACGCGGGCGGAATCTTTTTAACGTTGGGCCTTCGTCAACAAATGCCTGAGAAATAACCAGATTGTTAGCGTCCATCTCGTAGTTGTGCTCAGCATTTGCGATAGCAGATTTTAAAACTTTTTCGATGATCGGAGAAGCAGCTCTCGGAGTTAAGTTCAGGATAGATACTGCTTCGCCTACTTGCTTACCTCGAATCAGGTCCATTACTAGACGTGCTTTACGAGGAGCAATACGGACTGTTCTTGCAACAGCTTTAGCTTGCATTTAAAAGCCTCCTCTCTTAGCGTCTTGTTTTTTTATCGTCACTGGCGTGGCCTTTGTAAGTACGAGTCGGTGCGAATTCGCCCAACTTGTGGCCTACCATGTCTTCAGAAATGAATACAGGCACGTGTTTACGTCCGTCATATACTGCGATAGTGTGACCGATAAATTGTGGGAAAATAGTTGAACGGCGAGACCAAGTTTTTACAACTTGTTTCTTGTCCGTTTCATTTAATTTCTCGATTTTTGTCATCAAGTGTCCATCGACAAATGGTCCTTTTTTCAAGCTGCGAGCCATTTTGGAACCTCCCTTCGTGATTGCACTACGGTCCGAAATGAACCGTAGACAACCCCGTTATTTATTTTTACGACGACGTACGATAAATTTATCAGATTTGTTCTTTTTCTTACGTGTCTTGAATCCAAGAGTCGGTTTGCCCCAAGGAGACATTGGTGATTTACGTCCGATTGGCGCGCGACCTTCACCACCACCGTGCGGGTGATCGTTAGGGTTCATTACAGAACCGCGGACTGTAGGGCGGATGCCTTTCCAGCGAGAGCGTCCTGCTTTACCAACGTTGATAAGTTCGTGCTGCTCGTTACCTACTTGACCGATAGAAGCGCGGCAAGCAGAAAGGATCATGCGAACTTCACCAGAGTTAAGACGTACAAGAACGTATTTGCCTTCTTTACCAAGAACCTGAGCAGATGTACCAGCTGAACGTACAAGCTGTCCGCCTTTACCAGGTTTTAATTCAATGTTATGCACAACTGTACCAACAGGGATGTTGATAAGCGGAAGTGCGTTACCTACTTTGATGTCAGCTTCAGGGCCGGACATGATTTCAGTACCTACTTGAATTCCTTTTGGTGCAAGAATGTAACGTTTTTCTCCGTCTACATAGTTGATTAGTGCAATGTTAGCTGAACGGTTTGGATCGTACTCAACTGTAGCAACGCGTCCAGGTATACCATCTTTATCGCGTTTGAAGTCGATAACACGGTATTGGCGTTTGTGTCCGCCACCTTGGTGACGTACAGTCAATTTACCTTGGTTGTTACGTCCGCCTTTTTTGTGAAGGGGCGCAAGCAAGGATTTTTCCGGCTGGTCAGTCGTGATTTCAGCAAAATCTGAAGTTGTCATGCCACGACGTCCGTTAGAGGTCGGTTTATACTTTTTAATCGCCATTTTGAATTTCCCTCCTTCTTTTTACAGATAATTAAGCTTCAAAAATTTCGATTTCTTTGCTGTCTGCAGTAAGTTTTACGATCGCTTTTCTGCGACGGCTAGTCATACCAGTGTAGCGGCCGACACGTTTTGATTTCCCTTTGTAGTTCATGATGTTGACTTTGTCAACTTTCACTCCAAAGATACTTTCAACTGCATCTTTCACTTCTGTTTTGTTAGCTCTTACATCAACTTCAAAAGTATATTTTTTTTCAGTCATTAAATCAGCAGAACGTTCAGTAATGACGGGGCGCTTAAGAACATCACGAGGATCTTTCATTATGCAAGCACCTCCTCTACTTTTTCAACCGCAGCTTTTGTAATCAGAAGCTTCTCGTGGTTGACAACGTCTAACACGTTGATTCCGTTAGCTTGAACAACTGTAACTCCAGGGATGTTGCGTGCAGAAAGAGATACTGCTTCGTTTGCATCCGCAGTTACGATTAAAGCTTTTTTCTCAACAGATAATCCTTTAAGGATAGCTGCCATTTCTTTTGTTTTAACCGTATCAAGAGTAAGATCTTCAAGAACAATAATGTTGTTGTCGTTCACTTTAGAAGACAATACTGATTTGATTGCCAAGCGGCGAACTTTTTTAGGTAATTTGTAAGAATAGCTGCGTGGTGTTGGGCCGAATACGACACCACCTCCGCGCCATTGCGGTGAACGGATTGAACCTTGACGGGCACGACCTGTACCTTTTTGACGCCATGGTTTGCGACCTCCGCCGCGTACTTCAGAACGATTTTTTACTTTGTGAGATCCTTGACGTAAGGAAGCTCTTTGCATAAGAATAGCGTCGAATACTACGCTCTCATTTGGCTCAATTCCAAATACAGACGCGTTTAATTCGATATCACCAGCAGTAGAACCGTTTTGGTTGTATAATGCTACTTTTGGCATGATCAATTTCCTCCTTTCCTAAGAGACTTATTTAGATTTAACAGCACTTTTAACAGTGATTAAAGTTTTTCTCGCACCAGGTACGTTACCTTTAATCAAAAGAAGATTGCGCTCAGCATCTACTTTTACGATTTCAAGGTTTTGGACAGTGATTTGATCTCCGCCCATGCGTCCAGGTAATAGTTTACCTTTGAATACACGGTTAGGATCTACAGGTCCCATTGAACCAGGACGACGGTGGTAGCGTGAACCGTGAGACATAGGTCCGCGAGATTGTCCGTGGCGCTTGATTGCACCTTGGAAACCTTTACCTTTAGATACTCCTGTTACATCTACGATTTCTCCTGCAGAGAAAATTTCAACCTTGACTTCCTGACCAATTTCATACGCATCCATATCCACGCCGCGTAATTCTTTAACGAAGCGCTTAGGAGCAGTTTCCGCTTTTGCAACGTGTCCTTTTTCCGGTTTGTTTGAAAGCTTTTCACGCTTATCGTCAAAACCAAGCTGGATCGCTTCATAGCCATCGTTTTCAGCTGTTTTCTTTTGAAGAACAACGTTTGGAGCTGCTTCAATAACAGTTACCGGGATAAGATCACCGTTCTCTGCGAATACTTGCGTCATACCAATTTTTCTTCCTAAGATTCCTTTGGTCATTCGTCACACCTCCTATTATGATCATTCTATATTTTAGAATTAAAGTTTGATTTCGATATCGACACCAGATGGTAAGTCTAATCGCATGAGAGCATCAACAGTTTGTGGTGTTGGGTTCACAATGTCGATTAAACGTTTATGTGTACGCATTTCAAATTGCTCACGAGAATCTTTGTATTTGTGCACCGCACGAAGGATTGTGTAAACTGATTTTTCAGTTGGCAACGGAATCGGACCAGATACGCTGGCACCAGAACGTTTTGCCGTTTCAACAATCTTCTCTGCAGATTGATCAAGGATTCTATGATCATATGCTTTTAAACGAATACGAATTTTTTGTTTTGCCATTATTTTCCCTCCTTTTCGCCTACATCACGTTAGACAGTTCTCCGTGAGAAAAACCTGATCACCTTGCCATGGCAAAGCGGCCGGGTGTGTCAGCAACCTCTCACTTCATCGCAGTCAAAGACCAACATACACTATTATACAGAAAATAGACGCATGTTGCAAGGTTTATTTAAAGAACCTTGTGGTTTTCACACTTTGATTATTATACAGGTGATACCATGATTAATCAAGGATATGCCTGTTTTCTTTCAGAGATGGAACGATGCGAACCGGCTGACAACTTCGGCAAAGCGATCCGGTTCCTCCAAGTGAGGCGAATGGGCTGAGTTCTCAAACCAATGCCATTCTTTATACGGCGCATCAACCTTCTGATAATATTCATAAGACGTCGTCCCCGGGACCGTCAAATCGTATCTCCCTGACATAAAACAGCACGGTATTATAATAGAAGAAACTGATTCCCCGGCATCAAAGAAAATGAGATCCTCCCACAGGTGTTTCAGGCTGAACATTTGTCCCCGCGCGGCTAAGAAGCTACCTCTCACACCGTACGGTTCACCAAACAGCATTCGCCCCCCTGCTTTAAGAGCGCCGATCGGATGATGGGTAAACCCTCCTCCCCTCATCTCGATACAAAGCAGAAACAACGTTCGCTGCAGCTGTTTCTCCCATGGAGGCGCTCCGATAAAGCTCAGCGTCTTTTCCAGCAGGAAATGTTTGCGATGCCTGCTCCATTCCATCATCAGCCGGTAAGCTTCCGTTTCTTCCTTTTGAATATTAACCACCTGACTGATACCGATATACCCATAATACAAATCAGGTCTCTCTTGAAGAACATGAAGCGCCAGAACTGAACCCCACGAATAGCCGGCGATATATATTTTTTGCCTGCTGAATTGCTTGCATAGGCGTTCGGTCAAATGAATGGTATCGGCTGTCAGCTGATCCAAGGTCATAGATGAACCCGGAATTTCCTTTGAATAAGAGAGACCCGCCCCTCTCTGATCCCAGTTCACAACGGTGAAATGCTTTTCCAGCTTATTCTGGTATTTTCTCGCATAGCCGATTTGGGGCGTGCCGGGACCGCCGTGCAAAAACAAAAGCAGCGGATTACTCCTGTCATCACCATTAATCATAATGGTTTGTTCACTGCCATTAATCAGCAATTGCTGAAGCATTGAAATACGATTGGTTTTCTTGAAGTTATCGTTCATCGCTCTGCTCCTAAAATTTGTATACGTTCTATTATACATGGAATCAGCGGGGAAACAAAAAAACGAGGCCCCATAAGGGACCCCGCATTAATGAACGAGTCGATTACTCAGTGATTGTAGAAACAACGCCTGAACCAACTGTACGTCCGCCTTCACGAATAGAGAAACGAGTTCCTTCTTCGATAGCGATTGTAGAGATAAGTTCAACGATCATTTCAGTGTTATCTCCAGGCATAACCATTTCTACGCCTTCTGGAAGATTGATGATACCAGTTACGTCAGTTGTACGGAAGTAGAACTGAGGACGGTAGTTAGAGAAGAATGGAGTATGACGTCCACCCTCTTCTTTAGAAAGAACGTAAACTTCAGCTTTGAATTTGCTGTGTGGAGTGATTGTACCTGGTTTAGCAAGTACTTGTCCACGTTGGATGTCTTCACGAGCTACACCGCGAAGAAGTGCACCGATGTTGTCTCCAGCTTCAGCATAGTCAAGAAGCTTACGGAACATTTCAACACCTGTAACAGTTGTTTTGCTGTTTTCTTCTTGAAGACCGATGATTTCAACTTCGTCACCGACTTTAACTTGTCCGCGTTCTACACGGCCAGTAGCAACTGTACCACGACCAGTGATTGAGAATACGTCCTCAACTGGCATCATGAATGGTTTGTCAGTGTCGCGTTCTGGAGTTGGGATGTACTCGTCAACTGCAGCCATAAGTTCAAGAATTTTTTCTTCGTACTCAGCGTCACCTTCAAGAGCTTTAAGAGCAGAACCTTTAACAACTGGTACATCATCACCAGGGAAGTCGTATTCGCTAAGAAGATCGCGAACTTCCATTTCAACAAGCTCAAGAAGCTCTTCGTCGTCTACCATGTCGCATTTGTTAAGGAATACTACGATGTATGGTACACCAACGTTTTTAGAAAGAAGGATGTGCTCACGAGTTTGTGGCATTGGGCCATCAGCAGCAGATACTACAAGGATAGCTCCGTCCATTTGCGCAGCACCAGTGATCATGTTTTTAACATAGTCAGCGTGTCCTGGGCAGTCAACGTGTGCATAGTGACGAGTGTCAGTTTCGTACTCAACGTGTGCAGTAGAGATTGTGATACCGCGCTCACGTTCTTCTGGAGCACCATCAATTTGATCGTACGCCATAGCTGTACCTTTACCAGATTTCTTATGAAGTACTGTTGAGATAGCAGCAGTTAATGTTGTTTTACCATGGTCAACGTGTCCAATTGTACCGATATTGGCATGTGATTTGGAACGGTCGAATTTTTCTTTAGCCATTCTAAAATCCTCCTTAAGAGCTTTTAATTAGTAATGTATAGAGTGATAGAAAGTGAAAGCAAGCTTTCACTTCCTCATCTTACAATAGTAGTTATACTTGAGTTAAGTGGCAAAATCAATTATTCGCCTTTATTTTTTTTGATAATTTCTTCAGCGATGCTCTTCGGCACTTCTTCGTAGTGATCCATGAACATTGTGAACGTACCGCGTCCTTGCGTGTTAGAACGAAGGGCAGTAGCGTAACCGAACATTTCAGCAAGAGGTACCATCGCACGCACAACTTGAGCGTTACCGCGAGCTTCCATACCTTCTACGCGTCCGCGACGAGAAGTAACATCACCCATGATGTCTCCCATGTATTCTTCAGGAATAACAACTTCAACTTTCATGATTGGTTCAAGAAGAACTGGGTTACATTTGCTGACTGCATTTTTCAATGCCATAGAAGCAGCGACTTTAAACGCCATTTCGTTTGAGTCAACATCATGGTAAGATCCATCAAAAAGTTTCGCCTTGATGTCGATTAGCGGGAATCCGGCTAGGACACCATTTTCAAGAGAGTCTTCAAGACCTGCTTGTACGGCTGGGATGTATTCACGAGGAACAACACCACCGACGATTGCGTTTTCGAATTCAAAGCCAGCGCCTTCTTCGTTCGGTTCAAATTCGATCCAAACGTGACCGAACTGACCGCGTCCGCCTGATTGACGTACGAATTTACCTTCAACTTTTGCACCGGTACGGAATGTCTCACGGTACGCAACTTGAGGAGCACCAACGTTAGCTTCAACTTTGAACTCACGCTTCATACGATCAACAATGATATCAAGGTGAAGCTCACCCATACCAGAGATGATTGTTTGACCCGTTTCAGGGTTTGTTTGTGTACGGAATGTAGGATCTTCTTCAGCAAGTTTCGCTAAAGCGATACCCATTTTATCTTGGTCAGCTTTTGATTTAGGCTCAATCGCTACGTCGATAACAGGCTCTGGGAATTCCATTGATTCAAGGATTACAAGATCCTTCTCATCACATAGAGTATCTCCAGTAGAAGTATCTTTTAGACCTACAGCAGCTGCGATGTCTCCGGCGTAAACAGTAGAGATCTCTTCACGGCTGTTAGCGTGCATTTGAAGTATACGTCCTACGCGCTCACGCTTGCCTTTTGTAGAGTTCTTTACATATGAACCGGAATCAAGTGTACCGGAATATACGCGGAAGAATGTCAGCTTACCGACGTAAGGGTCAGTCATAACTTTAAATGCAAGTGCAGAGAACGGCTCTTCATCAGAAGAATGACGAACGATCTCTTCATCTGTGTCAGGACGTACACCTTTGATTGCAGCAACATCAGTTGGCGCAGGAAGGTAGTCAAGAACAGCATCAAGTACAAGCTGAACACCTTTGTTTTTGAAAGCAGATCCAACAAGTACAGGGTAGAATTCAACATTCAGTGTACCTTTACGGATAGCAGCTTTCAGTTCAGGGATAGTGATTTCTTCACCTTCAAGGTACTTTTCCATAAGCTCTTCATCAAGCTCAGCTACAGCTTCAATCAGGCTGCTGCGAAGCTCTTCAGCTTGCTCTTTGTACTCTTCAGGGATTTCTTTCGCATCTGAACGAGTTCCAAGGTCATCTTCGTAGAAATACGCAACGTTTTCTACTAAGTCGATGATACCTTCGAAGTTGTCTTCAGCGCCGATCGGCAATTGAATTGCGTGAGCGTTAGCTTGAAGACGGTCTCTTAAAGTGCCTACAGAGTAAAGGAAGTCTGCGCCGATTTTGTCCATTTTGTTGACAAATACAACGCGCGGCACTCCGTAAGTTGTTGCTTGGCGCCATACTGTTTCTGTCTGAGGCTCAACACCTGATTGAGCATCAAGTACGGCAACCGCACCATCAAGTACACGGAGTGAACGTTCAACTTCAACTGTGAAGTCTACGTGTCCCGGTGTATCGATGATGTTTACACGGTAACCTTTCCACTGTGCAGTCGTTGCTGCAGAAGTGATTGTGATACCGCGTTCTTGTTCCTGCTCCATCCAGTCCATTTGCGAAGCACCTTCGTGAGTTTCGCCAATTTTGTGGATACGGCCTGTGTAGAACAAGATCCGTTCTGTAGTAGTCGTTTTACCGGCATCGATGTGAGCCATGATCCCGATATTACGAGTTTTTTCTAAGGAGAACTCTCTTGCCATTGGGTAATTTCTCCTTCCTTATTAGGGAATTATTATTTTGATTATATGAATCCTACCAGCGGTAGTGAGCAAATGCTTTGTTCGCTTCTGCCATCTTGTGAGTGTCTTCACGTTTCTTAACGGCAGCACCAGTGTTGTTAGCTGCATCAAGAATTTCGTTAGCCAGGCGCTCTTCCATTGTTTTTTCTCCGCGAAGACGCGCATAGTTAACCAACCAGCGAAGACCAAGAGTTGTACGGCGTTCAGGACGAACTTCTACAGGCACTTGGTAGTTAGCTCCACCTACACGGCGTGCTTTTACTTCAAGTACAGGCATGATGTTTTTCAATGCTTGTTCGAAAACCTCCATTGCATCATTGCCAGTGCGTTCTTTAATGATATCGAATGACTTGTATAGGATTGTTTGAGATTTACCTTTTTTACCGTCGATCATCATTTTGTTGATCAGGCGGGATACCAGCTTAGAGTTGTAAAGCGGATCAGGTAAAACATCTCTTTTTGCTACAGGACCTTTACGTGGCATCTGAATATCCTCCCTTCATAGTTTTAATGATTTATTTGATTACTTTGCTTTAGGACGTTTCGTACCGTATTTAGAACGGCCTTGCGCACGGTTTTCAACTCCGGCAGTATCAAGCGCGCCACGAACGATGTGGTAGCGTACCCCCGGTAAGTCTTTTACACGTCCGCCGCGGATCAGTACAACGCTGTGCTCTTGCAGGTTGTGACCGATACCAGGAATGTAGGCAGTAACCTCGATTCCGTTAGTCAAACGAACACGAGCATATTTACGAAGTGCTGAGTTCGGTTTTTTCGGTGTCATTGTACCCACACGAGTACATACCCCGCGTTTTTGTGGAGAAGATACGTTAGTGTGCTCTTTTTTAAAGCTGTTGTATCCTTTGTTTAGTGCAGGTGACTTAGAGTTTTCAACTTTGCTCACGCGTCCCTTGCGAATTAGCTGATTAATTGTAGGCATGTTATGTTCCTCCCTTCATTACGTTTTATAACCCACATACCCAGGTGGTTCATCATTAGGCAAAAAACAATGTCTTTACACAAGATTGATATCTTATATAAAAACAAAAAGTACGCTATAACATAATGGCAACAGCTGCTGCTCCCACTTCAATTCCGCAGGCTTTGCCGAGCTTTTTCATGGAATCCACCATACAGACAGCGGTATTTTGGTTCTTTGCAAGCTGGATAACGCCAGCTGTAAGAACTGAATCCGCGTCTTTTGCCACGACGACTTCCTTCACTGAACCTCGTTTTAGAGCTTTCACTGTTTGCTTCGTACCAATAATAATTGATTTGGCCTGTGATACTTTATCATAAGACATAAACATATCCTCCAAAGTAACAGGTTTTATTTCGAGCACCTTGGTTATATTATCACTCTGCGGGACGGATGTCAACAACGTATGACATTTTTTAGTGCAGTCCACCGCCAGAATAATTGTAATACTGAGGAAAAGCTGTCGAAACAGCCTTTCCTGCAGCAGTTTCTATTATTCAGCCGGAACCATATCTTCCGAAGGCTGAACGTTTGAAACAGGTTTTACTTTTCTGTAATTCATCATACCGGTACCGGCCGGAACCAGCTTACCGATGATAACATTCTCTTTCAGGCCGAGAAGTTCATCGCGCTTGCCTTTAATCGCAGCATCTGTAAGAACGCGTGTTGTTTCTTGGAATGATGCGGCAGACAAGAATGAATCCGTCTCGAGTGAAGCTTTTGTGATACCGAGAAGGACAGGACGGCCTGTAGCAGGTCGATTGCCTTCGAGCAACACTTTTTTGTTCGCTTCTGTGAATTGGTGAATATCAAGCAATGTGCCAGGGAGAACATCAGTATCTCCGGCATCGATCACACGGACTTTGCGAAGCATCTGGCGAACCATTACTTCTACGTGTTTATCGCCGATTTCAACCCCCTGCATACGGTAAACTTTCTGAACCTCATGCAGAAGATATTCCTGAACCGTTGTCAGGTCAGTGACTTTAAGAAGTTCTTTCGGATCGATAGAACCTTCTGTCAGCACTTGACCGCGGGTAATCTGATCACCCTCAGCCACTTTCAGGCGTGAGTTGTAAGGTGCCGTGTATGAACGTGTCTCAACAGCGCCCTGAACAACAATCTCCTGCTGTTTGTCGCGGACTTCATTGATTTCGGCAATTGTACCGTCAATCTCAGAAATCGTCGCTTGACCTTTCGGATTACGCGCTTCGAAAAGCTCTTGGATACGCGGAAGACCTTGTGTGATATCGTCTCCGGCAACCCCGCCTGTGTGGAACGTACGCATTGTTAACTGTGTTCCAGGCTCACCGATAGATTGAGCGGCGATAATACCTACTGCTTCGCCGACTTCAACATCAGTTCCGGTTGCAAGGTTACGTCCGTAGCATCGTTTACATACACCATGAGGAGTGTTACATGTGAACGCAGAACGGATCCACACTTCTTCGATTCCGGCTTCAACGATTTCCAGCGCTTTATCTTCATCGATCAATTCATTTTCGTTAATGAGCACAGCACCCGTTTCAGGATGTTTGATCTGTTTTCTGGCGAAACGTCCGATCAGACGCTCTTCCAGACGCTCGATGATTTCCGTGCCTTCTTTGAGCGGTTTTGCAAGAATACCGCGGTCTGTTCCGCAATCTGTTTCACGAATGATAACATCCTGCGCAACATCAACAAGACGGCGTGTAAGGTAACCTGAGTCAGCTGTTTTCAGGGCGGTATCGGCAAGACCTTTACGCGCACCGTGAGTGGAGATAAAGTACTCCAATACTGTCAGACCTTCACGGAAACTTGATTTAATCGGCAATTCAATGATTCGTCCAGCCGGGTTGGCCATCAGACCGCGCATACCCGCAAGCTGTGTAAAGTTAGATGCGTTACCACGGGCTCCTGAGTCACTCATCATGTAGATCGGATTGACTTCGTCTAATGATTTCATCAGTTTGCCTTGGATAACATCTTTCGCTGAACTCCAAATTGAAATGACTCTTTCATAACGTTCTTCTTCGGTGATTAAACCGCGTCTGAACTGTTTCAGGACATTATCAACTTTGCTTTGTGCTTCTTCAAGGATTTCCTGTTTGTCATCGAGAACGACGATATCAGAAACCCCTACTGTGATGCCGGCTTTCGTTGAATATCTGAAACCGAGGTTTTTCATGCGGTCAAGCATTTTAGACGTTTCCGTGATATGGAATCGTTTAAAGATTTCCGCGATGATTTTACCGAGAATGCCTTTTTTAAACGGTGCGTTGATCGGCTGCTCAGCAATCACAGCTTTTACGTCAGCACCTTTATCTAAGAAGAAACGGTCAGGTGTCTTCTCTTCAATGTTGCTCTTCGTTGGTTCATTCATGTAAGGGAATGATTCCGGAAGAATTTCATTGAAGACGAGCTTACCGACAGTTGTAATTAACAATTTTGAACGCTGTTCTTCAGTAAATGTCACATTCTTAAGGGAGTTCGCTGCAACAGCAACTCTCGTATGAAGGTGAACATAACCGTTTTGATAAGCAAGAAGCGCTTCGTCCGTATTTTTGAAAACCATACCCTCGCCGACTGCTCCAGCGCGCTCAAGCGTCAGGTAGTAGTTTCCTAATACCATATCCTGAGACGGCGTAACAACCGGTTTACCATCTTTAGGGTTCAAGATGTTTTGGGCCGCAAGCATCAGAATGCGCGCCTCAGCTTGAGCCTCAGCTGATAAAGGTACGTGAACCGCCATTTGGTCACCGTCAAAGTCAGCGTTATAAGCTGTACATACTAACGGGTGAAGACGGATGGCGCGTCCTTCAACAAGCGTCGGTTCGAAAGCCTGGATACCTAATCTGTGAAGAGTAGGGGCACGGTTCAGTAAGACCGGATGCTCCTTAATGACAGATTCAAGTACATCCCATACTTCAGGCTGCACGCGTTCGATTTTGCGTTTTGCGCTCTTGATATTGTGAGCAAGGCCTTTTTCAACAAGCTCTTTCATGACGAAAGGCTTGAAGAGCTCAAGCGCCATTTCCTTCGGCAAACCGCACTGATACATTTTCAGATGCGGACCTACGACGATAACGGAACGGCCTGAGTAGTCTACACGTTTACCGAGAAGGTTCTGACGGAAACGCCCTTGTTTCCCTTTCAGCATGTGAGAAAGAGATTTAAGCGGACGGTTACCCGGTCCGGTAACCGGACGGCCGCGGCGTCCGTTGTCAATCAGAGCATCGACTGCTTCCTGAAGCATACGTTTTTCGTTCTGAACGATGATGCTTGGCGCGCCGAGGTCTAACAGACGTTTTAAACGGTTATTACGGTTGATGACACGACGGTAAAGGTCGTTCAGATCAGACGTTGCGAAACGTCCGCCGTCAAGCTGAACCATCGGTCTTAATTCAGGCGGAATAACCGGAAGCACGTCGAGGATCATCCAAGACGGCTTGTTTCCTGAATTACGGAAGGCTTCAAGCACTTCAAGGCGTTTGATCGCACGTGTACGGCGCTGTCCTTGAGAAGTCTTCAGCTCTTCTTTTAACATATCAACTTCTTTGACAAGGTCGATGTCCTGCAGAAGTTTATTAATGGCTTCCGCACCCATAGAGGCTTGGAATTTGTTTCCGTACTTATCCAGATACGCACGGTATTCCTTTTCAGATAAAAGCTGTTTCTTTTCGAGCGGTGTATTGGCCGGGTCAGTTACGACGTAAGAAGCAAAGTAAATAACTTCTTCCAGCGCACGCGGTGACATATCCAATACAAGACCCATACGGCTCGGAATACCTTTGAAATACCAAATGTGAGAAACCGGGGCAGCCAGTTCAATATGCCCCATTCTCTCACGACGGACTTTAGCCCGCGTTACTTCAACTCCGCAACGGTCACAAACTACGCCTTTATAACGAACCCGCTTGTACTTGCCGCAATGACATTCCCAGTCCTTAGTCGGTCCGAAAATGCGTTCGCAGAACAGGCCGTCCTTTTCAGGTTTCAATGTACGATAGTTTATCGTTTCAGGCTTTTTCACTTCACCAAAAGACCATGAACGGATTTTATCCGGTGAAGCAAGACCGATGTTCATATACTCAAAATTGTTCACATCTAGCAAGGGGCCTACCTCCCTTTTTATCTTCGGATTAACCGATGTCACTTGCCTTTATCAATCAGAGACTACTCTTTCGTTACTGCGTCACGTTCAACGTCTGGAGATGCTGTTTCTTCCGGCGCTTCATCACCTGATAATGCAAGGCCGTCAGCTTGTTTCGCATCTTCCTCGTCTTCTAGATCTCTCATTTCTATTTCTTCTTCATCGCCTGAAAGGATTTTTACGTCCATACCTAAGCTTTGAAGCTCTTTGATCAATACTTTGAATGATTCCGGAACACCAGGCTCTGGAACATTGTCGCCTTTGACGATGGCTTCATATGTTTTCACACGTCCGACCACGTCATCGGACTTCACAGTCAGGATTTCTTGAAGCGTGTAAGCTGCGCCGTAAGCTTCAAGCGCCCAAACCTCCATCTCACCGAAACGCTGTCCGCCGAATTGGGCTTTACCGCCGAGAGGCTGCTGCGTAACAAGTGAGTAAGGACCTGTAGAACGGGCATGAAGTTTATCATCAACCATGTGCGCCAGTTTGATCATGTACATGATTCCGACAGATACACGGTTGTCAAACGGTTCTCCCGTACGGCCGTCATAAAGAACTGTTTTAGCGTCTCTTGACATGCCTGCTTCTTCAAGTGTTTCCCACACATCTTCTTCACGCGCGCCGTCAAATACAGGTGACGCGATGTGAATGCCGAGGTAGCGGGCAGCCATACCCATGTGAAGTTCTAATACCTGACCGATATTCATACGTGATGGTACACCCAGCGGGTTAAGCATGATATCGATCGGCGTGCCGTCAGGAAGGTAAGGCATATCTTCTTCAGGAAGAATCTTCGAGATAACCCCTTTGTTTCCGTGACGTCCGGCCATTTTATCACCTTCAGAAATCTTACGTTTCTGAACGATATATACGCGTACAAGCTGGTTCACTCCCGGAGGAAGTTCGTCGCCGTCTTCACGGTTGAAGACTTTTACGTCGTGGATAATTCCGCCGCCGCCGTGAGGCACACGGAGAGAAGTATCACGGACTTCACGCGCTTTTTCTCCAAAGATCGCATGCAGAAGGCGTTCTTCAGCCGTAAGCTCAGTTACACCTTTAGGCGTTACTTTACCTACAAGAAGGTCTCCGTCGTTGACTTCCGCACCGATACGGATAATTCCGCGGTCATCAAGATTGCGAAGCGCGTCTTCCCCTACGTTTGGAATATCACGGGTGATCTCTTCCGGCCCAAGCTTTGTATCACGTGCTTCTGATTCATATTCTTCAATGTGAATAGATGTGTATACATCATCTTTCACAAGGCGTTCACTCATGATGATGGCATCCTCATAGTTGTAACCATCCCATGTCATGAAGCCGACCATTACGTTGCGGCCGAGAGCAAGTTCACCAAGCTCCATTGAAGGTCCGTCAGCAAGGATTTCTCCTTTTACTACTTCATCGCCGACACTGACGATCGGACGCTGGTTGTAGCACGTACCTTGGTTGGAGCGGACGAATTTCAGCAAGCTGTACTTATCCAGGTTGCCTTTTACTTTTTGGCCGTCAATTTCTTCATAGCGGCGCACCCATACGTTTTTCGCTTCCACCCGTTCTACGATACCAGGGTGTTTACAAATAACGGCTGCACCGGAGTCTTTACCGGATACGTATTCCATACCCGTTCCGACGATCGGAGCTTCCGGCTGCATCAAAGGCACAGCCTGACGCTGCATGTTCGCTCCCATGAGGGCGCGGTTCGAGTCATCGTTTTCCAAGAACGGAATACATGCTGTCGCAGCAGATACAACCTGTTTAGGAGATACGTCCATGTAATCCACGCGGTTGCGGGCTACAACGGTGTTTTCCCCTCTGAAACGCGCTACGATGCTGTCATCCAAGAAAGAACCGTCATCGCTCAGCTTAGCATTCGCTTGGGCTACGACATAGTTATCCTCTTCATCAGCAGTCAGGTAGTCGATTCTAGGCGTTACTTTTCCTGTTTCAGGATCAACGCGGCGGTATGGCGTCTCAATGAAACCAAAGCGGTTTACTTTCGCAAATGATGACAATGAGTTGATCAAACCGATGTTCGGGCCCTCAGGCGTTTCAATCGGACACATACGGCCATAGTGAGAGTAGTGAACGTCACGTACTTCCATACCTGCGCGCTCACGTGTCAAACCGCCCGGTCCGAGAGCTGACAGACGGCGTTTGTGCGTCAATTCAGCAAGCGGGTTCGTCTGATCCATGAATTGAGAAAGCTGTGAGCTTCCGAAGAACTCTTTAATAGACGCAATAACAGGTCTGATGTTAATCAGCTGCTGCGGCGTAATTGTATTCGTGTCTTGAATAGACATTCTTTCACGTACGACACGTTCCATCCGGCTTAAACCGATACGGAATTGGTTTTGCAGGAGCTCACCTACAGAACGCAGACGGCGGTTTCCGAGATGGTCGATATCATCAGTGTCGCCCACTCCGTGCAGGAGGTTGAAGAAGTAGCTGATAGAAGAAATAATATCAGCAGGCGTAATGTTTTTAATCGCCTCTTCGATGTAAGCATTGCCGATCACATTGATCGTCTGCTCTCCTTCTGCATCGGTAGGAGCATAGATTTTAATGGATTGAAGCATCACTTCATCCTCGACAACGCCGCCGTTAGGATAAAGTTTTCTGAAGCCGATTCCATTTTCTAAGTATGGCAGTACTTTATCAAGTGTTCTTCTGTCAAGAATCTGCCCTTTTTCAGCGAGAATTTCACCGGTTTCCGGATCCACCAGTGTTTCTGCAAGGCGCTGGTTAAACAGGCGGTTCTTGATATGAAGCTTTTTATTAATTTTATAGCGTCCTACATTCGCAAGGTCGTATCGCTTCGGATCGAAGAAACGGGAATCCAGCAAGCTTTTTGCGTTTTCTACTGTAGGCGGCTCTCCGGGACGAAGGCGCTCATAGATTTCAAGAAGCGCTTTGTCACTGTTTTCAGTGTTGTCCTTATCCAGTGTATTGCGGAGATATTCATTCTCACCAATGAGATCGAGAATCTCTTGGTCGGAACCGAAGCCGAGAGCACGCAAAAGAACCGTAACCGGCAACTTACGTGTGCGATCAATGCGGACATACACAACATCTTTCGCATCAGTTTCGTATTCTAACCATGCGCCACGGTTTGGAATGACAGTCGCGGTAAAACCTTTTTTACCGTTCTTGTCTACTTTACCACTGAAATATACACTTGGAGACCGAACAAGCTGAGATACGATAACACGTTCTGCACCGTTGATGATAAAAGTACCGGTATCTGTCATAATAGGGAAATCACCCATGAAGACATCCTGGTCTTTTACCTCTCCAGTTTCTTTGTTAATTAAACGAACCTTCACTCTCAGCGGAGCTGAGTAAGTCACATCACGTTCTTTTGACTCTTCAACGGGATACTTAGGATCTCCTAAACTGTAGTCAATGAACTCTAGAGAGAGGTTACCAGTGAAATCCTCAATTGGTGATATGTCTTGAAACATCTCTCTAAGACCCTCATCAAGAAACCACTGATAAGAAGAGGTTTGAATTTCAATGAGATTTGGTAATTCTAACACTTCGCTAATGCGAGCATAGCTTCTGCGCTGGCGGTGTCGTCCATACTGAACTAGTTGACCTGTCAACTGATTCACCCCTCAAATCATGCGTATTATATGTGTAATAAGCATCTCTTACGATAAAGAAATACTTTTACAAGACAAAAGAAAAAAGGGTTTCTAATTAAGAAAACCACATCCAAAAACAAATACCGATTTTATTAGCATTTCCATGTTTGTATAATTTATACATGCACTATGATTATTTCAGCATATCATGCAAAATATATACATTGGCATTTTACAATATTAACATAGCTGAAAATTCAAGTCAAACTTTTTTTGCTTTTATGATATAATAGCCTTTCTTTTTTTGAACCACAGAAACTTCGTCAAAAAGCTCCTTCAGTTTTTCAATGGCAGAAGGCCCGCCCTGTTTTTTCTGTATAACGATCCACAATTCACCTGAAGCCCTTAAATGCTCAGCGCTTTTTTCAAAAATGGCATGGACAACTTTTTTTCCGGCGCGGATTGGGGGGTTTGTAATAATAGAAGCAAATGTTTGAGCAGAATCAATATTTGAAAATAAATCACTCTGATAAATCCGAACGTTTTTTATTCCGTTTTTTTCTGCATTTTCATTTGACAGCTCTACGGCTCTTTCATTCACGTCAATCATGTGCACGGTCCGGTCTGTAAATGCACCGGCGAGTGACAGACCGATCGGGCCGTAACCGCAGCCTGCATCCAGGAAGTCACCATCGATCTCCGGCTCGTCAAACGCTTCAATTAAGACACGCGAACCGAAATCAACTTCCTTTTTCGAGAAAACGCCGCTGTCACTTGTGAATGTATAAGATCTGTTCCGCAGTGTAAATGACCATGTCTGTTTATCGCTTTTAACTGAAGGTTTTTCTGAATAATAGTGATCACTCATTATTAGAACCTCCTTTTATAATGGCACTTAAAGAAAAGCAAAGAAAAAGCCCGCCTCATAAAAGCGAGCTTCCCCTACAGGCAAGTGAAGATTACTTAACTTCTACAGAAGCGCCAACTTCTTCAAGTTTAGCTTTAAGCTCTTCAGCTTCTTCTTTCGCAATACCTTCTTTAAGTGGTTTTGGAGTGTTGTCAACAAGTTCTTTAGCTTCTTTCAAGCCAAGACCAGTGATTTCACGAACAACTTTGATAACTTTGATTTTCTGAGAACCTGCACCAGCAAGGATAAGGTCGAATTCGCTTTGCTCTTCAGCAGCGCCGCCAGCAGCAGCTCCGCCAGCTACAGCTACAGGAGCAGCAGCAGTTACGCCAAATTCTTCTTCGATTGCTTTTACTAGGTCGTTCAATTCAAGTACAGTTGCTTCTTTAACGGAAGCAATGATTTCTTCGATATTTAAAGCCATTTGAAATTCCTCCATTTGTTTTATTTTAGGGTAAAATCAGATTAAGCGCCTTGTTCTTCCTTTTGGTCTGCAACTGCTTTAGCTGCAAGTGCAAGGTTGCGAACTGGAGCTTGAAGTACGCTAAGCAACATAGAAAGTAAGCCATCGCGTGAAGGAAGTTCAGCAAGAGCTTTCACTTCTTCAACAGAAGATACTTTTCCTTCGATAACGCCCGCTTTGATTTCCAGAGCTTCGTGATTTTTCGCGAACTCGTTAAGAACTTTTGCCGGAGCGATAACATCTTCAGTACTGAATGCGATCGCATTCGGTCCAGTTAAGACATCATTCAAACCATCAAGTTCAGCTTGTTCAACCGCACGGCGAGTCATTGTGTTTTTGTACACTTTGAACTCTACGTTAGCTTCGCGAAGCTGTTTACGGAGTTCAGTTACTTCAGAAACGTTAAGTCCGCGGTAGTCAACGATGATCGTTGATTTGCTTTCTTTCAGTTTAGAAGCAATCTCTTCAACAACAACTTTTTTTGTATCAATTGCGCTGCTCATGGTTACACCTCCTGTAGATTTTGTGTAACACTTATACCGCTAGGTGATCACGACTGTGACGACGATTTCATATAAAAAGCCTCCATGTGGACATGGAGGCTGTATATACAAGCATACGTAACGTAATAGCTGTGATATATATACACCTCGGCAGGATATTAAGCCTTAACGGCCCCTGCTGTCTACGGTATAAATGACATATTATATTTTACAACATTTTGAATCATATCAGAATGCTGATCTAAAGTCAAATATTATTTTACGTTGAAAGTAGAAGCGTCTACTTTGACACCAGGGCCCATAGTAGAAGTAACGGCAACGTTTTTCACGTAAACACCTTTAGCCGCAGCCGGTTTTGCTTTCAGGATTGTATCATACATTGTTGTGAAGTTCTCAACAAGTTTTTCATCCTCGAAAGAAACTTTTCCGATCGGAACATGGATGTTACCAGCTTTGTCAACGCGGTATTCTACTTTACCAGCTTTGATTTCGCCGATTGCTTTTTCCACTTCGAATGTAACAGTTCCTGTTTTAGGGTTTGGCATAAGACCTTTTGGTCCAAGTACACGGCCGATTTTACCGACTTCACCCATCATGTCAGGAGTCGCAACGATTACATCGAATTCGAACCAGCCTTGCTGGATTTTCGCGATGTAATCAGAATCGCCAACGTAGTCTGCACCGGCAGCTTCAGCTTCTTTTGCTTTTTCGCCTTTAGCGAATACAAGCACGCGCTGAGTTTTACCAGTTCCGTTAGGAAGTACAACTGCACCGCGGATTTGCTGATCGTTTTTACGAGGGTCAACCCCTAAACGAAAAGCAACTTCAACTGTAGCGTCAAATTTAGCTGTGTTTGTTTTTTTAGTAAGCGCCACTGCTTCAGCGACATCATAAGCTTTCGCACGGTCTACAAGCTTCGCAGCTTCAACGTACTTTTTACCTTTTTTAGCCATTTTAAAATTTCCTCCTTATGTGGTTATAGCGGAATAACCTCCCACGAATAAGGGTTGCGAACTTGTGAAAACTCGCAACCCGACAAGAAACAAATTAATCCTCGATAACGATACCCATACTGCGGGCAGTACCTTCAACCATGCGCATTGCCGCTTCAACGTCTGCTGCGTTTAAGTCAGGCATTTTCGTTTCAGCGATTTCGCGAACCTTATCGCGCTTAACGGTTGCCACTTTATTACGGTTTGGTTCACCAGAACCAGACTCAATTCCAGCTGCTTTTTTAAGCAATACTGCAGCAGGCGGAGTTTTTGTAATAAATGTAAATGAACGGTCTTCGTAAACCGAAATTTCAACAGGAATGATTAAACCAGCTTGGTCAGCTGTACGAGCGTTAAACTCCTTACAGAATCCCATGATATTTACACCGGCTTGACCTAGTGCAGGTCCAACTGGCGGCGCTGGGTTAGCTTTTCCAGCAGGAATTTGCAATTTTACAACTTTTACTACTTTTTTAGCCACGAGACACACCTCCTTAAGTCCGTGATGTGGTAATAGGGTAAACCCTCCCACTCAAGGTTTCATTCTTTATATGAATGACGAAATATCAAGCTAGCTGCCTTGGATTAGTCCAAGACGTACCTTTGCTATATTATCATTAATATATAGCAATTTCAAGTTTTTTCACATTACAATTTGTCGATCTGGGTAAATTCCAGTTCAACCGGCGTTTCACGGCCGAACATGTTAACGAATACTTTCACTTTGCTCTTATCATAATCAATCTCTTCAATTGATCCTGTAAAGTTGGCGAAAGGTCCGTCTATGACTTTGACTGTCTCATTCAATTCAAAATCAATGTCGGTTTTCCGCTCATCCATGCCCATGCGTTTTAAGATGGTTTCCGCTTCGCCAGGAAGAAGCGGAGTCGGCTTTGAGCCTGAACCGGCTGATCCGACGAATCCGGTAACGCCCGGCGTGTTGCGGACCACATACCAGGAATCATCAGTCATGACGATTTCAACAAGCACATAACCCGGGAACACTTTCTTTTTGACTACTTTTTTCTTGCCGTTCTTAATATCAGTCTCTTCTTCTTCAGGGACGACAACGCGGAAAATTTTATCCTGCATTCCCATTGATTCCACACGTTTTTCAAGGTTCGCTTTTACTTTGTTTTCATAACCGGAATACGTATGAACAACATACCAATTCTTTTCCATTCTATCAGGACTCTGCAGTCCTTCCCTCCCCGCATTTAAAAATGAAGTGTAAAACAAAAAATAGGCTCAGGGCCTATGAATCCTTTTTTCAACAACACAATAAAAAACCCGCTGAACGGGTTTTGGCAAACGATATTATGATCTATTATAGCACGTATTGCTGATCATTATTCAACTATTAAACGAATTAATTGAGAAATTCCTGTATCAAGGAGGGCAAAAAAGATAACAAAAAAGATAACCGTTGAAATCACCGTGATCGTATAGCGCGTTAACTCTTTGCCTTTAGGCCAGCTAACCTTTTTCATTTCTTTCCCAACATCTTTAAAGAAACTCATCATGCGCATGTAAAAGACCTCCACAATTTAAAAAGCGAACACTATTTTGTTTCTAAATGAGCTGTATGTGAATTGCAAGTGCTGCAGTACTTCTTAACTTCTAACCGCTCAGCCGCTGATGCAGAGCTTTTCATTGTCGTATAATTACGATTTCCGCATGTTTTGCATGCCAGCGTAATCTTTTTTCTCATGTCGTTACACCTTTTCCTAAACATTCATTTATCTTAATAAAATAGCACAGTCAGAAAAATTCTGTCAATATGACACAGAAACCTGCTACAGGCTGATCTCTCTTATTTCTAAATACTTTTCAAGCTTGCGCTTCACGCGCTGCAGGGCATTATCGATTGATTTTACGTGTCGGTTTAAGTCATCTGAAATCTCTTGGTAACTTCTTCCGTCCAAGTACAAAACAAGCACCTTTCTCTCCAGATCGCTCAGCAGTTCTCCCATTTTCATTTCGATATCATCAAATTCTTCCTGATTAATAATCATCTCTTCAGGATTTAACGTTTTAGCGCCTGAAATGACATCAAGCAGTGTTCTGTCAGATTCTTCATCAAAAATAGGTTTGTCTAAAGAAACATAGGAATTTAAAGGAATGTGTTTCTGACGGGTAGCTGTCTTTATTGCGGTAATAATCTGGCGGGTAATGCATAATTCTGCAAAAGCTTTAAATGAAGTAAGCTTGTCCTCTCTAAAGTCTCGGATAGACTTATATAAGCCTATCATCCCTTCCTGTACAATATCTTCTCTGTCGGCCCCTATTAAAAAATAAGACCTTGCTTTCGCCCGTACAAAATTACGGTACTTCGTAATCAAGTAATCTAACGCATCACTATCCCCAACATGAACCTTTTCAATGACCTGCTCGTCCTCCAACTGGCAAAATTGCACTTTGTTGAACTTTCCCTTGCTGTTCTGTAGATTCACTGCGATCCCCCCGGCGCACGTAGATAGAAATATTATACATTAATGGGCGAAAAAGCGTCAACCTAATCCAGACCGCCTCGGCGCCACTTTTCAAACGTTTTCAAAACCTCTTCGGACAGCTCGATTTTACCCGGTGGTTTTTCAGAAGTGATCTTTGAAACCCGCCTTTGAATCCGGCGTTCTATCGTATCCACTTCCCTCAGGAGCTCCCGGGCGGATTTACGGAGAGCCCCTTGTCCGAAAATCGCCCACTGCTCCGTATAATCGGAGGTTGCGACATGAATCTGTGTCGCAATATTATTCAGCGCCTGGGCAAGCTTCTCGATCCGCTCATCCGCCGTTTCATTCTCCCGTGTGAAAATCACTTCGACTCTGTGATTCGTTTGTTTTTTCTCTATGCCTTTTACCAGGTGTGCGTCAAACACCACAATGACTCTGATTCCCGTGTAGGACTGATATTCCGCCATCTTCTGGATCAGTACATCTCTCGCTTCTTCAAAACTGTTCGCTTTTAAATCCTTTAGCTGCGGCCAAGCTCCAATCATGTTGTATCCGTCTACTAACAGGATGTCCATCTGTCTTCATTCCCCTAAAGGATTGCGCTTCCGATAGACTTCATACATGAGAAGGCCGGCCGCTACCGACGCATTCAGAGACGTGACTTTTCCGGCCATCGGAAGCTTAATGAGAAAATCACATTTCTCTTTCACAAGCCGGCCCATTCCTCTGCCTTCGCTTCCGATAACGAGCGCCAAAGGCATCTTGCCGTCCATAGAGCGGTAGTCTTCCCGGGCGGATGCATCCGTTCCGACGACCCAAATCCCCCGCTCCTTCATTTCATCAAGTGTCCGGGCAAGGTTGGTCACCTTCACGACGGGAATGTGTTCAATCGCACCGGTCGAAGCTTTTGCGACCGTCGAAGTCAGTCCGACCGCTCTGCGTTTCGGAATCACGATGCCGTGTGCACCGACAGCGTCAGCCGTTCTCATGATGGAACCGAGATTATGAGGGTCTTCCAGCTCGTCCAGTATGAGAAAGAAAGGCTGTTCGTTTCTCTCTTCCGCTCTTTTATATAATTCGTCTAATTGTGCATATTCATATGCCGCCACCTGGGCGACAACACCCTGATGCTGCCCCTCCACCATCTGATCGAGTTTTTTCCTCGGTACAAATTGAATGGTGACGCCGCGCTTTTTAGCAAGCTCCATAACTTGCTGGGCCTGTCCTTTTACTGTGTTTTCCGCCATCCATAACTTATACAGCTTGCGATCTGACTTCAACGTCTCAATCACCGCGTTTTTTCCTATGACGTAATCATGTTGCTGACTCATTTGTTTTCCTCCCTGACGTCCCGACTTGTATAGCCTCAGCAATCAGCTGATTCAGTCTTTCTTCTCTTTTCTCAAGAAAAAGGTATCCGAGTAAAGCCTCAAAAGCTGTACTATGGCGGTACGTCTGTACATCTGTGTTTTTAGGCGTCGTCCCTGATTTCGCGTTTCTGCCTCTTCTCAGCACGGCTTCCTCTTCCTCCGTGAAAAAGGATTCGTCCTGAAGGCGGAACAATATGTCTGCCTGTGATTTTGCCGATACAATCCGGCTCGCCTTCTTATGAAGGTCATTCGGTTTCGTAAAGCCCTGCTTAAGCAGGTGATGCCGGACGTATATTTCAAAAATGGCATCACCCATATAAGCAAGCGCAAGACCGTTTAACTGCTTTGAATCTTTGATTTGTTCAAATTGAAGCATCCGCTTACTCTCCCCGCTTCCAGCGAGTTCCCTGGGCCGTATCTTCAAGAATGATATTCATGCTTTTCAGCTGATCGCGAATCTGGTCTGACAAAGCAAAATCGCGATTGCGGCGGGCTTCATTTCTCTTCTCAATCAACTCTTCAATCTCTTCGTCGACAAGCTCTTCTTCGCCGAGCGTAAGTCCGAGAACAGATCCGATTCTGTCAAACATGCTGATAAAGGCTTTAATGACGTGATCCGCCGTATTGTCTTCCTGCATGTAGTAATTGGCGAGCTTCGCCAGATCAAACCAAACGGAAATCGCATTCGCCGTATTAAAATCATCATCCATTGCTTCTTCAAACGCAGTGCGGTGCTCTTCGATTTTAGCGAGCCATTCCTCATCATTGTCAGTCAGATTCGTGCTGCTAATCAAACGATGGTTTAAATTACTGTAGGCCGTCTTCAGGCGGTTAAACGCGTTTTTTGTTTTCTCAAGCAGCTCTTCCGAATAGTTGATCGGGTGGCGGTAATGAACGGACAGCATGAAAAATCTCAAAAGCTGCGGGTCATATTGCTTAATGATATCGTGCACCAAAACAAAGTTGCCGAGCGATTTTGACATTTTCTCATTATCGATATTGATATATCCGTTGTGAAGCCAGTATTTTGCGAATGTCTTGCCTGTTAATGCTTCAGATTGGGCGATTTCGTTTTCATGGTGCGGGAATGTCAGGTCCTGACCGCCGGCATGAATATCGATTTCGTCACCCAAATACTTTTTCACCATTGCGGAGCATTCAATATGCCAGCCAGGGCGGCCTTTTCCCCAAGGGCTATCCCATGAAATTTCTCCGTCCTTAGCAGCTTTCCAAAGAGCAAAGTCCAGCGCATCCTCTTTCTTCTCGCCGACACGGATACGCGCGCCTGATCTGAGTTCATCAATTGATTGCTGAGATAGTTTGCCGTACCCTTCGAAGGCCCTTGTTTTGAAATAGACGTCGCCTTCTGATTCATAAGCGTAGCCTTTTTTAATCAGTTCGCTGACAAATTCAATAATGGCGTCCATGTTTTCCATGACCCGGGGGTGAAGATCCGCTTTCCGGCATCCGAGGGCGCCCACGTCTTCAAAATACGCTTTAATGAACCGTTCAGAAACGGTCGGGACGTCCTCGCCGAGCTCGTTGGCCGCCTTAATCAGTTTGTCGTCAACATCGGTGAAATTCGATACGTATTGAACATCGTATCCTTTATACTCTAAATAGTTGCGTACGGTATCATACACAATCGCCGGACGGGCGTTTCCGATATGAATATAGTTGTATACAGTCGGTCCGCACACGTACATTTTTACTTTGCCTTCCTCAAGAGGAACGAATGTTTCCTTTTTCCGTGTCAATGTATTATAAAGTGTAATGGTCATTTTTGGTTGATCCTTTCTTTTTTATCTTCCAGTTCAGCCTGCAGTTCAAAAATCTGCTGCTCCAATGCTCTAAACCTGTCAGCAACCGGATCGGGCAAGTCTTGGTGATTGAGATCGCGTTTGATTTTTCTTCCGTTCTGAATGACGACTTTCCCCGGTATGCCGACAACGGTCGAAAAGTCGGGAACATCACGAAGCACAACGGAGCCGGCCCCTACTTTAGAACCCTGCCCGACCGTAATAGAGCCGAGCACCTTCGCTCCGGTTGCAATTAAAGCATCATCTTTTATGGTCGGATGCCGCTTCCCCTTTTCTTTTCCCGTTCCCCCGAGAGTGACACCTTGGAATACCGTCACGTTATTGCCGATTTCACATGTTTCCCCTATAACGACCCCCATACCGTGGTCAATGAAAAACCTTCTCCCGATGGTCGCGCCGGGATGGATTTCAATTCCGGTAAAGAAACGGGCAATCTGTGATATCAGGCGCGCCAGGAAGAAAAATCTCCGTTTATATAAAGCATGTGCAATCCGATGCGCCCATATAGCATGTAAACCAGAATAAGTTAAAACAACTTCGAAATAGCTTCTTGCTGCCGGATCTTGATCGAACACTGTATCTATGTCTTCTTTTAGCATTTTAAAAAACACATGCTTCCCCCCATTCTCTCCCCGCTCCAGTCTGTTTTTCCGCCTATAAAAAAAGCGCCTCTGCATGTAAACATGACAGAGACGCTTTTACCGCGCGGTTCCACTCTGTTTGAAAAACAAGTCACTGTTTTCCCAACTTAAAAGCCGGTAACGGCGGCGGCCGCCTTTAAATACTGATTTCCGCAGAAATGTTCTTCAAAGGTCTTAAGGGCGCACTTCTAAAACATGACGCATGAATCTCTCTCAGCCGATGAAGATTCTTTCTGTAATGGTCATTGTTTTATACTCTTCCCTGTCAACAATCGTATATTTAAATGCTTTTCAGGCGTCTGACGGCTGTTTCTCTGCCGATCAGCTCAATGGCCTGCGGAAGCTCAGGACCGTGTGTCTGACCGGTAACCGCTACGCGAATCGGCATGAACAGCTTTTTGCCTTTATGACCTGTTTCTTTCTGAACAGCTTTGATTGAGGCTTTGATCAGCTCAGGCGTAAATTCTTCAAGCTCTTCAAGCTTCGCAGCAAATACGCTGAGCACTTCAGGCACCTGTTCCTCTTCCAGAACGGCTTTTGCCTCTTGATTATACTCGATCTCATCTTTAAAGAACAAATCAGTCAGCTCGACAATTTCAGCGCCGTAGCTCAATTGCTCATGGTAAAGAGAAATTAATTTACGAACCCATTCCTGCTCCTCGGCAGAAAGCTCAGTGCCGACTTTTCCTGCTTTTTGCAGGTGCGGCAGGGTCAGCTCAACCACTTGATCAAGATCCAGCGCTTTGACGTATTGGTTGTTGACCCATTTCAGTTTATGCATATCAAACAGAGCCGGTGACTTAGACAAACGATTCACATCAAAAATTTCAATGAATTGTTCTCTTGTGAAAAGCTCTTCTTCACCGACGGGAGACCAGCCGAGAAGTCCGATAAAGTTAAACAGCGCTTCAGGCAGGTAACCCAGCTCATCATACTGCTCAATAAACTGGATAATTGATTCATCACGTTTACTTAATTTTTTGCGGCTTTCGTTTACGATAAGCGTCATATGTCCGAAGACAGGAACATCCCAGCCGAATGCCTGGAAAATCATGATCTGTTTCGGTGTATTTGAAATGTGATCCTCACCGCGGAGCACGTGCGTCATTTTCATTAAGTAATCGTCAATCGCGACGGCAAAGTTATACGTCGGTGTTCCGTCTTTTTTGACGATGACAAAGTCGCCGATGCCGTCTGATTCAAAAGAAATCTCGCCTTTTACGATATCGTTAAATGCGATGATTTTCCCTTCCGGCACGCGGAAACGGATGCTCGGCTGTCTGCCTTCGGCTAAAAACTGCTCCTGCTCTTCCTGAGTCAGGTTTCTGTGTTTGCCGGAATAGCGCGGCATTTCCCCGCGGGCGATTTGCTCTTCACGTTCTTTCTCAAGTTCTTCTTCCGTACAGAAACATTTATAAGCAAGCCCTTTTTCAAGAAGCTCTTCATAGTACTTTTTGTAAATGTCGTTACGCTCAGACTGGCGGTACGGGCCGTATTCTCCGCCGATATCCACACTTTCATCCCAGTCCATGCCGAGCCATTTCAAATAGTTGAGCTGGCTTTGCTCTCCGCCTTCAATATTTCGCTTTTTGTCCGTATCCTCAATCCGGATAATAAACTTTCCGCCTTGGCTGCGGGCAAATAAATAGTTAAAAAGCGCCGTTCTGGCGTTACCGATATGCAAATGTCCGGTCGGACTCGGTGCATAACGAACGCGTACTTCATTTCCCATGTTCAAATACTTCCTTTCATCTCGTCTGTAGCCTCTAGCCGAATATATGTATCTATTCTACCACCAAATAGACCGGGCATCAAAACAATGATCAGGCTTTTTGGATCAGAACGGTCGCCTGAGCGGCAATTCCTTCGGCTCTTCCGGTAAACCCGAGCTTTTCTGTCGTCGTCGCTTTTACGTTTACTTGAGAGACGTCTGCCTCAAGGCCTTCCGCTATCCGTTTTCTCATAGCATCAATATGCGGCGCCATTTTCGGCTTTTGCGCAATAATCGTGCAGTCTATATTTCCGAGTACGTACCCTTTTTCTTTTACAATGTTCCAGACATGCTGAAGCAGCTTAAAAGAGTCCGCATCCTTGAATTCCGGATCAGTATCCGGGAAATGCTTGCCGATATCTCCTTCACCTGCCGCTCCGAGACACGCGTCTGCGACTGTATGCAGCAATACATCAGCATCTGAATGTCCGAGCAGCCCCTTTTCATAAGGAATTTCAATTCCGCCGATGATGAGAGGACGGCCTTCCGTTAATTGATGCACATCAAATCCTTGTCCGATTCTAAACATTATGATTCCCACTTTCCGCTTTCATGATTGCTTCCGCAAATATCAGGTCATCCGGCGTTGTCAGCTTAATATTGGTATAGCTGCCTTCAACGATACTCACCTGATATCCATCAAGACGCTCGACGAGGCTGGCGTCATCCGTCCCTAAGAAGCCTTTGTTTTCCGCTTCCATATGCGCCGTCTTCAATAAAGAAAGACGAAAAGCTTGCGGCGTTTGAACGGCCCACAAGCTTGAACGATCAAAGGTCTCCGCAACCCGGGAGCCTTCCGCCCGTTTTATCGTGTCTTTCACAGGAACAGCCAGGACAGCCGCTCCCGCCTCCTCTGCTGTTTCCACGAGCTTATCGATATGCTGATGTGTGACAAACGGGCGCGCTCCGTCATGAACAAGGACGACCGATTCCTTATCAATCACTTTCAGTCCTTCGTATACACTGTGCTGACGCTCCGCACCCCCGGTAACAAGCTCAATTTCCGTCTGAATCGGAAATTGGGCCAGCAGCTGTCGAAAATCTTCCCGTTCACTCTCGTTTATCACCAAGATTATTTTCTGACAGGGTGCGTGGCTTTCAAAAACCCGCAGTGTGTGTATAATAACAGGCGCACCTTTTAAGCTGATGAACAGCTTATTTTTCCCGGCCTTCATCCTTTTTCCTTGTCCGGCAGCCGGAATAACGACAACATACTCCATATAAACTCCCTCTTAAAGAGCTTTCTCAAGCAGCTTGGGCTTGGCAAAAATCATTCGTCCCGCCGCTGTCTGCAGTACGCTGGTTACGAGCACATCAATATGTTTCCCTATATAATTGCGGCCTTCTTCCACAACAATCATCGTCCCGTCATCCAAGTAAGCCACACCTTGATTATGCTCTTTCCCGTCCTTAATCACCTGCACATTCATCTCTTCGCCCGGAAGCACAACCGGCTTCACCGCGTTTGCAAGGTCATTAATATTCAGTACCGCAACCTTCTGAAGCTCACATACTTTATTTAAATTAAAATCATTCGTCACAACGACGCCGGATGTCAGCTTCGCAAGTTTGACAAGCTTGCTGTCAACCTCCTGAATGTCCTCGAAGTCGCCTTCATAAATTTCAACCGTAATATCCAGTTCCTTTTGAATGCGATTCAAGATATCCAGTCCGCGGCGTCCTCTGTTACGTTTTAAAACATCTGAAGAATCAGCGATATGCTGTAATTCCTCCAGCACAAATTGAGGAATGACAATGACGCCTTCTAAAAAGCCCGTCTGACAAATATCTGCAATTCTCCCATCAATAATAACACTTGTATCCAAGATTTTCAGCCTTTTATCCTGTTCCTCCTGCTCCTCATCAGCACTTCCCTTTTTCTTCTGCATTCTTGCAGAAATGGAGAAAAGACTGATCAGTTCATCCTTTTTCTTAAATCCGACTTGGAAGCCCAGGTAACCGAGAAAGAAAGCCAGAAAGACCGGAATGATGGTGCTGAATATACGGTACGGAATATTGTCCAGCGGAATCACGTTTACAATGAGATATGCGATGATAAGTCCAAAAACCAATCCGAGACTCCCGAATAACAGATCCGGCACCGGAGCTCTCAGCAAAGAATCTTCAATCCATTTTACCCAATTAATCACATATTCTGTCGTCCATATACTGATGAGAAAAAAGATAATAGCACCAATTGCAGCAGACGTATATGCGTTTGTTATTAAAGGTATGTCCTGTATATTTGACAGCACAAACAATTCAGGTATTAAAAAGATACCGACAACGCCGCCCACAATAATGAAGAACGCCTGAACTATTCGTTTTAACATACCTCCACCTCCTTTTAAGTAGCATTTTTTCAGCAGACTGTCAGAGCCTACAAATTCAGAATAAACAAAAACTAACAATAATATACCCGGATTCCGACAGGTTTAAGCGATTCTTAAAGCTGTCTATCTATATAGTGTTTTTCCTGAAGACGTTTTAAGCCTTTTTTGATTTTTTTGGCGCGCACTTCGCCGATACCCTCAACATCATCAAGCTCTTCTACAGTGGCTTCCGTTATGCTTGGCAAAAATCCGAACGCCTCAACCACATTTTCAACAATCGGCATCGGCAGACGCGGAATTTTGTTCAGCAGCCTGTATCCTCTCGGGAGCACATAATCATCAATATTGGTAGAAGCCGGATATCCAAGCAGCTTAAACAGAATGGAATCATCAAGCAGATCATAGCTGGACATATCCTGAAGCTCTTTTAACAGCACGAACGGATCTTTGATTTTTTCTTTGACATAGTCTTTGATGAAAAGTGCCGCCTCTTCTTCCATGTCCGTAATCAGTTCAATCACCTGCAGACGGATTAAGTGGCCTTCCGTTCCGAGTTCTTTAATATACATATTGATTTCATTTTTTATTCGGAGCACCATTTCATATCGATGCATGACGGACAGCACGTCACTGAATGTCACAAGCTCCTCAAACTCTAATGCGTTTAAAGCCGTAATCGTTTTGTCTAAAATGGTTTTATACTTCTCAAGCGTTTGAATGGCCTGATTTGCCTTTGTTAAAATAAATCCTATGTCCTTTAGTGTGTACTTCATGCTGTCCTGATATAACGTAATGACATTTCTGCGCTCTGAAATGGCGATGACGAGACAGCCGGTCTGCTTCGCCACCCGTTCCGCCGTACGGTGCCTCATTCCCGTTTCTGAAGAAGAAATGGTCGCTTCCGGCATAAGCTGCGTATTCGCATAAAGAATTTTCTGGCCGGAATCACTTAAAATAATGGCACCGTCCATTTTGGCCAGCTCGTATAAGTGAGCGGGCGCAAATGATGTATTAATATGAAAACCGCCATCCACGACTTGCTTTACCTTATCATTGTATCCGACAACAATCAGGCCGCCTGTATTTGCCCGAAGTACATTCTCTATCCCGGCTCTGAGCGGGGTGCCCGGTGCAACGAACTGCAGAATTGCAGACAGGTCAAGCTCTTGTTTCGCCCCTTTTTTCTCTTTTTCCATCTATTATGATCCTCCTAATGAAGTACGAAGCGCTTCTGCAACATTTGCTACTCCGACAACCTCAATCCCTTTTGGTATTGTCCACCCGTCTGCATTCGCCTCAGGTATGATCATGCGCTTGAAGCCGAGTTTCGCCGCTTCCTTTACGCGCTGTTCGATTCTTGACACCCTGCGGACTTCTCCTGTCAGACCCACTTCACCGATAAAGCAATCTGCGGGATTCGGCGGTGTATCTCTGAAGCTTGAAGCAATGCTGACGGCTACTGCCAAATCAATCGCCGGTTCATCCAGTTTGACCCCGCCGGCGACCTTTAAATACGCATCTTGATTTTGAAGCAAAAGACCCACCCGCTTCTCAAGCACAGCCATAATTAACGATACCCTGTTGTGGTCAATGCCTGTAGCCATGCGGCGCGGGTTTCCAAAACTGGTCGGTGATATGAGCGCCTGGATTTCAACCAGGATCGGTCTCGTTCCTTCCATTGACGCAACGATACTCGAACCCGATGCCCCGGCAGAACGCTCTTCCAAGAAAATTTCAGAAGGGTTCAGCACTTCCGTAAGCCCCTCTTCCCGCATTTCAAAGATGCCCATTTCATTTGTGGAGCCGAAACGGTTTTTTACGGCCCGCAAAATACGGAATGTATGGTGCCGCTCTCCTTCAAAGTATAGAACGGTATCGACCATGTGCTCAAGCAATCTCGGCCCTGCGATCGATCCTTCTTTTGTGACGTGCCCGACGATAAAAATAGGTATGCCGTTTGTTTTCGCGATTTTCATCAATTCGGCCGTACACTCTCTTACTTGTGATACACTGCCGGGAGCTGAGGTGATATCACTTTGGTAAACGGTCTGAATGGAGTCTACGACAACAAATGCGGGTTTCATCTCTTGTATAGCAGACGAAATATACTCCATATCGGTTTCAGATAAAACATGTAACATTTGGCTGTTGATTCCAAGTCTGTCGGCGCGCAGCTTCGTTTGCTTCACGGATTCTTCCCCTGAAATGTAAAGCACGCTGCCAGCCGTATCTGCTAATTGTGCGGATACTTGGAGAAGGAGCGTTGATTTTCCGATCCCGGGATCGCCGCCGATTAATACTAACGAGCCTTTCACAACGCCGCCGCCAAGCACTCTGTTGAATTCTTCGAGCTTTGTTTGGACGCGGGGTTCTTCCGATGTTTCAATTGATGAAATGGGTGATGGTTTCTGGACGGTTTGAACGGAGTGGGAGAAAGCCGCCCGCCGATTCGCCGGCGCTTTTTTTATGGTTTCTTCCACCATTGTATTCCAAGCCCCGCAGCCCGGGCACTTTCCCATCCATTTTGCGGATTCATATCCGCATGAGTGGCAGATGAATTTTGTTTTTGATTTAGCCATATATGTTGTAAGACCTCTTCCTTATCGAATATTTCTCTATATAACAAAGTGAGGCATACACTTACTTACGTATGCCTCATGTTTGTCACTATATTAGTTCGTTTTAGCAGTTGTTTTTACGACAAATTCGCCGTCCTCAACATCAAGAACAATGTGCTGGCCTTTATCAATATTGCCTCTGAGGAGTTCTTCTGATAACCGGTCCTCCACATGCTTTTGAATCGCTCTTCTTAACGGACGTGCGCCGTATTCCAAATCGACGCCCTCTTCTGCCACTTTTGCTTTTGCAGCATCCGTCAGCTCGATAGAGAGATCTTGTTCTTTCAGACGTTTTGTTAACTGATCAGACATAAGCGACACTATGTCTGTAAGGTGTTTTTTCTCAAGGGAGTGGAAGACGATAATTTCGTCAATCCGGTTGATAAACTCAGGTCTGAAGGCACGCTTCAGCTCTCCCATGACTTTGTCTTTCATGTCTTTATGGTTTTGTGATTCATCCTGCACATTGAAGCCCACATATTTGTTGCGTTTCAGCTCGCTCGCTCCGACGTTTGACGTCATAATCAGGATCGTGTTGCGGAAATCCACAGTGCGTCCTTTTGAATCAGTCAAGCGTCCGTCTTCAAGCACTTGCAGGAGTATGTTAAACACATCAGGGTGCGCTTTTTCAATTTCATCAAGCAGTACGACAGAGTAAGGTTTTCTTCTCACTTTTTCTGTCAGCTGGCCGCCTTCATCATAGCCGACATATCCCGGAGGAGAACCGACAAGACGTGAAGTTGAGTGTTTCTCCATGTATTCGGACATATCCACTCTGATCATCGCTTCCTCATCACCGAAAATGGATTCCGCTAGCGCTCTTGCCAGCTCTGTCTTCCCAACGCCTGTAGGGCCTAGGAAGATGAATGAACCAATCGGGCGTTTCGGGTCCTTCAGACCGGCTCTTGCACGTCTGACAGCCTTTGCAACAGCTACAACAGCTTCATCCTGGCCGATGACGCGGGAGTGCAGAATGTTTTCCATATTGAGAAGCTTATCTGTTTCCGTTTGGGCAATTTTAGATACAGGCACCCCGGTCCAGCTGGATACAACCATCGCGATATCCTCTACAGAAACTTCGGAGTTCTCCTGGCCTTGTTTTTCTTTCCATGTTTTTTTCGTGTCTTCCACCTGTTCTCTCAGGCGCTGCTCCGTATCACGAAGGGAAGCCGCTTTTTCAAACTCCTGGCTCTGAACGGCAGCGTCTTTTTCCTTGCGAACTTCATCGAGTTTCTGCTCAAGCTCTTTTAAGTTCGGAGGTGTTGTGAACGAACGGAGACGCACTTTTGAACCGGCTTCATCAATTAAATCGATCGCTTTATCCGGAAGGAAGCGGTCAGAAATATAACGGTCGGACAATTTTACCGCCGCTTCAATCGCTTCATCGGTAATGGATACGCGGTGATGCGCCTCATAGCGGTCACGGAGTCCTTTTAAAATTTGAATGCTTTCATCGGCTGAGGGCTGATCGACCTGAATCGGCTGGAAACGGCGCTCGAGAGCGGCGTCTTTTTCGATATATTTACGGTATTCATCAAGCGTTGTCGCACCGATGCATTGAAGCTCTCCGCGGGCCAGCGAAGGTTTTAAGATATTCGACGCGTCAATCGCACCTTCTGCTCCCCCCGCTCCGATCAGTGTATGCAGTTCGTCAATGAATAAAATAATATTGCCGGCCTGACGTATTTCATCCATTACTTTTTTCAAGCGGTCTTCAAATTCTCCGCGGTATTTCGTACCGGCTACAACCGTACCCATGTCTAATGTCATTACGCGTTTATCACGTAAAATTTCCGGCACTTCATTATTGATGATCTGCTGTGCGAGGCCTTCAGCAATCGCAGTTTTACCTACACCCGGTTCTCCGATAAGAACGGGGTTATTCTTCGTTCTGCGGCTTAATACCTCAATAACACGCTGAATTTCTTTGCTTCGGCCGATAACCGGATCAAGACTGTCTTCCTTCGCAATCGCAGTTAAATCACGCGCCAGACTGTCCAGCGTCGGCGTGTTTGCATTGCTGTTCGTACCGGATGCAGAAGATCCCGTCTCATTGCTTCCCAGAAGCTGCAGCACTTGCTGTCTCGCCTTATTCAAGCTGACACCGAGATTATTCAGAACTCTCGCCGCTACGCCTTCTCCTTCACGAATCAGTCCGAGAAGTATGTGTTCTGTTCCCACATAAGAATGTCCTAGCTTTCTGGCTTCATCCATGCTGAGCTCAATGACTTTTTTTGCTCTTGGCGTATAATGAATCGTTTGAGACATTTCCTGTCCCCGTCCGATTAAGCTCTCCACTTCTTTCTGAATTTTATCCGAACCGAGTCCGAGTGCTTGGAGTGCTTTAGCCGCAATCCCTTCTCCTTCACGAACCAGACCTAATAAGATATGTTCAGTTCCAATATTGTTATGGCCTAAGCGCAGTGCTTCTTCCTGTGCCAGTGCCAATACCTTTTGAGCTCGCTCTGTAAACCTTCCAAACATCATATCGAATCATCCTCCTGTCTATTTGCACTCATTTCTAAATGCAGCCTTTCCCTGATAAGAGCCGCTCTTCTCGCGTCTCTTTCGTTCGGCCGTAATGCACCGCCCGAATATTGCTGGAGAAAACCCGGCTGTGTCAAAATCATCAGTTCATTAAGTATATTGCTTGATAGCCCTTTAATGATCCCCAGGTCTATCCCCAGCCGAACGTCAGAAAGGCATTTCGCCGTTTCCTTTGATTCAATCATACGGCAGTTGGATAAAACGCCGTAAGATCTGAATACCCGGTCCTCCAATTCAATTTTCGAGGTTTGGTAAAGCGCTTCTCGGGCTGAACGTTCCTGCTCAATCAGCTGGGCAGCCACACTGTTTAAATCATCTACAATGTCCTGTTCTGATTTTCCGAGTGTGATTTGATTTGAAATTTGAAAGATATTTCCTAATGCTTCGCTGCCTTCACCGTAAATTCCTCTAACAACTAAACCTAATTGATTAATTGCCGGTATAATTCGATTCATTTGCCTAGTTAATACAAGGCCCGGCAAATGCATCATGACTGAAGCCCTTAGTCCCGTCCCTACATTTGTAGGACAGCTTGTTAAGTACCCTCTTTTCTCTCCAAAGGCGTAATCCACTTTCTCCTCAATCCAGTCATCAACCTGGTTCGCCGCTTTTATGGCATTGAGAAGCTGGAAGCCGGGGAAGAGGCATTGAATTCTGATATGATCTTCTTCATTTAACATAATGCTGACTTCTTCATTTTCAGAAAGCAGACAGCCGCCAAAAGGAGATTCCGTTAAATTAGGACTGATCAGATGTTTCTCCATCAGCACCCGTTTTTCCAAAGGCTGAGCTTCACTCATTCTGATTAAATGAAATTGACCGATATCAGGCAGTTCTTTTCCTGAAAAATGATCTTCGAATTGCTGAATGATGGATGAGGCTTCTTCATTCGTATACCGGGCGGGAAACTTTATATTTTCAAAGTTTCGGGCCAACCGTATACGGCTGCTGAGTACAATGTCACTTTCAGGTCCCTTTTGCTTCATCCAATTGCTTAGTGCGTCCTGAATAAAATGCTTGAGCGACATTACCCTTGTTCCCCCTCACTGTCTTTACTTTTTAACTTCTGCTCTAACGATCGGATCTGATCCCTGACCTCCGCTGCTCTTTCAAACTCTTCGTGGTGTATTAAAGATTCAAGTTCTTTTTTTAACATTTCCATTTGCCGTCTTACATGCAGGTTTCCGCCTATTCGTTTTGGAATTTTCCCGGCATGCACCGTATTCCCGCTGTGAACTTTTCGCAAGATCGGCGTAATTTGGCTGTAGAACGTATCGTAACATTCCGCACAGCCGAAACGCCCTGTTTTTCTCAGCTGCTGAAACGTCATACCGCATTTCTTACAAGCTGTGCCTTGCTCTGAGTAGCCGAACATTTGAGAACCGGTGTTTTGAAATGAAGACTCCATATTCAGCAGCCCTGATAATAAATTATGGATCGAGAACCCTTGGTTTCCACTTATACTGTATGAATCGCTATTTTCTTTTGCACATTGTTCACAAATATGAACTTCTTGTTTTTCTCCATTAACAACTTTCGTAAAGTGAAAAGTGGCCGGTCTCTCATTGCATTCTTGACAAATCAATCTTTTCACCCGCTTACTTTAGTTTTAAAGATGTGAGCATTGCTTTCATCATTCTGGCTCTTAGTTCATCCCGTTCGGGCAAATCAATATATAGAACTGAACGATCCATTACACTCACCATCATTTTAGCTTCTCTTTCCGAAATAACTCCGTCCTCTAACAGTCTGAGAATAATGTCATCAGAGGCTGCCTGGGACAAGTGGGTATGAATCTGCGAAATAATATTATTGATGAGGACGACTTCGTTATTCATTTTAATTTTGATAATACGAATATAACCGCCGCCTCCCCGTTTACTTTCAACAATATATCCTCTTTCACTTGTAAATCTGGTGTTGATGACATAATTTATTTGGGAAGGAACACATTGAAATTTATCAGCGATTTCACTGCGTTTGATCTCTAAAATTTCTTTGCCATTTTGATCTAATACTTGTTTCAAGTACTGTTCAATGATGTCAGAAATATTATGTCCCACTCAACCCCCTCCTTTATTGACTTTGACTATATTTGACTTTAATCTTACTATAAGGTGTTTCGCAAAATTTTTCAACTGTATCGCTCTATCTCTATTATTTCCACTTTGCACAAGCATAAAACCTGCTTTTGCAAAAAGGCATATCGTTACGTTTCTCATATTATATAACGTATGCAGAAAAACACAAAAAAGGCAGCTCATGATGAGCTGCCTTTACCGTAATGATAGC
>NZ_JBBORX010000001.1:1137500-1140000 GCF_038004825.1 Bacillus sp. FSL P4-0334 | reverse complement strand
GTTAACGGGCTCTGACTACTTGTAGGCACACGGTTTCAGGATCTCTTTCACTCCCCTTCCGGGGTGCTTTTCACCTTTCCCTCACGGTACTGGTTCACTATCGGTCACTAGGGAGTATTTAGCCTTGGGAGATGGTCCTCCCGGATTCCGACGGAATTTCACGTGTTCCGCCGTACTCAGGATCCACTCAGGAGAGAACGAAGTTTTGACTACAGGGCTGTTACCTCCTATGGCGGGCCTTTCCAGACCTCTTCATCTACCTCGTTCCTTTGTAACTCCGTACAGAGTGTCCTACAACCCCAAGAGGCAAGCCTCTTGGTTTGGGCTGGTCCCGTTTCGCTCGCCGCTACTCAGGGAATCGCATTTGCTTTCTCTTCCTCCGGGTACTTAGATGTTTCAGTTCCCCGGGTCTGCCTTCTCATATCCTATGTATTCAGATATGGATACCACTCCATTACGAGTGGTGGGTTTCCCCATTCGGAAATCTCCGGATCAAAGCTTGCTTACAGCTCCCCGAAGCATATCGGTGTTCGTCCCGTCCTTCATCGGCTCCTAGTGCCAAGGCATCCACCGTGCGCCCTTTCTAACTTAACCGTTAAAAAGAATCACTACGTGATATCTTGCATTACTAATTGAATGTGAATTACTTCTGTTATCTAGTTTTCAAAGAACAACATCTCGAAGAATCGAATGATCCTTCAAAACTAAACAAGACAGGGAACGTTCTGTTTATAAGACCCAAGGTCTTATATTCCGTTAAAATCCTTAGAAAGGAGGTGATCCAGCCGCACCTTCCGATACGGCTACCTTGTTACGACTTCACCCCAATCATCTGTCCCACCTTCGGCGGCTGGCTCCTAAAAGGTTACCTCACCGACTTCGGGTGTTACAAACTCTCGTGGTGTGACGGGCGGTGTGTACAAGGCCCGGGAACGTATTCACCGCGGCATGCTGATCCGCGATTACTAGCGATTCCAGCTTCACGCAGTCGAGTTGCAGACTGCGATCCGAACTGAGAACAGATTTGTGGGATTGGCTTAACCTCGCGGTTTCGCTGCCCTTTGTTCTGTCCATTGTAGCACGTGTGTAGCCCAGGTCATAAGGGGCATGATGATTTGACGTCATCCCCACCTTCCTCCGGTTTGTCACCGGCAGTCACCTTAGAGTGCCCAACTGAATGCTGGCAACTAAGATCAAGGGTTGCGCTCGTTGCGGGACTTAACCCAACATCTCACGACACGAGCTGACGACAACCATGCACCACCTGTCACTCTGCCCCCGAAGGGGACGTCCTATCTCTAGGATTGTCAGAGGATGTCAAGACCTGGTAAGGTTCTTCGCGTTGCTTCGAATTAAACCACATGCTCCACCGCTTGTGCGGGCCCCCGTCAATTCCTTTGAGTTTCAGTCTTGCGACCGTACTCCCCAGGCGGAGTGCTTAATGCGTTAGCTGCAGCACTAAGGGGCGGAAACCCCCTAACACTTAGCACTCATCGTTTACGGCGTGGACTACCAGGGTATCTAATCCTGTTCGCTCCCCACGCTTTCGCTCCTCAGCGTCAGTTACAGACCAGAGAGTCGCCTTCGCCACTGGTGTTCCTCCACATCTCTACGCATTTCACCGCTACACGTGGAATTCCACTCTCCTCTTCTGCACTCAAGTTCCCCAGTTTCCAATGACCCTCCCCGGTTGAGCCGGGGGCTTTCACATCAGACTTAAGAAACCGCCTGCGAGCCCTTTACGCCCAATAATTCCGGACAACGCTTGCCACCTACGTATTACCGCGGCTGCTGGCACGTAGTTAGCCGTGGCTTTCTGGTTAGGTACCGTCAAGGTGCCGCCCTATTTGAACGGCACTTGTTCTTCCCTAACAACAGAGCTTTACGATCCGAAAACCTTCATCACTCACGCGGCGTTGCTCCGTCAGACTTTCGTCCATTGCGGAAGATTCCCTACTGCTGCCTCCCGTAGGAGTCTGGGCCGTGTCTCAGTCCCAGTGTGGCCGATCACCCTCTCAGGTCGGCTACGCATCGTCGCCTTGGTGAGCCGTTACCTCACCAACTAGCTAATGCGCCGCGGGTCCATCTGTAAGTGGTAGCCGAAGCCACCTTTTATGTCTGAACCATGCGGTTCAGACAACCATCCGGTATTAGCCCCGGTTTCCCGGAGTTATCCCAGTCTTACAGGCAGGTTACCCACGTGTTACTCACCCGTCCGCCGCTAACATCAGGGAGCAAGCTCCCATCTGTCCGCTCGACTTGCATGTATTAGGCACGCCGCCAGCGTTCGTCCTGAGCCAGGATCAAACTCTCCGATAAAGTAGTTTGACTGACTACGCACATCGCTGTGCGATTTATTTAAAACTTTGAATTAACAGGTACGTTTTGTCTTGTTTAGTTTTCAAAGATCATTTTGTTCACTTTCTCAAGCAACTTTTTAATTATATAATAAGTTTCTCTTAAAGTCAACATGTTTTTTATAAATGGTGGAGCCTAGCGG
>NZ_JBBORX010000001.1:1075000-1132500 GCF_038004825.1 Bacillus sp. FSL P4-0334 | reverse complement strand
CAATGACCCTCCCCGGTTGAGCCGGGGGCTTTCACATCAGACTTAAGAAACCGCCTGCGAGCCCTTTACGCCCAATAATTCCGGACAACGCTTGCCACCTACGTATTACCGCGGCTGCTGGCACGTAGTTAGCCGTGGCTTTCTGGTTAGGTACCGTCAAGGTGCCGCCCTATTTGAACGGCACTTGTTCTTCCCTAACAACAGAGCTTTACGATCCGAAAACCTTCATCACTCACGCGGCGTTGCTCCGTCAGACTTTCGTCCATTGCGGAAGATTCCCTACTGCTGCCTCCCGTAGGAGTCTGGGCCGTGTCTCAGTCCCAGTGTGGCCGATCACCCTCTCAGGTCGGCTACGCATCGTCGCCTTGGTGAGCCGTTACCTCACCAACTAGCTAATGCGCCGCGGGTCCATCTGTAAGTGGTAGCCGAAGCCACCTTTTATGTCTGAACCATGCGGTTCAGACAACCATCCGGTATTAGCCCCGGTTTCCCGGAGTTATCCCAGTCTTACAGGCAGGTTACCCACGTGTTACTCACCCGTCCGCCGCTAACATCAGGGAGCAAGCTCCCATCTGTCCGCTCGACTTGCATGTATTAGGCACGCCGCCAGCGTTCGTCCTGAGCCAGGATCAAACTCTCCGATAAAGTAGTTTGACTGACTACGCACATCGCTGTGCGATTTATTTAAAACTTTGAATTAACAGGTACGTTTTGTCTTGTTTAGTTTTCAAAGATCATTTTGTCTTTTGTTCAAGCGACTTTATTATTATATCTTATCAATCTCTTGAAGTCAACAACTTTTTAAATTTCTTTTTTCGTCAGCGCCTTGTTTAGCGGCAACGAATAATAATATACCACCTCACAAATAATAGTGCAATAGTTTTTTAAAAGAAAATCAAAAAAGTTTTACGAGCGGCTTGTTTCTAAAAAAGCGCCGTACTGCGATAAGCAGAAACGGCGCCTTCCCTTTTATTATCGTTGTCTCATTTGAGGGAATAATAAAACGTCTCTGATAGACGGAGCATTTGTTAACAGCATGACAAGGCGGTCGATACCGATACCCAATCCCCCGGTCGGCGGCATGCCGTATTCAAGAGCTTCAACGAAGTCTTCATCCATCATATGCGCTTCATCGTTTCCTTCTTCTCTTTCTTTTAACTGCGCTTCAAAGCGTTCCCTCTGGTCAATAGGGTCATTCAGCTCCGTAAACGCATTAGCGTGCTCACGGCCGACGATAAACAGCTCAAAACGGTCTGTAAAGCGAGGGTCCTCCGGATTTTTCTTAGCAAGAGGAGAAATCTCTACAGGGTGGCCGTAAATAAATGTAGGCTGAATGAGTGTTTCTTCAATTTTTTGTTCGAAGAATTCATTGATGATATGACCCACCGTCATTGAGTTTGTGATCTCGATACCATGCTCTTTTGCATGACCGCGCGCTTCTTCAACAGTCATCTCATTCCAGAAATCTACACCTGTCGCTTCTTTGACCGCATCTACCATGTGGAGTCGTTTCCATTCAGGTTTCAGATCAATCTGCTCTTCGCCGTACTGGATTGTGGTGCTTCCAAGCACTTCCTGCGCAATATGTGCTACGAGGTTTTCCGTAAGACTCATAATATCTTTATAATCGGCGTACGCTTCATACAGCTCGATCATCGTGAATTCAGGGTTGTGGCGTGTAGAAACACCTTCGTTACGGAACACGCGGCCGATTTCGTAGACTTTTTCCAATCCGCCGACAATCAGGCGTTTCAGGTGCAGTTCAATCGCAATACGCATATAAAGAGGCATGTCGAGTGCGTTATGGTGCGTGATGAACGGGCGTGCAGACGCTCCTCCCGGTATGCTGTGCATCGTAGGTGTTTCAACTTCTAAGTATCCATGGTCATCTAAGTATCTTCTCATCGCTTGGATGATTTTGCTGCGTGTGATAAACGTTTGTTTGCTGTCAGGGTTTACGATGAGATCGAGATAGCGCTGGCGGTAACGCTGTTCAACGTCTTTTAACCCATGATATTTATCAGGAAGAGGACGCAGTGCTTTTGTCAGCAGTTCGAAAGATGTCGCTTTGACAGAAAGCTCGCCTACGTTTGTTTTGAAAACTTTCCCCGTGATGCCGATAACGTCTCCGAGGTCTGAAGATTTAAAGATTTCATATTGTTCTTCGCCGACACTGTCTTTTCTTACGTAAATTTGAATTTGACCTTCTAAGTCCTGCAGATGCGCAAAGCCGGCTTTCCCTTTTCCGCGCTTTGTCATCATACGGCCTGCAATGGTCACTTCGATCGCTTTTTCTTCCAGTTCTTCTTTAGAAAGCTCCTGGTAGGCGTCAATGATCTGTTGAGATTGATGCGTTCTCTCGAAACGTTCGCCGAAAGGGTCAATGCCGTTTTCTCTCAGCTGGTTCATTTTATCTCGTCTGACTTGCAGCTGGTCGTTCAATTCCTCATGATTTTGCTCTTCTTGACTCATTGGTATCACTCCGTTACATTTTGATTTCACGAAAAAGCAGAAAAACTGCCAGCGGTAAGCTGGCAGTGAGCAGCAATAGAGGGTGTATATTAACCTACTTTTGCATCTTGAAGCTCTTTTGCCTCTGCTTCGGCGGTAAATGCATCTAAAAGCTGCACAACTTCTTCACGCGTCTCACATTGGTTAATTTCGTTACGTACATTCGCATTGCCTCTGACACCTTTCAGGTACCAGGCAGCGTGTTTTCTCATTTCTCTGACTGCCACATTTTCGCCTTTTAACTTAATCAGGCGGTCTAAGTGCAGTTTGCATACCGACATTTTTTCACGGACTTTCGGTTCGTCTTTTAACTCGCCGGTTTCAAGGTAGTGCACCGTACGGTAAATCATCCACGGGTTGCCGAGTGCGGCCCGGCCGATCATGACGCCGTCAACTCCTGTTTCCTCAAGCATGCGTTTCGCGTCCTGAGGCGTTTTGACATCACCGTTTCCGATGACGGGAATGGAGACGGATTGCTTCACTTCTTTAATGATATCCCAGTTCGCAGTGCCTTCATACATTTGCACTCTTGTGCGTCCGTGCAGGGCAACGGCTTTTCCGCCGGCACGTTCAACGGCTTGGGCATTTTTCACCGCATAAATGTGCTCTTCATCCCAGCCCATTCTCATCTTCACTGTAACCGGCTTATCAACAGCATCTACTACTGCGGATACCATTTCATAAATCTTATCGGGATCGAGAAGCCATTTGGCGCCCGCATCACATTTTGTAATCTTGGGTACGGGACATCCCATGTTAATATCAATAATATCAGCAGTCGTGTTTTGATCTACAAACTTCGCCGCTTCCACAAGGGTTTCCTTTTTTCCTCCAAAAATCTGAAGGCTGAGCGGTTTTTCACGTTCATCAATGTAAAGCATCCCCATTGTTCTTGCGTTGTTGTAAAGAATCGCTTTGTCACTGACCATTTCAGCGCATACCAATCCGGCTCCGAATTCCTTTACAGTCAATCTGAACGCTGAGTTGCAGACACCGGCCATAGGGGCAAGCACAACCCGGTTTTTCAATTGAATATCACCGATTTTAAACATTTTTCCCCTCCTTTCATTTGTCTATTTTTCAGGCGGGGCCAATTCGTCCGCACTTATATTTAAAACATCTGCCGCAGCTTGAATGATGGCATCTGACGGCAATCGGTTTCCGCGTTCAATTTCACCGACAATAGAAACTGATATACCTAATGCTTTTGCAAATCCTTCTTGAGTATAACCTTTCAGCTTTCTGAATGCACGAATTCGCCTACCCCAGATTTCTGCTTCCATACTCTTACACCTTCTTGGTTTGTTTCAGCGCTTATCGTGATATGATCCGCCTGCGGACATATTTCTTTTAACGGCGCAAGGACAAATAAGCGCTCATACATTCTCGGATGCGGAACAATCAGCCGCTCTGTTTCAATATTTTCACGATTATACAGCAAAATGTCAAGGTCTGCCGTCCGCGGTCCCCAGCGAATCTCTCTCGTTCTGCCTAATTCAGCTTCAATGCTCTGCGTTACATCAAGAAGTTCAAAAGGAGATAACGACGTTTTCACTTCAACCGCCATATTGAGAAACTGATCTTGATCCTCATAGCCGACGGGATCTGTTTCATATATGGAGGACACCTTTGACACCGTCACGCCATGATGCCGGCTGAGCATGGCCACTGCCTGACGCAAATAATGTTCACGGTCGCCCATATTGGAGCCGAGGCCGATATATGCCGTATTGTTCATGATTTCTTTCTCGTCATTTCTATGGCCACTGATTTATAATGGCCGGGAATCGGCGGGTCAGGCTTAACAACCTTTACCGTACATTGCTGCACCGGCTCAAATTTCTCAAGGACGGTGTCTGCGATCCGTTCCGCAAGGGTCTCGACCAAATTAACGGGCTCGCCCTCAACGATGCCGCGGCAGACACTGTACAATTCCGCATAGTTAATGGTATAAGAGAGGTCATCCGTTTTTCCCGCTTTGCTCAAGTCCAGTTCGGCAGTCAGGTCTACTTTGAAGCGCTGGCCGAGTTTGTTTTCTTCTTCGAACACGCCGTGATATCCGTAAAACTCCATACCTTCCACATATACTTTATCCATAATGTACGCCTCCTTTGTTCAACATAGCATCCATCATCTTAGTCATTCTTGCGATCTCTTTGACATCGTGCACCCTCACAATGTCGCAGCCTTTTTGGACGCCAAGGCATACTGTCGCTCCCGTCCCCTCGGCACGTTCTTCAGGGGGAAGGTCAAGCACACGGCCGATGAACCTTTTTCTCGATGTCGCCAGGAGCAGCGGATAACCTAACCCGCTGAACACCTCCAGCTTGTTCATGACAGCCAGATTGTCCTCATAGTTTTTCGCAAAGCCGATCCCCGGATCCAGAATCATATTTTCATCTGTGACGCCGGCTTCCGCGGCAATTTTTACGCTTTCCATCAAGTCTGCAAGCATATCAGGAATAAGATCGTTGTAGTTTCTTTCCATGCGGTTATGCATTAAGATAATCGGAACCCCGTGTGCGGCGGCTACTGACGCCATGTCAGGATCACCTTTCGCCCCCCAGATGTCATTAAGGATAGAGGCTCCCGCTTTGACCGCTTCGTCTGCCACGGACGCTTTGTACGTATCGATTGAAAGCGGAATGTCCAGCTCGCTTGTGATCCGCTCTATGACGGGGATGACTCGTGACATTTCCTCATCAGCCGACACGAGTGATGCGCCGGGTCTTGTCGATTCGCCGCCGATATCTATGATATGCGCCCCTTCTTCAGCCATCTTCGCCGCATGCAGAAGCGCCCTTTCCGTACTGTCGTATTTACCGCCGTCAGAGAAGGAGTCTGGCGTTACATTTAATATCCCCATAACGAGCGTCTTCTCTTTATAGGAAAGAGCGCCTTTTTTTGTATGAATCAGTTTAGGCTGTTCAATTGTTTGCTGCGCCATTTTGTTCCTCCTCCTGTACATTCATTTTGTTTATTTCCTGCTGATACTGATTACGGAGCAATTGCACCGTTTTTCCGCTCACTCCGGGCAGCGGCACTTCCTCTATTTTAGAAAACGGGATGATTTCAAGCACGGAGTTTGTCAACCATGCTTCATCCGCTTCAAGCATTGATTGAAAACGGAATCGGCCTTCGGTGACTTCTGTCCCCTGCCGTTTCAATTCATCAATGACAAACTGTCTCGTTACACCATCGAGAATTCCCGTATCCAAGGATGGCGTAAAGACCTTGTCTCCTTTTCGCCAAAACACGTTGGAGACAATGCCTTCCGCGACATCTCCTTCTCCGGTCAGGAAAATGCCTTCAAGATTGGGATCATTCCCGATCTCCCGTTTAGCATACATGTTGTTTAAATAGTGATGGGATTTTAACCGGAAATATCCTTCAGGCGTATTTCTCCTGATAGAGAGAAGCTTGCCTTCTTTTTGAACAGGCAGAGTTTCCGGATTGAGCCGGTTGACGAAACAAAGGACGGTCGGCTTTTCATAAGTCTGCGCGGCAAACCCTTTATCGCTGACGCCTGCCGAGATGTTAAGCCGGACACGCGCGCTGCCGTCCTTGATGTCATTGAGGAGCAACAGTCTCCGAAGCATATCAAGCAGCTCCTGTTTGTTCACCTCATATGCAATCTGCAGATCCCGAAGCGCCCTGTTGAGCCTGGCGACATGCGCATCCGGCAGAAACGGCCGGCCGCTGTAAAGCCTGAACGTCTCGAACGCGCCGATCCCGTACAAATAACCATGGTCAAAAGGAGAAAGCGCCGCTTCTTTCTCCTCTATATATTGACCATTCAAATATATAATCACACCGTCACTTCCTTTTTGCGGTGTGTCTCTATAAAGTTTCTGAGCATCTCTTTGCCGAAGGAGGTCATGATGGATTCCGGATGGAACTGAACACCTTCAACAGGCAGCTCATTATGGCGGATTGCCATAATTTCTCCTTCTTTGGTTTGAGCGGATACCGTAAAACAATCCGGCAGCGTGTCCGCTTTGACAATAAGTGAATGGTACCGGGTGGCGACAAGCGGATTTTGCAGCCCTTTAAAAATCGTCTGTCCGTCATGCATAACTTCTGACGTTTTGCCGTGCATGAGCCGCTCCGCTCTGACGACGTCGCCGCCGAATACTTGCGCAATCGACTGATGTCCGAGACATACGCCGAAAATAGGAACACTGCCGGCAAAATGTTTGATCGCTTCGAGGCTGATCCCCGCTTCATCAGGACTGCACGGCCCAGGTGAAATCATTAAGAAATCCGGTGCCAGCTCTTCAATTTGCTCAATTGTAATCTCGTCATTCCGTCTGACGATCAGTTCCTCCCCGAGCTCACCCAAATATTGAACCAAGTTGTACGTAAATGAATCATAATTGTCAATCATTAAAATCATCTCTGCTCACCTCGTCTAATTTTTTGTCTCTTCTTCGCTCAGCTCTAACGCCTTTTTCATTGCAAAAGCTTTTTTGAACGATTCCTTGTATTCATGCTTCGGAACCGAATCAATGACCACTCCTGCTCCGGACTGCATGAAAGCATGTCCGCCGGCTGCATAGATCGTCCGGATCACAATGTTAAACTGCAAATCTCCGTTGAATCCGAACCAGCCTATAGATCCAGTATAAAGCCCCCGTCTTGTCGGCTCAAGCTCTTCTATAATTTCCATCGTTCTTACTTTGGGCGCTCCCGTGATGGTGCCCCCCGGGAACACCGCATGAATAATGTCTGTCGCGTCATATCCGTCCTGCAGCTCTCCCTGTACGTTTGACACGATATGCATGACGTGGGAATACTTTTCGATCGCCATAAATTCGTTAACCCGCACGGAGCCGTAGCGCGATACGCGCCCGAGGTCATTGCGCTCAAGATCAACAAGCATGACGTGTTCCGCACGTTCTTTTTCGTTGTGAATTAATTCATCAGCCAAAGCCTTGTCTTCAGCATCGTCTTTTCCTCTTGAACGCGTACCCGCGATCGGTCTCGTTTCAAGCTTCTTCCCCTTCTTTGTCACCAATAGCTCCGGCGACCCGCATATCACTTGAAACCCCGGTGTCTCGAGATAGGCCATATAAGGAGACGGATTGACGTTTCTCAAGTGTTTATACACCTCATACGGATGAACGGATAAGGACTGAGACTGCCTGATGGACAAATTAACCTGGAACACATCGCCGCTCGCGATATATTGTTTAATTTGTTCTACAGCCTGCGAAAATCCTTCTTCAGTGAACGGAGCGGCGTACGATCCGTCCCCATTCCGATTCAGCGGTGAAAAAGGCTCGTCCGCCGTTTGGAGGGAACACCACATGTCCTCTAAGCGGGACAGCTTTTCTTCCGCAAAATCCGCTTCTTCCGCTTCAGTATGGGTAATGAGCCATAACGCCTCTTCCTCATGGTCATAAACGGCCACATCATCAAAAACAAGAAAGTAAATATCAGGTGTTTCCAGATCATCTAACGACAGCATCTTAAAATTCTCAATATATCGGGCGTAGTCGTAACTGATAAAACCAATCGCACCGCCTTGAAAGTCCGGAAACTCAACGTTTGTTTCCGTTCCGAGCGTTCCAAACCATTCATGAAAGGCCCGCAGCGGGTCACCTTCTTTAAACAGTGTTTCCCCCTCATGCTTGATCGTTGTAATTCCGTCTTTTCCTCTGACGGACGCAATCGGATCTAGACCGGCTATACTGAATCTTCCCCCTCTCGCGCTTTCGAGCAGAACATGCCGTTTTCTCGATTTCGAAAGGTTTTCATATCGCTGTAAAAATGCTTGTTTCGTAAAAGGTATTTTTCTTCCTGCCGGTCTGCGTTGTGCCATCATATCAATCCTCTGCTTCGTTTTACTGTAGTTTTATTTTAAAGCAATCACACTGGTGAAAAAAGTGAATTTCACTTCCAACCATAAAATTCGAAACGTTTTTTGGATTTCCGATGCTTCAGGCACAAAAAAACTCCCGGATACAGCCGGGAGCCGTGTGTATGTCTCTATTCAAACTGATAAAGCGGTGTGCTTAAGTAACGTTCTCCGTTACTAGGGATGATCGCAAGCACTTTCTTGCCTTTCCCCAGTTTTTTCGCGATTTCCAGTGCCGCGTAAATGGCCGCTCCGGAAGAAATGCCGCCGAGAATCCCTTCTTCTTTTGCCGTTTTACGGGCATATTCAAATGCATCCTCGTTTTTGACGGGAATGATTTGATCATAGATATCCGTATTCAATGTTTCAGGGACAAATCCCGCTCCGATACCCTGAATTTTATGCGGGCCCGGTTTTCCGCCGGAAAGAACCGGAGAATCCGCCGGCTCTACCGCATAGATTTTGATGGATGGATATGCTTCTTTCAGCACTTCGCCCGCTCCCGTGATGGTTCCGCCGGTACCGATTCCGGCCACGAACGCATCAAGCTGGTCGTCACCAAACTGTTCTACGATTTCTTTCCCCGTCGTTTGGCGGTGAATTTCCGGGTTTGCCGCATTGTTGAATTGCTGAGGCACAAAGTATCCGTGTTCCTCGGCAAGTTCTTCCGCCTTTTTAATGGCGCCCTTCATTCCTTCTGCGCCGGGAGTCAGCACGAGCTCCGCTCCGTATGCGCGCAGCAGATTGCGTCGCTCCATACTCATTGTATCAGGCATAACGAGAATGGCTCTGAGACCTTTAGCCGCTGCCACCATCGCAAGACCGATTCCTGTATTTCCGCTTGTCGGTTCAATGATTGTGTCGCCGGCTTTTAATTTTCCTTCTTTTTCAGCCGCTTCAATCATCGCCACTCCGATCCGATCTTTTACGCTGCTGCCCGGATTCATGTATTCAAGCTTCAGATATACATCTGCACTGTTTTCATCCGTCAGGCGATTCAATTTCACAATAGGAGTATTTCCGATTAGTTCAGTAATAGAATTTGCAATACGCACCATGTTGGACACCTCAATTTCCGACTAAATTTATTGGTATTATAAATATAAGTTATCAATTTCAAAATTTTTTGTCAATCATTTAGTTCTTTTTTCCCCGTAGAACCAAGAGACCCCCGCCTCTTTCCACAGCGTTTTAACTGTCGCCTTGTCACCTAATTGATCCATCGCGATCTGGCGTCTGATTTGGCTCTTCACTTCATTGTATGAGAAAGTTCTCGCTTTAAGCTTTTCTTTCAGCTGAATGACGGCGTATCCTGAAGAAACTTTAATCGGTTCAGCGGACCATTCATCTTCTTTAAGATTTTTAGCTTCTGTGATATATGCCTGCGGGATATTTTCCTGGTTTTCTGTCACAAAGCCGAGGTCTCCGCCATACTGAGACGTGTATCTGTCCGTGGAACGCTCAGCGGCGACGGCTTCAAAGCTGGAACCGCCTTTCAAATCAGCAAGCACCCTGTCCGCCTCATCTTTGTTTTTGACGACAATGTGCCGGATTCTGTATGAATCATCGAAATGGTACAATTCTTTATTTTTATTATAAAATGATTGCATTTCCTTATCCGATATATCGATGTCCTTCGTCAGCAGTTCTTCAAGAAGAATGTTGTAGCGGATCTGGTCTCTCCATTCTTTTTCGGTAATATGGCTGTCTTCATAAAATGAATTATCTACCGCTTTGATTAAAAGAAACTCCCGCTCCAATTCGCTGTTTGAAACTGTGAGTTTATTCTTTTTCGCAAGCTCTTCCACTACTTCTGCATTAATCATGTCTTCCAGAGTTGATTTTCCGTACTGGTCTTCCATCTTTTTCATCCAGTCTTGCCGTGTGATATGTTTATCACCGATTGTCGCGATGGATTCTTCAGATGACCCCGCGGCTTGGGATTTTGTTAACTTATACGCCACTGTCACACTGCATACTAACAGCGCCGCTACAATAATCGTCAAAAGTGTTCTCGATTTCAAAATCTACCCCATCCCTTTTATAAAATAGAACAACCCGCTAAAGAGCTAGCGGGTTGTTTCGTCACGAAGCTCTTCCAGTTCTTCTTTTGTAAATAAATATTTCTCATTACAAAAATGGCAAACCGCTTCGGCTTTTCCGTCTTCTTCTATCATATCTTGTATTTCTTTTTTGCCTAGTCCTAAAATGGCCGTTTCGAATCGATCTTTTGAACAAGAACAGTGAAATTTGACCGGCATTGTTTCGAGAACGTCCGGTTTTTGACCCAGAACTTCTTCTAAGATTTCTTCCGGTGTCAGGCCTTTTTGAATCAATTTTGAAATCGGTTCAATTTGAGATAATTGCTTTTCAATTGTTGAAATGGTTTCTTCATCAGTCCCCGGAAGAAGCTGAATGATGAACCCGCCCGCAGCGAGAATCGTGTTATCAGGATTTACCAGAACACCTACGCCGACAGATGAAGGGACTTGTTCAGAAGAAACAAGATAATATGTGAAGTCGTCACCGAGTTCACCCGAGACAATCTCTACTTGTCCCGTAAAATAATCACGCAAGCCCAAATCTTTTACGACACTGAGTGTTCCGTCAGTTCCGACCGCCCGTCTGACATCCAGTTTCCCTTGTTCATTGAGATCAAAATGAACGTGCGGGTTTGACACGTATGCTCTTACCTCACCCTTTGCGTTCGCATCTGCGACAATGGCTCCGATCGGGCCGCCGCCTTCTATTTTGACTGTCAGCTTATCTTCACCCTTAAGCATCGCGCCTAGCATCAGAGAAGCTGTCATCGTCCGGCCGATTGCGGCTGATGCCGTCGGCCACGTGTCATGCCTTCTTTGCGCTTCATTTACCATATCTGTCGTTCTGGCTGCATAAGCCCGCACTTTACCGTCATATGCAATTGCTTTAATTAAATAATCCATCGTTTACCTCCTATACGTGACCCACGCGATTTCGCTCATAAATGATTTCCAGCCCTTTCAGAGTGAGAAACGGGTCAACAATATCAATACAATCTGATTCGTTTGCGATTAATGACGCAAGCCCGCCTGTCGCAATGACTTTCGGTTCCTGTGATGCCTGCCATTTCATCCGCTTCACTATACCTTCAACTTGTCCGACATAGCCGAAAAGGATGCCGGACTGCATGGCGCTTACCGTGTTTTTGCCGATGATATTGTCCGGACGGGCAATTTCAATTCTTGGAAGCTTCGCCGCACGTGAGTACAGCGCTTCCGTTGAAATCGTAATGCCGGGAGCAATCGCGCCGCCCATGTATTGTTTGTTTTCATCAATGTAGCAATACGTCGTCGCCGTTCCGAAATCAACAACAATTAAGGGGCCGCCATACTGCTGGATCGCCGCAACGGCATTGACGATCCTGTCAGCTCCCACTTCTTTCGGATTGTCATACTTTATATTTAAACCTGTTTTCATTCCCGGGCCGACAACTTGCGGCTCGATGTGAAAGTATTTTGTGCACATTCTTTCTAAAGAGAACATAATCGGCGGCACCACGGATGAGATGATAATCCCTTCAATCTGTTCAAACATGAGTCCGGAATGTTCAAATAAGGAGCGGAGCAGCATGCCGAATTCGTCTTCTGTTTTGTGCCTGCTCGTTTCTATGCGCCAATGATATTCTAATTCCCCATCATGATATACACCAATCACGGTGTTGGTGTTCCCCACATCTATAACCAGTAACAACCTCTATCACCACTTTTGAATAGTTTCTAATCATAACATTTTCAACATTCTACAATACCATACACGATCTGCGGCTCTTTTGTAAACAAAACGGAACCAGTAAAAAAACCGCCGGTATACGCCGGCGGTTTTCATATCAGAAAGCGAACTATTCTTTCGGCTCGTCTTTCTTTTCGTCTTCTGTTTTAGACAGGATGTTTACTTTCACATCGTCTTTTTGAAGATGGTCATCTGAGAAATTGCGCTCAGGGAGTTTTCCGTGATCCACGAGATGCTTGATTTGTTCCGCATCTAATGTTTCCACATCAAGCAATGTCTGAGCAATCAATTCAAGCTTATCGCGATTTTCAGTCAGGATGGTTTTCGCACGCTCATAACATTCTTTAATGATGCGCTGAATTTCCTGATCGATTTCGTAAGCGATCTGATCACTGTAGTTTTGCTCGTTGTTGAAATCCCGGCCCAGGAATACTTGACCGCCTTGAGATTGACCGAACTGAAGCGGTCCGAGTTTTTCTGACATACCGAACTCTGTCACCATTCTTCTGGCAATGCTCGTTGCCCGCTGGAAGTCATTGTGAGCCCCCGTGCTGACTTCGCCGAAGATAATTTCCTCGGCAACCCGTCCGCCCAGAAGACCGACAATTTTATCGAGAAGTTCAGGTTTTGTCTGGAAGTAACGGTCTTCTCTCGGAAGCATGACCGCGTATCCGCCCGCCTGCCCCCTCGGAACGATCGTTACTTTATGAACCATATCGGCTTCATCCAGCACAAGTCCGATAACGGTGTGACCGCCCTCGTGGTACGCCACGATATTGCGTTCTTTTTTCGATATGACGCGGCTCTTCTTCGCAGGACCCGCAATGACACGGTCCGTCGCTTCATCAATGTCGCGCATATCAATTTTCTTCTTGTTTTGACGGGCAGCAACGAGTGCCGCTTCGTTAAGAAGGTTTTCTAAATCGGCGCCTGAGAAACCGGGTGTTCTTGAAGCGATTGCTTTTAAGTTCACCGTTTCATCAAGCGGTTTGTTTCTCGCATGCACCTGTAATACGGCTTCACGGCCGATGACATCCGGACGGTCTACCGTAATCTGACGGTCAAAACGTCCCGGACGAAGCAATGCAGGGTCGAGAATGTCCGCACGGTTTGTCGCAGCGATAATAATGATTCCTTCATTCGCACTGAAACCGTCCATCTCTACAAGCAGCTGGTTCAGCGTCTGTTCGCGTTCATCATGCCCGCCGCCAAGACCTGCGCCGCGCTGACGTCCCACCGCGTCGATCTCATCAATGAAGATCAGACAAGGCGCATTCTTTTTCGCATTTTCGAATAAATCACGCACACGGGAAGCACCGACACCGACAAACATTTCAACGAAGTCAGATCCGCTGATGCTGAAGAAAGGAACGCCCGCTTCACCGGCTGAGGCTCTCGCAAGCAGCGTCTTACCGGTTCCCGGAGGTCCGACCAGCAGCACGCCTTTAGGAATTCTGGCGCCAAGCTCGGCGAATTTGCGAGGATCTTTCAGAAACTCAACAACCTCAACAAGCTCCTGCTTCTCCTCATCCGCGCCGGCTACATCTTTAAACTTCACGCGTTTCTTTTCTTCCGTATACAGCTTCGCTTTGCTCTTTCCGAAGTTCATGACACGGCTGCCGCCGCCCTGAGCCTGATTGAGCAGGAAGAAAAACAGAATAAAGATGATGACAAACGGAATGATCGTCGTTAAGAACGTCACCCACCCGCTTGTTTCCTGTGCGGGATCAACTTTTACGTCCGTCTTTTTAATTGCATCAAATATCTGGTCTGCTCCCTTTCCTTCAGGAACATGTGTTAAAAAGTACTGGTCTTTGTCGTATTTTTTCAGCTGTCCTTTTACCTCATAAACACCTCTGACAGGCTGAACCGATACGCTATCAACTTTCCCCTCATCGAGGTTCTTGATAAACGTACTGTACGACATATTTTCTGTTTTCGGGTTTGAAGTCTGGAAGTAACTCACAACCCCGATTACTACTAATAAAATAAGTAAATAAAAAATGGTATTACGGAAGACCCGATTCATTCCTTACCTCCTCCCACAGTAAGCACAACTATGTTCAATAGTACCATAGAAAATCATTCCAATACAACCGATAACCATCTCGGAAGCAGGCAGCCGATCAGCTTTCATAAATCGCCGGTTTTAATACTCCGATGTAAGGCAGATTGCGATAGCGTTCGGCATAATCAAGTCCGTAACCCACAACAAACGCGTCAGGAACTTCAAAGCCTACGAAGTCTGCTTTAATGTCCGCTTTTCTTCCGCTTGGTTTATCCAACAGGGTAACAATCTTAATTGATTTCGCTTTACGATATCGGAAGAGTTCTACGAGATAGCTCAAGGTTAACCCACTGTCGATAATATCTTCAATGATTAAGATGTCCCGGCCTTCTACAGATGTATCCAAATCTTTGATGATTTTGACTTCTCCGGAAGAAACCGTGGAATTTCCGTAGCTTGATACATCCATGAAGTCCATTTCCAAATATGTATCAATATGCTTTATAAGATCAGCCATAAAAGGAAGCGCTCCCTTTAACACACCGATTGCCAACGGAAACGTGTCGCTGTACTCGCTTGTTAATTGTTCTCCAAGCTGTTTTACTTTCTGCTGGATCTCATCTTCTGAGATCAGCACTTTTTCGATATCCTGTTTCATGTTAATGCTTGCCCCCTACACTTTTCATGCTGTCTATATTGTAATACAATGCGGTCACTGTTTGAAATCACAAGATCGTCAAAGATGGATTTTTTCAAGCCAGGCAGCCAGATAATTTCACCGCTCGCATCCGTTACAATCGGCCATTCGTCCCGATCCCGCAGAGGCAGTTTATGATCAATAAATATATCTTTCACCTTTTTCGAGCCATTCATCCCTTTAAGTTTGATCCGGTCGCCGATTTTTCTCGTCCGGATTGTTAAAGGAAATTGCACCTTGTTTCTGCTTGTCATAAAAACAGCATTCCCATTTTTGATATGAGGGTCAGCCTGATCGGCCACCTCTATCATAAAGCCGTTGGGGAGAACAGCAGTCTCGCCTTCCGCTCCTTGCAGCTGCAGCTCAAAGGGAACTTTTTCACATTGCCATTGTTCAAATGTAAACAAACATGTCTGATATGATTTGACCACCTTCAGCCCTTTCGGAAAATCAAGCACTCCCGAGGCGCTTCCATTTTCCGCCCATTCGAGAAACTGCTGTATGTGGCGGGCGGAAAACGACGATGGAACGTTTTCATAAAGATAGTTTAATATTAGTTGAACTCCTCTTCTTTGTAAAGGTATCGGAAGGGCAAGCAATTGAGAGGAATTGACTTCAACCGATGTGTCAGACTTGCTTGTAATAACCTTATTCATTCGTTCTTTCGTTAATGACTGCAGGTATTGTTCGTCTTCTGTCAGTGCTTCACTCACCTTTTGAAACATTTTATGAACGTCAGGTGATTCATGTTTTAAAAAAGGAAGCACGGTCTTTCTGAATCTGTTTCTTGCATAATCGTCTTTTGCATTGCTCTCATCCGTTCTGTAGCTGAGCCCTTCTTGACGGCAGTATTCAAGGATTTCATCCTTTGCCGCATAGAGGAAAGGCCTGATCAGCCAGCCGGATGCAAATTCGCGGACGGGCTGCATTCCCGCAAGCCCTGCCCCGAGCGTACCTTTCGCAAGCCTCATGAGCATTGTTTCAACCTGGTCATCGCCATGATGAGCCAGTGCCAAAAACTTCGCTTGGTGTTTTGCCATCAGATCTTCGAAAAACTGATATCTGCAATCACGCGCGGCAGCCTGCTTGTTCAGCTTATTCTTCTTTGCGTATGCAGAAACATCAATCTGTACCGTTTCGCAGAGGATGTGTTCCGCTTCGCAATATGACTGCACAAACTTCATATCTTCTTCAGATTCAGGACCCCTGAACTGATGGTCGACATGCGCCGCTATGATAACGGAGGAATGCCCGAAGTGCTTATTCAGCATACTGAGAAGCGCCATTGAATCAGGGCCTCCGGAGACCCCGGCAATAATCGTTTCTCCCTCCGCCTGAAGATGATATGTTTTGAAAAAATCTTCCACGCTTTTCACAATGTCCCCCTCACAATGAGCAGGTTTTTTAAAGATATACATATCCTATCACTTTCATTCCCTCCAAGCAAAGAAGAAGCATGAGCGCAGGCGTCCGGCCGGCATTAGATGAGAAAAAAGACGATGTAAGCGAAATAAAGGGCGAGAACGCTGATTAAAATAAGTGTTGTTTCAAACAAACCATTGTGCTTTGCGGGTTTTTGTTTAGGTTTATACCGCGTTTGAGATACAGTGCCCTGCCGCGGTTTTGATTGCGGCGGCTTAGGCTTGGCGGCGGCTTTCCTTTTGCTCCCGGCGCTCTGCCCCGCCGTCAGGATGTCATGCTTCATGGCTTCCGCAGACGGATATTGGCCGTTTAAAGCAGAAAACAGAACCTTCTTATACTTATTCAGAAACGGGTGGCCTTCAATGATAGAACGAAGCTGTTCTTTCGGCTGTCCTGACTTTTTGCACTCTTTCTTCTGAACACAGTGGATCATGATCATTGCGACAGCAAAAAGGTCATAGGATGGTTCTGCTTTTCTTGTTCCATACCCCCAATAGCCCCTGTCGTAAAACTCCGTATACTCTTTAATCGCGCGGCCCTGTTTTGTCGTTCCCCCTACATCAATGCAGCGAATGGCAGCCGGTGGTCCGGTTACAATGAGATTGTCCGGTTTGAGGTCGCCAAAAACCCACCCTTGCTGATGAAGGACTGACAGGCTGGAAAGAAGCTGCACCATCAGCACCAGAATCCACTCCGCTCCCTTACTGCTGATATATTGCGGAAGAAGCGGCCCTTCTATGTACTCCATCACGTAAAAAGAGACATTTTTATTCAGTTGCGGAATAAACGCGTCGTCCGCATCAAAAAAAGAAGGCCCCATCGTTTGCGACCGGGCCTTTGAAAAGGATTTTAAGACATTCACTTCAGAGGTAACAGACATGCTGTCGCTGCTTATTTTCAAAGCGACCTGTCCGCCTGATGCTTCTGCCAGATATACAATACCGTTAGCCCCTTTTCCAAGCTGTTTGAGCAATCTGTAGGATTTGCCGTTCCATTTGCCCTGAATTGCCGTCCCCGGTGCCAGACTACATGCCAAACTCGTTAAAGCGTCGTTCATCATCTGCCAACATGCTCCTTCTTGAGCGGATTCTCTCAAACTGCTGCGTCGCTTCCCGGATAGCGGGGCCCGTAGGGGTGATACCGCCGGTCGACAGCTTCGCAAAGAGTGCAGAAAGGGATTCAAGCTTCGGCGTCCAATTCAGCACAAGCTCAACTTCCTGGCTTTTCCCGGGAAATATACACATTGCAAATTCATTTTGCCCGGCCCGGGAATTTAAACTGATGGAAAGATCGATCAGCGCTTCTTTCACCGTCGGCAGTTTCGGCGCCATACTCGCACTCGTATCAACCAGCACAAGCACTTGCAGATGAACCGTTTCGCCGAGTTCATCAACCACTTCCATCACTTCGCCGCGTTTTTCAGGAGAAAGCTCTTCCATTTCAACGTTTTTCCCTAAGATTTGTTTAAGCTCTTGATTGACGACACCTTGCAGCGTCTGGGTCATTGCTTTTTTCGTCACCATTTGAACCGTCTGAGACAATTGTGACGCATACACAACTTGATGGACGCCGCCTCCGGCCATGGCGATGCCTTCAACTTCCTTCATTGCTTCTTGGTCAATCGCGTTTTCTTCCATAATTCCTATAACATTCACCGTAATCCCCTGCTCCTTGGCGAAAGCCGCCATTGCGATCGGGTCTTCACCATGATTGGAGCAGCCATCTGTAATCAGCAGAACTTGATTTAAATGTCCCTTATTCACATACATTCCTCCCGGTGATACGATTAGTCCCATCTTCGCCAGAAGGAAAGTGATTTATACGAATGGATTAAGAAATCTCCTTTTTATTTTGGAAAACCGCCGGCACCGGTATGGAAGCCCATTTCGGCGTGTTGTGGTCAATCCGGACAACAACCACTGTCATATCGTCTTCGATTTGGCCGGAACGCGTTCTGATGACCTCTTCCATTAATATATCAGCGATTTCTTGCGGGTCTTCGGTTTTCAGCCCTTTCATTTTCCGTTTCATCCACAGGTCGTGGTTTTCAACGTGCTTCGGCCCTTCAAAAATACCGTCACTCATCATGACGAGCAGATCTCCCGCTTTTAACTGTTCACTTACAACCTCCACATCAAATTCATTGATGATGCCGATCGGCAGATTGCTGGCCTGCACTTTCATGACTTGATCTCCCCGCTTGATAAAACTCGGCGTTGAACCGACCTTCAAGAATTTGCAGCTTGCATCCTGAAGATCAATGATAGAAAGATCGAGAGTTGAGTAGATTTCGTCTGTCGTCCGTAAAGACAGAATACTGTTGATCGTTTTTATCGCTATTTTTTCATCAATACCTGATTCGAGAATTTTTTCGAGCAGCTTAATCGTTTCATTGCTCTCATAATGGGCCCTCGCCCCATTGCCCATGCCGTCACTGATCGCGGCCGCATACTTTCTCGCCCCCAGTTCCATCATGCTGTAGCTGTCGCCGGAGACAAGGCCGCCGCCTTTTGCCGCATGAGCCGCGCCTGTCGATACCCGGTACGACTTGGTCGAACCGAATGCGACATGGCTGTAGCCATTCGGATGAGTCGAGTGCTGTTCGCTTTTGACAAGTATCTGCTCCTCAAGAATGTCAGACAGCATCGGGGCGATAATTTTCTCACTCTCGCCGTGTCCTCCGCTGAACGGGATTGTCATTTCGATATCAATATTGCCCTGCTCCAAGCTGTATATCTCGACATGCTGAATCTCGATTCCAAAATGCTGAAGCGCCTCTATCATTTGTTCTTCCTGAATAAAATGCTGCTCCCTCTCCCGTTTTATTTCCCGAGAAAAGTCCGCCATGACCTCAGAAACCCCCAACAGCTGCTCGGCAACAAGCCTTCTGCTGTCCTGAACTTTTCTCTTCAGTGTCAGATGGGCGTGATGGTGGGCAAGTTCGTCCTCAATCAGCTCTTCCACCTGTCTGGATTTGGAACAGTGCTGTTGAAACTCCTTTTTTAATCTGCGGTTTGAGGCATACTGTTTTTCTTCTGTTTCATGCATAACTTGTTTCATTAAGTCATATGTTTTATCAAAGTTTTGAACCCAGCATTTGCTTTTCTTATAGCAGGATTGGCAGGAATGCTCGGTGATTTTGCTTAAAAAGAGATCCACTTCCCCTTCTTCCGCCTGCTCATCGGAAGACGTCTGATGAAAGGTGGCGAAGCTCTCCGACAAGGCATGAAACACATTGGAGAACTGGTCTACTTTCTGGGCGGTGACATCTCTGATTTTCCTCGCGTACTGCTGCTGTTCCTGACTGTGCTCAGCAGTGCCCGGTATGTATCGCGCCACCTTTTTCGTAATCGATTGGGGCGTAATCAAAAACAAAACAACGGCAATCAAAGATTCATAAAGAGTGGTCATTAATCCGGCAGACCCTTCTCCATATAATGAAATCAGCAGTGAGCCGATCACTAATCCGACTGCGGCTCCGGCTTTCTTTCCTTCTTTCAGCAGCCCGCCAAGAAGCCCGGAAAACGCAAGCAGACTCATTTGATAGAGGTTCCCGATATTCGCAAGCCCGAGGATCAGTCCGGTCACCACACCGACCGTACACCCGATGCTTGCCCCGCCGACAAAGGAAAAACTCAGCACGACATAGCGGGCCAGGATATGTTCAGCCTGCATTCCCTGAAATGAAACACCGGCAAGCCCGGTTAAAACGGATGCGATCAAGATCATAAAACAGATGATTTCTTCTATTTTTAACGATTGCTTCACTTTTTTGATCGTGAAGATCGGCAGGCTTTGCAAAAAGATCAGCGTCAAAATAAAGGCCAGGCCCGCCTCGACAACAGCCATCACATAATCATAGGTGGTAAAAGCGCCGCTCTCAAAATAAACAAATCCGATTCTCGCGGCAGCCATAGAGAAAAACACCACGATCGGCAGCATCTTCACCCGGTCCTGCACGATATATGTACCGATTTTTGAAAATAGAGTGAAGACGGCCAAAGCTGTGAGAATCAATAAAGAGTGTTTCGGCGAAATGGTTAAAGCGCCCGCAAGTAAAGACAGACAAGCATAGAAGGCTTTATCTCTTCTGATCAAAAGCATCGCTCCGAAAAACGGCAGCGCAAACGGAAGAACCTCAGATAATATGAAAGCCCGTCCAAGTAAAAAACCGATCACGACATAAATGAAACCCTTATAGAAAAAAAGCGAATGCGCTTGATGGACTGTAAGCTTTGCCGCCTTTTCAAAAAACGATTGCAGTTTTTCCAGAGCTTGTCCCGCCATCGGCCCGTTCACTCTTCTTTCCGCTTTTTCCATTGCTCTCATCCCCCACCTGTTTTATTCGTTGCTTGTCATTATAAATGAAAGCCCAGATAGGATTTTGTCAAAAGAAGGTAACAATTCCAAAGAACTCTTCGACGCTTTCTCCCTTGTTCCCCTTTCCTTTTGTATTTCCTCCGACATTTCTCAAAAAGTTGTCTAAATATGAAAAAATCGGCTTCTGCAACAGAAGCCGATTCGCTTGATGACCCGTACGGGATTCGAACCCGTGTTACCGCCGTGAAAGGGCGGTGTCTTAACCGCTTGACCAACGGGCCAGATATATATGGTAGCGGCGGAGGGGATCGAACCCCCGACCTCACGGGTATGAACCGTACGCTCTAGCCAGCTGAGCTACACCGCCATATAGGTGCTTATAAGCACAAGTTATATAATACAAAGGTTTCTTCATTCCGTCAACAAAAACTTTGAAGTTTTAATTTTCTGACTATAATGGCGCATACAAAAAAAAGCACCCGCTGGGATAGACGGATGCTCCATGTATTTATAGAAAGCAGCAAGTTATCCTCTTCTTGCTCCGCGCCCTCCACGTTTTGATTCCGTGTTTCGTTTTAAAGATGATAAGCGGTCTTCGCTATCTTTAAGAAACTTGTTCATTTTCTGTTCAAAAGATTCTTTCGGACGGAAATCATTTCTAGGTCTGGCTTGCGGACGGTCTTTAGCTTTTTTAATTGATAAACCAATTTTCCCGTCTTTTTCAACGTTGATGACTTTCACTTCAACTTGATCGCCGACTTTTAAATGCTCGTTAATGTCTTTAACATAATTATCGGCTACCTCACTGATATGAACGAGACCGGTTGAGCCTCCAGGCAATTCAACAAATGCTCCGAAATTTGTAATACCTGTTATTTTCCCTTGCAACTTGCTGCCAACTTCAATCGACATAAAAAAAGTGCTCCTCCTTAGGCTTATAAAAAGATCGTTTGTTTAATTATACCTAAATAAAAATTTAAGTGTCAACAAGGCTACTTGCTCTTCTTTTCTACATTGAAGAGAATCTCACCATTTCCTGACATAAACAAGTCTCTTCTGGCAAGCTCTGTGACGTAATCCTCATCCTTTAATTTGGAAATTTCATCTTTTAAATCAGCCTGTTTCGCGTTCAATTCTTTCACTTGTTTTTCCAGCTGAGCTTTCTTTTCTTCGTTTGCGCTAAGGGAAGAGGTCTGTGACCACAGAGAACCCGCTAAGACAATAGCCGTCAACAACACAAGGGCGCCGAATACGATCAACCGTCTGAAAAGCCCTTTCCGCCTTCTTTTCATAAGCTGGGATTGCCGTTCAACCTGCTCTTTATAGTCGTTTTGGATTTCAGTTATTGTACGTTCTCTAGATAGATTCAAACCAGACGGTCCTCCTTTCACCTTTTCAAAATACGTATCATGGTCGATCTGATTGTTATGATTAGTTTCTTGCTCTTTTGTAAAAATCCTGCACTTTTTTGAAAATATCGTTTGAAAGTAAGACGCCACTTTTCAGGAAGAAGTTTCAATAATTGTTTCAACAGGAAAAACAGCGGATACAGCAAAAACGTTACGATCTTAAAAAGACACTTCGCAAAAAAGGCACTCACCCGATAGGAGTATAAAGAAATAACCGTGATCAGCCCGATGAGCAGCTTAAAGAGCAGAAGCACCGGACGGAACAGCACGTGCTGAATGAGCTTTTTTGCGAATTGGTAAAGAGACACCGCAAGATGAATGGCAAATTTCAGTATTTTTATATACATTCGTTTAAACAGGCTTTGGTACGTCGCAATCCCCAGTAAGACAGCCAAGAAAATGTATACCCTGAGTTCCCCTTCATTCACGTTGAGCAGCACATAGAAAAACAGCAGACCTTGTACAATCCAAAAGAGAATGTCATGAATGAATAACAGCCATCTGGCCGTTTTGGCGCGGCTGACAAACAGCCTGTATGTATCAAGCGACGCTCCGAGCCAGGCGCCCATACCGGTCATTGCCAGCATCGTATAAAATTGGGTGGTCAGCGTCATTTAAACAACTTGCTAAAAAACCCTTTAGCTTTATCCCCTTGCTGCTCGTCTAAATATACAAGGTCAAACACCCTGCCTTTTATAGATACAATCCCTTTTTCCACATCAAGATTTTTCATCTGCAGGTTCTCGCCTCTGACGGAAAGCATTCCCATAACCGTTTCCAGCAAAAACTCTTCGTTGTCAAAACTTTCTACATGCTTGACGCCCGAAATGTCTAAATGCTTTCTCCCTTTCATCGTTACATCATGCTGTTCCGGAACAGAAGAAGAACCTTTTTGCTCATAATATGAATTCATCTATTCAGCCCCCATATCCTCGATACTTTTAGCATTATTACTGCATTGTATGAGACGGGAGCCTTGTTTAGAACAAGCCTATTCGCCGAGTTTTTCTTCCTTGACGATTGTATACATGCCCGCGGCTTCTTCTTTTTTCGTTGTTTCTTTCAATTCGTTTACCTTCACGGTGACAAGCTTCTGGCCGAAGCGGACCGTCAGTTCATCGCCGGCTTTTACGTCTGAGCTGGCTTTCGCCTGATTCCCGTTAACTGTGATTCTCCCTTGATCGGCGACCTCTTTCGCCAATGTGCGGCGTTTAATTAATCTGGATACTTTTAAAAACTTATCAAGTCTCATATCAGAATCTCCTCTCCATTTCTTTTGCTTCATCCCACAATTTGTCCATTTCCTCAAGTGACATTGCGGTCAATTCAAGTCCCTTTGCTGCCGCTTCTTTCTCAATATAAGCAAAGCGTCTGCGGAATTTGTCATTTGTCATGGCGAGCGCTTCCTCAGGCTCAATTTTATAGTATCGGCCGATATTGACCAATGCAAATAAAACATCGCCGAATTCAGCTTTTAAGCTGATTTCATCTGCTGATTCGGCGGAAGCCTCTGCAGAAAATTCCTTCAGCTCTTCATTTACTTTATCCCATATATCCTGAACGTCATCCCAGTCAAAGCCGGTTTTTGCGGCTTTTTTCTGAAGCTTGGCCGCTTTTGCAAGAGAAGGCAGTGTTTTCGGCACGGCATCCAGCAATGAAGTGGATGTTGTTTGCTTTTCCGCCTTTTTGATTTCTTCCCAGTTGGCGACGACATCATGTTCATCCTGAACCTTAACATCCTTAAACACATGCGGGTGCCGTCTGACCATCTTCGCACTGATGTCTCTGATGACATCATCAATTGAGAAATACCCCTCGTCTTCTCCGATCTGGGCGTGCAGCATAACCTGAAGCATGACGTCCCCGAGTTCTTCTATCATGTGATCCGTGTCCTCTTCGTCAATGGCCTCAAGCAGTTCGTAGCATTCCTCAATCATATATTTCTTTAATGACTGGTGTGTCTGCTTTTGATCCCACGGACAGCCGTTCGGCCCGCGAAGCTCGCGAATAATACTTCGGAATGCAGAAAATTCCTGGTAAAGGAGTTCTTCTTTTTTAATCGGCGGAACATACACGCTTGTTAAGTTATTTATTTCTACATTGCGGTCAAGCTCAAACAAAGGCACCTTGGTCATCTTTTCTCCCTTGCTTCCGGCTGCCGTGACGATGACCACTTCATAGTCGTCAGGCAATTTCTCCATAAGCGTCAGCTTCACCTCAGAGGCCGTCATTTGGTCATAAACCTGGCAAATGATCAGGTGATGGCGGAGTTCGAGCTCATCCGGCGTCATTGTTTGCGCATCCGTAAATTGAAACCCTTCAATCGGATCAATTCGCAATGCATTAAAAGTGGCATCCAAAAAGCTTTGCCCTCCGGCAGTATGAACAGCTACCTGTTGTTCTTCCCGGCGTTCAAATAACAGCTGAACGGTTTTCTCAGCGACAAACGGATGTCCGGGAACAGCGTAGACGACATCCTCTTGCTTCGCTTTTTCAAACAGAATGTCCGCGATCTCTTCATAGACCGCTTCAAACTGATCATGTTTTTCATAAATATCATCAAAATACCGGATGTCCGCTTCCGTCTCTTGCTCTAATTCCGGAATCAAAGGGTGGTCTTTCGTTCTTATATATAAATGCTTCGCCTGAGTCAGCAGCTTATGTATGCCCACTGTCAACTGATCCATGTCTCCGGCGCCGAGGCCGACGACCGTAATGTTACCTGCCATGTTTTTCTCTCCTCTTTTTCAATTTGCTTAAAGCACTGCCGAAAGGAAGGCCGCTCAGCTCTTCGTCCGTGAAAATCTTCATTCTTATCATACAATAAATAAACAATAGCCCTCCGATGACTGACGCAGACAGACTCTCACATACAGCTCCGGCCCTGCTGACGGGAACAAATAACTGCCATAGCTTCATATATACGAGCAGAAAGAAGACCATCAGCAGACTGCACCAGCACAGACGGGCAATCACGCCGCCGATATTCGTCAGCCAGCCCTTCGACCAAATTCTCCGGAGATTCAGGCACGCAACTGCGGCAAATGCCAAGACGGTCGCCAGTGCCGCTCCTGTAATACCCCAGCCGGGGACCAGCCAAACATTCAGCACCCATTTCAGCGCCCCTCCCGCCAAAACGGATACGGCGGGGAAAACGGTATGTCCCGCTCCTTGCAGAATCGCGGCTGCTGTAAGCGCAATCGAGGCAAAAAAGATAGATAAGCTGAATATTTGTAAGGTCTGCGTCCCCTCACTGTTTTGGAAAAGCATGATATTCACCGGCTCTAAAATGCAAAAAAGCCCGGCTGATGCACCGATCCCTACCGCAAGGCAGAGCTTGACGGCTGATGTCGCTTTCTCTTTTATGATAAACGGCTTATTCTCATGCACCGCTTTTGAAATTGAAGGAACCAATGACGCGGCGATACTGACGGCAAACACGGTTCCCAGCTGAAGGAGCGGCTGTCCGCGGTCATATATGCCTTTCAGCTGTTTCGCGGCATGGCTCTCCGTCCCGTCTGAAAGCAGTGAATATAAGTTTAAGGCGTCTACAAGCTGAATCAAAAGCATGAGTACACTGCTGATACAGATGGTGACTGAATAAAGCAGCAGCTTTTTTACAATGACGGCCGTTGCGATATGTCCGCCGTCTTTCTTGGTTTCTTCCCGCTTATACCAGAAAACAGCCAATACACAAAGGGCTGCCAAGCTTCCGGCAATTGATCCCGAGGCCGCCCCCGCACCAGCGGCGTATAATGAACGGCCGCTTTTCAAAAGCCAGAAGGATAAACCGAGAAGCACCGCCACGCGAAGAAGCTGTTCCGTAATCTGGGATAAGGCTGACGGCATCATATCATGCACGCCTTGGAAATACCCCCGGAAAACCGCCGTAAACGGAAACAGTATGAAAGCGAACGCCGCGACCCTTATCAGCATCACAAGGCGGGCGTCACCCATAAAACCGGCCAACGGCGCCGCACCGGCATACATGAGCGCAAACAGAACAAGTCCGGCCGCCGTGACATAAAGGGCGGAAATTTTCATTATTTTTTGTTTATGATCGCTATAATCGTTCATTAATTTTGAGATGATAACCGGAAAACCGGATGTTGACAGCATGACCGCGATCCCTAAAAACGGATACACCTGCTGATAAATGTAAAATCCGACGTCACCGACAATATTCTGAAAAGGAACCCTGTACACGGCGCTTAATATCTTCGTCACGATACCCGCAACGACGAGCACAAAAGCACCTTTCCATGCCGATTGCCGCTTGGCGCCAACTGAATCGTTCATCCAAAAGCTCCTTCCAGCCGCTAGAAAATTACGTCTATAAAACGAGCTTATTATATCACAATCCTAACGGCCGAACCGATAGAGAGCACATATGAATATGAAAAAGAACAGCACTTGTATAAGGGCTGCTCTTTCTCCGTTTTCTTATTTCAATAATGGTAATAAGACCTACTGCTCCATTTGTCTCGCCAAAAAACTGGCTGCCGTTTCTACCGCTTTATGTTCTACTTCTCCAAGTGCCTGTTCCTTGGAAAAGATGACTACGGCACCGATAGGATCGCCATTTGCCACGATCGGAGCTATTGTATAGGAGCTCATATCTTCATCAATGTCATTAACAAGCTGCGCGGACTTCACGTCGTTTTCTACCACTGAGCTGCGCTGATCCATCGTTTTTTCGAGCAAATCGCTGATGGCTTTGTTCAGAAATTCTTTTTTCGAACTGCCTGAAACGGCAATATACGCGTCACGGTCGCAAATCAAGACGGAATGGCCGAGACTGTCATACAAAGCATCTGCATATTCCTTCGCAAAATCGCCAAGCTCACTGATAGGAGAATACTTTTTCAATATAACTTCTCCGTCGCGGTCAACGAATATTTCAAGCGGGTCTCCTTCCCTGATTCGCAGTGTTCTCCGAATTTCTTTAGGAATGACGACCCGTCCTAGATCATCAATACGACGTACGATACCTGTAGCTTTCATCTCTCTGGTGCCTCTCTTTCATGTGATGATATTTAAGGGAAAGTACTAAAGCTCTTTACTTTATGTAGCTTCCGCCACTCGCTTGAAATTAGTATCCGTCACATCAAATGTAATATACACCAGAGAGTAACAATTTTTATGAAGACGCGATTGTTTCTTTCTTCACATCCTGAAGGCCTTTCAGCATGCCGAGCACGGTCTCCAGCCACTCTTCCGTTTTGCGGCCTTTCGTCTGTACTGAGATTTTCAGCTTTTTCCCTTCCATTCCCAGTCCGATCTGCCGGCCGTATTTATTGCCGAGTTCGAACAATTTCTGACCGTCAATCTGTGCGCTGGCCTCTTCAGAAATGGTAAATCTGATCGCGTCTTTATCCTGCTTGATGAGTTCGACGCGTTCATATTTTCCGTATACCTTCATCTCAGCAACCGTAAACAGCCATTCAACCTCTTTAGGGTAGCTGCCGAACCTGTCGATGATTTCATCTTGAAGCTCATTTTTCTCCTCAATTGTGGCGATTGACCTGAACCGTTTGTACATGTCGATTTTTTGCTTGCCGTCTTGTATATAGTTTTCAGGAATATACGCGTCAAGCTCGATATCGATTTCTGTCTCAAACTGTTCGCTTTTCGGAATATCGCCTTTCCGCTCTTCAATCGCTTCCTTGAGCATTTGCGAGTACAGGTCAAAACCGACCGAGTCGATAAAGCCGTGCTGCTGGGCGCCGAGAAGGTTCCCCGCTCCCCTGATCGTCAAGTCACGCATGGCGATTTTAAAGCCTGATCCCAGCTCGGTAAATTCTTTAATCGCCTGCAGCCGTTTTTCCGCCACCTCAGTGAGCACTTTGTCTCTGCGGTACGTAAAATACGCATAAGCGACGCGGTTGGAACGGCCGACCCGTCCTCTCAGCTGATACAGCTGAGACAGCCCCATTTTGTCTCCGTCGAACACAATCAAGGTGTTGACATTTGGTATATCTACGCCTGTCTCAATAATGGTCGTGCTGACAAGGACGTCTGATTCCCCTTCCAGAAAATTGAGCATGACGCTTTCCAATTCATTTTCAGTCATTTTTCCGTGGGCATATGCCACTTTCGCATCGGGAACAAGCATGGAAATTTCATCAGCCTTCCGCTCGATGTCATCCACGCGGTTGTACAAGAAATATACCTGTCCTCCGCGCGCCAGTTCTCTTTCGATGGCTTCCCGCACAAGCGCGCCGTTGTATTCCACGACATATGTCTGAACAGGGAAACGGTTTTCCGGCGGCGTTTCAATAACAGATAAGTCCCGCACACCGAGCATGGACATATGAAGCGTACGCGGTATCGGCGTCGCTGTAAGAGTCAGCACATCGACATTGGCTTTGATCTGTTTGATTTTTTCCTTATGCGTTACGCCGAAGCGCTGCTCTTCATCAATGATGAGCAAGCCGAGATCTTTATAGACGACGTCTTTAGATAAGAGCCTGTGGGTTCCGATTACGATGTCTACCGTTCCGTTTTTCAGGCCTTTAATCGTTTCATTGGATTCTTTTCTCGTTCTGAATCGGCTGAGAAGACCGATGTTAATCGGATAGTCCTGGAAACGCTCCATAATGGTTTCATAATGCTGCTGCGCGAGTATTGTCGTCGGCACAAGAAGCGCGACCTGCTTTCCGTCTGCGATCGCTTTAAAGGCCGCTCGGATGGCTACCTCCGTCTTCCCGTAACCCACATCACCGCAAAGCAAACGGTCCATCGGGCGCTCTCTTTCCATATCCTTTTTAATCTCCTGAATGGAACGGAGCTGGTCCTCTGTTTCCTGATAAGGGAAAGCAGATTCGAACTGCCGCTGCATTTCATGATCCGGCGAGAACGCATAGCCCTTGCTTGCTTCCCGTTCCGCATAAAGCTTAATCAGATCATCGGCAATATCCTGAACGGAGTTTTCAACTTTTTTCTTCACCCGTTTCCATTCACTGCCGCCCAGTTTATAAAGCTTCGGTTCTTTTCCTTCAGAGCCGACGTACTTCTGCACCTGGTCGATTTGTTCTACGGGGACGTACAGCTTATCGCTGCCCTGATAATGAATGTTGAGGTAATCTTTATGAATGCCTTTGATTTCTAGTGTTTCGATCCCCAAATACTTACCGATCCCGTGGTTGACGTGGACGACATAGTCGCCGACCTGAAGCTCGGAATAGCTCTTGATCCGTTCGGCATTTGTCAGCTTCTGCTTTCTCGGCTTTTTCTTAATTCGGTTTTTGAACAGCTCTTCCTCTGTAATGACGGCCAGCTTCATCAGCGGCAGTTCAAAACCGGATTGCAGCTCGCCTTCCATGACATAGACCTGTCCTTGCACAAGCGCTTTGGAACTGTCCGTTTTTGCGGCTTCAATTTCGTAATCAGCCAGCACGGATGCCAATCTGTCGGTTCTGTCCTTATTTGCGCCTAAAAAGACGACGGTGAAGTTTGATTTCTTAAAGCGCTCCATTTCACCTGCGAGCACATTCATCTGCCCGTGAAAACTCTGCATCTGCCGGCTTGTCACATTCACGATATTCTGAGGGCTTGTATGCTGGACATGACGCAAAAATAATGAATAATAAATAGCCGGGCGCCGCTTTTCGCTCATAAGCTCCTGAAAGCTGAAGGATAAATGAATGTCATGCAGAATTTTCCCTTCCTCGAGCAGACTTGTCATAAATTCGGCCTCTTCTTTTTGCAGCTGATCCTCCATTTCATGAATGCGGCTGACCTCGTCTAACAGTAACAACGTGTCTGCCGGTGTATAATCTAGCAAACTAGCAGGTTTTTCGTAAAAGTACGAGAGATACTTCACAAGTTCCTGATCAGTCTGTCCCGTTGATAACCGTTCTTTATCATGTGAGATATTGATATGAAGCATTTCCTTTTGTTTGTCCTGCTTCAGCTTTTTCAGACTGTCGGCAAGCCCTTTATCGAGCCTTTCCATCGCCCGGGCTTTTTCTTCCGCCCTGATGATCAATTCCTTCGCCGGTCCGATCGCCACATGTTTGAGCGTCTCAATTGATCTCTGGTCATCAGAATTGAAGCTTCTGATGGAATCGACCTCCGTATCAAACAGTTCAATTCGCACCGGATGCTCCGACGTCAGCGGATAAATGTCGATAATTCCGCCGCGAATACTGAATTCACCGGGTGCAGAAACCATATCGGAACGCTCATACCCCACCTCTACAAGGCGCGCGGACAGCTGATCCGGTTCTATTTCGTCTCCGAGTGAAATGACGAGCTGGCTGCTTTTCCACAGCTCCTTCGGTGGAAGCATTCTTCTCACTGCCGCAACGGGCGCCACAACGACCGGCGCTTCTCCGTTTGTTAATCTATTAATGACATCAAGCCGCTGAGCGCGCAGTTCAGGGCTCGCTACCGCAATTTCTGAAGAAATCAATTCATTCACGGGGTATAAAAAAACAGATTGATCCCCGAGAAGCGCCGTCAGATCTTCCGTCACTTTTTGGGCCTGATATAAATTATGGGTGATAAAGAAAATCGGCCTTTTCGTTTCCTGTGCAAGGGCGGAGGTAAAAACAGAACGCGCGGAACCTGACAGACCCGCAAGCAGCTGTTCCTTCAGCCCCTCATGTAAACCGTTGACAATGGATTTAAAATCATCGCTTTCTTTAATAAAGGTTTGAATGTTGTCCATATGGGCCCTCCTCTCTATTTTCTGCAAGAACAGAAAAACGCTTTGGTCTAGAATCTACACCAAAGCTTCTTATTGAATAAATGTGTTGTGTTCATGGTAGTGCGGATTGCGTTCCAGCGCCTCTTGGCAGTCTTCACAAATTGTAAGAACATGGACATCTCCATTGTCTTTATATGAAATCATATCGTTTCTTTCCTCATTTGTTAAGTGCTGAAATCCAAGTGACTGTGTCGGCACCGTCGAATATTCCAGGCTCCCTACCTTAAAGCCGCAGTGGCGGCAGAAATAATGCAAAGCCATACGTTGGACCTCCTGATGTGAAAAAATCATTTTTCCCTAGTATGGTCTCCCATTATTTATCTTATACATTTGCATTAAATTCGTTCATGACTTCTAAAAATGGTTTCGTTAAGGAAGCTTCGCAGGCTTTTACAGTTTTTGAGACGGCATCATTGATATGCGGCGCTTCTTCCTTCGTAAAAGCTCCCAGTACATAGTCAACGACTTTCATTCCGTTGACGGGGCGGCCGATTCCGATTCTGACCCGGTCAAATTCAGGGGTTCCGAGGTGCTGTATAAGCGATTTAATTCCGTTATGTCCGCCTGCGCTCCCCTTCGTCCGGAGCCTGATTTTCCCCGTCGGAAGATCAAGGTCATCGTATATGACTTTCAGATCTTCATGATCGGCATCATAATAATCCAGTAGCGGCCGCAAACATTCCCCTGATAAATTCATATATGTAAGCGGTTTAACAAGTAGAACTTTTTTTCCGGAAACAAACCCCATTCCGTAAAGTCCGTTGAATTTCGTTTTATTCAATTCAATATTCCATTCTTTAGAAAGCTCGTCAATGGCCATAAAGCCGACATTATGTCTCGTGTTCTCGTAGGTTTTTCCCGGGTTACCCAGACCGGCAATCACAAGCATCGTAAATCCTCCCTCAACATCGCTGTAATTCTTCTCATTCTAGCACAAAAGACGTAACCTCGGGCGGGTTACGTCTTAAAGCGCTTATTGATTTTCTCCTTCGGGCTCTTCCCCAGGAGACGGTTCCGCATCTTCTTCGAATGCTTCCTGCTTAGGAGGAAGGATGGAAGCCACGACTTCTTCCGGGTCGTTTGTAAATGTATAATTGCCGTCAGCAGTCAGATCTGCGATGGTCAGCACATCATTCATTTCAAGCCCGGAAATATCAACATTGATTGTCTGAGGGATGTCCTTCGGCTTAGCCTTAATCGAAAGCTCATGCAGCGGCTGCTGGATGACGCCTCCGTCTTTGACTCCCTTCGCCTCTCCCGTCAGCTGAATCGGCACCTCGGCCTCCAGCTCCTCACTCATATTCACGACTTGAAAATCGGCGTGCGTCAATTCGTTTTTGAGCGGGTCTGTCTGAAGATCAGTCACCATAACCGATTGCTGATTTCCGTTGACATCAATTGTGATAATCGTGTTTTTTCCTTCGCCCCGCAATGTTTTAAGCAATTCGACACTGTCTAAAGAGACAGGCGTATTCGTTATTTCTTTACCGTATATAATCCCTGGAACATGTCCTGAATGACGGATTTTCCGAAGCGTCGAACGTTTAAAATCTGTTCTTTCATTTGCTTTTAAAGTTGCCATATTCAGCACCATCCTAATTATCGTTTTATCGTCCTATTAGAACAATACCCACAATAACTGGGATTTAAACCTTAAAATTTCGGTTTAGCTGAATAAATAGCTGACAGATTGTTTCTCGTGAACGCGGATAATCGCTTCAGCCAGAAGCGGTCCGACAGAAAGCTGCTTAAAGCGTTCGATTTTTTTCTCATCAGGAAGCTTAATGCTGTTCGTTACGACAAGCTCCTTGATTTTAGAGTTATTGATCCGCTCAACGGCAGGACCTGACAGTACAGGGTGCGTACAGCATGCATACACTTCTGCAGCTCCGTTTTCAACCAGCGCGTTAGCGGCAAGTGTGATTGTGCCTGCCGTATCAATAATATCATCGATCAGAATCGCTGTTTTACCTTCCACGTTACCGACGATGTTCATCACTTCTACCTCATTCGGTCTAGGACGGCGTTTGTCGATAATCGCGATCGGCGCTTTCAGACGGTCCGCAAGTTTGCGGGCGCGCGTCACACCGCCGTGGTCAGGAGAAACAATAACGATATCTTTCAAGTCTTTACCTTCAAAGTAATGGCCTAAAATCGGAACACCCATTAAGTGGTCAATCGGAATATCAAAGAAACCTTGAATTTGCGGCGCGTGTAAATCAAGCGCGATCACGCGTGTCGCACCCGCTGTTTCAAGCAGGTTTGCAAAAAGTTTTGCCGTAATCGGTTCACGTGATCTTGCTTTTCTGTCCTGGCGCGCATAACCGTAGTACGGAATGACAATGTTGATTGTTTTCGCGGAAGCGCGCTTTAAAGCGTCAACCATAATCAGCAATTCCATGATGTGCTCGTTGACCGGCGCACTTGTAGACTGAATGATATAGCAATCACAGCCGCGAATACTTTCTTCTATGTTGATCTGGACCTCTCCGTCACTGAATCTTGTAACAGAGCACTTTCCTAATTGAACCCCTACATTATCCGCGATTTCTTTTGCAAGTTCTGGATTTGAATTCAAAGAAAAAATCTTTAAATTCTTATCTCCGTATTCGTTAGACATGGTAAACCTCCGATTTTAGGATTATTTTTTATGAATGTTTTTCACATAATCTTCTTTATTTACTTGTCTTGCTCTGGCAATGGCAAGCGCTTCGCCCGGCACATCTTCAGTTACGGTTGAACCCGCAGCGACGTACGCGCCTTCTCCCACTGTAACAGGAGCGACCAGATTGGAGTTGCAGCCAATAAAGGCGCCGTCTTCAATTTTGGTTAAATACTTTTTCTTCCCATCATAATTGACCGTGATGGAGCCGCAGCCCAGATTCACATCCGTGCCCACTTCGGCATCACCGATATAGCTTAAATGAGATGCTTTGCTCCGGTCGCCGAATTGTGTTTTCTTGATTTCAACAAAGTTTCCGATCTTCACTTCATTGCCGATTGCGGAATCGGGTCTGATGTGAGCAAAAGGACCGATATTTACATCATTCCCAACTTTGCTGCGATTGACAACGGATTGTTTAATCACAGTGCGGCTGCCGATTGAGCTGTCCTCTATCTCAGTGTGAGGGCCGATGACACATTCATCGCCGATTTCAGCTTGTCCCTTTAACACAGTTCCGGGATAAATAACTGTATCTTGTCCGATACGTGCGTCAGGTGAGATGTACGTATTCATCGGATCGATTAAAGTGACTCCGTTCTGCATATGCCGTTTGTTAATACGCTCTTTCATATACATTTCAGCCTGAGAAAGAGCGACTCTATCATTCACTCCGAGCGTCTCTTGGAAGTTACCAGTCTGGTAAGCGGCAACAGTTTCGCCTTCGTCTTTGAGGATTTCGATCACATCCGGCAGATAATACTCGCCTTGGGCATTTTCATTCGAAACCTGTTCGATGACACGAAAAAGAGCCTCGTTATCAAAACAGTACGTTCCCGTGTTGATTTCTTTCACAAGACGTTCTTGCTCCGAAGCATCCTTGTGCTCCACGATTTTTTGAACGGCGCCGTCTTCACTGCGGATGATTCTTCCGTATCCGGCGGGATCGTCGGCAACGGCCGTTAACACCGTGGCTTTTGCACCTTTGTCTGTATGTTCATTCAGCATGGCTTCCATCGTCTCCGCCGTCAGAAGCGGTGTATCGCCGCAAATAACGATCGTGACACCCTTTTCTCCGTGAAGAAATGGTTTTGCCTGTTTTACCGCATGAGCCGTACCGAGCTGTTCTGCTTGGAGAGCGTAATCGCTTTTCTGTCCGAGCTGCTTCTTCACATCTTCGGCGCCGTGTCCTACGATGGTGACAAGCTTCGCTAAAGATAATTTCAGAGCTTCGTCTGCGACGTGCTCTACCATAGGCTTTCCGCATACCGGATGAAGGACCTTATAAAGCTTCGATTTCATTCTCGTTCCTTTTCCGGCAGCTAAAATCACTGCAAACCGCTTATCCATTTAATGGCCTCCAATATCCCTTTTATCCATAGAAAAATATATCCTAAATAGCTGTTGATTTCAAGAAGACATCAAAAAGTGCAAGAATTTTCTATGTAATCGCTTTATTACTGAAAAATCAGATTTAAAAAAGGACTGCCGGAAAAGGCCTTGTGTCAGCCTTTATCAGCAGTCCTTACATTTTGTTATGTTTAAGAAGCCCCGGCTTCTTCATATTCTAATGCTTCAGAATCACCCAAACGATGATACTCATTTAAAACAGCATCCTGGATCTTGCCCCGCGTGCTGGAATTAATAGGATGAGCAATATCGCGGAATTCTCCATCAGGGGTGCGTTTACTCGGCATCGCAACGAAAAGACCATTGTTTCCATCAATCACACGAATATCATGTACGACAAATTCGTGATCCAGCGTGATGGATGCAATCGCTCTCATGCGACCATCGGTATTCACGCGGCGTAATCTTACGTCAGTAACTTCCACAGTAGTTCACCACCTTTTCCCTATATAAAAGCATTAGTCTAACAATTCCACGATTCTTTTTAAATTCCTGCACGTTTCAAAAAGTTTTTTTGAAAATATAGGATATACATACACAATTAGGTGATAAACCATATTTGGGGATCATATACTGCATAAAAAAAGTGATCCCGAATACCGGAACCACTTTTCTGAGATTTAAGATTTCACCAGCGCAATGACTTCAATTTCCACGAGAGCGTCTTTCGGCAGTCTCGCCACTTCCACACAAGACCTTGCCGGCTTATGTACATCAAAGTATTGTCCGTACACTTCATTCACTTCCGCAAACTGCTCCATATCAGCAATAAACACCGTTGCTTTGACAACCGTCTCGAGAGAAGCGCCCGCTTCTTTCAGCACAGCTTTTAAATTGCTGAACACCTGATGCGTTTGCTCTGTGATATCACCGTTTACCATTTCTCCTTCAGCAGTAAGAGGAATCTGGCCTGAGCTGTAAAACATGTTGTTTACGATGATTCCCTGTGAATATGGCCCGATCGCTGCCGGCGCGTGTTTTGTATGGATTGCTTTTGTCATTTTTCTGTCTCCCCATTCTTTAAATGCTGTTCTTTAAAAAATCGCAGAAAATTGCCGTTTTGAATCTCAATCGTTTTGTCTTTCATATTGATGGTTGAAAGCGTGAGCAGTGACATGTATTCATCGACAAGCCGTTCATTCACTCCCTCGGCTTCAACCAAGACGCCTATTCCCGCAACGTTTGCGTTAAACTCATCAAGCAGGCTGATCATGCCGTTAATGGTGCCGCCGGCTTTCATAAAATCGTCAATAATCAAAACGTTCGAACCCGTAGCCAAACTTCTTTTCGCAAGCGACATCGTTTGAATGCGGTTAGACGACCCTGATACATAATTGATGCTCACCGTGGAGCCTTCCGTCACTTTGTTGTCCTTTCGCACGATGACAACCGGAACGTTCAGATAACTGGCCGCTGCGTAAGCAAGAGGGATTCCTTTTGTCGCAACGGTCATCACCACATCAATCTCCCGCTCCGCAAAAACGGAAGCAAAAAGCCTGCCTACATGAGAGAGGACAGATGGTTTTCCTAAGATATCCGTTAAATATACATAACCGCCCGGAAGGATACGCTCAGGATTTACTAAAGACTGTCCCAGCTCCTGTATAAACGCTTCTGCTTCAGCCTGTTTCACTTTCGGAATGTATTTGACGCCTCCGGCAGCTCCCGGCACTGTAAGCAGCGTCCCAATGCCTTGCTGTTCAAAGGTCTGTTTAATAATCGTTAAATCTTCACTGATTGATGACTTTGCTGATTGATACCGTTCTGAGAAAAACGTTAACGGTATTAATTCATGCGGATGGGTTAACAAATAATTTGTTAAGTCCACCAATCTGCCGCTGCGACGAAACTTCATGAACTTACCCCCAAAATCCGAATAATTTAAAAATAATATAACTTAACATACGGATTTAATCAAGAGCATTCTGTTCGCCGATCATCCGCACCGCGTACACTTGATCACAGAAACCTCTTAACCCGTTATAAATCCGCTGCACCTTCGATTCGTATTGAACCAAACCGAATACAGTCGGTCCGCTTCCGCTCATTAACACCGCATCAGCGCCGAAGCGTTTCATTTGATTTTTAATCATCGCCACCTCGGGATGGAGGCTGAGCGTAACCGACTCCAATACGTTTCCTAATTGTCCGCATACCTTTTGGAAGCTTTTTTCTTCAATCGCGTCAATCATCGCCTGCACATCAGGATGCCGAACCTGCTGTAAGTTCAGCCGGCGGTACACTTCGGCAGTCGATACCCCGATCGTCGGTTTGGCGAGCACGACCCAGCAATGAGGCGGAGCACTGATGTGCCTGATCTTCTCACCGCGTCCGGTTGCCAGGGCAGTGCCTCCGTATACACAGAAGGACACGTCTGAACCGATTTCAGCTCCAAGCTCCGCGAGCTCTTCGACAGAAAGCTTTAAATCCCAAAGCCTGTTCAGCCCTCTGAGCGTGGCTGCCGCATCGCTGCTTCCGCCGGCAAGCCCTGCCGCTACAGGGATCACTTTTGTAATCATAATGGAAACGCCTTTTTTGACTTGAAATCGTTCTTTAAGCAGTTTGGCTGCCTGATAAGCCAGATTCCTTTGATCATCCGGAACAAAGCGATTATGCGACGCCACTCTGATAACGTTTTCGGGCAGTTCTGTCAGTTCAATCCGATCTGCCAAATCAATTGTCGTCATGATCATCTCCACTTCGTGATAACCATCCGGGCGTTTACTCGTCACATCGAGGGACAGATTGATTTTGGCCGGCGCTTTTTCTAAAATACGCATAGCTTTCACCTACTTCTCCATCTAAACATAAGTATGAACATTGTATCACATTTGGAGACCCGGAGGTACTTATCCGAAATTGACGCCGGTTTTGACAGCCGATAGAAAAAACCGGGGAACGGATTGTCCCCCGGGCCACTGCATTATCGGTTATTTTGGTTCTGAGCCGCCATCTGCTGTTCGGCAATCTCAATCGCGCGTTTTACCATATTCCCGGCGTCACGCGCCCGAATGCCTCCCCAGCCCTCGTTTTTCACCGTATCGTAAAAACCAAGGTCCTTCGCCAGCTCATATTTGAACTCATCTGACATAACTCCACGACGTCTGCCCAAACGAAACAACCCCTTTTATAGAATTGATCACCATTCGTGCACGCCACGATAAAACATGTGACACTTATAGCTTCCGTTTAATCGGCTGAAACTTTCGAGGGAATAATTAGAAGAGCTTTAGAAGGCAAAACAAAAAGCAGTAAACAAAAGGTTCACTGCCCATTAAAATGCTACTGAGCTTGCCGCATCGTCATTGAATGTCAATTCAACAGTCTCAGTCAGAATATCAGCATAACTGTATGAAACTCTTTCAAACGAATTCTCGTCTTGATCTAGTTGTATCACAAAAACAGAAGGGTACGTCTCAGCTAAAATGCCCGAACGCTCAATCGTTTTTCGGCGGCCGCCGTTTGCTTTTAACGTAAGCCGTTTACCTAAATTCCCATCAAGCGATCTTTTTATATCGGACAACGTCTTCGCCATTGCATCCACCTCACTACATTTATTGTACAACAAGAGCCCAATTTTGTCAAATAAAATTTAAATTATATCAACGTTAATAAGTCATTGTCAACAAAATTATTTTGACAAAATTCTATTGATTTCTGCGTTATTTTTCACAAGTTCCGGAAATTTATGTATCAATATGTAAAATAATTAACCCGCATAGCGAAATATATGCGGGTTTTATCACTCATCCATTTGATTTATACGGCATACCGACACGCAGCACACCCTTCGTTTCAATTCCTCCCAGCCCTTTCTCTCTCGTCAGCGTATTTCTCAGGACATCCCATACATTGATCCGCTCCATAAACGGAGTGAAGCTGATTTTCGCGACAATATATACCGGGTCAAGCGCGTGGATATTGACGCGTGACGGAGAACTTGCGAAATTCGCGCCCGCTCTGATTAAAGACTCGAAATGAGATTGGCAGGCACCCGCGAATATGACCAGCTGATCCAAATGAGGGACTTTACGCCTCGCTTTTTGAACGGTTTCGACAAAGTGTTTGGAATGCCTGTAGGCGCTTAAATCGTTCACGCCTCCCTTATGCTTGGAATATGCATCATGGCCGGTGATGACTAAAATATCCGGCCTGTATTTATCAAGCAGCTCGTCAATTGATGCCGGCATTTTTTTCTCATGGCAATGAATTCCGTATACCGGCACACCGATTTTTTCATAAAAGTTCAGGCACTTTTTCAAATAGGCCTCATCGCCGTCCAGATGCAATACCTTTCCGGGCATATGAAAGTAGTGCTCCTGATGCTGATATTGATTTGTCGCATAATATTCCTGTTTTTCCCGAAGCAGCTTATAATCCTGGCGGAGCAGCTCGAGAGATTCATTCATCCTGCTTTCATCTCTTTTCTTTCTCATGGCCTGTTCGTCTTTTCTGACAGGCTCCAAATCAGAAAAATCAGCATCCGCAATCAATCTGACTTCGTCACCATGCAGGATGGCAATTGAATTTCCGTTGCTTGTTTGCTCTATACCGATAATGCGAAATAAAACATCCATTTGATAGGATTTCCTGGCTACCATATCTCCTATTTGAAATTGCACGTTACCCACTCCACAAATAGACTAAGCCTCATCATGAAAGAAGTCTTGGCAAATACACCTCTTTCCGCTGCGGCGCTTGATGTTTCAAGCTTTTCTTGCAGTTGAATGAATAAGGTTCTCCTCTAGCCTATGTAGCGGCAGTCCAAGTGGTGACGCAAAACAAAAAGCCCTCTTAGAAAAGGGCTTTATGCAATCCGTTGGACAGGAGCGCGAATTCTTCTATGGACAGGGATTCACCGCGCCGCTTTCCGTCAATATTCGTTTCTTGAAGAACTTCTTCAATTTGAGCTTTTTTTTCTTTTCCGCCCGGAAGATTGTTCACAAGGTTGTTCAGCAAGGTTTTCCGGCGCTGTGCGAAGCTTGCTTTAATCAGCTGGAAGAAAAACGGTTCATTATCGACGTCAACCGCCGGGCCGTCACGCAGTAAAAGCCGGATAACCGCGGAATCGACATTAGGCTGAGGCACAAACACCGTTTTCGGGACGGTCATGACGGTTTTGGCCTCCGTATAGAACTGAACCGCAATGGAAAGCGATCCGTACTCCTTAGAGGAAGGATCAGCGGCCATCCGCTCAGCGACCTCTTTTTGCAGCATCACGACAATCCCTTTTAACGGAAGATGTTCTTCCAAGAGCTTCATGATGATCGGCGTCGTCACATAATATGGGAGATTCGCCGTCACCATAATTTCATCACAATCCTGAAAATGCTCTTCAATGACAGATTTAACGTCTGCTTTCAGCACATCTTGATGAATGATCGTTACATTGTCATATGGAGACAGCGTATCATTGAGAATGGGCAGCAGGCGCTGATCAATTTCAAACGCGACGACCTTTTTCGCCCGTTTGGCAAGCTGCTCTGTCAGCGCGCCGATCCCGGGCCCGATTTCAATGACTCCGGTCCGATCCGTAATTTCCGCATGGTCCACAATTCTGTCCAATATATTTGTATCAATTAAGAAATTCTGTCCCAGACTCTTTTTAAAAGAAAAACCGTACTTTTTCAGAATTTCCTTCGTTCTGATAGGTGTCGCGATATCTTTATTGTTCATCCTGTTCCTCCTGCCTCATAGCATCGAGCGCATCAATAAAATCACTTCTTTTGATTTGAAACATTTGCAGCCGTTTTTGAAGCTGCTTGCCGTTTGTATAGCCGATCTTCAGCAGGTCGCCCAATCGTTCGCGGCGTCTTTTGGCAGCCGGTCCGCCGATCAGACCGGCCTGTATGACATCTTCAGCTGAAATCTCACTCGGCTTTGCCTCCATCTCTTCATGCACATTTTCCAGACATGCTCTGATGCTTTCAATGGATGCGTGCTCAACGCCAATGCCGCGCTTATTTTTCGGTTTGGCAAGATGTTTGGGCAGAAATGCGTGTTTACAGCCGGGTACTGCTTCAGAAATGGTTTTCCGGATCTTTTCCCCCGGAAAATCCGGGTCCGTCAGCACGATGACCCCTCTCGTTTCCTGCGCCAGCCGAATCTGCCTGATGACTTCGTCTCCGATTGCGGAACCGTTTGTCTCGATCGTATCCGCATCAACGGCAAGTTTTATGCGCGCAGTGTCATCGCGTCCCTCGACTACAATAATTTCTTTAATTTTCATTACTTCCTCCAAAAAAACTTTTTATATCCAAAACGAAACCTTTGCTTGCATGTCACGTCTAATATACTGAAAATACACTTTACCTATTATAACGAAAAAAACAGAGGGCGCAAAACCCTCTGAGTGAATCGGAATTAATTTAAGATTTTTATTTTGACCTGTTTCTTTCCCCAGCGGTAAGCTGAAGATTTTTCAGGGAAAAAGACATCAATCCGTCTTCCTTTAATGGCTGAGCCTGTATCAGCGGCCACGGCATCCCCGTATCCGTCTACGTGGACTCTTGTGCCGAGCGGAATGACGCTTGGGTCTACCGCAATGACTTTGGCATTCGGATTGCTTGTCAGGTTAACGCCTGTAGCCGTATGGCCGGAACAGCCGCTGCAGCTTGCGGTATAAGCCGTGGAAGACACGGTAATCACTTTACCGGAAGATCCGGTTTCGCCAGAAGATGCCTTCACAGGTGCACTGAGCTGCTCAATCTTGGGACTGTGCCGCTTTGTGCCGACCGCAATGATTTGATCTTTGCTTTTTTCAGATGTTTCTTCTTTAACAAGCTTTCTTGAAACTTCTTTTCCATTTTCTTTGACAACATGAAAATGCTTTTTAAGTTTGCCTTCTTTTCCTTTTTGAACGATCTTTTCTTTCCCGCTGTCGAGAGACGCATCTTCTTTTTCTTTCACTTGATACGCTATTTTTTCCTCAACTACATCGGTGACTTTTTCGATACGAGTGATTTGTATGCCGGCCTGATTTTTTGTGAGCTTTTCGTGTAATGCCGGTTTTACTTTATCTTCGTCTTTCATGTCCATCTTATGCTGCGTTAAAAAGTCAGCGACCGTAGTCGAAGTCGTCCATATTTTCTTTTTCTTTCCCGCATCATTTACAGTGACCTGAAAAGCCGGGTCGACCGTGACTTTCATGCCGTTTGTCACTTTCGTATCTGCTGCTGGATCTATTTTATCGTGCTGATTCACAGGTGTATGCTGTTCGTTCAGAAATGCGCCGACTGTTTTTGCCGTTGACCATAAAGTCTTTTCTTCTCCGCCTCTTGTCACACGGATCTGCTTTGCAGCTTCATACACGACATTCATGTTGTCTGCCAATGCTGTCTGCTTAGACGGGGTAATCCGGTCTTCATTTCTCGTCTCTATATGTAAATCTTCCAGAAGTTCCCCAACCGTTTTTGCATGAGTGCGTATTTGCTTTTTCTTGCCGTTGATAGAAACAGAAACTGATTGTTTTGAGAGCTCATGTGCCCCGTATGCAGTCCCGGTTCCGCCCAGCAGAATAATAGCTGCAATAAGAATAACCTTGCTTTTACCAAGCTTTACGGAAAACAGTTTTTTCATTTTTTGTGTGATGAAAAACGCCTCCTTCTCCTCGGAGAGATTATATAGAGTATCTAAAATGCTGTCAACCCTCCCATCTCGAAGATGAAAAACCTTCAGCGTATCCCTCATTATGCAAAAACAAAGCAAAAAAAGGAAGAGAGACATATCGACAACCTATCTTATGAAGAGAAGGAAGCTTGTAGAACCGTTTTACATATCCACTGAATCGGACAAGCCTTTACACGTTACGACAGCGCATTCTGTCAGTTTATGCGGAAAAGTCTTTTTGCGTTTTCGGTTGTAATTGAGGCAATTTCTTCATATGTCAGCCCTTTTAATTCAGCGAGCTGTTCAGCAACATATTTTACATAGCTTGGCTCATTTCTTTTGCCGCGGAAAGGATGCGGTGTCAGGAAAGGGCAGTCCGTTTCAATCAGCAAACGGTCATTCGGAATTTCCTTTGCTACTTCTTTTGGTTTCTTCGCATTTTTGAAGGTAACCGGTCCGCCGAATGAAATATAAAAATTCATATCCATACACTGCCGCGCAACCTCCGCGCTCCCTGTAAAGCAGTGCATAATACCGCCGACTTCTTCCGCCCCCTCTTCTTTCAAAATCGTGACAACATCTTCCGTTGCATCACGATTATGAATGATAATTGGAAGGTTCACTTCTTTGGCGAGAGCGATTTGTTTCCGGAATACTTCTTTCTGAACGTCTTTTGGTGATTTATCCCAGTGATAATCAAGGCCCATCTCTCCGATTGCCACGACTTTTTCGTGAGAGGACAGTTCCTTAATCCATGATAAATCTTCCTCTGTCATGTCAATTGCGTCTACCGGATGCCAGCCGATCGCAGCGTATATAAAGTCATATTCCTCAATCAGCTCCATCGCACGCGTGATAGTGGGTTTGTCGAAGCCGACAACGACGATTCGTTCAACTTTTTCAGCCTTTGCACGCGCAATGACTTCCTCTAAGTCTGTGTCAAATTGCTCGGCATTTAAGTGCGCATGTGTATCAAAAAGCATCATAAAAACTCCTTTCTTGTTGAAAAACAAAAGGTGTTCGACGGAATGTTACACGTGAAACACCTTTTGCATCTATTATTTAATTCGAGTGCCTTTCGGTAATGACTGGTCGACAGCTACAACTTTAAGTACGCCGTCCGATTCTCCTGCCAGTATCATTCCTTGAGAAAGCTCGCCTCTCAGTTTTACCGGTTTTAGATTCGTTACACAAATGATCTTCATTCCCACAAGCTGATCCGGTGTGTAATGCTTCGCGATACCTGATACAACTTGGCGCTGTTCAAAGCCCAGATCAATTTGCAATTTCAGCAGCCGATCTGCTTTTTTCACCGGCTCTGCGGACAAGACCTCTGCGACGCGAAGTTCTGTATCCATAAATTGATCAAACGTAATTTCAGGAAGACGCTCTGCTTCTTGCGGCTCTTCCGCCTTTTCTTCTTTAGCAGGAGCAGTTCCTTGCATTTTTTGCTTGATGTAAGCTACTTCTTCTTCAGCTTCAAGACGAGGGAAAAGCGGCTCCCCTTTTTTCACTTTCGCGTTCTTCAATTGACCGAATGTCTGAATGCTGTCCCATGCTTTAAGAGACTGATCCTCAACTCCGAGCTGGGCAAACATTTTTTCAGGCGTTTGTGTCAAGAAAGGCTGGAGCAATACGGCTGAGATACGTAAAGATTCAGCTAAATGATACATGACAGAACGTAATTCTTTTTCTTTTTCCTGGTCTTTAGCAAGCACCCACGGAGCAGTTTCATCAATATATTTGTTCGTACGGCTGATTAATTGCCATAGCGTTGATAAAGCGACTGAAAACTCCATGTTTTCCATTGCCTTTTCATAAGCTTTAACCGTTTCACCGGCTACAGAAGAAAGCTCTGAATCAAAATCGGTCACATTTCCTTCATATGAACCAATCTCACCGTCAAAATATTTTTGGATCATCGCGACTGTACGATTCAGAAGGTTTCCTAAGTCGTTCGCCAAGTCATAATTAATCCGTTCTACGAAACCTTCCGGCGTAAAGACACCGTCTGAACCGAACGGTACTTCGCGAAGCAGGTAATAGCGAAGTTCATCCAAGCCGTAACGTTCAATTAACGTTACCGGATCAACGACATTTCCTTTTGATTTCGACATTTTTCCGTCTTTCATCAATAACCAGCCATGCGCGAAGACTTGCTTAGGCAGCGGGAGATCAAGCGCCATCAGCATAATCGGCCAGTAAATGGTATGAAAACGGACAATTTCTTTACCGACAAGGTGGACGTCAGCCGGCCAGTACTTTTTGTAAAGCTCATCATTTTCCGTATCGTAACCGAGCGCTGTAATATAGTTGAACAGTGCGTCAATCCATACATACACGACATGCTTCGGATTTCCCGGCACTTTTACGCCCCAGTCGAACGTCGTTCTGGAAACGGCCAAATCTTCAAGCCCCGGTTTAATGAAGTTGTTAATCATTTCATTTTTGCGTGATTCAGGCTGGATGAAAGAAGGATTTTCCTCATAAAACTTCAGCAGGCGGTCTGCGTATTTGCTCATGCGGAAGAAGTATGACTCCTCTTTGATTAATTCGACCGGGTGGCCGCTGTCCGGGCTTTTTCCGCCGACAACCTCACCCTTCTCATTTCTTTCCACATCCACCAGCTGTGTTTCCGTATAGAATGTTTCATCAGGGATGCTGTACCAGCCCTCATACTCATCCAGGTAAATGTCACCATTATCAAGAAGTTTTTGAAACACTTTCTCGATAATTTCTTTGTGCCGGCTTTCCGTCGTCCGGATGAAATCATCGTGAGAAATGTCGAGCTGCTTCCATAGTTTTTGGATTTCAGCAACTGCACGATCCACATAAGCTTGAGGCGTGATATTCTCTTCCTCCGCTTTCTGCTGGATTTTCTGTCCGTGCTCATCCGTTCCGGTTAAGTAGCGTACGTCAAATCCTTTTAATCTTTTGTAACGCGCCATCGCATCGCCGGCCACGGTAGTATAAGCATGGCCGATATGTAATTTTCCGCTCGGATAATATATCGGGGTTGTAATATAAAAAGTATTATTGTCTTGCGGCATGTTGCAACCTCCCATTCAGAATGTCGAAAAGCTCACGCCCAAAGGACGAGAGCGGTTTTATTTGATATACAATATTGATATTTGTCCTCTATCTATGATACCATCTTAGCCTTTAAGATCAAGGATATATACGTACTGCGCGTAAAAGAGTAAATAAAATTAAAAATTTTTATTGAAATTAAAAAAAGTCTTAACATGTCGAAATTTGTCGTATATAATCTACTAATATAAAACATCTTGGTTCGAAAGTCTTGATTTAAAAGGATTTTCAGTAGGATAATAGGTTCGAAAAAGCAGTCAAAAAGCCTGTTATTTCAGGATTTCCAAGGCTTTACTTACTATAAGAACTAATTCTTACAATCAATAGTAAACAAAAAGATTGACGATTATTGGAAACCTTGTTATGCTAGGAATGTAAGGAATTTTGTCGAATAATGACGAAGAAAAATATAAACTACAAAATAATTATCTCTCGGGAGGAGACTGTTAATGAAATCTACTGGTATCGTACGTAAAGTTGATGAACTTGGACGCGTCGTTATCCCTATCGAACTTCGCCGTACACTGGGCATCGCAGAAAAAGACGCTCTTGAAATTTATGTTGATGATGAAAAAATCATCCTTAAAAAATATAAACCAAACATGACTTGCCAAGTAACTGGTGAAGTTTCTGATGATAACCTTAAACTTGCCGGCGGCAAATTGGTACTCAGCAAAGAAGGCGCTGAGCAAATCATCTCTGAAATTCAAAACCAGCTTCAAAACCAAAAATAAGCTATTTCATACAAAAACCGTTCTTGTTACGATACAAGAACGGTTTTTTTTATGATTGAATGTGATAAGCGTCATAAATCTCGCGTTTCGGAACGCCCCGATCTACCGCTGTTTGTTTTATGGCCTGTTTGGAAGATGCTCCTTCGTTTATGTAATGCTCCACATGCTCGTTCTCAGAAAGCTCCGTCCACCAAGGCTTTTCCTCTTCCTCCGGTTCAGCGGTTTGATTTCCTTCGACAACGAGACAGAACTCACCGCGGATTTGATCTTCATTTGCCCATTCCATCACCTCGGCGATGGTTCCTCTGATAAATTCCTCGTACTTTTTCGTTAATTCTCTCGTGACGGCGATGGTTCGATTACCCAAAACGTCATGCATTGCTGTTAATGTTTCTTTTAATCTGTGCGGCGCTTCGTAAAATATCATCGTTTCCTGCCGTTTTTTCAGGATTTCGAGTTCTTTCTTCTTTTCTTTTTTCTGTCTGTTTAAAAATCCGTAGAAGAAAAACGGCTGCGGGGTGATGCCTGATGCGGTCAGCGCGGTTAATGCCGCATTAGCACCCGGGAGCGGGACGACATATCCGCCGATTTGGGTGAAATCTCTCACAATCTCAGCCCCCGGGTCGGAAATTGTCGGCATGCCGGCATCACTGACCAATGCCACATTCTTTCCGCTTTTCAGCCATTCAATGATTTTATGGCCGCTGCTTTCTTTATTATGTTCATGATAGCTGATGAGAGATGTTTCTATGTCATAAACATGGCACAGCTTTTTCGTCTGTCTCGTATCTTCGGCAGCTATGACATCGGCCGATTTCAGCGTCTCTACTGCACGAAAGGTCATGTCCTCCAAATTGCCGATCGGTGTAGGAACAAGGTACAGAGTTCCCATTTCAGATTTTCCGTTAAAACTCATCTGGCGTCTTAACATATACAGCCTCCTTGCTGCGTCGTTTTTCTTCTATATATTGCTCTTTTTTCTTTCGGGTCAGCTGCTTAAAACGGTATTCCGCCTGCATCGCTTCCCGTTTTGTTTCAAATGATTCCGCATGGCATAACGAAACCGGCATACGCGCCCTTGTGTACTTCGCGCCCTTTCCCTCATTGTGGGTTTTCAGCCGTTTTTGCAGATCATTTGTATAACCGGCATACAGACTGTTGTCATTGCACAGCAGCACATAAAAGAAATGACTATTTGTCTCCATATAAAATCGTGCGGATCTCTTTCGTATATTCATTTTGTTCATTGTATACGAACAGCGGGGGAAGAATTTTGAGATCAGGGCGGCCGCCTTTAATTCCTTCAACCAAAATGGTATTCGCTTCTTTACCTTGTTTCGGATAAATAAACTGAACCCGTTTCGGTTCTATTCGGTACGCTTTCATTAATTCAAAGATTTCCAAAAGCCTCCCCGGCCGATGAACGATAGCCGCTTTTCCGCCTTGCTTCAGCAGTTTGCTGCTGACGGAAATCACATCTTCAAGCGTGCAAAGGATTTCGTGCCTTGCGATTCTGAGATGCTCGTTCAGGTTCTGCTCCGCCTCTTTCGGTGTCTTAAAATAAGGCGGATTGCAGGTGACAACATCATATTTATTATGTCCGAGTCTTTCCGGCATATTTTTCAGATCATCATGAATGAGACTGATCTGACCGCCCAGCCCGTTGTATTCCACGCTTCGGAGCGCCATGTCATACAAGCGTTCCTGAATTTCAACCCCGGTGATATCGGCTTTTGACCTTGTGCTGAGCAAAAGCGGCACAATGCCGTTCCCCGTGCATAAATCAACGATGTTCCCCTTTTGAATCGGAACGTATGCAAACTTAGACAGCAGCACGGCATCTAATGAAAAAGCGAAAACCGTCGGACTCTGTACTATTTTCATATCCTCTGCTAATAAGTAATCCAATCTTTCATCATCACGTAATGAAACCATAATCTTATTCCTTTCGGCACTCTTTGAAAAAGGCTTCCGACATCAGCGGAAGCCTTTTCCTTATTTTTTATTTAAGAAGGACAGACAAAAAAGGCAATCTCCCTTGCGGACGCTCCCATAATGGACGTTGCAAATATGAAAGCCTTCTTGATACAGCCGGGCCAGATTGTCGTACCCTTCTCCTATATCACTCTGCTCTGCCTTCTGTGTTTTTGTTTCTTTCTGATCGGCTTTGAATTTCTCAATTTGCTCTGTCGTATCATCAAGCCGCTTACGCAAATGCTTATTTTCAAGCTGAAGATGGTGATTCTCTTCAATCATTTCGCCGATATGCTGCTTTAAGTCACCCAGCTGACGGTACAGCGAACCGATTTGTTCCTCCAGGTTTATGACAGTATCAAATAACTCTTTTTTATCCAAGGTTCCACACCTCGTTAATCTGTGGTTTGTGCGGATACGACGCCCTCTTCCAAGAGCTCTTCCCAAGTATATTCTATCACTTTTTCACGATTCTTCAGTTCCACCTGAAGCACCCGTTCCAGAATATTAAGACCGACAACCTTTGCGGGGCCGTTTGCCGTCGTAATCATTTCGCCTAAATCCGGCAGCTGTTCTTTTGCCGTCTCATACTCATCATTTTCGTACTTCAAACAGCACATCAAACGGCCGCACAGACCGGAAATCTTCGTTGGATTCAACGATAAATTTTGATCCTTCGCCATTTTAATGGACACCGGTTCAAAATCACCGAGGAACGTGGAGCAGCAAAGCATTCTCCCGCATGGTCCGATACCGCCGAGCATTTTCGCCTCGTCCCTCACCCCGATTTGGCGCAATTCGATTCTCGTTTTAAAGATAGAAGCCAAGTCTTTGACCAATTCCCTGAAATCAACCCGTCCGTCTGCTGTAAAGTAAAAAATGACTTTATTGCGGTCAAATGTAAACTCAACATCAACCAGCTTCATATCTAAGCCGTGGTCAGCCACTTTTTTCTGACAGACTTCAAAAGCGGACAGGGCCTCCTGTTTGTTTTCTTCTACAATGAGAAGATCGCGTTCATCAGCAACGCGTATGACCTTTCGAAGCGGAAGCACAACATCATGCTCGTCCACTTGTTTATTTGCGATGACAACCTGCCCGTATTCGACACCTCTTACGGTTTCAACAATGACGCAGCTGTCTTGTTCTATATCAAATCCGTTCGGATCAAAATAATAAATTTTCCCCGCTTTTTTAAAGCGGACGCCTATTACGTTGTACAAGCTTATCCCTCCTGCAACGTTAACACCAAGTGCTCCATTAATCCCTGCACATTCACATTGGAATGAAGCCGTTTTTTTGCTTCTAAAACAGCGAGAATTTGGTTCGTAACGCTTTGTTGTGTAAATTGCAGCGCATGCTGTTTTATTGATTGGAATAAGTCTTGATAAATCAGTTTATCTTCATTTCCAATTTGGATGGATAATACATCACGGTATATCAATAAGAGCATATCAAGACCCATTTCTTGATGGGTTTTTTCTTTGAAAAAGGGCACCCACTGATCCTGAATGAAGAAAAAGGCATGTCCTTTCCGCTGATGTAAGACTTCATACAATTTTATCACTTTCGCTCTGGACTCTGCAAACTCATCATTTCGACTTAATTCGACTGCTTCCGCAATATTATTTGTCATATTTGCTAAGAGCCGGGCCATGTGAGGGCTCACTTCCTGTTCAATCAGTCTTTCTTCTATGGCTTTCGGCTGAAGCGGCTGGAACGGGAGAACCTGACATCTCGAAACGATGGTATCCAGTATTCGGTGGAGCTGCTCAGTAATAAGAATTGCGATGGTGTCTTGACTCGGCTCCTCTAAAAATTTCAGCAGACTGTTTGCTGCATTTGTCGTCATTTGATCCGCATGGGATATAATGTACAGCTTTTTATGCGATTCCAGTCCTGTTTTAGAAAACTCTTCCTGAAGCGATTGGATCTGAGCCTTTTTAATGGATAATCCGTCGGGCTGAACCACATGGAGGTCGGGATGGTTTCCGGATTCAATACGCTTACAGTTCCGGCACTCCCCGCAAGGCTCAGTCCCGTCTTCAAGGCAAAAAAAGCTTTTTGCGAGAAGCAGTGCGGCATCCAATTTGCCCGTTCCTTTTTTGCCTTCAAACAGATATGCGTGAGAAAGCCTTTTCTTTTCAATGCTGTTATGCAAAAGCCGCATCACTCTGGGCTGCTGCCCGGTCATTTCCTTCCATGATATTGCCATTGTATCACTCTCTATGTGTAAAGGTTAATCAATAAACCTTTTATTTCTCCGATTCGATCCAGCAAATCAATTGCCGGTTTTTCCTGATCTAACATTTCTTCCGTCAGCTGAAGCAGTTTTTCATCTATTTCTTTCACAAGCCCCAGAGTCCGGCTGCTTCCGTACAGGTCAAAGCTTTTCTCCGTCTCATGCGATAACCCGCTGTCTACGGCCTCTTTTACAAAACGTTTTACCAATCCTTTGAATTTCGCTAAGTCTTTGAAGTTTCTCGACTTCGTCAGCCTTTTCCCGAACGTTTCTATATCCGTTAAGAACCTGCTCAGCTGATCAAATTTCAGCTTGCTGCTTTGGCTGTCCATTGAACTTTTAAATGTTCCGGAAAGCTCTGCCGCTTTATAAGCAGGCTGCTGCTTTTTCTCAATAAATGTACGTAAGTCAGAATTTATTTTCACGTCGTCAAATCCTTAAAATTGATGAAATTCATCGACCGGGAGGACAAAGACCGTCGCTCCGCCGACTTCCACTTCGACGGGATATGGAACGTAGGAATCCGCATTCCCGCCCATCGGGGATACCGGGGCAATCATCTGATCACGTTTACAGCCATTCTCTTTAATGAGGCTGAGCGCTTTATCGACACGGATATCTTCCACCCCGATCATAAACGTCGTATTGCCTGATTTAAGGAATCCGCCTGTTGTCGCAAGCTTCGTCACCCTGAAGTTGTGGTCGGTTAATACTTTCAAAAGCCTGTTGCTGTCCTGATCCTGCACCACTGCCACTATTAGTTTCATTCTCTAGGCCCCCTTTAGGTTGGAAAGAACATTATCGTTACATTCATTATAGCAACTTATGAGAAACAGGTCACAACTGAATTTTTTTCAATGCTTCATTTATCACTTGAAGTGCGTCCTGAATGACGAGTTCCTTCTTTTTCGATGCGTCGATTGTATGGAATCTTTCCGGAAAACGCTGCATTACCTTTTGGTATCCTTCCCGTACTTTCGTATGAAAGTGCAGGGCCTCAAGATCGAGACGATTCTTCTCTCTTGAATCATTCGACGTAATCCGTTTCAACCCTTCTTCCGGCTCAATAGAAAAATAGATGGTGACATCAGGCATCGTATCGCCGATTGCAAACTGGTTGATAGAAAGGACTTCATCAATGCCGAGCCCTCTCGCATAGCCTTGGTAAGCCAGCGAACTGTCGATGAAACGATCGCACAGCACAATGCGGCCTTCTTTCAATGCAGGCTGCACCTTTTCGACTAAATGCTGTCTTCTCGCCGCAGCGTAAAGCAGCGCCTCCGTTTTGGCATCCATCAGTGTATTGTTTTTATTTAAGATCACTTCTCTGATCTGTTCCGCAATGTCGATGCCGCCCGGTTCTCTTGTCGCTGTCACCGGGAGCCCCTCTGCCGACAGAATCTCTTTCATTTCCTGAAGCACAGTCGTTTTCCCTGCACCTTCAGGACCTTCAAATGTTATAAATAAACCGCTCATGATTTCTCCTCTTCTATATAGACAAGTAATTGTTCCCCGTTTAACAAGCCTTGAATATGCGCGTCCATGCCGATTAAACGGGAAAGCTTTTGTAGAATCTCTTCTGTTATCCGTTCTCCGTCCATGATCAGCGGAATTCCCGGCGGATAAGGAATAATGTTCCCCGCATGCAAGCGCCCGGCAGCCTTATTTATATCTGTAAGCTCTTTTTTAAACTTCCGCATCTCATTTTGCGGATATTCAATTGTCGAAATGGACGGAAATGTCCAATTCACGGCATCCGGCAATTTATCGGGCGGTGTATTCTCCAGTTTCTGCTGTATGTTTCTTACGGTTGCCTGTTCTATCATCCGCCGGCCGCCTATCGGCAGTACGAGCAATACTTGGTACTCGTCAGCCAGCTCGGCAACAATGTCTTCACTCTCCAAAATCCGTTGTAATGAATAGCCGGAATGTCCGAGCTTTGACCGAAGAATTAATTTTAACGGGTCCGCCCGCAGCCCATATCCGGAAGGCTCGATTATTTCAATAGAAGAAATTGATGCGAACCTTCGTTTGATTTTCTCAATGCGCTCCATATGAACGGGAAGTGTCCCTTTTTCAGCAATATCCTGCACATAAGCGCGCGCCGTATCTAAAGATGCCATAATCGGGTATGACGGGCTGCTGCTTTGCAAACTGCTTACATAATAAGTTAATCGATCTCTGTCAATTCTGGTGCTGTTCAAATGAAAGTAAGACCCCATCGTCATAGCCGGAAGCGTTTTATGAGCCGATTGAACAACGGCGTCCGCCCCCATAGCCAATGATGAAGGCGGGAAAGGCTGGCCTAACACAAAGTGAGCCCCATGAGCCTCATCCACCAGTACAGGAACGCCGTATGAATGGGCTTTGTTAACTGCCGCGGTCAAATCGGCGGCGTGTCCGTAGTAAGTCGGATTGGTCAGAACAAGTCCTTTCGCGTTCGGATATGACGCCAGCGCTTTTTCGATGACTGAAAGGGATACATGTGCCGGCACATGCATGTTTTCATCGATTTCCGGCGCCAAATAAACCGGCTTGGCTCCGGCCAATGCCGCCGCATGGAAAACAGACTTGTGACAATTACGCTGGATCAGAATGGGTTCACCCGGTTCACAAACAGCTAAAATCATCGCCAGATTGCCGGCGGTCGTTCCATTGACGAGAAAGAAACTTTCCTGAGAGCCGTAAAATCTGCTCACCAAATCCTGCGCTTCCTTAATGACCCCCGTCGGGTGATGCAAGTCATCAAGACCCGTGATCTCAGTCATATCAATAGATAAAAGAGATTGATATACAGATTTGGCTTCATCAAAAAAGACATCTCCATTGTGATGTCCCGGAACATGAAAAGAATACGTATTTCGGTGCGCATGCTTCATCAGCGCTGTATATAAAGGTGTGTCCATTTTTAAACAAATCCTTTGCCTGTCTTTCTTATTATATCGTGCCTGCGAGCCAACTTAAAGCTAAGACTTTTTGCCATCTAGCCGTTATCCCGGCCGGACCTCATATCAAGCAGCTTCTTTTTTAAATCGCCTTCCATGATAACAAGCTCCTTCTCGGCAAGCCTGCGTTTCATCCTGCCTTCTTCTTGAATAGACATGATTTCTTCAAGTGTGCTGACTAAGCTTTCCTGCACTTTTTTGAGGGTTTCTGCCTCAACAAGTCCGCGCTCATTGGCTTTGGCGGTCTCGACTGTACTTGTTTTCAGAAGTTCAGCGTTTTTCAGCAGCAATTGATTTGTCGTATCCGCCGCCTTCTGCTGCACATCTGCCGCACTCCGCTGCCTCATAAGCGTCAGCGCGATGGCGACTTGATTCTTCCATAAAGGAATAGCCGTAACAATGGAGGACTGAATTTTCTCTGCCAGTGCCTGATTCGTGTTTTGAATCAGGCGGATTTGCGGCGCACTCTGAAGCGTAATCTGCCTGCTCAGCAGCAGATCATGCACCCTCTTATCCAGACGGTCGGCAAACTGGCGAAGATCATTCACTTCCTGCGCGGCCATTTGATTGTGTTCTTGTAATTCGGCTTTTCTTGCCGCTTCGGGTATCATCTTTGTTTTCAGCTCATCTAATTTTAATTCCCCCGCTGCTATATACATAGTTAAATCAGAAAAGTATTGTTTATTTTGGGCGTACAGCTGATCTAACAATTTATTGTCACTCAACAGCACATTTTTAGAATGTTCCAGCCTTCTGCTGATACGGTCAATCTGCACACTTGTCTTTTGATATTTCGAAAGCACTTCCTGTACAGAACCGGACACCCTTTTAAACAGCCTGGCGAAAAACCCTTTGTTCTTCATCTGCAGATCATCAGGGTTGACCTGGTCAAGCTTCAGCATCAAATCAGCCAGTATCTGTCCCATCTCTCCTGCATCTTTTCTTTGAACGTGCTCTATCATCGTGTGGGAAAATTCCAGAAGATTCGCCTGCGCCTGTGAACCAAACAGTACAATGCTTTGCATGTTCTCAGGGTCCAGTTTTTCAGCGAGCCGAAGTGCCGCCTCTCTTTTTTCTTCCGGCAGCGTATCTGCAAGCTTTAGAGGGGTCTGGTCATTTTGGGCGCCCATGCTGTCGTCGGAACGGTCTTTGGCCATTTCCTTCTTCCTTTCTTATTTTCTCAGTGAATGCTTTGCCATATCTAATTCAAAGTGCAGGTCGTCGATGTCCTCCTTCATCAGTTCATGAAGATCCTCTTCCAGCCTTCTGGAGAGCTCTGCCAGAGTCATCCTCGTCTCACTCAAGGACATTGATAAATCTTTATTTTTTCGCGGCTGTGAGGAGAGCAGAGCATACTTTTCCGTCAGTTCCGCAACAGAATCAAGCGTTTGATAATAGAAACGCTCTGCCTGATAAAAACGCTTCGGCTCCTGCTTTGTGAGCAGATATATTCGTCGGGTTATCCGCAGTATCTCTGCATTCTGCTTCAGCATTTGTATACTTTTAGAGCGAAAAAGCGCCCTGCGTAATCGGATGATTTTACCCTTTGCTTCCTCAAGATTTTCCTTGATATAAGCATATTCTTTTCTTGTCAGCCGGTGTTTTTTTAAAAAGAGACGCTTCGCATTCCATAGTCCGGCCGCACTGGCTGCGGCTCCGCTGGCTGCCCCGTATAAAAACGAATACAAAAAAGGCTGATGCCCTATCGTAAAGAAGGTTATCCCCGCTAATACAAAAACTGTGCTGCCGCAAAGCGTCCATTTCATATATTGAATAAACGGTTTCATACTTGATCGACTCCTATTTATTCACTTTTATCAGTATTATCTATTACATTCCATGTCTAAACAAGTTCCTCTTCTTATCGTATCAGTTCTTTTATAAAAAGTGTAAAAACTCCTCTGATTTCAGGCAAAAAAAAGACCCTTTTCAGGGTTAAGAATATAACGTCGGTGTATGAAGGCTTTTCAGTTTACGAACGAAAAATTCATAATTTGGATCAGAGGTCGGAGTGGAAACTACTTTCTTCTCACACTCTAAACATATAAATTTCGTATAAATATGGATTCCCCTGCTTTTTTTGGTTTCACACACAATACATGTTTCTTCATGGCTGGACGTTTCATTCATTTTGCCCACCTCCGTATGAATAGCCTTCCCTTAAGTTGTTGATTGTATACACAATTTGGACCTTTTTGAAGTTTGCAATTAGTATATGGGCGTTTCCGTATTTCGGTGTTTGTTTTGTTTTTATTCAAAAACAAAAAAGGCAGCTCATGATGAGCTGCCTTTACCATAATATAGCTTGGCGGCGTCCTACTCTCACAGGGGGAAACCCCCGACTACCATCGGCGCTGAAGAGCTTAACTTCCGTGTTCGGCATGGGAACGGGTGTGACCTCTTCGCTATCGCCACCAAACCATTGAGAGTGTTCTCTCAAAACTAGATAACAGTAAGCATACATTCAAATTGGTTAAGTCCTCGATCGATTAGTATCTGTCAGCTCCATGTGTCGCCACACTTCCACCTCAGACCTATCAACCTGATCATCTTTCAGGGATCTTACTTCCTTGCGGAATGGGAAATCTCATCTTGAGGGGGGCTTCATGCTTAGATGCTTTCAGCACTTATCCCGTCCGCACATAGCTACCCAGCGATGCCCTTGGCAGAACAACTGGTACACCAGCGGTGCGTCCATCCCGGTCCTCTCGTACTAAGGACAGCTCCTCTCAAATTTCCTGCGCCCGCGACGGATAGGGACCGAACTGTCTCACGACGTTCTGAACCCAGCTCGCGTACCGCTTTAATGGGCGAACAGCCCAACCCTTGGGACCGACTACAGCCCCAGGATGCGATGAGCCGACATCGAGGTGCCAAACCTCCCCGTCGATGTGGACTCTTGGGGGAGATAAGCCTGTTATCCCCGGGGTAGCTTTTATCCGTTGAGCGATGGCCCTTCCATGCGGAACCACCGGATCACTAAGCCCGACTTTCGTCCCTGCTCGACTTGTAGGTCTCGCAGTCAAGCTCCCTTGTGCCTTTACACTCTGCGAATGATTTCCAACCATTCTGAGGGAACCTTTGGGCGCCTCCGTTACCTTTTAGGAGGCGACCGCCCCAGTCAAACTGCCCACCTGACACTGTCTCCCCGCCCGATAAGGGCGGCGGGTTAGAAGGTCAATACAGCCAGGGTAGTATCCCACCGATGCCTCCACCGAAGCTGGCGCTCCGGTTTCCAAGGCTCCTACCTATCCTGTACAAGCTGTACCAACATTCAATATCAGGCTGCAGTAAAGCTCCACGGGGTCTTTCCGTCCTGTCGCGGGTAACCTGCATCTTCACAGGTACTATAATTTCACCGAGTCTCTCGTTGAGACAGTGCCCAGATCGTTGCGCCTTTCGTGCGGGTCGGAACTTACCCGACAAGGAATTTCGCTACCTTAGGACCGTTATAGTTACGGCCGCCGTTTACTGGGGCTTCAATTCGCACCTTCGCTTACGCTAAGCGCTCCTCTTAACCTTCCAGCACCGGGCAGGCGTCAGCCCCTATACTTCGCCTTACGGCTTCGCAGAGACCTGTGTTTTTGCTAAACAGTCGCCTGGGCCTATTCACTGCGGCTCTCTCGGGCTTGCACCCTAACAGAGCACCCCTTCTCCCGAAGTTACGGGGTCATTTTGCCGAGTTCCTTAACGAGAGTTCTCTCGATCACCTTAGGATTCTCTCCTCGCCTACCTGTGTCGGTTTGCGGTACGGGCACCTCTCACCTCGCTAGAGGCTTTTCTTGGCAGTGTGGAATCAGGAACTTCGCTACTATAATTCGCTCGCCATCACAGCTCAGCCTTCACGGGAAACGGATTTGCCTATTTCCCAGCCTAACTGCTTGGACGCGGATATCCAATACCGCGCTTACCCTATCCTCCTGCGTCCCCCCATTGCTCAAATGGTGAGGAGGTGGTACAGGAATATCAACCTGTTATCCATCGCCTACGCCTTTCGGCCTCGGCTTAGGTCCCGACTAACCCTGAGCGGACGAGCCTTCCTCAGGAAACCTTAGGCATTCGGTGGAGGGGATTCTCACCCCTCTTTCGCTACTCATACCGGCATTCTCACTTCTAAGCGCTCC
>NZ_JBBORX010000001.1:1055000-1072500 GCF_038004825.1 Bacillus sp. FSL P4-0334 | reverse complement strand
CCTCTTCTGCACTCAAGTTCCCCAGTTTCCAATGACCCTCCCCGGTTGAGCCGGGGGCTTTCACATCAGACTTAAGAAACCGCCTGCGAGCCCTTTACGCCCAATAATTCCGGACAACGCTTGCCACCTACGTATTACCGCGGCTGCTGGCACGTAGTTAGCCGTGGCTTTCTGGTTAGGTACCGTCAAGGTGCCGCCCTATTTGAACGGCACTTGTTCTTCCCTAACAACAGAGCTTTACGATCCGAAAACCTTCATCACTCACGCGGCGTTGCTCCGTCAGACTTTCGTCCATTGCGGAAGATTCCCTACTGCTGCCTCCCGTAGGAGTCTGGGCCGTGTCTCAGTCCCAGTGTGGCCGATCACCCTCTCAGGTCGGCTACGCATCGTCGCCTTGGTGAGCCGTTACCTCACCAACTAGCTAATGCGCCGCGGGTCCATCTGTAAGTGGTAGCCGAAGCCACCTTTTATGTCTGAACCATGCGGTTCAGACAACCATCCGGTATTAGCCCCGGTTTCCCGGAGTTATCCCAGTCTTACAGGCAGGTTACCCACGTGTTACTCACCCGTCCGCCGCTAACATCAGGGAGCAAGCTCCCATCTGTCCGCTCGACTTGCATGTATTAGGCACGCCGCCAGCGTTCGTCCTGAGCCAGGATCAAACTCTCCGATAAAGTAGTTTGACTGACTACGCACATCGTTGTGCGATTTATTTAAAACTTTGAATTAACAGGTACGTTTTGTCTTGTTTAGTTTTCAAAGAACTTTGTCCATCGCTCTTGAAGCGACTTAATTATTGTAACATATCAACTTCAATGTCGTCAACAACTTTTTAAAATTTCTTTTTTAGAATTCGTTTCGTCATCAGCGACGTATATTAGAATACCACCCTTGATCCAACATGTCAACAATAATTGATAAATTAAATGATGAAGCGTTTAATGACTATCAAAGCTGCGATGCCGGGAATCCCCAGAATCCCGCTGATGCCCGTTGTAATCAGGTTAACAGGGATATGAATACCGAGACTGCCTCCGAACAAGTTCACACCCACCAGCAGAATCGCGCCGGCAATAAATTTAATGGCAGTCACACCAATCCATCTTAGCGGTTTTGAAGATACTCCCCATAAAAAAAGCAAAGCAACCAGACCGACAATCAAACCGATAATGAAAAAAGGCTCCATGAATCTTCCCCCTCGCTTGTTTAGTACAAGCTTATGAGAAGATCCCGGAGAATAGACCTCTTACTTCCATCTGCTCATTTTCAAATTCCGCTGCTTCGCTTCTTTCAAATAAAAAAAGTACTTAGATTCAGCGACTTTCAGCTCAAACAACACCTCAGCGGAGGGCTCGAGACTTTTCTCGACCAGACTCTTCTGTCTGTTCCATTCTTCTTTTTGTTTAAAGAGCTGTTCTATCAGCTTCTCATCAAACTCTTTTCTTAATGTATTTCTGCGAAGAAAACCCATGCCTTGCTTTTTCCTCCCTTACAATTCACGTCTTCCTTCAAGAGCTTTTGAAAGAGTGACCTCATCAGCATATTCCAAATCACCGCCGACGGGCAGACCGTGGGCAATACGGGAGAGCTTGATGCCTGAGGGCTTTAACAGCCTTGATATATACATCGCTGTTGCTTCCCCTTCAATATTAGGGTTGGTTGCGAGAATAACTTCTGTCACTTGATCATCCTGAAGACGTTTCAGCAGCTCCGGAATCTTAATATCCTCCGGGCCGATGCCGTCCATTGGTGAAATCGCGCCGTGAAGAACATGGTACTGGCCGTTATATTCCTTCATTTTCTCCATTGCGATCACATCCTTAGGGTCCTGCACGACACAAATAACAGACTTATCCCTTCTTGTGTCCTCACATATATAACAAGGGTCTTGATCTGTTATATGTCCGCAAATCGAGCAATATGTCAGATTCCGCTTCGCATTGACAAGCGCCTTAGCAAAATCCAATACTGTGTCTTCTTTCATACCTAGAACAAAAAAAGCCAGACGAACCGCTGTTTTCGGTCCGATCCCTGGCAATTTCATAAAGCTGTCAATCAGCTTTGATATTGGTTCAGGATACTGCATGTTTATTTATCCCCCTAGAATAAACCCGGTATGTTCATTCCTTTTGTAAATTGTCCCATTGTCTCATTCGTCATGTCATCCACTTTTTTGAGGGCGTCGTTTGTCGCAGCAAGAACCAGGTCCTGAAGCATTTCGATATCTTCCGGATCAACGACTTCTTCTTTAATGGCAATGTCTACAACTTCTTTTTGGCCGTTGACTTTTACAGTCACCATACCGCCGCCTGCTGTGCCTTCAAGCACTTTTTCAGCAAGCTCCTCCTGAGCCTTCGCCATATCCTTTTGCATTTTTTGCATTTGTTTCATCATTTTTTGCATGTTTCCCATTCCGCCACGCATATTCAATCACTCTCTTTCATCTTATTAGTCTTTTATTTCGATTAAATCCGCTCCGACAAGTTTTTTCGCCTCTGCAATCAGCGGATCTTCTTCAGCCGGTTCGTTTGATCCTTCACTTTCCTGCTGGTGATCATTTAAAAATTCTTCTCTTATTTTACCCCATTGTGCTTCCGGAACGCCAATCAAATCCATTCTTTTCCCGAGCATTGATTCGAGAATCTGTTCAAGATTCGTACGGACTCCGTTATTGTCTTCTGCAACCATTTTACAATGGATTTCGTATTTAAATTTAAGCACAAATGCCTTTTGAGCAGCAGCCACCGGTTCACTGTCATTCAAAAGAGCCGCATGAGACACCTTATTCTGCTGTTTCAGGTGTGCCAGAAGCTTGCCCCAGCTGCTTTTAAGCTGTTCAAGTTCAGGTCTTGTAGCTTCCTTCAATATCTCATGAATTCTTCCGACCGGAGCTTTGTAATGGCTTTTTCCGCCTTTTTGAGGACGCGGAGCTTCTTTCGGAGCGCTTTCCATCTGAACCTTCACACCGGAGGTTTTCAGCCTTTCTACTTCCTGCTCAAGCTGCTGAATCTTATTCATCAGCATGCCGACCTCAGGGATGTCTCCGGCGGATTGCTGTGCCGTCTGGCATATTTTCACGACAGCCACTTCAAAAAAGATTCTTGGGTGGTTCGTCCACTTCATTTCCTGATGGCTTTTATTCAGGATATCAATCATCTCATATAAAGCGGGGGCCGGTATGTCACCGCTCAGATTCCGAAACGTTTCATCGACCTTCACCTTCTCCAGGACTCCTTCTAAACCGGGAGCGGCCTGGTACAAGAGCATATCCCTAAAATAGAAAATCATATCTTCAATCAGTTTGGCCGCATCTTTCCCTTGCTGGAGCAATTCATTCAGTGTCTCCAATGCCTCGGAAACCTGTTTGCGGTGAAGAGCAGATGCCAGTTTCCCAATATAGTGCTGAGAAACGGCTCCGGTAATGAGCAATGCGTCATCCACCGACAGCTCCTCGCCGCTGAATGATACGGCTTGATCGAGCAGGCTCAGCGCGTCCCTCATTCCTCCGTCCGCAGCACTCGCTATGATATCAAGGGCTCCTTCTTCCACCTTCAGCTGCTCTGCATCGACGATTGTCTTCATTCGTCCGACAATTGCTTTGGATGTAATCCGTTTGAAGTCAAAACGCTGACATCTGGAGATAATGGTTAAAGGAATCTTATGAGGCTCAGTCGTAGCTAATATGAAAATGCAATGTGCCGGCGGTTCTTCCAGCGTTTTCAGAAGCGCATTGAATGCGCCGATAGAGAGCATATGCACCTCATCTATAATATATACTTTGTAGGTGACGGCCGACGGGGCGAATTTTACTTTGTCACGGATGTCGCGGATTTCGTCTACGCCGTTATTCGACGCCGCATCTATTTCAATCACATCTGATATAGAGCCGTTTGTGATCCCCTTGCACGCCGCACATTCATTGCACGGTTCTTCTACGGGGGCGTGCTCACAGTTGACTGCTTTCGCAAATATTTTAGCTGCACTGGTTTTTCCCGTTCCCCGCGGTCCAGAAAACAGATATGCATGAGAAAATTTCTTTTGCAAAAGGGCATTTTGCAGCGTTTTCGTAATGTGTTCCTGTCCGACCACATCTTCAAACTGCTGAGGCCTAAATACTCGATATAAAGCTTGGTAACCCACAGGATGCGCCCTCCTCTGTTATTCATCATGTTTATTATACATGAACGTGCTTTTAACGCCAAAACCCGTTTTTCATATACGAAAAAACTCACCTGCCATAAACAGGTGAGTCTGAAATTTGATGATTGATTTACCGTGCACCTTCTGTCGATTCGCTACCCTAAGCGTTACTTAAGCAGTTAGCTCAGCCCAGGCAACCCTGCGGCACATGAGAGGTTTCACTTAATGCTGCTTCCTTCCGGACCTGACATGGTTCATGAATTCCCATTGCGCAGGACCCAGACGTCAACGCCACTTACTTAAGGCAGACCTTACAGTAAACGAACCTCGAGAAGGGATTCGGCCCCGCTAGAGCGGATTGCGGGTACAGGGCACCGCTACCTCCCCGCTTAGCACGGCAAAATAAATATCAAATTTTTATATGCGCACCATTCATGATGCACACATAAGTATATCTGCTTCAGGCAGAAAATGCAACCGTACTACTCAGACAACTTTTTCCTCATGTCTTTCTTTTGCCGGCGCAGCTTTCTGAAAAAAGCGCTGAGCATTTCTCCGCACTCTTCTCCGAGCACGCCGCTCACCACTTCCGCTTGGTGGTTGAACCGCTCTTCCTGCAAGAGGTTCATCAGCGTTCCTGTACAGCCCCCCTTGGGATCAAATGCGCCGAATACGACCTTATCGACTCTCGAAAGCACGACGGCTCCCGCGCACATCGGACACGGCTCCAAAGTGACATAAAGAACGGCATCCTCAAGTCTCCATGTCCCCAGCCTACGGCACGCTTCGTCTATCGCCAGCATTTCGGCGTGGGCAAGCGACCTCTGTTCAGTCTCCCGCAGATTATGCGCCCGCGCCACGATCTCATCGTGCAGAACAAGAACTGCTCCGATCGGCACTTCACCTTTCGCTTCGGCTTTCTTCGCTTCTTTTATGGCTTCTCTCATATAATATTCATCATTCATAGGTTCGAGCTCTCTTCTTAAGTTTTTTCATGTCTCATAAAGGTTAAAATAGGAATACCCCAGCAGAAAGGAGTTGCCGGTATTGTCTGAACCTAACAACACAGCCCTTCTGATTGTCGATATGATTAACAATTTTCAATTTGATATGGGCGAACGTCTTGCTGAAAAAACCAAACAAATTGTCCCCCGTATTTTATCATTAAAGAAGCATGCAAAACAAAGCAACTGGCCGATTATTTATATTAATGATCATTACGGGCTCTGGAAGGCTGATATTGATGCCATCAGGGAGGAATGCAGCAACGACAGAAGCGCCCCCATTATAAAAGATATTTCGCCTCAGCCGGATGATTATTTTCTCATTAAACCGAAGCATTCCGCTTTTTACGAAACGGCGCTTCACACCCTTCTGACCGAATTACAAGTGAACCGATTAATCATCACGGGGATTGCCGGGAACATTTGTGTGCTGTTCACGGCCAACGACGCCTATATGAGAGAATACAGCATTGCCATTCCGAAAGACTGCACCGCTTCCAATAACGACGAAGACAATGATTTCGCTTTGACCATGATGGAGAATGTTCTCTTCGCAGAAATAACCACGGAAAAACAAATTACCGCCGAAAAATAAACATGATCAGCCTCCTTTTTTCATATATTTGATAGCGGATATGAAAGGAGGCGTTTTTCATTCAGATCTATATAGTGAAACGGGGCGACACGCTTTCCGCTATTGCGGCGCGCTACCGGACTGCCGCAAATGTCATTGCGGAAGCAAATAAACTGCCTAATCCAAATACATTGGTTGTCGGACAAACCCTTGTCATCCCGATTGAGGGTCAATATTACGAAGTGAAACAAGGTGATACTCTCGCTGCAATCGCCGGCCGTTTTCATATATCGGCCGCGGAGCTTGCGAGGGTGAACGGAATTCAGCCCGGCACCACATTGAGAGCCGGAACCCGCCTTTACATTCCGCAGCAGGCGAATAAGCCCGATATCGAATCAAATGCATATATAGAACCGCGGGGAACGAGCGTAAGCGCTAATCTCCAGCAGGCGGCAAGGGAGGCCTCTCCTTATTTAACATACCTCGGCGCATTCAGTTTTCAAGTGCAGCGGAACGGGACTTTAAAGGAACCGCCTCTGACCAATTTAAAAAGCATCAGTGACAGGCACAACACCACACTGATGATGATCATCACCAACCTTGAAAATGACGCATTCAGCGATGAACTCGGGCGGCTCATCTTGAATGACAATACAGTGAAAACAAAACTCTTTCAGGAAATCGTCTCCACGGCTAAAAAGTACGGCTTTCGCGATATTCACTTTGATTTCGAATATTTACGTCCACAGGACAGAGAAGCCTACAATCGTTTTTTACGTGAAGCGAGGACGATTTTTCATCGGGAAGGCTGGAAGATTTCAACGGCGCTTGCTCCGAAAACGAGCGCGACTCAGGCCGGCAAATGGTACGAAGCACATGACTATAGGGCACATGGAGAAATCGTCGATTTTGTCGTGATCATGACATATGAGTGGGGGTACAGCGGAGGCCCGGCTCAGGCCGTATCACCTATCGGCCCTGTAAGAAATGTCATTGAGTACGCGCTGACGGAAATGCCTTCTTCAAAAATCGTCATGGGCCAGAATATGTACGGCTATGATTGGACACTGCCTTTCAAACAGGGAACGACAGCGAAAGCCGTCAGTCCTCAGCAGGCAATCGCTCTGGCAGCACGCCATAAAGTCGACATTCAATATGACGAAACCACCCAGGCTCCATTCTTCCGATACACGGATGAAAATCAGAGACGGCATGAAGTATGGTTTGAAGACGCACGATCCATTCAAGCGAAATTCAATTTAATTAAAGAACTTCATTTAAGAGGAATCAGCTATTGGAAACTCGGCCTTTCTTTCCCGCAAAACTGGCTTTTGCTCAACGATCAATTTCATATTGTAAAAGAGACGTTTCGTTAATTGGAAGCGTCTTTTTTCATGGGCTTTTCTGAGAGTGTGATACAATATAAAGGCCGGCAGCTGACGGATGTTTGCAGAATTAAGGAGGATTTTCAATGAACAGAGCCCCTTTTATCGCGGTAGAAGGTCCTATCGGGGCAGGAAAAACGACACTCGCTACGATGCTTTCTGAAGAGCTCGGTTTTCCTATGATTAATGAGATTGTGGAAGACAACCCTTATCTCGATAAGTTTTATGACAATATCGAGGAGTGGAGTTTCCAGCTTGAAATGTTTTTTCTATGTCACAGGTATAAACAGCTTGAAGACACCGATCGAGATTATTTAAAACAAGGACAGCCCGTTTTGTCCGATTATCATATTTATAAAAATGTTATTTTCGCAGAGCGTACATTGCACGGCCAAAAGCTTGAGAAATATAAGCAGATTTATCATCTGCTCACTCACGACCTGCCGAAACCGAACATCATTGTATACATAAAGGCAAGCCTGCCGACATTGCTTCAACGCATTGAAAAACGCGGGCGCCCGTTTGAGAAAAATATCGAGCATCAATATCTGGAACGTCTCATTGCAGATTACGACACAGCCATCAGACAGCTTCAGGAAGAAGATCCGGATATATCTGTACTGACCATTGACGGTGATACTGAAGACTTTGTTTTGAATAAGACAGACTATGAAAGAATTGCCCGTCAGGTAAAGGAGCTTATTAAATGAAAGACATTCATATTCCAAACAACGCCATTATCACAGTAGCGGGAACGGTAGGAGTCGGAAAATCGACTTTGACCAAAGCTTTAGCAAAACGGCTCGGGTTTCATACCTCACTTGAGGAAGTGGATGAAAACCCTTATTTAGAGAAGTTTTATCACGATTTTGAACGCTGGAGCTTCCATTTGCAAATTTATTTTCTGGCTGAGCGGTTCAAAGAGCAGAAAAACATGTTTGAATCAGGCGGCGGATTCGTGCAGGACCGTTCGATTTATGAAGATACAGGCATATTCGCAAAAATGCATGCCGATAAAGGAACCATGTCGCTGACAGATTACACAACATACACAAGTCTATTTGAGGCGATGGTCATGACGCCGTACTTCCCGCATCCTGATGTTTTGATCTATTTAGAAGGCGACCTTGAAAACATTATAAACCGGATTGAAAAGCGAGGCCGCGAGATGGAGCTGCAGACAAACCGCTCCTATTGGGAAGAGATGTATACACGGTACGAAGACTGGATCAGCGGTTTTAACGCCTGCCCTGTGCTAAAAGTGCGCATTGAAGATTATGACCTTGAAGCTGATGAACAGTCACTGGAACCTTTGATCGAAAAAATCAGCCGCGTGATCAACGAAAACAGAAATAAATAAAAATAGCAAAGCGATTTTCCCCGAACAGAGAAAATCGCTTTTTTTGCATATAAAAAATCCGCTGCATCACATGCAGCGGACAAAACAATCTCCAATATATGCTCGAGTTTCATTAGGTTTAAAATCAATATGGCGGAGGAAGAGGGATTCGAACCCCCGCGGGCTTTGACACCCCTGTCGGTTTTCAAGACCGATCCCTTCAGCCAGACTTGGGTATTCCTCCGTATCGACATTTAATAATATACCACATGACCTAAATTTCAGTCAAGCGCTTTTTCATATTTTTTATTTCATTTCTTAAACAGCTTGTCCGTCAGCTTTACTATCATACAAAAGTCTTGCGTCCAATTCAACCTCAGTATGCCATACGGGCAGGAAAACACAGTAAAAATCAAGAATAGATTCAAACAGATACCTGCTCATAAAGGTGGAGAACATAATGAAAATCATCATTGCACCGGATTCTTTCAAAGAAAGCATGACATCAAAAGAAGCCGCTGACAGCATAGAAAAAGGATTCAAAGCGGTCTTCCCTGACGCGGAATATTTCAAGATACCTGCGGCCGACGGCGGAGAAGGAACCGTTCAGGCTTTGACGGATGCCACTGGCGGAAGCATCATCAAAAAAACTGTGACCGGTCCGCTGGGAACGCCGGTAAACGCCGCATATGGACTTCTGGGAGACGGACGCACGGCAGTCATTGAAATGGCGGAAGCATCGGGACTTCATCTCGTTCCCCGCCATCTCAGAGATCCGTTGAACACAACGACAAGAGGAACGGGTGAACTGATAGCAGATGCAGCTTCCCGCGGGGCGGGTGAGATCATCATCGGGCTTGGCGGGAGCGCAACCAATGACGGCGGAACAGGAATGGCGAGCGCGCTCGGTGTGCGTTTCTTAAATGAGGAAGGTCAGGAGATACCTGACGGCGGAGGCGCTCTGCACACCCTAGCTTCTATTGATATAAGCGGTCTCTCTCCTGATCTGAAACATATCCGTATCCGTGCCGCATGTGATGTCGAAAATTCTCTGACCGGTGAAAACGGCGCTTCATATGTCTTCGGCCCGCAAAAAGGGGCATCCGAGAAGACTAAAGTTGTATTGGATCGCAACTTACGCCATTTCGCTGACGTATTGAGACGTCAGCACAATATCGAAGCGGATACCGTAAAAGGCGCGGGCGCCGCAGGGGGACTCGGCGCCGGACTGATCGCTTTCTTACAGGCAGAACTTCAAAGCGGGATTGACGTTGTATTAGATACACTGTCCTTCTCAGATCAGATAAGAGGCGCTGACCTTGTCATTACCGGAGAGGGGCAGATAGACGGACAAACGCTATTCGGCAAAACCCCCGCCGGGATCGCCGCACGCGCATCTGCTCAAGAAATTCCCGTTATCGCATTGGCGGGCTCCTTAGGCAAAAATTTCGAGCATGTTTACAGCGCAGGAATAACGGCTGTGTTTTCTATCGTGCCCGGCGCTGTAAGTCTTGAAGACGCCTTAGCATCCGGCCGTTTTAACCTTGAAAGCACTGCCCGGAATGCCGCCGCTCTATACCGGGCAGCAAAAAAGGCGCGCCTCTAGGGCGCACCTTTTACGGTTTGATGACTTCTTTATTTCCCATATAAGGACGAAGCACTTTCGGAATGATGACACTTCCGTCTTCCTGCTGATAGTTTTCTAAGATGGCAGCTACTGTTCTGCCGACTGCAAGACCTGAACCGTTTAATGTATGCACATGCTCCGGCTTGCCTTTCGCTTCGCGTCTGAATCGAATGTTTGCGCGTCTCGCCTGGAAGGCCTCAAAGTTACTGCAAGAAGAAATTTCACGGTATGTGTCTTGGCTTGGAATCCATACCTCAATATCGTACTTTTTCGCGGCTGTAAAGCCGAGATCACCGGTACACATGCTCATGACACGATACGGCAGTTCGAGCAGCTGAAGCACCCGCTCAGCTTGATTCGTCAGTTTTTCAAGCTCCTCATAAGAATCTTCCGGCTTCACGAATTTCACAAGCTCAACCTTGTTGAACTGATGCTGGCGGATCAAACCGCGTGTATCACGGCCGGCAGATCCCGCTTCTGAACGGAAGCAAGCGCTGAATGCGGCATAATTGATCGGCAGGTTCTCACCGGATAAGATTTCATCGCGGTGCATATTTGTAATCGGCACTTCCGCCGTCGGAATTAAGAAATAATCCTCTTCTCTGATTTTAAAAGCATCCTCTTCAAATTTAGGAAGCTGTCCCGTACCTGTCATGCTCGTACGGTTTACCATATAAGGAGGAATGACTTCCGTGTAATCATATTCATCAACGTGAAGATCCAGCATAAAGTTGTAGAGCGCGCGTTCGAGGCGGGCGCCTAATCCTTTATAAAACACAAACCGGCTGCCTGTTACTTTTGAAGCGCGTTCGAAATCAAGAATGTTTAAATGGTCTGCGATATCCCAATGCGGTTTCGGCTCATATGAAAATGCCGGCGCCTCTCCCCACTTGCGAATTTCAATGTTATCATCTTCCGTTTCCCCGACGGGCACTGAATCGTGCGGGATGTTCGGAATAGACAGAAGGATGGTTTCGAGCGTCGTTTCGACAGTACGAAGCTCTTCATCAAGCTTCTTAATTTCTTCGCCCACTTCGCGCATCTCTTTAATAATATGATCAGCGTCTTTTTTCTCCCGTTTCAAAACGGCGACCTGCTGAGATACTTCATTGCGTTTTCCCTTCAGTTCTTCTACTTTACCGATAAGCTCTCTTCTCTTTTCGTCCAGCTCTTCAAACTTGTCAAAGTCAGATAAGTCTTCGCCTTTTGGAATGAGCTTCGCTTTTACCTCTTGAAAATTGGCTCTCAGCACCTTCGTATCAATCATGCCTAACAACTCCTATCTGTTTTTATCGAAAATAAAAAAGAGCCCTCATCCCCTAAAAGGGACGAGAGCTCTCGCGTTGCCACCCTGATTGAAAACAAGCTCACACTTGCTTCCCGCTTTAACACATAACGGTTTTCCCGTAAATGCCTACTAGTTTTCAGCATTTCGCTCAAGGACGGATTCGGACAGCATCTTTCACCGATTCGCACCACCCATCGGCTCTCTTTGAAAGAGAGGCTCCCTACTGCTTCCTGTCAACGCTTTTCGATCTTTATTTGTGTTTATAATGTACTATAAGTATCAGCGGTTTTCAACTGTTTTATACAGCTGTTTCCTGCTTATGCTTTTCCGCCATCTTCACAAACAGCTCTGTCACCCGGTGATCATCCGTCAGTTCAGGATGGAACGAGCAGCCGAGGAAATTCCCCTGCTTTGCAGCCACGATGCGTCCGTTATGCTCACAAAGCACTTCAACATCTTCTCCGGCTTCTAAAATATGCGGTGCGCGAATAAATACACCCGTAAACGGCTCATCAAGGCCTTTAATCGTCAGATCAGCTTCAAAGCTGTCAACCTGACGGCCAAAGGAATTACGCTCGACGACAACGTTCAACAGCCCTAGATGAGCGTTATCCGTTCCCGCTATCTCTTTGGCTAAAATAATCAGACCGGCGCATGTGCCGAACATCGGCTTGCCTTGGGCGGCAAACTCGCGAAGCGGCTCCATAAAATGATACGTATCCATTAAACGCCGCATCGTCGTGCTTTCCCCGCCCGGCAGGATTAAACCGTCGATGTCATTCAGCTGTTCAGGACGCTTAATGACGACACCTTTTGAACCACATGCTTCAATTGAACGAATATGTTCTCTTACTGCTCCTTGAAGTCCAAGTACACCAATTGTTAACATGCTTCCAGCTCTCCTATGGTTTTACCAGCCGCGTTCTTGCATACGCTGTTCCGGCAATAGATTTGAGATTTCGATGCCTTTCATTGCTGTGCCTAATTCTTTAGAAAGCTCAGCGATCAGTTTGTAGTCTGTGTAATGAGTCGTTGCTTCAACAATTGCTTTGGCAAATTTAGCAGGGTTGTCTGATTTGAAAATACCTGAACCGACAAATACGCCGTCAGCGCCAAGCTGCATCATCAATGCCGCGTCAGCAGGCGTCGCTACTCCGCCGGCAGCAAAGTTCACTACAGGCAGTTTGCCGTCACGCTTGATTTGAAGAAGCAGTTCATAAGGAGCGCCGAGGTTTTTAGCTTCAGTCATCAGCTCATCATCGCTCATCGCAACAACTTTGCGCACTTGCGCGTTTACTTTTCTCATATGGCGGACAGCTTCCACAATGTTTCCTGTTCCCGGTTCGCCTTTTGTACGAAGCATGGAAGCTCCTTCGGCGATACGGCGCGTTGCTTCGCCGAGATCACGGCAGCCGCATACGAACGGGACTGTATATTCGTTTTTATTTAAATGAAATTCTTCGTCAGCCGGAGTCAGAACTTCACTTTCATCGATGTAATCTACTCCCATTGCTTCAAGGACACGCGCTTCAACGATATGTCCGATACGCGCTTTTGCCATTACGGGAATGGATACAGCATTCATTACTTCTTCAACGATTGTCGGATCAGCCATGCGGGCAACACCGCCGGCAGCGCGAATATCAGCCGGAACGCGTTCTAACGCCATTACGGCAACAGCTCCCGCCTCTTCCGCAATCTTCGCTTGTTCAGCATTTACAACGTCCATGATGACGCCGCCTTTTTGCATTTCTGCCATGCCGCGTTTTACACGATCAGTACCTGTTTGAGCCATTATTTGGTCCCCCTAGTCAATGTATAGTTAGATAATTTCTATCTCTTATTGTATCCCAGAAATACAATATTTCATATGGGTATTCTTATTTTACAGCGAGATGAATAAGATAGATATCATTTTTTTACTAATAATTTGGTTTTTTCAGTATATTAAGCAAAAGAGCCCTAACTTTCATCAGAGCTCTTTCTTATTTCTTAAAACCAGCCTGTTACCGTGTCAACGGCGCTGTTCCAGATACCGGAGAAGAATCCGCCGATGCCGCGCATCATCTGAACAAACCAGTTTGCTTTATCTACATCATTTTTCGTTACAAGATTCACGCTGAACTCTTTGGATTTGAGGAAGCCATAGTCTTTGTCACTGCCTTTGTATGTAACTGTCAGCGTTCCGACTTTCGTTCCCTTTTTCACAGGAGCCGTGATTTCTTTTTTATCTAAAGTCACTTCGGCTTTATAGTTCTTTTCATCCCCGCTTTTCACAGGAATAGAAAGCGCCTTGTCAGTAACAATATCGACTTGCTTGTCTTTCCCTTTTTCAACGTCAATCGTTTTGTGCCCTTTTACTTGAGAGCCTTCAGGGTAAAGATCTTTCATTGAGAAATTGCTGTTAAATGCGTAATCGAGCATTTTTTTCGTTTCATCAAAACGTCCGGTATGCAGGTTGCCTTTTGCGTCTAATACAACAGTGATGACCCGCATTCCGTTCCGCTGTGCTGTGCTTGTAAAACAAGATCCCGCAGAATCAGTAGAACCCGTTTTTAAGCCGTCAACGCCAGGGTATTCAGAAACAAGACCTTTTAACATGAAGTTCCAGTTCGGCATGTCCATTTCATCATCAGTGCCGGCTCTGAATTTCGTCTTAGCGATGCTTGTTGTTTTGAGAACTTCCGGATAATCAGTGATCAGGCGGTCTGCAAGAAGCGCCATGTCTTTAGCAGAAACTTCACTTTCTTCTTTAACGCCTTCTCCTTGCGGCTGCTTGCCGTGAAGGTCTTCATTCACAAGCCCTGTGGCATTTTTAAAGTCATAGTTTGTCATGCCTAATTCTTTGGCTTTCGCATTCATTTCAGCGACAAATTTCGTTTCAGTTCCGGCAAGAATTTCGGCAACTGCAATCGCGGCTCCGTTAGCAGAGTAAATCGCCATAGCCTGATACAGTTCTTTAACCGTGTATTTGCCGTCTTTTCGAAGGGGGACGTTTGATAAACTGTTGTCTTGAGAAATTTCATAGACATAATCATCAGGAGTATACGTTTGATCCCATTTCACTTTTCCTTCTTTAATGGCTTCCAGAAGCAGATATTCAGTCATCATTTTTGTCATGCTGGCAATCGGCAGTCTTTTGTCTGCATTTTTACTGTATAAAATTTTTCCCGATGAAGCCTCAATCATTATCGCAGCTGATGCGTTGACATCAATCGGGTCATTGCCGGCTGCCTCCGCTTTAGACATTGGAACAAAGCAAGTTGCGGCCAGTGCCAGTACCACTAATGACACCAACAGCTGTTTCCATTTCGTGATGTTCAATCTTACGACCTCCGTCATTCATTTTAAATCTATAATTAAGCCGTTAAGGACATATTCAAATTCAAAACACAACAGTATAAATTTTATCACACTCGATATAAAAAAAATAGACAGAGTCAGCGACCCTGTCAAATGTTTTTTATTTGTAACAATTATGAGATTGTATAGTTTGGTGATTCTTTCGTAATTTGGACATCATGCGGATGACTTTCGCGAAGTCCGGCACCTGTCATACGGATGAATTGAGCCTCTTCTCTTAAAGCGCGCAAGTCTTTTGAACCGCAATATCCCATACCTGAACGAAGACCGCCGACAAGCTGATACACTGTTTCTTCTACAGGACCTTTGTACGGAGTCCGTCCTTCGATACCTTCAGGGACGAATTTCTTATTTTCTTCTTGGAAATATCGGTCTTTACTGCCTTTTTCCATGGCAGCGACAGAACCCATACCGCGATACACTTTAAATCTTCTGCCTTGATAGATTTCAGTCTCTCCCGGGCTTTCTGAAGTACCGGCAAGCAGGCTTCCGAGCATTACGGCATGTCCGCCTGAAGCCAACGCTTTCGTAATATCTCCGGAGAATTTAATACCGCCGTCTGCGATAATTGTCGCGCCGTGTTTTCTCGCTTCAGTGGCACAATCATAAATGGCAGTGATCTGCGGTACGCCTACACCTGCAACGACACGTGTCGTACAGATAGAACCAGGTCCGATTCCCACTTTGACAATATTTGCTCCGGCTTCAATCAGAGCTTTTGTCGCTTCAGCCGTTGCAACATTTCCTGCGATAATGTTCAGTTCAGGATATGTTTCACGGATTTTCGCAACTGTGTTCAGTACGCCTCTGGAATGTCCGTGAGCCGTATCAACCACGATAACGTCGACATTCGCTTCAACAAGCTTGCTGACGCGTGTCATTGTATCGCCTGTCACGCCTACCGCAGCGCCGACAATAAGGCGTCCGTGTTCATCTTTAGATGAATTCGGGAATTCGATAACCTTTTCAATATCTTTGATCGTAATAAGACCCTTTAATTTGTTTTGGTCATCCACTAACGGGAGTTTTTCAATTTTATGTTTCTGTAAGATTTTTTCTGCTTCGTCTAATGTGGTTCCCACAGAAGCCGTAACCAGCTCTTCTTTTGTCATGACATCACTGATTTTCATTGAATAATCAGAGATAAAGCGAAGATCACGGTTTGTAATGATACCGACAAGCTTTTGATCGTCTTTATTATCTACGATCGGAACACCGGAAATTCTGTATTTCCCCATCAAATGCTCCGCATCGAATACTTGATGATCAGGTGTTAAAAAGAAGGGATTTGTAATAACGCCCCGTTCAGAACGTTTGACTTTGTCAACATGTTCAGCCTGCTGTTCGATGGACATGTTTTTATGGATAATGCCCAAGCCGCCCTGTCTGGCCATCGCAATCGCCATAGCTGATTCTGTTACTGTATCCATTCCCGCACTGATGACAGGAATATTAAGCTTTAACGTCTTTGTCAGTTCAACAGATAAATCCACATCACGCGGAAGTACGTCTGATTGAGCCGGTACGAGCAGTACATCATCGAACGTTAAGCCTTCTTTTGAAAATTTACTTTCCCACATTAGTAAATCCCCCTCTTTTCGGCAAAATATTATATGTAGATTATCAACTAGAAAACAGCATGTCAAGGAAGCGAAAAAGAGTTGAAATATTTAGATAAAGGAAAGGGTTTAAAAATACATATGAGAGATCATGAGTGGAAAGAGTTATCATTATTTTATTCCGTAGAATCTTCCCAGAAATTTCTAAATAAAATCTATACAGAAAGCGGCATGGAAGAACCAAAACGATATGCGTTTAAGAACAGTGAGCGCTTCATATTCTTTATCAAACACGCCGAGTCCTTTTATAAGCAGGCATCTCTTTCCCCTTTAGAAATTAAGCCTATTCTGTTGTTTTATGGGATGTCACAATTGCTGAAAGCCTGTCTTCTGACCACAGATCCAAGCTATCCAAGCCATGCCTCAGTACTCGCGCATGGCGTGACTGCCCGGAAACGCAAAAAGCAAAATTACTCCTTTAGGGATGATGAAGTGAAGGTGCAGCGCAATGGCTTATGTATTCATGTAATGAAGCACTTATTCGGGATAGCTGGTCTTGAGGAAGAACGGTACACAATGAAGAAATTGCTGACAGCCATACCTGAATTGCATACTGTCTTTTACTTCCAAGAGAAAAAGAATTGGCTGACCCGAGTAGAGCTCAAAGATGACCTTATTTCAGTGCCTGAGCATGCGGTGATTCATTACAATATGTCTGATTCCCGCTTTGCTGAATATATCAGCCATCATTTGAAGTGGTCTTTTCTGAGGAAAGACCATAACCACTTGGTTTTTGAGGCTGACCCGATAGACAGAGAACCTTGGTCTTCGCCAAATTTATTGTTTCACTTAGAGAAAAATCAATATTACATTCCCTCTCAGCGTGATCACTTCCTCCATCTTCCGGAAATGATTATTCATTATTTGGTCCTCTACAATATCGGGATGATTGCGAGATATGAAACGGAGTGGTGGTATGAACTGCTGACACAGCATGTCAGTGATGATTATGTGATGATCCGCCGGTTCTTAGAGGTCACGGAACGAAAATTTCCGTATTACGTTTCTAATTTCCTGAAGCAATACTTATAAACAAAAAAGGCAGCTCATGATGAGCTGCCTTTACCGTAATGATAGCTTGGCGGCGTCCTACTCTCACAGGGGGAAACCCCCGACTACCATCGGCGCTGAAGAGCTTAACTTCCGTGTTCGGCATGGGAA
>NZ_JBBORX010000001.1:0-1052500 GCF_038004825.1 Bacillus sp. FSL P4-0334 | reverse complement strand
ACGGTACTGGTTCACTATCGGTCACTAGGGAGTATTTAGCCTTGGGAGATGGTCCTCCCGGATTCCGACGGAATTTCACGTGTTCCGCCGTACTCAGGATCCACTCAGGAGAGAACGAAGTTTTGACTACAGGGCTGTTACCTCCTATGGCGGGCCTTTCCAGACCTCTTCATCTACCTCGTTCCTTTGTAACTCCGTACAGAGTGTCCTACAACCCCAAGAGGCAAGCCTCTTGGTTTGGGCTGGTCCCGTTTCGCTCGCCGCTACTCAGGGAATCGCATTTGCTTTCTCTTCCTCCGGGTACTTAGATGTTTCAGTTCCCCGGGTCTGCCTTCTCATATCCTATGTATTCAGATATGGATACCACTCCATTACGAGTGGTGGGTTTCCCCATTCGGAAATCTCCGGATCAAAGCTTGCTTACAGCTCCCCGAAGCATATCGGTGTTCGTCCCGTCCTTCATCGGCTCCTAGTGCCAAGGCATCCACCGTGCGCCCTTTCTAACTTAACCGTTAAAAAGAATCACTACGTGATATCTTGCATTACTAATTGAATGTGAATTACTTCTGTTATCTAGTTTTCAAAGAACACGTTGGTGGAGCCTAGCGGGATCGAACCGCTGACCTCCTGCGTGCAAAGCAGGCGCTCTCCCAGCTGAGCTAAGGCCCCGTATTGGGTAAAGATGGTGGGCCTGAGTGGACTCGAACCACCGACCTCACGCTTATCAGGCGTGCGCTCTAACCAGCTGAGCTACAGGCCCATCTACCATATGAAAGAATCAAAGTTCCTTCAAAACTAAACAAGACAGGGAACGTTCTGTTTATAAGACCCAAGGTCTTATATTCCGTTAAAATCCTTAGAAAGGAGGTGATCCAGCCGCACCTTCCGATACGGCTACCTTGTTACGACTTCACCCCAATCATCTGTCCCACCTTCGGCGGCTGGCTCCTAAAAGGTTACCTCACCGACTTCGGGTGTTACAAACTCTCGTGGTGTGACGGGCGGTGTGTACAAGGCCCGGGAACGTATTCACCGCGGCATGCTGATCCGCGATTACTAGCGATTCCAGCTTCACGCAGTCGAGTTGCAGACTGCGATCCGAACTGAGAACAGATTTGTGGGATTGGCTTAACCTCGCGGTTTCGCTGCCCTTTGTTCTGTCCATTGTAGCACGTGTGTAGCCCAGGTCATAAGGGGCATGATGATTTGACGTCATCCCCACCTTCCTCCGGTTTGTCACCGGCAGTCACCTTAGAGTGCCCAACTGAATGCTGGCAACTAAGATCAAGGGTTGCGCTCGTTGCGGGACTTAACCCAACATCTCACGACACGAGCTGACGACAACCATGCACCACCTGTCACTCTGCCCCCGAAGGGGACGTCCTATCTCTAGGATTGTCAGAGGATGTCAAGACCTGGTAAGGTTCTTCGCGTTGCTTCGAATTAAACCACATGCTCCACCGCTTGTGCGGGCCCCCGTCAATTCCTTTGAGTTTCAGTCTTGCGACCGTACTCCCCAGGCGGAGTGCTTAATGCGTTAGCTGCAGCACTAAGGGGCGGAAACCCCCTAACACTTAGCACTCATCGTTTACGGCGTGGACTACCAGGGTATCTAATCCTGTTCGCTCCCCACGCTTTCGCTCCTCAGCGTCAGTTACAGACCAGAGAGTCGCCTTCGCCACTGGTGTTCCTCCACATCTCTACGCATTTCACCGCTACACGTGGAATTCCACTCTCCTCTTCTGCACTCAAGTTCCCCAGTTTCCAATGACCCTCCCCGGTTGAGCCGGGGGCTTTCACATCAGACTTAAGAAACCGCCTGCGAGCCCTTTACGCCCAATAATTCCGGACAACGCTTGCCACCTACGTATTACCGCGGCTGCTGGCACGTAGTTAGCCGTGGCTTTCTGGTTAGGTACCGTCAAGGTGCCGCCCTATTTGAACGGCACTTGTTCTTCCCTAACAACAGAGCTTTACGATCCGAAAACCTTCATCACTCACGCGGCGTTGCTCCGTCAGACTTTCGTCCATTGCGGAAGATTCCCTACTGCTGCCTCCCGTAGGAGTCTGGGCCGTGTCTCAGTCCCAGTGTGGCCGATCACCCTCTCAGGTCGGCTACGCATCGTCGCCTTGGTGAGCCGTTACCTCACCAACTAGCTAATGCGCCGCGGGTCCATCTGTAAGTGGTAGCCGAAGCCACCTTTTATGTCTGAACCATGCGGTTCAGACAACCATCCGGTATTAGCCCCGGTTTCCCGGAGTTATCCCAGTCTTACAGGCAGGTTACCCACGTGTTACTCACCCGTCCGCCGCTAACATCAGGGAGCAAGCTCCCATCTGTCCGCTCGACTTGCATGTATTAGGCACGCCGCCAGCGTTCGTCCTGAGCCAGGATCAAACTCTCCGATAAAGTAGTTTGACTGACTACGCACATCGCTGTGCGATTTATTTAAAACTTTGAATTAACAGGTACGTTTTGTCTTGTTTAGTTTTCAAAGAACTTTGTTGCTTCTCTCGAAGCGACCTCTTAATCATAACATTTTCAGTTTGCTAGGTCAATACTTTTTTAAAAAATATTTTCGCTAGGCTTGCCTTTCTATTAAAAAGACAACAAAAATGATTATATCAGCATCATCACTATGTGTCAAAGCTTTTTTTCATTTCTTTATATAGTAAAAGCGCAGCCTGCTACAGCTGCGCTTCTACGTTTATACTTCTTCCGTTTCTTCCGTTTCTTCCGGCTCTTCTTCATTCTTTTCCACAAGCGCCACAGTGGCTACATGCTCTTGATCAGACATGCGGATCAGACGGACGCCTTGTGTTACGCGTCCCGTAGTGGAGATATCATTAATATCCATTCTGATTAACACGCCGCTTGCCGTAATAATCATTAAGTCCTCTTCGCCTTTTGTTGCTTTCACGGTTACTAACGGACCGTTGCTGTCAGTGATTTTACATGTTTTAAGGCCTTTTCCGCCCCGGCTTTGAACTCTGTATTCTGAAGCCGGCGTGCGTTTGCCGTAGCCGTTTTCTGTCACTATGAGGACGTGGGAGTCTTCTTCAAGAATCTCCATGCCTACAACGACATCATCGTCTGTCAGCGTGATGCCTTTAACACCCGCAGCTGTGCGTCCCATTTGTCTTACATCTGCTTCAGGGAAACGGATCAGCAAACCGTTCTTCGTTCCGATGATGATTTGTTTCTTGCCGTCAGTCAGGCGGACGGCCATCAGTTCATCGTCTTCCCGGAGACCTAGGGCGATCAGCCCGTTATTCCGTATATTCGCAAACTGGGACAGTGCCGTACGTTTCGACACCCCTTGTTTGGTCGTAAAGAAGAGGTATTGCTCCTCATCAAACGTGCTGACCGGAATAATAGCATTAATCCATTCGCCTTTTTCAACCTCCAGAAGGTTAATAATCGGAATGCCTTTTGCCGTACGGCCGTATTCAGGGATTTCATATCCTTTAGAACGGTATACCTTCCCTTTATTAGAGAAGAACAGGATCGTATCGTGCGTTGATGTGGAAATTAAGTGTTCCACAAAGTCATCTTCATTCGTTCCCATTCCCTGTACGCCTTTTCCGCCCCGTTTTTGGCTGCGGTATGTGGACGCCGGGAGACGTTTAACATAGCCGTTATGGGTCAGTGTGATGACGATATTTTCTCTCTCGATAAGATCTTCATCTTCAATTGTTTCAAGACCGGACGTCACGATTTCAGTGCGTCTCTCATCATTGAAACGCTCTTTGATTTCATTAAGTTCTTCACGGATGATCTCAAGAACTCTTGCTTCATTGGCTAAAATATCTTTCAGCTCGGCGATAAGCGCAACAAGTGATTGATATTCCTCTTCAATCTTTTCGCGCTCCAGACCGGTTAATCGCTGAAGGCGCATATCCAGAATGGCTTGCGCTTGTTTTTCAGTCAGTGAGAATTGTTCGATCAAACCTGTTCTCGCAATTTCAGCCGTCTGGGAATTGCGGATAAGAGAAATAACGGCATCTAAATGATCGAGAGCAATTCTTAAACCTTCCAGAATGTGAGCTCTCGCTTCCGCTTTGCGGAGTTCGTAAGCCGTTCTGCGCCGGATCACAACCTTTTGGTGATCAAGATAATGCTCCAGACATTGTTTCAGGCTTAGTACCTTCGGCTGTCCGTCAACGAGCGCCAGCAGGTTGATTCCGAAAGACGTCTGCAGGGCCGTTTGTTTGTACAGGTTATTCAAAATGACGTGAGCATTGGCGTCACGGCGGATCTCAATGACGATTCTCATTCCGTTACGGTCGGATTCGTCACGCAGATCGGTAATTCCTTCGATTTTTTTGTCCCGGACAAGATCTGCGATTTTTTCAATTAATCTCGCTTTGTTCACCTGATAAGGAAGTTCCGTGACAATAATTCTTTCTTTTCCCGATGATGTCTCTTCGATTTCAGCCTTAGCCCGGATCGTAATGGATCCCCGTCCGGATTCATATGCCTTGCGGATGCCGCTCCGGCCTAAAATCTGACCTGCAGTCGGAAAATCCGGGCCCGGGATGTATTCCATCAGCTCCTGGTTTGTAATCTCAGGATTCTCACTTACGGCAAGTACGCCTTCAATGACTTCCCCAAGCTGATGCGGAGGAATATTTGTCGCCATTCCGACCGCAATACCGGCAGCTCCGTTGACGAGCAGATTCGGAAATCTCGAAGGCATGACGACAGGTTCTCTTTCTGCGCCGTCATAGTTATCTTGATAATCAATCGTATCTTTCGTAATGTCCCGAAGGATTTCCATTGCGATTTTTGACATTCTCGCTTCTGTGTAACGCATCGCGGCCGCTGAGTCGCCGTCAACCGAACCGAAGTTGCCGTGTCCGTCAACAAGCATGTAGCGGTAGTTAAAATCCTGCGCCATTCTGACCATTGATTCGTAAACCGCTGAGTCACCGTGCGGGTGGTACTTACCGATAACTTCACCGACGATACGGGCAGATTTTTTATATGGTTTGTCACTGGTCATGCCTAAATCATTCATCGCGTACAAAATCCGTCTGTGAACCGGCTTCAGACCGTCACGCACATCCGGAAGCGCCCGGGATACGATAACGCTCATTGCATAGTCCAGGAAGGATGTCCGCATTTCCTGACTGATATTGACTTCACGTACTTGTGGTGTGTTTTGTTCACTCATTAAAAAAACCTCCCTGAAGTATCACATGAAATAATGTGGGAGTAGATTGTCCATTATGATCTTCAATACGATTTCACTATTCTCCATTATATCAATAAACTTGTGTTTATACACATTAATTTAGTAGAATATACGGGTTTTGCGGGTTTTCAGAGGCTTTAGAAGCCGCTTTGAGAAAAAAGCCTTATTTCTTAACGAAAATAAGGCTTTCTTGGTTAAATATCAAGATTTTTTACGTATCTGGCGTTTGCTTCTATGAAGTTTCTCCGCGGTTCTACTTTGTCACCCATCAGCATTTCAAAAGTCTCGTCAGCGTCCATTGCATCTTCAAGATTGACTTGCAGAAGCGTTCTGGTCGCAGGGTCCATTGTCGTTTCCCAAAGCTGAGTCGCGTTCATTTCTCCAAGACCTTTATAACGCTGGAGGCCGGGCTTAGGTGATTGCGGAAGCTCTTTTAACAGCTCATCAAGCTGCTTATCGTTATAAGCGTATTCCACCCGTTTTCCCTGCTGCACTTTATAAAGCGGCGGCTGGGCAATGTAGACATAGCCGTTTTCGATGATTTCCCGCATGTATCTGTAGAAGAACGTTAATAAAAGCGTTCTGATGTGGGCGCCGTCAACATCGGCATCCGTCATGATGACCACTTTATGATAACGCGCTTTTTCAAGATTAAAATCTTCTCCGATTCCTGTTCCGAGGGCCGTGATCATTGATCTGACCTCATTGTTTGAGAGAATCTTATCAAGTCTGGCTTTCTCAACGTTCAGAATCTTACCGCGCAGCGGCAGAATAGCTTGGAAATGACGGTCCCGTCCCTGTTTCGCTGATCCGCCCGCAGAGTCACCCTCTACGATATACAGCTCGGAAATGCTCGGATCTTTAGAAGAACAGTCCGCCAGTTTGCCCGGCAGATTGGAAATCTCAAGCGCACTTTTGCGCCGGGTCAATTCCCGCGCTTTTTTCGCTGCCATCCGCGCTCTTGCGGCCATTAAACCTTTTTCAACGATTTTGCGGGCTGAGTCCGGATTTTCAAGAAGGAATGTTTCCAGCGCAGAAGAAAACAGCGTATCAGTGATCGTTCTCGCTTCGGAGTTGCCGAGCTTGGTTTTCGTCTGCCCTTCGAATTGCGGATCAGGGTGCTTAATTGAAATAATGGCAGTCAGCCCTTCTCTCACATCATCCCCGCTTAAATTCGGATCATTTTCTTTGAAAATCCCTTTTCTTCTTGCATAGTCGTTTATGACACGGGTCAGACCGGTTTTAAATCCGGCTTCGTGCGTCCCGCCTTCGTATGTGTTGATATTATTCGTGAAAGAATAAATATTGCTTGTATAGCTGTCGTTGTATTGCAATGCAACTTCAACCGTTATGCCGTCTTTCTCGCCTTCGATATAAATCGGCTCTTCATGAACGACTTCTTTGGAACGGTTTAAGTACTCAACATAGCTTTTGATTCCGCCTTCGTAGTGGTACTCGTTTTTCCGTTCTTGTCCTTCACGTTTGTCTTCAATCGTGATGTTTACGCCTTTTGTCAGGAAGGCCAATTCCCGGACACGGTTTGAAAGCAGATCATAGTCGTATACGATTGTTTCTTTGAAGATTTCCGGATCCGGAACGAAGTGCGTAATCGTTCCGGTCTTATCAGTATCACCGATCACTTCAAGATCGGCCACAGGTACACCGCGCTCGTACGCCTGATAGTGGATTTTTCCGTCACGATGAACCGTAACGTCAAGAGTGGTCGACAAGGCGTTTACGACAGACGCCCCTACACCGTGAAGACCGCCGGATACTTTATATCCGCTTCCGTCAAATTTACCGCCGGCGTGGAGAACGGTCATGATGACTTCAACCGCAGGGCGGCCCATCTTCTCCTGGATACCGACCGGAATTCCGCGCCCGTTGTCCTTAACGGTAATGCTGTTATCTTTTTCAATCTCGATGTTAATATCTGTACAATAACCGGCCAGGGCTTCGTCAATACTGTTGTCGACGATTTCCCACACCAAGTGGTGAAGGCCTTTGCTGTTAGTTGATCCGATGTACATCCCCGGTCTCTTTCGAACAGCTTCCAAACCTTCTAATACCTGTATCTGATTCTCATCATAACTATTTTGCTGCTGTTCCATAGCCATGCACATTCACCTACACTTTTCTTAAACGATATATTCATTGTAAAGATCCGCTAAGAATCTATTTCTAACATAAATTGCGCACGTTTCTTCAGTGTGCCGGAAGATAAGGGAGAGTAATATATATTCTCAGTCGTGACTACGATAGACTTTGGCGTGCCGTTTACGGACGGCACTACTTTTTCTTTCTGTCTGTCCAGAAATTCTTCAACGATCGGCGATACATTGACCTTGCAGTCAAAAATGCCGACGATATCGCGTGTTGAAACGACAAAGTCGTCACCTAAATGAATATACAATCGCTCACCTCATTTCTTCACTTCACTAACGTACCGTTTTCCACACGGAACATTCCTGCTTGATGTAAGGTATCGTGGTCAATGCCATCCACGCTTGTCGTGGTGACAAATGTCTGCACACGGCCTTGGATCGTATGAAGCAAATGGGACTGTCGGTAATCATCCAGCTCGCTTAGTACATCATCCAAAAGTAAAATGGGGTATTCTCCGATTTCTTCATGAATCAAATCTATTTCGGCCAGCTTCAAAGACAAAGCCGTCGTACGCTGCTGTCCCTGTGAACCGTACGTCTGCACATCGCGTCCGTTCACATAAAAAAGGACATCATCCCGATGCGGTCCAAATAATGTGACGCCTCGTTCTATTTCTTTTTCTTTTAATTTCGAAAAAGACTCCTGGTAGCTGTTACCTATTTTCGACAAATCTTTGGGATCTGATACATCAAGCGCCGTGTGATACTTAAGCGTCAGTTCTTCAAGTCCCCGGGAAATGCCGGAATGGATCGGCTGCGCCCATTTTTCAAGCTGCGCCGTAAACTGCAGACGTTTGGCGACAACTTTTGCGGCTGCTTCAATCAGCTGATCAGTGAGAACGTCAAGCATGGTCCGGTCAGTCTGTTTCCGGCTTTGCAGCTGTTTCAGAAAATGATTCCGCTGTGAAAGGATTTTTTGATAAAGAGATAAATCATACAGATAAACGGCAGAAACCTGCCCGATCTCCATATCGAGAAATCTCCTCCTCACCTGAGGGCTTCCTTTGACGAGATTTAAATCCTCAGGGGCAAACATAATGGTGTTCAGCGCTCCGACATACTGACTGAGTTTTTGCTGCTCTATATGATTGACCTTGCCCTTTTTACCTTTTTTGGAGATGACAAGCTGCATCGGGATATCCCCGTTTCGCTTCATCACTCTTCCTTCTATTTTAGCATAGTCTTCGTCCCACCGTATAAGTTCTTTGTCATTTGAGGTGCGGTGTGATTTTGCCATCGAAAGGACATAGATGGCTTCCATCAGATTGGTTTTGCCTTGGGCATTTTCCCCGATGATCACATTCACCTTGTTTTCGAATTGAAGCTCAGCGCGCTCATAATTACGGTAGGATGTTAATTCTAAATTTTGGATATACAACCGCTGTCACCCGCTTTAATTGACGACTTGAAATGAACCAAATCCTTCAATCGCGACCACGTCTCCAACGTAAAGCTTTCTGCCGCGGCGATTGTCAGGTTCATTGTTGACAGTCACCTCATGCTCGCTCAGAAACCACTTCGCCATGCCGCCGGACTGAATCACATCGGCTAATTTTAAAAACTGGCCAAGCGTAATCATTTCTGTATCAATCGAAATCGGATTTGCCATATTATCGACCTCTTTCAAATATCACTAATATCTAATTGTACTAAAAAATCCTGAAATAAGGAAAGGGAAAACTTGAGGGAGCGGCTGATGAATAGAAAAGCTGCCGAACTAAGCCGGCAGCACATTCTGTTTGATTAATACGTTCTGACCGGAAGGATGAGCTGAACGATGGTTTCATCATTCGGCGTACGGATAAGAAACGGTCTCATCGCTCCCGTAAAACTGATACGGATGTCCGCTCCTTCAAGTACTTTCAGTGCGTCCATCATATATTTTGGACTGAATGAAATATTTAATTCCTCGCCGTCAATCTGGTCAGCCAGCACAGCTTCGACCACTTTCCCGATTTCCGGAGAATTTGATGAAATCTCCAGCGAATCCGCCGGTTTGGCAGAAAGCTTTACAACGTTGTTGCGGCCTTCTCTCGCCAATAAAGAAGCACGGTCTATCGCCTGTAAAAATTCCTTCGTGTTCACGACGATTTCCGTTTTGCTTTCCTGCGGAATTAAGCTGGTCGTGTCCGGATAGTTTCCGTCAAGCAATCTTGAGAAGAACAATACGTTTTTCGCTTTGAACAGAACTTGGGTTTCTGTAATGACGATATCAACCAGTTCTTGGTTGTCATCAAGAATTTTGCTCAGCTCGGTTAAACTTTTCCCAGGAATGACCACGTTATAAGAGCTGTCTTCCGGAATATCAAGCTTCGCCTTTCTTAAAGCGAGTCGGTGGCTATCCGTGGCAGTGCATAATAATTCACCGTTTTCGACTTTCCAGTTTACACCTGTCAAGATAGGGCGTGTTTCTGAGGCGGACACCGCGAACACGGTTTGGCGAATCAGGTTTTTCAAAAGATCCGTCGGAATCTGAATGGCGTGATGCTCTTCGATTTGCGGCAGATGCGGATATTCATCTGCATCAAGGCCGTTTAAATTAAATTCGGCTTTTCCGGAACGGATAATCGTTAAATATTGATTTTGAACTTCGATTTCAACAGTCGCCATCGGAAGTTTTTTAACGATTTCGCTGAAGAAACGCGCTTGCAGCACGATACTTCCCGGCTGATCGATCGTCACGATTTCTTTATCATCATCTTCTTTCGGAATGAATGACTCGATTGAAATATCAGAGTCACTTCCTGTGAAAGATACTCCTTCATCTGAGGCGACGATCTTAATACCGGTGAGAATGGGAATTGTGGTTCTGGATGAAACGGCTTTTAGAACGTCTTGTACACTTTCGACTAACCGATCTTTTTGAATCGTAAATTTCATGTTTATCCTCCTAACGGATAATATAATTAATATATTTTAAAAATAGCAGTAGTAATAGTAGGGCCTGTGGATTTGTGGATAAGTTGTGAAAAAGACAGGAAACACAGCCTATCCACATGTGGACAGACTGTGTATGGCTATGAAAAAGTTATTCACACTTTCCCCGATTCATCCGAGGGCACTATTATTTAAGCAGTTCTTTTATTTCTTTCACCTGCTGCTGAAGCTGCTCGTCATCAATCAGCAGTTTTGAAATCTTTTCATGGGCGTGAATGACGGTTGTATGGTCTCTGCCGCCAAATTCTTCCCCGATTTTAGGCAAAGAAGAATCCGTCATTTCTCTTGAAAGATACATCGCAATTTGTCTTGGGAACGCCACGGATTTCGTGCGCTTTTTCGCTTTGAAATCTTCAAGCTTAATGTTGAACTGCTGTCCGACAATCCGCTGAATCTCTTTTATCGTAATGACCTTCGGCTTAGAAGACGGAATAATATCTTTCAATGCTTCTGCAGCCAGGTCTGCGTTAATGTCTTTATTGATTAAGGATGAATAGGCGACAACCCGGATTAATGCCCCTTCCAGTTCGCGGATGTTGCTGTCAATCTGATTCGCGATGTAAAGCATGACCTCGTTCGGAATATCAAGGCCTTCCGCCTTCGCTTTTTTTCTCAGGATGGCAATCCGCGTTTCCAGATCCGGCGGTGTGATATCCGTAATCAATCCCCATTCGAACCGCGAACGCAGGCGGTCTTCAAGGGTCGGGATCTCTTTCGGCGGTCTGTCGCTGGAAATCACGATTTGTTTGCTTTCTTCATGAAGCGTGTTGAATGTATGGAAAAACTCTTCCTGTGTTTGTTCTTTTCCGGCTAAAAATTGAATATCATCTATCAAAAGTACATCAACGTTCCGGTAGCGGTTGCGGAAATCAACGGCTTTATTATCGCGGATTGAGTTGATGAATTCATTTGTGAATTTTTCAGAAGACAGGTACACCACTTTGGCTGAAGGATTATGATCAATGACATAATGGCCGATTGCGTGCATTAAGTGGGTTTTTCCTAAGCCGACTCCCCCGTATATAAATAAAGGGTTGTACGCTTTAGCGGGTGCTTCCGCCACAGCCAGTGATGCTGCATGGGCGAATCGGTTTCCCGATCCGATGACGAATGTGTCGAATGTATATTTCGGGTTGAGCATGCTTTGGGGAAAATCAGACGGTTCCTCTTTTGCCGCTTTTTTCACTTGCGGTTTCGGTAAAAAGTTTTCTTCGTCCTGATTTTGAGGAATGACAAATTTGACGCTCAATTCTTCCCCGGTTAATTCGTATATGGTATCTGCAATGAGATGTAAGTACCTGGACTCCAGCCAGTCTCTGGCAAATTCATTGGGAGCGGTGATGGTTAAGGTATCCCCTTGCAGCGAATGGGCTTTCGTCGACTTCATCCAAGTTTCGAAACTCGGTTTGCTTAGCTTTTTCTCAATTTGAGCTAGAGCTTGATTCCAAAGATCTAATATATTCTCCATTATCCGGCACAGCCCTCCTTTTCTTTAAAAATCAGCGCCCTTTCCCTGTTATAGAACACAAAAAAAGAGCATATGGCTCTGACCATTCGTACACACGAAATGTTGAAAACATATAGTATAGTAGAAAAACAGCTTTTCGACAAATTCCACAAGTTGTGGACAACAATCTACACAAGCTGTGTGAAAACAATCCACAACTTATCCACAGTTTGTGGATAAAGAGAATGGGCTGGATAAGTAATTAAGAGTTAAAACACAAATATAATATCAAATTAAGCGAGGACTTGCAATGGTTCTCGTAATCTTATCCACAAACCTGACAACTTGTTGAAAAATCTTTGTCCACAGGAGTTAGCAATGTGAAAATGTTGTCGATAACGACTGTGGATATTAAAAAAAGGCAAAAAAATTATCCACATGTCGTTTTTCCGGGGGAGCGCGGCTTTTTTTTTGCGTTAAAAAAAGGAATATGAAAAATAAGGTTTCTAAACTGGTTAAGGTATGTTATCCTATTATGGTTGTAAGAAATAAAAGCACTGCTGAAGTTGACAATGAATAGGCAGCACAAATATAATAAGTAAGACTGTCTTTAACAGCTATTCCTCGAGGGAGGTGTCATAAATGAAAAGAACATTCCAACCGAATAACCGTAAACGCAGTAAAGTTCATGGCTTCAGAAGCCGTATGAGTTCAAAAAACGGTCGTCTAGTATTAGCACGCCGTCGCCGCAAAGGCAGAAAAGTATTATCAGCTTAGGCCACTGAATAATGTCAGTGGTCTTTTTTCACATTAAGAGAGTGAGATGTCATGCGTCGCCCGGTACTGGAGAAATTTCTTCAGTATTCCGGCGGCCCGTTTTTTTTAGATAGAAATAAAAGTTTCTGCGAGTGAATATCGGAGTGAATTAAAGTGAAGAAGCGAAATCGGTTAAAGAAAAATGAAGATTTTCAAAAAGTGTTTAAACGCGGAACGTCTATGGCAAACCGCCAGTTCGTGCTGTATACGCTTGATCAGCCGAAACAGGAAGAGCTCCGGGTAGGGCTTTCTGTCAGTAAAAAAATCGGCAATGCCGTCGTGCGCAATCGGGTGAAGCGGTTAATCAGACAGGCTGTTCAGGAGGAAAAAGAGCTGCTCAAGCCGAAAGATTTTATTATTATCGCAAGAAAACCCGCCGGCGACCTCAGTTTTGAAGAAACGAAAAAGAGTCTGCAGCACTTATTCAGAAAAACCTCATTATATAAGAAATCTTCGTCAAAATAGCTCATATTTTGTTTTCTTCACGTTTTTAAAAGCGCTTCCTTTTATTTGGCGAAAAATGAACGCCATTTGAAACTGAAAGATGCTAAAATACATACAAGGTTCATAAAGATTGGTATAGGAGGAAACGTTCTTGAAAAGGAGAATATGGTTACTACTGAGTATGGTCGGTATGCTCGTGCTGCTGGCCGGGTGCTCGAGTGTGAAAGAGCCGATTACGGCGAATAGTCCGCATTTCTGGGACAAATATGTTGTGTATCCATTGTCAGAAGTCATTACGTACGTAGCGAAACTGACGGGCGATAACTATGGTTTATCGATCATCATCGTTACGATTTTAATTCGTCTGCTGATTCTGCCGCTGATGATCAAGCAGCTTCGAAGCTCAAAAGCGATGCAGGCGCTGCAGCCTGAAATGCAGAAGCTCAGAGAAAAATACAGCTCTAAAGATCAAAAAACGCAGCAGAAGCTTCAGCAGGAAACGATGGCCCTGTTTTCAAAGCACGGGGTAAACCCGCTGGCGGGATGTTTCCCGATCCTGATTCAAATGCCGATTTTGATCGGATTCTACCACGCCATTATGCGTACGCAAGCCATTTCACAGCACAGCTTTTTATGGTTTGATTTAGGAGAGAAGGATCCTTACTATATTCTTCCTATCGTTGCCGGTGTGGCCACTTTTGTCCAGCAGAAGCTGATGATGGCCGGAAATCCGACTCAGAATCCTCAAATGGCAATGATGGTATGGATTATGCCGATCATGATTATCGTATTTGCGATCAACTTCCCGAGCGCGCTTTCTCTGTATTGGGTAGTCGGAAACCTGTTTATGATTGCTCAGACATTCCTTATTAAAGGACCTGACATTAAACACGATCCGGAAACGCAGAAAGCGGGAGGAAAGAAAAAGTGAAGAAGGTGACTGCTGCGGGACGGAATGTCGAAGAAGCAGTTCAATCAGGCCTTCAGGAACTTCAACTGACGAAAGATCAAGTAGAAATAACGGTGGTGCAAGAAGAATACAAAGGGTTTTTGGGTATTTTCGGAAAAAAGAATGCGATCGTAGAACTGGAAGAGAAAAAAAATCCTGTTCATGAAGCGAAAGTGTATTTGGAAGAAATCATCCATTCCATTGCCGGGCCTTCTGAGATTGTTACGGAAGAAAACAAGAAAACAGTCTGTTTTCACATTAAAGGTGAAAAAGCGGCGCTGCTTATTGGCAAAAGAGGACAAACACTCAATGCCCTGGAAACATTGACGCAGCTTGTTTTGAACCGCGGCTCAGGCCAGTATCGCCAAGCCGTTGTCGACGCTGAGAATTATCGGCGGAAAAGAAGAGAAATTCTGGATCAGCTGGCAAACAGGCTGGCCAAGCAAGTGTCGAAAACGAAAAAAGATGTGCATTTAGAACCGATGCCGTCAGGTGAAAGAAAAATCATCCATGATGCTCTGTCAAAGCATCCAAATATCAAAACTTTTTCTACCGGTGAAGGCCGGTACCGCCATCTCGTTATTTCCCATAAAGATAGCAGAAAACCGAAGTCCGGGTAAAATCGGAACTTCGGTTTTTTTATTGGTAAAAATGGCTCTATTCCTAAGCAAAATCGCATTTTTTGCGTTTAAGTTTTTTCTTTTTCGGTCTATGCTGTTGATAAAAAAGGTTTTAGGAAATAAAATTAATTGTTATTCACATGTGGATAAGTTAAAGTAATAAGGGATGAATTTCTGCCTTTGTGGATAACGTATCTTCCACTTCAAACCAAACTATGTTATCTTTTAATTTTGGCGTAAATAAAATTTTTTATATAGATGGAAACAGAGATAAAGAGAGGTGAACAGCATGGATACAATTGCAGCGATTTCAACTCCGATGGGTGAAGGCGCGATCGCGATCGTTCGGCTGAGCGGCCCGGAAGCCGTAGAGATCGCCGACAAAATGTACAAGGGTCCGAAAGGCAAAACGCTCAGTTCGGCAGAATCGCATACCATTCATTACGGGCATATCGCGGACAGCACGACGGGACGGATTATTGAGGAAGTCATGGTGTCTGTTTTAAGAGCGCCCAGAACATTCACAAGGGAAGATGTCATTGAAATCAATTGTCACGGAGGTATTGTGACGGTTAATCAGGTGCTCCAGCTTGCTTTAAGAGAAGGTGCGAGACTGGCAGAACCCGGTGAGTTTACGAAGCGCGCATTTTTAAACGGACGGATTGACCTATCACAGGCGGAAGCGGTGATGGATCTGATCAGGGCCAAAACGGACCGTGCCATGAATGTCGCCATGAACCAGATGGAAGGACGGCTTTCCGCGCTTGTCCGCCGTCTGCGTGATGAGTTGTTAGAAACACTTGCCCATGTTGAGGTTAATATAGATTATCCGGAATATGATGACGTCGAAGAAATGACGCATCAGCTTTTAGTGGAGAAGGCAAGCGGCGTGAAGAAAGAAATCGAGGCGCTGCTCCGTACGTCTGAGCAGGGGAAAATTTTGCGTGAGGGACTGTCTACCGTGATCATCGGCCGTCCGAACGTCGGAAAATCCTCTCTGCTTAACAGCCTTGTCCATGAAACGAAGGCGATCGTAACCGATATTCCGGGAACGACGCGTGATGTGATTGAGGAATATGTCAATGTCCGAGGCGTGCCGCTTCGGCTTGTCGATACCGCCGGAATCCGTGAGACAGAAGACATCGTCGAAAGAATCGGTGTGGAACGGTCACGGCAGGTTCTGAAGGAAGCGGATCTCATTTTGCTTGTGCTTAACCACAGCGAAGAGCTTTCTGAAGAAGATGTGAAATTGTTTGAAGCGGTTGAGGGAATGGACGTCATTGTCATTATGAATAAGACGGACCTTGAGGCTAAGATTGACGCTGAGCGCGTCAAGGAACTGGCGAAAGGCCGGCCTGTCGTCACGACCTCATTGCTGAAAGAAGAAGGCATTCAAGATTTAGAGGAAGCGATTCAGTCGCTATTTTATACAGGAGCGATCGAAAGCGGAGATCTCACCTATGTCAGCAACACCCGTCATATCTCGATACTGCATCAGGCAAAGCAAGCGATTGATGATGCGCTGAACGGAATTGAACAGGATGTTCCGATTGATATGGTCCAAATTGATTTGACAAGGTGCTGGGAACTGCTGGGCGAAATCATCGGTGATGCCGTCCACGAAAGCTTAATTGATCAGCTCTTTTCACAATTTTGTTTAGGTAAATAAAAGGGAGGAAAAAACCATGGGGTATGAAGCAGGCCAATACGACGTGATTGTCATCGGCGCCGGGCATGCCGGTGTTGAGGCTGCCCTCGCATCCGCGCGCCAGGGAGCCAAAACGCTTGTTTTGACGATTAATCTTGATATGGTTGCGTTTATGCCATGTAATCCGTCTGTCGGCGGCCCCGCGAAAGGGATTGTCGTCCGCGAAATTGACGCGCTCGGCGGAGAAATGGCTAGAAATATAGATAAAACTCATATTCAAATGAGAATGCTGAATACAGGAAAAGGTCCGGCCGTACGTGCGCTGCGTGCGCAGGCGGATAAATTCCAATATCAGCACGAAATGAAGCATACGCTGGAAAAAACACCGAATTTGACACTTCTTCAAGGGATTGCCGAGCGTTTAATCATTGAAGACGGGGAGTGCCGCGGTGTCATTACGCAAACCGGTGCTGAATATAAGGCAAAAACGGTCGTGCTGACAACCGGAACGTATTTAAGAGGGCGGATCATTCTCGGTGATCTGTCTTACTCAAGCGGTCCGAATAACCAGCAGCCGTCTATTAAACTTTCTGAGCACTTAGAGGAGCTCGGTTTTGATCTCGTCCGTTTTAAAACGGGTACGCCTCCTCGTGTCTCAAGCGATTCCATTGATTACAGCAAAACAGAAATCCAGCCGGGGGACCCGGTTCCGCGCGCTTTCTCATATGAAACGGTTGAATACATTACCGATCAGCTGCCTTGCTGGCTGACTTACACGAGTCCTGAGACTCATGAGATCATCGACAGCAACCTGCATCGTTCGCCAATGTATTCCGGTATGATTAAAGGAACGGGACCGAGATACTGCCCTTCGATTGAAGATAAAGTCGTTCGGTTTAATGATAAACCGCGTCATCAGATTTTCCTTGAGCCGGAAGGCAGAAATACGCAGGAAGTATACGTTCAAGGTTTATCCACGAGTCTTCCTGAGGACGTGCAGCAGCGGATGCTGGCGACCATTCCGGGACTGGAAAAGGTGCAGATGATGAGAGCCGGTTACGCGATTGAGTATGACGCGATTGTACCGACGCAGCTCTGGCCTACACTGGAGACGAAAAAAATCCCTAACCTGTACACAGCCGGTCAAATTAACGGTACATCAGGTTATGAGGAAGCAGCCGGGCAAGGAATTATGGCAGGGATCAACGCAGGCCGCAAAGCGCTTGGAAAAGAAGAAGTGATCCTCAGCCGTTCCGATGCTTATATCGGTGTATTGATTGATGATTTGGTAACGAAAGGAACCAATGAACCGTACCGTCTGCTGACTTCACGGGCGGAATACAGACTGCTGCTCCGTCACGACAACGCGGATCTTCGTCTGACGGAAATCGGCCACGATATCGGCTTAATTTCTGATGAGCGCTATGAAGCGTTTGAGAAGAAAAAAGCGGCGATCGAGGCAGAGAAAAAACGTCTCTGGTCTGTTATTATCAAGCCGTCTCCTGAGAATCAGGAATATATCCGTTCACTCGGCGGAAGCGAGCTGAAAGACGGAGTGCGCGGCACAGATTTAATGAAACGTCCGGAAATGAACTATGAAACAGTGACAAAACTTGCGCCTGCAGATTCTCCGGTTCCGCAAGATGTGGCGGAACAAGTGGAAATTCAGGTGAAATATGAAGGATATATCGAAAAATCCTTGCAGCAAGTGGAAAAGCTGAAGAAAATGGAAAACAAAAAAATCCCTGATCGGATTGATTATGACGCCATTAAAGGAATTGCTACTGAAGCCCGTCAAAAGCTGAAAGAAGTGCGTCCTTTATCAGTTGCTCAAGCGTCCCGTATTTCCGGCGTCAATCCGGCAGACATTTCAATCCTGCTGGTATACCTGGAGCAGGGCCGTATTGCCAAGGTAGCTGAATAGAAAGGATGACGGCATGAATATAGAGGAATTTACATCCAGTTTAGCGGAGAAAGGGATTTCCCTTTCTGACCGCCAGCTGGAGCAATTCGAGTTGTATTACCGGATGCTCGTGGAATGGAACGAAAAAATGAATCTGACATCCATCACTGAGAAAAAGGAAGTTTATCTCAAGCATTTTTATGATTCGATAACGGCGGCATTTTATATTGATTTTGAAAAGGTCACCACTCTTTGTGATGTCGGCGCCGGCGCCGGTTTTCCAAGCCTGCCCATCAAAATCTGCTTCCCGCATCTGCATGTCACCATCGTCGATTCACTGAATAAGCGGATTACGTTTTTGGAAACTCTCTCTGATGCTTTACTATTAGAGCATACGACATTTGTCCATGACAGAGCGGAGACATTCGGACAACGGAAAGACGTACGGGAAAGCTTCGATCTCGTGACGGCCCGTGCGGTGGCGCGTCTGTCGGTCCTGAGTGAGCTTTGTCTGCCGCTGGCCAAGAAAAACGGCGTATTTGCGGCACTAAAAGCAGCAGCAGCTGATGAAGAGCTGAAAGCGGGGCAAAAGGCGATTAAAGTATTGGGAGGAGAGCTTGAACAAGTTCATTCCTTTACACTTCCTGTTGAAGAAAGTGAACGGAACATCATGATCATTCGCAAGACGAAAAGCACTCCGAAAAAATATCCGAGAAAACCGGGTACTCCAAATAAATCGCCAATTGAAGGGTAATTTAGACAGCCTGATGTGACAATTCCATCATATTTTCTGCAAAATTGATGAAGATACAGCAGGAAAAACCATGAGAAAATAGAATTATAAAAATGGCAGTTTTTAAAGGTGGTGTAGGTACATGAAGCATTCATTCTCTCGTTTCTTCGGGTTTGGTGAGAAGGAAGAGGAACCGGAGATAGCTGAGCATGATACAAACAAAGAAGAGATACTCGAAATACCGGTACATGCTATCGTTCCCAACCGTTTTCAGCCACGCACCATTTTCTCAGATGAAAAAATCAAAGAGTTAGCAATGACTATCCATACACACGGCATCATTCAGCCGATTGTTGTCAGACATACAGAAGATGAAGGACAATATGAGCTCATTGCGGGTGAAAGGCGCTGGAGAGCGGTACAGACGCTTGAATGGGAGAAGATTCCCGCAATTATTAAAGATTTTTCTGATACGGAAACAGCATCTGTCGCTTTGATTGAAAACCTGCAAAGGGAAGAATTGTCCTCCATTGAGGAAGCTCATGCGTACGCAAGGCTGTTAGAACTTCATGATTTAACACAGGAAGCCTTGGCGCAGCGCTTAGGAAAAGGCCAGTCAACGATTGCGAACAAGCTCCGATTGTTAAAGCTCCCGGAACCCGTCCAGGATGCGATTATGGAGAAAAAAATTACGGAACGTCATGCAAGAGCACTGATTCCGCTCAAACAGCCGGAGTTTCAGGTCACATTGCTTGCGGAAATCATTGAGAAAAGCTTAAACGTCAAGCAGACGGAAGACAGAGTGGTGAAAATGCTTGAACAGAATAAGCAGAAACCAAAGCCGAGACGCAAAGCGTTCAGCAGGGATACAAGAATTGCGATGAATACGATTCGTCAGTCACTGTCTATGGTAGAAGACAGCGGCGTCAGACTGAATACTGAAGAAGAAGAATTCGAAGAGTACATCCAGCTTACCATTCGGATACCTAAATAAAAACTCTCCTGATCAGCAGGGGAGTTTTTATTTTAATCAAAAAACTATTTCGAGATAATGATAGATTTATTGTGCACTTTACATTATATATGTAAAATTTTATCTTTTTGTGTCGTGAATTGTCTTTTTACAGTCAAAAAAGTCACTTTATCGGAGAACTTATATTAGAAAGTGTCTTTTTCGTTTACATTTTTTTCACTTGCTGATAAACAAATTATGAAAAAAATAAAACGCTTTACTCTTTTTTTGATAAGATAGAAACAAGACAGTACATGTTCATGTGAAGGTAGGTGACATCGTGGGAAAAATCATAGCAATTACGAACCAAAAAGGCGGAGTCGGGAAGACGACGACTTCCGTTAATCTGGGGGCTTGCTTGGCTTACATAGGTAAAAGGGTTCTTCTTGTTGATATTGATCCGCAGGGCAATGCAACGAGCGGATTAGGGATTGAAAAAGCCGATGTGGATCATTGTGTGTACGACATTTTAGTAGATGATGCAGATGTTACAGATATTATTAAACCGACTTCAGTAGAGAACTTAGATGTCATTCCGGCCACGATCCAGCTTGCGGGAGCGGAAATCGAATTGGTTCCGACGATCTCACGGGAGGTCAGGCTGAAAAGAGCATTAGAATCAGTGAAACAAAATTACGATTACATGATTATTGATTGTCCTCCGTCTCTCGGGTTATTAACGATTAATGCGCTTACCGCTTCAGATTCAGTCGTTATCCCGGTTCAGTGCGAATACTACGCTCTTGAAGGATTGAGTCAATTATTAAATACAGTTCGGCTTGTGCAAAAACATTTAAATACCGACTTAATGATAGAAGGAGTGCTTCTGACGATGCTTGATGCCAGAACGAATCTCGGCATTCAAGTGATAGAAGAGGTAAAGAAATACTTTAGAGATAAAGTGTATCAAACCATTATCCCTCGAAATGTCCGTTTAAGTGAGGCGCCGAGTCACGGCAAGCCGATCATATTATACGATCCGCGTTCGAGAGGTGCGGAAGTATATTTAGATTTAGCAAAGGAAGTGGCAGCGAATGGCTAAAGGCGGGCTCGGAAAAGGGATTAACGCGTTGTTTAATCAGGTTGATTTGTCTGAAGAGACAGTGGAAGAGATTAAAATCAGTGATTTACGCCCCAATCCTTATCAGCCAAGAAAACAATTTGACGATGAGTCATTAGCTGAACTGAAGGAATCCATCATTCAGCATGGCATTCTTCAGCCCATTATCGTGAGAAAATCATTGAAGGGCTATGATATTGTAGCCGGCGAACGCCGTTACCGCGCCGCAAAACTTGCCGGTAAAGAGACAGTGCCGGCTATCGTGCGGGATTTATCTGAATCGCTGATGCGGGAAATCGCTCTTTTGGAAAACCTTCAGCGTGAAGACTTATCACCGCTTGAAGAAGCTCTGGCATATGACTCACTGCTGAAGCATTTGGATTTAACCCAGGAACAGCTCGCTAAACGGCTCGGAAAAAGCAGGCCTCATATTGCCAACCATTTAAGACTGCTGACGCTGCCGGAAAGCATCCAGAACCTCATTGCAGAAGGTACGTTATCCATGGGACACGGCAGAACCTTGCTTGGTTTGAAAAATAAAGACAAGCTTGAGCCGCTTGTGAAGAAAGTGGTTGAAGAACAGCTGAACGTCCGTCAGCTTGAGCAGCTGATTCAGCAGTTAAACAACAATGTTCCACGTGAAACAAAGAAAAAAGAACCTGTTCAAGATGTGGTGTTAAAAGAGCGGGAATCGTATTTGCAAAATTATTTCGGAACAACAGTAAATATAAAGAGACAAAAGAAAAAAGGGAAGATTGAGATTGAGTTTTTCTCAAATGAAGATCTTGAACGTATCCTAGAACTATTGTCTGAAAGAGAAGCGTAAAACCATCTTTTTAAAAAAAGATGGTTTTTTATATACGTCTTGTCAACTTATGAAACGGACTGAGCCGTTCCTGCCGGCCTTCTGATTTATCTGTCAGCTGTAACCCCTCTGCTAAAACATTTGCCATGCTCATAACAAGATGAAGCCTCGTATTCTGCAGGACAAAATACTCCATAAACCCGCTGACATTGACGATTCCATTGATATGGACGTCACCGATTTCAGGAAGATCTTTTTGAACACCTGCTCCGGGCTTCAGCGGCCCATCGCCGATTTGAAATGACCCTACGCTTTTGACGCGGCCTAAACAAGCATCAACCGCTATAATAAACGGATTTTTATGTAGATGTTGAATATCTTTCAGCTTGTCTTTCATATTGACGGCGTGAACAGGATCTGACAGCGTGCCGTAAACGTGCAATCTGCCTAAATTCATTTTTTCTAACTTTGTTCCTACGAGCGGACCTAATGAATCTCCGGTCGACCGATCTGTGCCGATACACACGGTGACTAACGGTCTGCCGGCTGCTTTACGTAAAGATGAAGTAAGGATCGCTTGTATTTGATTCGCAGCAGAAGAATCCGTATGAGATACATATTGTTTTGCCCGTTCTTGAGAAAAAAGCCCGCCTTTTCGATTCATAAGGTTCACTTCCTTGTCATGTCATACGAGTATTACATTGTTGTTTTTGGTGTTGTATGGTTGTTTACAGTATATCCAGCGCTTCCTTTTTTTATGCTTATGTCGTGATCAGCATGCCGGTTGTTTGAAAAGAGCGGGATAGAAAAAAGAACTCAGAGCAGTTATTCTCTAAGTTCATGAAAGAAATAAGACCATTTGATCTACGTCGACATATTGCTGATAATCTAATTTCAGCGCTCTTTTTTCTGTAGAGAAGAGGATAAATCCTAACTGAGCGTAGAGTTTTTTTGCGGGTTCGTTTGTTGAAGTAACAGAGAGATGGAGCTGTTCTGTGTCCTTCATCTTTTTTGCTCGGCTGATGGCTTCCGTCATTAAAGCTTTTCCCGCGCCTGACCCTCGGTGTTTGGGGGAAATATACATAGAACCGATAACCGCAATGTGTCTTAGTTTAAACAGCGGATGCTTGGAGATCTTGAGGATTCCTATCAGTCTGTCTTGTTCAAAGGCGCCAAGCACGATGGCATTGTCGGCTTCAAGCCTGGCTTTAAATTTTTCGGACGGCCATTCTTTCTCCTCATCATAGCTGACGGCAAAAGCGTCCGGGTGATCTTTTAAAGCTTTGAGCCTAATATCGGAATAAGGCTGGGTATCATTTGCGGTTAAACGCCTGATGTACATGGTTTGAGCTCCTTGCATAAGTGAATTTTTCTGAATAGTCAATCGTCGATATCATACCATATTTGTCCCATTTGTATGAATGATTGCCGCTGTCACTCAATATAGTAGCAATATGCGGAGATGATCAGAAATTTTATGAGGTGATGAGGGTGTGGAGAGCCGGGATGAAGTGGATGCTGCTCATATTAAGCAGCCAGATTGGGGCTGGGTATGCAAGCGGGCAGGAAATATGGCAGTTTTTCGGTGTCGAAAGCGGACTGGCTATTGTATTGTTTACAGTCATGTTTACGATTTCGGCTTATATTGTGTTGAAGATCAGCTATCGGGTTCAATCAACGCACTTTTTACCTGTGCTTGAGCATCTGATGGGGCCGGCTCTTGCTAAAGTCTATGATGTGCTTATTATGTTTTATTTATTTTCAATGACGATGGTTATGATTGCCGGCGGCGGTGTGACGCTGCAAATGTACAAGCTGCCGTTTTGGATCGGTGTTTTTCTTCTTTGCATTGTGACCGTCGGTTTATTCTTTTGGGATATAAAAGGAATATTATCTCTGAATAGTATTTTGATACCGATTCTTGTAGCGGGGCTGTTATATGCATTGGTCTTTTTTCAGACAACCCATCATTACACGTGGACGATAGATTTGACCCGCCAGTATAATTGGCCGGCAAGCATTACCTTCACGTCCTTAAACATCCTTTCTGTTGTCGCTGTTCTTTCTTCAATCGGAAAAGATATGAAGGGACTGGGAGAAGCGAAAATCGCAAGCGTTGCAAGCGGGCTGATTTTCGGTATGATTTCATTTGTTTACAATGAAACGCTTGTACAGCTTTCAGGCAGTCTTACACAATATGAGATTCCTCTTTTCGCCGTCCTTGAAGGCGCTCCTTATCCGTTATTTCTTTGTATGGCCGCCGTGCTTTTTTTAGCCATCTATACGACAACCGTGACCGGTCTGTTCGGGCTGTCCAGCCGCATGCTTGCATTTGTGAAATTGCCGAGATGGACGCTCGTATCTCTTCTTTTAGCTGTGATGGTGCCTTTTACGACAATCGGTTTTTCAGATTTGATCGCGATTTTATATCCCATTTACGGGCTTTTAAGTCTTTATTTGCTGGTATGTCTTCTTCTTTACCCTATTTTAGGGAGATGGAAAAAAGTATAATGCTCATTTTGAGTGCGGCCGTTGCTCTTATCCTGTCTTTTTTTGTACAATAAATAAAGCAGTCTATGGAGAGAGGTGAAGGGTCTTGGCGGATAAAGACTTTGGCCTGAATGATATTGTTGAAATGAAGAAACCGCATCCTTGCGGTGAAAACAGGTGGAAAATCATTCGGATGGGAATGGATATTCGGATCAAATGCACGGGTTGTTCCCACAGTGTCATGATTCCGAGAAGAGATTTTGAGAGAAAGCTGAAAAAAGTACTCGTCAAGCATGAGGAGCCTGCATCATAAGGGCTGGCGCTCATGCTTTTTCATATAGAGGAGAGGAAGAGGCCCGATGAGCAAAGTGCATCAGTCAGCGTGCCCGCTGAATTGCTGGGACAGCTGCGGCTTTTTGGTGACAGTTGAGGATGGAAAGGTGACGAAAGTAGACGGAGACCCGAATCATCCCATTACGGAAGGGAAAATTTGCGGCCGGGGCAGAATGCTGGAGACGAAAACGAATGCGCCGGAACGGCTTCGTTTTCCTTTAAAAAAGATAAACGGCGAATTTGTCCGCATTTCCTGGGAGCAGGCGTTAGATGAAATTGCTGAAAAAATGGCGGTGATTAAGGAGACGTTGGGCACTGCCGCAGTGCTGCACAGTCATGATTACGCCAATAACGGTCTTTTGAAGGCGCTCGACCAGCGTTTTTTCAATGGATACGGCGGTGTGACGGAGATTGCGGGCAGCATTTGCTGGGGTTCCGGCATTGAAGCGCAGCGCTGGGATTTCGGGCGTTCTTACGGGCATGGACCGCTTGATATTTATCACAGCAAGCATGTGATCGTATGGGGCAGAAACGTGTCCCGGACGAATATGCACCTCTATCATCATCTGCAGCAGGTGAAGAAAAAAGGAGCGACACTGACGGTCATTGATCCTATTTTTAACCCGACTGCCAAGCTTGCCGACCGGTATATATCCGTCAAACCCGGCATGGATGGCTGGCTTGCGGCGGGTGTTTTAAAAATATTATGCCAAACCGGCAGAACCGATTCCGATTTCATTCAAAGGCATTCGGTCGGTTTTGAAGAAATAGAAAAGCTTCTGCAGACGATTTCTATTGAGGAGATCATTGAGAAAACAGAAACGTCTTTAGAAGTGATTGAATATCTTGCTGATTTATATGCTGACGGTCCCGCCTCCACTTTTATGGGTCTTGGGATGCAGAGATATAAAAACGGGGGCGGGACGATACGGTGGATTGACGCTTTAGCTGCGGCGAGCGGAAATGTCGGTATCAAAGGCGGCGGCGCAAACTTCGGAAATGTGCAAGTCGGTGAAAGCTTTGCAAAGGCCGAGCTCACCCGTCCTGATCTGAAGAAAAGTTCGAGAACGTTTTCGATGATGACTCAAGCCGAAGAGGCGCTGAATGCAGCCGATCCGCCGATTGAAATGATCATCGTGACGTGCGGCAATCCGCTGACACAGGTGCCGAATACAAAAAAAGTGAAGGAAGCATTTGAAAAAACACCGGTCACAGTGGCCATTGATTCGGTCATGACCGATACGGCGAAGCTCTGTGACTATGTGCTGCCGACGGCCGTTGTTTTCGAAGAGGAAGATATTTATTATTCCAGCATGTATCATCACTATGTTCAATATGGCAAGAAGCTTGCGGAACCGCAGGGAGAGGCAAAATCAGACCGCTGGATCTGGACGGAACTCGCAAAGCGTCTCGGATTCGGGGAGCTGTTTGATTACAGTACGGAAGATTTCTTAAAAATGGGGCTCTCTTCTTTGGAGAAAGAAGGAATCACCCTTGAGCAATTAAAGGAAAAAGGACATATGCCGCTTCCGGTCAAACAGGTTCCGTGGAGTGATTTTCAATTTTTAACCCCGAGCGGAAAATTTGAATTCGTCTCGTCACTGGCAGAAGAGAAAGGATACAGCGGCCTCCCTCAATTGGAAGTGCCGGAGGAGTCTGTTTATCATGACGCCGGACTGGCCGGGAAATATCCGTATACGCTGCTGTCCATTCACCCGCAGCGCTCCAATCATTCACAGCACGTGCCGTTTATTGAAAAGCTTCAGCAGATTCAGGTGGATCTGTCGCCGGATATCGCCGAGGAGCTTTCACTTCAAGACGGAGATACGGCAGAGGTGTACAATGACCGCGGCCGTCTGCGCGGCAGGGTGAAAATCATGAAGCAGGCTCATCCGAAGACGGTGAATATAGATGAAGGCATGTGGGCGGCATTCGGAGGCTCTGTCAACATGCTCACAAAGGATTCAAATTCCGATAATGGAATGGGAAGTACGCTTTTTGACTGTCTGGTAGCGGTTAAAAAAGGATAATCTAAGGAGAGAGAGGGCGGGAAATGCTTTTTTCTCAGCTTGTCTTTTCCTATGAACCTCCTTATAATTGCTCTAGGTTTACAATACGTTTATACGATGATGGTTTGATATAGAGGAGATGAAAGAATGGCTTTAACTGCTGGAATTGTCGGTTTGCCGAATGTCGGAAAATCGACGTTATTTAATGCAATTACCCAGGCTGGTGCCGAATCAGCCAACTACCCGTTCTGTACAATTGATCCGAACGTGGGAATCGTGGAAGTGCCGGATGAACGTCTGCAAAAGCTGACTGAATTGGTGAACCCGAAAAAAACGGTGCCGACTGCGTTTGAATTCACTGATATCGCGGGGATCGTAAAAGGCGCATCAAAAGGTGAAGGACTCGGTAATAAGTTTCTTTCTCATATCCGTCAGGTTGATGCGATCTGCCACGTTGTACGCGCATTCGCTGATGACAATATTACGCACGTGTCAGGGAAAGTCGATCCGATTGACGATATTGAAACGATCAATCTTGAATTGATTCTTGCCGACATGGAGACAGTCGAAAAACGCATCACGCGTGTGAGCAAGCTTGCTAAGCAAAAAGACAAAGAAGCGGTTTTTGAATTTGACATTCTGTCTAAATTAAAAGAAGCTTTCGAACAAGAAAAGCCTGCCCGTTCCGTTGAATTTACGGAAGAACAGCAAAAGCTTGTGAAGCAGCTTCATTTGCTTACGTCAAAACCCGTGCTTTATGTAGCAAATGTAAGCGAGGATGAAGTGGCTGATCCTTCAGATAATGAATATGTTGCGAAAATCCGGGAGTACGCCGCGGGTGAAAACGCCGAAGTTATCGTCGTCTGTGCGAAAATTGAGTCTGAAATTGCTGAATTGGAAGGCGAAGAAAAGCAAATGTTCCTTGAGGAGCTCGGCATCGAAGAATCAGGTCTTGATCAGCTGATTAAAGCGTCATACTCTCTTCTCGGCCTTGCGACATACTTTACGGCGGGCGAACAGGAAGTGCGCGCATGGACATTCAGAAAAGGCATGAAAGCTCCTGAGTGTGCGGGTATCATCCACACTGACTTTGAACGCGGCTTTATCCGCGCTGAAACGGTTGCTTATGAAGACCTTTTGGCAGGCGGCGGAATGTCCGGAGCGAAAGAAGCCGGAAAAGTGCGTCTGGAAGGTAAGGAATATGTAGTCCAAGACGGAGATGTCATTCATTTCCGATTTAATGTATAGGACACAGTTGTAAAGGGACAAGAGCTTTGGTATAATATAAACTTGTGAGTAATAGAATTATTGCTCCTTGCCCATTATAGGGCCGCTTAGACCAAAAGGAGGTGCAAACAGATGAAAAAGTACGAAGTTATGTACATTATCCGTCCGAACATTGACGAAGAGTCAAAGAAGGCAGTTATCGAGCGTTTCAACAACGTATTGACTTCTAACGGAGCGGAGATCACTGGAACAAAAGATTGGGGTAAACGTCGTCTTGCTTACGAAATCAACGATTTCCGTGACGGTTTCTACCAAATCTTAAACGTTCAGTCTGAAGCTGCAGCGGTTGCTGAATTCGACCGTTTAGCTAAGATCAGTGACGATATCATTCGCCACATCGTTGTTAAAGAAGAAGAATAAGCAATTTGAAATATATAATGTTAAAAGGTGGTCTTTCATATGCTTAACCGAGTTGTATTAGTCGGAAGACTGACAAAAGACCCAGAGCTTCGTTATACGCCAAGCGGTGCGGCTGTCGCCACGTTTACTCTAGCTGTGAATCGTACATTCACGAACCAGTCCGGAGAACGTGAAGCCGATTTCATTAATTGTGTCACTTGGAGAAGACAAGCCGAAAACGTTGCAAACTTTCTTAAAAAAGGAAGCCTTGCCGGCGTAGACGGCCGACTCCAGACAAGAAATTATGAAAACCAGCAGGGACAGCGTGTCTTCGTGACAGAAGTCCAAGCTGAAAGTGTTCAATTTCTTGAGCCTAAAAACAGCGGCGGTTCTGGATCAGGCGGATACAACGAAGGAAACAGCGGCGGAGGCCAATACTTTGGCGGAGGCCAAAATGATAATCCGTTCGGCGGAAATCAGAATAACCAGAGACGAAATCAAGGGAACAGCTTTAATGATGATCCATTTGCCAACGACGGCAAGCCGATTGACATCTCGGATGATGATCTTCCGTTCTAATAGATTATCGCTATATTCATAACGAGAAAGGTGGGAAATGACAATGGCAGGAGGACGCAGAGGCGGTCGTGCGAAACGCCGTAAGGTTTGTTACTTCACTTCTAACGGCATTACGCACATCGATTACAAAGATGTAGATCTTCTTAGAAAGTTTGTTTCTGAGCGTGGTAAAATTTTACCTCGCCGTGTAACTGGAACAAACGCGAAATACCAACGTAAATTGACTATCGCGATCAAACGCGCACGTCAAATGGCTTTACTTCCATACGTAACTGGCGAGTAAGCCGAAAGAAAAGAGCAAGAGCCTGCGGGCTCCTGCTCTTTTTTTATATCAATCCCCCTCCATCCTGCCGAAATGTTTCACATGAAACATGGAAGTGCTCCTGACACCTATCTTTGTTATCTTGCTCCTCTATTCAAAAACGCGTACTTATGCAATGAATTTGTTTATACTGAAAAACAGGGGGTGGATGAGATGGAGACAGACAGAAATATCCTGACTGATGAAAAGTGGAGCGCAATCATACACAATGATGCTTCTTATGACGGGGCATTTTATTATGCAGTAAAAACGACGGGGATTTTCTGCCGGCCTTCTTGTAAATCGAGAGTTCCGAATAAAGATAACGTGCTGGTGTTTGATACGGCTGATGCAGCGCTCGAGAGACATTTTCGTCCCTGTAAAAGGTGCCGGCCGAACGGTCTTCGTCTTCCTGATGAAGAATGGATTGCTCAAATCACTGAGTACATTGACCGCCATTATCACGAATCCCTGAATCTGAGCGTACTGGCCGAAATGTGTCACGGCAGCCCCTATCATTTACAGCGGACATTTAAAAAAATCAGGGGAATATCCCCGATTGCGTATATACAGAAAATAAGATTGTCGAAGGCGGAACACCTTTTAAAGCATACTGATATGGCAGTCATGGAGATCGCTCTGACTGTCGGAATTCCAAACACAGCGCATTTCGCGACCCTTTTTAAAAAGGGAACCGGGAGTTCGCCCACAGAATACAGAAAAACGGCCAAAATGGGACAGGGAGGTTCAATATGAGTAAAGAGCCTATGATCTATTGGACACTCTTCACACGGAATGATTGGAGCCTGTATACAGCCGCTACATCTAAGGGGCTTTGCTTTATAGGGTCAAATCATGGAAGCTTTGAAGAGCTTGAGCAGTGGGCAAAAAAATCACTGCCGCAATACCGATTGGCACGTGATGATGAAAAGCTGGCGCCTTACACGGCAGAGCTGTCCGAGTACATTGACAATGGCAGATCAGCTTTTTCAGTGCCGGTGGATCTTTACGGGACAGAATTTCAGCTTGCTGTATGGAAAGCGCTTATGGACATACCGTACGGCGAGACATACTCCTATTCGGATATAGCAGAAATGATTCAGAAACCGGCAGCCGTAAGAGCCGTGGGCGCCGCAATCGGGAAAAATCCGGTATTGATTACGGTTCCGTGCCATCGCGTCATCGGAAAAAACGGGAAACTGACCGGGTTCAGAGGCGGTTTAGAAATGAAAAAGCAGCTGCTGGCATTAGAGGGCGGAAACATTGAAACACTGAAATACCGGCTGAGCCGGACAGGAGGGATCACATGAAACTGATTTCTTGGAATGTAAACGGCTTGCGTGCCGTGATGAAAAAGATAGATATCAATACTTACGTTCAGGAAACGGAAGCCGATATTCTATGTCTGCAAGAAACAAAAGTACAGGACGGACAAGTATCATTACAGCTTGAAGGATATCACGCCTATTGGAACTATGCGGTGAAAAAAGGCTACTCAGGCACGGCTGTTTTTTCGAAAGAAAAGCCGCTGCACGTGTTCTATGGACTGGGGATTGACGACCATGATCAAGAAGGACGGGTGATCACGCTTGAATTTGAGCATGTGTTTGTCGTCAACTGTTATACGCCGAATGCCAAACGCGGATTAGAGCGAATTGATTACCGTCTTCAATGGGAAGCCGATTTTAAGGATTATCTGCAGAAGCTTGACCGGAAGAAGCCCTTGATCTTATGCGGCGATCTGAATGTCGCACACAGGGAGATAGACTTAAAAAATCCGAAAGCCAACCGGAAGAACGCCGGTTTCTCGGAGCAGGAGCGGGAAGCGTTCAGCGCCCTGCTGAACGCGGGATTTACCGACTCATTCCGCTATTTATATCCTGACCAGGAAGGCGCGTATTCCTGGTGGTCTTACAGGACGAACGCACGTGAGAAAAACATCGGCTGGCGGCTTGATTACGTCATTGTTTCAGACAGACTGAAGCAGCGGATCAGCCAAGCGGCCATTTGTGCCGATATCATGGGTTCTGACCATTGCCCTGTTGAAATGACATTGGATTTATGATGAGATAGCAGTAAGAGAAATCCACTCTTGCTGCTTTTTTTATCACCGAAAATGGAGGAGCACATGGCAAATATAAAAGAGATAGCGAAACTGGCGAATGTGTCGGTGGCCACCGTATCACGCGTATTAAACCGACATCCGTACGTATCTGAGGAGAAAAGGCGTCTTGTGAATCAAGTGATGAAGGAGCTGGATTATACCCCTAATCGAACCGCCATTGATCTGATTCGCGGAAAGACCAATACAATCGGCGTGATTTTGCCGTACAGCGACCATCCCTGCTTTGACAAAATTGTAAACGGTATCACGAAGGAAGCGTTTGCCCATGATTACGTGACAACCCTTCTCCCCACCAACTATGACCCCGCTATAGAGATGACATATTTCGAACTGCTGAAAATGAAAAAGATTGACGGACTGATTGTCACGTCCCGGGCGAATGAATGGGAAACCGCCGTGCCTTACCTGGAATACGGTCCCATTGTCGCTTGTGAATATACACAGCATCAAGAGATTCCCTGCGCTTATAATGACAGGCAGGCAGCATACAGAGAAAGCTTTTTGTATTTGAAAAACCGCGGGCATCAAGACGTTGCTTTTACATGTGTGCGGGAAGCGGAAAAAAGCCCGAGTACGGCCGACAAGGTAACCGCATATAAGGCGGTTTTCGGCTCTCTTGATGAAACCCGCATTCTGGTCGGATGCCATGATATGGACGACGGAAAGCGTGCGGGTGAGCACTTCTGGGGTTTCGACAAGGCGCCGACGGCCATCTATGCGCACAGTGATGACGTGGCTGCCGGCTTGTACCAGTTTGCGAAAGAACAGAAATGGAACGCGGAGATCATCGGCGAGGGAAATCTGAGCGTCAGCCGGGCATTGAATATTCCATCCCTGGAACTTCATTTGGAACGGGTCGGAAAGGAAGCATTTTTATTGTTTTTTCACGAAGAAACGGCTAAAAAACAAATTATGCATCAATTTCAGCGGAAAAAAGTCTTGAGCTGAAATGGGTTTCATGCTTTATAAATAGATTGAGAAAAAAAGGGAGGCGGACATATGCGAATTGAACATGCAGCGATATGGGTGAAAGATTTGGAACGGATGAAAGAGTTTTATGAGACATACTTCGGCGCCAAGGCCAATGACCTTTATCATAATGAGAAAAAAGATTTCAAATCGTATTTTCTTTCATTTGACTCTGGATGCAGGCTGGAACTTATGAAAAAAGGCGGCATTGATGAAGTTCCGTCACAGAATATGACCGGATGGGCGCATCTCGCATTTTCTACAGGCAGCAAGGAGCGGGTGAATGAATTGACGGAAACGTTTAAAAACGATGGATTTCAGGTTGTAAGCGGCCCGCGCGTGACGGGTGACGGATATTATGAGAGCGTGATAGAGGATGGGGAAGGCAATTTGATAGAAATCACAGTGTAACAGTGCGGAGTGATTCCGCACTGTTTTATTGATTAAATTTGCTGTGCATTTGTTTTCGGGCCGAAGAGGATTAACAAAACGGAACATAGAAGCCAGCAGCCGCCGATGAACAAAAAGACGCTGATGTAGCCGAGCTTAACGGCAATAAATCCGACGAGCAGGGAGCCGAATATGTTGGAAAAACGGCCGAGCCCATACGCCAGCCCGCTCCCGGCCGAGCGATATTCCGTAGGATACGGTTCCGATGTGTAGGCGTATAGATTTGAGGTGAAGATCCGTTCCGTGACGTTAACGACAAACCCAAACACAATAATCATGACGGGAATAAACGTCATGCCGTATAACAGTCCGGCAATGGCAGTCAGAAAGGCGCTTGCGGCCAGAATCCATTTCCTTTGGAACGTTTCGGATATCATGGAACCGAGCAATGCGCCAAGCGGCGCGCCGACAGAGTGAAGCACATTGTACCACAGCGTTTTTTCCATGGTGATGCCGTTGCTTTTCAGCAGGCTGGGCACCCATGAAGCAAAGCCGTAAAAGCCAAAGGTTTCAAGAATCCATACCGCTGACAGGATGATGGTGATCTTTAAATTCCTGCCCTGAAACAGCCCTAAGTAGCCTGCGTGCTTCACTGTATGTACTTCTGCCGCCTCTTTTGGCGCGGGAAGCGGGCCTTTTTCTTTCTCTGCACGTGCTTCAAGACGGTTCATAATGGCGTTTGCCTGATCATATGCGCCCCGATTTTCGTGCCAGCGCGGCGATTCCTCAAGCCGGCGGATAAAAAAGAAATAAATGAGTCCGGCCGCCCCCCATACGAATACGAGCCGCCACCCCCATGAGCCTAAAGGAATGACAAAAGCGGAAACAACGTTTGTAACGGGAACGCCGATTAGCCCGATCATGGCGCAAAGGGAGATGTATTTTCCCCGTACGGAGGATGGAAAAAATTCCGCCAAATAGCTGTTCGTCACAATCATGGCGGCCGCGACGCCGAGCCCGGTCAAGAAGCGGAAAATCATTAAGGACGGAATGTCCCATGCCAGCGCATTCAGAAAAGATGAGATCGAAAAGACAAGGACAAAACAATTCAGCGCTTTTTTCCTGCCGATCCGATCGGACAGCCTTCCGCCGATGGACGCGCCTAAAAACATGCCCAGGAAGGATGCGGCCGTGATGTCGGCAATGGTGGACAGCTTCACGCCCCAATGCTCAATCAGCGCCGGAGCCACGTTGCTGAGCGTAAACAGATCAGCGAGATCAAAAAAATAGATGATTCCGAGAGCGGTTAATACTTGATAGTGCACACGTGAAATGGGGAGACGGTCTAATCGGTTCGCTACATTTGAGAATGTCTGATGTTTCATAAAAAACCCCCTGACTTTGCAATTGTAATCAGAAAATACTGTGAATTTATCTGACGAATACATTATAAAGGTCTTTTTTTGGCAAAAACAGAGTGTAAATAACCAGAGCCAAAGGAAACGGCATAGCGCTTTCTTCTTAAAATATATAACATTTCCTATATCTGTTTTTGTTTATATTGTAAAATGTTGAAGGAAAGGAAGTTGATGCATAAATATGAATACGTTTGTACGGCCCGCAGAGGGAAAAAATAGTGTATCGAGATATATTCTTTCTCTGTTGGTCATTGTGGGTTTGTTCTTTTTCGGAAGCATACTGACCGTGTTTTATATGTTTCTCACGTCCGCTTTCAATCCTTCACTGACGATAAATTGGGATGAGGGGGCATTAAGTGACCCGCTGGCGGATATTTATTTACAGCATATCGTCTATTTCATAGCGATTCCGGGCATTTGGATAGCGGTTCGTTTCATTATGAAACGGCGGTTTTTATCCATCATCACACCGAATCAGTCGCTGAACTGGAAGAGAATTTTCTTTGGATTCGGCACATATGTTGTGCTGATGTTTATCGCGGGGCTGATTGATTTTACAATTCATCCGGATCGTTTCTCGCTTCAGGAATTCCATGCTTCACGTTTTCTGCTCCTGTTAGCGGCGGCCGTCTTGTTGGTGCCGATTCAAACCTCTGCGGAGGAATTTCTCTTTCGCGGTTTTCTGCTTCAGTTCGCCGGAAAATTGACGGCAAATGCGGTGGTTCTGACAGTCATTATCGGCGGATTATTCGGCGCACTTCATTTCGGGAATCCAGAGATGGATAATGGGGCTCTCTGGGCGGGAATCGGATATGTCACCATTGGCATGATCTGGACCTTTATCACGATTAAAACGGGCAGTCTGGAGATGTCCCTTGGCGGTCACGCTGCCAATAATATGTTTTTATTTATCTTTCTCACAGAGGATCATTCGGTGTACGGCGGCATTCCATCGATATTTACAACAGCAGCCGGCGGCTATGAAATATATGATTGCATATCGACTCTGGTGATCAATATCATCTTCGCATGGCTCGCATTCCGTTTTGTGAAAAAAGAAAAGCAGCAGGCCGCCTAGGCTCTGCTGCTGATTTGTAAGGTGTTCATCGCTTCATCAATATCCGTCGTCGGCCTCCGGCAGGCGAAATTCTCACAAATGTAGACCGTTGTCTTCCCGTCGATTATTTGATAACCCGCGGCAAAGTCAGAAATGCCGGCAAGCTCTTCCGGATGTTCTGCGGCGAGAATCGTATAGGCGGGAGTGAAATGCTCCTGAAGCGCCTCAATGAAACGTTTTCTGTCCGGGTCATCTTTCCTTCCGAAAACAACGATTTCGTTTTGGGGCATTGTATGTGCCAGTACGCTTTGCATGAAGAAAGCGTTGCTGCTCGGATAGGCCTCTATTTCCCGTTTGAACACAGAAAACATCGCTTCGGCTTTTTCAATCAGTGATATATCACCCGTCAGGCGGCCGAGACGAAGCAGCTGTACGGCAGCCGCGCTGTTTCCGGAAGGCACGGCCCCGTCATAAACCTCTTTTTCCCTGACAAGAAGGGTCTCAGCATCATTCCCCGTAAAGAAGAAACCTCCGTGCCGTTCATCCCAGAACAGCTCCAGCATGCTTGTACATAACGTTTTCGCTTTCTGCAGATAAGACGGATTAAAACCCGCTTCATACAGTTCAAGATAAGCCCAGATGAGAAAAGCGTAATCATCGACAAACCCTTTGTTTTTCACTTCGCCCTCGCGATAGCGGACCATGACGCGCCCGTCCGGCATGAGGTGCCGTTCGAGAAAGCGGATCGCTGTTTCCGCCATGCTGAGAAAGTCAGGCTCGTGAAATACCTTTGCGGCTTTTGCCAGCCCGGCAATCATGAGCGCGTTCCATGAGGTCAGCACTTTGTCATCTGTATGCGGATAGCTTCTGTTTTCACGGGCCTCCAGCAATTTTGTTCTTGCCTCTTCAAGGCGTTCAGCCAGTTCATGTCCGGTGAGGCCGGTCTCTTCGAGAATGGCCTCACGCCGCGTGAAAATGAGGTGCGGGATGTTTTCGCCTTCAAAATTGCCTTGATCTGTGATGTTATACACCTTGCAGTAAAGCGGGCCGAGTTCATCACCGAGAAGGTTCATGATTTCTTTTTTGGACCATATGTAATATTTCCCCTCACGGCCTTCGGTATCAGCGTCTAAAGCTGAGAAAAAGCTGCCGTCTTCATGCGTCATTTCCCGCTGAATAAACATTACGATCTGCATCGCAATCTGTTTGTAGCGCTCATTACCCGTGACTTGGTAGGCTTCTGTATATGCGGTCAGGAGAAGGGCGTTGTCATACAGCATTTTCTCAAAATGCGGCACGAGCCATTCATTATCAGTCGAGTAGCGGGCAAAGCCGTACCCAATGTGGTCAAAAATTCCGCCGTTCGCCATGCCGTCGAGTGTCTTGGTTACGCCGGCCAAAGCCTGTTCCTTGCCCGTATAGCTGTAGTAGCGAAGCAGAAACATGAGCATATGCGGCATCGGAAATTTCGGAGCCTGGCCGAATCCGCCGTACACTGTATCAAACCCGCCGGCCAGCTGGCGATACGTGTCATGAACAGCCTGTTCGCCAAGCATGCCCTCGGCCGGGTGAACCTTGACTTCAAGATGAGCGGCGGCGTTTTCGGCGATATCCTCGACATGCTGCCGATCATTCGCAAACGTTTCGGACAGATGTTCAAGCACATCGATAAAGCCCGGACGGTTAAATTTGCTCGTCTTCGGAAAATATGTCCCCGCATAAAACGGCTTCTGATCTGGGGTGACGAACACGTTCAGCGGCCACCCGCCCTGCCCCGTCATCAGCTGGCAGATTCTCATATACACGGAATCCACATCAGGCCGCTCCTCACGATCAACCTTGATGGCTATGAATTTATCGTTTAACATACCGGCGATCTCTTCGTCCTCAAAGGACTCGTGGGCCATTACGTGGCACCAATGACATGTGCGTGTAGCTACCCGAGCTAGCTATACCCAATAGATACGAGAACAGGTTTGTTTTCGCGTTTCGCTTTTTCAAATGCTTCTTCTCCCCAAGGGAACCAGTTTACAGGGTTATGAGCATGTTGAAGTAAGTATGGAGACTTCTCAGCGATTAATCTATTGGGTTTATTGTTAGTGGGCATGGGATCACCTTCTTTCACTTTTAACTATTGGTTGCTAATTTTACTTTACCATAATGGAGTTTAGTTTATACCTTATTAGATTATCTAGGTTAGATTTTATCTACTCGTCTAAGGAATAACAGCCATATGTGTGCGCACAACTTTTTTTAAAAATAAAGACTTATAAACATTTGTTGTTTTTTGTAAAGTTGTAATTAATAAAGAAAGAGTGAAAGTGAACCTATATAGGGTTTATTTAAGACAAAGGTTTTTAATGAGTTGATTAATTAATATTGGAGGGAGAAGTAAAAATGGCTTATTTATACTTAGTACTCGCAATTTCAGGGGAGCTTATTGGTTCATCGCTGCTCAAGGCATCAGAAGGATTCTCGAAAATTTTTCCTACTATTGGTTTGATTATTTCTTTTATAGCTTCTTTTTTCTTTTTATCACTTGCAATGAAGACAATTCCACTGAATACCGCATACGCACTTTGGTCTGGAATAGGGATAGTTGCTACCACTATTATTTCAATTTTGATTTGGAAAGAAAAAATTAACGTTGCCAGCGTCACAGGAATTGCTTTAATTCTGGTGGGGGTTGTAATATTAAATCTTTTTGGACCAGGGCATGGTCAATCTAATAGTGATGAAAATACAGGTGCAACAGCAGTAATTAATAATGAAACCGAATGACTAAATAAATTACAACGCCTGTTTAAGAGTCAATTGTTTAGATCGTGTATATATACCAAATAAAAACTACTGACACAGCTCTCAATAGTTTTTTTGTGTCGAGTTAAGTTGTTGTGTACATTAATTAAAGTAAGGGTTGTTAAGTTTTGGACTTACTGTCAAGCCTCTAAAGTATGTCTATCCGGAAGACTCATTACCTAAAAATTAAAAAAATAAAAAAATGATCTGCTTAAAAACAGATCATTTTTTAACTATTGTTCAAAAATTTCTAATTCTGCTAATAAATTTTTCAAATTTATAGAATCCCATGGTAAAAACTCTGCTATTGTAAATCCGACAACATCATTTTCTTTAAAAACACCTTTTAATATATTCAATAATTCTTTAAGAGTCATCTTTCCGGATTCTGCAGGAAATTCTGTTACACCAGGCTCAGAGAAATATAAAGATCTAAAAAAATTTGGATCTAATACGTCTAAATCAAAATGAACAGCTATTTTAGTAAAACCATTCTCTTTAATCCACTTTTGTATATCTTCAGATTTTAAATTGCTTTTGTCTTGAACTGTATAATTTAGATTTAATTCCTCTAATGATTTTACTTCTAAATCAAGAGGCTTTTGCAATCCAACATATAAAAATTGATCTGAATCAAAAGGATATTCAACGCTTTTAGATAACTCTGGATCTCCTGCTCCTAATAAATTCCCTAAAACCATAGCATGTTCGTGATGAAATTCTTTTGGGGTTGAAACATCAGGATGGGAATCTATCCAGATGATTCCTAGTTCTTTTCCATATTTACCATGAAGATAATCGAAAGGTGCTTGAGACACTAAGCAAGTCCCACCAAAAGTAATGATTTTATCTGGCAATTCTTTTTTCAGAACTTCTGCTGCCATACTCACATTTCGTTTAACAGTAGATTGAGCAACCACACCATTTTCTTTTTCTAATTCTTCATTTTTCGGTTCATCAATATTTAATTTTATCTCTTTTTGGTTGGCATTTTTAGGAGCTAACCATGACAGTAATTCTGCACCAAAATAATACTCTCGCTTATTTCCACCTTGCCAATCAGGGGCTATTAACCTTATTGTTTTACTCATAAACATTAAACCTCCATTATTAAATTAATCCATTTAATTCAAACTTTATCAGTTCACTACATTTGTATCAATAAATTGGTCTTTTAATTTCTTATTATCTTGGCAGGTTACCATAGTAACGATAAACAAATACAAGAACTGACTGTTTATTGATAAAAGAAATGAAAAAATGCTGTCAAGTCACAAAAGTATCGCTATTACCGCAAAAAAAACGCAATCATATAGCTAAGGAGTAGCTAAAATGTACCTTTTCACATTAGGAATTGTAAATGGTTTTTTGATCTGACATAATACAATTAATGTAAATATTCTAATAATTTTGTAAATCTGTGGGGTGAGATTTTCTTGGATCATACATCTATAAAAAAAGAAAGGATTCCGTATGAAATTTTAATATCTAAGTTAAATTCATGGTATACAATTATAAAGAAAAATATGATTGAAGAAGCCCAAAAGAAGAAGTTAGAAATTGAATCCCTTTTAGAAGAAGTTGAACTGAAGCAAGATGTCCTCCTATATTATCAACTTTTAGATTTTAGACATGAACTGATGCTAATTTATTTGAGATCGAAAGACGTTGAAGAAGTTAAGAATACCTATGAAATTTTGAAGGAAAAAGAAGGCAGTTTATCAAAAATGCTTGAGTATTATTTCTTCTTTTTCATGGGGATGTACGAATTTAGAAGAAAAGAACTTGTTTCTGCAATAAACGCCTATAGTTTGGCTGAAACCAAATTATCAGAGATTGAAGATGAAATTGAACGTGGAGAATTTTATTTTAAAGTATCAGAAGTATATTATTATATGAAACAAACTTATTTTTCGCTGAGTTATGCAAAGAGAGCTATAAAGATATACCAGAAATTTGACATTCATGATGAAAGAATACTTCATTGCAGGTTTATTGTAGCTGGGAATTTAATTGATACTTTAAATTACAATAGTGCAATTAAGGAATTGAAAAAAGGATTACAGGATGCTTTTAAAATCGGGAAAAAATATCTCATTGCAACATTTCATATGAATTTAGGTATTGTTTATAGGAGTGTTGGTCAATATGATTTGTCGATTCAAAATCTCATGAAGGCATTGCAAGTTTTTCAAGAGGAAAAGCATATTTTCATGTCTAAAACTTTATTTAATTTGTCTCATGTATTAGCACAAAAAGGAGTAATGAATAAAGCGCTTCTTTATTTTGAACAAGGAAGTGCCATTGCTATGCGTAACAATGATTATGAATACCAAGCCAAATTCAAATTGCTAAAGGGACTATATTTTTCAGATGAGGATGTTTCTTTAATTAATGAGGCCTTAGATTACTTTCAATCGAAGAAATTATTTGCTGATATCGAAGAATATGCTCATGAAGTTGCAGAGTTTTATTATGAAAAAGGAAATTCTTCGCTCTCTAACGAATATTATCGTAAGGTAATAGCAGCCAGAAACGAAATTCGAAAAGGGGAGATTATTCATGAAGAAAAAAATGATTGCCTTATCAATGACGATTTTAATGGGGATGACAGTACTGGGCTTATCCTTTAATTCAGATACTTTTGGTCATCAAGCTAAATCTGAAAACGTAATTAGTATTGCATCAGATCGGCTTGGAAGCTAAAGTAAACCCACTCGTTTTTCGTGAGTGGGCTTTTTTTCTTTATATAGAGATTTCGCATACATGATTAATTCCTGTTTCCATTCGGTTTCTTGACAAAAGTTTCAATTGTGAGTGTTTGTGCTGTATGACATGTGTAGGTAGATTGAAGAAAGATGCTAGTTGATGGATTGTTAAGTTTTGTATTTCGAATAAATGTTCTTTTAATAATTTGTCTGGAAGTAACAATTCAGAAGCGAATATATTTGCTTGGTGTTCTAACTTATCTTTTAAGACAGCGGAGCAATTAGCCACTTTAAAAGCATTTAAATTTTTGTGGAGGAAATAATGTCCTAGTTCGTGGGCAACAATGAATTTTTGGATTGTTTGGTGCGTTAGTTTTTCGTTTGTATGGATTATATAACGATTTTCTTCTTTAAGATGTTGAAGTAAACCTTCGGCTTTTCCTAAGTTGTTCTTGGTTATGATTATATTTAGTTGTTCGCAAATTTCATAAACATCATTAGTTCCGTAACTCAACAAGATTAACTGTACTTTGTGTTTTATGTTTTTGCTCGTATAAATTGGTATCACTCTTTCCTCTTTAATTCATCTACAAGCTTTATTCCATTTTTTAATGCCTTCTTAATTAGGAGAGCTGTTTCTTCGTCGAACTCACCGTCATTTTTAAAGAGTAGTGTATCCTCATCTTTTAGTTCCTCAATTACTTCATTAAATGTTTGGGTTAATTTTGAAGCTTTATTGTTGCTTTCAATTGGGGCTTTACCTACTAAATAATCAGTTGAAACATTATACAAGTCGCTTAATTGCTTTAATGTTTTTGTGTCTGGATCACGAAAATTTCTTTCATAATTAGAAATGACTTGGTTAGAAATGTTAAGTTTTTGAGCAACTTCAATTTGAGAAAGTCCACGTTTTTTTCTCGCTTCTTTTAATCGTTTTCCTAAGCTCATATAAATTCGTCCAATCTACAGAAAGTTTATTTTTATATTATCACCATCAATGTAACCAAGCTAGGACTTACCGATTATCTTTTCGATAAGTTTAATTTGGTTGTTGACTTAAACTAAATGCATAAATATAATGGTTTTACATTCATTATATGTAACATGAATTTTTGCACTGAAATAAAAAAACCTATTGTTTTTATGCTTAAAGTTTAATTTTGCATTGACTTAAACGTATAGTTTAATTATAATTAACTTATAAACGAAAAGACGAAAAAGGCAGAAAAGGAGGGAGTTGTTTGAAAGAATTTTTAACTGCTGAAAACATTCAAAACATTTTGGGGGTACGGCAGGCAAAAGCATATCAAATCATTAGGGAGCTAAATGAGGAACTCAAACAAGAGGGATACAAAGTTGTTAAAGGAAAAGTCAGCCGTGCCAGATTTGAAGAGAAATATATTTATAAAACAACGGGGTGAACGTCATTAGTTTAAACCAAACTCATTTGTTTATGAAAGAAGCTGTTCCGTTGGCCAGACAAATGGAAGGTGATTGGATAATACGAATGAAAATTGCTCAGAATTCAGTCATCATAAATCATTATTTAAACCTTCCCTTAACAATTGAAAATGTTAATGAATTACTGCGAAAAGGCGTTTCATATCGCAGGATATGTAAGCATTACGGTATTAGAAGACAAGGCATTGAAAAGCTGCGGCAATCATCCATAGTGTGACGTTATATACCACTATAGGGAGCTGTTAAGAATCCTTTGAAAGGGGGGATGCAATGAAAATAAGGGTAAATGCAACAATCATCACTGATGTTGAAGCTTTAAAGTCCGATAAAGATTTGAAACATTTTAAAGATTATGTGATTTGTGAAACTTTTGTTGTCGATGAAGATAATCATTTAAGGGCTAATGAACAAGTATCCAAGCAGTTAAAAGGTTGGAATTGGTGGTGTATCTGGTCATCTCGTCCATTGAGTAAGAAGGATAACCAAGTGTTTACTTTATATAACGATGAATTGTATAACTTATGTCGCTAGGGGTGTTTGTTCTTTGAAAACTACATATAAACAAAGAAAGCGCCTTGACGAATAATCATCAAGAACGCCGGCAAATAAAAACTAGACACTTTTATTATACGGCATTCTTGTTGAAAAGTCATGCGTGAGTATTTGAGTGATGAACAGCAATCACTTTAAATGCTGTAGCAGGCTAGAATAAGCGTGCGGAATAGCTGTAGTCAGCTTGATGGCTATAATTAGCCTACTAGGTTGCCATGAGGGCATAACGCCGTTAGCAACTGATAAGCGCCAAGATGGATACAGAACCGGAGCGAATCCAAAATATAAAATACGAAATTTAACGATCTTTTGAAAATAAATAATAAAAAATGAAATGGGGATATGAAAAATGAACTTAAACTTTATTGTACCGGATATCAATATGACTTTTGGTGAACTGAAATTTTTAGGTTTAAACCGTGAGCGTTATGCCTATGTGGATGGTAAAAGAACAGATACATTGGAATCAAGGATATATAATCTAGGGTCTAGTGTACAAGGCGGGCAGATTGAAGTGACAATTCCTGCTTATGTTGATTTAAAGGAATTTGATTTCTTTAAGGATGTTGAATTGAAAAATCCGAAAATCATGGCTTCTGCTAGAGCAAATGGGAATTTTGCTAATGTTAACTGGACTGTTGAAGCAGAAGACCTGGTATTAAAAGGCGCAGGGTCTGCTGTATCCTCTAAACCTGCCGCGGTAACTGGTGGGAATGAAAAGAAATAACATGATGCTCTCATATCGGCAGGTGGGTGATATAAATGATTGATTTTTTAAACAGAAGATTTTGGAAATACAGGGGTAAACGAATCCGCCCGTACATGAGAAACAACGTAAAATTAGCAGGTGCAATTATCTTTGTGCCTGTTTTTTTGTTATCTATGTTCCTCTTTTGGAAAGGTCATCTTCTTCACTTTGATGTATTTCAAGTGATTGATCACTTTGAATGGAATGTACCTTTGATCGTTAAAAGTTTGGTTTGCTCGTTGTCAATTGGTATTGGAAGTGTGTATGTTGCCTATTTAACTTTTAATGGATTTTTTAAAAGGTTAAAGCACAGGCAGATGCTTACAAGAATGGTTTTCTCTAACAAGTTTTATGAAAAAGATCATGTAAAGGTTAAAAAGCTATTCTCAAATGATACAGGGACAAAGGAAAAAATCACTTACTTTCCTAAGGTGTATTACCGAGTTAAAAACAATCACATTTATATCCGTATTGCTATGGATATGAGCCGTTTTCAGAATCGCTTCCTAGACTTAGGAAAAGATTTGGAAAACGGCTTATTTTGTGACTTGGTTGATAAGCAAATGGAAGAAGGCTTTGTGTGCTTTAAGCTTCTTTACGATGTCAAAAAGAATCGTATTTCCATTGATGATGCAAAAGCTGAGAATGGGGTCCTTCCGTTAATGAAGCATATTTCATGGCAATTTGATAAGTTGCCGCACATGCTCATATCCGGTAGCACAGGGGGAGGGAAAACCTATTTCATGTTGACCATCATAAAAGCGTGTGTGGGACTTGGAGCAGATGTGAAAATCTTAGACCCAAAAAATGCTGATTTAGCCGACTTGGAAGAGGTGATCCCGAAAAGAGTCTATTCGCAGAAAACTGGCATTCTTATGTGTTTAAGAAAGTCAGTTGATGGAATGATGGAGCGAATGGATGAAATGAAGAAAATGCCCAATTACAAGACGGGTGAAAACTATGCCTATTTAGGGCTAAAACCTGTTTTTATTTTCTTTGATGAATACGTGGCATTTATGGATTTACTAGACATGTCAGAAAGGAATAAAGCCTTATCCTATATGAAACAATTGGTTCTGTTGGGTCGTCAAGCTGGTTATTTTCTTGTTTTAGGGGCACAGCGACCAGATGCAAAATATCTAGCTGATGGGATACGAGATCAATTTAGTTTTCGTGTTGCTCTTGGCAATATGTCTGATACTGGTTATGGGATGATGTTCGGTGACGTTGATAAAACATTTATGGAAAAAGACGTGAAAGGTCGAGGATATGCCTATGTCGGCACAGGTTCAATATTAGAGTTTTACAGTCCAATTGTGCCGAAAGGATATGATTTTATGTCATCTATTAAAAATGCGCTGGTTGGAGTCGAGGGAGCGCAGGCGACGGCAGTCGCCAGCGGCAGCGTAAGCGACCAGACGGCCAGCGGCGAAGGAGTGAGCGAAGCGAATGGATGAGCTAAAACAACCCCCCCACGCTAACAGGGGGGTAGTAATGTTAGAAGAAGAAAAAGAGAACGTTGAAAATCCTTTAGTATCAATGGTTGACTACATTCGAGTCACTTTTAAAACTCACGATGTTGACCACATTATTGAGAATATTCTCCATCTGAGTAAAGATTTTATGACTGAAAAGCCCAACGGCTTTTATGGATACGTTGGTACGTACGAACTGGACTATATCAAAGTCTTTTACTCTGCGCCAGATGATAACAGAGGTGTTTTGATTGAGTTGTCTGGTCAAGGTTGTAGACAGTTTGAATCATTCTTAAAGTGCAGGAAGAAAACATGGTTTGACTTCTTTCGGGATTGTATTCAAAATGACGGTTCATTCACTCGCTTTGATTTAGCGATTGACGATAAAAAGACATACTTCTCAATCCCTGAATTGCTAAAGAAAGCCCAAAAGGGCGAATGTATTTCACGATTTAGAAAATCAGATTATAACGGTTCTTTTGATCTCTCGGATGGTCAAATGGGTGGAACGACAATATACTTTGGCTCAAAAAAATCAGAAGCTTATCTATGTTTCTATGAAAAAAATCATGAACAGGCTGAAAAATACAATATCCCGTTAGAGGATTTAGGTGACTGGAATCGCTATGAAATTCGTTTAAAAAACGAACGGGCACAAGTAGCCATTAAAGAACTGATCAAACGACAAGATTTGACATATATCGCATTACAGATTATTAACAACTATGTGAAATTCGTTGACCCGAACGAAAGAGAACGTCGATATTGGGAAACAAGTGATTTCTGGCAAGCTTTTATAGGGGATGTAGGCAAATTGAGACTTTTCATGAAGCCGCAAGAAGACTTTTACCAAAAATCAAGAAACTGGCTTCGTAACTCTTGTGCCCCTACTATGAAAATGGTGCTTGAAGCTGATAAGCATTTAGGGAAAACTGATCTTTCAGATATGATCGTAGAAGCTGAATTAGCAGACAAACATAAAAAAATGCTAGATGTGTTTATGGCTGATGTTGCTGACATGGTTGTTTAAAAACAAGCTGCTAAACCTTTATAAACATAAGTGATGCGATTAAACGTATGTGTCAACGGTACCGGAACGAAGTGAGGATAAGGAGTTGACATATTCAGCGCCAGCCAAACCCTCTTGGCATTGAACAAACAACCGTTTGTTCCTGCCTACCGGCGAGGGAGTCCCCCGATGATTCGGGGGAATAGGGGGATAGATTAACAGCAATCCAACGTGCATACGTTGGTGGGTTTGGGCAAAGCCCAAGAAAGGAGAGGTTTTTGAATGGCAATTGGAGCTATTGATTTTGCTACTTCTACTGGAGGAAAATATGATGACCCAATGAGGGTTTTTCTAATTGTGCTTGATGAACATGTTTTTATTCTGAATGCCAGTTCTTTAGAGGACGTTAACAATTTCTTAAAAAAAGAGTTTCCCGAAAATATTGAAAAGCCATTTGCAATTATGGAGTTAACCAATTATCAGCTTAAAATATTGGATAAACCTTATATCGAGAAACTCGTTGATGATTGTAGAGAACTTTTTAATATTCGATAAACAGATTGTTATAAAAGTAAGGTATGAATCTTATAAACCGGTCTAGTTTTGGAAATCCAAAATAATAACAAGTAAAAGTTTTATCGGTATTTAGATAATTCACTAATTCTTTGAGGTGTTTAAATTTATTGAGATTAGAAGAGAAAACTTTAATTGAAGGTGTGTCGTTCACAATTTCATTTAGATGATTTTTATGATGTTGTTCTGTTGTGAACTTTATAACATCGTGTCCATTTTCATTAATAAATTGCGCTTTCCCATAATAGACACGTAGTTCAAACTCAATCTCGCTGGGGGAATCAAGAGAATAAAACAGTTCGTTTAATGTTAGTTTCATATTACTGTTAATTTCAACAACTGAGTTCAGATTATTGTCTAACTCAGTATTTTTTATATCTATTAGTTGTGCTAAGGATTTGACCTCCCTATTTGTTAGGGAAATCTCTGCGGGGGTTGTTTTTACATCTCTTTTGGCTAAATAATCATCGTTTGATTCAATAAATGAAGGCGAATGCTGTTTTAAAACTAAAGAGAAATTAGGCATATAACCACTCCTATCTTTAAGTTATTTCCACCACATGATTAGGAAGAATTATACATTACTTTGTAGGATAGTGCATTCCTAAAAGGGGGATAAGATGTTTAATATTAATCTGTTGAATCAGGCCCGACTAGAGAGTGATTTGGAGTCTCTTGGCTGTTTGGATATTGCTGAGGAACTCATTGAAAAGATGATGGAAGACGTCTTTTACAGTGATGTTGCTCAAAGAGTCATAGTCCAAACCCTTGCGGTTATAGATAATGTGAATGCCAAACTTCAAGCTACCTTCAACATACTGGAGGATGAAGACGTCGAGACAGATGAAAGAATTGTAGAGTTTGAAGGAATTAGCTACTACCAATAAGGGGTGAAAATGTGCGGTGTCTGCTGTAGACAAACGATTCAAAAGCTTGGGTTTTAATGTGGGTATCCCCTCTTTAGTTTTTGTGAGAAGTTTAAGCAGAGATTGTATGTTGGTTGTCGAAGGCGAACGAATAAAAGGGTTTGCTGAGTATCGTTACACATTCTATAAGACAAGATATTTGCCGGACGGTCGAATGACTAGCTTAAAAGTTTATATGGAGAATCAAAGCATCAAAAGGGTGTTACATCGTGTAGCATCCTTTTTATTATTTCTAGAAAAAACAAAGCAGATTTCATGAAAAGGGAGTGGTAAAAAGGGGTGTGTTATACTTATGATGGAAATATATAATCAAGTTAGAGGGAGTTTTGTGAATGTCTTGGTGGAAATGGGTAAATATAGCTTGTATTGTAACGCTAATTTTAGTTATTGGTATTAAGTTATTAACTGATCAACAGGTAAGTACACCTCTATTAGTATTTTCATCTATTGTTATTCTAAGTAGCATATTAAGATTTATTGGGAAAAAACCTTCATTTAAAGCAAATTAAATAATCTATAATCATCAGTTCAATGTGATGAACAAGTAAGGATGTTACAACATGTAGCATCCTTTTTATTATTCCTTGAAAAAACAAAACAGGTTTGAAGAAAGCGAGGTCTTTCATGAAACAGAGTGTTGAGGTTGTTGAAATTAAAGGTAAGCCAGTGGAAGTAATCGTGACGGAGTTAAACGAACCGAACTATGAAAAAATGGCGAGAGCCATTTTGAAAATGACAAGAAACATGAAAGTTAACCAGGAGGAAAGTGCTTAGAAATCTATGAAAGGAGAGTGAATCGAATTGCTCCATAAAGAAATTGGCTCGGATAAAAAAGAAGAGTCCTTTTTTCGGTCTGCCTTTCAAAAACTGAAACGAATTGAAAGACCGGAAAAAGACAAACAGAAAGTCCCTCGTGACAGGTCGAAACTGATAGCCGTCACATTGTGGTCTTGTGTCGGTGGCTTGCTATTTATCTGCTTGCTCGCTGTGCTTCTGTCAATTAATACTCGCTCTCAGCTTAATGATATGAAAGATGAAGCCAATAAGCCAACAAATGACGATAAACAAAAAATTTCGGTGACTGCTGCTGAAAACTTTCTATCAGGGTTCATCAATGAATATGTGAATGTGAAGAACGATCAAGAATCTATTGAAAAACGAATGCAGAGCCTTGAAAGCTACATGGTGAAACAGGAAGATAACCATTTTGAACATGAAGAACGCTTCAATGTGGATGGTTTAAAAGGTGATCGAGAGTTAAAAGATTACAGCTTATATAACGTGAAAGAAGGTGATAAAAACAGCCTTTTTCAATATAAGGTCACATATGAAAATCTATACCCTGTAGAAAAGGAAGTTGAAAAAGAAGTCAAAGATGGAAAGAAGAAAAAGAAGGTGAAAGAAAAGGTTAAAACAAACGAAAAATCAGAAAAACAAATGTTGCTGAATATTCCAGTCACAAATAAAGGTGATTCCTTTGCGGTGTCTGCTGTTCCTTACTTTACACAGATTTATGATCTAAAAGGCGATATTGCTTCTAAGAGTAATGAAGAAACTAGAGACGAATATGCAGGCGAGAAAAAAGAATCTATCGAATCATTTCTTCAAAATTTCTTTGAGAAATACGCTTCTGAAAAGAAAGAAGAAATGGTTTATATGATGAAAAAGCCGGAAGCGTTGGAAGGAAACTTGTTATTTGGGGAAGTGCAGTCAGTGAAAATCTTCGAGACGAAAAAAGGTTTCGAGGTTTTTTGTGCTGTTCAATTTAAGGAAAAAGAAAATGACATTCCGGTAAATGAAAAATTCAGTTTAGAGATTACGGAGAACAGTGGTCAATATTACGTGAAAAAACTTACTCATCAATAGGAGGTAAAAATCAATATGGAATTTATGAATTTCTTTATTCTTGGCGCAGACCTTCCAACGCTTGGAGGGGTAAAAGGATGGGCATCTGATGTTGTTATCCAATTCATTACGATCGTGGTCATGTTCATAGCCGCAAAGAATCTGATGAAATTAAAAATGGGCGGCATTATCTTTGTTTGCTGTATTGGCAGTGCGGTGACGTGGGTTATTAAACACTGGTCAGAATTCTCCGGCTGGATCAATGCGCTAATGGAAAAATTGTAAGGGGGCATCTGAATGGGGCGTCTGGTGTTCAACTACCGGAAGGCAATGAGAGAGCCGAAAAAAATTCAGCAATTAACCGAAAATTATTCGTTACCCTTTGCAGTTGAGTTAATACCGGCTATTAACTATTTCATTTTTGTTGGCCTATGCTTTGGGTTCTGGTACGGCGTGAGGATGATTTTTCCTCACGCTTTTGATAACAGTTACGTCATCGTGATTTTTGGAATACCGTTTTTTCTAACCATGCTTGTAACAAAAATAAAGCCGGAAGGCAAAAACATCTATTTATATTTCTTTGATTTCGCAAAATATTACTTCTTCATCAAGCTTCCACAAAAGAAGTATTGCAATGACCGAAAGGTTGATTTAAGTAATGAAAAACAAATTGAGTTTCGAAAACTTGTGAAGGTGGTGGATTATTCGAATGAGACTAAAAACGCCTATGAAGGCAATACACAAGAATTTGCTGTTAACAAGAACGGGCGACGTGTGGGCGTACTACCGAATAAAAAGCAATTCGATTCCTATGCAAAATAAAGAAAAAGTTGAGTCGTACAAAAAGAAATGGCAGCATCTTTTTGAAGAAATTACATCTTATGAGGATTTTCACTTGATGATGTATCCAAGTGAGTATGAATTAGAAAAACGATTTAAGGATTTAGAAACAGATATTGCGGCAGATGCAATGGATGTGGCACGTTACTACAATGAAGAAACCGTAAGGCTGTTAGAACAGCGATTAGGAAGGCTGACAAAGTATGATTTCATTTTAGGTGTAAAACTGAAAAGCAGTCTTGTCAATATTAGTGTGGAACTTAAAGACAATATACTATCTTTTTTCAATACGGCGACTGATACAGTTGTGAAAATGCTCGGGTGGGAACAAAATGTTTCCACCTCTTTTTTTGAAAAATATGAGGAAGTTGAAGAAACATTAGCCAATATCATGGCTTCTGTTCGCGGAGAACGGCTTTCAGAATCCGAAATGACATACATTAACCGTTATCACTTTGTACGTGGGTTAAAGCACCAAACGAATGAAGAAAGTGAGATAAAGGATGTTCGCTCTATTACAAACACGATCATAGACCCCACTGACCCATCCGTTTTACATCTGCATAGTGACCAAGATGAAGGCTATTCAGCTTTTGTCGTGATTGACGAATTTCTTCACAATATGTCGGAAAGTGATTTGTTTTATGAAGCGCAGTCTCTTCCCTTCCCTGTTGAAGTACAGATGAAAATTCAAACGGAATCAAAGTCCATTACCAAGCCTGCCCTCAACCTCAAAAGACAGCAATTGAAAGAAGAACAAAAAGAACAACAAAGCACAGGCGATCGAAGTGATGTTTCTACTGTCACAAGTGCCACAATGATAAGGCATTTACAAGATGAAATAAAGAAAGAAGATGTGCACGTGATGAACTGGCTGTCTGTGATAGTCGTTCATGGAAAGACAAAAAAAGAATGTGTGGGGAAAGCAACGATTGTCAAAAGGCATTTAAAAGGCGCTGGCATTACATGCCGACTTCCGGTGGCTGATCAACTAAACCTTTTTTATAAAATGCTCCCTGGTGAAAAGTTAGATATAACCGATAAGAACTGGATTCAAAAAACGACACAAGATGGAGTTGCAGAAGGTCTTTTCGCTGTTAACTCTGATATTGGTTCGAAAATTGGATTCTTTCTCGGTTGGGTTGATCGTTTTCAAGAGCACACAGACTTAGAAAGTGCCATTATGTCCAGCCGTGATTTTGTCTTATTCCACCCTTTCTTAGCGAATCAACAGTTAAAAGGTTCAAAGACACGTTCTCCCCACTGCTTAATCACAGGAGACACAGGAAACGGCAAGTCATATCTGGCGAAATTGATCTTTAACTATATCAGCATGTTAAACATCAAATCTCTGTATATAGACCCTAAAAAAGAAATGAGAAAGTGGATTCAAAGAGTCTTGAATGATGAGTACATTCGAGAGAATTTCCCCTTATATATTGCACATTTAGAGAAATACAACTATATCACGCTAGATCATGAAAATACGCACAACTGGGGAGCGCTTGATCCTGTTTCTTTCCTCCCTCCTATGAAAGCAAAAGAGCTAGTTCAAGTCATTTTTGAACAAGTATATGACTTTAAAGGGAAAGACGATGTGAACACAGCTTTCCTTCGTGCTACGTCAGAAGTAATTGAGTTGAAGCAAAAAGGCGAACAGGTCGGCTCACTTGATATTATTTGGAGGATGCAGAACCATCCGGAAGAAGCTGTACAAAAAGCTGGCGACTATTTAAATGAGGTTGTGTCAGATTCCATTTTGAAACTTTGTATTCATGATGGTTCAAACCCTGCATTGTCACTTGAAAAACGAATCACCATTTTAGAGGTTGAAAATATGGATTTGCCTGATCATGCTGAGCGACTTGAAAACTACACCATATCACAATTAAAGTCTAGTGCCGTCATGTTTGCGCTTGGTAAGTTCTGCGAACTATTCGGTATGAATCAAGATGAACAAACTGTTGAATTTATAGATGAAGCATGGATATTCACCACTTCCCAACAAGGAAAAAAAGTAGAAAGACAAATGCGCCGGATTGGTCGTTCATACAACAATGCGGAATACTTCATTTCCCAATCCACAAAAGACGCTTTGAAAGAAGAAGATTCCGGAAACTTCGGTGTTGCCTTTGCCTTTGACGAACCAAACGAACGTGAAGAAGTGTTGAAGTGGATGAATATGGAGGTCACTAAAGAAAACAAAAAAATGATGGAATCCATGTTCCAAGGTCAATGCTTATTTAAAGATTACTATGGCCGCACCTCCAAAATTTCGATTGAATGCCTATTCGAAGAATGGCAAGGTGCTCTGAAAACAGTTGAGAAAAAAGCCGTCGCATATGCGGAAGAAAAATATTTGTAAAAGGGGTTGAATCGTACATGGAAATAGCTTTCTTAAACTCTCTTGTGGTCACGAGTCCAGGCTTTTATAAAGCTGAAAAAATCACATTGGACGAAGTTAAACAATGGTTGAGACATTATGACGGACGATACAAAAGTTTTATTGGGCATAAATCAACGGCACAGTTTCTTCAAAAATTATTAGGCATCAAGATTGAACAAAACCGAAAGACTTTCAGACATATGAAATATCAAAAAGCAATCTGTTTCTCTCTGTATGAACGATATCCCGAAAACGTGCTGCTAACACAAAGAGACTTAGAGAAAGCCAGATACCAATTTTATTTATTAACTCGATTAGATTAGGAGGTGGCTGTAATGAAAAAGAAAAGGATACTGATTGTGTCGGCTATCGTGTTGTTGTTTCTAACTGTTGCTTCAGCTGTCACTGTTATTTCGGCTGATGGAGATACAACGACACAGCCAAAAGTCGAAAAAGCTGGCGGCGTGGAATTGAAGGTGAAGAGGTTTCCTATCTCACGCTATCAAGCGAATAATGAAGCATCTGACGATTTAATCAAGGGGGCGTTTGTTGGACTGACAAACGTCACTTTTTCTTTTGCAGGCAATATTGTCCGTGTGGTTGATGCGGGAATGGATATTTTGTATAACTTGCAACCGATTGACGAGTTCGCAAACTCCATTACAAACGTTTCTAAATCAGTTTATAAAACTCTGAAAAAGAATTTCGGTGAAGCGTTATTCATCTTCACGTGTGGCTATGTCGTCTATCTGTTCTGTGTGAGAGGTAGCGTAAAAGAAGCAATGCGACGGAGTATTCTATTTATTTGTGTCATGGTGATCGGCGGGCTTTGGATGTCAAACGCTGGTTATTACATGAAGGCGTTGAATGCCTTGTCTGTAGAAGCACAAGGAAAGCTTTTAACTGCGGGAAATGGGTTGGTTGGCATTGTTCAAGATGAAGGGAATTTTGCAGATGGTTCTGCAATTGAAAAAGGAAAGGAAATGGAAGGCACAGTTGCGGTCATGCGTAACCTTTACTTTGACATGGCTTTAATGAAACCTTTTCTAATCGTGAATTTTGGAGAAACGAGTGAAGCAAAAATTAATGAAAAAGGCGATTCGAAAAGTAAATTATCGAGGGTCGATAAACTTCTTTCATATAAGCTTTCTGAGGATGGAGAGAAAGCAAAAAAAGACCATATTAAAGATACGGAAATACGCAAATATGAAAATGAGTCCATGACCACTGGAAATGTCTTTGCTCAACTTGGAGAGTCTTTTATTGCTGTGGTCGCTTCTGTTGTGATTGGTGTTCCATTTTTGGCACTAGCGTTTTTTAACTTCTTGCTTCAAATAATCGCTCTAGTGATTGTGTTCTTTGTGCCATTTGCTTTCATCTTAGCGTATGTTCCCCAATTAGCATATTCGGGATTTGTTACACTTGGACGCTTAGGGAGTGTTTACCTACTTAAAGCGATGTTAGGAGTCATTGTTCTGTTTGTGTATGTCATTTGTTTTATGGTTGATACGTTAATTCCTCCAAATGGTTTTGGAAAGTATCTACTGAATGTTACTGTACTCGCTTTAATTCTTTGGATTGGTTTTTTGAAAAGGGATGCCATTATCAAGTTTGTGACTGCTGGAAAAGTGGTTTCAGTTGATAACAATATGTTGGAAAATATGAGACAAAACGTTGTTCAGCCTGCTTGGGAAAATGCGAAAAAAGTAGGAGGAGCACTAAGTACAGGAACGGCAGGCACATTCACGAATTTTGCAAAGAATTTTAGGGGGAGAAAAGATGCTTCAGCTGATAGCCTAGATGGTGCTCCAAGTGGAAGTGGCGGTAATTCACCGAGTGGGGCTGCTATGGGATATGATAATAACCATGCCATTTCAAGAACCCCACAAAAAGAGACTACTAACGGAATAGCTAGTCATAACAGCCGAAGCTTAAAACGAAATCCTCAAACTCTATCAAAAGAACATGAGAAACAAAAAGAAGCATTTGCGAATGCAAAAGAAAATAAACAGCAATCCCATTTAGAAAGATTGAGAAAAGATGGAATAAACTCTCCTATGCTGAAGGACGTTTTGCAAGAAGGTAATGAAGAGTTATCCAAAAGAGCGCCTATATTACAGGATAAAAAGGATGAATCAGCTAGAACAGATCAAAAAGAATATGAGGAACAGCTTCTTAAACAGCCTGAAAGTCATCACCCACAATTTGATGATGCATCATTACAACATGAAGAAGAAACTGCTTCTGATCGAGCACCAGTCTCACAAGAGAGTGATAAAGACACAGAACGTACTGATCAAAAAGCGTATGTTTATGAAGAACAAAACCAGAATCCTGAAACAGATATGCAACAAGATTTTGAAGTCCAGAAAGATGATACTGTTTCAAAAAGTGAACCTGTAGCACAAGAGAGATCAGCAGACATCAAACGTTCAGACCAAAAAGTCATAACGAGTCAATCTGAACCACAGAATGGCTTTGAAAGCTCTCAACCTACAAAAGTAGAGAATCAACCTGTTGTCAATAATGAACGAAAAACCAGACCATCTGAACCCGCAAAAGTTCATTCAGATGGTATTCGTGCTGAGAAAAAACAGACGGATGCACCTGCTGAAAGTAAGACTGTTTTAAGAGAAAATCAGACTTCATCACAAACGATTAAGCGAACTGAAGAAAACGTAAATACATTTGAACAAGTATCGTTAAATGAAATTGCAAGACGTTCTTCATCAAAAACAGAAGATCGACTGAGAAGGGATGAAAGAACAAGATGATGAGTAAAAAGGTAGTTCTTCCTTTGGTGTTCTCGGCTCCTTTTATCTTCTTTTTTGCTTTATGTATCGTAGTGGTTATGACGATTTCAAGGGAGAATCAAGTCGGAGACGATTTTATAGGCGGCGGGGATGGCGAATATGAAACGGTTGGTATTGCACCGGAAGTCGAACGATTTAGGGCTGTATTTGAGAAGTACGCTCGTCAGGAAGGTGTTTTTGATCAAATGAATATTATTATGGCGCTCACCATGCAAGAAAGTGGTGGGCGTTCTTTAGATATAATGCAAAGTTCCGAAAGTATCGGCTTACCTCCCAACTCCATAACTGACCCAGAACGTTCGATTGAAGTCGGCATTAAACATTTTAAGAAGGTTTTTAAACAGGCTGGTGGTGATGTTCGTTTAACCTTACAGGCATACAACTTTGGTTCTGGATTTATAGACTATGTCAAAAAGAATGGCGGGAAATACACAAAGAAATTGGCACTTGATTTCAGCCGATTGCAAGCTTTCAAAATGGGATGGAAAAGTTATGGTGATCCAAGCTATGTTGATCACGTTATGAGGTATGTGAAAGGTTCTGATAAAAATGTAGCGCCTGTGAATGGCTCTATGGATTTCTATGAAACGGTCATGAAAGAAGCTTTGAAGTATGAAGGGCAACCGTATGCCTGGGGTGGTTCAAACCCGAAAACTGGATTTGATTGTTCGGGCCTTGTTCAGTGGTCTTTCGCCAAAGCCGGAATTACTCTTCCAAGAACAGCACAGGAACAACATGGGGCAACAAAGAAAATAAGTGAAAAAGAAGCGACTGCGGGCGACTTGGTGTTCTTTGGCGGCACATATGAAGGAAAAGCCATTACTCACGTCGGCATCTATGTTGGCAATGGCAGAATGTTTAATTCAAATGACAGTGGAATCGAATATTCTAATCTGAAATCAGGTTATTGGAGAGATCACCTTGTATCTTTTGGACGAATTAAATAACTAGGAGTGGAAACATGAAAACACATATTGCATGGGCTTCAGTTTGTTTGTTATTAATATTGCTGACGGGATTTTTCACGAATGGACAGCAAACTTATAAGTTTGAAAAGTTAAAGGATAAGAATGAAGTTTTGACAGAAAAAATTAAGGAATTGAACCATATAGAATCAACAAGCAGCGCTTCGGAAAACAAGGCATTTTTTGAAGCATTTTTTAATTACTCGGACATAGATGAGCGATATGAGACAGTTAAGAAGCATACAACTGGAAAAGGATTTGACTATGCATTCCCTTCTCGTTCTGATCAAAAGCACACAGTCAGTGTGCAAAGTGATTTACTTTCATTAGAGAGTTATTCAAAGCCGTTAGATGAATCTCATGAATTGTTTTTAAACATTGCTGAAGTCTCCACAACTGCGAATTCAGTTACTACGAATCAAGTGTTGATTGTTCAAACGACTATGAAAAAAGAGAAAGATGGTTGGTTAGTTGATAATGTGCAGGTCAAGGGAAATGGATAAAAAGTGGAAAAGATCAAATTGTTTGTTTATACTAAAAATTGAAAAAGGAGGTAATGTTTATTTTGAAAAACCTTTTAATTTTCCTTAGTTTAATAATGATGATTGTTTTAACTGCATGCGGCGGCAACAAATATGATAGTGCGATTGATGATGTAATCAATCAATATAAAGAAAAACAAGATGACAGTGACCCCATATATAGACGAGACAATGCGATTATTAGAGTTTATGACGAAGGTAAATATATTCAATTTGCGTTTTACCTTCCAAAAGATTCTTTTCGTGAACTGACGTCTTACACCTATTATGAGAAAGTCGGCGATAAGTATCAAGAGATGGATGGTATGCCAATGAATGGCGAAAATGATCGACTTGGCTTATCAAAGAAAACACCAGACTATGAAGAATCAAAAGGTAAAGAAACTAAAGTTAATTGAAAAGCAAACTATACAAGATAGTTTGCTTTTCTTTTTGTTATGAATTTACTTCTTTCTCTTTCTCTTTAATAACTAATAACACACCGCTAAGAATTAAAAACGAGCCTATCCAAAATGTCCCGCCTATTTGTTCTCCCAGCAGAAGCCATCCAAGTAAGGTCCCAACTAAAGGTTGAAAAAAGAAAAAGAGTCCTCCACTTGATGCATTTAATAATTGTAGTCCACGGTTCCACAATAAAAAGGCACAAGCTGTTGAAACAATTCCTAAATACAAAAGACCACCTAGAATTTTAGCGTCAAATAATTGTGACGTAAAAATCGTGCTAGGTTTTATAAAAGGAGTTAGTGCCACAATGGCAACAAAAGTTGAATATGTTGTAACAAGTATAGGTGAATAACTGTTTGGAACACGTTTGATAAGCACTGACATAAGTGCCCATGTAAGTGCTGCAACAAGTAGAGTAATACCGCCAATTTGATTAGATGTATCAATATGGCCGTTTCCAACAATAAACAATACGCCTACTGTGGCTAAAATAATTGAAGCTCCTTTTTTTATATTAAGGGGCTCCTTGAGTAATAGACGGGCAAAAATAACCATAAACGCTGGTGTGGCAGACGTAATAATTGCTCCCATCTGTGCTGAGGATAACATCGTTCCATATTCTTGCGTAACAATTGAAATTGTGTTGCCAACTATTCCAATGATAACAATTAATAAAAGGTCCCGTTTATTAATTTTCCAAGATTGTCTCTTTATTAAACCGACGATAAGAAGTGTAAGGATGGCTATTACGTACCTAATCCAAACCAATTCAATAGGCGGAATTACTGCGACAACAACCTTAACCACAACATACATGCCGCCCCAGATACTAGCGGCTAAAGCTAAATATATAGAACCTAACAGGGTATTTTTCATTTTTTTTGTTCCCTCCGTATTTAAAATTAGGTCAATAAATGCCCTAACGGAGAGAAGTAGTCACTTTACTCCATTAAGGGCGGAGAAGTGCTACTGGAACATCATTTTCAAATAGTGGAGCTAAAAACATATATTTTCACCTCGATTTCATTATTGCCTTACATTATACAATGTTTGTTTTTAAGACGTAAACCCCTCTATGTATGTATATTTTTGAGTTGTTATATTGTGGGTGTCAAGTCGCAAAAGTATCGCTGTAACCGAAAAAACGCAAAGGAGTAGGTATAATGGATTTTTTAAAAAAACGGATAAGTAAATGATTATCCTTTTTCCATAGTTTAGTATAATAGAGGTATTTGAAATAAATGGGGAGGTAATCAGATGGTTAGTAAATTAGAGATAGATTATTTAGTTGAGCGTTTAAAAAGCGATGCTTCAGACCATAAAGGTGAAGATGCACATAGTTGGGGTCTTTATGGATACTTAAAACAGCTTTTAGAAGATAATGTTTTAAGTCATCAAGCTGCAATTGGTTCAGCCAAACGAGCAGTTACTGAAGATATTAATTCATTAAGCGATGCTCAGTTAAAAGCATTAGCACTTGATATATTAAACAATGATCTATATATGGAAAAGTGCCCTAATGAATGGTGTGGTGAAGAAATAGCATGGGGCGATATGAGTATTGCATTATGGGAAGGACAATGTTATCACTGTGTAAATCAACAAGAAAAAGTTGAACATGAGTAGTAAATCAGCAAGCCCTTAATGAAGGGCTTGTTTTTATTCAGACCAATCAATTTTGATTTCACGATATTCTTTGTTGCCTATAGGATGGTACCATATTATCTTTTTGATAAAAGACATCAATTCATTATTAAGCTGCGACTCATCTAATTCTGACCAATTATTGAGAAAGTGATCTAAGTATTCAACGAATGATTCCTTGTATTTTATTTTATCTTCTTTTGATGTTTCCTTTAATTTGGTTAATTCTTTTTGAAGATTATCCAATTCAATTGATCGGATAGTTCTTCTCTCCTTAAAATCACTGAGACTTATTAAGTCTTCCTCTAATTGAAGTTGGAGCATTTGTAATGCTTTTTCGACTTTTTTAATTTGTTGTTCAATGCTTTGTATCTCAATAGCAGTCGTATCAATGGTTTCGTTTTCATCTTTTAGTTTTTCAAGCTCTAACTGTATTTGATCCTTTTTCATTCTTATATTGTTGATGATTAATTCCATCATCGTATTATATTGTATTCCACCATTGGTACATTTTTCGCCAAGTGGGTTTCTTTTTCTACATGATTGAATTACTCTCATGTTATTTCTATCCGTACGTATTGTAACTGAGTGAGTTCTTCCACATAAACCGCATACAATTAAAGAGGATAATCCGTGTTTTCTCATTTTGGCTCTAGGGTTAAGTAATTTTCGTTTATCTAAAGCTTTGTTTGCTTTGTCCCATGTATCTTCGTCTATAATGCAGGGTTTAACAGCGTCTTTAACAACAATCCACTGATCTTGTGGTCTTATTTTTCCGTCTGTTTTATTTCTTCCTTTCAACCGATTAGCAACAATCCACCCTTTATATATCTCGGATCGAATCATTCTGACAATGCTTTGACCGTGAAAAAACTTCCCATTGTTTGTTCTGTATCCCAATTTATTTAATTTTACTGCGATATTATCAGCACCTATGCCGTCAATAGTCATTTGAAATGCAAGCTTTACAGCTTTTGCTTTTTCTTCATCAATTTCCAATTTTCTTTCCAAACGGTTATAAATATATCCGTAGTTGGGTTTGCCATTTGACCAGCGACCCATTTTTGCACTGTCCTTTTTTCCTTTTCTTAGTTGGGCTTTTATATTCTCGTACTCCCAATTGTTAACGAACCCAGTAAATTTTAATGCTTGCCAGTCCTCTTGTACTTCAAGATCATATACTCTTTCACTATCAGTGACAAAGAGTATGTCATCTTGGCGTAAAAGGTTCATGAATTTAGGTGTCTCTGCATCATCCCTTGTAACCCTGGCTAAGTTAACTGACAAAACAGCGTCAAATATGCCATCTGTGAGTTTGTTAATCATCCTTTGGTATTCAGGTCGCATTTCATCCATTGAACTTCCAACTTCTTGGAATATTTCATACTGCCAATTGTTTTTATGAGCAATATCAAGAAGTCTTTTTCGATGTTTTGCCAAGGTTTCTTCTGTTTCTTCGCCCTCTTTATTTCGTGACTTTCTTAGATAAATGGCTACTCGCTTGATTTTGTTTTTTAACTCCAACAGCTCATCACCCTCTATAGTTCCCTGAATGTAATATACTTCTAGATTATCATAATTATAGGTGTGTAGCTATACGAACTTGGCACCAGTGACACGTCGAATAGCCGATGCTGACAAGAACCGGCTTGTTTTCGCGTTTTGCTTTTTCGAAGGCTTCTTTTCCCCAAGGATGCCAGTTTACGGGGTTGTGGGCGTGTTGGAGCAGATAGGGGGACTTCTCCATGATTAAACTGTTGGGTTTACTATTGTTTGGCATGGGCTCACCTTCTTTCTATTAATATTTGTATGTTTAACATACCACAATCCTCTAAAAAAATTCATACACTCAACTTTGTGAACCACACCCAAGTCATTAAAAAGGAGAACTGCTTATGACTCTATTTTCAGGATTAAACTTCATCCACCTTATTGCTTTTTAGATAAGAAATAAGGATTTAAAATCTTTATCGTTTTATTTACTGTTAGATAGGTGAAACACACTCCGGCGACTGTAACCATCCCGCCTGTCAGTGCAATAAACGCAGGCACCTCACCTAACCACACCCAAGAAATGGCCAAGGCTACGGCTGGTGTTAAATAAAGTGAAATGGTTGCTTCTGAAGCACCGACGAGTGAAGTTACATACGCAAGTGCAAAGTAAGGCACAACCGTTGGTAATAAACCTAAGTAAACGATAGACAATGTTGAGTTCATTGAAGCGTTCAAAAACTCTTCCCCTAAGCCAGGCAGAAACACAAGCATAGGTACTGTCCCGCCCCAAATAGTGAATGTAACGAATGGAATAAATCCATATTTTTTTATATAGCGAGCTTGAAAAACGAAATAAATACTCTCCGAAAAAGCTGCCAGCAGGATTAACAAAATGCCGTTCACTGAATTTGTATAGTTTCCTGCCCCAAATGAAATGATCGACACACCCAATAAACTTATGATAGAGCCAATCCATTTATAAAGCCCAAAATGTTCACCAAAAAACAGACGGGATAACATTGCAGAAAAAATAGGTGTCATGGTCACGAGTAAGCTTGCTACCCCTGCGCTGACTGTTTTTTCTCCGATATTCAGCAAAATGTGATATAGTGCAAAACCTAAAAATCCTAACGATAAAATAGCAGGGATATCCTTCATGTCAGGTAAACGCATATGAGTCAAAACAGCAAAAACCAACAGTGCCATTGACCCAATCAACAAGCGAAACAAAGCGAGGTGTTCCGGCGTGTAACTCTCCAAACCCGCTCGAATTCCCGGGAAAGCTGATGCCCACAACCCAATCATCAGACTGTAAGATATACCGATTCGAACTGTTTTCTTTCTCATCTTTCTCACTCCTCTTTACAAAAACCAACCAGTTATTTAATGTGGTTCTATATTAATAAAGATTTGATGATATGGCTTCAACCAGTTAAATAGATTTTGACCCAACCACTTTAGTTTTTAAGGAGGATCCTTTTTATGAGAGCTCCAGAAGAAAAAAAGATGAAAAAGCTTCCTAAGTACATACAAATCATTCAATTTATAAAAGAGAAAATAGGAAATGGAGAATGGCCGATTGGAAGTAAGATTCCAAGCCAGCGCACGCTTGCTAAACACTTTGAGGTGAACAGGAGCACAGTCATTACAGCCTTAGAGGAATTGACGGCGGATGGATTAATCGAAGGCAGAATGGGCAAAGGGACAGTTGTTACGAACAATACATGGACACTTTTGGCTAAGAATTCCGCTCCCGATTGGGATCAGTATGTAACCTCCGGAATCCAGCAGCCCAGCCAAAAAATCGTTCAAGAGATCAATAAATCAGAATCAAATTCTGATCTTATACAGCTCAGTAAAGGAGAACTTTCACATGAGATTTTTCCTTTAGCTGTTATGAAAGAGATCATGGGAAAGGTATCTCAAAACATAGAGGCATTCGGGTATGAGGAACCAAAAGGATATTTGCCTTTGAGAGAGGCATTAAGCGGCTATTTAAGAACAATCGGCATTCAAGCGTCTCCTTCTTCCATTCTTATTGTTTCGGGCGCACTGCAAGCCTTGCAGCTTATATCAATGGGGCTTTTACAAAGGGGATCGACCGTTTATCTTGACCAGCCGTCCTATCTTTATTCATTACACGTATTTCAATCAGCCGGTATGAAGCTGACTGGAGTTCCTATGGATAACGATGGGCTTTTGCCGGAACATATCCACGTGGCAAGGGGGGAGCGGGGGAGGGCTATCTTATATACAAATCCTTGTTTTCATAATCCGACAGGTATTTTAATGTCAAAAAAGAGACGAGAAGAAATCCTTGCCGCAAGTGAGAATGCACAGCTTCCCATTATTGAAGATGACATTTATCGTGAGTTATGGATAGATGAGATTCCTCCAGATCCTATTAAAACAATAGATAAAAATGGGCATGTGCTTTACATAGGCAGTTTATCGAAAACGTTAAGTCCGGGTTTGAGGATTGGATGGATCGTCGGTCCAGAACCAGTGATTGAACGTTTATCCGACATAAAAATGCAAACAGATTACGGCTCCAGTTCGTTATCTCAGAGAGTAGCGGCAGAGTGGTTTACATCCGGTGAATACCAGCAACATCTAGAACAGGTGAGAAGTCAATTAAAGGTGAGAAGGCAATTGGTCATGAGTCTCTTAGAAACCAATTTGAAGAATGTCGCTATATGGAATATGCCGAAGGGAGGATTCTTTGTCTGGGTAAAAATATTGCCTTCACTATCTATGAAATTACTTTATACAAAAGCTTTGACAAAAGGGATACTTCTCAATCTCGGCAGTATCTATGCTCAAGAAAAAGGGAATTATATTCGCTTATCATATGCTTATGCATCTCTTGAAGACCTTCAAAAGGGAATTTATGAATTGGGTTTGATGATTAAGGAATTGGCAAGCAGATAAATATATAATGATTACTTTAATAGAAAGAGACAAGCTATCAATGACAAGAATCGGCTTGTTTTCGCGTTTCGCTTTTTCAAATGCTTCTTCCCCCTCATGAAAACCAGTAAAAAAGCCGCTAACAAAGCGGCTTTTCTTAAGTTAAGATGCAAAATGTTAAAAAAGGTTAATCTTTGCCCTCCTTGTTTTATTCAAACTTCAATCTGTATGGCTATGTCTTTCCTAGAAGAACATCGGCTTGGTTTATGAAGAGTAAATCATTCACAGAAATTCTTATATCTACAGATGAAGAATAGCGCTTTTTCTATTATTTAGATCATTGGGCCGTATAACCGCCGTCCATTACGACTGCCTGTCCTGTAACTCCTTTCGCTTTGTCACTGGCGAGGAATACTGCGTAATCAGCGATTTCTTGCACGGCTAACAAACGTTTTTGAGGAACCAAGGGGTAAATGACTTCTTCAAACACCTTTTCTTTAGAAATGCCTCTAGTCTCTGCAATATCTTTTAACTGGTTTTGCACCAATGGAGTGTCGATATATCCCGGGCACAAGGCGTTGACGGTAATTCCGTATTCCGCTCCTTCCAATGCTGATACTTTAGTTAAACCGATCAAACCGTGTTTAGCGCTGCAATAAGCCGCTTTCCCTGCAAAACCAATTAAACCATTTATGGAAGCCATATTGATAATGCGGCCAAATTTTTGTTTTTTCATCAAAGGGAATACTCTTTTTGTCGCACTAAAAGGAGCAGTAAGCATTAATTTCAGCATAAATTCAAATTTATCAGTCGGGAAGTTTTCTATATCCGACACATGCTGAATCCCCGCATTGTTTACCAGAATATCCAATCGTCCAAAGGTTTCAAGTGTCTTAGAGACACTTTTTTCTACTTGTTCTTCGTTTGTTACATCACAAACCGCAGAGAGGACTTCGTATCCTTGTTCCGTAAGTTCCTCAGCTGCATGTTGCACGGCTTTTTCGTTCAAATCGGAAATCACAACTTTTGCGCCTTCTTTAGCGAATTCACGTGCAATTTCTAAACCAATTCCACTCGCCGCGCCTGTAACAAGAGCAACTTTACTTTCTAATAATTTACTCATAGTAACCCCTCCAGGAAACATTTTGGTCTCCTAAAAGTTTACACCCAGCAGTTGTATAAGTAAAATGAATAAAAAGAATGTAATGTATTCGTTAAACTTATGGAATGGAGGTCATACGATGGATATACGCCAAATCACTTACTTTCTTGAAGTTGCTAAATCCAACAGTTTTACTAAGGCATCAGAAAATTTACATTTGTCACAGCCTGCCTTAAGTAAGATGGTGAAAAGTTTGGAAGAGGAATTAAAGGTTGAGCTCATTGATCGATCCGCTAGACAGATCGCATTGACAGATGCGGGCGAAATTGTATTTGAACAAGGTCAAATGATTATGAAGTCAATAGATGACTTGTCGACGAACTTATACGATCTTTTACATTTAAAAAAAGGAAAAGTGAAAATTGGAATACCGCCCCTTATCGGTGTCTTATTTTTTCCTAAAATCATTAGAGGATTTAAACAATTGTATCCTGATGTGAACATCAAGCTGATAGAACATGGGGGTAACAAGGTGAAACAGGAGGTTGAAGATGGGGTACTGGATCTTGGAGTGGTTATTGAACCAGTGGACGAAGAGCAGTTTGATATCATTCCATTGCTTAATGAAGAACTGATGCTCTTCGTTCATTCCGCTCACCCGCTTGTTCATAAAGAGATTGTGGAAATGCAAGACTTGAAAAATGAACCTTTCATCCTATTTAGTGAAGACTTTTCTCTTCACGATCGGATTATTCAAGAGTGTATTAGAGCCGGTTTTCGTCCAAATATCGTTTATGAAAGTTCTCAATGGGATTTTATCAGCGAAATGATTGGAGAAGAACTAGGTATTTCCATTTTCCCTCAGTCTATAGTAAAAAAGACTGATCAAAGTTTAGTTAAGGCAATCTCCATTGTTAATCCATCAATTCCTTGGAAAGTGGCGATTATTTTAAAAAAAGGAAAATACGTTTCGCACGCAGTACGCGAATTTATCCGGTATATTTCATTTTTTTGTAAGAGTAATTACGTAAATCAAGATAACTCATGAAAAAAATGAATGGTTTTTATAGTTTTTATGTATTTTACGGTTAGAGAGGGCTGCGATATATTATCTTATGTCAGAAAATAAGTACCTTTCAGGAGGAAATTCAAATGGATCAAAGCCGTTACCAACAAGGTTTAGACAAATTAATGGAGTACACTTTAACAAGCGATGATAAAATCTCTACGCATTTAAAGATTTCTGAAGACTTGAAAGATATCGCCCCAGATGTAAGTAAGTACATGATAGAATTTGCTTACGGAGATATATATTCACGGCCGGGATTAACCAATCAACAACGTGCGCTTGTTACCATTTCATCCCTAGTAACGCAAGGAACCGAGCCTCAGCTTGAACTTCATATCAATACAGGGCTTACATCCGGATTAACACCGACTGAGATTGTAGAGAGTATCACCCAATTGGTTCCTTATACAGGCTTCCCGCGTGTACTTAATGCTCTTTCAGTGGCTAAGAAGGTGTTTGCACAACGACATGTAGAAAACCATTGAGAAATGTATGGAATGCGGGGGAATTAGTATAAACTCATCAATAGAATATACACAAAACGACAGCCTATAAGGCTGTTTTTTAACATTAAAATGTCTGACCTCCTTTTTGTTTTTCGGTTGATCATATGTAAAAGCGATTATATTAATCGCTTTTTGATACTTCGAAACATGCTAAGCTTTGACCTCTTTATCAGTAAGCACTTTTAAAGCATCTCTCACTTTTAAGGCGAAGTTGACAGGTTTATCAATCGCTTCGAAATGAATATACATCAGTCTCGGTTTATCAAACAGCCAGTGATTGTGAAGTGACGTTACAATCAGATCATGCTTCCGAAGAACGCTGATAAATGGATTGATTTCTTTTTGCAGAATGACAGTTTCTCCGCTGCAGAGGGCACGGCCGTCTTTTGTCATTGATTCAAATGAAAACATTTGCGGAATGAGCAAGAATGATCTTCCGGGCCGTCCAAGTACTACAGGTTTTATATTCGTTCGTGATCTCATTACTGTACAAATTCCATTTTCAAACGTATGCATGGTTCCGCCTAGAATATCGTTGAACTCGTCACAAAGACCATGCCGTTCAATCATTTCCCCGTCAGTTTTTGGTACCGCACGCACAGTTTTAGTAGTTAGAACTCTCAGGGCCTCTCTCACTTTTCTTGCAAAATTGAGAGGTTTATCAATTGATTCAAAATGCATAAACATCAGACGTGGTTTATCAAACAGCCAATGGTTATGAACGGCAGTTACGATGATACCGAATTTGCGCAGCTCACTCATTAACGGGTTCACTTCTTCTTGCAGTAAAACAGTCTCACCTAAACATAAAGCTCTGCCTTCCCGGTCCATGCTTTCAAATGAAAAGGCCTGAGGAATAAAAGGAAATGCCTCGGCTCTTCTTCCGAGTACCACCGGATGAATGTTGCTTCGAAATCTTGTCGCCGTACATACGCCATTTACGACACTGGGCGTTGAATTGAGAATTCTAGCAAATTCTTTGCAGAGCCGTGATGGCTCCATACTCGTTTCTTCCACTTCATATCTCCTCCTGGAATCTATTTATAACGTACTTAGTATTAAAGATATGTGAAGATAGAAAAAATGTAACGCGTCAGCAGTCCATATTAGAGAGAATCAGTCTTTCTTGTATAATTTGAGATTTTCTTCCCTTTTTACAATCTCTTTAACTGTTAATTTTTAATAGATTAAAAGCTTAAATTGGTAGTTTTATTCCAGCTTTGATTTTTTTGTGGCGGCCATTTGTGACAAGCACCGGCTGCGCACACATACCTTTTAATTTGAGTTTCAGGCTAAGAAAAAAAGCCTTTATACAAGGCTTTCGGTAAATAATTCATACAGCCGTTTGGCTGCTCATTCAGTGACAGCTCACAGCTCTTTTGTCATCAAGACATGCGGGATGCCGTCTTCCATAAATTCCGGTGAATCTGTCTGATAGCCCAGTTTGTGATAAAAGCCTTCCGCATGTGTTTGTCCATGCAGTTTACATTGGGTGATGCCTTTTTCTTTTACCATGTTTTCTAATTCGCTTATGATGACTTTGCCCAACCCGTATTTGCGATAAGGCTTCAGGATGCAGATTCGTTCGAGCTTGCCTGTATGGTTTACAATGCGGACGCGTCCTGTGCCGGCAGGCTGATTTTCATGATAAACCAAGACATGCCCGCACTGATCCCCAAGCGTATCGAACTGATCAAATTCATCGGATTCAGGTACTTGCTGTTCCTCAATGAATACTGCTTTTCTAATCTCAAGCGCTGCTTGCAAATCAATTTCCGTTGTTATTCTTTTTATCTTCATAATCAACCAATCCTTTTCACATGTTAGTCTGGACTGCACGGCTTGCTTGTGGTCTTATAGAAGTAACGATAAAATAATTATATTGTAAATGCAACAAAAAATGAGGGGTTTGAAAAGATATGACTGATATTTTGCGGGAAATCGGCATGATCGCACGGGCACTGGATTCCATCAGCAATATTGAATTTAAAGAATTAGACTTAACAAAAGGGCAGTATCTCTACCTTGTGCGTATATGTGAAAACCCGGGAGTGATACAGGAAAAAGTGGCGGAAATGATTAAAGTCGACCGAACAACAGCGGCGAGGGCAATCAAAAAACTGGAAATACAGGGGTTTATTGAAAAGCGTCCTGATGATCAAAATAAAAAAATAAAAAAACTGTTTCCGACTGAAAAAGGGAGAAAGGTTTATCCGTTATTGCAAAGAGAAGGAGAGCATTCTGCGGAGGTGGCCCTGTCCGGCTTTACATCTGAGGAAAAAGAAACCATTTTCAGCCTTCTTCAGCGGGTGAGAAAAAATATAGAACATGATTGGGAATATGTGAAGAAGGGGAATAAAAGAGATTATTAATGGTTATTAATTCCTTTTAGTGAATGATTACGTTGTGAATGATTAAAGTCATAAATGGATACGTTATCTGTGACATCTCCTTCCTCGGTTCCTGCTTCAACATAGCCGATAGGCTTATTTTTAACGAAAAGTATCAATTATGGTATATTTAAATAAGAAAAAATAATTGAAGCGGGGAATGATATGAGTACAATCGAAAAACAAAGACGTAAGAAATTCAGAGTGAAATCAATCGTACGGGCCATCATGGTCATCATCGGCGGAATTATTGCCGCGTATGGACTGGAAACCGTATTGATTCCGAATAGTGTATCTGACGGCGGTGTAACCGGACTCAGCATTGTCGGTTCACAGCTGTTTCATTTGCCTCTTGGGATCTTAATTGCGGTGATCAATATACCGTTTGTCTGGTTAGGATATAAGCAAATCGGGAAAGGTTTTGCGTTTCTATCAATTATCGGTATTGTCTCACTTGCCGCGGGCACGAGTTTTTTCCACCACACACCGGCTATCATCGAGGGAGACACCCTGTTAATCACCGTTGTCGGCGGGATTATTCTCGGCTTTGGAATGGGATTGGCATTGCGTAACGGCGGCGCATTAGATGGAATTGATATGCTGGCTGTGCTTCTGTCACGGAAATTGCCGTTTGGCACGAGCGACCTCATTTTATTTTTAAACATGTTTGTGTTTATTTTTGTTTCTTTTGTATTTGGGCTGCAAGGCGCATTGCTTTCCGTCATTGCTTACTACATTGCATCTAAGGTGATTCATGTGGTTGAGGAAGGCTTAAGCGGTTCTAAAACATTTCAGATTATCACCAATGAGCCTGCATTAATGGTAGAGACCATTCGTGAAGAATTGGGCCGGAGCGCTACTTATAAAGAAGCATACGGCGGTTTTTCTCATGAAAAATTCCAAGAAATCACATGTGTCATCAACCGTTTGGAAGAAACCAAACTGAAAGAAATTATTAATGACATTGATAAACAAGCCTTTGTGACGGTATATGATGTCGCAGAAGTAAAAGGCAGTAATTTCAGAAAAGTCCATAATCATTAAGAAGCGAGCTGCCGTTAATCGGCAGCTTTTTTTAAAAAAGGAGAAAAAACTTGCAAAAATAGAATGACGGCTGTATATTATTGATATATCAAACATTGACTAGTCAATTAATTGCGCAAAAGAAAGTGGGGATGGGTTTTGACAGCATGTTGTTCAGAGGAAGGCGAGATTTTATATCAGCTCCAATCACTGCATAAAGTGATCGGCACGAAGTTTGAAGCGTGCACCGGAATCAGCCAATCCCGCCTTGAGCTTCTCGCCGTGCTTTTTTACGTCGATGAGATCAGCCAAAGCGATCTTCAGAAAAAGGTGAATATTGATGGCGCAGCCGTGACAAGACACTTGAAACAGCTTGAAGCTAAAGAAATGGTCACAAGAAGGCGGAAGCCCGAGGACAACCGAATTATACTTGTCCGGCTTACTGAACAGGGGCGGGAGAGAATCGAGGCTTCCAAAAAGGAGAAGGAGCGTTTCATAAAGGAAATGCTTGCCGGTGTCAGCGAGGAAGAACGCAGTATGTTAAAAAACGTATTGTCACAGATGCAGAATAATATAGAAAATATGAAAGCATAGGAGTGTTTTACACATGAAAACAGAACTGAAAACAAACGACTTTATGGACATTATGAAAGGGCGCCGTTCCATTCGGAATTATGATCCGGCTGTTAAAATCAGCAAAGAAGAAATGACTCAAATCCTGGAAGAAGCAACGACAGCGCCGTCTTCAGTCAACGCGCAGCCGTGGCGTTTTCTCGTCATTGACAGCCCTGAAGGAAAAGAAAAACTCGCGCCGCTTGCCAGCTTTAACCAAACACAAGTCAGCACATCATCTGCGGTGATCGCGGTTTTCGCAGATATGAACAGTGATGACTATTTAGAAGAAATTTATTCAAAAGCGGTCGAACTGGGCTACATGCCGCAGGAAGTAAAAGACAGACAAATCGCTGCGTTGACGGCGCATTTTGAAAAACTGCCGGAGCAAGTGAACCGTGAAACGATTCTGATTGACGGAGGACTCGTTTCCATGCAGCTGATGCTTACGGCACGCGCGCACGGCTATGACACAAACCCGATCGGCGGCTACGATAAAGAAAAGATTGCCGAGGTTTTCGGAATGGATAAAGAGCGTTATGTACCGGTCATGCTGTTATCAATCGGAAAAGCGGCAGACGAAGGATATGCTTCCTACCGTCTTCCTATCGAAACAATCGCACAATGGAAATAAGGTTGAAGTGAAGCTGAGGGGAGAGGGACAGTGGAGATTATTGCAGCTGTTTTCGTCGGAATTGTAGCTTTAGAACATGTATTTATCATGATACTTGAAATGTTTTTTATCAATTCGAAGGCAGCTAAGCGGTCCTTCAAATTGCCGAAGCATTTAGAAGGTGATCGGAATGTAGCGGTCATGTTTGCAAATCAGGGTCTGTATAATGGATTTCTGGCTGCCGGCCTCATTTGGGGGCTGATCCTCGGAGCTGATCCGATTGGCCATATGATTCAAATGTTTTTCGTCATCTGCGTGGTCATCGCGGCCATTTTCGGAGGCTTTACTTCAAACAAATCAATTATCGTAAAACAAGGACTTCCGGCTGTTTTAGCGCTTATTTTTCTTTTATTGGCGTAGCAGACGGAAAGAGGGCTTCCGGAAAGGAAGCCCTCTTTTTTTATTCTGTTTTGAAAATCATTCCTTATATGCATCAGTTTCATGCAAACTAACAATTAGAAGTTATAGATCGGGTAACGTATGATAAGTGAAAATAACAAATCAGCGGAGGCAATCAATGGATTGGCATCAGATTAATTATTTTCAGACAGTGGCACAAGTGCAGCATATTACACAGGCAGCAAAACAGCTGTCCATATCTCAGCCCGCTCTCAGCCGTTCGATTTCAAAGCTTGAAGACGAGCTGGGCGTTCAGCTTTTTGATCGCAAAGGCAGGAATATTTATTTGAATCGGTACGGGAAAATGTTTTTGCATCGTGTGGAACAATCTATCAGACAAATTGAAATCGGTAAGCAGGAAGTGTGGAATGAAATACATCCCAACAGCGGCACAATTTTATTGTCTTTTTTGCCGTCGCTTGGCATGAGTATGGTTCCGGATGTGATCAGCTCGTTTCAACACATGTATCCTCATGTCAATTTTCAGTTGACCCAAGCATCAAATCAGCAGATTATCGAGCAATTAACCTCAAGAGAAGTGGACATCGCATTGACTTCGCTTCGTGATGAAAACGATGAGGTGATCTGCCAGCCGCTTTTAACAGAAGAGTTATATTTAGCCGTTTCTGCTGAACATCCGCTCGCCTCATATGATGAAATTGATTTGAAAATGGCGGAGCATGAACCGTTTATCTCTTTTAAAGATACAAATGTTCTTCACGGCATGATTAAAGAGTTGTGTGAAAAAGCGGGATTTTCACCGGATGTCGTATTTGAGGGAGAAGATATTGTGACAGCTTCCGGGTTAGTCGGCGCTAAACTGGGGGTGTCTCTTATCCCTGACTTGCACGTTTTTGATAAAACAAAGGTCAAACTTCTCAGTGTCACCAATCCGATCTGTAAAAGAGAGATTGGTTTGGCTTGGAGGAAAGACGGCTATTTATCGCCGGCAGCGGAGAATTTTATAGCGTTTATTCAAACCCGGCTTAACAGCAAAGGGGGAAGATAAATGACTTACATTCGCCGCGGCACACTTCAATTCAAAAAGGTAAACTTCGCTTTGTTTGCTGGCGGATTTTGCACGTTTGCCATCCTTTGGGGAACGCAGCCGCTGCTGCCTGATATCGCAAACGATTTTCACCTGTCACCGGCGGTTTCAAGCTTAAGCCAATCAGCGGCAACGATTGCTTTAGCCGTCAGTCTGGTATTCGCCGGTTTTTTATCAGAAATGTACGGGCGGAAGCAGATAATGGGCGTGTCATTATTTGCTGCATCCATCCTAGCCGTTCTCACAGGGTTTGTTTCGGACTTTCAGCTGCTCGTCGTTTGCAGGGCGCTGCAGGGAGCCGCATTAGCGGGGCTTCCCGCGGCGGCAATGGCTTATTTAGCTGAAGAAATTGAGCCGGACAGCTTGGGAATGGCAATGGGGCTTTATATCAGCGGAAATTCGATTGGCGGCATGACGGGACGCATCATCAGCGGCTTTCTGACGGATTCCTTCAGCTGGCATACGGCTTTGCTGACGATCGGCCTCATCAGTTTGCTGGCAAGTATTATCTTCTGGACGATCCTTCCTGCCTCTTCTCATTTTACGCCCCGGACATATAAAAGAAACGACATTTTTACCTCATTTTACCGTCAATACAGGACGCCCGGTTTCGGCTGCCTTTTGATCATCGGTTTTTTATTGGAAGCCGGCTTTGTATCTTTATATAACTATATCGGTTTTCAATTGATGAAGCCGCCTTATTCACTAAGCCAAACGGCAGTCGGGTTTATTTTTCTCGTATACCTTGTCGGAACGTTCAGTTCAACGTGGATGGGCATGTTAGCAGACAAATACGGCAAAAGAAAAATCCTGCCATTCTCATTGGTGATTGTCATGATTGGTGTCTGCATTACTTTATCTGCTGATATAGGGATCATGATTTTAGGAGTTGCGATTTTCACATTCGGCTTTTTTGCGGGCCATTCGATCTCCAGCAGCTGGGTTGGCGAACTGGCCGTACGCGATAAGGCACAGGCCGCGGCCTTATATTTGTTTTCCTATTATGTGGGAGGGAGCATCGGGGGGACTGCAAGCGGCGCTTTCTATCACCAATTCGGCTGGGGCGGCATTGCCGTCATGATCACGGCGCTTTCTGCCGTTTCAGCAGCCGTTTCAGTCTGGCTGGGATTATTGACGAAACGAAAAAAAGATAAACACCAATAGGCGTTTATCTTTTTTGAATTACAGATAAATGCTTACCGCAGAATAGATGAGCAGCAGACACATCACGATGCGAAACGCTTTATCGTGTTTCTCAAAGAGATGTTTAAAAACAGAGCCGAACGCCGACCACAGCAGTAAAGCCGCCCAGCCCAGGAGAATAGCCGACGCGAGCCAGAACGCAATCAATGGATACGTGTGCTGAAATGGCAATATAAAGGCGCTCATTAAGGTTAAAAAGAATAAAATACTCTTTATATTGATCATCTGAAACAGAAATCCCGATAGAAAAGACGATCGGGTTTTTTCAGAATCGCCTTTTGATGTTTTGGGCAGCGAAATCTGCCAAGCCAAATAGAGCAAATAGACGGCTCCGGCAATTTTAAAGTAAGGTTCCACGACGGGAATCCAATGATAAACACTCATTGTGAACAGACCGCTGAGAATGCCGAGCACTGCAAATCCCGTCAGGATTCCGCCGTTAAAACGCCATGAACCAATAAAGCCGGCTCTGCGCGCTTCATTCATCATTAAAATATTGCTCGGCCCGGGCGTAATAGATGTCATCAGGACATAAGAAAGAAAAGCTATGATACTCATTAAATCACCTTCATTTGCTAATGTGATGGAACCGTTTTTTATTGTATGATAAGAATAGTTATAAATAAAATTGAAAAATAAAATCGCATTATTGATTTTTTCGATACATCTTAGAGGTGAATTCATATGGAGATCAGACATCTTATTACATTTCAGGCCATTGTAGATAAGGGAAGCTATACAGGGGCCGCGGCGAAGCTGGGATACACGCAGTCGACGATTACGACTCATATTCAGGCGCTTGAACAGGAGATCGGCGGCGCATTATTTACGTACGAAAAAAGGCGTCTGAAACTGACGCCTTTAGGGAGAGAGCTGATACCGTTAGCCGAGGATTTACTTTCCGCCCATGACAAGATCAAAAATATGCAAAGCATTCACGAGGTGAAGGGCGTTTTAAAAATTGCGGCGCCGGAGTCTTTGACCATTTCCAGACTGGGGCCGATTATCAGAGAATATTCCATGAAGTATCCGAACGTCAATATCATATTGAGCAACGGAACATGCGGGCAGAATCAGGTGGAATTAGTAAGCGGCCGTGTGGATATTGCATTTATGGTGTATCCGGAGATACAAATGGAAAAGTGCATACATCATTCTTTATTGGAGGAACGCATCGTCCTCGTGGCGGGCAGTGACGCACCGGAACATTTTGACGACTATCAACAAAGCGGCAAGCATTTTTTTATTACAAATGAAGAAGGATGCAGCTATCGGACTATGTTTGAACGATTTCTCGTCAAGCATGATATCAGTCATTTACAAACAATGGAATTGTGGAGTATAGAAGCCATTAAGCAGACGGTGATGAGCGGACTCGGTTTCTCCGTTTTACCTTATATTACGGTAAAAGAAGAGGTAAAAGCGGGGAAGCTGAAAATTCTTCAGCAGTCTGAGCCGTTCGAGCGGCTTTATTCTCATATGCTGGTCAAAAAGAAAAAATGGCAGCTTCCAGCCGCTGAAGCTTTTGTGTCGCTTGTTCTTGAGTCGTTTGGTGATAAATAATGTTTAGGTTAATTTGAAAGCCGATGCCTGCGCGCATCGGCTTTTGTTTTTGTCCGGAATCTTAATGACATTTTCGATGTCAGCCAGCTTTGACTCCATACCTACCTTTTTTTAAAAAAAGAGAGCTGATCAGCAAATATGGTATGATTTACATAATCAGGGAGTGAGAAGATGAATATGAAAAGGGCATATTACACTATTTTATACAGCCAGACCGCTATCAACTTGGGGTTCTCACTTTATACGATGGCCGTCATCTTGTTTTTGTTTACAAAAACCGGTTCGACGGCGATGGCCTCTCTTATGACGTTCGTCAGCATTGTATGTCGCGTATTGGGCAGCGCCGTTTTGCCGCTGGTCACCGGCCGGTTCACGCTTCGGTCTTTGTTAATCAGTTCTCAATTGATACAGATCACACTGTTAGTCTGTTTGTTTTTTGTCATCCAAACCGGTTCATCCGCATTCTTTTTTCTGATGTTTTGTCTGATCGGAGGCATTTCTTTTTGCAACGGATGGTTTGCTCCGATTAAAAGCGCGCTGGTTGGGGAAATCATTCCTCCCGATCGAAGGGCGAAAGCGAACGGTTTATTATCTGCGGCGGATCAGACCGTTCAGTTTGCGGGGTGGTCTCTGGGCGGCGTCATCATAGCGTTCTTGGGAGAGAGCGATACAATGATCGTTACTGTCATGTTATTGGTTTCTTCGGTTTTGGGCATCATTCTGTTTCTTCAAGTACGCATGTGTGCGCCGGCAGCAGTCAGGGAACGTTCCCTTTTTGCAGATGCGGCAAGCGGCTGGGTGTATTTATTTCGGCAAAAGCAGCTGAGGGTTCTCATTGTGATGGATGTGATCGAATCGTGGGCAGGCATGATATGGATCGGTTCTGTGTCCTTAACTTATGTGCATGACGTTCTTCATAAAGGAGAGGCTTGGTGGGGGTATGTCAACGGAGTCTATTATGCAGGGACGATGATCGGCGGACTGATCATCTATAAGTTATCCGGTCAGTTTCAGCATCATCTCATTCCGCTTATGCTGACGGGAGCCTTGGCATATGGAATGTTCACGTTTATTTATGGGTTGATCACAAGCGCCGTTACGGCCCTTTTTCTGGTGCTGTGTATGGGGCCGGCTTGTGTATTACGAGATCTCACGCAGGAAACATTGCTTCAAAACATCACGACCGAAAAGACACGGGTCAATATATTAGCGGCGAGATCAGCTTTAGTTCAGTTTATTTTTATGTTTTCCATTATCGGAACGGGGGTCATCTCGGATGTATTCGGCGTGCGGTTTATTTATATTGGCGCAGGCCTCCTCTTATTAATTTCGGCTTTTATCGGATTTTCTCAGCTGCGAATGAAGAAGATGGTACAAAGCCGCATGTAGTGTAGTATAATGAGGAACGTACGTTCTATATCGAGAGAGGAGAGGGTAATGTGGGACATCTGGCACTGCAATTGTATGATTATCATCTTTGGGCAAATCAGCAAATATTCACCCGGCTTAAAGAGCTTCCGGAGGATGTGTACCGTAAGGAGATTCAAAGTGTCTTTCCGTCGATAGCCGGTGTATTGACTCATGTGTATCTGTCGGATAAGGGGTGGTTTGATGTGTTCTCCGGAGAGCGTCTGGAGGATACGCTGAAATCAGCTGAACAGCAAAAAGAGGACATCTTGTCTAAAGAGATAGAAGAGCTGGAAGATATGTTTTTGGAATTATCAGACCGATATCAATTATTTTTGCAAAAGGAAGAAAATATCAGTCTCCCCCTTGAAATAGAGCATCCGTCAGGTGACATCATGAAAACCGCAGCGGCCGATATGATCCTCCATGTTGTGAACCACGGAACGTATCATCGCGGGAATATAACAGCCATGCTCAGACAGATGGGGTATGCTTCTGTGCCGACGGATTACGGTATGTATTTATATATAAACAAAAAGTAAACAAGACAGCCAACGCGGCTGTCTTGTGATATCCGTAAAACAGCCAAATCATATGAGTGATTTGGCTGTTTCGTTTGCTATGCCATGTTCTGCAGCCGTTCTAAACTGTTTTTCCAATTCGCTTCAAGCGCTGTAAAAGCAGCGGCGGCATCTTGCTGTTCTAATGCGTGAATGATATCAGAGTGTTCATTATATGATCTGTTTAAAGCGCCGTTTTCACTGAAATAGCGGATTTCCATTCTCTGAATTTTGACTTTCAGGCTTACAAGCAATTTGTGAAGTTCGGCGTTGTCCGCAAGCAGAATGATGCGATGGTGAAATGCATTGTCCGCTTCCAGGATGGCCAGTTTATCGCCGTCTTTCATTGTTTGAAGAAGATTTTCATTCAGCTGTTTCAATTCCTGAATCACGGCATCGTCCACATGCGGGAGAGCTTGCTGCAATGCCAGTTTTTCAAGCGTCCAGACGATGGAATACAAGTTTTCCGCTTCTTTTAACTCAATCGGAGCGACAAGCGTCCATCTGTTCGCTTTTGTTATCACCAAGCCGTCATCTTCCAGCCGCAATAAGGCTTCCCGTATCGGGGTGCGGCTGATTCCCAATGTTTCCGACAAATCCTTGTCCTTTAACTTTGTTTCCGGTTTGAGCTTGCCCGTTATGATCCAGTTTCTGAGTGTGCGATACACTTCGTCCCGCATGATGGTTCTTTTCAGCACAGGTTCTTTGTTTTGATTATCCAATGGAACACCTCATGAATCGTAGTATACATATTTGCATTTTACCACAGTCCGGGCGCTGGTTAGAAATGAAGAGGGACGTCTAAGAATGAATCGAACCGAGATGCTTCATCTCAATATGCTGAAAGTCAGCGGAGCCGCCTTCAGAAAAGAGCGTGATTCCCTGATCTTCGTGTTTTGGGAACACTTCATTTGTCAAAACGGTTTTTCCGTCGTCTGCAAATACTTCAATACTTGTTTTGTCTACGAGAATTTTCAGATGGACGCGCCCTTTGTTTCCGTCAAATGGGGCTTTGCTTTCGGCGTATGCACCGGTTTTATCAGGCTGGTCTGTAAACGATCTGTTCACATAGGCATAGCCGTCTTCTGCCGAAATACCGACATCAATATGCCGACTTTGGTCTGCTGATTCTCTGAGTCTGACGCCTGCATTTTTGATATCTGACCAAGCGATATCCATATCAAGCTGATATGTATCACCTTTGATCGGCAGTGTCTCTGAACCGTTCACCTGTTTGTGTTCTATGCTGTCAGTTGAAGAGGTTAATTGGTTCAATGCTTCAACCGGCTCTGACACTAGGCTGTATGTGCCGCCGTCCTGCTGCTGAAGGCGGATTTCACGGACGATAGAATCCGTGCCGTTAAAGCCGTTTTTTAGTGTCGGTGTTTCATTCGGATAATCCCAATTGTTCATCCATGCCAGCGCATAGCGTTTTGTCAGCGGATCTTCGCTATTACCGTCCTCAAATGTGACGCCGCCGTACCAGTCAAAGCCGTAATCGAGCCATTGCGGTTCTTCTTGATCGGCGGTAAATTCCTTCCCGTCAAAGTTTCCGGTCCAATACGCGTACGTATTCGGTTTGCCTGCGGGTTTGCCGTTTGCGCTTGCGCCCAGAACCCACTTGGCTGTTCCGTCATCTGCACGCATCATATAAAGGTCGGGGCATTCGACGAGGCCGATCTGCTGAGTGATAAAACCGCCCGTGTATTTCCAACTTTTTAAATCGGGTGATTCATAAAAACCGATTTTTTCGCCTTCGGCCATGGCCATCACCCATTTGTCATCCTGTTCATCCCAGATCACTTTCGGGTCCCGGAAATCCTTAGTTCCCGGATTTTTCATCACGGGCTGATCACTATAGGAAGTAAACGTTTTTCCTTTGTCCGTGCTGTACCATAAATATTGTTCCTGGGCTTTTGTTTTGGCTGTCGGCTGCGTTGTGACGGCGACCAGCGCGTTTTTGCCGAAGCCCGCGGTGTTGTGTTTATCAATGACGACAGAACCGGACCATATATCGCCGTTTTCGTTGGTGTATTTCGGAATAGCCGTGCCTTCGTCCGTCCAGTGCACCAAGTCCTCTGATACGGCGTGCCGCCATTCTGTGCCGTTGCCGTTCGGGTAATCCCGATTATAAAGATAGTAGTAATGATATTTCCCCTCGAAAAAAATGGGCTTTTGAGGGTCGTTTTTCCATTTGTCCGGGGTCGTAAAATGATACGCCGCACGGTAATCTTTCTTATGCTCCGTGTTTGTGTCAGAGGAATTGTGGCTTTTGTTCGGCAGTAAGCCGACAAACAGGAACGCACCCAAAAAGATCAATATTACAACGGGCCATTTTCGTGCCATGATTGAGTTCACCATCTTGTTGAGAAATAAAAGAAAATGCCAATGAAGTATCGGCATTTTCTTTTTGTTGTTATTAGTTGTTAACCGTAAGCTGTCCTTGTTCAAGGATGCTGTTTTTAACAACGGATGTTTTCTTGCCTTTGATGTTCATTAAGAAGCTTGGCGCAAATGTTGCCTTTTTATCCTCAAAGAAGCCTCTGTTTGTCATGTAGCTTGTGATCACGACATTGTTGCCTTTGGCTTGCGGCACTGCGAAGTGAGAGTAAGTGAACGTTACATCGTTAGGATCAAGACCCATTTGCAGTACAAGACCAGTTTTGTTCAGCGGCTTGTAAGGACCTGTTAAAGAGTTTGATACATAACCAAGCATGTAGATATCGTTGGAGTTAATACCGTCGATCGTCATTTTTGAACCGCGTGAATCAGTGAACAGATACCATTTGCCGTTCATTTTGAAAACATTCGCGCGCTCGATTTCATCAGTTACCGTGTTTGAAGTGATCAGCGGCTTCATGACTTTTTTCAATGTGTAGTCATTGTTTAATTCTACGATACCGAGGGCGCCGTTCGCTAATTCAGCATCGCGTTTTTTAGCACTTTGCTGAAGCTTCTGACTTTCTTTACGGAAGAAGTTTGTGCTGCCGCCGTAGTACGCTTTGTTAAATAAAGATTCTTCGCCTTGGTATCCGTTATCTGTTCCAGTGTTGGCTTCGAATACAAGGTATTTATGGCCTTTGTCTTCAACGTAGTGAGGGTCTCTCAGCGTATGGTTGTCGCCGGATGTATAGTTCCCTTCATCGATAAACTGCTGAACGTTTTGATATGTTTTTCCGTCACCGTCAAAAATCGTTTTATGATCTTCCACTCCGTTGATCTTGAGCGTGTCATCAGATTTTGACACATTTACCTGCGCCGTTGTCAGGCTTTGTTTGCCGTAATGTGTACCGGAAAAGTCAGTGTAGAATAAACGGATTTTTCCGTCAGATGTAAAGGTTGCAGAACCGGACCATTCTTGTGTCTGTTCTTTCAGGATTTCATCGTTGGCGTCGAACTTATCGCTGTCTTTAAAGACACGGCCCGCGTTTTTCCAGCTGTCGATCGAGTTGTCGCCGACTTTTTGATAAAACATGTAGATGGATGTGTCATCAGCGTCTTTCGGGCTTCCGGCAAGAGCAAACACGACGTGATAGCCGTTGTATTCAGCTACTGTTCCGTCAGCGTTTTGGAGCGGCCAGCTGTCCCACACATCCAGTCCTTTTGCGGACTCGATATTTTTAATTGTTGATTGGTCGAATTGAGGCACTTGGTATTTTTCACTTTGCTGCTGTTTAGGGATCTGCAGCATATCATGGCGTGTGATGTGAGAGACGCCGTACGTTTCTTTGTAAGGTTTTTGGGTATTTTCTTTCGCGAAGGCTTGAGTCGCTCCCCCTGCCAGAAGTGCAGTCGTAAAAGTTAGAACTGTGGCTCGTTTTGCAAATTTTTTGATGTTCATGTTCATGTCTCCTTTTGTATGTACCTTTTTTGCGATCTGCCGATTCGATCCTCCTGCATTCATGGATGGCAGGTTTGTTACAGAAAAAAAGACCTAAAATATGTATGGGGTGACGCCAAAGAATACACTTTGCCCTTAACACATTTTAGGTCTTGCCTGCTTTATCAGTAACAATCCTGCATGATTTACTTGTCGACATCATTCTATTAGACTCTGATTCTATTGACAACTGGTCTATTTTCCTCTTTTGGATGATAGTAAAATGAAAAAAGGCCTTTTAATATATGGGTAATTGAGACTAAGGGGTGCTCTGGGCCTAGGAAAAAACCTCTCTAAAAAAGAGAGGTTATTTTTTCTTGATAGATAATAAAGCGATGGTAGCTAAAATCAGCAAAGTACCCAGCCATTCTGATATTCCGAAGGGAACATGCAGCCAGATCACAGCTAAAAAAGCTGCCGACAGCGGCTCTGCACAGGCGAGCAGGCTGGTTTCAGAGGCACTCAGATATTTCAGGCTTTCCAAGTAGCAATAAAAAGCGATGAGCGTCCCGAAAATGATGATAAACACGATCGCGGCATATGCAGGAAAGGACCACTCGCCTTCAAATTTCCAGGGCGGGCGGATCAAGCTGAGGGCGGCTCCGCCGATCAGCATGCCCCATCCGACAATAATGGCCGATCCCCATTTCTTCAGCAGACGATGCGGCTGAAGGGTGTAAAATGCCAGTGCAAACGCCGAACTGATGCCCCAAAAGACGGCCAGACCGGATATGGACAGGCTTCCGACATTCCCGTGCGTGACCAAAATGAATGTGCCGGCAACCGCCAATAAGACGGCGAGCAGCTCTTTTGCTGAAGGAATTCTCTTTGCGCGAATCGCTAAAAAGCATGTAATGATCGCTGGCCCTAAATACTGAAGAACGGTAGCAGTTGCCGCGTTGCCGTACTCAATTGCCGCGAAGTAGGTGTATTGAACGCCTAACATTCCGAAAATCCCGAATAAAAGAAGGGGAATTCTGTCCCGTCTGTCTTTCCAAACAGCCCATATCCGTCCTTTTTCTTTGCGGTACGCGATGCCGAGCAGAAGCGCTCCTGACACCAGAAGGCGCACCGAAGTCAGCCATTCTGTATTAAAATGGCGGTGCTGGAACAGATACTGGGCAACCGTTCCCGAGACCCCCCATAAGATAGCTCCTGTCAGCACAAGCCAAATGCCTGTTGTTCGTGAATAAGAAAGAGCAGCGTGTTTTTCCAGGATAGACACCCCCGATTCTGATGTTGTGATATTAACTTACAACAATTAGGAAAATGAACGTCTTTCATGTGATATATTATATATTGTATATTAAATTCCGTCAAAATGATTTTCGGAGAAAGCGCTTACGAAACGCCGTCTGATGATTGAGCAATAAAAAAACACCCCGGCTGGTTTCCGGGGTGTGTTGATTATTCTGCAATCGCGTCTGTTAAAACAGGAACGACTTGTTTCTTTCTGGATACGACGCCTTTTAAAAGAGCCGTGTTGTTTTCTAAAGTCACGTTGAATGCTTTTTCCACTTTTGACGCTTGATCACCGATGGCAAGCGCAAGGGAATCGTTTTCCAGAATATCCGTAATCACGAGAAGGAACAGGTCAAGGTTCTTCTCAGCAATTACTTTTGAAAGAGCCGCTTCTAATTCCGGCTGCCGCTTTTTAACATCTTCAATATCAACTGTGTTGACTTGGGCGATTTCGACTTTTTTGCTGCCGAGCGTGAACTCTTTCGCATCAAGAGAAATCAGTTCTTCCACAGTTTTTTTGCTTAAGTCGGCGCCCGCTTTCAGCATGTTTAAGCCGTACTCTTCCGCATCTACGCCGGCAATTTCAGCAAGCTCTTTTGCCGCTGCGATATCTTGCTCCGTGCAAGTCGGAGATTTAAATAACAGAGAGTCGGAAATGATTGCTGACAGCATGAGGCCCGCAATTTCTTTCTCGATTTTCACGTTATTTTCTTTGTACATTTTGTTTAAGATCGTAGCCGTACAGCCGACCGGCTCAGCACGGTAGTAAAGAGGTTCCGCTGTTTCGAAGTTGGCGATACGGTGGTGGTCGATAACTTCAAGAACCTGAACGTCTTCGATATCCTTGATGCTTTGCTGGCGTTCATTGTGGTCAACAAGGATGACGCCGTTTACTTCGTTTGCGGCTGTTTCCACCAAACGCGGGCTTTCCTGCTTGAAATAATCAAGCGCGTATTGTGTTTCGCCGTTGACTTGTCCAAGGCGGACGGGCTCAGCATTGAAGCCGAGTTTATTTTTTAGATCAGCGTAGGCAATGGCAGAGCAAATGGTATCTGTGTCTGGGTTTTGATGTCCGAAAATAAGAATTTTTTCCATAATAACTCCTTGTCCTTTTTTGTAGTGTAAACAATCTTTTTATAGTTTAACACGTCTTGAGGAGGGTGTAATCTTCAAAACCTTAAAAATTGATGTGAAAAAGAAGCATTTTTGTTGAGAGGTGGAGAGGATTGCGAGTAAAATACTGGGTAAGTCAGATGCTAATCAGCATATAGTATCAAAAAAGGTACTATGGAGGATGAAAAATGAACATATATCCGAATAAAGAAGGTTGTCCGGTTGAACTGACGCTTTCCGTTATCGGCGGAAAGTGGAAGGGTATTTTGTTTTATCATATGATCGGCGGAAAAAAGCGGTTTAATGAGTTTCGGCGCATTTGCCCCAGCATTACGCAGCGTATGCTGACGCTTCAGCTTCGCGAGCTTGAGGCGGACGGCATCGTGCATCGCGAGGTTTATCAGCAGGTGCCTCCAAAGGTGGAGTATTCTCTTACCGAATTCGGCAGGTCGCTGGAACCGATCGTTTTGCAAATGAAGAAATGGGGAGATGCCAACAGGGAGTTTCTCGAGGCATACCGGGAAAAAACGTCTCCTCAAGATCAGTCCGCTCAAAAATAAGAAGCAGCAAAGGATTAAATTCCTTGCTGCTTTTTTTTATTTCATCGCGATGGCTTTTCTGGCGTTGCGCACATCATTCTTCAGCAATTCGCTCAGGTTGTAAGCCGGATATTGACCGCGTTCTTCCATATACTCAAAGACCATTTGGTGCCACTTGATGGCCGCGTTTAAGTGCTTGACGAAGACGTGTCTTAATTGAGGTGTGGCCGTCTCTGTAATGGCTCCGGCATAATTGCGGACAGATGTTTTGGCCAGAATGAGCAGGCCGCCGCTGTAAAAGGAGGAATCAGCGCGCTCTTCTGTTTCATCCTCACGAAAAGCGGGAGCTTCAGGGAAGAAAGGAAGCAGTTCACGCAGATTTTGTTCCAGCGAATGGATGGAAAATCTGTAAAGCTGTTTTAATCTGGCATCGCTTACGTCCCGCTCTGTTCTTTTTAATTTCACAAGTCCGTTTGCCTGGAAAGCCACTAACTCATGCAGTTCTAACGTTTCATGCCATGCTAATGTTCTCCGCTCAGTCATGGTGTAAGAATCTCCTTTATCCTTCATTTTCACTTTCAGCATATGCCCCGGTCCCGATGTTGTTCCTGATGTTTTGAAGTTTCCAGAAAGGGAAACTCAATGTAAAGGAAATACGAAATAGAGGTGAAACTATATGTGGGACATGATAAAGAACTTCTTCCTTTTCAGCAGCGGGGTTTTGCAGGCGACCACTCTCTTACTTATCGTTATCGTCTTGTTATATGTACGAAAAACCAAAAAGAAAAACAGAGATACTTCTGGTTTCATGGATGATCAGGATCACTGATACAACGGGCATTCTTTCACTGGGATGTCCGTTTGTCTGTTTTCATGTTTCACATGGAACATTGCGGCTGTCCGCGCTCATTTTACTTGCGATTTCGACTTATGTTAAAATATATACGTGTATTTTGGAGAGTTTATGGAAAATTCAGGTCTTGAAAGAGACATTGCGGCGTCAAAAGAGCAGTCGTCTAAGCTGCTCTTTTCTATTCGTATGTTCGAATGATACAAGGTTTGAGGTGAGTAAGTGAAAAATACAAGGGCTCTAATAGAAGGCGCCATTTTGATCAGTATTTTTGCAATCATTTCCCTTTTGGTCGTGTACCTCCCTTTACTGGGGGCAATTCTTTTCTTTGCTTTGCCGCTGCCGATCATTCTTTACACCATTCGGCACGGTCTGAAGCCCGGAATATGGATGGGGCTTGCCAGCCTCCCTGTCAGCTTTATTGTAAGTTCGTTTACCGGGCTTACAGGCGCTTTTACGGCGGCCTGTACGGGAATCGCCATGGGATATTATTTTAAAAAGAAACAGCCCGGCTATGCGGTTGCTGCCGGCGCTATGGCGTATGTGCTGTGCGGCGTCGTTTTTTTTGTGGTCAGCATCGTGTTCCTTAACATGAATGTGGTTGATACCACCATGTCCCAGCTTCGGGAGTCGCTGTCTTTAGCAGAAACCATGTCAAAGCAGCTGGGTTATGGAGACCAGTTCGGGAAGCAGATCAAGCTGATGGAAAGTCAGCTGAGCACGGTTCAATATCTTTTTCCGACAGTGCTCGTATTGACCGGCATCGTTTTTTCTTTCCTCAGTTATGCTATGGCAAGGCCGCTTTTACGGCGATTTTCCCCTGATCTTCCGAAGATGAAGCCTTTTAGAGAGCTCAAACTCCCGCAAAGCGTTGTCATTCTGTATTTTATTGTGACGATATTAGGGTTTCTGCCTTTAGAAAAAGGGCATATGCTGTATTCGGTTTCATTGAATGGGGGATTTATTCTCAGCTTGCTGATTTGTATTCAAGGATTAGCGTTTATTTTTTTCTATTGCCGCGAAATGGAGATGCCGAAAGCCGTTCCTGTATTAGCAATTGTGCTGGGGGTGCTTTTTCCGCTTATCTTGTCCGTGTATCTCCTCTTAGGCATCATTGACATAGGCTTTAACATAAGAAATAAGGTGACGCGAAATTGAGTGTGACTTACAGGTGGGGAGTTGATAGAAATGCCTAGTTTTTATGAAAAACCGTTGTTTCGGTATCCCATCTATGCATTGATTGCATTGTCAATCATCATAATTCTCATCAGCATTTACTTTAACTGGCTGATAGGAGCCATCGGCGTTGTGCTGCTCGCCGTGATCTTGTTTTTCATTAAGCGTGCGGATTCTCTGATCAGAAAAGAAATTGACGATTATATCTCCACGTTATCGTATAGATTGAAAAAAGTAGGCGAAGAGGCATTAATGGAAATGCCTATCGGGATTATGCTGTTTAATGATCAATATTACATTGAGTGGGCGAATCCGTTTTTGTCTTCCTGTTTTAATGAAAGCACGCTCGTCGGACGCTCGCTGTATGACACATGCGAGGCCGTCGTGCCGCTGATCAAGCAGGAGGTCGATTCGGAAACGATCACCTTGAATGAGCGGAAGTTTAAAGTAGTGATTAAAAGAGATGAGCGCCTGCTTTATTTCTTTGATGTGACAGAACAGATTCAGATTGAAAAGCAGTACGAAAATGAGAGAACCGTGCTGGCATATATCTTCTTAGATAACTATGATGACGTCACACAGGGGCTGGATGACCAAACGAGAAGCACGATGAACAGCCAGGTCACCTCATTATTAAATGCGTGGGCGCAGGAGTACGGCATTTTCCTGAAACGGACGTCCTCGGAGCGGTTTATCGCGGTGTTAAATGAACACATTTTAACGGAGCTTGAAAACGCGAAATTTTCGATTTTGGATGAAATCCGAGAAAAAACATCCGTTCACACTGTATCTTTGACCCTCAGCATCGGGATCGGCGCATCGGTTTCTTCCTTGAAGGAGCTTGGAGATCTGGCGCAGTCCAGCCTCGATTTGGCTCTCGGCCGCGGAGGCGACCAAGTGGCGATCAAAATGCCGAACGGCAAGGTGAAATTTTACGGCGGCAAAACAAATCCGATGGAGAAGCGCACAAGGGTGCGCGCCCGGGTGATTTCTCACGCGCTCAAGGAAATTGTCTCAGAAAGCAGCAATGTTATTATCATGGGGCACAAATTTCCTGATATGGACGCAGTCGGAGCCGCAATCGGAATATTGAAGGTGGCGCAGGCCAACGGCAAAGACGGCTACATCGTCATTGATCCGAACCAGATCGGATCAAGCGTTCAGCGTCTGATTGAAGAAATTAAAAAATATGAAGAGCTGTGGTCGCGGTTCATCACGCCGGAAGAGGCGATGGAAATTTCAAATGACGACACGCTGCTTGTCGTCGTTGATACACATAAACCGTCCCTTGTGATGGAAGAGCGTCTCGTGAACAAAATCGAGCACATCGTTGTGATTGACCACCACCGCAGAGGCGAGGAATTTATTAAAGACCCGCTGCTCGTTTATATGGAGCCATACGCTTCATCCACCGCAGAACTCGTGACGGAGCTGCTTGAATACCAGCCGAAGCGGCTCAAAATCAATATGATTGAAGCGACGGCCCTGTTAGCTGGTATAATAGTGGATACAAAGAGTTTTTCCCTTCGCACGGGCTCGCGGACGTTCGACGCCGCTTCTTATTTGAGAGCGAAAGGCGCAGATACGGTTCTGGTGCAGAAAGTTCTCAAAGAATCGGTCGGTTCTTATATCAAGCGGGCGAAGCTGATCCAGCATACGTCTCTTTATAAAGAACATATCGCGATTGCTTCTCTTCCTGAGAACGAAGAGGAGTACTTTGACCAGGTGCTGATTGCGCAGGCGGCTGATTCCCTCTTATCGATGAGTGAAGTGGAAGCTTCATTTGCGGTAGCCAGACGGGATGAGCATACGGTGTGCATCAGTGCGAGATCGCTGGGCGAGGTCAATGTGCAGATTATTATGGAGGCGCTGGATGGCGGAGGGCATTTAACCAATGCGGCAACCCAGTTATCGGGCATTTCTGTCTCAGAAGCGCTCGTCCGGCTGAAGGAAGCCATTGATGAATATTTTGAGGGAGGCGTTCAGAGATGAAGGTTATTTTCTTACAAGATGTAAAAGGTAAAGGAAAAAAAGGCGAAATGAAAAACGTAGCAGACGGTTATGCACATAACTTTCTCATTAAAAAAGGCCTCGCTGTCGAAGCAAATGCGACGAACATCAGCGCATTGAAAGGACAGAAAGAAAAAGAGAAAAAAGAAGCGATTGCCGAGCTTGAAAGAGCGAAAGATTTGAAAGAAACGCTTGAACAGCTGACTGTTGAGCTGAGTGCCAAATCCGGTGAAGGCGGCCGTCTATTCGGATCTGTCACAAGCAAACAGATTGCAGAAGCGCTGCAAAAAACGCATAAGATTAAAGTGGATAAACGGAAACTGGAGCTCCAAGACGGTATCCGCACACTGGGATATACAAACGTCCCTGTAAAGCTGCACCCTGAAGTTCAGGCTGTGCTGAAGGTTCACGTAAAAGAAGAAGCGTAATACACAATGAAAAACCCGCCGATCCGGCGGGTTTTTTTCATGTCAGCAGACGGCGCAGCGCAAGAAAATGATGAGATTGTTTCATTTCCGATCGTTACCAGATTGCATATTATATTACATCATAACGAAGGATGTGTCGGTATGAAACGATTTTTTTCTGAAACATATTTTAATCATCCGGAGAATAAAAAGGCGCTGGAGCACTATCCGCTGATCGGTGACGGAAAAGACGGGGAAGTCTATCGTTTAACACACAACAAATGCGTAAAGTACTTCTTTGAAAAAGAGACATGCAAGAAGGAATTGGCAGCTTTAAAGACCGGACAAGGTTCCCCGGTGATTCCAAGACTGTATGAATACGGAGATCGTTATATTGTGATGGAATATGTCCAAGGCACCTCTCTTGCCCGCCATATCAAACAAGAAAAATCCCTGTCCGTCAATCTGACTGCTGATATTTTAAATATGCTGGATGAATTAAAGAAAATCGGTTTTACCAGATGGGATGCCGAAATCAGGCACATTCTGATCAATGAATACGGCAATCTTAAAGTCATCGACCATAAAAGAGCTTTTTCCGCCATTACCCGGTTTCCCGTAAAACTATTAAAAGGACTGGACAAATACGGCTTGGCGGATGAGTTTTTGAACACTATAAAAAAATTAAATCCGTCACGTTACCTGGAATGGCAGCCGCACATGTAAGTTTCTGAAAATCCGCACATGTAAGTTTCCTTTTTTTAGGGTCGTCATATGATATTTGTAACATTTGTTTGGTGGAGTGTGGAAAAAATGGCAGAATATATTATGGTTATCGGCGCTCATCCCGATGATGAACTATTGGGATCAGCGGGCACCATAAAACGGCTGATCAATGAAGGATATAAAGTGATTTCCGTTATTACGGCATTAGGAAGAAAAGAAGAAGCTCATCATATTAAACAATTAGGCGAACTCGCGAATCAAGAGCTTGGAATTGAGAAAGTCATCTTTTTGGAGCACACGAATTTAGAGCTGGAATGTATCCCTCTTCATAAGCTTGTCAAAGAATTAGAGCAGCTCATTCGCGTCTATCAGCCTGATAAAATCTTTACACATCATTACGGCGATATCAATATGGACCACCAGAGAACATTCCAAGCAGTTTTAACAGCCGCCAGACCGCTTCCGAATCAAAAGCCTATCGAACTGCTTACGTTTGAAACGCTATCTTCAAGCGAGTGGGAGAGGAATACGGCTGATAAACTCTTCAAGCCTAATTACTTCGTTAACATCACAGACACAATGGATGCCAAACTCGCGGCGCTTCACCACTATGACGTAGAAATGAGGGATTACCCTCATCCCCGTTCATATGAAGGCGTAAAACATTTAGGAAAAGTCAGAGGGATGACGGCGGGTGTGGAATACGCTGAAGCTTTTGAAATCGTGCGGAGGATCTGGAAATGAACAAGACATTTTCCGTCCCCTATCCGTATATGATCCAGACGCTTGACCGCTACTACGGGGTCAAAACGCGCCTGCAAAAACAGAAAGCCATAAAGACACAGATGAAACATGCAGATCAAATTCCGCCGGTATACAGGAAAAAAAAGAAGTTATCCATTTTGATTGCCACGTTTTGGGACTACCCGCACACGGGCGGTTTATCAAACTATATTAAAACGCTTAGTGAAGGCCTGAAAAAGAGAGGTCATAAGGTGGATGTCATATCCCCTAATCTGTTTCCGTCCGCACAGGTAAAAGAAATGCGGGCGGCTGTTGTTCCGAAATTAAAAGATTTCTTTAAAGACAGATATGGGGATTATAACGATCATATTTTGAAAAATAATCGGCTGATGTTTATATACGAGCAAATGCTTCAAAAGATTCATTTGGAAAGATATGATGTGTTCCACGCTCAAGATTTATTTACAGCCAATATGTTAGGCAGGTTCAATCAAATCTATAAAAAACCTTTATTTTTCACACCGCATGGCATGTTTACTTTCAACAGACTTAAATTTCACATCTTTAAAAAAGGCTCGGTAGAAGAGATTTATTATAAAACATTAGAGATGAAAGCCATTGAATACGCAGATCGCCTGATTATTATCAGCGATACGTTCCGCAGCCCGCTCATGAAGCTCGGAGCCGAACAGGAAGACATGACAACGGTGATCACAGGAATCGATTACGATGCAAAAACAGGCGGGAAAAGAAAAACCCCGGTACCGAAAAATAAGATCATCATCTCGTGTATTGCAAGATTAGGCCCGAGAAAAGGTCACAAATATTTACTGGACGCCCTTTCGAGAATTCCATCTGATGTACTTGAGCATGTTGAAGTGCTGATCGCGGGCGACGGAGAGATGAGGAGCGCCTTAGAGGAACAGGCTCGAAAATTGAATCTATCTATGGTTTCCTTTTTAGGAAAAAGAGATGATGTTCCCGCTATTTTGAATATGACGGACATATTCGTACTGCCGACCATTAATGATAGTCTGCCTATTTCGATTATTGAAGCGATGTTCAGCGGCTCGGCTATCATCGCGACCGATTGCGGGGGTATTCCGGATCTGATTCGCCATAACAAAACGGGGCTTATTGTCGAGCCGGGAAATGTAAAGGTTCTTGCCCGGGCTTTAGCGTTTTTTATCACTAACAAATCTGCGCGGAAGATAGCTGCTTCAAACGCAAAGGCCTACGCGGAGAAATATTTAAGCAGTGAGACGATGATAAAAAATATCGAATCGATTTATCAAAATACCAACAGCTCGGAGGGAGATCATGAAACATGAACATGCAGCCGTTGTACTTGATTTCAGTGCAAACGGGATTGGGATCATTCGCAGCCTGGCCCGAAGAGGAATCGATGTTTACGCGTTTGACACGGAGGGACCTTATCGTATCGGAAAATCAAGATTGGCAGATTGCGGGATATGTCCCAGCCCTTTAACACAAGAGGAAGAACTGCTGACATTTCTGACTGATTTCGGGAAGCGATTCCAAGCAAAGCCGGTTCTGTACGCAGGATCTGATGATTATGCGGGATTTATATCTAAATTCCGCGAGACATTAGCCGGTTTTTTTTTATTTTTGCTCCCGAGCCACTCTCTGTTAGAAACGGTCTTAGATAAAAGCAAAGCATATGAATTAGCGGTCAAGCATAACATCCCCTGCCCGAAAACCTTTTTTCCGAACAATCAGGATGAGCTGGAAGAGGCCATCGCCAATATTGACTTCCCGTGTATTTTAAAACCGGTGGCCGGCCATGAATACAGAAAAAAAGTAAACAAAAAAGCAATTGTAATGAAGGATGCCGCACAATTGCGCAAGGAGTTCAGCTCCTACAGAGAAAATGGAGAACTGCTCGTGCAGGAGATCATCCCCGGAGACAACCAGTGTTTTTATAAAGTCGCCACTTTTTATGATGACCAAATGAAATTAATGGGCCTATTCTCTCTGCAAAAGAACCATCAATTCCCTGCAGATTTTGGCGCGGGGGCCCACGTCGTCAGCAAACGGCTTCCTGATTTAATCGAGAAGACCCTGCCGTTTTTTGAAGCGATTCAGCTGAAGGGAGTAGGCATGGCGGAATTTAAAAAGGATCCCCGGGACAATGTTTACAAGTTTATCGAAATTAATCCGCGCTTTTGGCTCAGCCATAGCCTGACAGAACCGGCAGGCGTTCATTTCGTTTACATGTACTATCTATATTTGACCGGACAACATGTGAAGCCCCAGCTCGAACAAAAAGACGGAATCAACTGGATTTATGAGGTGCGTTATTTCTTAACGTTTTTGAAGAAACGAAAAAGAGGAGAAATGACGTTCCGGGATTTTTGGAAAGGGTGTAAAGGAAAAAAAGAGTACGCTCTTTTTGCTTGGAATGACCCGATGCCATTTATCAGAAACACTTGGTCTCATCTCAAAAACAGCTGGAAACGGAAGCGGAAGGAAGATCGGCATGTATGAAAAGGAGATTTTGTATGGCGCATTTCAAAAACTGAGAATTGACGAAAAACTGTCGTATTCGTTCGGTGAAAGGGCTGCGGTGAATCCGGATGACATCACATGCCTGAAATCGACGGACAGAAGCGCCATTTATAAACTGTTTGTAAAGAAAAAATCCGGCACTGTTCCGCTGATATTGAAGGTATATAAATCTTCCCGTGAAAAAAACAAGGTCGAGATTAATATATACGGGAAAGCCCGTTCTGTTTTAGGGGATTTGCTGCCGGATATCTATCTTATAGAAGAAAGTGACCATGAAACGTGGATATTTATGGAGTTTGTCAGCCAGATCAGGGGACAGCTTACATTTCACCCGAAGCATTTCAAGTATATTATTCCGACTGTCGCAGAATTGCACAGCCGCACCTTTGAAAACAAGAATATTTTTGACGGTAAATGGCGGTCGTGGCTGCCGGTATACGAATCGGAAACCGTGAGAAAAGGGCGTAAAAAGCAGATCAAAAAGACAGCGGAATTATTGGATAGGGCTCTTAAAGATGAGCGCACAAAAGATATCGTGAAGCCTCATTATCGGCAAATCACAAACTTGCTTGAGCAGGAGGAGCCGGATTTTTTCCCTGAATTGATACAAAACGGCTCAGCCATCACACACGGTGATCTTCATATGCAGAATATCTGCACCCACGATGCGTCCGGACATGAACCGTGGGATATTCAATTCATCGATTGGGAATCCGCAAAATACGCGCCGGTTTGGTTTGATATGACGGTGCTGGTTGAAATTCTGCTTGGCTTCAGAAAAGATTGGAGCCGGCACGCAGAAGATATTCGGACGTATTGCGTAAAAGTGTATACGAAAGAAATGAAAAAGCGGGGCATTCATTTTCAGACCCCTCCTATGACGCTTTATAAAATGGCTTATTTGCAGAGAACACTTGAGAAAGGGCTTCATACCCAATTGCGGAGAATCTTCGACAATCGGGGAGGGGAACTGCTGCCGTATCATGTTGACAAAGTGTCAAAATGGGGACGGGAATTAGGATTATAAGTTTGAGAGAGGGGGAGCGGATGTGAAAGAAGAGATCGGCAAGCCGAACGGTCTGGTGCCTCCAGCCTTATTGCGCGTCATGGATCAATTTTACGGGATCGAACATCAAAGTGAGCCAGAGATGCTGTATTCGTTCTGTGCGGAAGGAAAAAGCTCCCCCAAACGAAAAAAGCCATTGCGTATTCTGTACGCAACCTTTCTCCGTTACCCGAATGTCGGAGGGTTGGCGAGTTATATCACATCAATTAAGACGGGTTTTGAGCGCATCGGTCATCAGGCGGATGTCATCTCGCCGCTTCAAATGCCGCCATCTTTTTTTCAGGAAGATATCCCGCGGGCCGCTGACGAGATCAGAGCGTTTCTTGTTGGCAGAAACGGCGCCGCAAACGAAAAGTTTGTGAAGAATCTCAGCTATTTACATGTCTTTCAAAGATTTTTGAAGGAGAAAGACTTAGAACAATATGACCTGTTTCACGCGCAGGATTTATTTGCGGTATTTTTGCTGGGATACCTTAATCAAACGTACCAGCGTCCTCTTTTTTTCACGCCGCACGGACATTTTACGAAAAGCCGGATGAAGTTTCATAAAATCCAAAAGGGTTCAATAGAAGAGGCATATTTCAGTGAAATAGAAAGGCAGGGTATTCGGGCTTCGGATAAAATCATTACAATCAGCGACTCCTTTCACGAGCCCTTGCTGGAGTACGGAGCGAAGGAGGCTCAGCTGACGACTGTTCATACCGGCATTGATATTCAGGATGCCCCTGAGTCAAAACGTGCTGAAAAGCTCGTGATTGCGTGCGTTTCCCGTCTGACCGAGCGAAAAGGACATGATGTGCTGCTGGACGCTCTCGCCCGCATCCGGCACCATTTATCCGGAGTTGATATATGGATCATCGGAGACGGAAACATGAGAGGGTTTCTGGAAGAGAAGAGACGGAAACTGGGCCTCTCAAATGTGTTTTTCCTCGGAAAACGACGTGATGTGCCGGCGCTTTTGGCTGAATCATCTATATTTGTCCTGCCGACATTGAATGATAATTTCCCTATAGCGATCATCGAAGCGATGTTCTCAGGTCAAGCCATTGTCGCAACTGACTGCGGAGGAATCCCTGAGATGATCCGGCATGAGGCCACAGGGCTTATTTGTCAGCCCGGCAACAGCCGCGAACTTGCTGATGCTCTCGTAATGCTGATTACGGATCAGTCTCTCAGGGAACGGCTTGGAAAAGAAGCGCGCTCCTATGCCGGCCGGCATCTGCGTCAGGAACTGATGGTTTCAAAAATAGAAAGGATTTATCAATCATTTTTCTGAATGATACCGGCGCCGCATGGAAGGTGCTTCAAGAGCAAAATAAAGAGGCCGGTGTTTAACTATCCAGCCTCTTTCCGAGCTATTTTTTCATCTCATACAGAGTCTGCTGACTTTGTCCGCCCGGGCCGCCCGTCATTCCTTGCCGGGCTGAGCTTGTTTTTCCGGTGCTGTATTGGTCAGCTGAGATTTTTGTGCCGTTCTTTTTCATCCATGAGACAAGCTTCGTGTTGCCTGAATTGTTTCCGGATAATAAGAAATATTTCACTTTTCCTTCGTCAACAAGTTTTTTCAGCTGTGAGACGGTTAAAATCGGAGCGGTTCCGTTCAAAGAATGTTTTGCCAAAATTTTCTTCACAAAAAAAGAGGCGGAAAGCCATCGCTTCCGCCTCCCGCACATATATATGAGAGAGCAGCCTTTATTTGTGATCGTTCTCTTTTTGGACTTCAGCTAATTTGGCAAGCAGAATGTGCTGAGGCATGTGCATGATTCTCTCAAGCGGCATATTCAGTGATTCTGCGAGCTTTTGCGCCGTTTCGGCGGAAATTTGCAGCGGTTTCATGTGATCACTCCTTCCGTTTCTTTATTGTACTAAAATCAGAAATCTATCGTAAGAGGATATGACAAAGGAATGGAGGTTTGAAAAGCGGGGCTTTATAACAGAATGGGGGAGGTTTTTTATGCAATCGCCATTGATGTTATTACAGCTGAAGCTGGCTGATTATCAGAAAAAAGCCGCAGAACTGCGGACAATTGACGAATTTATCATACTGAAACAGACATTGCAGGACATGATGAAAGTATTCGCCGCCTGTGAAGAATGGGAGCTGTATCAAAAAACGGCCGATCTCATGGCGCAGACGGTGCTGCACATCCGTTTCATCGAATAAGAAAAGCCCTCGCTCGGGCGAAGGCTTTTCTTAAAAGGACCGTTCTTCTTCAATGTTTTTATGCTGATCATAAATGACAAGCTTAGACGGGCTGTTCTCTTTAGCCGTCTGCTCCGCTTTCTCGATCGCCGCGTCCTTTGATGTATAAAGAGCCGTCGGCGCCACATTTTCCACCTTCACAAACCATCCGTCCGCATCAATACTGGGTGTTACTGCATATGTTTTCATCCTTCTTACCTCCTGGTTTCGATTTATTTATTTGTTTCCCAGCATTCGGAATGGTGAAACACGCAGCCGCTGTTTGACAAATACAGGGAAAGTGATGTTTTTCTATTCTTTTTCTTGAGAAATGGTAAAATGGAGTTTGGATATTTTTTAAGGAGAGGACGGTGCTTAGCATGACAGACCTTCTGAATGATCGGCTGCCGCCGCAAAACATAGAAGCTGAGCAGGCCGTGTTAGGTGCTGTTTTTTTACAGCCGTCTGCGTTAACACTGGCTTCTGAAGTGTTGATTCCGGATGATTTCTACAGAATGTCACATCAAAAAATTTACAATGCCATGCTCGTGCTCGGAGACCGCGGTGAACCGGTTGATTTGGTCACGGTAACGTCAGAGCTTGCGAATACCGATTTGTTAGAAGAGGTGGGAGGCGTCTCTTACCTGACGGACATCGCGAATTCCGTTCCGACAGCGGCTAATATAGAATATTACGCGAAAATCGTTGAGGAAAAATCGATTCTCCGCCGTTTAATCAGAACGGCGACCTCGATCGCTCAAGACGGGTATACGCGCGAGGATGAAGTTGAAGATTTATTAAGCGATGCGGAAAAAACGATTATGGAGGTCGCGCAGCGAAAAAATTCGGGCGCCTTCCAAAATATCAAAGACGTGCTTGTGCAAACATACGACAACATTGAGCAGCTTCACAACCGGAAAGGCGATATTACCGGGATTCCGACTGGTTTTATTGAGCTTGACCGGATGACGGCGGGTTTTCAGCGGAATGATTTGATCATTGTCGCGGCCCGTCCGTCTGTGGGGAAAACGGCGTTCGCCTTAAATATTGCGCAAAACGTGGCCACCAAAACGGATGAGAGCGTCGCGATATTCAGTCTTGAGATGGGTGCCGAGCAGCTTGTCATGCGTATGCTCTGCGCTGAAGGGAATATTAATGCCCAAAATCTCAGAACGGGAAATCTGACGGAAGAAGATTGGGGCAAGCTGACGATGGCGATGGGAAGTCTGTCAAACAGCGGTATCTTTATAGATGACACCCCCGGCATCCGCGTCAGCGAAATCCGTTCAAAATGCCGCAGGCTGAAGCAGGAAAACGGATTGGGCATGATTTTAATTGACTACTTGCAGCTCATTCAGGGAAGCGGCCGTTCAAGCGACAACCGCCAGCAAGAGGTATCGGAAATTTCACGGGCGCTAAAAGCGCTGGCGCGGGAGCTTGAAGTCCCGGTCATCGCCCTGTCTCAGCTCTCCCGGGGTGTTGAGCAGCGGCAGGATAAACGTCCGATGATGTCAGATATCCGTGAGTCGGGAAGTATTGAGCAGGATGCCGACATCGTCGCCTTCCTGTATCGTGATGATTACTATGATAAAGAATCCGAAAACAAAAACATCATCGAAATCATTATTGCCAAACAGCGTAACGGCCCGGTGGGCACCGTCTCACTGGCTTTTGTGAAAGAATACAATAAGTTCGTAAACCTGGAAAGGCGCTTTGATGACGGCGGTGTTCCGGCAGGTGCGTAAAGCCTCAAGCAATGTCTTGAGGCTTTTTTTCATCCGAAAGAATGAGAGAATGCCGTCCGTTCGGCAGACGAAAAAAAGAAAGCGCTTTTATATAATGGCATTAAGGGAGGGATGATGATGACAATTGAATTTCCTCAATTTCAAGCGGCGCAAATCCGGATTGCCCGGCCGACCGGACAGCTCAAAGAAATCATCAGGTTTTATGAAGAGGGCCTCGGGCTGAAGAGGGTCAGCAGTTTTTCCGGACATGAGGGCTACAGCGGCGTCATGTTCGGCCTGCCCCATACGCAATATCACTTAGAATTCACCGAAGAAACCGGCGCGTCTCAGCCGGCGCCCGTTCCGCACGGCGACAGCCTGCTTGTCTTTTACATCCAGGATCAGCAGGAGGTCATCCGCATCAGCACGACATTAAAGCAGATGGGATATGAGGAGAAAGCACCCGAAAACCCGTACTGGGAAGAAAAAGGCGTGACCATCGAAGATCCTGACGGCTGGCGGGTCGTCCTGATGAATACAAGCGGCATATAAGTGACTGTCTGAAGAACCCTGATTACGGGTTCTTTTTCTTGTTAAAGCATGAAAGTTTCGGGAGTAATAGATAGCAAATGAAAGAGAAAACGCTTTTAATCATGTTTAAGGCGAACAAATATAGATTGATAAGATTTAAATGTTCGGATTTACGATTGACTTTCTGTTTCGGCACTGATACACTTAATTTGTTTGAATGAGATATCGTTTTGAAAGGTTAACGGAGGTGCACGGATATATGTCTTCAGTAGTCGTAGTAGGTACGCAGTGGGGCGATGAAGGAAAAGGTAAAATTACAGATTTCCTATCAGAAAATGCAGAAGTGATCGCACGTTATCAAGGCGGAAACAATGCAGGACATACCATCAAGTTTGATGGCGTCACGTACAAGCTTCATTTAATCCCATCAGGAATTTTTTATAAAGAAAAAGCGTGTGTCATCGGGAACGGAATGGTTGTTGATCCGAAAGCGCTCATAACAGAGCTTGCGTATCTTCATGAACGCAATGTGAGCACGGATAACTTGAGAATCAGCAACAGAGCCCACGTCATTCTTCCATACCATCTGAAACTGGATGAAGTAGAGGAAGAACGCAAAGGGGCCAATAAGATCGGCACAACGAAAAAAGGCATCGGACCTGCTTATATGGACAAAGCGGCGCGGATCGGCATCCGGATCGCAGACCTGCTAGATCGTGACGTGTTTGCTGAAAAGCTTGAACGGAACCTTGAAGAGAAAAACCGTCTGCTTGAAAAAATGTATGAAACAGAAGGCTTCAAAATTGAAGATATTCTGGATGAGTATTATGAATACGGCCAGCAGATTAAAAAGTATGTATGCGATACATCCGTCGTCTTAAATGACGCGCTGGATGAAGGCCGCCGCGTTTTATTTGAAGGCGCTCAAGGGGTTATGCTTGATATTGACCAAGGGACATACCCGTTTGTCACTTCATCCAACCCGGTCGCCGGAGGGGTGACGATCGGTTCAGGCGTAGGCCCGACAAAAATCCAGCACGTCGTCGGTGTATCTAAAGCGTACACAACCCGTGTCGGTGACGGTCCTTTCCCGACTGAGCTGAAAGATGAAATCGGGGATCAAATCCGTGAAGTCGGACGCGAATACGGCACAACGACAGGCCGTCCGCGCCGTGTCGGCTGGTTTGACAGCGTTGTTGTCCGCCACGCCCGCCGCGTCAGCGGAATCACAGATCTTTCTCTGAACTCAATCGATGTGCTGACTGGCATTGAAACATTGAAAATCTGTGTCGCTTACCGCTACAAAGGTGAAGTGATTGAAGAATTCCCGGCAAGTCTGAAAGCTCTCGCAGAGTGTGAACCGGTATATGAAGAAATGCCTGGCTGGACGGAAGATATCACAGGCGCAAAAACATTAAGCGATCTTCCTGAAAATGCGCGCCATTATCTGGAACGCGTATCTCAGCTGACAGGTATTCCGCTTTCTATTTTCTCTGTCGGTCCCGACCGTTCACAAACGAACGTCATCCGCAGTGTATACCGCGCTAACTAAGAATTTGCAGCAAACAAGCCTCCGGTCACGGAGGCTTGTTTTTTTATGTAGGAAAAAAATAATAGATTTTTTTCAAAAAAGTAGTTGCCACTTTCGAATGTTCTATGATATTATAAATCTCGTTGTTACGGAACAGCTTCAATAGAGTACTGCAAGAAAGCTTTTGTCTGAATGCTCTATGATACATAATCCGACACATCAGGAGCCATTAGCTCAGTTGGTAGAGCATCTGACTTTTAATCAGAGGGTCGAAGGTTCGAGTCCTTCATGGCTCACCACTTTTTATGGCCCGTTGGTCAAGCGGTTAAGACACCGCCCTTTCACGGCGGTAACACGGGTTCGAATCCCGTACGGGTCATTGATTTACTTTAGCGTTATTGCTAACTCCTTATTTGTCCTCGGAGGGCCGCCACGATACGGCTCTCCGGACAAATTACTGTAAGGTCCGGTAGTTCAGTTGGTTAGAATGCCTGCCTGTCACGCAGGAGGTCGCGGGTTCGAGTCCCGTCCGGACCGCCATTTTACTTTACTTTATAGTATAGAAAAGAAACATCTGGCTCGGTAGCTCAGTTGGTAGAGCAACGGACTGAAAATCCGTGTGTCGGCGGTTCGATTCCGTCCCGAGCCACTTACCCAAACGCATCTGCAATAGTAGGTGCGTTTTTTCTTTTGTTATAAAAAAAGGGAGAGCCGGCTTTTCAGCCGGCCCAGAAGAAGACGTCAAACACTAGACGGCGTTTTTTTTCGTGAGGTTTCAAAAAAATATTATTTTTTAAAAGAAAATAAAAAACATGACAAAAGGATGGCAGTTCAATACGTTTTTGCGCTGTTCTCTTTAATTTTTTTATCTTTTGACCTGAAACCGTTATAATAGACGGGGAACGTTTTTCACGATCCGAATTGTGATCATCATGAAACATCAATAGATGAAATGAAGTCATTCTGGCAGGAGGAAAATCAAGATGATGGATAAGAAAATCCTTGTAGTCGATGATGAAAAACCGATTGCAGATATATTAGAGTTTAATTTAAGAAAAGAAGGCTATGACGTGCATTGTGCGTACGACGGAAACGAAGCCGTGGAAATGGTGGAGGAGCTTCAGCCTGATTTAATTCTTTTAGATATTATGCTTCCGAATAAAGACGGAGTTGAAGTGTGCCGGGAAGTCCGGAAAAAATATGATATGCCGATTATTATGCTGACGGCAAAAGACTCGGAGATTGACAAGGTCATCGGGCTTGAAATCGGAGCGGATGACTATGTCACGAAGCCTTTCAGCACGCGTGAGCTTCTGGCCCGCGTCAAAGCGAACCTGCGCCGCCAGCTTACGGTTGCGCCGGCTGAGGAAGAATCAGCTTCTAATGACATTCATATCGGTTCTCTCGTCATCTTCCCTGACGCTTATGTCGTATCAAAAAGAGAAGAAACGATCGAGCTGACTCATCGTGAGTTTGAATTGCTTCATTACTTAGCCAAACATATCGGACAGGTTATGACCCGTGAGCATCTGCTGCAGACTGTGTGGGGCTATGACTATTTCGGTGACGTGAGAACGGTGGATGTAACAGTGCGCCGCCTTCGCGAGAAAATCGAGGATAATCCGAGCCATCCGAACTGGATCGTCACAAGACGGGGTGTCGGTTATTACTTGAGAAACCCTGAACAGGACTAACCGGCGATGAATAAGGTTGGTTTTTTTCGGTCGATTCAGTTTAAGATCACGCTGATCTATGTGCTTCTCATTATCATCGCCATGCAGATTATCGGCGTGTACTTTGTGAAACAGGTGGAGAATTCTCTTCTCAAGTCCTATGAATTATCGTTAAATCAGCGCATTGACAATCTATCCTATTATATTGAGCAGGAATATAAAGGAGATAATGACAGCACCGTCATTAAAGATGACGTCAAACGGATTTTGAATGATTTTACGAAGAATAATGAAATACGGGAGATTACATTTGTTGATAAAAGCTATGAGGTCGTCGGTTCCTCCAGGCCTTATGGTGAGGAAATAGCGGGAAAACAGACGACGGACCCGATTTTTAAACGGATTTTCTCAACAAAACAGGCCTATTCAAAAAAATATTATGATCCTAAAAGCAAAAACAGAGTGCTGATTTCAGCAAAACCTGTCGTCACAGAGAATCAGGAAGTTGTCGGCGCGATATATGTCGTGGCCAGTATGGAAGATACCTTTAACCAGATGAAAACCGTCAACTCGATTCTTGCTTCAGGAACAGGCTTAGCCCTTGTTCTGACGGCTCTTCTCGGTATATTTCTCGCCCGCACCATTACCCATCCGCTGTCGGATATGCGTAAGCAGGCGATGGAACTGGCAAAAGGGAATTTCTCCAGAAAGGTGCGGAAATACGGGCATGATGAAATCGGTCAGCTCGCAACGACGTTCAACCATCTGACGAGAGAGCTTGAAGATGCCCAAGCCATGACGGAAGGGGAGAGAAGAAAGCTTTCATCCGTTATCGCGTATATGACGGACGGCGTCATCGCAACGAATCGCAATGGAGCTATTATTCTTTTAAACAGCCCTGCGCTTGAGCTGCTGAATGTTTCACGTGAAACGGCTTTAGAGATGCCGATTACGTCTTTATTAGGCATAAAAGAGAACTTTACATTTGAGGATTTAGTAGAACAGCAGGATTCCATGCTGCTGGAGATCGAACGTGACGATGAAACGACTGTACTGCGGGTGAATTTTTCCGTTATTCAGAGAGAGCACGGAAAAATCGACGGTTTAATCGCGGTTCTTTATGATGTCACCGAACAGGAAAAACTCGATCGGGAACGCAGAGAGTTCGTTGCCAACGTGTCTCATGAGCTGCGGACACCGCTGACGACCATGCGGAGCTATTTAGAGGCGCTTGCAGAAGGCGCGTGGGAAAACAAAGATATCGCTCCGCGTTTCCTAATGGTGACCCAAAATGAGACTGAGCGCATGATCAGATTGGTGAACGACCTGCTTCAGCTTTCTAAATTCGACAGCAAAGATTATCAGTTTAATCGGGAGTGGATTCATATGATCCGCTTTATGTCACTGATTATCGATCGTTTTGAAATGACAAAAGAACAGCATGTCGAATTTATCCGCGAGCTGCCGGACAGAAATCTGTACGTGGAGATTGATCAGGATAAAGTGACGCAGGTTCTCGATAATATCATTTCTAACGCACTGAAATACTCACCGGAAGGCGGACATGTCACTTTCTCAGTCGATGTGAATGAGAAAGAAGAGCTGCTTTATATCAGCGTAAAAGATGAAGGTATCGGCATTCCGAAAAAAGATGTGGAAAAAGTCTTTGACCGTTTCTACAGAGTGGATAAAGCGCGCACGAGAAAACTCGGCGGCACCGGGCTCGGCCTTGCGATTGCAAAAGAGATGGTTCAGGCGCACGGCGGAGACATTTGGGCCGACAGTGTAGAAGGCAAAGGAACGAAGATTACATTTACTCTTCCATATAAAGAAGAGCAAGAGGATGATTGGGATGAGGCGTGAAAATATAAAAACAGTCATACTGTCAGTGCTGGTCGTCATTAGTCTTGTTTTAACATGGGGAATTTGGACATTCCAGCCCAATTTTTCAGAAGGCACGGCCTCAACCAAATCGACTGTCCGGGAAAAGCATAAAATTGATAAAACGAGCCAAAAAGTGTCGCAAACGGTAAAACCCCGGGATATGTTTATTCATACAAACGGCTCTCATTATAAAGTGGATGATGAGACGCTCTTTAATGACCTGTGGGCGGATTTGCCGCAATGGGAAGTAAAAGGGATGAAGGATATTTCCGATCAATACGACAAGCTCGGTTTTAAAAATTGGCTTTACGGCAGAAACGGCAATTCGGCAAAGCTCGATCTGCAATTCAATGACACCATTCCGATTGATTTCTTCCAAACAATGTTTAAATGGTCGAATCCGTCAATGGAATACAGCTCATTTGACCATATTGTCATTCCGTTTAATGAGAATAAGACAAATAAAAAGATTTACATGGTCTCATACAGCAAGCAGCTGATTTTGGAAGTGACTGTGGAATCGGCGAATTACCGCAATCTGATGAATGAGCTGTACAGCAAAAAGTCGAGTATGCCGTTATACCACCTCTATTCGGTCGGAAAAAGCAAAGAATTTCTCATGCCGAATGCGCGATTTAATATGAAGGAAAAAGAATTTATCACTGAAACCATTAAGACGAACCTGTTTAAGCAGACGCTTTTTAATGATCCGAGCACGGTCAGAGAAGACCCGAATTACAATCGGAATGTGCTGACTGACGGAATCAGCCGTCTGGAAATCAATTCGACACAGCGGCAGATTCAATTCCAGCATCGGAACCTGGCACAAAGCGCTTCTTATCAAACAGGGGAGCTGATTAAGAAAAGCTATAAATATTTAGAGGATACGGGAAGCTGGACGGATCATTATCAATTTTTCAATGTGAGTGATAACCAGCAGCTGAGTTTCTACATGTTTAAAGACCAAATGCCTGTAATTAACAGCACGTCTAAGCCTTTCGGATCCGGACCTGTTTTGACCCTGCAATGGGCCAATGACGAGGTTCTCAGCTACAAGCGGCCGAACTATGTTCTCGGACCGAATCCGATTAAAACAAAAGACGTAAAAATGATGAACGGCAATGAGGTTGTGTCTCTGCTGGAGCAGCAGGATAAATACGACGTGAATAAAATTGACCAGATCTTCCTGGCCTATCAAATGGTCTCTTCATCAACGAATGATCTCGTTGAACTGGAACCCGTCTGGAGTATGAAAATCAACGGGAAGATCGTTCCGATTACGAAAGATCTGCTGGGGAAGGAGGAGGACGATAATGGAGTGGAATAAGACAAAAACGATCTTCATCATTGCCTTCCTCATCCTTGATATTTTTCTCGGCTATCAGTTTTTTGAAAAACGCTCGAGCAGTGAATACGAAGTGATTAAAAATTCAAATGTGGAAAAAGACATGGAGATGGATCATATCACTTTCGGCAACCTGTCTTCTGATTCCGCGACGGGCTACCGGCTGACGGCGGGCCAAAAGGTATTTACCGCCGAAGATATTGATGCTTTGAAAGATCAAAAGCCTTTAATGGAGATGCCGGCGGATGATCACAAGGTTACCACACTGAAAATGAAATTTACCGATCCGGTCGGTTTATCGAAGCAAAAACCGCAAGAGGATGCGGAATCGCTCGTCAGCTCTAAAATAACCGGCGGTGAAAAATATAAACTGTGGAAAGTCGACAAGGATAAAAAACAGATCATTTTTTACCAGATGTATGACGGCCAGTTGATTTATCAGGATTTTGACTCGTCCACGGATGCGATCGGACAGGTGATTCTGCATTTGAACGATAAAAACGAGGTCGTATCTTACGAGCAGACCATGCTGGAGTCATTCAAGCGAATCCAGACGGAGAGCCTGATTCCTGAGCTTGATGCGGTCGAATTATTGTATTCTCAAAATTACTTAAAAGCGAATTGCGCCGTTAAAAGCGTTAAGTTCGGCTATATTGCCCAATATCCGCTGACAAGTACGCAGGTGCTGGCGCCGGTATGGAGAATTACAATTGAAGATAAGTCAAAAGGGACGAAGAAAAAGACACAGCAAACGTACACTGTGAATGCATTGGAAAGCACAGTCATTGATAACAATCAAAATAAATAATGGAGTGAGACACAATGGGCTTGCAATTTAGCGTGCTTGCGAGCGGGAGTACCGGAAACGCGTTTTATCTGGAGACAGAGGAGCACTCTTTTCTGGTGGATGCCGGCCTGAGCGGTAAAGCGATGGACGGGCTGATGGAGAAAATCGGCCGCAAGATAGACGACGTCGACGGCATCTTTGTCACTCACGAGCACAGCGACCATATTAAAGGGCTCGGCGTCATTGCGAGAAAGTACGGACTTCCCGTCTACGCCAATGAAAAGACGTGGAAAGCGATGGAGAATCAGATCGGCAAGCTGGATACCGGACAAAAGTTTTTGTTCCCGATGGAAAGCGTGAAATCCTTCGGCGGGCTTGATGTTGAGTCATTCGGCGTCTCTCATGACGCGGCCGAGCCGATGTTTTATGTTTTCCACTACCAAGGCAGAAAGCTCGCGCTGATGACGGACACCGGGTATGTGAGCGACAGAATGAAAGGCATTATCCGTTCGGCCAATGTGTTTGTGTTTGAAAGCAACCATGATGTCGGCATGCTGCAAATGGGGAGATACCCATGGAGCATTAAGCGGCGGATTTTAAGCGATGTCGGCCACGTCTCCAATGAAGACGCGGCGCTCGCCATGACTGATGTCATCGGCGACGGCACATCGCGCATCTATTTGGCGCATCTGAGCCAAGACAACAATATGAAGGAACTGGCGAGAATGTCCGTGCAGCAGACATTGGCTGCGAAAGGATTTGTCGCCGGGGAAACGTTTCAGTTATTTGATACCGATCCGAAAATCCCGACGCCGCTGTGCGCCGTGTAATTTTTCCAAATGAATCATGATTATTAATCCGCGATCTGACCCACACTATAAGCAAATCGAGTACTCTTGAAAGGATTTGAGATAGGGTGGATTATAATCGCGATGATGAACAGTACGCCTCCGAACAGCCCCGCCGCAGCAAGAGAGGGTACTTTCTATCAAGTCTGATCGGCGTCATCGTCGGGGCCGCGCTCATGGCTTTCCTGCTGCCGTACTGGACAGGCGGAGACCATGGAGAAAGCAGCAAAAGCACCAGCCAGCGTCTCGGCAGCGAACAGGTGAAAACAGTCAACGTAAATGTCAATGACGCTGTCACGAATATGGTCAGCCGTGTATCAGATTCGGTAGTCGGCGTTCTCAATATCCAAAAGACCGATATTTGGGGAGAGGGCGGCGAAGCGGGAAGCGGGTCGGGCGTCATTTACAAAAAGAACGGAAACACTTCTTATATCGTAACCAATCACCATGTCATTGAAGGTGCGACTGAAATTGAGATCAGCCTGAAGGATGGCTCACGCGTGCCTGCTGAGCTGATCGGGAGCGACCGTCTGATGGATCTCGCCGTGCTGAAGGTGAAGTCTGATAAAATCAAATCGGCCGCCCAGTTCGGCAATTCCGATCAGGTCAAAGTCGGAGAACCGGTCATTGCGATCGGAAATCCGCTCGGGCTTGAATTTGCGGGATCAGTGACACAGGGGATCATTTCAGGCACGGAAAGGGCGGTGCCCGTTGACTCAAACGGCGACGGACAGCCGGATTGGAATGCGGAAGTGCTGCAGACCGATGCCGCGATTAACCCCGGCAACAGCGGCGGCGCTTTGATGGATATATCGGGCAAGGTGGTCGGCATCAACTCAATGAAGATCGCTGAATCCGCCGTTGAAGGCATCGGCCTGTCCATCCCGTCAAAGCTTGTCATTCCCGTTATTCAGGATTTAGAAAAATACGGAGAAGTCAGACGGCCTTTCCTCGGTATTGAGATGAAATCCTTAACGGATATTGCGAGCTATCATTGGAGCCAGACGCTGAAACTTCCGAAAGGCGTTAAAACCGGGGCGGTCATTATGGGTGTCGACGCGTTTTCACCGGCCGGAAAAGCGGGTTTGAAAAAGCTCGACGTGATCACCGGGTTCGACGGACATAAGGTCAATGACGTTGTGGATCTCCGTGAGCGCCTGTATCGCAAAAAGATCGGCGACCGTGTGAACATCACGTTCTACCGTTCGGGAAAGAAAAAAACAGCGGAAGTCAAACTGACAGAAGCGGATCGATTACAGAAATAAAAAAACAGCCCGGACAACCGGGCTGTTTTTTATTGATTTATTTGTTAATATTATACTATTATGAAAACGGGAGGTGACACACATGAAAACGGCTGATGTGATCATCGTATTGAATGAAATTGAAGGTGAATGTGAAGGAAGAATTATTTTAGAATGCAGAATTTAAGAACATGAAACATGTTATATTAAACGTCCTTTTTCAGGGCGCTTTTTTTATGCCGTTTTTTCCTGAAGGCGGGCCGCAACACGCTCAGTTGAAATGGGCAGAAAAGACTGATGCTGCAAAATTGAAGCGGCAGGTGAAATTATTGTTATGTGCAGATTGCTCCGTTTTCAGCGTTTCCTTTCACCAATTCAGCTTAGATTCCGTTTTGTTTCAGATAAAAGCGAATAATAGAAGGGGAAGCGAAAAAAATAAACACAGGCTGATACATCTAAGGAGAGACTGCATCATGGAAAAGTTGAAAGGCATCAAGCTGAGTGCAGACGGCGAGTCTGCACTCATTGATTCTTTAACGATGGGGCTTCATTACGGAACGGTCCTCGGGGAAGACAATATCGTCGAGGTGTACACCCGTTCTTTGCGCGAAAAGCTGAAGGACAAAGAACACAAGGTGATTCGCACGGTTCGGGGCGCCGGGTACAGGGTGGATCTGGCATGAAACGGCTGTACAGAACCCTGCGATTCCAGCTCCTGTTCAGGTCACTGGCGATTTTGGCTTTGCTGTTATGTTTCATCGGCGGCACTCAGTACATGTTTATGACACGGACGATGTATGAAAATCAGGCGATCAGCATTCAGAGTGATATCAATTCAATGGATCAAAGCGTATGGAGGTCAATCAAAACCCTTGCCCGTTCCGAAACACCGGCTCATCCGAATTTGATTTACCCCGGGGTGACGGTTGCTTTTATCAATCAATCATACAAGATGTCTGTTTTATCAGAAGACCCGCACGCGGGGGCTGCTCCTTCTTTCCCGAAAAAAGTGTACCGGGATGCGCTGACAGATACAATGGCGCTTCACTATCAGGTGGCTCACAATAAGGCGGGTGAGGAAATCATCGTCGTGTTTCAGGCGATTTCCGTTGACGGAAGGCAGGCGGGAGTTGTGCAGATGAGCACGCTGACCCAGCCTTTGAATGATTCGCTTTTCCGCCAGATCAGCATTTTCGCGGTGCTTTCCTTTGCGGCTTTGGTCATCGGCCTGTTTGTTTTCTTGCCGGTGATCCGGCTCACACTCAAGCCGCTGTCCCGCATTGTGCGTATGATGGGTGACATTCATGCCGGCAGTCTCGATAAACGGCTGCCGATTGATAAAAGGCAGGCCGAAATTGAGTCATTGGGTATCTCCATCAATCAGATGCTGGAACGGATTGAATCCTCTTTTCAGGCGGAAAAAGAAGCGAAGGAGCGCATCCGGCAGTTTGTATCAGACGCATCACATGAGCTGAGAACGCCGCTTATCTCCATTCACGGCTGTATCGAAATGTTAATGCGCGGAGCGGCGGAGAAGCCGGAGCAGAAAGAAAAAGCGCTTCAAAGCATGTACGCGGAATCCGCCAGGGCGAATAAGCTGATAGAGGATCTTCTGTTTCTCGCGAAGATTGACCGGGTGCCGAGCTTTGAAATGAAAAAAGGCGCATTGGGAGACGTCATTTTGGAAATGGAGGCTCAGCTGAAGCTGCTCGCGAGAAACCGGAAGCTCGAGTTCTTTGTCGATCAAAAGATAGAAGCCGTTTTTGACAAAGACAAAATGAAGCAGGTCATTCTCAACCTCTTTTACAATGCGGTGCAGCATACGGATGAAGACAAGGGTGTCATCACCGTCTCCCTGCAGAAAGACGGAGGAATCATGCTTATGATTGCAGATAACGGAACGGGAATCGCTCCGGAGCATGTGCCTCATTTGTTTGACCGTTTTTACAGGGCGGAAACCTCCCGATCCCGTCAATCCGGCGGCGCGGGGCTGGGTCTTGCCATTACAAAAACCATAATCGACAGCCATAACGGAACAATTGAAGTGAAAAGTGAGCAGGGAAAAGGCTCCGTGTTCATCATCCGGCTGCCGGGATAAACCGGGCAGAAGGAAGAAAAATCACAATTTATATGTGAATTCTAAATTTTCAAAAAATAACTTGTCCTTTTCCAATATTGGTGATAATATCTAGTTATTGGTAAAGGGGGTGTGTACTGATGAAGATTGAAGAACTTGATCTTGATACAGAAACAGCAAGCTTGGTGCATCGTTGCTAGTAAAGCCGTGACTCCCCTCATTGGGGAGTTATTATCTTTCAGGGGGTATGTCATGATGTCAACGGACTGTAAGCGCTGGAAGTTTAAAGACAGCGTGCAGGTGCTGACCTACACGGCGCATATTATCATTCAATATCGAAAGGCGATTAAGCTTGCGCATACGAGTGAGATCAAAGAGGCGGTTGAACGGCTGACCATCGGCTGTGAAAAACAAGAGCTTTCTGATCTTCTGGGAGAAGAAGCGGGAAACCAGTTTTTCGATGCGTTAATGAAATTGGATGCTTTAATAGAGCCATGGCAAAACGGCCGTGAAGGCCGCATCACTGAAAAGCAGCTGTACCATTTTGAGAAATACAACCAAAACCCTAATCTGATCCAAAAGAGATTAGACGGCAGCAGGGCAGCGATCGTGGGTCTGGGGGGCGTAGGAACGATCATTCTTCAAAATCTTTTGGCGGCGGGCATGCAGCATTTTATTCTCATTGATTTCGATGCCGTATCAGTACATAACCTGAACAGACAATTCGTCTATAATCAATCTTCTGTAGGCAAATTAAAGATCTCAGAATGCAGAGATTATATTGCGGGTATCAATCCCAATGCGGACGCAGCACTTTACCATAAGGAAATGACACAGCCGCAGGATCTGCGTGTGTTAGATCCGTATGAAATTGATATCGTCATAAATGCCGCTGACAAACCCCATAACATTTCTGAATGGGTTTACCGGTATTGTAAGGAGCGGAATATCGCGTTTATGACCGGGGGTGTCGGCAGCTTCAGCGGCCAATGGGGGCCTCTGCTCACGCCTGAATCCTATCAATCCGGCGTCACCTATGAAAAAAACATGCCGGCCGGACTTCTGAACTGTTACCCCGATGAACCGATCAAAGGTTCCTTAGGAGCGACAAACGGTATTATATCCTCGTTTATGTCTCATGACATTATCACATACCTTGCAGGCGGAAGCCCGAAATCCCTGAATACCCGCATCGGCCTGGACTTTGACGGCCTTCATATTACAGAAACGAAGCTTTCTCAAAAGGAAAGCGCTTTATGAAGACGATGCATCGTACGGCGAGAAAACCGGGCGACCCTCTAAAAATAGAAATCGACACAAGCCCGATACGCTTGAACCCATTAGATACGCAGGATTACACAAGCAAGATGATTTGCAGCATTATGTATGAAAGCCTGCAGGACGGCTATAACTGCCGGATCATCCGCAAAGATCCCCGCACCTGTCAGGTGGACATTCACCCGGACTATTTAGGCGACGCCGAGGGTGTGGTTCAAACGATCATCTATCATCTGACGAAAGAAAATCAAAGCCCCCATCTCGGCAGTTTCCTGAACATAAAACAGGCCGTTCCGTATGTAAAAGGCCTCGTCTCATCCGATCAGCTCGGGGTGAACGTAACAGGCGAAAAACGCTTTGAAGTCACCTTGGACGAGCCGTCTGATGAAATAGAAGCCGTTTTGCAGAGCAGCTTTCTGATTCCGGGGACCGCCGGGGGCGATGTGCCGGAAAACGGCCCGTACCGATTCAAGCGTACGTTTGAGAAGGGGCTGGAATTTGAGCGGAATCCGCAATATAAAATGACGCCCGCGGATCACCGCACGGTTCAGACCATCCAATTTATTTTGAATGATGATCTGGAAAAAAGCATCGGGCTGTACGAAGCGAATCAAACGGACGTGACCTGCCACACCCAGTTTCATCATTCAAACATGAGGTATCGGCAGTATGCTGATTTTAAAGAAAATCATTTGCCGATGTTATTTACCTTCAAGGTAAAGGACGACATGCTGAGAACTTTTATTCAGCATTATTTTGATAAACAAAAGCTGGCCGGGGATTTGGGGCATATCATCACACCGACTGATTCACTGATCGGTATATGGGAAAGCGGGAGGACACCGCAGAAAGATCCGCCTCTTTTGACAAGAGAAGAACCGATCCGAATCGTTTATGCCGATTATTATCCCAACGGAGAGATCATTGAAAGGCTGGCTGATTTGTTTCGGCGGGCCGGAGCGGACGTGTCCGTCTCCCGCGTCAGTCATTTCAATGATTATTACCATATGGATAAAAGCGGGTTTGATATTGAGCTCCATTTGTTCCTGCCGGCTTACATGCATGAGCTGAGCTATATCAAATATTTTATCCGCGACATCAGCGATCCAGAGAAGAAAAAAACGATCATTGATGCCATAGGATCTGAAAAAAAGAAGGAACTTTTTGGGTTATTCGAGAATACAACTCATTATTGCCCAATTTGTTTTGGGAAAAGTCTGTATCTGCAAGATCCATGTATAGAGGGTTTTAGTGTAAAGACTGACGGGCTCCTTTCTGTTCATGATGTTAAATGCAGATAGCTGGAAAGGGGTATTCATTTGCGGAATCGAAATTTGCTTTACTTCTCCGGTTTTTTCGGAAACTTCTTTTTCGAACGGGGAATTTGGATTTTATATTTAACAAGTATGAATTATTCATTGTTTCTTGTGGGCATCCTGCAATCGGTCCTGAATTTGGCGATGTTTCTGGCGGAAGTGCCGAGCGGCGTCATCTCGGACAGAATCGGGAGAAAAAAATCGCTCTTGCTCGGCCATTTTATGGTCATTGTCTATTTGGTGATGTTCCTGAGCTTCCATAACTTCATCGCCCTCTTCATCGCCCATATTATATACGGTATCGGGCTGACGTTTATATCAGGAACGGATCATGCCTTTTTGTTTGATTCACTGAAAGAACAAGGGAAAGAAAAGTGGTACGGCAAATCCATCGGAAATTATAACGGACTTGTCATACTCGGTCTTGCGATCGCCATGGGCATCGGCGGCTACTTGCAGGAAATATCATGGTCGTATGTGTTTATCGCCGGGATTGTCACTCAGCTGATTGCAATGGCGGTCATTACACAGCTGACGGAAATTAAATTTGAAAACAGTGAACACGAAACGCAGACGGTCGGTGACATCTTAAAAGAAGTCAAAGATTTCTTCAGGCTGAACAAAGCCTTTAAATATCTGGTGCTGTCACTCTCCGTTTTCTTTGCGATTACATCGGTTTTTTATATGTACGGACAAGATCTGTTAAGTCAGGAAGGGCTGTCCGTGCGCAATATATCCATTATTTTTGCGGGACTGTCCATCTTGCAGGCGCTGTGCTCCATCTTTTCTTCCAAGCCGGCGGAAAAATTCACGCCGAGGCGCGTGCTTCTGCTGACATTCTGCATCATCGGGGCGGCCTACCTGTTTATACCTTCGGGCAGTCTGTACGTGACGATTGCAGCTTTTGTCGTCATTAACGCGCTCTATGATGTGATAGAACCCGTATCCAGTCAGGTGGTGAATAATGAGATTCCGTCCAGAACGAGAGCCACGCTGCTGTCCATTATCAGTTTGATGACCTCGCTCTTCATGTTCATTGCCTTTCCGTTTATCGGATTCTTAACGGACTATTTTGATTCAGCTTTGCTGCTGACCGCAATCGGGGTATTATCCATCTTATTGTCGCTGTTTATGATGCTCAGCTTTTACAAACTGAAAGCGAGCGTCGCCATCCAGAATAAAGTCGAGCTTTGAACCAGAATGACAAAGGGATGATGTGAGTTGCTGAATATTCATAATCTTACGGTAAATTTAGCGGGAGATACCATTTTCAAACAAGTTTCTTTTTTCATCAATGAAGGCGAGAAAGTGCTTGTGGCCGGGCCGAACGGTTCCGGCAAAAGCACGCTGTTCAGGGTGCTTTCCGGGGAGCTTGAGGCAGATGAAGGAACAATTGCGATCAACAAAGGGGCGAAGGTCGGTTTGCTGAAGCAGATCGCTGATCCCCATGAGGATCTGACGTTGTATCAATATCTGGAAAAATCGTTTGAAGCTCTCGCGGCGATCCAGAATGAGATGAAGGCCATTGAGCTGAAGCTTTCGGAACCGATGAGTGATGACGAGCTGACTGCTTTATTGGAAAAATACAGTCAATACACGGAAACATTTGAGCGGAACAACGGCTACCAGATGCATGCGATGATTGACGAGGTATGCAACGGGCTCAGCCTCAGCGAATTAAAGGATCAGCCGTTTTCAAAGCTGAGCGGCGGCGAAAAAACAAAAGCCGGCCTTGCCGAAATTTTAATCCGCAACGACGACGTTATACTGCTGGACGAGCCGACCAACCATTTGGATGTCCATGCGATTGAGTGGCTTGAAGGGTTTATTAAAAAATCGAACAAAACCATTCTGTTTACGACCCACGATAAAACGTTTGCCGACCAAACGGCGATGAAGGTGCTCGAGATTGACGATACCGAGGTGAAGATTTGGCCTTACGGCTTCAGCGAATACCTGAAAAAGCGGGAAGAATTCATCATCGCCCAGTTTGAGAAATATGAAGAACAGCAGAGAAAAATACAGAAGATGAAGGAATCCATCGCCCAGCTGAGAGATTGGGCCAACCGCTCAAATCCGCCGTCTGTCGGCCTGCACAGACGCGCGAATAATATGGAAAAGGCGCTGAAAAGGATCGAGCTGATCAATAAGCCGGTCCGGACAGAGCAAAAATTAAAAAACGCATTTCAGGAAGCGGGCGCCGGTTCAAAAGATATTGTGTTCATTGAAAACGGAAAGGTGACCAACGGATCTTCCCTTTTATATCAAAATGTGAATCTGCGAATAAAGCATAAAGACAGAATCGGCATCGTCGGCAGAAACGGCGTCGGCAAAACAACGCTGATCCGCTGCATCATCGGGGAAAGAGAACTGTCGGACGGCACCATTAAAGTGGGAGAAAATCTTAAGATAGGCTACATTGATCAAAAGAGCCATGTAGGAGATTCGAGTCAGACGATTCTGCAATTTTTTAAAGAAAATCTGCTGACTGAAGAGGGCATGGCCCGGAATATGCTGGCCAAGTACGGATTTTACGGGTCGTCTGTCTTTAAAAAACTTTCCGTCCTGTCGGGCGGTGAGAGAATCAGGCTGAAGCTGTCCATCTTAATGGAAAAAAAGCTGAATGTCCTGATCCTGGATGAGCCGACCAACCACTTGGATATTGAATCTCAGGAAATTCTCGAAAACAGCCTGATGCAGTTTCAAGGCACCATCATCTGCGTTTCTCACGACAGAAACCTGCTGGAGAAGTTCAACAAGATTTTCTGGCTTGAGAATCAAAACGTCACCATCTTTTCAGGTCCATACAGTTACGCCAAACAAAAAAAACGGCAGATTGCCGAATAAAAGGGGAATGGATATGACCATTGACAGACTGACAATCAATGAGTTATCGTACGATCTTTTTGTAAGCGAGTATGCTGATAAGAAACCTTTTATTTTGACGGGGGCAATGGATCACTGGGAATGCAGGCCGTGGACGCTTGAATACATTGACGAACACTATGGGGACAGAATGGTCACCATCCGGAAATCAGATATCGAAGGGGTCAAAACGTTTAAACAGGTAAAGCTTTCCAACTATATCGAGTACATTGATCAGAATGATGACAAATGGTACTGTGACTGGAATTTTACGCAGCTGAACCAAAATGACTTAGACCTTGTCTATTCCGCACCCGAGTATTTTACAAAAGACACATTGAGAGCGGATGAAGAAACGGGACGGGACTGGAAATGGTTCTTTCTCGGTTCTAAGCAGACAGGCACACCGCTGCATCAGGATTTTAACAACACGCACGCGTGGAACGGCGTCATTTTTGGGGAGAAGGAATGGATCTTCTATCATCCGGACGACTCTCCGTATTTGTACGAAGGAAATATCAATGTCTTTGATGAAAAAGACATTGAGCAAAAACCGCTGGTGAAAAAGGCGTCTCCGATCCGCTTCAGACAAAAGGCGGGAGAAATCATTTACGCGCCGCGCCATTGGTGGCATCAAGTCGAGAATACGGAACATACATTGGCAGTGAGTGAGAACTTTTGGTTTACCGGAGAGCGGCTTGCCAATCAGATATAAACGAAAGGCTGAGGAGCATCTCAGCCTTTTTTTGTATGGATTCATTTCATCCGGTCCAGACCGAATTTTTTCAGGCGGTATTGCAGGCTCTGTCTGCTGATTCCGAGCTCGTTTGCCGTTTTGGATATGTTATTGCCGTGTTTTCTCAGGGTTTTTTCGATCATGTATTTTTCGAAGTTTTCCATTTTGTCTTTTAAATCGGTGCCGGGCTGGGTGCTTGCGGCGGCTTTGGTTTCCGTGTCAGCCGGTTTGATTTTCATCCGGTATTGGTAAGGCAGGTGGGCCGCCGTAATCGTCGTTTCATCCGTCATAAAGTTCATGGCGCCTTCAATCATATGTTCAAGCTCGCGGATGTTGCCCGGCCAGTCATATTCCAGGAAGAATCGCTGCACATCGTCACTGATCGAATCGACATGCATTTGGAACAGGTGATTGTTTTTCTGGATAAAGACTTCGGCCAGAGGCAGAATGTCCTCCTTGCGCTCCCGGAGCGGCGGAATGATCAGTGTGACAACGCTTAAGCGGTAGTATAAATCTTTGCGCAGCCGCTCTTCTGAAATGGCGGTGATCGGGTCTTCATTCATCGTGGCGATGATGCGGACGTCAATCGGTTTGTCCTGAGCTGATCCGATGCGCCTGATTTTCTTTTCCTGAAGGGCGCGGAGCAGTTTTGCCTGCAGGCTGAGATTGAGCGAGTTGATCTCATCAAGGAGCAGGGTGCCTCCCTGCGCCTGCTCAAATAAGCCGGGCTGGTCGATGGCTCCGGTAAAGGCGCCTTTTTTCGTGCCGAATAAAATACTTTCGACCAGGCTGTCCGGCAGGGCGGCGCAGTTTTGTGAGATGAACGGGGCGCCTGAGCGCTGGCTGCCGTTGTGAATGCTTTGGGCGAACAGTTCCTTGCCCGTTCCCGTCTCGCCGGCCAAAAGCACCGATGATGATGTGCGGGTTGCCCGTTTTGCGTTTTCGATGACTTCCCGAATAACCGAGCTGTTGCCGAGAATACTGTCAAACGTGTAGCTGTTCTGTTCTTTCCTGTGCATGTTCTCCCTGATCAGCCGTTCGAGCTTGGTGACGTCCTTGGCGATTTCCACGGCGCCCTTGATCTCGCCGTTTTGCACAATCGGGAAGGTGTGGTTGATCGTCGTGATTTCCTGGCCTTTGTTATTGAAATAGCTTTGCTTCACATTTTTAATCGTTTTGCCTTCTTGAAGGGCCTGAACGAGCGTGCTGTCCTGCTGATTGGAAAACATAAATACATCAGTCAGGTTTTTATGCAGGACGTCCCGTTCATCCATATCTTCAATCTGCATCATTTTCTTATTGTAAATGACGGTGCTGCCCTTCTCGTCCACCACATGCAGCCCGACATCAATCTCTTCCAGAATGCTTTGTAACACGAGTGTGTAAAATTCGCTGGTTGTGTGCAGGTCAATTCCTCCTCTCAATCGTCTTAACATTCATTATTTTAAAATAAATCGAACAGGAAACGCAAAAAAATTTTGCGCTTGGACGATGTTTAAAAATAAATGGAAATTGAGGTAATAAAACCATTGACTTTTTTAGGAAAATGGGTTGATATTTAGATATATACTTAAATATCTAAATCATGTATGTATGAGAGGGGGAAAGTTTTTGAATAAAGCTTTTAAAGCACTGGCCGATCCTACAAGGAGAAGAATTTTGGATTTATTAAAGAAACAAGACATGACGGCTGGAGAAATTGCGGAACACTTCGACATGTCAAAACCCAGTATTTCTCATCACCTTACCATATTGAAAAATACTGATTTGGTTCACGATGAGAGGAAAGGCCAATTTATTATGTATTCATTAAATACCACTGTATTACAGGATCTTATAGGCTGGTTCTTTTCTCTGACTGATTCAGAACATGATAATAAGAAAGGCGGGGAATCATGAAAAAATATCTCTTTTCAGCAGGAATCATAGTTTTAACTGTTTTCACATGGGTTTGCACATATTCATCTTTACCGGACAATTTGGCGACACACTGGGGATTAAACGGAAGTGCAAATGATTACCAAACGAAAGCTAATGCGATGATGATGCTTATTGGCATCATGATTATTCTATATATTTTAATGGTTATCATCCCTAAGATTGATCCTAAAAATAACTACAAAACATTTATCCGGCCATATATGGCTATATTTAATACAATGTTTGCGGTTCTGTTTGTCATTAATCTGATTACCATCTTTACCGGCCTGGGATATGATCTCCCGATTACTCATTTAGTAACCCTTGCAGTGGGAGCATTATTTATGGTGCTTGGAAACTTCATTCAGATCGTTAAGCCTAATTTCTTTTTAGGGATAAGAACACCTTGGACGCTGAGCAGTGAAAGAGTTTGGAAGGATACACACAGGGTTAGTTCGAAACTTTTTGTCTTAGCGGGCATGCTCATGATGCTTGCAGCTTTTTTGCCGCCGGTGTATAGAGTGTCAGTCATTTTCATGTCTGCGATCGGCTGTATCATATTATCTTTACTATATTCTTACATTGTATATCAGAGACAATTGAATAAATAACTGTTGAGTAGGAGCAATCTAATTGGATTGCTCCTATTTTGTCAGCGGGAAACGCAAAAAAATTTTGCGCTTGGCTGAAGTTTGCACACAAACTGCCGGAAAATTTTGCGGGAAAAGAAAGAATGTTGGCGAAACATCCCGTTTTTTCGGATTGGCACGGAACTTGCTTTATAAAAAGGGAAAGCAAGATCTAATGTTGAATGATTACAAAACAAGGGGGAATCAGATTATGTCAGCTTTCACAAAATCTCAAGAAATTATCAGCCAAACTTCACATTACGGCGCGAACAACTATCATCCTCTGCCGATTGTTATTTCGGAAGCGCAGGGTGTTTGGGTAAAAGACCCTGAAGGTAATCAATATATGGATATGCTGAGTGCTTATTCTGCGGTGAACCAGGGGCACAGACATCCGAAGATCATTCAGGCGCTGAAGGATCAGGCGGATAAAATCACTCTGACGTCACGCGCGTTCCATAATGATCAGCTCGGTCCGTTTTATGAGAAAACAGCCAAGCTGACCGGAAAAGATATGATTCTGCCGATGAATACGGGGGCGGAAGCCGTTGAATCCGCTGTCAAAGCGGCGAGACGCTGGGCATATGAGGTCAAAGGAGTAGCGGATAATCAGGCGGAAATCATTGCGTGTATCGGCAACTTCCACGGCAGAACGATGCTTGCGGTATCCCTTTCTTCAGAAGATGAGTATAAACGCGGTTTCGGACCTATGCTTCCGGGTATAAAATTAATTCCATACGGAGACGCAGAAGCGCTGCGCCGGGCGATCACGCCGAACACAGCCGCTTTCTTATTCGAACCGATTCAGGGAGAAGCGGGCATCGTCATTCCGCCGGAAGGATTTTTACAAGAAGCGGCCGCCATTTGTAAGGAAGAAAATGTGCTTCTGATCGCTGATGAAATTCAGACGGGACTCGGCCGCACAGGGAAAACATTCGCGGTTGACTGGGAAAATATCGTACCGGATATGTTCATCTTAGGCAAAGCGCTCGGCGGGGGCGTCTTCCCGATTTCGTGCATCGCGGCGAACCGTGACATTCTCGGCGTGTTTAACCCGGGTTCCCACGGCTCGACATTCGGCGGAAACCCGCTCGCTTGCGCGGTATCGCTCGCATCTCTTGAAGTCCTTGAGGAAGAAGGGCTGGCAGAGCGTTCCCTTCAGCTTGGCCGTTATTTTAAAGAAGAGCTTGAGAAAATCGATAACCCGATCATAAAAGACGTGCGCGGACGCGGCCTGTTTATCGGCGTTGAACTGACAGAAGCGGCCCGCCCGTACTGTGAAAAGCTGAAAGGCGAAGGGCTTTTATGCAAAGAAACACATGATACCGTGATCCGTTTTGCACCGCCGTTAATGATTTCCAAGGAAGACTTGGACTGGGCGGTCCAAAAGATCACAAACGTGCTTCAAAACGCGTAAAACTTTGATGCGGCAATGCTTTCCCTCGGCTTGTATGGAATTTACAAATAAAAAATTCAGCACACTCTATTTGCGCGGCGACAGTATTTTAGTATAATGTATCTTTATGTACGAAAATGAATTTCATATAACATTCATATACAAATAGAGGCTCTTTGGACAGCAAATCGGTTTCAAAGCACCGGCTTGGTTCCAATACAAGTTGCTGAAGGGGTGCAGAATAGTGAATACAAATCAAAAAGAGAATCAGCTTCAGCGCACAATGAAATCACGCCATTTGTTTATGATTTCTTTGGGCGGAGTGATCGGCACCGGGTTTTTCCTGAGTACCGGATTTACAATTAACCAGGCGGGACCGCTGGGCGCGGTTCTGTCTTATCTGGTCGGCGGTTTTATAATGTTTTTGACAATGCTCTGCTTAGGCGAGCTTGCGGTTGCCCTTCCCGTATCAGGGTCGTTTCAGACGTACGCAACCAAATTCATCAGCCCCGCTTTCGGTTTCGCATTCGGCTGGCTGTACTGGCTCGGCTGGGCGGTGACATGCGCCATTGAGTTTTTATCTGCGGGACAATTGATGCTCCGCTGGTTTCCGCATGTTCCCGTATGGGTGTGGTGCCTCGTGTTTGTCGGACTGATGTTTCTTTTGAACGCTATTACCACAAAAGCGTTCGCTGAGTCGGAATTTTGGTTTTCCGGTATTAAAATTTTAGTCATTCTGCTGTTTATTATTTTGGGCGGCGCCGCCATGTTCGGCCTGATTGACATGAAACACGGCGAGCAGGCTCCTTTCTTCTCTCATTTTTATGAGGATGGATTGTTTCCGAACGGCATTAAGGCTATGCTTATTACGATGATTACCGTAAACTTCGCGTTCCAGGGAACGGAGCTGATCGGGGTTGCCGCGGGAGAAAGTGAAAATCCCGAGAAAACGATTCCGCGCTCTATCCGGCAGACGGTATGGAGAACGCTTGTCTTTTTCGTTCTCTCCATCATCGTCATTGCCGGGATGATTCCGTGGAGGCAGGCAGGAGTGGTCGAAAGCCCGTTTGTCGTGGTGTTTGAACAAATCGGTATTCCATATGCCGCCGATATTATGAACTTTGTTATCTTAATTGCGCTGCTCTCAGTGGCCAACTCAGGCCTGTTTGCATCGACGCGTATCTTATATGCTATGGCGAACGAAGGACAAGCCTTTAAATCGCTAGGCAAAATAAATAAACGCGGCGTGCCGATGAACGCTCTGATCGTGACGCTGGCCGTCGCCTGCCTGTCACTGCTGTCTAAAGTGGCAGCGCCGGAAACCGTTTATATGTTTCTCTTATCATTAGCCGGACTAAGCGCGCAGGTCGGCTGGATTACGATTTCCCTGTCGCAGCTGATGTTCAGACGGAAATACATCCGGGAAGGCGGCAAAGTGGAAGACCTGAAGTTTAAAACACCGCTGTACCCGGTGCTGCCTATTATCGGGCTGACGTTAAACACGGTTGTTCTGATCAGCCTCGCATTTGATTCAGAGCAGCGGCTCGCCCTTTATTGCGGCATCCCGTTCATGGCGGTGTGCGTTATCGTCTATCATCTGTATGTAAAAAAGCATAAGCAGTCAGAAAAACAGATAGAGCTTTAAATCTTTTCGTGTCCAAGTCATCTTTGAGAAACCCGCACAGGACAACATACAACATGTTGAGGTGGAAAAACGGATGAACAAGAATATCTCAGTTATTGGAATGCCGATGGATTTAGGACAAGCACGACGCGGAGTGGACATGGGCCCGAGCGCCATCCGCTACGCGCATCTCATTGAACGGTTATCTGACATGGGGTATGCGGTGGAAGACTTAGGCGACATCCCCGTCAATCGTGAAAAACTCAAAAATGATGAAGAGCTGAAAAATCTGAACTCCGTGCTTTCGGGGAACGAGCAGCTTGCCCAAAAGGTGGACAGCGTCATTGAGAATGAGCGGTTCCCTCTCGTCTTGGGCGGCGATCACAGCATCGCGATCGGAACGCTGACAGGAACGGCAAAGCACTATAAACAGCTCGGCGTCATCTGGTACGACGCGCACGGCGACTTAAACACCCTGGAAACATCGCCGTCAGGCAATATTCATGGAATGCCGCTGGCCGTCAGTCTCGGCGTCGGACACGACACGCTGGTGAACCTGGGCGGGTATGCCCCGAAAATCAAGCCGGAGAACGTCGTCATCATCGGCGCGAGATCGCTTGATGAAGGCGAGCGTGAATACATTAAGGAAACAGGCATGAAGGTCTATACGATGCATGAGATTGACCGCCTCGGCATGACAAAGGTCATTGAAGAAACAATTGACTACTTGTCAGACTGTGACGGCGTTCACCTCAGCCTTGACCTCGACGGCCTTGATCCGAGCGACGCACCCGGCGTAGGCACACCTGTCGTCGGCGGCATCAGCTACCGTGAAAGCCATTTGGCAATGGAGATGCTGTACGATGCCGACATCATCACTTCAGCTGAATTTGTCGAAGTCAACCCGATCCTCGATCACAAAAATAAAACCGGCAAAACAGCGGTCGAGCTGGTGGAATCTCTGTTAGGAAAAAAACTGTTATAAAATATGCGCCTCCGCACCTGCGGAGGTTTTTTTGTTGCCACGAGGAAACTAGCGGGCTGCCACCCTCTTTTTGAACCTGTAAATATGATATATTTATTACACAAAATGGGAAAGGGAGGTGTCCTGACAGATGGCTGAAGTGATGGCCCACGAAACAGTTGCGAAAAAAATCAGTGACTGGTATGAGGAAATCAAAAAGCACAACACTGAATCGGCTGAGGCGTTAAGAGAACAACTGCTTACGGATCTGCAAAATATGACACAAAATCAAACGGTGCTCCTTTATTTTAATTTAATTGATTCCCGCTATAAGCTTTTGATGGAAGAGTATGAGAAAACAGACGGCATATTAAAAACGATCCAGCTGAACGCCGATAAAGAAAAAACAGACCAGATGATTCAATACTATTATTATTTCTTTTCCGGAATGCACGAGTTTTACCGTAAACGGTTTATGAACGCCATTAATTTTTACCGGATTGCTGAAAGCAGGCTCCGGCACATACCGAATGAGATTGAAAGAGCCGAGTTTAATTATCAAGTGGCGATTGCCTACTATGAAATCCGCCAAAACTACTTTGCGATGAACCACGCGGAAAAAGCGTTGGAGATCTACAAAGCCAATGAAATGTACGCGGTCAGAGAAGCACAGTGTTTAATGGTGATCGGCTGTAACAGAATGGACTTGTTTCACTATCAGAAAGCCGAAGAGCTCCTGCAGACGGCGGTTCATCAAGCCGCCAAAGCGGGCGATCCGCATATTGAGGCGCTCGCCCACTTTAACGCAGGCATTTGCTATGAAAGACAGGAAAAGCTTGAGGAGGCGCGGGTCGAGTTTGAAACGGCTCTCGATCAAAAGGAGCATTTGCGATCAGCGTATTCGGTGCGGAGTCTGTACATGCTGGCCAGAGTGTTATTGAAACAGGAACAGGCGGATGAGGGCCGGTTTTGGCTGCATAAAGCGCTGAATGCCGCTGAAGAGAAAAACGAGCCCGTATACACCCAAAAGCTGCGCATCTTACAGCATGTCTTTATTGACAACAATGAAGAAGCGCTTGAATCAGCTTTCGCCGAGTTAAGAAGGAAAGAGCTGTGGAGTGACGTTTCCGACTTATCGTATCAGGCCGCTGCGCATTTTAAAAAACAGGAGAATTACAAACTGGCGGCGAAGTATTTTCAAGAATCAATTGATGCCAATGACCAAATTTTGAGATTAACGGAGGGGATTCGTAATGAAAACATGTAAATTCATTGTACTCTCAGCAGCCTTGGCAAGTCTCATTTCGATTGGATTATTTGCGCAAACTGGTTCAACGGCACAAGCCGAACAAATCATAAAACCGGCGGAAAACGGAGCCTTCGGATAATACTTCATGATACCGCTTTCAGTCTGTGTTTCGTAAGGAGTGATTCAATGGCTATCACGCTGCAGCCGATGACAGAACAAGAATTTCAGTCCTATCTCGCTCATTCAACCAAGCATTACGCTGAAGAAAAGGTAAAAGCGGGAACGTGGCTGCCTGACGAAGCGCCGGAATTAGCGGAGCTGGCGTTTAATGACCTGCTTCCTGAAGGCTTGGAGACGGCCGATCACTATTTATGGACGCTGACATTGGACGGAAAGGAAAATGCCGGCTGGCTGTGGCTGCACGCCGATCCGGACCACCCGCAGCAGGACGCATTTATTTATGATTTCGGCCTTCATCCGCCTTTCCGCGGCAAAGGCTATGCAAAAGAGGCGCTCGCAAGGCTGGAGGACAAAGCCAAAGACCTGGGTGTCCGCAAGATTTCTCTCCATGTGTTCGCTCATAACGAAACGGCGCGGAAGCTGTATGAGAAGACCGGATTTCTGGAGACGGATGTCATCATGAGCAAAAAGCTGTCATGAAAAGAGGCCCGCACGATGGGCCTCTTTTGTTATTCATCTAACAATGTCATCATGTGTTCCGGATAACGCTCGCCGGCCGCGGTGCCGATCGGAAACATCTCATCCAAACGCGCCTTCACATCCTCGGGAAGCACAATATCGAGAGCGGCGAGGTTCTCTTCCAAGTAGTGTTTCTTTTTTGTGCCCGGGATCGGAATGAGATCATCGCCGTTTGCAAGAACCCATGCGAGCGCAAGCTGAGGCGCGGTGATATTCATTTCCCGGGCAATGGCGTTAAGTTTTTGGACGAGCCCTATATTCACCGCCAAATTGTCTCCCTGGAATCTCGGCGTTCTTCTTCTGTAATCATCGGCATCCAGCTGCTCGGTCGACGTCATCTTTCCGGAAAGAAAACCTCTGCCGAGCGGACTGTAAGGCACAAATGAAATGCCGAGCTCACGGCAGGCGGGCAGCACATGCTCCTCTGCTTCCCTGCTCCATAAAGAATATTCCGATTGAAGCGCGGCAATCGGGTGAATGCGGACGGCGCGCCTGATCGTTTCTGCGGAAGCCTCTGACAATCCGATATATCTCACCTTTCCTTCGTCTATCAGCTCCTTCATGGCGCCGACGGTTTCTTCAATCGGCACCCGCGGATCAACCCGGTGCAGATAATAAAGGTCGATATAATCCGTCCCAAGGCGTTTCAGACTGGCGTCACACGCTTTTTTCACATAATCGGGCCGTCCGTTAATTTCGATAAACTCACCCTTTTCGCTTCGGACATAACCGAATTTCGTCGCGAGGCACAGCTCCTTTCTGAATGGGGCGAGTGCTCTGCCGACAAGCTCTTCATTTGCACCCAATCCATATTGATCAGCCGTATCAAACAAATTCACGCCGAGATGAACGGCATGATGCAGGGTGGAAATCGACTCAACCTCACTCTGGCTGCCGTAGTATTCCGACATGCCCATGCACCCTAACCCCATTGCGGAAACCCGCATCGAACCGATCGTTCTGTCCTTCATATGTCCTCCCCCTTTCTTGTATGATAACCGGATTTCCTGATATTTGAAAATGGTTTATGCATATGATTTACATATTGTTATAAAATTTTTAAAAATCTGTAAATTATCTATTTTTTTATCGCAATTCCGTCATATAATACAAATGTGGAAAAATTATACTCAAAGAAAAGAGGCGAAGTAATATGTGTAAAAAGCTGTTCAAAGCCGTCCTCCCGTTTGCCCTGTCATTCACCATGGTTCTGTCGTTCTCCGGTTTGAATGTAAAAGCGAAAGAAACAGAAACAGCCCGCTACGCAAAAGAAATCGCAGACCTTCAGCAGGGCACGACCCCTCAAGACGTTCTCCAATCCGCAAAAGAGCTTGCCAAACAGAAGCACGTTTCAACAGAAGCAATTCTCAAGCAGTTTCATCAAGAAATCACGGCAGACAAGGTGCAGGGAAATGTAATCGCTTCCAAAGAAGGGCTCTCTGCGATGGGCGGATCGTCAGGAACCAAAAAACTTCCGAAAAGCACAAAAGGCAATATTTATTACACGAACTCATACACCGCTTATTACAACCACGGGCATGTCGGCATGTATTCATCCGCTGATAAAATTGTTGAATCCGTGCCGGGAGACGGCGTCCGCCAGATTGCTTATAACGGCAGAGAAGTCGAAGACAATTCAATCGTTCAGACCGTGAAAGTTACCGATGCCCAAAAACAAGCCGCCGCTGACTGGGCTGTATCAAGAGTGGGTGATGAGTACTCCTTCAACTTCGTCAATAACAGAAATACGGGCCATGAAGGCGCCAAAAACTGCTCAAAACTGCTGTGGTCGGCATTCCTCTTAAAAGCCGGGATTGATATCGACTCTAACGGCGGCTTAGGCGTATATCCGCGCGACATCACAAGCTCGTCCTACACAACCACGATTCTGACCATTCACTAAGGAGAACAACGTGAAAAAAATCATCTGGATACCCTTAGTGATCATCGCCGCCGCAGCGGTCTTATGCTTCTTCTATTTCCGCACGGAAGATCCTGCGGAGGTTGCGAGAGACACATTAAATGACCCTGATTTTCTGAAAGATAAAGAGGCGCTGCTGTATTTCTCCACTGCGGCTGACCAAGACACGTTCGGCGGCGGAAAAAGCTACGCCCTCTTCGCCGATGAAAAAGGGCGGATCTCTTCTTATCAAATGAAGGGGCTTGAGCTCGGATCGGCCAAAGTGCATGACGGCAGCGTGCTGCTGGAGGACAAAAAAGGAATCTACACCGTTCAGCACGGCCTTCACACGTATAAAAGAGCGTACCAGCATACGGGAGACAGCGCGGGATATATCGAGCGGGCGAAAGGCTTTTACACGCTGTATAATTCGGGCTACGACAAGAGCGGCGGCAGCTATCGCTCAGAGCTGTACCGCCAGATTGACGGCAAGTGGAAGCAAGACGTCATCCCGCACTATATCCGCGCTTCAGGCTTTTTTAAAGATCATCTTTTCGCGCTCACGCCGACAGATGACGAAAAAGGCTATCACGTCCAAGACATTCAGGCTGATAAAGAGAAGCTCCATACAACATCAATCGCGACATGGACGTATAAAGAAGGCACGTCTGTCGAATCCCAGCTCACCGCGGACGACAGCGCCGTCTGCTTTGTCACCAGAGGGGAAAAAGCAGATCACATCTATCAAATGGTGAAAGTCATGAAAAACAGCGGCGCCATCAAAACGTATGACATCGCCGCTTATAAAAATTACGAACAGACTATCTATGACTCCATGCCGTTCAGCTTCAAAAAAAGCTTTTTCATGGAGCAGCGCAGCTTCTATTTCGTTGACGGCTTCGGAAACGTGTACCGCATCAACCCTGAGACCGGAAAAAGCAAAAAAGCCTTCAAGCTCCCCGCATCACGAATGAAAGCCGACTTCAAAGAGCTGACGCATCAAAACGGAAAGCTGTATCTGTTTACGTACAGCTACAAAAAGCCCGCCAAAATCGAATCCTTCGACCTGAAAACGGGCAAAAAGCTGAACGACCTGACCATCCCAAACTTAAAAAACATCGTCACGCCGAAAAGCCATCTCAAGCTGTATGATGTGCAGGTGATGGGTGGGCTTTGAAGAGTATAAACATTTCGGAAGAGCTTGCCGCTTTTGGTAAGCTTTTTATAATGAAACGTTACTGCAAGAAAGAAGGTGGTCATTTGAAATCATTCAGTATCTTCTTATTGTTGTCCGTCATTTGTATAACCATTGTTTTTGTCATAATGAATATGTTGATTGGATACCCTGATGTGAGTAACGGGGCATGATGATGATTGTATATATCGTTGTGACCCTCTTAATCAGGCTATATAACAAGAAGACAGTCGGTGAAGGAGGGAGCCGATGAAGAAAAAGCTTGCCGCGGTGACCGTCACCATTCTCCTGGTTTCCGTAATAACCAACTCTTTTTTAAACGGCGGAAAGCCGGACTGGATTGATGTATGCTTTACGCTGCTGGCGTGTCTATTAGGAATTCTGTTCGTCCTTCGCTTAGAAAAAAGAGAAAACACGTAAAGAGCCGGATGCTGCAAACGCCGGCTCTTTTTGCGCGTGATTTGCCGAATTGTGGATAAAACTCAGCCCGAAGCACTACTAACATGTGTATAAATAGGTTATATTGAAAAGAGAACAATTGCCGCGCGCAAAAGAAAATCGGAGGATGTAACAATGAAAACCGCTTATTATTCTTGTGAAGAACATATCGAAACCGTGCTGGACATGTACATAGATGATCATGAGCTTCCGCCCGAAATCAGAAAAATCGAACATACTAACAGTTTATCCACAGCCTGTGAATTATGTGGGGACACTGCAACATATCTAGTAGGGAACGAATGATCCTACACAAAATACAGAAAAGATATCCACAATTGTGGACAATATATATGAATAACTTGTTTCTAAAGTGGGGATGACCTGTGAATATCAATATCGTGACAATTGGAAAACTAAAAGAAAAATACCTCAAGCAAGGCATTGAAGAATACAAAAAACGACTTTCAGCCTACGCAAAAATCGACATCATCGAACTCCCGGACGAAAAAGCCCCGGAAAACCTGAGCGACCAAGACATGAAAATCGTCAAAGACAAAGAAGGCGAACGCATCCTGGCCAAAATCAGCCCGGACACCCACGTCATCGCCCTCGCCATCGAAGGAAAAATGAAAACATCCGAAGAACTAGCCGATACAATAGATAAGCTGGCGACTTATGGAAAAAGCAAAATCACCTTCGTCATCGGCGGCTCACTCGGACTAAGCGACGCCGTCATGAAACGGGCAGACGACAAACTGTCATTTTCGAAAATGACATTTCCTCATCAGCTCATGCGTCTGATTTTAGTGGAGCAGATTTATCGGGCGTTTCGGATTAATCGTGGGGAGCCTTATCATAAATAGATGAGGTTTTACCTGTATACCAAAACAGTCTCTTCCCCAACAAATGGGGGAGAGACTGTTTTGGTTATATTAAAGTTTGTATTGTATATTTGAATTTACAACAAAGGGAATGACATTAGGTAATACAGTTGAAAGATTATAAACCCACAGATTGTTTCAAATGCTTTTTTTCTTTCTCAATTAAAGACTTGAAATATTGAGTTGGATTATCCCCAAAATCAGGTTTTGTTCGGTTTCTTGTTTTTTCAACATAGAATTGAATGATTTTATCAGCATTTCTTTTAGGGAAAGCAATTCTAATTAAATTAAATAAATCTCTACCATTATGTGTGTTAATAAAAATTTTCTTTAACAGATTATCGGCGGTAGCAAATAAAAAAACCTCATGCGTTTTTGATTCATTCCAGTAAAGTGTACTCCAACATGATAGATAGGTTAAATCCCATGCTTGATTCATACAACCTTTTTCAATTCTTTCTAATATATCGCTATTAGCGTGTTTAGGTGCTTTGATACCATTTTGATTGGAAAATAACATAACAAGATATGTATTGATATATTGAGAGATGAGTAAATTGTCAAAGTTCCAACTTAGGAATTCTAATAATTTTTCTACAGGATCCATGTCAGAGTCTCGATATATATTAACTAAATGCAACATGCTTGCATAATTCATTAGGAAGTGATCATTAGTGTCATGATAAGTGATTGAGTTTTCATATGGAATATTGAAAAAGTCACACTTTGGAATCTGGTCTATTGTGCCACGAGCCAAATTTAACCATATATGAGGTGGATAAAAATCGAAAATATCATTAAAATTATTTAGCTCTATTTTAGCATTGTAAGAATCGTTGTATCCTGATGCATTTTCCATTATTGCTAATCCAGCACTGATTGGAACCTGATTCAATTGAGCCCATAACATTAAAAAAGCAATCATCCTTTTTTCTGTAGTGTCTTTTAGATCACCATTTTTAGCAAGAGACAATAAACTACTAAAAAGGTTTCTATCAAGAATTAAAGAAACTTCTTTTTCTTCGTTTAATGTTCTAATTTCAGAGTAATCAATCGATCCTGTTGATGCATATATTGGGTGGAAAACTAGTTGAGTATCATTAATTGAATCCCAAATCAGTTGAAGATCATCATCTTCTAAAAATAAAAAATTCATATATTTACTCCTTTTAATTATTAGGAAACAGCTTCTCAGTAGTTAATATTACCCTCAAACCACAAAATTTATTTTATATTTTTCAAGATACCTAATTTCAGATCTTTGGTCAAAACATAATGGCTTTTGATTGACTTTTTTGACTATTTTAATTTCAGATGGTAATATTAATCTGGTTAACGCCTCATAAAAGTAGTTATGAGGGAAATTGGTGAATTTCTGTCAAGCTTTATCTCAATTATAATCATAATACTTACCCAGTCGATTACAATCGATAACGCTTCTGAATAACTTGGCATTTGGATACCTCCAATCGTCATAAACAACCAATTTAATATACTGATTATAGTATAAGCTATTAGTGCATTCAGTAGCCTCTTTATAGGCTAGCAATGGTCTATAATTCGAAAGGAGAGTATGCTAGCAGGGTTTTTGATAGAGAGTAATAGGCTACGATTACATACCCCTGCTAGCTCTGCCAAATATGAATGAAAAAAAGTATCGTGTAAAGGGTTATAAGCACCTTGATAATAAAAAATCAATTGAAAAAGTTAAGAGTAAAATCCAGAACCCTCGATGGGTTGCTAAACATGGTTTTTACCCGTTTATGCATTTTGAAATTAAGTTTCAAAAATATAGCAGAAAAGAAAAAAAGCGAAAAGAAAAAGTTCGTAAAATTTTCTATGCGTCTCATATGGATAGATATATCTATAAGTACTATGGGGACAAGCTAAATAACCACTATAATTCTGTTGTAAATGAACTAGGTATTAATGAAGTTGCAACTGCATATCGGAATAACTTATCTGGAAAAAGTAATATTAACTTCGCTAAAGAAGTTATTGATTTTATAAAAGTACAGCAAAGTGCATATATTTTTGTTGCTGACTTTACTAATTTCTTTGATACATTGGATCATAGGTATCTTAAAGAGAAAATCCGCTATGTTCTAAAAAAGGATACACTACCTAACGATTATTATAATGTTTTCAAGAATATAACAAGGTTTAGTTACTTTATTAAAGATACAATAGAATCGGAATTAGAAACTAAGTACTCTGAAAGTGAAATTAAAAATAGTTATAAGTATTTCACAGAAGAGGAATTTAGAGCCTTTAAGCATAAAAATATATACAAGAATTCTAAGAGCTATGGAATTCCTCAAGGTGCAGGTATCAGTTCAGTCTGTTCTAATATTTACTTGCTAGACTTTGATGAAAAATTGAAAAAATATGTAAAAGAACAAAAGGGCCTATATCGCAGGTATTGTGATGATTTAATTATAGTTATTCCTATTGAAGGGGACGCCCAGGACTATAACTATCAAATTCACCAAAAAAATATGGATGATATAAAAGGACAAATTCCAAATTTAGAAATACAACCTGAAAAGACAGGGAATTATTTTTATATTGATAATCAGATTACTGATTTAGACTTTAATGAAACAAAATTAGACTATTTAGGGTTCAGTTTTAATGGTAAAGAAGTTCGAATTAGAGAAAAAAGTCTTTTTAAGTATTATACTAGAACATATCGTAAAGTAAGGATTTGCAATAGTAAATCAAAAGAGTTTGGTCGTAAATCTTATCGGAGAGAGTTATATAAGACTTATTCGCATTTAGGCAAAAATAAAAAAGGACACGGAAACTTTATTAGTTACGTCGAAAGAGCACAGAAGATATTTGATGAAGATTCAAAAACTATAAATCTTATGGAAACACAAGTGAAGAAACACTGGAAAAACATTCAATCACGATTAGAACAGCCAGAATAATACAGACAAGCCCAATTAAAATTGGGCTTGTCTATTTATATGGTTATTACAATCTTAATCAGATAAACAAGTGAAGCTGGAGTGATCTATATGGGAAGGATAAAGGCATTTTTAGTAGGAGTTAGTGATTATTCAGGTATTGGTGCACCTGACTTACCATTTTGTAAAACAGACATAATTAATGTTAATAAAGCGTTAAGAGAAGGACTACAGCTGGATGATATGGATATTTTTCAAATGGGTATGACAAATAACGGTCATGTAGCAACCGTCGATTTTGTACATGCCCTTGAGCTTTTTATTAGCAATTTACAAAAAGATGACATATTTATTTTTTATTTCTCAGGTCATGGGACTTCTAGCGAAATTCATAATATTGTTTTTAGTGATGGATTATTATGTACTCAGGACATAATTAATAAAATAGGCGAGTCATTAGCTAAAAGCAAAGTACTGCTTATAGACTGCTGCTATTCAGGTAATTTTAGAGTTGAAGGTACAAAAAGCACTAATTTAGAAGAATCTATAGAATCTTTTCAAGGTAGCGGTTATGCGATATTAAGTGGTAGTAACGCTATTGAACCTTCTTATGGAGGGAGAAATGGAAGTATATTTACAAATATTTTATGTGATGGACTGACGAATAAATTTTTAATAAAAAAGGGAGAACTTTCACTTTATGATTTGCAGTTGTGGGTAAAGAGGTTACTTGAGATTCATACTTTAAATAATCCGGATACACCTCAGCATGCTATATATAGAGCTAATACAGGAGGTACAATTTATTTTAAAGTTTCAGAGTATACTCCTTATGAAAAAGGTAATATTTACTTTGAAAACGAAGATTACATTATTAAGAGTGTGGAACCTGTTCATCATGGTTCTAAAAAAAGGTACGCGGCAAAAATACTTCTTAAGAAACCATTCTCGGATGCAGAAATAGCGGACGTCTCAACAAAAATTAAAAAAAGATTACTGTTTTGTGATGTATATAATAACAAAATACAAGAAGACAGATATAAAGGCTTTCCATCAGATATAATATGGATTTATTTCACTTTTTATGATAGTGATATTTTGCGAGGAAATTATTATTGTAAAACTACTTGGGTAAGTGATAATCAAGATAAGACTTATTGGTATAGTTTAGAAGGCTCTAATAAACGTTTAATAAAAAGTGTTCATTTTGAGTTTTATCCCCAATATAAGATAATGAGTAATTTTATTTTGGATAATACCAAGTCTAACGATGAAGTACTATATAAAGTTAAAGAAATTAGGTATCAAATGATAACATATGCTGAATCTATAATTTCATTATTTAATGAGTATCAAAATGAGACTATTTTTGAAGATGAGTTATTTGCAAGTGTAACACCTTATTCGTCAGTGCTGGACAGTTTATTTTTTGAATCAAATGACTTACCTTTTTCTGATGAGACATTATCAGAATGGGTACAAGCTAACATAATCTTATTTAGCACAATACATGATTTTACTCTGTTTTATAATGAGAAATTTCGCAACACTAGAGATTCTGCTAATAGAAAGTTAGTAATGCAAAGTACGGTGTTAAGGTATTATGAAGACTTAAAGGTTCTAAAAGAACTAGAACAAAAGAGGTGAAAAAACCTCATTTAGGTACACTACGGAGAGCCTTATCATAAGTGAGTGAGGTTTTACAATTGATAAAAGAAAAACAAATTTAAGTCAAGCCTTTTGATACAAATTAAGCTAAGAAGCATTTTCTTTAGCATAGTAAATTTTTTCTTTGATAAAGAATGTAGTGAAAATATTGAAAAATGTAAAATGTTGATATAAAGTTAATGAAATAGATCAGCCTCATTAAATCCAAACATTATCATTTGTTGAAAAGCTTCTAGTAAATCTAATTTTGTCCATGAAAAACTCTGCATTTTTAAAATGAAATACACAAATGCAACATATAATTCAAGTTTTCTATATATGGATGATGACGGGGGATAGTATGAACGGAAGGAAAGACATTTTAAATGCTTGGATTACGATAGAGCAACTATCAGAAGGTTCTATTAATAAAAAAGATAAAGCTCTAAAGCCTTTACATACAGTGGAGGAGGACTGGAATAAGTTTTTTTTAGACTTTTTAACTAAACAAAAAGAACAGCAAAATGTATCAGATAAGTTCTTTAAGAAGTCGGGCTTAGTATTATATTTTGATATATTCAATTTTCAAGAGATTGTTGACATATTGAGGGAGAAATATAAGATCGCTAAGACCTGCGAAGAAGTTAGTAACTCTGACAAATTCACCTTCTCTGTATATTTTGATAACCAATTAAATTTCATAGCAGACAAATTGTTCTATACGATGAGCGGTTATATCCGCCGACATGGCGATTTACCGAAAGATATTTTAAAAGTTGAAAACTCATTTAGAGAAGACTTGAACAGAAAATTTGATGAGGATTTTAATACCGCATTTTCTGAACTCTTACAAAATTATAATGTTACTACAGAAAATTTCCGCTATGCATTTGTGAAAAACTTGGATAATGGAGATGTGAATCTACATTCGTTTTTTATTGGAGATCTGAACAAGGCAAAGACAATCACTAATAAAAATTTGGATAGATATTTTAATGGCTTTTCTGGATACAGAAAAAATTTAGATGGTAAAAAAGAATCAACTCATTTTAATTCACATGTTTTCGAGATGATTTTGCAACCTAAATTTTATCCGTTGGGACGTTTCCCCAGTAATCCTAAGTTTGCGCTTTCATTCATGCAACAGGTTGCGGTAAATCTTGCTTTAAATGATGAAAATGATATTCGTAGTGTCAATGGACCGCCAGGAACAGGGAAAACAACACTGTTAAAAGATATTTTCGCTGATTTAGTAGTGCAACAGGCAGCGGAAATTTTACAGCTGTCTGATAAAAATATTCAAGGTAGTCTAGTTTATTGGCAGAGTGCCAAACTTGGTGTTTTACCGGATTCCATTTCAGATAAGAATATTATTGTAGCAAGTTCAAACAATGGGGCAGTCCAAAATATTGTTAAGGAGTTACCAAAGAAAGAAAAGATTGCTGACGATTTTCAAAAGCAAATAGAGGAAGCAAATTATTTTAAAGATGTTTCTAATTCTAAATTAACTGGTGAAGGTTTCGGAAAGAATCGCAAGATAAAAAGTGAGCTTTTAAATGAGGATAATTGGGGTACATTTTCGTTGGAAGGCGGAGCGTCAACAAACATTAACAAGTTACTTTTAACCATTGAAGTAATTGAAAAAGATTTAGAAGAAAATTATCAAGCGAATACAGATGTAAGTGTATATCAAGAATTCTCACGTCTCTATGATGAATTAAAAACTGAAAGAGAAAAAAATCAAGAATATAGCGAGAAAATGTATTCTCTTCAAAAATTTAAAACCAAGCATAAGGAGCAAACCATTGCTTTTGAACAAGAAGTAACAGAGAAACGAGCAAATTTGATTTCACAGGAGGAAGAAGCGCAGCGTGAACTTGAAAGGCTGAGACAAGAAAGCGTAAATCTCCAAAAAAAGTTATCGGATTGTTCCATTGAAATCAAAAATTTGAATGATTTACAAGCTCAAGCTGAACGGAATTATGATGTAGTTACTTCACAAAAGCCAAGTTTTTTATGGTTCCAGAAAATATTTAATAAATCAAAAGTTGAGCAGTATTTCAAAAATCTCAATAATACGAATGCCCATTTAAATCATCTTTCTCAACAAAAGATTAAATTGTTAAATGAACGCATGAAATTCGAAAATGAACTAAAGGTAAATTCCGTTAAAATTGAATATACTCGGCAACAAATTCAGGACACAAAAGCTGATTTCGAACAATGGATGACTACTCAACAAAATGATTTGCAGAAATTGGAACAAGAAATTGTGTTATTGGAAAAACTCAAATTTCAAAGTGGAATAGAAGAACTAGATTTCTCACTATCATATGATGAACTTCAAAAGTCTAATCCATGGTTTACCAAGCGCTTTCGTATTTTACAATCAGAATTATTCATTTCAGCCTTAAAGGTTAGAAAGCAATTCCTGTATGAAAACAGAAAGAATTTGAGAGCGGCAAGAATTATTTGGAATAAACAGTCCGAATACATTGGAAAAGAGAATGGACATCAGTTAATTTCAGAATCATGGCAATGGTTGAATTTTGCTATCCCTGTTGTCAGTACTACTTTTGCTAGTTTTGGCAGGATGTTTAAAAACCTTAATGAAAATTCAATAGGTAACCTATTCATAGATGAGGCAGGCCAAGCACTACCGCAGGCAAGTGTTGGCGCAATTTTTAGAAGTAAAAAGGTTATGGTGGTTGGGGATCCATCACAAATAAAACCAGTGTTGACGTTAGATTCAAAAGTCCTGACATTGATTGGAAGGTATTATAAAGTTGATGAAAAGTTTGTCTCTGCTGATGCTTCTACTCAAACGATTGTGGATGCTGCAAGTCAGTATGGTTTCCAAAAAAATGAGGATGAATGGATTGGCATACCACTTTGGGTGCACAGACGTTCAAACTATCCGATGTTTACGATTTCAAATGAAATCTCGTATGATGGGTTGATGGTACAAGGTAAATCAGAAGATGAGTCACAAGGAAAATCACAATGGTATGATTCAACCGGAAAAGCAAATGACAAATTTGTTAAAGAACAAGCTGACTTACTGAAAAGTCTGATTGATAAGCGTTTGCAGGAAAATCCAGACTTAGCGGAAGAAATCTATGTTATATCTCCATTTAGAAATGCAGCTTATAAACTTGCACAAGTTTTAGACGAAATTAATTTTACGAAACGAGAAAATGGGAAAACAACAAATATCGGAACTGTCCATACTTTTCAAGGGAAAGAAGCAAAAATTGTCTATTTTGTTCTTGGAGCGGACACTAATAGCAGTGGGGCAGCAAGATGGGCTGTTTCTGATCCAAATATGATGAATGTTGCAGCTACACGAGCTAAAGAAGAATTTTATATTATTGGTGACAAGAAATTGTATGCCTCACTTGGAAGTGAAGTGGCAAATAAAACGATTTCGATTATTGAAGACTATAACAGGTAATCAGCGTTAGTATTCTAGTGGAATGTAACTGACCTAAAGTCCTTATAATACCCTTTTTATAGTGATATTGAAAAGTTCGGAGAAAATATCATTTCTAATACTAACCAAGAATAGAATAAACTCTATTGTTGAACCACTTTAAATCATAAATAATACGTCAGTGTTTGTCTAATTAAGCACTGACGTATATTTATCTCCATAAAGGTAAACATACACTTTTAATTAACCGTGAATCCGATCATTACTGTATTAAATAGGATTATTTTCGCTTAAACTAAACTTCCGCTCAAATATAATGTTCAAAACCTAAGCTTCCTTTACCTGCTCTCAAGGTACAATAGAGAATAATAGCCTGGTTTCTGCTTATAGAATTCATTAAGATATGATTTTATTTTCTACACATGGTAAAAGAAGCAACCTACTGTTGCTTCTCTTTCACCATCTTTATAAAGAGAAAGAAGACAATGAATACGATAAAATAATTCAATGGATTCTTAACGATGCTTATCTCCAGTGAAATCTGTAAGAGTATCCAGAGAATGAAGATGGCTAGTATTGAAGGAATGATGATTTTGTACATGTCTACCACCTTCCATAGTTAGTAAGAGAAAGGGGCGCGGGCCCCTTTTTCTTCATGGTTAAAAGCAAGATGCGGCAGCTCCTGTCATTGCGCCGCCAACAGCGCCGGTAATTGCTCCAACGGCACCCGCTCCTACTGTTCCGATGCCGGGTATTGTGACTGTTCCTACAGCAGCTCCTGCAAGACCCAGTGTGCCGCCGCCAGTTACCGCACCGCCGCCAGTACCTAAAATACATTTCCCGACTGATTGGGTGCTGATTGAACCGCTCGTTTTTCCAGCGTCTTTGTTTACGACTTTGACTAAAACGCCATTTTTGATTTTTTCGTATTTCAGTGTAACAGGTTCACCATTTTTGTCAGTGGAGCTTTTCGGAAGAGCCTGCTCCTCGCCCGTTATGTTGTCTTTTAGGGTTGCCTTGCCTTTAGCGTCAATATGAACATCTGCATGATTGAACGTCATCTTCAGCTCACTGTCGTTGAGGTTTTCAACTTTGTATGTAGCTTGGGATTCTGCGGCAGCCGCAGCATGGGGTAAAACCGGGAGGGCAAAGGCACCTGCTAGGAATACCAAGGCTGCCAGTTTCACTGCGGTTAGCTTCATTTTGCTTTGCATAATTGATCCTCCTCCTTTGGTTGCCATACTAACAAAGGCATTCTGCTTCTTAAACCCTTACCATATAAAATGATAAAAAATTCACCCAATTTCATCACATTAACTAACACGGTTTGTATGTTTCCCTTCGAAAGTCATAGGGGAGCAGGGTTCATATCTGATGCGAAGTTATCAAGGAGGGCAGAAACCAGACCTTTTACTACTCTTTCCCCAACCCCAAAAAGAAGCCGTCATGCAAGAATCCCCCTCTGAACAACAGCTTCTTTCGCATTTTCCCTACAACAGTATAAATCCCTTTGCGTCACGGAAACCTAGTGGAAAAGGTTTCTGAAAGGAGGGGGCGTATGATGAAAAGTGAAAAAATTCAAAACAAAACATCTTTGGTTTGGAAGATGGCGATTGCATCTGCTGTTTCGTGGGAAGCGGCAAAACTGGTCGGCTCTGATCACCCCTATTTAGCGCCTCTTTCTGTTATTTTATGTTTGCAGCCAACGATAGATCAGTCGATTCGCTTTTCTTTTCATCGTATTGCGGGAACTGCGATTGGGATCATGCTAACATCCTTTCTTGTCAGTCACTTGCCAATGAATGGCTGGATGCTGGGGCTATTGCTATTAGGCGGAACCTATATTGCCAAGTGGTTGCGAATAGATGTAACGGTTTTACATCAGGTAGCGCTCACCATTTTGTTGGTCTTTACGTTTGAACGAAACGCTAAAGATTATGCATTCGACCGAATCATCGATACGGTGATCGGCGTCATCATCGCCATTCTGGTTCACATGTTCCTTTTTCCGCCGGACTACACAAAAAAGGCGGCGGACTCTTTTCAAACATTGGCTCGTCAGCTTTCCGGCACACTTTCAGACCTTTCCAAATGGGTGCAATCAGAGTGGGGGCAAGGAAAAGGGAACCTTATGGCGTATAGAATGAACAATCTTATGCAAGAGCTGCATATGACAAAAGAGATGCTGCAAACAGCCTCTGACAGCTTAAAATTCAACCCCGTCAGAAAAAAACATAAAAATATCATTTCAAGCTATCAAATTGAGATGCAAAAGTTGAACGCCGGATTTGAGTATCTATCAAATATAGTGAAAACGTTAAAAGAATGGGAAAAAGAGGGGGAGTTATCTTCAAGTGACAAAATAGAGCTGGGGAATGATTTACAAGTGTTAAGTGAATACTTTGCGGGTTTTAAAGGCATACAGCAGGGTGAAACAGACAATTGGAAACAGAAGGAACAGAACATGTTATTGGAATCTCTCCGCTCCGACATGCTGTCGCATCCGCCGCCCGGTCATAAGGTCTATAAAGACTCTTTTTTTTTAGAAACGAAGAAATTGCTGAAGCGTTTGTAATGTTTTCTGGAATTATAGAATACGGATATACAGATGCAGATATGATCAGGTAAAACGGGGGACATGAAATGGATGATATACACCGGATTTTGGATGTCATCGCCACTTCTAAAAAAGCTAAGGTACTGGCTACCATTATTAAAACAGAGGGGTCCGCTTATAAGAAAGAAGGGGCTTCGATGTTGATTTTAGGGGATAAAACAAGAGTCGGAATGTTATCCGCCGGTTGTCTGGAAGAAGACCTCGTTGAACGGTCGGAACAGGTCTGGGCTGCAGGAGAGCCGGTGATTGTCCGCTTTGATATGAGCGCGGAAGACGATTTATCCTGGGGACAGGGCATTGGCTGTAATGGTGTTTTGACGGTTTTACTTGAGCCTGTAAAAGGGGAATTGGAACGAAATCTGATGACAGTGAAGACATGCTTAGATGAAAAAAAGTCTGTGACCCAAATGAAACGATTCACTAAAACGTTAGAGCTGAAGGAAGATCTGTACATAGTGGAAGACGGCAGCGTGTTTGGAACCGGGGATGTTATGGAACAAGGCCGTATTCAAAAACTGAGACAGACGGAAAAGGGAATCAAGAGGGATGAACATACCTCTGATTTATTTTTTATCCATCAGATGGTGCCAAAACCTTGTTTATATGTCTTCGGAGCAGGGGAAGATGCGAAGCCGTTAGTTTCGTTGGCAGCTCATGCGGGCTTTCATGTGACGGTGATTGACTGGCGTCCCGCTTTATGTCATCACGGCCATTTTCCTGAAGCCGGCCATTTGATAACAGGGGCACCGGAAGAAGTCATGGAAGGCCTGAGCATGACAAAAAGGGATTTTGTTGTCATTATGACGCACAGCTTTCAAAAAGATCAGATCATTTTACATACAATAAAAAACGAGAATGTGTTTTATAAAGGCGTTTTAGGCCCCAGAAGGCGCACGGAGCGGCTGTTAGGCGGGGCAGAGATTCCGGCAGATATTCATTCCCCTATCGGCCTTCCCATCGGGGCACAAGGCCCTGAAGAGATTGCTGTAAGTATTGTCGGCGAGATGATTAAAGAAATGCGAACACAAAGGTCTCGCTTATGAAAACAGCAGCCATTTACCTGGCAGCCGGTACAAGCAGACGCATGGGGACGGATAAGCGAAGTTTATTTCTGAATGGAGTCTCCCTCGGAAGTATGGCTCTTAAAAATGCCTTGTTATCTGAATTAGATCATATTTTCGTTATAACGGGAAAGGGAGATCCACTGCATTGGCTTTCGGATTTTTTCTTTTTAGATCCCATATCAAATAAGTGGAGTCAGGCAGAATGTGAGCAAGCGGATAAGGGCCAAGGCCATTCCATACAATGCGGTTTACAAAAAGCGGCAGAGTATGAGGCTGACGCCGTTATCATTCTCCTTGCAGATCAGCCGTTTGTCACCGCAGATATCATCAATACGTTAATTGATTCCTATCACAAGGAGCGCCGCTATTCATTTATCGCCGCTGAAAATCATCATCTTCCTATGCCCCCCATTTTATTCTCAAATCAATGTTTTCCGGTATTGCATCAGTTAGAGGGAGATCAGGGCGCCCGGCATGTCATCCGTGAAAGTATGATCAATACGGGAAAAATGATCAGCTTTCAAGACCCTTTGCTTTTTTATGACGTCGATACAGTTGAAGATTATACGCTGCTGCTGAATAAATTCGGGGAGTGAATGAGTTGGAGTATATCGGGAAGAGTGTCATTCGAAAAGAGGCCCTTGAAAAAGTGACGGGTAAAGCGAAATATACGGATGATTTTCAAGAAACAGGCATATTACACGCAAAAATGCTGGTCAGTCCATATGCTCATGCCGATATTGTGTCTATGGACTTTTCAGAAGCTTGGAAGATTCCCGGCGTGAGAGCGATATTGGGTGATGAACCTTTTCCGCTTGCAGGTGAAGAAATTAAAGACAGATCGCCGATTGCCTATAAAAGGGTCAGATACCATGGTGAGCCGGTTGCTGTTGTTGTTGCGGAAAATCCGATTACAGCTAAAAAGGCCGCGGATGCCATCAAAGTATCCTATAAATCTCTTCCCGTCGTCAATTCCCCCCGTGAGGCCTTTCAAAAGGATGCGCCACTCGTTCATGAACATGCGGACCGCTATGAGAAGACAAAAGGTGTATTCCCGGTTCCGAAGACCAATATCGCAAACCTGGATAAGGTTAGAAAAGGAAATATTGAAGACGGGTTTAGGGAAAGTGATGTGACAGCAGAATTCCAGATTTCCTTTAACCCTTCTGATCACGCTGCGATGGAGACAAGATGCTCGATCGCTGAAATTCGAGCGGATGAGGAGATTATCATTACCACATCCTCTCAAGCCCCTTTTGCCATTAAAAAATTAATGCAGTGGTATTTTGGAATTGAACCCGGAAAGGTGATCGTCAAAACGCCTTTAGTAGGCGGGGCGTACGGGGGAAAAGCGGCCGTTCAGTTAGAGGTGATTGCCTATTTGGCATCAAAAGCGGTTGGAGGCCGGCCCGTCAAATTGTTTAATACGAGAGAAGAGGATATGATCACATCTCCCGTTCATGTAGGATTGGATGCCATTGTCAAATTAGGGGCTGCAAAGGATGGAATCTTAAAGGCGGCGGACATTCAGCTTTTATTTGATGGCGGAGCGTATTCTGATAAAGGAGTGGACATCAGCCGGGCTGCGGTGGTTGATTGTACGGGTCCGTACGCGATCGATCATATACGGTGTGATTCATATTGTATGTATACGAATCATCCATATCCAAGCGCATTCAGGGGCTACAGCCATGCTGAAGTGTTATTTGCCTTTGAGCGGACGATGGATGTATTGGCGGAAAAGCTGAACATGGACCCATTAGAACTCCGCTATAAAAATGCCATTCGCCCCGGTGACACCACACCGACTCAAGTTCTTCTCAATTCAAGCACGGTCGGAAATGTGCCGAAATGCATTGAAAGATTAAAGGAATTAATGAATTGGGACGAGGGACAGCGAATTGAAATCGATGGCCGGAAGATACGGGCGAAGGGAATCAGCTGCATTTGGAAAACCTCAACATTTGATACAAATGCAACGTCCGGGGTGATTTTAACCTTTAATCCCGATGGAAGCATTAATTTGATGTCAGGGGTAGTGGAAATTGGCACAGGGACAAAAACGGTGCTAGCCCAAATCCTGGCGGAACGAATGAAAATGGATATAAGCAAAATTCACGTGAAAATGCTTATAGATACACAAACAACACCCGAGCATTGGAAAACCGTGGGGAGCAGAGGGACGTTAATGGCCGGAAGAGCCGTACTGAATGCAGCGGAGGAAGCCATTCGAAAGCTTAAAGACGTGGCATCATGTGTGTTGCGGGTTCCTGTCGAGGAATTGGAAGTGGCCGACGGAAAGGTTTATTTTATAGATCATCCTTCTGTACATGTTGAAATAAAAGACATTGCTTACGGATATACGTTTCCAAATGGAAATACCATTGGCGGCCAAATCATTGCGAGCGGCAATTACACATTAACCCGGATGACGAATTTAGACCGGGAAACGGGAAGAGGAAAGCCGGGACCCGAGTGGGCTGTCGGTGCTCAGGGAATTGAAGTTGAGTTGGATAAACGGGATTATACGTATCGAATTACAAAAGCCTATTCTGTTGTGGATATAGGAACTGTACTGAATGAAAAAGCTGCTAGGGGTCAAGTAATGGGGGGGATGAGTATGGGAATCGCATTTGGAGGAAGAGAAACCTTTGTATTTGATTCATATGGCAGAGTATTAAATCCTCAGCTTAGAACATACCGCCCCCTTCACTATGGAGAGCAGCCTGAATATATCATTGAATTTGTTGAAACCCCGCATGTGATTGCGCCTTATGGAGCGCGCGGAGGCGGGGAACACGGACTGCTGGGGATGCCGGCAGCATTGGGAAATTGCCTTTCCGCCGCTTTAGGTGTCCAATTGAATCAACTTCCTCTCATTCCCGAACGATTATGGAGGACGCAAGAGGGGTGGAAAGATGATACCGTTTGATTTCGACTATTTTAAACCGAAGACCATTCAAGAAACAATCAATCTATTTCACTCGCTTGCGGCCGAAAAGAAAACACCAATGTATTATTCCGGCGGCACGGAAATTATCACGTTAGGAAGGCTGAATATCATCTATACGGATGCGGTGATAGATATGAACGAGCTTCCGGAATTTCAAACCATCCGCTTTTATGAAAATGATCTGGTGATCGGAGCGGGCGTGTCATTAACGAAACTGGAGGAAGAAAATCCATTTCCGCTATTAAGTAAAACAGTAAGTGAAATAGCCGATCGGACGACTCGAAATAAGATCAGCCTGGGCGGAAACATTTGCGGGGGCATCTATTACCGTGAGGCCGTGCTGCCGTTGTTGATTTCTGATAGTTTGATAGGGATTGCAGGGAGAGCGGGGATTCATTACCGTCCCATAAATAAAGTATTTAACAAGGAAATACAGTTGCAAAAAGGTGATTTTTTATTTCATGTCGTTGTCGATCGAGCGTACGTTGACCTGCCATTTGTCAGTATCAAAAGAAGACAGCAGTGGAATGTCGGGTATCCATTGGTGACAGTCTGTGCGCTGAAAAAAGATGATGAGATCAGAATGGCCTTCAGCGGCGTATGTCCATTTCCGTTTCGTTCTGCTGAAATGGAGGCTGTGCTTAACGATAAAAGTTATTCATTAGAAGATAGGGTGCGCAGGTCTTTACAGTATGTACCCAAACCCGTTCTTGATGACGCAGAAGGCTCAAGTGAATACCGAATATTTGTCTTGCAAAATACAATTTTAGATGCCTTACGGGAATTAGAAGGAGGTCCAAATGTCTGATCCTATTACGTTGAAAGTAAATGGCGAGGAAAGACAGATTACGGTCAGGCCGGCTGATACTTTGTTATTTGCTCTTCGTCTTCGTCTCGGATTAACTGGTGCAAAACCGGGCTGCTTAAATGGGGATTGCGGCGCCTGTACGGTATTAACGGACGGGGTGCCGATGAAATCTTGCTTAATGCTTGCGGCAGAAGGGGAAGGAAAGGACATTACGACAATTGAAGGACTGATCAATACGCCGATTCAAAAGGCTTTTATTGAAAAATTCGCGTTTCAATGCGGTTATTGCACACCGGGTTTTCTCATGAATTGTCATGCTTTAGTGAATACTGAGCCGAATGCAAGTGATGACACGATAAAAAATTGGCTGGAGTCCAATATTTGCAGATGTACGGGTTATAGGGAGATTGAAGAAGCGGTTAAATCCGTTTTACATACAGGGAAACCGTAAAAAAAGAGCCCAGAGAATCATCCCTGAACTCCATATTCTTCACTTCATATACCGATACTCCCGCAGCTTCTCCAAAATCGCCACTTCTTTCATCAGTTCTTCACCGACGTTTGTTTCTTTTACTTTCTTCCGCTCCAGCTCTTTGTCGACTAATCGTTTCACTGTTAAGACGTCGGTTCCGGTGCTCAGCACTTCGGCCTTAGAGTTAAAGTGTTTATGGGCGACGAGCTGCATGCCGTAGGAGTTGTATAAGAGCGTGTAGCCGGCGATGCCTGTTGTGGATTGGTAGGCTTTGGAGAAGCCGCCGTCGATGACGATCATTTTTCCGTTTGCCTTGATCGGATCTTCGCCTTCGATTTCTTTTACCGGTGTATGGCCGTTGATGATATGGCCGTGATCCGGGTTGAGACCGAATTCCATCAGGATGTTTCGGCAGGCTGCTTCGTCTTCACGCAAATAGTAATACGGGTTTTTCTTTTCTTTATGCGTTTCCTTCTCTTTAATGAAATACCGCTCAAAGGTTGTCATGGCGCGTTTTCCGAAGAGGGAGGAGTATTCGCCTGTCCATAAGTACCAAGTCATATCTGTCGCCAGATCATCGGTTTCTTCCGGATGGGCAAACGCTTCCCGTAAGAACCGTTCAAATACATCGAGCAGCTCTCGGCCCGCATAAGCTTTATCCTCTATCATCATCGTTTCCATGCTGCCGTTTTCATCGACGGGAATACAGCCGTGAATCAGCAGGTTGCCGTTATATTTTAAATAAAGGCTGCCTTTTTTCATCATAAAATTCATATGGCGGCCCAGCTTTTCGGAGTTCTGAACAGAGAACAGCAGCTTGTCCATGACTTCTGCTTCTTCTTCTAACAGCTCATCAGGCTGTTTGGGATTCACCGTCGCAAAGCAGGTGTTTTCCAGTTGATATGTTTTTCCGTTCAGCGTGATTTCATTGCGGTCATAATCAATCTTTTCCAGTAACAGCCGTTCCTCCATATTAAAGTTCGGCCGTCTCTTAATAATCGGGCTCTCAAGCTTGAATTGGATCATCGCGATCGCCTGATGAATTTTTGTGATTTGTTTAATCTCATCTTCCGGTCTGTTTTCGTCCGCTTTCGGGCGGAAAGACGGGTTATCATCGTAATATTTTTCGGCAAGGTTCAATAGCGGTCTCAGATTGATGCCGTAAACGTCTTCAATAATATCCAGATTGTCATAGCGGGCACAGATGCGGATAATGTTTGCCAGGCATACTTTTGAGCCGGAATAAGCGCCTATCCAGAGAACATCATGATTCCCCCATTGAATATCCACTGAATGATAGTTGATCAGTTCTTCCATGATCTTATCCGGCTGCGGTCCGCGGTCATAAATATCGCCGACAACATGCAGATGGTCGACCACCAAACGCTGCGTGCTGTAGGCAAGGCCGGTGATCAGCTTATCGGCCTGGCCGAGCGCAATGATCTGTTCTATGATTTCGGAATAGTATTGTTCTTTGTTGGCGGCTTGTTCTGTTTTGTACAGCAGCTCTTCAGAAATATAAGCAAATTGGGCGGGCAGTGCTTTGCGCAATTTGGAGCGGGTGTACTTGGAAGAACAATAAGAAACGAGCTTAATCATCCGGTGAATCGTTTCTTTATACCACTCGTTTAATGCCTCTTTCGTATCAAAGTCATGTTTGATCAGCTTCAGTTTGTCTTCCGGATAATAGACCAAAGCCGCCAGTTCATCAATTTCTCTATCGTAAATGACGCCGCTGAAAATATCGCGGATCTTCTCTTTTACCCTTCCTGAACCGTTCCGCAGCACGTGCTGGAATGCCTGATACTCCCCATGCAGATCACTGACGAAATGCTCGGTTCCTTTCGGCAGGTTCAGTATCGCTTTCAGATTAATGATTTCCGTGACCACTTTTTCTTCACAATCGTATTTTTGTGCGAGCAGATCTAAATATTTCGTTTCCAATCTCGTCCATCCCCTTTTTATTTACGAGCAATTGTATGATAAAGTGAATTTAAAGTATGACATAATGTTTAAATGATTAGACCTTATATGATAGTACCGCATAACGCCTTTTTGAGACAATGAAAACGGAAAATACGCGCTTCAGGCATCAAAAATTGGACCGGGATAACGCCGTGCAACTCATCCCTCTATTGACAATGCATTCAAGTTCCATTAAAATAAAAAGTTAGCTGATAGGTGTTTCTATCAGAAACTCAATACGTAGCAGGCTATGATTGCTGTGGGTCGAACTACAGCAGGAGCGGCTTCTGGAGAGACCGCGGGTTTTCCGCGGCGCCGAAGGGTTCACAATCTCAGGCAAAAGGACAGAAGAGTACCGAATATGTATTTGTCATGCTGTTGATTGTCAGCGGCGCAGATATAATTTGATATTCTTATGACCATGAGATTGGAGGGCATCCAATCTCTTTTTTTATTGGCTTTTTTTGCTCGTCGTTCACTAGAGAGGTAAGGAGGAGTCAGATGTGGAGCAGCGAGAGCTAAAGAGGGACTTATCGAATCGGCACGTGCAGCTGATCGCCATTGGCGGCACGATCGGCACCGGATTGTTTTTAGGGTCCGGTAAGGCGATTCAGCTGGCGGGTCCTTCTATCATCTTTGCGTATTTTATTGTAGGTATTGCGCTTTTTTTCGTCATGCGGGCGCTGGGAGAACTGCTGTTATCTAAAGCGGGCTACCAATCATTAACGGATATTGCCGAGGCGTATTTAGGGCCGCGTGCAGCGTTTGTCACCGGCTGGACCTACTGGTTTTGCTGGATTATGACGGCTATGGCGGATGTGATCGCCGTCGGTGTGTATGTGAAATATTGGTTTGATATTCCGCAGTGGATTCCGGCACTTATCTGTTTGCTCATTTTATTAGGGCTTAATCTGTTAACGGTTAAGATTTTTGGAGAATTGGAGTTTTGGTTCGCCTTAATTAAGGTAGTCACGATTCTCGCGTTAATTGTCATCGGTGTGGTTCTGCTGGTGATTGGGTTCAAAACGCATACCGGAACGGTTTCAGCGGCGAATCTGTGGGAGCACGGCGGCTTGTTTCCGAACGGATTTTCAGGCTTTTTGCTTTCGTTCCAGATGGTGATCTTCGCCTATGTCGGTGTGGAATTAGTGGGTGTGTCGGCGGCGGAAACGTCAAATCCGAAAAAAAATATTCCGTCCGCTATCAATAAAATTCCATTGCGGATTTTATTTTTCTACGTCGGGGCATTGCTCATTCTTTTATGTATTAATCCGTGGATGCAGCTGAATGCGGCGGAAAGTCCTTTTGTAAAGACCTTCAGTCTGGTCGGCATCCCGTTAGCCGCGGGAATCATTAATTTTGTCGTATTAACGTCTGCCGCTTCTGCTTGTAACAGCGGGATGTTTTCAACAAGCCGGATTTTGTATAACTTAAGCAAAACGAAACAAGCGCCGGCAAGTTTTGCGAAGCTGAATAAAAATCATGTGCCGAGCCGCGCATTATGGATATCGGTTATTGTGCTGTCAGCTGGCGCTCTTTTAAGCAAATTGATACCGGAAGCGGCTTTTGGCATCGTGACCACCATCAGCGCGATTTGTTTCATTTGGGTGTGGGGCGTGATTCTGGTCTGTCATATCAGATACAGGAAAACCCGTCCGGACTTACATGCAAGCTCGTCTTTCAAGGCGCCGTTTGCGCCGTTTATCAATTACGCCGTGCTGGCGCTGTTTGCCGTCATTCTGGTGATTATGCTGTTTGCGGATGCAACGCGCCCGGCTTTGCTGCTGACGCCGCTGTGGTTTATTGGATTATTTCTCATCTATCGGGCGAGAGGGAGAAAGACAGATTGAATTGCTTCAGACGGTGTACTGCCATGCAGTATGCCGTTTTTTGTTTTGATTGGAAAGCGAGAATATTTGTTAGAAATCAGGCTATAATGATTGTATAATTTAAAAAAGTGTATAATTTTAAATTAAGCGAGGTGATGATATGAAGTATGAGAAGTTATCTAAGCTTTTTTATAAAATGGATGCTGATTCATATGAGAAAGAATTTAAAAAGAGAACAAGCAGCTATGGCAGTTATTCAACATCATTAAACATACGGGGGTTCCGAAAAGGCCGACCCACGGACGATTCATTTGAGCTATTTTATGTGAATATACATAAACTCATGAAGCTGAATAATGAAGTGTTGTTAAACAGTTCCAAAATTTCATCCCTTATCAGTCAGCTCCCCGAATTTGCCGTCAAACCTTATTTTGATAAATTAATTATTAATGAAGCACAGAGTAATAATGAAATTGAAGGAATCCGCAGTACAAAAAAAGAATTGAAAGAGGCACTTAAAGCATTAGCACAATCCGAGCCCTCACATAAGCGGTTTGTCGGATTGATGAAAACATATCAATTTATAGACCGAATTCCGTCGTTTACAAGCATTCATGACTTTAGGGAATTATATGACGAGCTGGTCGCAGATGAAATCGGAACAGAAGATGCGCCGGATGGTGAGCTATTCAGAAAAGGCTATGTTGAAGTGAACGATGGGAACATGACCACCCATATCGGCGTTAATTCTGAACAGAAGATAACAGAAGCGCTTGAGGCTTTAATTGCTTATCTTCACGATGAAACACATCCCCAGCTGTATCGTTACATGACAGCTCATTACTACTATGAATACATTCATCCTTTTTATGACGGCAATGGAAGAACAGGACGCCTTATCGTTGGGAGTTATTTGTCCCGATACTTAGAAAAATATTCAGCCATCACTTTTTCTTACGCAGTTAATAAGAACAAAGATAAGTATTATAAGGCATTAGAGGAAATTCCCGCACCTTTAAACCGGGGAGAGCTGACTTTTTATTTAATGGATATGCTGGAGTTGCTTCTGTCAGGACAAAAAGGAATTATTGAGGATCTTGAATTTAATTTAATGAAACTGAAACGAATTAGGAACTATATTGATAGCGATCAATGGGCTGATTATAAAGATGAACGTGATATTTTTAATATCATTATCACGATTAATGTATTTGTAAATGATCAGGTTACGCTGTCGGTGCAAGATTTAATGGAGCTCTCAAATAAATCGAGACATAAAATTAACAGAGTAATGGATTATTTAGAACAGCAAGGATTTGTTGAGCTGGTAAGCAGAAGGCCAAAATCTTATAAAATCAGCGAGGATTGTTTAGAGGAAATACTGCCTTCTTAATTAGTATATGTAAAAAAGCCGCCATTCATATGGCGGCTTTCACATTAATTCCGGATCAAATAATCAAATGCGCCTAAAGCGGCAGTTGCACCTGACCCCATGGAGATAATGATTTGGTTGTACGGGCCGTCTGTGCAGTCCCCTGCGGCAAATAGGCCGGGAACGCTTGTCGCGCCGCTCTTATCAACGATGATTTCGCCGATACGGTTGCGTTCGACCGTTTCGTCTAACCATTCTGTATTAGGCACGAGACCGATTTGGACGAATACACCTTGGAGTTCAACGTGTTTTTCTTCGCCTGTTTCGCGGTCAACGAACGTAATGCCGTTTACGTTTTGGTCGCCTGTGATTTCTTTCGTTTGTGCATTTTTGTGCACAGTGACGTTTGGCAGGCTGTAAAGACGTTTTTGCAGGACTTCGTCTGCTTTCAGTTCAGGCGCGAACTCCAGCACAGTCACGTGATTGACGATACCTGCAAGGTCAATCGCCGCTTCGATTCCGGAGTTTCCGCCGCCGATAACGGCTACGTCTTTGCCTTCAAACAATGGTCCGTCACAGTGCGGGCAGTATGCGACACCTTTGTTTTTGAACTCTTGCTCACCAGGTACGTTGACATTGCGCCAGCGGGCACCTGTTGAAAGGATCACTGTTTTACTTTTCAGTACAGCGCCGTTTTCGAGTTCAAGTTCGAAGAGGTCTTTTTTCTCAAGGCGTTTCGCGCGCTGAAGGTTCATGACCTCAATATCATAATCTTTCACGTGCTCTTCAAGGCTTGCAGCGAGCTTCGGTCCTTCAGTCGCTTTGACGCTGATGAAGTTTTCGATGCTCATGGTGTCGAGTACCTGGCCGCCGAAGCGTTCAGCGACGACACCGGTGCGGATGCCTTTACGCGCCGTATAGATCGCCGCGCTTGCGCCGGCAGGTCCGCCGCCGACAACAAGAACGTCAAACGGCTCTTTGTCGGCAAACTCAGACGCATCTGCGCCGCTGCCCATTTTTGCGAGAATCTCTTCGATGGTCATACGGCCGCTTCCGAAAGATTCACCGTTTAAGAATACAGTCGGAACAGCCATGATGTTTTTGCTTTCCACTTCTTCTTTGAATGCCGCGCCGTCAATCATTGTATGAGTGATATTCGGGTTGAGCACGCTCATCATGTTTAATGCTTGGACGACATCAGGGCAGTTGTGGCACGTCAGGCTGATATAAGACTCAAAGCGGTATTCTCCGCTGATGTTCTTAATCTGGTCAATAACCTTTTGATCAGCCTTAGGCGCTCTGCCGCTGACTTGAAGCAATGCCAGCACTAATGATGTAAATTCGTGGCCGAGAGGAACACCGGCGAATGTAACGCCTGTGTCTTCTCCGGTACGATTAACGCTGAAGCTCGGTGTTCTGTTTAATTCAGTTTTTTCAACTGAAATTTTAGATGACATGGAAGCCAGCTCGTCAACGAGAGCCAGCATGTCCTTAGAAGTGTCATCGTCACCGGCGCTTACTTTGAGAACAATGTCGTTCTCAATTAGCTGCATGTATTGATTTAATTGTGCTTTGATATTTGCATCAAGTACCAATGGAATGCACTCCTTAGATTTTACCTACCAAATCAAGGCTAGGTGTAAGTGTTTCGCCGCCTTCTTCCCATTTAGCCGGGCAGACTTCACCTGGGTTTTGACGAACGTATTGAGCTGCTTTTACTTTGTTTACTAGGTTGCTTGCGTCACGGCCGATACCGCCTGCATTGATTTCAACTGTTTGGATAACGCCATCAGGGTCGATGATGAATGTTCCGCGGTCAGCAAGACCAGTTTCTTCGTCAAGAACGTCGAAGTTGCGGGAGATCGTTTGAGATGGGTCACCGATCATTGCGTAAGTGATTTTGCCGATTTTTTCAGAGCTGTCATGCCAGCCTTTGTGTACGAAGTGAGTATCTGTAGAAACAGAGTATACTTCAACACCTAATTCTTTCAGTGCAGCGTATTGTCCTTGAAGATCTTCAAGTTCAGTCGGGCAAACGAAAGAGAAATCCGCTGGGTAGAAGCAGAAAACGCTCCATTGACCTTTCAAATCTTCGTTTGTTACATCGATGAATTCACCGTTTTTGAAAGCTTTTGCTTCGAATGGCAGTACTTCTTTTCCGATTAAAGACATAATATCTTCCTCCTGAAATGTGATTTGAAATATATTAAAAAGACAAAGCATTCACTTTATCTTTCAATAATAATTCTAATTATATATAGATTATTAAATAACATTTATTTTTTGTCAAGCTATATGGGGTATTATTTTCTGCTTTTTTTGCTTTAGATGTTTAAAAACGCCTGGTATAAGCGGTTTGGCGCTGTTTGTCATGTTTAGCGCCGGGCGAAAGGAGGATTCTCAATTGGTGAATCGAAACAGTAGGAATCAACCCTTCTATATGGCAGTATAAACCAAAGGGGGTATGATCATGCAAATAAATAACATTACTTTGTACAGTTGTGCGTTGGAGGAGACGAAACACTTCTATGGACGGGTGTTAGGTTTTTCTTTAATTGATGAGTCCGGTGATTCGTTTACCATCAAGGCGGGAGAAAGTGAGTTGGAATTCAGGCGCGCCGATTCTCACTCTCATCCTACGTATCATTTCGCGTTTAACATTCCGAATAATCGTTTTGATGAGGCGAAGGAGTGGATAAAGGATAAAGTCGTTTTTCAAACGGAAGATGGGGAGGATGAGGTGTATTTCTCTCATATTCAGGCGCGTTCCTTTTATTTCAAAGATCCGTCCAACAATCTGGCGGAATTCATCGCGAGAGAAACATCGCCGCCAAGCGCGAAACATTTTTCGATTGAGTCCGTTCTGAATATCGGTGAGGTGAATCTGACGGCTGCCGAAGTCGTATCAACCGGGAGGGAGCTGCAGCGTTTCGGCATTCCGGTGAGAAAGCATGCGCCTCTTAGTGAAAATGGGTTTCATTTTATGGGTGATTACAATGATGGTGCGTTTTTGCTTTTAGGGCCGAGCGGCCGCCGCTGGATTTTTTCTGATCAGCATGCGGAGTTCCATCCGCTGTCTGTTATTGTGAACGGGACGATCCGCATTGAGGCTGACGGAAAGGGCGGCATTGACATCAGGCGGGCACAGCCGTCATAAAAAAGCCCGGGCTCAAAAGGCCCGGACTTGAGGTCATTATTTATAGACAACACGGGTGCTGCACATGATGTCGTGCAGCGTTTTTTTCTCTCCGAAGGCGCCCATGATGAATCCGATATAAAGAATGAGCTTAGATATGATATATGCGAAAGCGCGTCCGAAGGCCTGGCCGATGGATATCCGTCCGCCATCCTCATTGACGACCTTAAGGCCGAGCAATGCTTTTCCCAGTGTCCCCTGCATCTTTGAGGCCGTGAGCAGGCTGAAATATAAGATACTGATCACAAAAGAGCTCGCAAGAATCGGGATGACGCCGAACACCAGAAAAGAGATGTTAAACTGATTTTCGGTCATGAAGGGGTCAGCCGCCGCAACGCCTGCCGCAAATAAAAAAGAGACCATAAATTGAATGATAAAAATCGGAATTCCTATGATGATTTGATCAATGACGTAAGCCAGAAACCGAATCCAAAATCCTGCCGGTCTTTCCATGTATCTTTTTCTCTCCCTTGCTTTAATCTGGAATATTATACGTAATCATTCCGGATTTTGCAACGGAGCTTAAGCTTCTGCGAGCAGCCTCTTTCCCCATGCCAAGCGTCCCATGATCAGCCCGAAAGCCAGAAGGGCAAACATGATGCCGCACCACATCAGCTGATGGATTCCCAAGTGTGAAATAAACCAGCCGCCCGCCGCCGTTCCGATGGTGATGCCGAGGTTGGAAAAAGAGACAAACAGGCTGTTGCCGAATTCGGGCGCCTCCTTTGCTTCCGCAGTAAGCCATGTCTGGCTGACAATGAGACCGCCGGAATGAACGGCGCCCCATACGAAGACGAGGACGGCCATCGGCGCGAAAGACGTCCCAAACCCGTATATGAGCAAGTAGGCGGCTGTATAAAGAAGCGGAAACAGGATGACGGTCTTTTTCATATTTTTATATAACAAAGCGCCGAAGACGAAATTCCCGGCTATCATAATCACTCCGAAGCTCATCAGCATGAAGCTGACCCATGTGCCGTTCATATGGGACACTCGTCCGAGGTACTCCGCAAAATAGCTGTAGACAGAAAACATGGCCGCAAAGAGACAGGTGACGGCAGCGATATTGAGCCACAAAGCCGGTTTGCGAAGGATGCCGAGCTGACTTCTGAAAGACATTTTTTCTGTGACCGGCATGGATGGCAAAAAGAGAAGAATGCCCGTGAATGCGATGAGACTGATGATAGCGCCGAATAAGAAGGCGGCTTCAAGGGAGAGACGATCCGCCAGATAAGACGTGAAAGGCACGCCGAACGCAAAGCCGGCGGTGATGCCTGAAAAGACTTTCGTTACGGCTTTTCCGGATTGGCCGGCGGGGACAAGCCGGGCAGCGGCCGCAAGCGCTACAGAAAAGAACACCGGGTGGCATAAAGCCGGAATGATCCGAAACGCCAGCATGACACTGAAATGCGCCGTATACGCGTAGACCGCATTTGAAACGGCAAACATCAGCACCGCCAAAAGCAGAATGACTTTCCGGTTTATGCCTGAAGCAAGCAAGGTCAAAAACGGTCCCGACACAGCGACGATGAACGCGAAAATACTGACAAGCCACCCCGCTTTTGAAGCAGAAATATGAAATCTGTCCGCCACTTGCGGAAGAACGCCGATAATGCCCATTTCGGTCGTGATAATCCCGAAAACCCCTAATGCCAAAAACAGAATGAAGATGGAACTGCTTTTTTTCATTGTTATGTATGCCTCCTTTTATAACTACATATACAGAAAAATAGATATGTTAGAACAAAAAAAGCCCTCCTTTCATGGTTATAGCTGGTGCTGAACATAGTCAGCAAAGGCTTTAATTTGTTTTTCATTCCTTCTGTAATAGGTCCACTTTCCGATTCGTTCGGATTCCAGCAGGCCGGCTTTTTGCATGGTCAGCAGGTAGCTGGAGATGACGGACTGCGCAAGCCCCGACTTTGCCTGAATATCACCGACGCAAATTCCGGTGCGGAAACTGAGTCCCTGCTCAAGATAAGGTCTTTCATCAAAATGGTCTTCCGGGTGTTTAAGCCACGTCATAATATCACTTCGTGTTTTGTTAGATAACGCTTTATGAATCAATATCGGTTCCATAACGTTTATTATATCTATTTTTCTGGATTTGTAAATTTGTTTTTGACAAAACATTCTCAAATTAAGTAAAAATCGTGCTAAAATATAACATATTATCAGATTACCGGTAAAAAAGCCGGGTTATTGTCAGGAGGATATTCACATGAATCAAAAGAAAAAAGGTGCGGTTGCGGTGACCTTGCTTTCCGCTCTGCTGTTTTGTTTATTGCCGGTCCTCGTCTCGCTTTCTCCGCTTGCGGAAACGGGGCCGAACGCGAATCGTTTTAATTCCGCGGGCATGTGGGCCGCCGTCGGCCAGATCTTTGTTATATATGCGGTCCCGCTCATTTTGTATATTCTCGGTATTCGTGTCATGAAAATCATCATGGCCGTTTTTTGCGGAATCGGGCTTATCATTTGCGCGGCTGTCTTGTTGGTGACGTTATTGACCGCAATTTCCTTAGGGCAGGAGCTGTCTCTTTATTACGGCCTTTTCGTTTGGTCAGGCGCGGCTTTCATCGTCAATGTGGTGTGGTATATTGCCGCGTTTCGATCATCCCCGAAGCATCAGCAGGCTATGTGACATTTGTTCTATAAATCTACCGAAAATACAAATATTTCATAGGTTAATTATGGTATGATCGAAGTGATATAGCAGCTTTTAATAGAAACGGGAGGAACTGACATTGAAAAAAAAGACAGCTTCATTGCGAATGAAAACATTGGCGGCCGGCGCTGCGGTTGCTGCGGCTTTATCTATGGGAGCGGTTACTGATCTGCCGGGGGCAAAATGGCTGCATCCGGCGGCTGCTCAAGCCGCGGAAACGGTATTTAAACAAAATCATGCGGCATCCGGTTTCTTGGCGGGACGGTATGACGCGCAGGCGATGTCTCCGACGATGTTCAACTGGTCAAGAGAAAGCCGGTTTACAAGCACTGCCGATGGCGCATTAAAATGGGAAAAGAATGTTCCGGCCAATCCTCAAAACGGTGCGGGAGCCGCGGTTGATGGGGACGGCACCGTATTTATTCAATCAAAAGACGGGAAGCTGACGGCGTATCATCCGGACGGTACTGTGAAATGGGTGACGGAAAACCTCGGGACGACCTATACGCTGACTCCGGTGCTCGGAACAAACGGTGTCATTTATCTTCCTTCTCACGATAAAAAACTATATTTCATCGACAAAGAAACCGGAAACATTTTAACATCGGTTCCGTTGAGCGGAGCGCCTAGTTCCGATGCGGCTATCGGCTCTGACGGCACGCTGTATGTGTCGACGCTGGATAACTATATCTATGCGATTAAACCGACGTCGCCTTCGACATGGACGCAAAAGTGGAAGTTTAAAACAAACGGCGTGGTCGGCTCCGCTCCCGTGTTAGCGTCAAACGGCACGCTGTATACGGCAACGTACAATAATATCTTTTACGCGATCAATTACGGAACAGGCCAAGTGAAATGGTCAAAAACGACGTCCAACGGGTTTAAAGGCTATCCGGTTATTGATAGAGACGGCACCGTTTACGCCGGAAACCAGGACGGCAATTTATACGCCTATACATCAACGGGTGCTGTAAAGTGGACGTTCCCGTTAAACGGTTTCTCCAGCTCTTCATTAGCGATCGACCATAACGGCAATGTGTATATCGGTTCCGGAAGCGGCGAGCTGTTTTCCATCAGCAAAACCGGCAATATGAACTGGTCTTTCTATACGGACGGGCCTGTGAGAACGGCGCCGCTGATTGATGCGGACGGCAATGTGTACTTCGGTTCTGACGATAAAAATGTCTATGCGGTTGACGCTGACGGTAATGAAAAATGGCGCTATCAAACAGACAGCAATGTCATTTCCTCCCCGGTTCTGGCTGAAGACGGCACGCTCTATGTCGGCACTTATACGAAACTGCTCGCATTCGGGGCAAAAAAATAATAAAAAAGAATCCGCGTCATCTGCGCGGATTCTTTTTTTATTTAGAGGCTTGAATAAATACGCCTTTTTCATGAGAAAATTCTTTAAAGCCGTACACACCGTGATATGAACCGATCCCGCTCGTATTGACACCGCCGAACGGAAGGTTGACGTCAGTGAAATGAACGACGACATCATTGACAGAAGCATTGCCGGATGTCGTATGCTGCAGCACATAATCGATCAGCTCCTGATTATGGCTGAATACATACAAGGCAAGCGGCTTGTCCCGTTCAGTGATGTAATCAACGGCTTCACTGATATCTTCGTAATTCATAATCGGCAGAATCGGTGCGAAGATTTCTTCCTGCATGATCTTCATATCAGGCGTGACGTTTGTCAGTACGGTCGGAGAAATCGTGCGGTCATGCGCATCGAATACGCCGCCGAACGCCGTTTTCGCCCCTTTTTCAATGGCGTCATCATACAGGGCTTTGACACGGTTAAAGTTGCGGTCGTTGACAATCTGCGTGAATTTGTTGCGGTCAACCGTATGATCATCCTCCATAAAACCTGCATTGACAATGGTTTGCAGGAGATCTGTAAAGGTGCTCTGCACTTCTTTCTTCATAAGGAGATAGTCAGGTGCGATACATGTTTGCCCCGCATTGACAAATTTGCCGACGGCGATTTTTTTCGCCGCGTCCATCAAATCATAGTCGCTGTCGATGATCGTCGGGCTTTTTCCGCCAAGCTCAAGCGTGACGGACGACAAGTGCTTCGCTGCTGCCGTCATGACGATTTTACCGACATTCGTGCTTCCGGTGAAGAAAATGTGGTCAAACGGCTGGTCGAGCAGTTCTGTGGCGACATCGACCTCACCTTCAAAAATGGCGACTTCTTCTTCGTGAAATGCCTCGCGAATAACTGTCGCGGCGATATGGCTCGTCTCCATCGTAAAATCGGACAGCTTCACAATCGCGCTGTTGCCGGCCGCAATGGCAGCCGCAAGCGGAGCCATCGTCAGCATAAACGGATAATTCCATGGGCCGAGAATTAAGGTGACGCCTTTTGGCTCATACATTAATACGCCGTCAGCGTCGGGGCTGACGGATGAGCCGACGCGTTTCGGCGCCATCCAGGTGTCGAGATTGTTCATATTATCTTTAATCGCCTTGATCGTTCCCTGCGTTTCCGCTCTTTTCACCTCATGATAAGGCTTGCGGACGTCCCGTCTGATCGCCTCGATGATTTCTTCTTCATGTGCGGTGACGGCATCTAAAAAGCGCTGAAGCTTTTCTCTGCGCTGCCCGGCTGTTGAAGCACGCAGCGTTTTTTGATTTTTTTTCTGAAGCTCAAAGACGCGTTTGATTTCTGCTTTTATATGCTGATCCATCGGTCTTCCTCCTCTGGTTGCTTTTTTGTTTCTTCAGGGCCTATTATAATGTGATGTGTTTTTGCGGCAAAGACAGCGTAAACACATCTATACGTTACCGTACAAATTGCGGTGATCTGTCTAATGGAAGGAGTGTCTCTTATGCCGGATTCTGTGACAACTGACATCAAACAAGCGCTTTTGGCCATGCTTGGAGAGCGGGATATCCGCCGTGTGACCATGAAGGACATCGCCGAACGGGCGCATGTGAGCCGGGGGACACTGTACCTTTATTACGAAGATAAATATGCGATTTTAGAGGATATAGAGGAAGAAATGAAAGACGGGCTGAGCGAAGCGCTGTATGATTCGCTAAAGAATAAAGATGTGCTTCATTTACATGGCGGATGGCAAAAAGTGCATCCGACCCTGTCTTTTGTTGATCGGCATCGGGTGTTTTTTCAAACGATGATGGACCGCAATAAAATGCCCTATTTTCACTTTCATGCTTTTTTAAAAGATGTGTTCCGGCATGATGTGCTGCTGTCACCGGTCAATGCGGATTTCTCACCGACTGAACAGGATATGTACATTCATTACCGCGCTTTATACACGTATGCCATTGTGTTGTACTGGCTGAATGAGGAGCCCGGGGCATCCCCGGAAGCGATCAGCGGACAGGTGTGGGATTTGATTTCTCAAAAACGGTTTTACTGGCTGTTTGGCCGCCGGGTGCCGGAACAAGAAGAAAAAAAGCCCGCCGACCGCCGGGTGACCCGAACGAGGCAGGCCTTGCAAGAAGCCATGATCGGCTTAATGGCGGAAAAAAAAGAGTACGCGGCGATTACGATTTCCGATATTGCCCGTCAAAGCAACCTCCGCCGTGCCACTTTTTATGACCATTACGCCAACAAAGAAGCATTGCTGAAAACGATCATCCATCAATCATGCCGGGATCTGATCGGATTATTGACGGTAAAAGGAGAGCCTGCCGATTGCTCCATGGAAGAAGCGGAAGCCGCGCTCGTCCGTCTCTTTTCGGCACTGTCGGAAGGCCTGCCGCTCGTCCATTTTCTGAGAGAGGGCTCCGGAGTGCCTGACGTCATTCCGGAAATGTTCAGAGCGCTGCAATCGTTTTATCTTCATCAGCCCCTGCACATTCAGGCGGGCAAAAAACTCTATGCATATTATGTCGCGTCCATGCTCGCCGGCTTGATTCAATATCGTCTTCATGAAGGAAAAGACCACGCGCCGGACATGCTGGCCCGGGAGTTTCTGCAGTTTTTGGATGTAAAGAAGTATCGGGTGATTTTGCTGTGAGGATGATGAAAAAGAACTCAGCCGAAAACAGGCCGGGTTCTTTTTTGCTGTTTTCATTGAGAAGTGCCGATATGAAGTGTCCGGCTTTATCCCTCATAAAAAAGATACCTTCCATATGCCGCCTGATCAGCATTCTGCCGCCAAACATGACAAATGTCATATTCGGGGCATGATGGCTGCTACTACAACCGCCGCGAGCGCCTCGGTATACTTGGAATCATAATAAAAAAAAGGGGATATGACATTCATGACCAATCACGCCGCAACTCAAAAACAAGCATCTTTAAAAAAGCAGGTTGCTGCATTTTCCGGTGCCGATACAAAGCATAGTGTCAATCAGCTTTTCAACACGTTTGTGCCGTTTTTTGCCCTTTGGTTTCTTGCTTACTTCAGCCTCAATGTCTCCTATCTTCTGACCCTCGCCTTTACTGTTATAGCAGCGGGATTTTTGACAAGAATCTTTATTATTTTCCACGACTGCTGCCACCAATCCTTTTTCAAACAAAAGAAGCTGAACCGGCTGTTCGGGTTTATTTCAGGTGTGCTGACACTGTTTCCGTTCCTTCAATGGCAGCGCAGCCACTCCATTCATCATGCGACAAGCAGCAACTTAGATAAACGGGGCACCGGCGATATTTGGATGATGACCGTCAAGGAATACAACGAAGCGTCAGCTTGGACAAAAGTACGCTACAGACTTTATCGCAATCCGTTTATTATGTTTATTCTCGGCCCGATTTACGTATTTCTGATTCAAAACCGTTTCAATGTAAAAGGCGCCCGCCGCAAGGAGCGCTGGAACACCTATTTCACGAACGCGGCGATTGTCTTATTGGCTGCTGCGACGTGCCTGCTTGTCGGCTGGGAAAACTTTTTGCTTGTTCAAGGTCCGATTTTCCTTATTTCGGGGTCAATCGGCGTCTGGCTCTTTTATGTTCAGCACACGTTTGAGGATTCTTATTTTGAAGCCGATGAGCATTGGGATTATGTGCAGGCTGCGGTAGAAGGAAGCTCCTTTTACAAGCTTCCGAAGCTTTTGCAATGGCTGACAGGCAATATCGGCTACCATCATGTCCACCACTTAAGCCCGAAAGTGCCGAACTACAAGCTGGAAGCCGCTCATGAGGGGCACGAGCCTTTAAAAAACGTACCGACCATTACGCTTAAAACAAGTCTTGAATCCATGAAATTCCGTCTGTGGGATGAGGACGAAAAGCAATTTGTCACCTTTCGGGAGGCGCGGAAAAAACCGGCGCCCCATCCGGTGCCGAAAGAACCTTTAAAGAAAAATGCCTGATATGGCGCGCGGCTCTTTCTCTTATCAGAAAGGGCCTTCTCTTCATGCGTGAGGATGCAATGAAGGCGGTGTTTTGATAAAGTGATGGTAGACACAAGCAGCAGAAGGTGGAACAAAGATGAAGAAGTATTTTAAATTTCAAAAACTGAATGGGATTTCTCCTTATATATGGATGATTTTTTTCATCTTGCCTTTTTATTTTATTTTTAAAAGCTCTTCTACCTTTGTCATCGTGGCCGGCATCATTTTCACACTTGTTTTCTTTGGCGCATACCGCTTCGCATTTGTTGCAAAAGGCTGGCCGCTTTACTTATGGGCGCTTCTTCTGATCGGCATTTCGACCGGCTCAGTTATGCTGTTCAGCTATATTTACTTCGCCTTCTTTATCGCCTACTTCATCGGCCATATCCGAGACAAAGTTCCATTTTACATCTTATATTACATTCATATCATTAGTGCGGCGGTTGCCGTCAACTTCAGCCTTGTTCTGAAAAAAGGGTGGTTTTTGACACAAATACCGTTTATCGTCATTACACTGATCAGTGCCATCCTGCTCCCGCTCAGCATTCGAAGCAGAAAGGCACGGGAGCGCCTTGAAGAGAAATTAGAATATGCAAATGAGCGAATCGCCGATCTTGTGAAGCTGGAAGAAAGGCAGCGAATCGCCCGGGACCTTCACGATACACTTGGACAAAAGCTCTCCTTAATCGGACTGAAAAGCGACCTCGCCCGAAAGCTGATTTACAAGGACCCCGAACAGGCCCGCACTGAGCTGAAAAGCGTGCAGCAGACGGCCCGCACCTCCTTAAATGAGGTCAGAAAAATCGTTTCATCGATGAAAGGCATCCGATTGAAGGATGAGCTCGGCAATGTTCGGCAAATTCTTGAAGCGGCAGGAATTGAATTTGTGTATGAAGAAAAAGAAGCGCCAAAACATATCTCTCTGCTGAACGAAAACATCGTCAGCATGTGCATAAAAGAAGCCGTCACCAATGTCGTGAAGCACAGCGGCGCCAAAGTATGCCGCATCACCATTCAGCAGCTTTGGAAAGAGGTTGTCATTACGGTGGAAGATGACGGCAGCTTTCAATGCAAAGAAGATCGCTTTTTTTCAAAGGGGCACGGCCTGCTTGGAATGAGGGAACGTCTTGAATTCGCAAACGGCAGTTTAGCCATCGATACAGCCGCCGGAACAAAGCTGACCATGAGAATCCCGAATGATTCAAAATCAAAAGAAAAGGATGGTAGCAGATGATCAACATCTTCATTGCCGAGGATCAGCAAATGCTGCTCGGCGCACTCGGTTCACTGTTGAATTTAGAAGAGGATATGACGGTTGTCGGCCAAGGCACAAGCGGCCAGGATGCCATCGATTTCGTGGAAAAACATGCGCCCGACATCTGTCTGATGGATATCGAAATGCCCGGGAAATCAGGTCTTGAAGCGGCAGAAGAGCTCAAGGACAGCGGTGTGAAAATCATCATTTTGACGACCTTTGCCCGCTCCGGCTATTTTCAGCGGGCGCTAAAAGCAGGCGTCAGCGGGTACATGCTCAAGGACAGCCCGAGCGATGAGCTCGTCAGCGCCATCCGCAGCGTCATGAAAGGAAGACGCGTCTACGCACCTGAATTAATGGAGGACATCTATAGTGAAGAAAACCCGCTGACCGAACGGGAAAAAGAGGTGCTCGAGCTTGTCGCAGACGGAAAAAACACGAAAGAAATCGCAAACGCCCTCAGCATCAAAAGCGGCACAGTCCGCAATTACGTTTCGATGATCCTGGATAAATTAGAAGTGAAAAATCGAATTGAAGCCATTACCCGATCAAAAGAAAAGGGCTGGTTTAAGTAACCCGCCCTCAGCTTGTTCAGCCAGTGTTTTTGCACTGGCTTGTTTCTTTTTCGCCGTCACTCCGTCTCTTCCTTCCACTTCTTATCAATCAGCATTTTTCCCGGCCAAGTGTATGCCATGATGCCGCCGTCTGCGGTGATGTCTTCTCCCGTGACGTAAGAGCTGTCGTCTGAAGCGAGGAAGAGCGCGACGGCTGCCATTTCTTCCGGTTTTCCGAGCCGGCCGAGCGGCGTGATCCATTTGTTGGCTTCACGGAACGCTTCGCCCATTTCGTCTTCTGTCGTGCCTGCCAATTTATCAATGAGCGGCGTTTCAATCGTCCCCGGCGATAAGGAATTGACGCGGATTCCGCTTCTGGCGTAATCAATGGCCATCGCTCTCGTCAGGTTCGTGATTCCGCCTTTTGCGGCGTTATAGCCGGAGCGGTCAAGGTCTGCGGCCCGGCCGGACATGGAGGAGGTGTTGATGATGGAGCCTCCTTTTTCGAGCATGAGCGGAATCAGGTATTTGCTGCAAAGAAATGTGCCGCGCAGATCGACGGCGATGATCCGGTCAAACAGGTCGACCGGGTATTCATGGACTTTTCCGCCCTCTTGGTCAACACCGGCATTGTTAAACAGAATATCAATTGTTCCGTACTTTTGCTGAATGCCGTCCGCAAAAGACTTTACGTTTTCTTCGTCTGATACATCAAGGTGAAAGGCTTCTGCTTCTCCGCCGTTTTTTCTGATGGCGCTGACGGTTTCATTCAGTTCGCTTTCATTGATGTCACCGCAGATCACGCGGGCGCCTTCATCGGCGAAAACCCGTGCCGTCGCTTGTCCGATGCCTGTCGCGGCCCCTGTGATGATTGCGGTTTTGTCTGTTAATCTTCCCATATTGCGATTCCTCCTTTTTTTATATCTGTTCCCGCTGAATAGGGGGATAAACATACGGAGGTCTGTTTCTAAATACCTATTAAATATGTTAATATTATGTATATACATCATTGGGAGGTTTACATATTTTGAAGATACAGCATAAGAAGGAGATAGCGTTTTATTGTTATGCCATTGTTCCTATGGGATTTGTGATTTACACCGTTATCTCTATTCTATTTCAGGACATCATATTTCCTCTCACTGTAAGAAATGTTCTGCATGAGTCTTTGCGAAACTTGGGATCTCTTATCTTATTTAGTTTGTATTTCTACCCGTCATACATATGGATGAAGAAGGAATTCGGCCGCCGGAAAGAAGCAGAGAGGAGAGGATGATCAACATTCTCTCTTTTTTATTGATAAAATGGGTGAAATGAATCCATTAACATGTTAAATTTACAATATATGCATCTGCTAATCCTAGTTGACAATTGTCACTGTATATGATAAATAGATGCTGAAAAGATTTTACATAACATCAAAGCATAATTAAAGGAGAGATCTGAAGTGCGGAAAAAAAAGTTTAAAGCAGAATCCAAGCGATTGCTGGACATGATGATTAACTCCATTTACACGCAGAAGGAAATTTTTCTCCGCGAGTTAATTTCCAACGCGAGCGATGCGATTGACAAAATCTATTACAAGGCGTTAACCGATGATTCATTAACGTTTGATCAAGACAATTACTACATAAAAGTGACGGCGGACAAAGAAGCGAGAACGCTCACCGTCACAGACACCGGTATCGGGATGACAAAAGACGAGCTTGAACAGCATCTCGGCACGATTGCGAAAAGCGGTTCACTCGCTTTCAAGCAAGAAAATGACACGAAAGATGGCCATGACATTATCGGCCAGTTCGGCGTCGGATTTTATGCGGCGTTTATGGTGGCTGATAAAGTCACGGTGAAAAGTAAGGCGCTCGGCAGTGACGAGGCGTATGTATGGGAGTCGGAAGGGGCTGCCGGCTACACGATCGCGCCGTGTGACAAAGAAACCGTCGGTACGGAAATCACCCTGCAAATAAAAGAAAACACAGAAGATGAAAGCTATGATGAGTTTTTAGAAAACTACCGCATCAAAGCGATCGTGAAAAAGTACTCTGATTTTATCCGCTACCCGATCAAAATGGAAGAGACGGTCAACAAGCCGAAAGAGGGCAGCGAGAACGAATTTGAAGAAGTTCAGGAAGAACAGACGGTCAACAGCATGGTGCCGATCTGGAGAAAAAATAAAAGCGAGCTGACGGATGAAGATTACGAGGCTTTTTACGCCGAGAAGCATTACGGCTTTGATAAACCGCTGACCCATGTGCATATCAGCGTCGATGGAGCGGTGCGCTACAATTCGATTTTGTTTATTCCGGAAAACATGCCGTTTGACTATTATACGAAGGAATTCGAAAAAGGATTGGAGCTGTATTCCAACGGCGTGCTGATCATGAACAAATGCGCCGACCTGCTTCCGGACCATTTCAGTTTTGTAAAAGGCATGGTCGATTCTGAGGATCTGTCGCTGAACATTTCCAGAGAGATGCTGCAGCACGACCGCCAGCTGAAGCTGATTGCGAAAAACATCAATAAAAAAATCAAAGCCGAGCTGAAGAGCCTGCTGAAGAACAAAAGAGAAAAATACGAATCTTTCTATGAATCTTTCGGCAGACAGCTCAAATTCGGCGTCTATAATGATTTCGGCGCGAATAAAGATGTCTTAAAAGATCTGCTTCTCTTCTATTCATCTAAGGAGAAAAAGCTCGTCACTCTGGACGAATATGTGTCCAGAATGCCTGAGGATCAAAAATATATCTATTACGCGTCCGGCGATTCATATGAGCGGATTGAAAAGCTGCCGCAAACTGAAATGGTGGCGGACAAAGGCTACGAAATTTTATACTTCACGGAAGATATTGATGAATTCGCGATCAAAATGCTGACAAGCTATGAGGAAAAAGAATTCAAATCCGTATCAAGCGCCGACTTAGGCATCGACAGTGATGAGGATGAAAAGCAGACTGAAGCCGAAGAGAACGAATATAAAGACCTGTTCGAAAGCATGAAAGAGATTCTTGCGGATAAAGTAAAGAACGTCAGAGCGTCGAAACGTTTAAAATCCCATCCGGTATGCTTTGCGACAGACGGCGAAGTGACGATCGAAATGGAAAAAGTATTAAACGCCATGCCTGACAGCCAGCAGGTCAAAGCGGAAAAAGTGCTGGAAATCAACCCGAATCACGAAGTGTTTGAGACGTTAAAGAACGCGCACGGACAAGATCGGGAAAAGCTGGCATTATACACAAATCTTCTCTACAATCAGGCGCTTCTGATTGAAGGGCTGCCGATCCATGATCCGGTCGAATTTACGAATGACATCTGCAAAGTTATGGTATGACGCCAAAAAGGAATCGCCCAGCGGGGGCGATTCCTTTTTTTGTTACAGTGTGCGCTGTTTAAGAATTTGATTTTGTTTGCTGCGCTTCTTTAAGGAGAACCGTTTTTTCAAGTGCGTTTCGATTTCTTCTAAACTTCTGCCCTTCGTTTCAGGAACGATGTAAGCGGCGAAGAAGAAGGATGAGAGGCAAATGACTGAGAATATTCCGAATACCCAGCCGATGCCCATGGCGCTCAGCATAAGCGGGAATACCAGTGAAACGATCAGGTTGGTTGCCGACAGGATCAATGTCGTAAATCCGGTTGCGGCTCCGCGTGCGTTTGACGGGAATAGCTCCGGCATCAGAACCCATACGACGGGACCCCATGTCGCCTGGTAGAAGACGATATAGATGCCGAGAAACAGCACGGTCAGCCATGCTGTTGAAGCTGACAGGCCGGCCAGAAGGAGAATGGCTGATAGTGACGCCAGGCTCAAGGTAATGCCGACACTTCCCCACATCAGCAGTTTTTTCCGGCCGATCCGGTCAATTAAGATCATGGCGGTGATACACATGATGACGTTTAAGACACCGATGCCCATCGTGCCGAGAACGGACGCCGAAGTGCCGAGTCCGGCCTTTGTAAAGATGGTCGGCGCATAGTAAATCACCGTGTTGATACCGACCGCCTGCTGGAAGATGGCGAGGCCGATCCCGATCAGCAGCATAGGGCGGATCCATTTGGCTTTCAGCAAGCCGAGTGTAGATTCTTTTTTCTCGGCTTCACCTTGTTTCATTTCCGCCAATTCAACGGCGATATCCTCTTTGTCGTGGGTCATTTCCATGACTTGTCTGGCTTCCTTCTCACGGCCGCGTTTGACGAGCCATCTCGGAGATTCCGGCATAAACGCGATTCCGATTAATAAAAGCGCCGCCGGTACTGCGGCGAGACCGACCATCCAGCGCCAAGCTTCAAACGGGGTGAATATGTAATTCACAATATATGCGAGTAAAATTCCGGTTACAATCATTAAGTTATTCAATGTGCCGAGCGTTCCGCGTATTTTCGTCGGCGCCATCTCAGATAGATAAACGGGAACCAGCGCCGTTGAGCCCCCGACGGCTAACCCGAGAATGACACGGGAGATAATCAGCATAGTGACGGTTTGCGAAGCCGCACAGGCAAGCGCGCCGATAATAAAAATGAGTGAAAGGACGAAAACCACTTTTCTCCGGCCCCATCGGTCAGAGCATGTCCCGCTTAATGCGGACCCGAAAATCGCACCGAGCAGCAGCATGCTGACGACCAATCCCTCGGTCAGCGTGTTTAAAGGAATATCATTGTTAATAAATAACAAAGCCCCTGAAATCACACCGGTGTCATAGCCGTAAAGCAGCCCGCCTAATGCTCCGAAAAAGTAAATCAGGTATTTTTTGGTGTTTTTCTTCACAGATGATCCTCCTCATCTTTTGGAACGCATAATAGTTTATTTAGATAACTATTTCATTCCCCGAAGAGAAAAATATAAACATAAAAAAACACGCCCCATTTAAAAGGCGTGTTTTTTTCTTAGGAAAACAGCTTGTCGATAAACGCGATTTCTTCAGCAGATAGCGTAATGGAGGCTGCTTTCATGTTGTCTTTTAATTGATCCGCGCGTTTGGCGCCCGGAATCAGGATATCGATTTCAGGTCTCGCCAAGTACCAGGCAAGCACGATATGCGCCGTATCGGCATTGTGCTTTTCGGCAATCGGTTTGAGCTGGTTGACTTTTTTGATGTTTTCTTTAAACTGCTCCCCTTGGAAATGCGCCTGATCATTGCGCAGGTCGCCTTCAGGGAAGGTTGTGTTCTCGTCGTATTTGCCGGCCAGCAGTCCGGATACGAGCGGGAAGTACGGAATGAATGAGATGCCGTGTTCTGTCGTATAAGGGAAGAAAGTCTTTTCCGCCTCACGGTTCAGCAGGTTGTATTCTCCTTGAATCACGTCGACTAAGCCGTCTTTATTGGCTTCTTTCAGCTGTTCCAAAGAGAAATTGGATACGCCGATGGAACGGATTTTTCCTTCTTTTTTCAGCTCATTCAACGCTTGAACGGCTTCGTCCTTCGGCGTGTGCTCATCCGGGAAATGGATGTAGAATAAATCGATGTAATCAGTCTGCAGGCGTTTCAGGCTGTCTTCGACCGATTGTTTCAAAAAGGCCGGTGAATTGTCGAAAACAAAGTCATCGCCTTCTTTTCTGTGAGCGGCTTTTGTGGCGATGAAGACATCCTCGCGGTTACATTCTTTCAGCACCTCGCCGATTAATTCTTCAGAACGGCCCACACCGTAAATATAGGCGGTATCTAACATGGTAACGCCGCTTTTAATCGCTTCCCGAACCAATTCTTTTCCCGTTTCTTCATTCAGATTCGGATAGAGATTGTGTCCGCCGACCGCATTTGTTCCCAAACCGATCGGAAATACCTTTAGGTCAGTTTTGCCGATTGTTACTTTGCTCATGTTTTCGCCCCCTGAAAAAATTGGATATCATAGCGGCTGCCGGAAAAATACGGCAGCGTTCTCTATTAACTATAACGCTATGCCAAGTGAATGTCGATTTGATGCTCTTGGCAATACTTCGTATATTCCTCATCGAGCTGCTGAGAAGTGACAATGCTGTGAAGCCGGTCGAAAGGCGCGTATGTCAAAAGCGTGGATTTGCCGAATTTGGAATGATCCGCGAGCAGATACACTTCGTTCGCCTTTTCGGAAATTCTCTTTTTCACCTCGTATTCCAGTAAGTCGGAATTCGTCAGGCCGTGGGTGATCGTTGTCCCGGTAGCGGACATGAACGCCTTGTTAATGTTGTATTTATTGAGTGTGCTCGGATCATCAATGCCGACAAACGACCTTGTCTTCCGTTTGTAGTTATTGCCGATGATGATCAGGTCGATATTTTTCATGGATGAAGCGGCGTTAATAATATCAAGGCTGTTCGTCAAAACCGTTACATTCTTATCGGGATCAAGCGTCTCCAGCATCGATTTGGTCGTCGTGCCGGAATCAATAAATACAAGATCGTGATCCTCGATAAACCGTGACGCATAGCGGGCGATTTTGATTTTTTCATCCTGATGTTGAATGGTGCGGTTTTCAAAAGGGACGAGCACAGATTTTTCGGCTGACGTCACGCCGCCGTATACCTTTTTGATAACCCCTTTTTCCGCAAGCTTATTAATATCGCGTCTGACCGTGTTTTTAGAGACGTTGAATACCTCGCACAGCTCATCCAGCGAAGTGGCTCCGTGTTTGAGAATGTATTCTTCCATCTCCTGAATCCGCATCAGTTTCATAAAAAAACTCCTTCTAGAATTCTTAAAGTAATTAAAATATATAATAAACACCAGAAGTTAATCAATAGTTACTTAACAAATGATAAAAAAGAGGGATCATCCCCTCCGATTCGACACGGTTCTCCAAGTTCCTGTTTTCCCGATCAAAAAAAGTATGATAAAAATAATGAAAAAATTTTGATTTTTTAGATTGACTTGAAGAGGTGTTGGGCTTACAATGTAACCAAGAAATGACCAAAACATAACCTGTAAAATCAAAAGTGAAAGATGTAACCGTTTGCTTTTTCCGGCACATGACCAACTTTTACATGGAAAGATTGGGAGTCACCATCATTTTAGCATTTGTAAGCGTTTAATTCATGTCTTTTATATGTAAAAGATGAATATATTCATCCGTTATTATCCAGCTGAACAGGATGTTTACTATTTAAGGAGGCAATGAGAATGGCAGAGATCAGAAAACTGAAAAACTACATCAATGGTGAATGGGTTGAAAGTAAGACAGATCAATATGAAGACGTTATCAATCCGGCTACAAAAGAAGTGATGTGCCAGGTTCCGATTTCTACGCGGGAGGATGTGGAATACGCCGTCCGCTCAGCGTCAGAGGCATTTCAAACATGGTCAAAGACGGCAGTGCCGCGCCGTGCGAGAATTCTATTTAACTATCAGCAGCTTCTCCAGCAGAACAAAGAAGAGCTTGCCCGTCTGATTACTTTGGAAAACGGTAAAAACACGACGGAAGCACTCGGTGAAGTGGGACGCGGAATTGAAAACGTCGAATTCGCAGCGGGCGCGCCGTCACTCATGATGGGCGATTCACTTGCCTCCATCGCGACGGATGTAGAGGCGGCGAACTACCGCTATCCGATCGGGGTGGTCGGCGGTATCGCACCGTTCAACTTCCCGATGATGGTCCCGTGCTGGATGTTCCCGATGGCGATTTCGTTAGGAAATACGTTCATTCTGAAGCCGTCTGAGCGCACGCCGCTGTTAACGGAAAAACTGGCAGAGCTGTTTGAACAGGCCGGCCTTCCGAAGGGCGTCTTCAATGTCGTGCACGGCGCGCATGACGTCGTAAACGGCGTTCTTGAACATCCGGAGATTAAAGCCATCTCATTCGTCGGTTCAAAACCTGTCGGCGAGTATGTTTTCAAAAAAGGCAGCGAACATTTGAAGCGCGTGCAAGCGTTAACGGGCGCGAAAAACCACACGATCGTGCTGAATGACGCCCACCTTGAAGATACGGTGACAAACATTATCGGCGCGGCATTCGGTTCGGCAGGAGAGCGCTGCATGGCATGCGCGGTTGTGACGGTTGAAGAGGGAATCGCCGATGAGTTTATTTCGAAATTACAGGAAAAAGCAGCGGACATCAAGATCGGAAACGGACTGGATGACGGCGTATTCTTGGGCCCGGTCATCCGCGAGGACAACAAAAAACGCACGCACAGCTATATTGAAAAAGGCATCGAAGAAGGAGCGAGACTTCTTTGTGACGGGCGTGAAAACGCTACGGAAGACGGCTATTTCGTCGGACCGACGATTTTTGACAACGTGACGACGGATATGACGATCTGGAAAGATGAAATCTTTGCGCCCGTTCTGTCGGTCATCCGCGTGAAAAACTTAAAAGAAGCGGTGGACATCGCCAACCAGTCTGAATTTGCGAACGGCGCGTGTCTGTTCACTTCAAATGCGAATGCGATCCGCTACTTCCGTGAGAATATTGACGCGGGAATGCTCGGCATCAACCTTGGCGTGCCGGCGCCGATGGCATTCTTCCCGTTCTCTGGCTGGAAGTCTTCTTTCTTCGGCACATTGCACGCAAACGGAAAAGACAGCGTCGACTTCTATACACGTAAAAAAGTCGTGACGGCACGATACCCGTCTCCTGACTTCAATTGATCTGACAGCCGGCCCGGACGGCTTTGTGATTCCGTCCGGGTTTTCTTTTACCATCCATTAAGGAGGAATAAACATGAGTCATTTGCTGCGCAAACCGCAGGCCGATGAGATTTCTCAAGGCGTGAACATCATACATGACGTCACTTCAGCCAATTCAGACCTCAAATACGTCGGATTTAAAGTCGTTGACCTCACTCCCGGTTCCGCATATACAGAAGATTTGAAAAAGACGGAGTGCTGCATCGTTGCGGTAACGGGAAAAATCACCGTCACTGATTATGATCAGACATTTGAAAGCATCGGCACCCGTGAAAGCGTATTTGAAAGAAAACCGACGGACAGCGTTTATGTGTCCAATGACCGCTCTTTTGAAATCACAGCGGTCAGCGGGGCGAGGGTCGCGCTGTGCTATTCTCCGTCCGAACACCAGCTTCCGACAAAGCTGATTAAAGCGGAAGACAACGGTGTGGAACATCGCGGCAAGCTGGCAAACAAACGAACCGTTCATAATATTCTCCCCGATTCAGATCCATCGGCAAACAGCCTTCTCGTTGTTGAAGTATACACGGACAGCGGCAACTGGTCGAGCTATCCGCCTCATAAACATGACCAAGACAATCTGCCGGCTGAATCCTTTTTAGAAGAAACCTATTACCATGAAACAGACCCGCCGCAGGGTTTTGTCTTCCAGCGTGTGTACACGGACGACCGCTCGATTGACGAGACGATGACCGCAGAAAATGAAAACGTTGTCATCGTGCCGGCGGGCTATCACCCGGTTGGTGTTCCGGACGGGTATACCTCTTACTACCTGAATGTAATGGCGGGACCGACACGAAAATGGAAGTTTCATAATGATCCGGCCCATGAATGGATCCTGGAACGCTAACAAGTGAGGAGTGGCAGATAACGATGAAATATACATTTAATGAAGAAAAAGAGTTTGATATTGTCGCGATCGGACGCGCGTGTATTGATTTGAACGCTGCGGAATACAACCGGCCGATGGAAGAAACGATGACGTTTTCTAAATATGTCGGCGGCTCCCCGGCAAATATTGCGATCGGCAGCGCCAAGCTCGGATTAAAAGCCGGTTTTATCGGCAAAATCCCGGACGATCAGCACGGCAGATTCATCGTTTCTTATATGCAGGGAAAGGGCGTTGATACGTCACAAATGACCGTTGACAGAGAAGGGCGCAAAGCCGGGCTCGCTTTTACCGAAATTCTCAGTCCCGAAGAGTGCAGCATTCTGATGTACCGGGATGACGTGGCGGATTTGTATCTTGAGCCGTCCGAAGTCAATGAAGGCTACATCGCAAACGCGAAAATGCTGCTCGTATCAGGCACGGCGCTTGCGAAAAGCCCGTCGCGCGAAGCCGTCTTAAAAGCGGTGCATATCGCAAAAAAACATGACGTAAAAGTCGTGTTTGAGCTCGACTACCGTCCGTATACATGGCAATCGGCAGAAGAAACAGCCGTGTACTACACGCTGGTGGCGGAACAATCCGATATCATCATCGGTACGCGTGACGAATTTGACGTAATGGAAAACCGTAGCGGCGGAAATAACGATGAAACGGTCCGCCATTTGTTTGCGCATTCCGCCGATCTTGTCGTCATTAAGCACGGCGTTGACGGATCATACGCATACAGCAGATCGGGAGAAGTTTTCCGGGCGCATGCCTATAAAACAAAGGTGCTGAAGACCTTCGGAGCGGGTGATTCCTATGCGTCAGCCTTCATCTACGGACTTGTCAGCGGCCGGGATATTGAAACGGCTTTAAAATACGGGAGCGCTTCCGCTTCCATCGTCGTCAGCAAACACAGCTCCTCAGAAGCAATGCCGGCTGCCGGTGAAATCATCGAACTGATTGAAGCGCAGCACAGTCTTAACGGTAAATAGAACGTATAAAAGGTGGGATCGTTTGTGGGTAAGACAATTCGCTTAACGACAGCACAAGCGCTGATTCAATTCTTGAACCGGCAGTACATTCATGTTGACGGAAAAGAAGAGCCGTTCGTTGAGGGCATCTTCACGATTTTCGGCCACGGAAATGTGTTGGGGATCGGGCAGGCGCTTGAGCAGGACGCCGGGCACCTGAAAGTCTATCAAGGCAAAAACGAACAAGGCATGGCGCATGCCGCGATGGCATACAGCAAGCAGATGCTGAGAAGAAAAATTTACGCGGTATCGACATCGGTCGGTCCGGGTGCCGCTAACTTGACGGCTGCCGCGGGTACGGCGCTGGCCAATAATATCCCGGTGCTGCTGCTTCCGGCCGATACCTTTGCGACGAGGCAGCCTGACCCGGTGCTTCAGCAGGTGGAGCAGGAATACAGTGCCGCCGTCACAACAAACGATGCGTTAAAGCCCGTGTCCCGCTATTGGGATCGCATCACCCGCCCCGAGCAGCTGATGAGCAGCTTAATCCGGGCGTTTGAAGTGATGACAGATCCGGCAAAAGCGGGTCCGGCGACCATCTGCATTTCTCAGGATGTAGAGGGAGAAGCATTTGATTTTGATGAAAGCTTCTTTGAAAAACGCGTTCATTACATTGACCGGATGCAGCCGAGCGAGCGTGAACTGAAAGGCGCCGCGGAAAGAATTAAGGAGAGCAGCCGTCCCGTCATTTTAGTGGGCGGCGGCGCGAAGTACTCCGGCGCGCGTGAGGAATTAATCGCGCTTTCTGAAACATACGGCATTCCGCTTGTCGAAACGCAGGCCGGCAAGTCAACGGTTGAAGCCGATTTCGCCAACAATCTGGGCGGCATGGGCATCACGGGCACACTCGCCGCAAACAAAGCCGCCCGCCAGGCTGATCTGATCATCGGTGTCGGCACACGGTACACGGACTTTGCGACATCCTCGAAAACGGCGTTTGATTTTGACAAAGCAAAATTTTTGAATATCAACGTCAGCCGCATGCAGGCTTACAAGCTTGACGCGTTTCAGGTCGTAGCCGATGCGAAAGTGACGCTCGGCAGGCTGCACGGCTTATTAGACGGATATAAAAGTGCATTCGGCACGGCGATTAAAGACTGGAAAGATGAATGGCTTGCTGAACGGGACCGGCTCGGAAAGGTCACTTTTACACGTGACGCGTTCAAACCGGAAATTAAAAACCATTTCTCACAGGATGTGTTAAACGAGTATGCCGACGCGCTCGAGACTGAGCTGCCGCAGACAACGGCGCTGTTGACCATCAATGACACGATTCCTGAAGACAGCGTCGTCATCAGCTCGGCGGGATCTCTTCCGGGGGATCTGCAGCGGCTGTGGCATTCCAATGTCCCGAATACGTACCACCTCGAGTACGGCTATTCCTGCATGGGGTATGAAGTATCAGGCACGCTCGGCCTCAAGCTGGCCCATCCCGACAAAGAAGTCTATTCACTCGTCGGCGACGGAAGCTTTCTGATGCTGCACTCAGAGCTGATTACCGCGCTTCAATATAACAAAAAAATCAATGTCCTGCTTTTTGACAACTCCGGATTCGGCTGTATCAACAACCTGCAGATGGATCACGGGAGCGGCAGTTATTTCTGCGAGTTCCGCACAGAGGACAATCAGATTTTAAACGTTGATTACGCGAAGGTGGCAGAGGGCTACGGCACTAAAACATACAGAGCCAATACGGTTGAAGAACTGAAAGCGGCGCTTGAAGATGCGAAAACGCAAGACGTATCCACTTTAATTGAAATGAAGGTTCTGCCGAAAACGATGACGGACGGCTATGACAGCTGGTGGCATGTCGGCGTGGCGGAAGTGTCGGAGCAGGAAAGCGTTCAGCGGGCATACGAAGCGAAAGAGACGAAGCTGAAGTCTGCAAAGCAGTACTAGAGGGGAGGCATCACGATGGGCAAACAAGATATTCTGTGGGGCATCGCTCCCATTGGGTGGCGCAATGACGATATGCCGGAAATCGGAGCCGGGAATACGCTGCAGCATTTGTTAAGCGATATTGTTGTCGCCGGCTTTCAAGGTACGGAAGTGGGAGGGTTTTTCCCTGAACCCTCCGTCCTCAATAAAGAGCTGGCTCTCCGAAACTTGCGGATTGCGGGGAAATGGTTCAGCAGCTTTATCATACAAGACGGTATTGAAAAAATGGCTGAACAATTTACAGAACACTGTGATTATTTGCAGAAAGTCGGAGCGGATGTCGCCATCGTTTCTGAACAGACGTACAGCGTTCAGGGCTTGGACATTGATGTATTTAAGGAAAAACCGCACTTCTCAGATGAAGAATGGGATACGCTGTGCCAAGGCTTGAACCGTCTCGGGAAAATCGCTGGCGAATACGGGCTGGACCTCACGTTTCATCATCATCTCGGCACAGGCGTCCAGACGGCGGAAGAAGTTGACCGGCTGATGGATGGAACGGACCCGCGGTATGTCCATTTACTTTATGATACCGGCCATGCCTATATCTCGGACGGAGACTATATGACGATTCTCAACAAGCATATGGATCGGATCAGACACGTTCATTTCAAGGACGCGCGGTTTGACATTATGGAGCGGTGCAGACAGGAAGGCAAGTCATTCAGGCAGTCGTTTTTACAGGGCATTTTTACGGTTCCCGGCGACGGATGCATCGATTTTACCGAAGTATACCGAACGCTCGTCCGTCATGATTATTCAGGCTGGATCGTCATCGAAGCCGAACAAGACCCGGCAGTCGCCAATCCGCTTGAGTACGCGCTGATTGCAAGAAAGTACATCGACAGTGAACTGCTTGATCCTGCAAATTAGAGGGGGACTTATATGAATAGTGCCAAGGCGGAATCAGCTTTCAGCAAAAGGACCATCGCCGCAGCATTAGCAAATTACATTGATGCAGGTTCCATCGTGGCAGGATCAGCGGGTTTATCTATGTGGGTCAGCTACTTGAAGCTGTCCGACAGCCAGATCGGATTGCTCGGCGCCTTCAGCGCAAACGCGATATCAGCGGCCATCGGAGCGCTGCTCGGCGGGTATTTGGCTGATAAGGTCGGCCGAAAAGCTGTATACACAAACAGTATGCTCGTCTACGCCTTAGGAATTTGTTTGGTTTTGTTTGGATTCAACTTTCCCATGCTGTTATGCGGATACATGATTATCGGGATTTCTGTAGGCGCGGATATTACGGCTTCCTGGACCATTATCGCGGAAAACGCCCCTGAGAAAAACCGGGCGAGGCATTGCGGAGTGGCGCAGGTGGCGTGGGCCGCAGGAGCCGTTGTGGTTCTGCTGTTATCCGTTTTGGTCGGTGACCTCGGGCTTTTAGGAAATAAAATTGTCTTTGCGCATCTATTGGTGATCGCCCTGATCACATATGTGATAAGAAAGCGTTTACCTGAGTCGGATGCCTGGAAAAACAGTGAAGATCGGCCTGCCGCCGTGAAAAAAACATCTTATTTTGACCTGCTTCAGCCGAAATTTTTCAAGAACATTTTGTTTTTAATGGGTGTGTTTCTCGTATGGAATCTCGCCGCGGGCGTCATGGGATTCTTCATGCCGTACATCTACCAGCAGGTCGGCGGCGTATCCGCAAATACGGCCAACATTCTGCAGATGGCCCTGTTTATCTTCACCGGGCTCGGCGTCGCCTGTATCTTCATGCCTTTCGCAGATAAATATCGGAAAACGGTGTTCGGAATCTGCGCATGTATGGCCGTTGTCGGCTGGTCGCTGTTTTTACTGCCGTTTCAGGGGCTCCCGATGCTGCTTTTGTTTGTTTTAGCGATCGGCATCAATAACGGAGCCGGCCAGCAGGCGAACTACCAGCTGTGGGCAAGCGAGCTGTTCCCGACAGAACACAGAGCGTCAGCACAAGGGCTCATGTTCTTTCTCGTCCGTATTTCAATCGGAATTTGGAGTTTATTTGTGCCGGTCATCATGTCACAATTCGGCATCGGTTTTATGGCCGGTATTCTGCTCATATGTGTGACGGCCAGTATGATCATCGGGCTTGTTTTCGCACCGAATACGTCCGGCAAGTCGCTTGAACAAATACAGGAGGAACTGTACGGCGCTCCTCAGGACGGCAGCGAGAAAAGAAAGACGAGAACCATTATTTGATTATCAGAAGGAGTGGCGATCAATGAATTTACGTATAGGTGTTATCGGAACTGGTGCTATCGGAAAAGAGCACATCAACCGCATCACAAATAAGCTGTCCGGAGCGGAAATTACCGCTGTCACAGATGTGAATCAGGAGGCCGCGCAGCAGACCGTTCAGGATTTCAATTTGAACGCCTCCGTTTATCCTGATGACGACAGCCTCCTCGCTGCTGAAAATGTGGATGCCGTCTTAGTGACAAGCTGGGGCCCGGCTCACGAGTCCAGCGTTTTGAAAGCGATTCAGCACGGCAAGCACGTGTTTTGTGAAAAGCCGCTTGCGACAACGGCAGAAGGCTGTATGCGCATTGTCGAGGAAGAAATGAAGACGGGAAAACGATTGGTGCAGGTAGGTTTCATGCGCAGGTATGACAGCGGTTACGTTCAGCTGAAAGAAGCGATTGACAACCGCGTGGTCGGCGAGCCGCTGATGATTCACTGTGCGCACCGCAACCCGACAGTCGCATCCAATTATTCAACGGACATGGCAGTCGTCGATACGCTCGTTCATGAAATTGATGTCCTCCACTGGCTCGTCAATGACGACTATGAATCCGTACAGGTGATCTATCCGAAGAAATCAAAAAATGCGCTGCCGCATCTGAAAGATCCGCAGATGGTCATCATCGAAACAAAAGGCGGCATCGTTATCAATGCCGAAATCTACGTGAACTGTAAATACGGCTACGACATTCAATGTGAAATCGTCGGGGAAGACGGCGTTATCAAGCTTCCGGAACCGTCAAGCATCAGCTTGAGAAAAGAAGGGAAATTCAGCACCGATATCCTGATGGACTGGCAGCGCCGATTTGTGGCTGCGTATGATGTGGAAATTCAAGACTTCATTGATTCGATCCGGAATAAAGGCGAAGTCAGCGGTCCGACGGCATGGGACGGTTATATTGCCGCGGTGACAACTGATGCGTGCGTAAAAGCTCAGGAATCCGGGCAGAAAGAGCCTGTGGCGCTGCAAGAGAAACCGGCATTCTACCAATCATTTACGACTGTGAACAAATAATAGATCGGGAGTGAGAGAAATGAAACTGGCCTTAGATCCATCCATGTACCGCGATGATTTAACGTTAGAAGAAATGGTCTATAAAACGGCGGAACTCGGATACGAATATATCGAACTGTCTCCGCGCGAGGATTTTTGTCCTTTCTATAAATATCCGAAAGTCGATTCAGCAAAAATCAAACAATTGAAGCGCCTTTTAAAAGATACAGGTGTGAAGCTGTCTTCTCTTCTTCCGCTTTACCACTGGGCGGGTCCTGATGAAGACCGTCGTCAGGCCGCCGTGCGCAACTGGAAACGGGCGATCGAAATTGCGGTTGAACTTGAAGTGGATTTGATGAACAGTGAATTCAGCGGTTCAAAATATGATCCGTTGACAAGTGAAGAAAAATTTATCAAATCCATGGATGAACTGCTGCCCGTCTTTGAAAGAGAAGGCGTTAAACTCAATCTGCAGGCTCATCCATACGATTTTATCGAAACGCACAAAGGGGCGATGGATATGATCCGCGCGCTTGACAAGGATTGGATCAATCTTGTCTACTCGACTGCGCATACGTTCTTCTATGATGACGGAAAAGGCGATATTGCGACCATGTTTGATGAAGCCGGCGACCGCCTCACACATGTTTTATTTGCAGATACTTTTAATCATAAAGCGGCGCATGGCCTGCGCTACATCGTCAACCCGCCTGACGCGAAAGTAACGGTTCACCAGCATTTGGACATCGGGCAAGGCGAGGTTGATTTTGAGACGATTTTCAGAAAGATGAGAGAGATGAAATTCGACGGAATTGCGACGAACGCCGTTTTTGCTTGGGTCGGCGAAAGAGCGGATGAATCAAGCCGGACCACGCTTAAGAAATTAAAGGAAGAATTAGGCATGGCATAAGCTGAGTATGGAGTTCGGCGGAGCGGGGCAAACAAGCCCTTCAGCCGGACTCCCTTCATATCGAAAACGCGGATGGGAGAGGCTGACATGAAACTTTGCTTTAATGAAGCGACTACGCTGGAGAATTCAAACCTGAAACAGGATTTAGAACTGTGCGAAAAGCACGGCTATGATTATATTGAAATCCGCACAATGGATAAGCTGCCGGAATACTTAAAAGACCATTCACTGGCCGATCTGGCGGAATATTTTCGAACCCATCACATTAAACCGCTTGCCCTGAACGCACTGGTTTTCTTCAACAACCGTGATGAGAAGGGCTATAGGGAGATCATTTCGGAATTCAAAAGCATGATGGAAACCTGCAGGACGCTCGGCGTGAAATATGTAGTGGCCGTGCCGCTTGTGACAGAGCGGAAAATCTTGAAAGAAGAGATCAAAAAGAGCAGCATAGAGGTGCTGACTGAGCTTTCGGACATCGCGGAGCCGTACGGCATAAACATTGCCCTTGAATTTGTCGGCCACCCGCAATGTACGGTCAATACATTTGAACAGGCGTATGACATCGTGAACGCTGTCGGCCGCGATAATGTCGGACTGGTGTTTGACAGCTTCCATTTCCACGCGATGGGCTCCAATATTGAGAGTTTGAAGCAGGCGGACGGAAAGAAAATTTTCATCTATCATATCGACGATACAGAAGACTTCCCGATCGGCTTTTTAACGGATGAAGACCGCGTCTGGCCTGGGCAGGGTGCGATTGACTTAGACGCCCATCTGTCAGCGTTAAAAGAAATCGGATTCAATGATGTTGTCTCCGTAGAGCTGTTCAGACCTGAATATTATAAGTTGACTGCGGAGGAAACGATCAAAAAGGCAAAGGAAACAACGGAAGCCGTCGTATCAAAATACTTCATGAAGGAGGCGTGAACATGGCTTTTGTTACCATGAAACATCTTCTTGCAGAAGCGAAACGGGAGCATTATGCAGTCGGCCAATTTAATATCAACGGCCTCCAATGGACGAAGGCGATTCTGCAGGCGGCGCAAAAGGAGCAATCGCCGGTCATCGCCGCGGCTTCCGATCGTCTGGTCGACTATTTAGGCGGATTTAAAACGATTTCCGCCATGGTCGGCGCGTTAATGGAAGAAATGGCGATTACCGTTCCCGTCGTGCTCCATCTTGATCACGGAAGCAGTGCGGAACGCTGCAGACAGGCCATTGACGCCGGATTCAGCTCAGTGATGATTGACGGCTCCCATCATCCGATTGATGAGAACATCGCGATGACAAAAGAAGTCGCCGATTATGCCGCTAAGCACGGCGTCTCAGTAGAAGCAGAAGTCGGCACGGTCGGCGGCATGGAAGACGGGCTGGTCGGCGGGGTCCGCTATGCCGATGTCGCCGAATGTGAGCGGATCGTCAAAGAAACCAATATCGACGCGCTGGCCGCCGCCCTCGGCTCCGTCCACGGCAAATATCAAGGTGAACCGAATCTCGGATTTAAAGAAATGGAGGCTATCTCCCGCATGACTGATATTCCTCTCGTTCTTCACGGAGCATCCGGGATTCCGCAGGAACAGATCAAAAAAGCCATCACGCTCGGCCACGCGAAAATCAATATCAACACGGAATGTATGGTCGCCTGGACAGACGAAACACGCCGCATGTTTCAGAAAAACGGTGATCTGTACGAACCGCGCGGCTACATGACACCCGGCATTGAAGCCGTGGAAGAGACAGTGCGAAGCAAAATGAGAGAGTTCGGATCAGCCGGTAAAGCCGTAAAACAGCAGGTCGGCTGATGAAAAGCACTCACAACATCGTGAGTGCTTTCGTCTTTCCGTTTATGTCCTTCTCGCGTTTCACCAAAGTATCACAATCAAATCAACCTGTTGCTGACTGAGAGCGGATTTGTAAAGATAGATGGTGTCAAAGTCATTGATAAACACATGATTATGTTCGACAGCGGCAAGATTTTTTCTAAATGGGGGATTGCTCTGGCTTGTTTTGTTTCAGTCTTTCAAATTATAATCTGCGGACATGGAGATAAAGGGTATAGCACGCGTTATTGAAATAAAATAAAGTCAGCGGCCTCAAGTTTTGCCAGTTGGCTCATTGAGGAAAAAGGGCTTTTGCAGCGTAGCTTTCTGTCTATCCCCTACTTGTTTTATCCATAAGTCATAATAATATCCCTTTTTCTCTAATAACTCTTGATGTGTTCCTTTTTCGACTATTTTTCCTTGATCTAATACCACTATTAAATCAGAGTCTTGGCTGCTTAAAAGACGATGAGTTATTACAATACGGGTAATATTTGATTTTGCAAAGTATTCGTCAATTTTATGCTCTGTCAATGTATCCAAGTTACTTGTTATTTCATCTAAAATGACTACAGAAGGGTTATCGACGATAGCTCTTGCTATTGCTATGCGCTGACGCTGCCCTCCTGATAACATACTGCCATTTTCCCCGATAATTGTGTTATATCCCATTGGCATTCTTATTATATCTTCATGTAACTGCACTCTCTTTGCTGCTTGTTCAATTTTATCTTGAGATAAGCTTTTAAATCCAGCTATATTGTTTGCAATAGTATCATTGAAAAGAAAGCTTTCTTGTAATACGACACCCATTTGTTTTCGGAGCTCGTAAAGGTTTAAATTCTTCAAGTCGTGTTCACCATAAAATACTTTTCCCTTAGTGGGTTTGTATAACCCCAGTATAATTCTTGATAAAGTTGTCTTTCCACTACCTGTACGGCCTACGAGAGCTAATTTAGTACCTGACTTAATGTTTAATGAAACTTCTTCAAGAATATGTAAGCTATGATGTGTAAATGTGACATTTTCAAGTTTTATATCTTGTTTTGATAGTTCAGTTTCAATTATTGAAGTTTGGTTGATTTGTTCGGGCTCAGTTTCCATAACATCTTGCATTCGTTCAAAAGTGTCACCGACCAATTGAAATTGTTGCATGCTTGTTATTAAAGAAGCAATCGGCAACAAGAAAGATGTTCCTAAGCTGCTAAACCCTAATAAGCTTCCGAGTGTTAAATTTCCGGTGATAACTTCTTTTGATCCAAACCATAATAAGAGTAGGGGTGCACAATATCGGATGCTTACACTTATGCTATCCATTATAGCGTCTAAGTGGTAACGCTTTGAAAATGCTTCGATTTGTTTATCATAGTAATTTGACCACTTTGTTAGGATAGAATGATCTAAACCATTTGATTTAATAAAAGTGATAGCTCTTAGAGCTTCCACCAAAAAACTTTGTGTAGTTGTTTGAATTGATAAGTCATTATGGATTAAAATTTTTATTCTTGGAATCAAAATCATCATTAGTAAGAATTGAATAATTGCCAATCCAATAGCAAAAAATGCAAGTTTAAATGATTGAGTTAACATAGCAATAAAAAATGAAATCAAAGTAATAATATCTAGTACTATTGTTGCTCCATTCTTAGCTATAATCTCCCTTATCATGGAAATGTTACTTACTCTCATTGCAATATCACCGGTTGTTCGATTTTCATAAAAATCGAGAGGTAATTTTAATAAATGTTCCACAAAATCGTTTGAGATGCTTTTACTTATAATAGCTTGAAGTTTAATTGTGAAATAATTGCGGATAAACATAACAAGTCCCAATATAAAAACTGCTATGATGACTACAATTCCTAAAAATAGAAAAGAATTTGTTGATTTACTTATTAAAGAATGATCCACTAAATATTTAATTAAAAAAGGAACGGCTAAGAAGACTACTTGTGTGATCAGTGAAAAGAGAATGATAAGTGAAACAATAGTACGGCTTTTAACTATATAACGTAAATAATACTTTGCTGCGGGTGATGGCATCGTCTCTTTAAATTTATCTGACTTTTTAAAAGTCAAGATTACCTTGCTATAATGTCTTTTAAATTCTGCTTCGGATAATTTCAATTTTCCTCTGTTGGGGTCAATTATATGAAAAAGACCTTTTTTAATCTGTTCTAAAACCACAAAGTGCCGTTCATCCCAAAATATGATGCAGGGAAGATATGAATTGATATGTTTTTTTAAATCTTTAAATGAAACTTGGTATACTTTGCAGTTAAGCCCATAATATTCTGATACTGATTTTAAAATGGATACAGATACGCCATTTCTTTGGGCATCACATTGTTCACTTATTTTATTTAGAGATATAGTACTCCCATAATAACTTAAAATCATGGTGAGGCAGGCGGGCCCGCACTCATATTGTCCCATTTGTCTTACTAGAGGAACTCTTCTTCTCATTGGATCACTCCTCAGAAATAGAGCCTTAACAAAGTAAGGCTCATTTTAATTTTACAATTTTAGCTCTAAAGGTGATTGGAGTCTCAAAACTGATGGTACTTCAGTCGGTGCAAAAATCTTAAGCAATCCAAGTCCTATACCTGCATACCCCATCATTAAGGATGGGGATTCGTTATTTTTTTCAAATCCAGTTAACCATCCTCTGAGCTTTATGTCATTTAAAATTTTATGGCTTAGTTCTGTTACATTTACGCTTAACTTTTTATTAAAGTTTTCCGCTGCGTACATAAGGATGTCCAGATTACCTAAATCACCATGGCATAAAGAATGATCATGTTCAAAACCATATTTTAGGGTTGTATTAATTGCGACATGTGCTTCATCTTTTATCAATTCATTTTGATTGTGTGGCAGGATCAATATCCTACTTAATCCTATGCCTGCTGCGCCATTACACCAAGCAACAAAATTATCATTTCGAAACTGTCCGTTTTCAAGTTTAATATCTGCCCAATTGTTTTTTTCTGGAATAAACAAAGTTCTTTCAAATTCTAACGCTTTTTCAGCTACCTTTTTAAATACAGTTTGCTCAGTAATTGCGTAAATCTCATAAAGAGCCCATATAATTCCTGAGGCACCATGAGCAAATCCGGAGGCTGGCGTTGGGTTTGCCGGGACTTTCCATCCAACCCCCTTTTCCATAACGTTTATATTTTGAATAAGACGATTTCCGCATTTTGTAATCAAGTTTAAGATTTGTTCTTCTTTATACCGTTTAAACAAATTTATTAAAATAACTGCTGTCCCAGCCACCCCTGTTAAAATATCGTTGTTTTCATCCCTTTCGATCAAAGAATCTAATTTGTTGAGGGCAGAATGAAGTTCGTTTTTCAATAGTTGTTCATCATTCCATAACTTTGATAAATGATCCAACAAATAAAGGTAAGAAGCAATTCCCCCAAAGGCACCTAAATCACTAGATGCAGACATATTTTTATGTACTGCCACTAAAGCTTTTTTAGATAGTTTGGTGTATTTTTCATTGTTAGAGAGGCGACCTAAATAAGCAAGGAAGAGAGAAATACCTCCTACACCCTCGTATAATGAACTATTTGCAGCCGAAATCTTGAATTGATCCTCTCGTTGATTGTCAACAAACGATCCGATCCAAGATACATCCTCTTGTCCATCTAACTGTTCACCTTCAATCGCCCTACTAGCAAGAAAGTCTCCGATTTTAATAGCTTCTTGAAAAAAATCTTTTGGGTTAAAAACGTGTAATCGAGGATTTATATCAAATACTTTATGTTTACGATAAGAATCCTTAATTACTAAAATAGCTGTTTTTATAAAGCTTACTTGTTCATGACAGTCACTTTCATTCATTTCATTTATTTTTTCCTTTGTCTCATTTAAGGCAGATGTTTTAAAAAAATTGTTGATTTTTCGACCGTTGGAATCCCACATATTTGTAGATTCAGGATTACTTGTGAAATATGGGATATCCCCAAGGAATAAGCCTTCCTTTTCACTATTTACAACTTGGTTCAATCGTGGATTCAATTTTGTATCTAGCCACAATTTATCCAAAATCATTTCACGATCTAAGCCGTCTCTCATGAAATCTGGATGTAAACTTATTTTCAGAAGGTTTGCATAGCGAGATGTACCACGCAATATTTGTCTTACAGTAACCCCTTTAAAAGAATCTATTTGTTCGAGCATGTCTTGTTTATATTTCATGAAAAGGAAGTAGGTTTCTTCAAATCCTTTTATAATATCTCCTTCGTAAGCAACAGTATTAATGATTTGTCCATGCAGCATAGGTCTATGCTGACTAACTGGAATTGGAAAGTTTTTTTCTTCTATCCTGACTGTATCTTTATCTCGATCAACTATTGTACTGGTTTTATGCGGAGATACTTGTCCTTCTTGTGCACCTAATGCACTAAGGTCAATTCCTTCAAATCCAGCTTTACTATTTATTTTTCTCGGTAATAACCCAATTCGCAAAACTGACCGTTCAATATGTTCTTGTGCGCGACTAAAAGCACTGGTATCTGTATACGTAGAATTATTATGAAATAAAGATTCTAAATCAACTAAAATAGGATATTCTCCATCAGCAATTAAATTTTGCATATGAAAATCTACCGCATTCATTGCATATAAGATAGCCAAATAACTTCCAATACGCCAATAAAACTTTCCAATTTGCAGCTCTTCCTGACATTCTTTATAAGAGATAAATTGCGTCCATCCATAAGATTTTTTGTTAAGTGTGTGTACAGTTTTCAAGTCAAAACTTAAATTTTTACCATTTAGATAATTTACAAACTTATTAAATTTTACGTCTATTTCTAATGAACGAGGCTTATACACAATTTTAATTCCAGTTTCAAAGTTTAAAATGGCGACTGTTTTTCCTTTGTTATGAGTGTCTGAGACGCCACTTCCTGTATCGATGGAAATAATTTTCCCTAATTTTTGACCATTACTAAACTCAGACTCTAATATCCCTTTATCCTGATGAAATCTTACAAGGAGATCAGAAGTATTTTGAATCCAATACATTGTTTTTGTTGCTAACAGCCTTGTTAAAACTATGTATTCTTCTCGAATTGATCGAACATATGTCGGGTCATTTAAAAGGGCTTGATTGAAATAAGAGGCTCGTTCTTCAGAAGTTTCACCCCTCAGCTTTCCTGATACCCTTGCTACATTTAACTCCAATATTAATATCCGACTACTTATAGCTGATAAAGTTTCACCAAGATTATTAAGTAAATCATCAATTACCGACGGACTAAGTTCTTCCTTTATCAGAGATTTATTAGAGTGAGAATATAATACTTCCTCTAATTTGCCTCTTGCTATTTTTAAAAATGGTTCTATAAAACTAAAGAAGAGAATATCTTTTCTAACTTCTATATTTACATCTTTATAGGATTGTTCATCAACTAGCTGAATAATTTCAAGCCATCCTTGATGATCACCTTCATTAATAAATTCCACTTCTTTTGCATTGATAGTATGCCTTAGAGTTTCTTCGTCAATATTTTGAGTGGCTAATACATCCTCAATTCGAATCCCCTCATCACTTTCAACAAGGCTTTTCCATCTTTCGAAGCGTCTGTTTGTTAGTTCATCCCAATTAGTATTGAGTGAACGCCTTACTTTTCTTTCACTTAACGAAGAAGACCTATTCCATACCGAATTCCGTTTGAATTTTGTATGCATATTGAACACCTCATTTTTAATAAATTTGAACAATTAAGATTCCTTAATTATCCATAAATATAGCAGGGCCATTTAAAAGTTAAAAGAATTTTAAAAGAAGTTTAGGTTTATTTTATATGTGTTTATTAAGAATATTTAATATTTGGAATAAACACCACAAAAAGAATAATTATGTAGTATGATTGTTTAAAATTTACAGGGGGAGAAAAAATGAGTATTTCAATATTAAAAGATAAAAAGTTATTGATCGGGATTTGCGGATCAATCTCATCTGTCGGCATCTCCTCGTATCTCTTATATTTTAAAAGCTTCTTTAAGGAAATAAGGGTTGTTATGACAAAAACAGCGGAAGACCTTATTCCAGCTCATACTGTTTCTTATTTTTGTGACCATGTATACTCAGAACATGGGGAAAACGGAAAAAGACATAGCCACGTAGAAATTGGCCGTTGGGCGGACATATATTGCATTATTCCAGCTACGGCGAACATCTTAGGACAAACTGCTAATGGTGTAGCAATGAATTTAGTTGCAACTACTGTATTAGCTCATCCACATAACACTATTTTCTTTCCAAATATGAACGATTTAATGTGGAATAAAACAGTTGTTTCCAGGAATATTGAACAATTAAGAAAAGATGGGCATATTGTTATTGACCCAGTTGAAATTATGGCGTTTGAGATTGCGACGGGTACAAGAAAACCTAATCGTGGTCTAATTACACCCGACAAAGCTTTATTAGCATTAGAAAAAGGGTTTAAAGAAAGAACAAAACACCCCTCACTAACATAAATGGGATGACTCAAAAGTCATTTTAAAATGATTTTTGGGTCATCCTTTTCACACGACATTTTTTGAGTCTGCTTTTTTTTCAAGACAAATATATGTACTGTCTGATAAGAGGTACCCTTTTCCAAACTTTGTTTGAAGAATCTTTGGATCTCCAGGGTTATCCTCTACTTTTTCTCTAAGAGAACTAATGTGTACATAAAGACTTGACCTACCAGTAAGGTCAGCATATTCAATAAGTTCTTCAGAACATACTATTTTATTTGAATTTAAATAAAGCAAATATAAAATTTTAAATTCTTGTATTGCTAGAGGGATATATTCATTCTTTTTCCAAATACAATGCTTTCCAACGTCGAAAAAAGTTGTGAAAGACAATTGAAAAACATTATGTTTTAGGGTTGAAACATTATTTATTTGATTTAATATTGGACCAGGGTTATAATCGGAAACGTTAGTTTCTAAGGAGTTAAGTATTATGACTGGGCAAGATATCGATTTTATCAGTTGCAACACTAGATCATTAGGGTGGCAAGTATCGATGATTACAGAGGAAAAATTTTCTTTGGATATTATTTGTTTTAATTCATCCAATGTGTTAACATTTATTATTTCATTACTATCTGGCGTTAATAAATGATTCATATATGCTTGGAAATAGCTATTTTCTGAACAAACGAGAGTTTTCCCCAATGATTTACCCTCCTGTTTTTTAAGAATTTTCTAATAGTTCATATTATAATAAAATATAGGCTGTTCCTTCTGAAGGGAAACAGCCTATATAAATCAAATTAGCAAATACATTCAGAAGTTAGAGTACAAACACCGCCGCCACCAGGCAATGTAAAAGTACATGCTGCTTCCATGTCTCCCGCACCTACTAACTTATCCATTTGTGCTTCTTTCAGCTCACTGAATGGGTTACCAGCTGGATTTTGTGTAGAATTTTCACGGGAAAAAGGATCTTTCCATGAACGAATGATAGCTTCTTGACTCATTGTATTCACCCCCTTACTAAGTATAGTATTATATTAACTCATAATCAAAAAAATGGAAGAGATATTATTAAATGTAAAAAATGTTTAAATAAAGAGTCTTAAGATATCTTTATATTTCTTATGTCTTATGCTTTGAAACATCACCTTTCCCATTAGTCGTTTAGTTTCAAAGAATACAACCAAAAAGATTTAGTCTTACCTTCATATAAATTTCTGTTTTACATAGCGCTAGTCAAATTAGTTTACCTTGTCTCGAATTCTCATAAGTACCGCATATACCCTACGTAAGGTCGCGTTTAGTAAAATTTCTTATTCCGTAAACCAGGAGACCGAGACATGTTATTACCATAATTGAGTAAAATAGGAAGTTTGATTGAATCGGTGATTCATCTTCGGGTGACATTGCTAACATAGGTTGTGTCCATGGATATACTTGACCTAATGGTGTACTGGCAATAATAATGGCCGGTAATGTAAAAACAATGCTAACAGCGAGTGGTATGCCAAATGTTTTAGACCTAATTGAAACAATAAGCTGCAATAAAATTAATGGTAAACAAGCTAAGATCCCTCTAATTCCATAACCTAGAATTGTAAGTAAAGGAAGACTCCCGCTTATGCCTAACATATAACCGAATCCAATAAATAAGAGGATTAAAATGAACATACTAATGAATATCATGCGGACCACTGTTAGAAACTTTCCCAGAAAGATATCTGAGTGTTTGACTGGTAAGGCTAGAAGCTGTTTCCAACCGCCTCCTACATGTTCCCCCCTGCAAACAAGGGCGGCGAAAATTCCCACTACGATAGGCAATACAAAAGGGCCCATAAATAAGGCAACTTGTGTCCAAGCCTCTACCCAGGGATTGTCTCCAGGATTCATAAAAAGGTTATAGTTTTTAATAAAGTTCGTGTATGCCAGGGATACACCTAACAAAGGCCCTAATAAATAGATGATCCATAACTTTGATCGCTTAAGCTTTAAACGTTCTACAAATAAAATGTTTTTCAAGTATTTCGCCTCCTTTTTACAAAGCATCCCGTTTAGCAAAATGAATAGAGCCTAGAAATAATATAATTATCCCTAAGAAAAGGCTAATGCAAAGGTAAGATGAAAGATCTGGGTTATATCCTATACCTTCATACTGCAGAATGACTGTCGAAGATTGACTAGGATAAGCCAGCGGAAACCATCTCGTTGATTGAGCAGCTGCCAAAAACAAACCCATTATAGATGATATTGATCCTACAAGAATTGAGAATGCTTGGTTGCTAAACACCATAGATAACCATATCTGGAATGCCATTATAGGCAGTACTGTAACTAACATGCTGTAACTATCTCCAAACAAAAGTCCCCAAGGTACACTACCTTCGAATCCTACCAGTTTGCCTAGCAGTACCATGCCGAGCAAGAAGATTGTTGACGAAATAAATAAACTGACTACTAAGCAAATAAATTTACTTACATAAATTCGCATTCTAGATACGGGAAAAGAAAGGGTTTGCTTCCATCCGTTTGCTTGATGTTCTATATTTGCTATTATTGACGCAGAAAGTGTTGCGGCTAATGGAAAACCCAGACCAAATAACAAACTGTTATCATACAGTAAATACATCCACATTGATCCAGCATGGAACATTTCAGCTTGTTTTTCCACGTATTCAGATCGATAAGTAAGATTTACCAACTCATATGCTATAATGAGTAAGGGAACCAATAAGACTACAATCAATAACGACGAACGTTTCAGTTTTAATTGATCTGCCCATAATAACTTTTTCATAGACTTCCCTCTGTACCAGTTAATTCTAAAAAAATATCCTCAAGCGATCGTGTCTTTTCTTCAAGTCGAAATACAGACAGCCCTGAATGAAGAAGTATGGAATTGATTTCTGAAACAAATTCCGGTTCTGTTTGAGACAGCCACAAATAATTTTTTTGTAAATCAACCTTTAATCCTTTCCTGTTTAGTATTGTTTTTGCTTCGATTACGTCACTAACACCGACTTTTAATAGTGGTTTTCGTTTTTGATGTAAACTTGCAATCGAGTCCTGGAAAATCATCCTTCCATTGTTAATAATCCCCACCTGAGTAGCCATTTGATCTATTTCACTCAATAAGTGGCTGGATACAATAACACTCATTCCCGATTTAGGCAATTCTTTAATTAGCTCTCTTATTTCTTGGATACCGGATGGATCTAAACCGTTTGTCGGTTCATCCAGAATTAATAAATCAGGACTGCTTAACAGGGCAACTGCAATTCCCAAACGTTGTTTCATTCCAAGGGAATACTCCTTAGTCAGTCGATTTGCTACTTTAGATAACCTTACAGTTTCCAATACTTCATTGACTCGTTGTTCCGGAAGTCCTCGTAACCTCCTAACAGCTTCTAAGTTTTCGTAAGCTGTTAAATTACCATAATAAGTTGGAGATTCTACCAGTGACCCGATTCTTTGCAATATCTGCAAACGATTCTTGTTTAGGTTTTGGCCAAAGATTTCGATGTTTCCTTTTGTTGGTTTAATTAAACCTAATAACATTCGGATGGTTGTTGTTTTACCAGCACCATTCGGTCCAAGAAAACCATAAATTTCGCCGCGCCTAATCCTTAAGTTTAATCCATCAACTGAAGTATGCTTTTTATACTTTTTAGTTAGATCGTGTGTTACCACTATTTGATCATTCATTTGTCTCTCACCTCACTTTTATCATAAGCGATGTTCTTTAAACACAAACGAAACTCTTCCTAAACATTCACTTAACGACATCCCTGGTTTATTTTCTGTATGTAGTTATATTGATACCTGAATATCAAGGTCGAAAATTTAAAAGAATATTCTGAACCCTTAACGAAAGTTAAATTCTTTCCTTTTCTGACCTTTATGTCATTGATCTCATATAAAATAAGAAATAAAAAGGAGGGTAACTTATGACGTTAGAAGAGAACAAAATCCTCATGGTGGATGATGACGAACATATCTTAAACTTATTAATAACTTGCTTTGAAAAGGAAGGTTTCAGCAATATTTCCACAGCTATGACAGGGAGCGAAACCCTTCTGAAAATCGATCAGGAACTTCCAAATATTATTTTATTAGATGTCATGCTTCCGGACACTGATGGCTTCACCTTATGCAGCAAAATACGCTCCCATACAAATGTGCCGATACTCTTCTTAACGGCAAAAACAACAGATTTAGATAAATTGCAAGGGTTTAGTTTTGGGGGGGATGACTATATTACTAAACCATTTAATCCACTAGAAATTGTAGCTCGTGTAAAAGCCCAATTAAAGAGAATGACTCAACTCTCTTCTTCTTACCCTCTAAAACAGGTATACGATTATGAATATTTTAAAATAGATCCCAATACCGGCAGACTTGTTGTTAACGGGACAAGAATCGATTGCCCTGCTCAGGAAATGAAACTTCTGATTTATTTCTGTGAACATCCCAATCAAATTTTAAGTAAACACCAAATTTATAAAGATGTGTGGGGGGAGTTTTATGGCGGAGATAGTACTGTAATGGTACATGTAAGACGATTACGTGAAAAATTAGAGGAAGACCCGAGCAGACCAAGATGGATTAAAACGGTTCGAGGACAGGGCTATATATTTGAAGCAGAGCCTATAGATGAGGATTTATTTTGAAGCTGAGAAATAGGATAGCATTTTACTTCGTATCGAGACTTTTTTTACTCATGTTTATTTGGGGTCTGCTCATTGTGGGCAGTATCATATTTTTCAGCCTCGTCTTAGGTCAGAATAAAATGGAAACGCCGCACTTATCCTTAAAAAAAATTGTTGACCAAACAGTTGTTGCAGATAAACAATTTTCAATAAATACGAAAGCAAAAGAAGATTTATTAGAGAACCGAATGTGGATTCAAATTTTAGATGAACAAGGAGATGAGGTTTTTTCTTTTAATAAACCTAAAAATATACCTAAGCATTATATTCTTGGAGAGTTAATATCAGATTACATGTATCCTGCCAAAAAAGGTTATCAATTATCTACGTGGTATGAAACGAAAAACAATCAGGATTTAACATGGGTATGGGGAAAACCGATGGAAAAAAATAACCCTTTTTTCTATTGGGTGAATAACTTGTGGATAGTTTCTATTATTATGGCAGGGATTGTAATTGCAATATTTTACGGAAAAAAACTAGGTGCTCCCCTGCTGTTTATTGTATCTTGGATTGAGAATTTGTCTAAAGAAAAATATGAAGAACCTTATGATTGGAAGTTTCATTCAAGCAAATATAGACATAATAAATCTGGATATAAGACCTATCAAGAATTAATGCAAGCTCTGTCTGAACTTACCTCAACGCTTCAAAGGAATAAGGCTGAGAGAGAGTTGTTGGAAAAAACAAGAGAAGAGTGGATGGCCGGTGTCTCACATGATTTAAAAACCCCTCTTTCGGTTATTAAGGGATATACGGTTCTTTTATCTTCAAATGAATATGAGTGGGAAAATCAGCAAGTGCGTGATTTTTCCTTAATAATGGAAGAACGTGTCGAATATATGGAAAAGCTGATTGAAGATTTCAACTTAACTTTTCAATTGAAAAATGAGTCGCTTCCAATCCATCTTGAAGAAAAAAACGTAGTGAAAGTAATTCATGACACTTTAGAAAAAATGAAGTTGCTACCGGAGTCAGAAAATAAGAGATTCGCTATAGAATCCAGTCACAATAAGATACTTTTTAATATGGATGAAAGGTACCTAAAGCGCGCAGTTGAAAACTTGATTGCTAATTGTATTAAACATAATCCTCCGGGCACTAAAATAAAGGTCATATTATATCATGACGTGTTACATGACAATGAAATACAAATTATAATAGAAGACGATGGAATAGGAATGGACGAAGAGACGGTTGAATGTTTATTTGATCGGTATTTCAGAGGGACAAGCGCTTCGTCAAATAACTCAGGGACTGGATTAGGAATGGCTATTGCTCAACAAATTATCAAGGCACATGGGGGAAATATTGATATATATAGTCAGCCGGGAATTGGCACAAGATTTAAAATTACCTTTCCGAGTCCGCCATCTAAGTATAACAATGTCAATTAGAAATAATCGATCTTACATTGAGAAAGGGAGAAGCGGGTCTTTTATAAAGGCCCGCTTTCTCATGTTGCAGAGAACCGATGAAAGCATTATGATGGGGGCATCAAATAATGAGGGCTCCGAAAAGCCGTATCCTTTTGGAGGATGGTTGCATGAATAAAATCATGATTGTGGAAGACAGTGAAGACATTCGCGGACTATTGCAGAATTACCTTGAAAAATACGGATATCAAACCGTGGCCGCTGCGGATTTCACGGCTGTTCTTGATGTTTTTTTGCGGGAAAAGCCTGATGTGGTGCTGCTTGATATCAATCTGCCGTCTTATGACGGCTATTATTGGTGCCGCCAGATCCGCCAGCATTCTACAAGCCCGATCATTTTCATCTCAGCCAGAAGCGGGGAAATGGATCAGGTAATGGCGATTGAAAACGGCGGAGATGATTATATCGAAAAACCGTTTTCTTATGATATTGTGCTGGCGAAAATCAAAAGCCAGATCCGCAGGGCATACGGAGAGTACGCCGCCAAGCAGGGAGAGAAAGTGGTTGAATATGCCGGTGTGCAGCTCTTTGTGGAACGGTTTGAACTGCGCTTTCAGGACGAAAAAAGCGAGCTTTCTAAAAAAGAAAGCAAGCTTTTGGAAGTGCTGCTGGAGCGGGGAGAAAAGGTGACGGGAAGAGACCGGCTCATGGAAAAAACGTGGGACACCGATATTTTCGTCGATGATAATACGCTTAACGTGTATATCACGCGGCTCAGAAAAAAACTGCGGGAGCTGAATGCGCCTGTTTCCATTGAATCGGTGCGGGGCGAAGGCTACCAGCTGAGGGCGCTGTCATGAAGCTGTTTCTCCGGTCTCATGCCGTGCTGATTCTGCTTTTTCTTCTTCAGGGGCTGTTTGTTTTCTTTTATTACTGGTTTGCGGGTCTTCATTCTTTTTCCCACCTGTTTTACATATTGGGCGTGCAGCTTCTTATTTTGGCGGGATATCTTGCCTATCGCTGGTACAAAGACCGCGGTGTGTATCATTGGCTCAGCTCGGAGCAGGAAGGGACGGACATCCCGTATCTCGGTTCTTCAGTGTTTTGTTCAGAGCTGTATGAAAAGCAGATGGAGCTGACCCGGATGCAGCACCAGAAGCTCCATGAGACCGAAGCCAAGCTTGACGCGCGGGTGACGTATATGAACCAATGGGTGCACCAAGTAAAAACGCCGCTGTCGGTCATTAATTTAATCATTCAGGAAGAGGATGAGCCCGTCTTTGAACAAATCAAAAAAGAGGTCCGGCAGATTGAATTCGGGCTGGAGACGCTTCTTTATTCTTCAAGGCTCGACCTGTTTGAGCGGGATTTTAAAGTTGAAGCGGTTTCCTTATCAGAGCTTCTCCAATCGGTCATTCAAAGCTATAAACGATTTTTTATTCAATACCGGGTCTATCCGAAAATGGATATTCGCGATGATCATCAGATTTACACCGATGCCAAATGGCTCAAATTTGCGATCGGCCAAGTGGTCACAAATGCGGTCAAGTATTCGGCAGGCAAGAGTGACAGACTGGAGCTGAATGTCTTCCGCGATGAAGACAGGACGGTGCTTGAAGTCAAAGATTACGGTGTCGGCATACCCTCGCAAGATATCAAGCGGGTGTTTGACCCTTATTACACCGGCGAAAACGGACGGCGTTTCCAAGAATCTACGGGAATCGGCCTTCATCTCGTCAAAGAAATTACGGGCAAGCTCAATCATACGGTGGACATCAGCTCGTCCCCCGGTGAAGGGACATCGGTCCGATTTTCATTTCTTACAAAAATGTAAGACTGCGTTAAGAAAACAACATAGCTCGTTTTGTTTCCCCTTGATAACATGGATTTATGTCAAGGGGATTTTTATGTTAAATGCCCCGGCACTACATGAAAGCAGCCCAGACCAACAAGAATAAAACCATAAGGAGGATTTTCATGGCGAATATGCTTGAAGTCAAACATATAAATAAAACCTATAAAGGACAAGTGTCCTATCAAGCTTTAAAACAAATTTCGTTTTCAATAGAAGAAGGCGGGTTCACGGCGGTGATGGGACCGTCCGGCTCCGGAAAAACAACGCTTTTGAATATCATTTCAACGATCGACCGGCCGGATTCAGGCGATATCCTGATTCATGGAGAAAACCCGCACCGGCTGAAGCGGACAAAGCTCGCTCATTTCCGCCGCAAGCAGCTCGGATTTGTGTTTCAGGATTTCAACCTTCTGGACACACTGACGATCGGTGAAAATATCATGCTGCCGTTAACGCTTGAAAAAGAAGCGCCGTCTGTCATGGAAGAAAAACTGCACGGCATCGCGGCAAAGCTCGGAATCGAAGACCTGCTCAACAAACGGACGTTTGAAGTATCCGGCGGACAGCGCCAGCGGGCCGCCATCGCAAGAGCGGTCATTCATAAGCCGTCACTCATTCTGGCCGATGAACCGACGGGAAACCTTGATTCCAAAGCGTCAAAAGACGTCATGGAAACGATGCAGAGCCTGAACCAGGATGATCATATCACGGCTTTGATGGTGACCCACGATCCGGTTGCGGCAAGCTACTGCCGCCGCGTCATCTTTATAAAAGACGGCGAACTGTTTAATGAGATTTACCGCGGGGAAAACCGCCAAGTCTTTTATGAGCAGATTCTTGATGTGCTGTCTATGCTGGGGGGAAACGCAAATGACCTTTCTTCAGTTCGCTTATAAAAACGTCACGAGAAACAAAAGGGCCTATCTTGCTTTCTTTTTAAGCAGCGCTTTTTCCGTTTTGATTTTCTTTACCTTTGCGATGTTCCTGTTTCATCCGGCACTAAAGGAAGGCTACCTGAATAACATCGCCAGAAAAGGCTTAACCGCCGCGGAATGGATGATCTTTGTTTTTTCTTTCTTATTTGTTCTGTATTCGGTTAACGCATTTTTGAAATCGAGAAATAAAGAATTCGGAATCCTGCTGATGCAGGGTATTACGCCGGTGCAGCTGAGAAAGCTCATTACGGCGGAAAACATGATCATCGGCGTCATGTCGATCGCAGCGGGGATTATCGGAGGCTTCATTTTTTCAAAAACGTTCTTTACGGTCGGCGCTTATATTTTAGAAATGGACGCGCTGCCTCTGTACATGCCTTGGAAAGCGCTCGGCATTACGGCCGGCGGATTTCTGCTCTTATTTTTCCTTTTATCGCAGTTCACGATCCTTTTTGTCAGATCAAATACGGTGATCAAATTAATAAAGGGCACTGACAAGATCAAGCCGGAGCCGAAGCCGTCCGTGCTTCTGTCTATATTCGGCATCGCCTGCCTGTGCGGCGGGTACGGCATGGTTTTAAAAGGCAATGTCCATGGGACTCAACCGTTCATCATTTTACTGCTTACCGTCATCGGTACGTATTTCTTTTTCAGCCAAAGCAGCATCTGGATTCTGCGCGCGCTGAAGAAGTGGAAAACCTTTTATCTGCGCGGGAAAAATGTCATTTGGGTTTCTGACCTTGTCTATCGTTTAAAAGACAACGCCCGCCTGTTCTTTATTGTCAGCATTATTTCCGCGGTAGCGTTTACGGCGACAGGCGTGCTCGCGATGTACAAATCGACCGTCGGGGCGGAAGAGTCCGCTTATGAGATGGAGTATTTATCTTACAGCGGCAACCCAAAAGAACAGACTCATTTGAAAAAAATTGACCATGAACTGAAAACACACGGCTTTACGTATAAGAAAGACAAAATAAATGTTTCCTATATTCGCTATCAGGAAGGAGATACTGTTCCGCCTGTTTACATGATCAGCGAATCGGATGTGTCAACATACTTCCATATCAAGCTGAACGGCCTGAAACATGATGAGGCTGTCTATTTCCCGGGCACGTATGACCGCAATTTCAAAAACAAAGCACCGGATCAGCTGAAGCTGCTGAACCAAAAAGGCAAGCCGTCTGACCAAAAACTGACGGTAAAAGAAGTCGAAAAACCGCTGATTTCATTAAATGCCGTCATTGCGGTGAACGATCAAACCTTTGATCAGCTTAAATCACTCGGTGAAAAAGGATCATTATACGGCTACAGCTATGATCATTGGAAAGACAGTCTTGGGATCAGCCAATCCTTGAAAAATGAGATTTACGGCAACTATATCGACGTGCATTCTGATTTTATGGCAAAAGCCGGGACGTACTATGATACGGTGCAGCTGCCGAGCCTGAGTTTATTTATCGGCCTGTTTATCGCGATCGTCTTCTTTGTCGCGGCAGCAAGTTTCTTATATTTCAGGCTGTTCACCGATTTAGATGGGGACCGGGAGCGCTACCGTTCATTGGCCAAAATCGGCCTGAGTGAGCGTGAAATGGCACAAAGCGTGACGATACAATTGGCGATTTTGTTCTTCTTCCCATTCGTCATTGCCGTCATGCATACCCTGTTTGCCTTGAGAACATTGGCCGTGGAAGGCTATTCCGATGTAGCGGGGCCGCTCAGTCTGACCATCGGAGGGTTTTTCATTTTTCAGCTTCTGTTCTTCCTCACAGTGCGGTCAAGCTATTTGAAAAAAATGAACAAGTAAGGGGAGTGCAAAGATGAAAAAAGCATTGGCAATCCTGGCCGTCTTGGCGGCCGCTGCCGTCATATACGGACTTCTCTTTTTTCATAACGATGTTACAGACAGATTTAATCCGTTTATTCACCAGCAAGATGTCTATGTGCAGATTGATCGAGATGGCAAACATCTTAGCCCGGGCGGTACTGAGTATACATTAGACGGATACAACGCATCCGGGAAAAAAGAAGAAGTGACCTTTTACGCCGCGAAAGACCTTCGGAAGAACGCGTATTTGAAGGTGAAGGCGAAAGGAAAGTATGTCGAGACCTGGGAAGAAGTCAGGTTTGAAGATATGCCGGGCTCCGTACAGTCAAAATTAAAGTGAACAGGAAAAACGGCACAGTGTCATGACTGTGCCGCTTTTTTTATTTTTTATTTTCTTCAGCCCGTTTGATCAGCATGTCGGTGATGATATCCATCTGTTTGCTGACGGCAATCGGGTCATAAGGATAGAAGGTGTTGAAATCGTTGATAAAGACACGATTGTTTTTTACGGCATCGAGATTTTTCCAAACGGATGAATCTTTCAGACGCTCAAATGTTTTGCTTTCTCCATTCGGATTGTAATCGGTAATGAACATATAATCAGCCGCATATTGAGGGATGACCTCTTGGGAAACCTGTTTCATGGCGCCCGTTTTCATGATGTCTTTTTCAATTTTGGCCGGCGCTTTCAATCCGAGCGCGTTATAAACGGCTTGGCCGCCGCGGCCGGAATTGTCATTGAAAATCCAGATTTCGCCTTTATCCGTCGTTTCATAAAGGCCGACTGTCTCGTCTTTGCCTATCACGTTTTTGAGGCGCTTTTGATTCGCTTCGGCTTTTTTGTTGAAGTCTGCCATAAAGCTTTTGGCTTTATCCTTCGCCCCGGCAATGTCGCCGAATAGGCTGACCGTATCTTTCGTATTCTTTGCGGTGTTAAAAGGAATGACAATCGTCGGTGCGATTTTCGATAGTTTCTCGTATTGGTCATCCTTCATCAGCACGATTAAATCAGGCTTCAGCTGCATCACTTTCTCCACATTGACGGGATTGCCGATGTCTGTGATGTTTTTCAGCTGTTTTTTGATAAACGGATTTTTGAAAGCCCATGAGCCCGCCCCTACGACATTTGCGTCAACGGACAGCAGCTCACCTGCATAAAAGTCAGTGACGATCCGTTTCGGATGTGCGGGTATGTCAATATTTCCTTTTGTTGATTCATATGTACGCATGTCTGTCTTTCCTTTGCCTGATGCCGATCCGTTGTTTTCCTTCGCGCCGCTGCAAGCGCTTAATGCGAAAACAAGCAGAAGTGCCAGGCCGATCAGCCATGATTGTTTCTTCATAATGATCCCCCTATTTCAGTGATAATGATTATCATTATTAATATAGCAGGAAGACGTCATTCCGTCTATGTTTTTTATAGAAAACCTTCCTTGATTATCCATGTTATAGTAGTAAAGGAAGAGGAATGAATGTTGATTACGAAAAGAGGGACTTGGTGGGAAGTGCTGCACAGCTGGTGGCTGCTGCTGACTTTTGCGCCGTTTGCGCTGACCGCTTTCTTGGCCTTTTTCTATATCGGCTACCGGGCTAAGAACAAAAAATGGCTGAAATACGGACTTATTATTTTATTATTTTAGCAATTGCTTTTGTGCTGCCGAGCACGCCGGGCGTGTATATCGTGCTGCCTTTATGGGTCATCTCCATCATTCACGGGCTGAAAGTGCGGGCGGCTTATTTGATACAGCTTGATGTGTTTAAACAAAACGTCGAAGCAAGAGCGTATGAAGCGGTAAGGCATGAGGCTGAAGCAAAATTCGGCGGAAAACCCGCTCATCGCATTGATCTGACAAAACAGAGATAAAAACAAATGACAAAGCCGGTATCTCGCGCTTTGTCATTTGCATGACCGGCCTATTGCTGGTATGAATGCTGCTGAAACGGTGTGTGATGCTGTGTTTGCGGGAATGAAGAAACATTAGCGTTTGCCATCGGTGCAGGCATGTGTCCGCTTACTTCCTGCTGAAGCTGATTGCACACATTCACGATTTGCTGGCATTTTTGAATGGCCGCTTCATGCCCCTGCAGCGCTTGCTGAATGGTATGAACGGCATGCTGTTCATGGTTAAGCATCTGCTGAAGCATTTGAATGTTTTGCTGTTCCTGCTGGAGCATTTGCTTGTACTGCTGACTGCTTTGCTGTGTCTGCTGAATAAGCTGCTGTGCTGTTTGGCGGCATTGCTGCAGCTGATTTCCGCTGTATTGGTTTTGATACATCATGAAGACCTCCTGGAGTGATTGATTTTACACATTTATCATGTGAAAGAATAGGAGAGGCATTCATGCAAGAAAAGGATTCAAATATTTACCTGTTATGTACAGAGCGGAATACAAGGCTCGGGATGGCCTGTCGAGCTTTGTATTCCGGCCCTTTTTCTCAGAAGCCGCCTTCTGTAGCGTGAAAAGGAATATTGAGTCTGTTTTCGACTGCGCGCAGGCGCTGATTCAAACGGTTTAAGCGGCGGGTATGGATTTCAATGGACTGGCTCAGCCGTCTGATCTGCTCATTCATACGCGTGATTTCCCGGTTTTGGCGCTGGTCTTCTTGTGAGAGGCGGGTGAGCTCTCTCGTTTGCTCGGCGTTTTGTCTTTCAAGCTGGGCGACTCTCCGTTCTAAACCTGTCGGCTGCCGCTCTTCGGACTGAGGGGGCGCATAATAATAGCTTTCCTGCTGCTGATACGGCTCATACTCAACGTGGTTCACTTCGTATTCCTGCTGCTGAGGGAAATAGGCAGGCGGGGTGTAGTACTGATATGGGTTCATTCATCATTCTCCTTATCTAGTGAAGTCTTTATACACTATGTAGTCAATTGCACAGTGCCACGGCATCCGCCTAAGTTACAGGCGTAAAAAAGCTTCAAAGGAAGGTGATCATGTTGCGGAACATACGGATTTTCATCATGACGGTTCTTGTTTTCGGATGCGTCATGATAACAGGCTGCTCGCAAAAGAAAGCAGACGAACCCCCTTTTTATTACGGGACATGGGATGCGGGGCTGAAACCGGGCCCGATGGACGGGGTCAGATCTGAAACCGTCACGTTTACGAAAGACAGCGTGCTGACAAAGCAGGTCATTCAAGGCCGCGGCGAGGTTGCCATGCCCTCAGATGTGTACAAGGTGATCTCTCAGAACACGGACGGGACGATCGAGATTGAATACCTCGGACATCCGCACCCCGTCAAAAGCACGTTGAAAAGAGGAAAAAACGATACGCTCATTTGGAAGATATACGGAGAAACAAAGACAATGACAAGAATAAAAACCGGCGGGGAGGATGCACATGAGAAATAAGGCTGCCGACAGACTCGTTTTGACGGGTGTCATCGTACATATCATTCAATGGTTTTCACTGTTATGGTTATTTTTTATGCTTTTTGATCAGTTCGGGCGTTTTACCATTTACAATCCCAATGTCGTAAACGGAAGCATGCAGTCTTTTTCATTCTTTGATATGATGCGCGCTCTTCTGTTTTCCGGCACGCTGCGGAATACGCTCCTGCTGTTTCTGTTTGCGGCGCTGCTCATTTACTTGTGGGTGAACGCTCTGTTTATCCTGCTGGAAATCGTTTCTTATATCATGATCAGGCGGAACAGCCGTTCATTATGGGCATACTTTCCCGCAGCGATGGGAATAAAGCTTGCCCTTCTGGACATAGCGGCCATCCCTTTCTTTGCGGCGGGGCTGATGCTCTTGAAGCAGAAAACAGATGACGGCGGCGAACAAGCTGACAAGGGGAAAAGACGGCCCCGCATCCGGAGGCAGGCCCGGTATACGAAGAGAAGGCGGAGAAACTTGTCCGTTTGATTTTTCATTGAAACGAAAAAACGATATGATGAAAGAATAAGAAGAAAAGGATACAAAGGAGATGCAGGATGTACAAGTTAATCGCAATAGATATGGACGGAACACTACTAAACGATCATCATGAAGTGACGGCTGAAGTCCGCGGGGCGCTTGATGCCGCCAAAGCGGAAGGGGTCAATATCGTCCTGTGCACGGGCCGGCCGATCGGCGGCGTGCGTCGGTATTTGGAAGAGCTGAACTTACAGGAAGAAGGCGACTTTGTGATTGCCTATAACGGCGCACTCGTCCAAAATACGTATACAAACGGTATCGTGGCCGAGCAGTCATTAGGCTTTGAAGATTTGAAGTCGCTTTACGAGCTGAGCTTACAGCTGGATACTCCGATGCATTACTTTGACACAGCCAATCTGTACACGCCGAACCGGGATATCAGTGAATACACGGTATACGAATCATACATTACGAAAGTGCCGCTTCATTTCCGCACGATCGATGAAGTGCCGAAGGATATTCTGATTCCGAAAGTCATGTTCATTGACGATCCGGACAAGCTGGAGAAAGCGATCGCTTCCATTCCGGAATCATTCAAGGAAACATACACAATGGTCAAAAGCGCGCCATTCTTCCATGAGATTCTTCACCCGAAAGTCAGTAAAGGAAACGCGGTCAAGCTGCTGGCCGAAAAACTCGGCATTGAACAGAAAGACGTCATGGCAATCGGCGATAACGGCAACGACATGTCCATGATTCAGTGGGCCGGCTGCGGTGTGGCAATGGCCAATGCCATCCCGGAAGTAAGGGAGATTGCTGATTTTGAAACGAAATCAAATAACGAACACGGCGTGGCGCATGCGATTCAGGAGCTTGTGCTGAAAAAATAGGCACCCCATCAGAGGGTGCTTTTTTACCGCGTGTTTTGGTGATATGATAAGCGGAGAGGGGAGGCGCGACATGGATCGTGAAAAACAGCAGCTCAGCATAGAAGCGGCAAAACTATATTATCAATCAGATTACAGCCAGCAGCAGATCGCCGAACGGCTTGATCTGTCACGCCCCACCGTTTCAAGGCTGCTTCAGTACGCAAAGGAAAAAGGGTATGTTCAAATTCGCGTCATGGACCCGTTTGAGGATCTGGACGAACTCGGCGCAAAGCTGGAAGAAAAATACGGGCTGCTTGAGGCGCACGTCGTCTTTTCTCCAAGTGACGATTACCAGGCCATTACACATTACTTAAGCCGCTATGGCGCAGACTATATGCATAAAACCGTAAAGGACGGCGATATACTCGGCGTAAGCTGGGGGACGACGATGTACCAGATCGCAAGCCGCATGGAGCCGAAGCAGGTAAAGAGCGTTGAAGTCGTGCAGCTGAAAGGCGGCATCAGTCATTCCAATGTCAATACGTACTCGTCTGAAACGATTCAGCTGTTCGCCGAAGCATTTCAGACGATGCCGAGGTATTTGCCGCTGCCGGTTATATTTGACAGCGCCGATGTGAAACAGATGGTCGAGCGGGACAGACATATTAAGCGGATCATTGAAATGGGCAGACAAGCCAATATCGCCCTGTTTACGGTCGGAACCGTCCGGGATGAGGCGCTGCTTTTCAGACTCGGCTATTTCCGGGAAGAAGAGAAACAATTGCTGAAAGCACGCGGAGTCGGCGATATTTGTTCGCGCTTTTTTGACGAGGAAGGCAGGATTTGCAGCAGCAGCATTAACGGCAGGACGATCGGAGTCGAGCTAAGCGACTTGAAAATGAAAGAGCGTTCGATTCTGGTGGCGGGCGGCAGCAGAAAATGCAAGGCCATTCACGGTGCCCTGAAAGGAAAGTACGCCAACGTTTTGATTACCGATCAGCATACGGCCAAAAAACTCATTCAAGAATTGTGACAATTCATGAACATAATTTCAATTACCAATTTACATATGTTCAAAATTCGGTTATTCTAAACGTATCCTAGGAAAAAGGAAGTGCATACAATGTCAATTGCAAGTCAAATAGACCATACTGCTTTGAAACCGCATACACAAAAAGCGGATATTTTACAACTGATAAAAGAAGCAAAAGAATATAAATTCGCTTCCGTTTGTGTAAACCCGACTTGGGTCAAACTCGCAGCGGAGGAACTGAAAGGCACTGGAGTTGACGTTTGCACCGTTATCGGATTTCCTCTCGGCGCAACGACATCGGAAACAAAAGCATTTGAAACGAAGGATGCCATCTCAAAAGGGGCAACTGAGGTTGACATGGTCATCAATATCGGCGCATTAAAAGACGGCGATGATGAAGCGGTTGAAGCTGATATCCGCGCGGTAGTTGAAGCAGCTGATAAAAAAGCGCTCGTCAAAGTGATCATCGAAACATGCCTTTTGACAGATGAAGAAAAAGAGCGCGCGTGCCGCTTGGCGGTATCCGCAGGCGCCGATTTCGTCAAAACGTCTACCGGTTTTTCTACAGGCGGGGCAACGGCTGAAGACATTGCTCTCATGAGAAAAACAGTCGGACCGGACATCGGGGTCAAAGCATCAGGCGGCATCAGAACAAAAGCTGATGTTGACAGCATGATCGCTGCGGGCGCGAGCCGGATCGGCGCAAGTGCGGGCGTCTCTATCGTGAGCGGCGGAGACAGCGGCAGCAGCGACTATTAATCAGCAGTGCGGAAGCCGAAAGCTTCCGCCATCCTCTTTCTTTGTTGATGCATAAAAAATTGTAAGCGAATACAAATAAAAGGAGAACACATATGAAGTATCTCATCGGAATTATCGGAATCATTGTGTTTTTAGGTCTTGCCTGGCTTGCCAGCAACGGCAAAAAAAGAATCAGAATCCGGCCGATCGCCGTCATGCTGGTGCTGCAGCTGATTCTCGGTTATATTCTCCTCAACACCGGTATCGGGAATTTTCTTGTCGGCGGTTTTGCAAAAGGATTTAACTACTTGCTGGAATATGCCTCAGAAGGGATTAACTTTGTATTCGGCGGGCTTGTGAATGCGAAACAGACGACGTTCTTCATGAGCGTGCTTCTGCCGATCGTCTTTATATCCGCTTTAATCGGAATTCTGCAGCATTGGAAGGTCCTCCCCTTCATCACGAAGTATATCGGTCTTGCGTTAAGCAAGGTGAACGGAATGGGGAAAATCGAATCTTACAACGCTGTCGCATCCGCGATTTTAGGGCAATCAGAAGTCTTTATCAGTTTGAAAAAACAGCTCGGTTATCTTACTGAACAGCGCTTATATACGCTTTGCGCATCCGCAATGTCGACGGTCTCAATGTCGATCGTCGGTTCTTACATGATGATGCTGAAGCCTGAATACGTCGTGACGGCGCTTGTGCTGAACTTATTCGGCGGATTTATCATCGCTTCTATCATCAACCCGTACACCGTCAGCAAAGAAGAGGATTTGATCGTCGTTCCTGAAGAAGAAAAGCAATCCTTTTTTGAAGTGCTCGGTGAGTATATAATGGATGGATTCAGAGTCGCCGTTGTCGTAGCGGCGATGCTGATCGGATTTGTCGCACTCATTGCCCTGGTCAACGGCGTTTTTAATGCGGTCTTCGGCATTACATTCCAGGCGCTGCTCGGATATGTATTCGCGCCATTTGCGTTTTTAACCGGTATTCCGTGGAATGAAGCGGTGAGCGCCGGAAGCATTATGGCGACGAAAATGGTATCGAATGAATTTGTGGCGATGCAGACGCTCTCGTCCGGCGATTTCCATTTCAGTGCGCATACACAGGCAGTGGTATCTGTATTCCTTGTCTCATTCGCGAATTTCTCCTCTATCGGTATCATTACCGGTGCGGTGAAAGGGCTGCATGAAAAACAAGGAAACGTCGTCGCGCGGTTCGGGCTGAAGCTGCTGTACGGCGCAACGCTCGTCAGCTTCCTGACAGCGGCGATCGTCGGATTGATTCACTGAACATAAATGAAGGACAGGTGATAGATCATGAGAATGGTAGATCTTATTGTAAAAAAACAAAATGGAAAAGAACTTACAACAGAAGAAATTCAATTTTTCGTAAAAGGATACACGGACGGAAGCATCCCTGATTATCAGGCAAGTGCGCTGGCTATGGCGATTTACTTTCAGGATATGACAGATCAGGAGCGCGCCGATCTGACAATGGCGATGGTGAATTCAGGGGAAACGATTGATCTCTCCGCCATTGAAGGCATTAAGGTCGACAAGCACTCTACGGGCGGGGTCGGCGACACGACAACTCTCGTACTCGCACCGCTCGTCGCGGCGCTCGGCGTTCCCGTTGCTAAAATGTCCGGCCGAGGTCTTGGCCATACGGGGGGAACCATTGATAAGCTGGAAGCGATCGAAGGCTTCCACGTAGAATTGTCAAAAGATGAATTCATCAAGCTTGTGAACCGCGACAAGGTAGCCGTCATCGGACAAAGCGGCAATTTGACGCCTGCCGATAAAAAGCTGTATGCGCTGCGTGATGTAACGGGTACGGTGAACTCCATCCCGCTGATCGCAAGCTCAATTATGAGTAAAAAAATCGCCGCCGGAGCAGATGCCATCGTGCTTGACGTCAAAACGGGAGCCGGCGCGTTTATGAAAACGGATGAAGACGCCGTGAACCTCGCCAAAGCAATGGTCCGCATCGGAAACAACGTCGGCCGCCAGACGATGGCCGTGATTTCTGACATGTCGCAGCCGCTCGGTTTTGCGATCGGGAATGCCCTGGAAGTACAAGAAGCCATTGATACATTAAGAGGGGAAGGCCCTGAAGACTTAAACGAACTCGTCCTCACGCTCGGCAGCCAAATGGTCGTATTGGCGAAAAAAGCTGAGACATTGGAAGAAGCGAGAACGAAGCTGCAGGAAGTCATGAAAAACGGCAAAGCGCTTGAAAAGTTCAAAGAGTTCCTGAGCAATCAGGGAGGAGACGCTTCTGTCGTTGACGATCCGTCCAAACTTCCGCAGGCGGCGTACAAAATTGACGTTCCGGCAAAAGAAGCGGGTGTCGTTTCAGAAATCGTCGCTGACGAAATCGGCGTCGCAGCGATGCTGTTGGGCGCGGGACGTGCGACAAAAGAGGACGAAATCGATCTTGCCGTCGGCATTATGCTCCGCAAAAAAGTCGGTGACAACGTCGAAAAAGGCGAGCCGCTCGTCACCCTTTACGCCAACCGCGAAAACGTTGACGACGTGACCGCCAAAGTCTATGACAACATCCGCATCTCAGAAAAAGCGGAAGCGCCGAAACTGATTCATACGCTGATTACGGAATAAGAGAAGAAAGGCACATACCTCATCAGTATGTGCCTTTTTTTATGGCATGGTTTTATCCAAATGAATGTCACGGACGGATTGTTTCGGCTGTTTCTTTCTCAAAAAACGAATGAGATAGCACAGGATCATACAAGGAATTCCGCAGAAGAGGGCGATTCTTTGATTGGGATCAAATGCAAGGCCTACGCATGAAGCGAAACATAAGATCACAGCGGCGATCGGAACGAGAGGGTATAACGGTGTGCGGAAGGTCAGATCCGAGACGCGTCCGCCGTTTTTCACATAATGTTTTCGAAATAACAGCTGAGACAGGGCGATGCTCATCCACACCACGACGCCGGCAAATCCGGCTATTGCCACGAGCACCACGTAGACCGTGCCCGGGGCGGCGATGCTTGAGATCAAGGATATGCAGGAAACGGCCATGCTGGCGAGCAGAGCATTCAGCGGAATGCCTTTCGGCGTGACTTTTTTGAACCGGGCGCTGATCATGTTTTCATTCGCAAGAGACCACAGCATCCGGGTGGAAGCATACAGTCCGGAGTTGGCGACCGAAAGCAAAGCCGTTAAAATCACGAAGTTCATGATATCTGCGGCGTATGGGATACCGATTTGGGAAAAGACCGCGACAAACGGACTTTCAATCACACCGGCTTCCTTCCAGGAGATCAGTCCGGACAGCACAAAAATGGCACCGATAAAAAAGATGACCGTTCTCCAGGCGACATTTCGGATCGAACGCGGAATATCTTTTGCCGGATTGGCGGTTTCACCCGCGGTAATTCCGATCAGCTCCGTCCCTGAAAAGGCGAAGCTTACGGAAATCATTGCGATGAAAACCGCAAGAAAGCCGTTCGGAAACAGCCCGCCGTGTGAGGTGAAATTCGACAGCATCGGAGCTTCACCCGAACCGTGCAATGAAATCAAACCGAACATCGCGGCGCCGCCTAAGATGATAAATAAAAGGATGGTAACGATTTTGACGCTTGAAAACCAAAACTCCGTTTCTGCAAACAATTTAACGGAGAATGCATTGGCGGCAAAAAGGAGAGCCGCGAAAATCGCGCTCCACATCCAGACGCTGCTGTGAGGAAACCAGCGCTGCATGAGGATACCGGAAGCTGTAAACTCCGATCCTACCGTCACCACCCAATTCACCCAATACATGATACCGACCATAAAACCCGTGGACGGCCCGATAAACGTTGTCGCATACGTTTGAAATGAACCGGTCACAGGCATGGCTACTGACAATTCTCCGAGACACTGCATGACAAGATACATCATCAAGCCCCCGATCAGGTAAGCGGCGATCGTCCCGCCCGGCCCGGCCTGGCTCAATGTATACCCTGTGCTCAAAAACAGCCCCGTGCCGATGACCCCTCCCAATGAAATCATAAATAAGTGCCTGCTTTTCATCGTGCGCTTGAGTTGATTGCCGCCTTGATCAACATCCATCGTGATCTCCCCCTTTTTGCGTGGCGTGAGAATCTTCCGGCAGCCGAGAGCACGCGTGCCGGATTTGACTTTAACGTGACAATTTAAATCCCTTTAATGCATGTAAAATGACGTGTGCGGCTGCCCGGCTTGTCATATCGCGAAAATCAAGTGTCGGATCAACCTCAACGATCTCAATACCCGAGATGTCAGCCTCACTGGCTAAAAACCGGACCGCCTGAAGCAGTTCTTCGGTATACAGGCCTCCTGGGCCGATCGCGGGGCAGCCGGGCGCATGAGCTTGATCCAGCACATCCATATCAACCGAAATAAAAATGGCGTCGGCTCTTTTTTGAACGGCCGGCAAGACCTCTTGTATCGTTCGGAGGAGCCCTTTCTCCCGGATCATCTCCATTGTATGCACGTCTGCCTGCCGCTCTTTTACATATTGTTCATATGCCAAGCTGTTGCTGAACTCCCTGATTCCAAGCTGAATCAGGTTTTGTCCGCTTATGATATTTTCATCTAACAGCCGGCGGAATGGCGTGCCGTTTGTCGGTCCTCCGTCTTCTGTGTTGCGGACGTCGTGGTGGGCGTCGAATTGAAAGACGGCTGTTGTTCCTTTCGTTTCCGCAATGGCTTTAATGGTGGAATAACTAATGGAGTTGTCGCCGCCGAGAATGACGGGCACCCAGTCAGGCTGGTCCGTCAGAATGTCATGAATGGTCCGATAAATGTGTTCGTGAGATGTGACGACATCCGTGACGTGAATCTGAATATCGCCGATATCGTACAGATGGTCAATGACATGCTCCCGCAGCTCCGCGGAATAAGCGGAAATCCCGCCGAGCGCCCGGCGGATCGCACCGGGTGCAAAGCAGGCGCCGGAATGGCTGATTGACGACTTAGAAAGCGGAACGCCGATCAAAGCCGGCCCTTTGATCGGTTGTCCCGCCCACGCTTCCGTCACATCGCCGATCCTTGTCACATGGCGGTCGTTGAAGAGGGAGCCGGCTTTTTGCAGAAACGGATACTTATCCAAGAGCGGCTCCCTCCCTTGAAACGACCGTCTTTCCGTTCTTGATGACACGGCGGACATGATTGACGCCGTAATGATACGGGATATACATGTAATTCGGCGCTTCCCAAATGACAATGTCAGCCGCCCGTCCGGCTTTAATTTGTCCGGCCTCTTCGCCTTTTCCGATCGCATACGCGGCATTAACGGTGACAGCGTGCCAGATTTCTTCCGCGGTCATTTTTAAATGAAGCGCGGCAATCGACATAATGAGCTGGAGATTTTCCGTCGGTGAGCTGCCCGGGTTGAAGTCAGTCGCCAAACTGACCCGTACGCCCGCATCAATCATCTCCCGGGCTCTCGCATAAGTGTGTTTGCCGAGATAGAAAGTTGTGCCCGGCAGCAGGACGGCGATTGTTCCGGACGCCGCTAGCTTTTCGATGCCTTCGTCAGACGCCCCCACCAAATGATCGGCAGAAACAGCATGCAGCTCTGCCGCCAATTCCGCGCCGCCGAGCGGGTCAATCTCATCAGCATGGATTTTCAGGCCGAAACCAGCTTCAGACGCCTTTTTCAGGTAGTCCCGCGACTGGCTGACGGTAAAGACGCCTGTTTCTGTGAAAATATCGGCAAATTGCGCGAGGCCTTTTTCTTTTATTTCAGGCAAAAGCTGCAGCATGCGATTCAGAAATTCGTCAGGGCTGTTCCGGTACTCAGGCGGAATGGCGTGTGCCCCCATAAAAGTTGTGACAAGGTCGACCGGCTGGCGTTCGCCCAGTTTTTTCGCCGCGGTCAGCTGTTTCAGCTCCGTGTCTTTGTCGAGTCCGTAGCCGCTTTTTACTTCTGCCGTCGTGATGCCGTATGACAGCATGCGTCCGAGGTGAAAAAGCCCTTTTTCAATCAGTTCTTCTTCGGAAGCGGCTTTCGTGTCTTTGACCGTTGACAAAATACCGCCGCTTTGCGCCAAAATATCCAAATAGGACATGCCCTGAATTTTTAAATTCAGTTCTTTTTCCCGGGACCCTCCGAATACAAGATGGGTATGGGGATCGACGAGGCCGGGGGTGACGAGCCGTCCCCCGCAGTCGATGATGTCTCTTGCCTCGTATCCTTCCTCCGCTCCTTGATGTCCGGCAAAAACAATGCGCCCGTCGGAAATGCCGATGACAGCATCTTCCGTGACACGAAGATCCTGCATGCTTCCGCCTGATCGGGGGCCGCCGGATTCCATCGTCAGCAGCTGGCCGATGTTGGTGAGTATGGTATCTATTTGTTTCGGCATGTTACCGCTCCTTTTTCATCGGTATCATAATGTCTTGTTCCTCGGCGACTTGAGCCGCTTTTTCATAACCTGCGTCCGCATGGCGGATGATGCCCATTCCCGGATCGCTTGTCAGAACGCGGGAAAGCCGTTGTTCCGCAAGGATGCTGCCGTCAGCGACCGCGACCATTCCCGCGTGAAGGGAATACCCCATGCCGACGCCCCCGCCGTGGTGAAAAGAAACCCAGCTTGCGCCTGAGGCCGTGTTGATCAGCGCGTTCAGCACCGCCCAATCGCCGACCGCGTCGCTGCCGTCTTTCATCGCTTCTGTTTCCCGATTCGGAGAGGCGACAGATCCGCAGTCTAAATGGTCTCTTCCGATGACGATCGGGGCTTTCAGCTCGCCGTTTCTGACCAATTCATTGATGGCGAGCCCCATCTTTTCCCGTTCACCGTAGCCGAGCCAGCAAATACGGGACGGCAGGCCTTGGAATGTGACTTTTTTCTGTGCCATGTCAATCCAGCGGTGAAGGGCTTGATTTTCGGGAAACAGCTCTTTTAATAAAGCGTCCGTGCGGTATATATCTTCAGGGTCACCCGACAGCGCGGCCCAGCGGAACGGCCCTTTTCCTTCACAAAATAAAGGCCGGATGTAGGCGGGAACGAATCCCGGAAAATCAAAAGCATCGGCGAGACCCTCATCTTTGGCAGCCTGGCGGATATTGTTGCCGTAATCAAAGACGACGGCACCTTTTTTCTTGAAGGCGAGCATGGCTTCCACATGCTTTTTCATACTCTGCTTGGAAAGCCTTACGTATAATTCAGGCTGATCCCGGCGCAGGCGGTCGGCCTCTTCAAGTGAGTATCCTGCCGGAATATAGCCGATCAGCGGGTCGTGAGCTGAAGTCTGATCGGTCACGATGTCAATATGGACGCCGCGGTTCAAAAGCTCATGATGCACCTCAGCCGCATTACCGAGAAGGCCGATCGATAAAGGTTCTCCGGCTTGTCTGGCTGCTTCGGCCCAGCGCAGCGCTTCGTCAATTGATGCGGTTTTACGGTCGCAATAGTTTGTTTCCATCCGTTTATCAATCCGTGTTTCATCCGCTTCAACGGCGATGACGACGCCATCATTCATCGTGACGGACAGCGGCTGGGCGCCTCCCATTCCGCCAAGTCCGGCCGTCAGCGTAAGGGTTCCTTTCAGACTGCCGCCGAAATGCTGTCTCGCAAGCTCCGCAAAGGTTTCATAGGTGCCCTGCAAAATACCTTGTGAGCCGATATAAATCCAGCTGCCGGCCGTCATCTGCCCGTACATCATCAGCCCTTTTTTCTCAAGGTCATGGAAATGCTCCCAATCCGCCCATTTCGGCACGAGAACCGAATTAGCCAGCAGGACGCGGGGCGCGCGGCTGTGCGTGCGGAACAGTCCGACCGGTTTTCCGGATTGGATCAGCAGTGTTTCATCATCTTTTAACATTTTGAGGGAACGCTCAATCGCGTGAAAAGCATCCCAGTTTCGTGCGGCCTTGCCTATGCCGCCGTATACGATCAGATCCTCCGGCTTTTCGGCAACCTCCGGGTCAAGGTTGTTTCGGAGCATGCGGAGCACGGCTTCCTGCTCCCATCCTAAGCATTCAAGTTCGGTGCCGCGGCCGGCGCGGATTGATTTCTTTACATCAGTCATCTTGTAAGTCCCCCTTCATTGGTCATCAGTTTTTGGTGATGCTCATTCGGCAGAAAAGACTCCTTCTTCAGCCAGTCACTCAGATGCTCGATGTCATAAGAAAACACGCGGTCTTCTTGTATGGACGGCACGATGTTTCTCATTTCGTGATAGAGCTGTTTTGTGTACGAGGCGCAATGTTCCGCACCCCGGTACTCCACGGCCTGCAGCGCGCAAATAGCTTCAACGGCAAGCACCCGTCTCGTATTCGCAATGATCTGGTAGGCGTGCCTTGAGGCGATGGTTCCCATGCTGACGTGATCCTCCTGGTTTGCCGATGAAGGAATGGAATCGACACTGGCGGGATGGGCCAGGGTTTTATTTTCTGACACGAGGGAGGCCGCCGCATATTGCATGATCATCGCTCCGGATTGTAAGCCGGGCTGAGGGCTCAGAAAGGGCGGCAGGTCATTCAGCTGCGGATTCACAAGCCGTTCGATCCGGCGTTCAGAAATATTCGCAAGCTCGGCCGCCGCCACTTTGAGAAAATCCATGGCAAAGGCGATCGGCTGTCCGTGAAAGTTTCCGCCTGAGATGATTTTGGCGCCGTCTTCGAAAATGAGCGGGTTATCTGTCGCGGCATTCATCTCAATTTCTAATTTTTCTTTTACATACGCTAATGTCTGCCATGATGCGCCGTGGACTTGAGGAATACAGCGGATCGAATAGGCGTCCTGGACACGCAGCTCCCCTTGGACGGTCGTCAGCTTGCTGTCTGACAAGTAATAGCGGATTCGCTCTGCGACATCCATCTGTTCCTGATAACCGCGGGCGGCATGAATGTCCTCGTCAAACGCATCGATAATACCCTGAAGGCCTTCGATCGTTAAGCTCGCGATCCGTTCCGACTGATAGGCCAGCTTTTCGGCTTCAAGGTAAGCGATCAGCCCCATCGCGGTCATGGCCTGCGTTCCGTTGATCAGCGCGAGCCCTTCCTTAGAGGTCAGGACGGCCGGCTGAAGGTTTGTCTGTTCTAAAGCATGAGCTGTCGGCATCCGGGCCCCTTCGTAAAAGACTTCGCCTTGACCGATAAGCGCCAGTGCGAGATGAGAAAGCGGCGCCAAATCCCCGCTCGCCCCCAGTGACCCTTGCTGTGGGATGACCGGGTGAATGCGATGATTGAGATACGCGAGCAGTTGATCAATCAGCTCAGTCCGCACGCCGGAAAAGCCTTTCAGCAGGGCATTGGCGCGCAAAAGCAGCATGGCCCGCGATACAGATTCCGGAAACGGATCACCGACGCCGCACGCGTGAGAAAGAATCAGATTCAGCTGCAGATCCGCGGCGTCTTCTTTTTGAATCAGCACATCGCTGAACTTGCCGAATCCCGTCGTAATCCCGTAAATGGTCTTCTCTTCTTGAACGATCCGTTCAACCGCCGCCCTGCTTTTTTTCACACGTTCCATGCTTTCGGCAGATGCTTGAACCTCTTCAAAATCAAACAGCACACGCTGGGCATCTGCGGTTGTCAGTGAGGAACCGTCTAACGTCACCATCATTTCAACCCCTTTTCCTTTACTTTGGTAAAGCGCCCATACAAAAAGGAGCTATGCCATGAAAATGATATTTCACGCATAGCCCCCTATCATCTGAAATCTATGGGCTGATTCATATGTGATTAATTCCGACTCCGAATGTTTCGTGCTCAAGCCCCTTAATCGGAGCCCCGATCGTGCCGTAAAGTGAAACGGCGATCCAATCGCCTTCCGCCTCGCTTTCATACGGATTTCCCCGCAAGACGGCAAACTTCAGGCCCACGGTACGAAGCAGCGAGCCAAGCAGCATTTCGCCCCGCGTCACTCCGTGCAAAGCTTCCATTGTGGCATGATACAGCGCATGTGATTCGCGATAACCCTCAGATTGAATGACACCGCTCTTTTTGGAAGCGGTTTCAATTGCAGCTACCACTTTATGCGCATCCATTGAACCCACCCTGCCGAGACAGACTTTCCAGCCGTCCCGTTCCAGCCGGCTGATCTGCTGGTTTTCTTCAGTCTCATGAAGCAGAAGAAGGACGGACAGTCGCCCGATGCGGCGGTCTTTGTGTAAGGTCATATATGCTTCACTCAATTCTTAAATATTCTGATAACTAGTAACTGTTTTTTATATTAAGTGTTTGCGATTCAGAAGTCAAAACTTTTTTTCCAGTCTTTCACAAATCAGATTGTTATCGAAGTAAAGCGGTACATCGCGAAGCCGGCGCTGTTGATCACATATTTCCGCCATCCGCATCATAAAATGGAGCGTTGTCTTGAAAGCGTTTTAAGAAAAGAAGAGAGCGAGGAGATTTCAGAAAATGAAAACCAGTTTCTTTCGTGTGTGCCTGGTCTCAGCAGCGGTCATCGGATTCACTCTGCCGCAGGCAAAAGCCCAGCATCCGGTTTTTTCAGAGGTCAGCGTGCATGATCCGTCCGTCATTAAAACAGGAGATACATATTATGTATTCGGCTCACATTTGGCTTCCGCCAAGTCGAAAAACCTGATGAAGTGGCAGCAGATGTCTTCAAGCGTCAATCCCAATAATCCCCTGATCCCGAACGTCTACACCGAATTAAAAGAGACATTCGACTGGGCCCAGTCTGATACGCTGTGGGCGCCGGACGTCGCCCGGCTGTCTGATGGGAAATATTACATGTACTATAACGCCTGTAAAGGAGACTCGCCGCGATCCGCTCTCGGTGTCGCCGTGAGTGACAAAATCGAAGGACCCTACAAAAACAAAGGCATCTTTTTGAAATCGGGCATGGAAGGAAAAAGCGAAGACGGCACGACGTATAATGCAAACGTTCACCCGAACGTCGTAGATCCGCAAACGTTTTTTGACCATAAAGGCAAGCTCTGGATGGTGTACGGCTCTTACTCCGGAGGGATTTTTATACTGGAAATGAATCCGAAAACCGGTTTCCCGCTCCCGAACCAAGGATACGGAAAAAAACTGCTCGGCGGAAATCACAGCAGAATCGAAGGCCCGTACATCAGCTACAATCCGGAAACGAAATATTACTATCTGTATCTGTCATTCGGCGGACTTGACACAGCCGGCGGTTATCATATGCGTGTGGCGCGCTCTAAAAACCCGGACGGTCCGTACTATGACGCCGCAGGCCATGACATGCTTGATGCCAAAGGAAAAGACGGCAGCTTCTTCGACGACAAAGCAATTGAACCGTACGGGGTCAAACTCATGGGCGGCTACAGCTTCGCCTCACAATCTGAAAAAGGCACAGGCTACATATCACCGGGACACAACTCCGTGTTTTACGACGGGAAAACGAAACGATCATACCTCATTTTCCACACCCGTTTCCCGAACAGAGGCGAAGAGCACGAAGTCAGAGTGCATCGGCTGTACATGAACAAAGACGGATGGCCCGTTGCAGCGCCATACCGCTATGCGGGAGAACCGGATACACACATTCCGGCGGCCGCCGCATCCGGAACCTACAAACTCATCCAGCACGGAAAAGACATCACAGCTACGATCAAAACCCCAAAAAACATCCAGCTTAACAACGACGGCACCATTTCCGGGGAAATGACCGGAACCTGGACAAAAACGGACAGCAGCAAAGCCCGAATTAACCTGAACGGCACAAATTATGACGGCGTCTTCCTGAAAGAATGGGACTCAGCGAGAGAGAAAGAAGTTGTGACGTTTAGTGTGCTGAGCGGTGATGGGGAGGCTGTTTGGGGAGTGAAGTGAATTAGCACCTACTCCATTTTGGAGGGTGCTTTTTTCTTGCTAATTAGGAGAATGACCTTCTATTGCTTTTAATAAACCATTTGAATTATGATGGATTCAACCTCTATCGTTTACAGTGAACAGTATAAAATTGAAGAATTTGAATACATACCTAAGAAAAAGCGAAAGGAAGTTTAATTTTGAAAAAAACAATAAAAGTAGCCGCCGCAGTCATACAAAATGAAAACAATGAAATTCTATGTGCTCTACGTTCTCCAACAATGTCTCTTCCTAATCTGTGGGAGTTTCCTGGTGGAAAGCTTGAAGAAGGGGAGAATGCACGAGAAGCACTTGTAAGAGAGATTGAAGAGGAACTTGACTGTAAAATTGTTGCGGGCGATGTGATAGCCGATATTCATCATGAATATGAGAAGGTCATCGTCAATTTAATTTCAATAAAAGCGAAGATTGTATCAGGGGAGCCGGTAGCAAAAGAGCATGCGGAATTCAGATGGGTGCCTATACGTGAGCTAGAATCACTAGAGTGGGCACCCGCTGATCTTCCGACCGTATCTGCCTTAATTCGTTAAATCCACATACAAGTTTTCTGGGACAGGCTGATGGAGCTTCCATTTGACATTCATTGGCTTGTCTCCGTGGCTTGATACGTAATCCGCTTCTCCTACATAAATAAATGGTAAAGTGATGTTGTGCATTTCAGTGAATTTCCTCACAAATAAATGAATATGGTATCCTTTTTCCTTATGGTGAATAAAGTTTTGCCCTACGCTTGATGTATGTGAGGTTTGGTTTTGACTTTGCCAGTGAAAATGGCTAGGATCAATAAAGTAATCTTTATATAGCAAATGATCTTCTACTTTTTCTGACTTATTCAAATTGATAAAGATTAAATAGTGATTTTTAACTCTACGTACACCCTCTCGCCAAGTCCCTTCCTGATCAGTTGACTGAAAAAGATAAATGAGCTCATTTCTTGTATAGGTTTGATACATTGTAAGCTTAATCTCTTTTGAAGCAAGGGCGTCTATATTGTTCATACGTCTAAATTCAATCAGTCCATAGTGGACGCGCTCCTTAATATACGGTCCGAATAATGGATCGTTTAATATCTCGCTCACTTCTGGATCTAACTTGAATGTATCACATTGTAATGTACCAAAGCACCAATTCTGTTTTTGATCTGATTTCGTTAAACGCTCCATTGCTCGCTGAATGAGGTCATCATGTGTATCTGTTGTGATTTGAATATGAAACTGTTTTTCTAACGATTCTTTTACATCTTCTATTGTGATGATATTTTTGTGAAAACCGCTCTGTAAAATTAACCATTCATAAGGCCATTTAATAGGTAATTGCTGTTCTAATCTTGCTACTATCCCTACAACCAAGGGGTTATTGAGAATTCCTTCATCTGTAGCATTCAAATCGTCCATTTTCTTTTTGGTCTGTACCCACGATTTGTATTTCTTTATAAAAAAGGTAAGCCCAGGTGCCTGTTCAGAGTATAGAAAATCAATTAATTCTGGAGAGCGTCCGAGCTCTTGTTTAAATTGCTTGTATAACGTTTTCAGCATGGCATCTGAATTTAGTTTAATATGATCGATCTTATTTAAAATTTCTTTCTTCGTTACGGCTGAAAGGTCAACATAAGATCCCCCAGGTAAATCTGAAAACTCATGCGTCACGGCCACTCGGAGGGAATCTTTATCAAACGATTTTTGGCTTGTTTGTCCAGATAGTGCGAGTGGAATAACGAATGACTTTTGATAGTTTCCGATAAAATCCAGTATCGTTACAAACTCTTTGTCGTCAGTTTTTCTAAGTCCCCGTCCTAATTGCTGAATGAAAATCGTTGGTGATTCTGTTGGTCTAAGGAACAATAGTAGATTGAGCTTTGGAATATCTATTCCTTCGTTGAAAATATCTACTGTAAATATAATTTCTAAACTGTGGTGTGGGTCCTCCAAATGACGAATGACCTCTTGTCTTTTTGCAGGAGAATCATTTCCTGTTAAGTAAGTTGTATAAAATCCCAATTTATTAAATTCATCACTCATATATATTGCGTGTTCGACGTTTGTACAGAAACCTAAGCCAACCATTTTCTCGCCGTGGAATCCATACATGTTGATCATCTTAATGATATATTCTACTCGTTTATGAGTTTTTAAATGATCTACTAGCGATTTCTCTTCGTACAGTCCATTTTTCACTTTTACTTTTTCGTAATCTACAGTGTGATCTGAAATTCCAAAATAGTGAAATGGTGCAAGTAGCTCTGCCTTTAGAGCATCGCGGAGTCTAATTTCGTAAACAACATTATGATCACAAATCTGAAGCACATCTTTACCGTCAAGACGCTCTGGTGTTGCAGTTAAACCTAATAAAAACTTTGGTGTAAAGTAGTTTAAAACAGCTTGATAGGTAGATGCTTCTGCATGATGGAATTCATCAATCACAATGTAGTCAAATTCATCTGTTGAAAAGGATTCCAATGTTTCTTTTTTATGTAGCGTTTGTACAGTGCTAAATAAAAAACGCTTATCTCTTTCTTTTTTCGTTCCAGTCAATAAACCAAAATCTTCATGATTATTGGTGACTTTCTGGAATGTTTCGATTGCTTTTGTAAGTAACTCTTCCCGGTGGGCAAGAAAAAGATATTTATTTGGTTTAAATTGCTCAAAATCAAATGCTGCTAAAAATGTTTTTCCGGTTCCAGTGGCGGCGATGATGACTGCTTTTGTTTCCCCTTCGTTTCTTGTTTTTTTAAGGTTTCGTAACGCTTCCTTTTGCATGGCATTCGGCGACATTTTCGTTTTGTAAAGAGAGTTTTGAGCAGCAAAGGAAGCACTTACCTTTTGGCTTCCTGCTTGGAATTCCTCATAGGCTTGTAAAAATTGTTCGTCAACAGGCTGTGTCTTTTCATTCCAAACAGTGTCAAACAAATCTTTTGTTTGTTGATAAACGGGGAGATATCTGGTTTCAGGTAGTCTAACATTTAACTCATACCCGGTCGTAAGGGCAGCTTGTGATAGATTTGAAGATCCTACAATGACACTATGCTGTCCAGAACAGCGTTCAAATAAGTATGCTTTCGTATGGAAAGATTTTTTATATTCATTTACAATTTTCAACTCAACATTTTCAAATTGAAGAAGATGTCTTAACGCTTTCGGTTCTGTAATACCCATATAGGTAGATGTAATGATGCGTACAGGGACATGTCTTTTAGCAAGCTCCTGAAGCGGAGGGATCAAAAGCTGAACACCAGACCACCTTGTAAAACTAACCATAAAGTCTACCCGATCCGCCGTTAACATCTCGTGTTTTAATGCTTTGAAAAAGTTATCATGAGTTTGATGATTTCCTAGCAGTTTCAGACGATGTAGAGAAAATTCCTCTGAAATAGGAAGTTCCATTTCGTTTAAACTATAAAGCACTGTGGAAAGTGGTAATGAAAAATTCGTATGTTGTCCAAGCTGAGAGGCAACTTTCTCGCTCAGCTGAATCGCTTGTTCATATTGATCTTGATCCACAAGTGTTTGAAATGTCTCGCTCAGTTGTTTTGCCGTATGTAAAGTCAAAACCTCTGCATATTCTTTAGGGCTAACCGGTTGAATGCGATGTGATGTTGGATAAAGTTTTTGTTGTTGCTGAATTTCCTCATGGAAGCCTCTATGATTTCTCATCATAATCTCCTTTTTTATATCAATAATTCCATTTTATCACTACTCTTACCAATAGGTAATACTAAAAAAGAAGAGAATAAAGTCCTATTTATTAAGCATTTAAAAAATAACGATGAGGTAGTTTGGTGGAGTATGGAATATTCTTGCATTGAAAATGAGGTTACTGTTGAGGTAATGGGCTTGAATTGACTGCATGATCTAGTATTTGCTCTTATCAACTGGAAGCAGGTACTACTTTAACCGTTGTGGACAAACTAGAGAAGTGTGAAATTAAAGTAGAGAAGAGGAATTAGGGCGCAATTTAACTTAAAGCTACTTTATCAGAGGTACTTAACATGAGGGTTCTTTTAGTTAATATAGTAGATGGGAACAATATTTTAATGCCTTTATATATTTGACTAGTATATTTTTAAAAATGTAAGCGTTGACACCCAATAAATCCAGTGCTAAAGTATACATATCAACCCAATATCATTCACCCAGGATTGTTACTGCAAACCGCAGGCAAAACCTAAATTGCGTCAGACAGGGGGAGACTCCCGTGTTCTGTGCAGTTTGGGTTTTTTTTATACCCTTTTTTCGGAGGTGATGCTGATTTCATAACAAAAAAAGCCGGAGAAAGGCGGGCACCTTTCGTCCGGCGGTTCCCCCATTTTTAAGGAGGTATACTCATGGACTATCATAAAATATCAAAAGAGATATTACAACTTGTCGGCGGGGAGGAGAATGTTCAGAGTGTCATCCATTGCATGACGCGGCTTCGTTTTAATTTGTATGACAATGCGAAAGCAGATCGGAGCGGGCTGGAACAGACGGAAGGCGTGATGGGGACAAATATCAGCGGCGGGCAATTTCAGATCATTATCGGCAATCATGTGCCGAAGGTGTATCAGGCTTTGATGGAGAGCAGCGGGCTCAGTCATGAAAGCGCAAACAAAACTTCGAAGCAGAAGAAAAATGTGCTGAGTGCCGTATTTGACGTGATTTCCGGTGTGTTTACACCGATTCTGCCGGCCATTGCCGGAGCCGGCATGATAAAAGGGCTTGTCGCGCTAGCGGTGACATTCGGCTGGTTGTCGGAGAAGAGCCAGACTCACAGCATTCTCACGGCTGTCGGTGACGGTGCGTTTTATTTTCTGCCGCTTTTGCTTGCGGTAAGCGCGGCGAGAAAATTCAGATGTAATCCGTACGTGGCGGCCGCTGTGGCGGGTGCGATTCTGCATCCGGATTTAACGGCCCTGCTTGGAGCAGGGAAAAGCATCTCCTTTATCGGTCTTCCTGTAACCGCTGCCACGTATTCATCGACAGTGATCCCGATTTTGCTGGCGATATGGCTGATGTCCTATGTAGAGAAAGGAATTGACCGAATCACGCCTTCATCTTTGAAATTGATTGCCGTTCCGATGCTTACGCTTGTGATCGTCGTGCCTGTCACCTTGATCACAGTCGGCCCGCTCGGCGCGATTCTCGGGAATTACCTGTCTGTCGGCGTCAATGATTTGTTCAATCATGCGGGTATTGCCGCGATGATTCTTCTTGCCGGCACATTTTCCCTCATTATTATGACCGGTATGCATTATGCGCTTGTGCCGATCATGATCAATAACATCGCCCAAAACGGACATGATTACATTCTGCCTGCGATGTTTTTGGCGAATATGGGGCAGGCCGGCGCGTCATTTGCGGTTTTCTTAAAATCAAAAAACAAAACCTTCAAATCGCTGGCGTTTACGACGGGCATTACGGCATTGATGGGCATTACCGAACCCGCGATGTACGGCGTTAACATGAGATTGAAAAAACCGTTCGCGGCAGCATTAATCGGCGGCGCGGCAGGCGGAGCTTTTTACGGTGTAACGGGCGTCGCTTCCTACATTGTCGGCGGAAACGCCGGTCTGCCGAGCATTCCGGTCTTTATCGGGCCGACGTTTCTTTACGCGCTGATCGGGCTTTTTATCTCGTTTGCGGCCGGTATTGCGGCGGCACTGCTGATCGGGTTTGAGGATGTACAGTCCGAACGGGACAAAGCGTCTGAAGCGCCGGGGGTGACGGCAGGCGGAGAAATCATTCACAGCCCGATTAAAGGCGAAGTGAAAGCATTAAGCGAAGTGAACGACAGCGTCTTTTCCGGCGGAATGATGGGAAAAGGTTTTGCGATTCTGCCTGAAGAGGGCGCAGCGGTTTCTCCCGTAGAAGGGAGGGTGACAGCCGTATTTAAAACAAAGCACGCCATCGGCATTACGAGCACCCGGGGAGCCGAGGTTCTCATTCATATCGGGCTTGATACCGTCCGGCTGGATGGCAGGCATTTTGAGATGCACGTCAAAGAAGGCGATACTGTCGCGCCGGGAGATCTGCTGATTACTTTTGATATCGACGAGATAAAGGCTGCCGGTTTTGACGTGATCACGCCGGTCATCATTACGAATACGGATCAATATTCATTTACAGACGTGAAAAAAAGCGGAATGGTCAAACCGAACGAAGCGCTTCTGGCGTTATCCTGAAAAAGAGGTGGAGAAAACATGAAGAGATTTCCGGAAGGTTTTTTATGGGGCGGCGCAACGGCTGCCAATCAGATTGAAGGAGCTTATAAAGAAGGAGGCAAAGGACTTTCTACGGCGGATGTCTCCCCGGACGGCATTATGTCTCCGTTTCATGAGACAGACGATGCGCTGAATCTGTATCACGACGCGATTGATTTTTATCACCGCTATCAAGAGGATATCGCCCTGTTTGCGGAGATGGGCTTTAAAGCGTTCCGCACCTCCATTGCGTGGACGAGAATCTTTCCGAACGGTGATGAAACAGAACCGAACGAAGAAGGGCTGCAATTTTACGACCGTTTGTTTGACGAATTGAGAAAACATCAGATAGAACCGGTCGTCACGATTTCTCACTATGAGATGCCGCTCGGTCTTGTGAAAAACTACGGCGGATGGAGAAACCGCCGGACGGTCGATTTCTATGAGCGGTACGCCCGCACGGTTTTCACCCGTTATAAAGACAAGGTGAAATATTGGATGACCTTCAATGAGATCAACGTCGTTCTTCACGCTCCGTTTACAGGCGGCGGTCTTATATTCCGGGAAGGCGAAAATAAACAAAACACGATGTACCAAGCGGCCCACCATCAATTTGTGGCGAGCGCGCTGGCGGTAAAAGCAGGCCATGAGATCATCCCGGATTCACAGATCGGCTGCATGATCGCCGCGACGACGACGTATCCGATGACGCCGAAGCCGGAGGATGTATATGCTGCTTTGCAAAAAGAGCGGAGCACGCTGTTCTTTTCTGATGTACAGGCGAGGGGCAGCTATCCGGGCTATATGAAACGCTTCTTTAAAGAAAACGGAATTACGATCGAGATGAAGGAAGGGGACGAGGCGCTCCTGAAAGAACATACGGTGGATTACATCGGCTTCAGCTACTACATGTCGATGACGGCCAGCACGGCGCCTGAGGATCTGGCGCAATCTAAGGGAAATCTTCTCGGCGGCGTGAAAAACCCGTACCTGAAATCTTCCGAATGGGGCTGGCAGATTGATCCGAAGGGCTTGCGCATCACCTTAAACACGCTGTACGACCGTTATCAGAAACCGCTCTTCATCGTCGAAAACGGACTCGGCGCGGTTGATCAGCCGGAGGAGGACGGAACCATTCAGGATGACTACCGCATCAATTATCTGCGTGATCATTTAATAGAGGCAAGAGAGGCGATTGAAGACGGCGTCGACCTGATCGGCTACACGTCGTGGGGGCCGATTGACCTCGTCAGCGCCTCAACGGCAGAAATGAAAAAACGCTACGGCTATATCTATGTCGACCGCGGCAATGACGGAAAAGGCACGTTTGAAAGAAAGAAAAAGAAAAGTTTTTATTGGTATAAAGACGTCATCGCCACAAACGGAGAAAGTCTGTAAGCGCAATGTTCCGGAGAAAGCCGGCAAAATTGACATTCAGCAAAGAGAGGAGGACAATAAAAGCAGAAAGGCGGGATTCATATGTTTAAAAAAATTCTTGCAGCAGTAGACGGTTCAGACATGAGCAATAAAGCCCTGGACGCAGCGATCCATCTGGCGAAAGAACAGCAGGCTGAACTCACCATTCTCTATGCGGGACGTGAAGCCGTTGTCTCCACATCAGCTTTAACCGGGATTGTCTATGTTCCGGAAAACTTCATTGAAGACATCAAACATGAAGTCGAGCAAAAAGGAGCGGCCATTCTGGAAGATGCCAAGCAGAAAGCGGCTGAAAGCGGAGTAAACGCGGAAAGCCTGTACGTCCAAGGCGAACCTGCGCATCAAATTTTAAACATAGCGAAAGAACAGCATTTCAATCTGATTGTCGTCGGAAGCCGCGGAATCAGCGGATTTAAAGAAATGATGCTCGGAAGCGTGAGCCATAAGGTCTCACAATTGTCTCCTTGTCCTGTACTGATCGTTCATTAAACAGAAGACCCTGCTGATGCGGGGTTTTTTTCATGAGAAAAGACCGCCGGCTTTCGAAAAATAGGGTGAAATCTTCCTCTGAATCAAGTAAAATGGCTGTTAGTATTTGTCTGAATAAACAGTCAATGATATGGAGGAAGCAAATCAATGCAAGCTGAACAAACATCAAATGCCGTCATCAAAATGGTCATTTCCATGGTCATTTTCGGATCAATCGGCTTTTTCTCGGAACATACGAATGTGCCTTCAATTGAACTGGTCTTTGTGAGATGTCTGTGCGCCTCATTGTTTCTGGGCGTTTGCTGGTTTGGTTCCGGACGGTACCGCACCGAACAATGGAACCGGCGGGAGGTGCTGCAGACACTGGCCTGCGGATTTTTTCTCGTGCTGAACTGGGTGTTTTTATTTAAATCGTTTGAGGAGACATCAGTGACGATAGCGATTTCCGTTTATCATTTGGCTCCGGTTCTCGTCCTTCTTCTGGGGAGCCTTATATACCGGGAGAAACTGCATATGGTGTCAGTCAGTTCCATCGTAATTTGTTTTCTGGGCACCGCTCTGATTTCCGGCATCAACGGAAATACATCATTTTCTCAGCTGATGGGATCGGGTATTATTTGGGCCGTGCTGGCCGCCCTTTTTTATGCTTTTACGACACTGGCCGGGAAAGGCATCAACAGTCTCAGTCCATATGCGGTCACCTGTTTGCAGACCGGGTTGGGCGTTATCATTCTTCTCCCGTTCGTCCGTTTCGGCGCTTTTTCTGATTTGTCGCATGTGAACTGGATCATGATTGTGTCGACCGGTATCATCCATACGGGAATTGTGTATTTGCTCTTTTTTGACAGCTTGCGGTTTTTATCCACCCGGTTTATTTCAATCATCGTATTTCTTGATCCGGCGGTGGCGATTGTGCTTGACACCGTATTTACGGGATTTCGCCCCGACCTTTATCAATCTTTGGGGATTGTGTTGATTTTTGCTGGAATGGCGCTGTCCCTGATTCGAAAGCAAAAAGCCGTGCCGGCGGAAACTCAGGCAGACAGCACCCGTATATAGGCGGCCGTACCGGCTGCTTTTTTTATTTTGGGGCTTTTCAGCCATAACGAAAAAGCAGACAAACAGATCATGGAAAAAGAGGATAGTAATTGTATAATACTTCTTGTGTTTACAATTTAAGAAATTAAAGGAGTGAAGGGCATGATAAAAAAGACGCGTCATCTCGCTTTCTTGGCTGCATTCGGATTTGCGCTTTGTCTGGCCATCGTATGTTCCGCATCAAAGCAGGCAGAAGCGGCAGCGGCTTATCCGGATGTGATGCAGGGACTTACCGGATTCGCGGGCAATGCGAAGGATCATAACGGAAAAGCAAAATCCGCCGTATCGGGCGGCCAGGGCGGCCCCGTCGTCTACGTCAGCAATCTCAATGATTTGAAAAACAATGCGGGCGGAACGGACCGCAAAACCATCGTCATCACAAGTGATATTTCTTCCCCGGGTAAAGCCGTTGTGACAGTCGGCGCCAATAAAACCATCGTCGGCTCTTATACCAGCCACAGGCTGACCAACGTCTATCTGACCACCGGCTCCGGCTCAAACAATGTGATTTTCAAAAATCTCATTATCAGCCATAGTGCCGCCATTACAGGCAACAACGACATTCCGATGTACATAGCGAACGGACAGAATTACTGGATTGACCACGTCTGGTTTGAAGGACACAGCTACAATCCGAACAGCCACAGTGATTTGGGAAAGCTTCTGTATGTCGGCGCCAAAGCGGATTTTGTGACGCTGTCTAACTCTAAATTCACAGACCATCTGTACGGCCTGATTCTCGGTTATCCGAATGATGATAACGAAGGACGCAATTATATCGGCTATCCGCATATGACGATCACCAACAACTATTTTAATAACGTCTATGTGCGTTCACCGGGCCTGATGAGATACGGCTATTTTCACGCGAAAAACAACTATGTGACCAATTTCAATTTAGGATTCACCATTCATACAAACGCGACTGTCTTCTCAGAAGCCAACTATTTCGGTAACGGAAATGAAAAAGGCGGAATGATAGACGACTACGGGACGGCCCAATTCACCGACACCGGTTCATTCCCGTCGCTCAAAGCCCCGAAATCACCGCGCACCGGCTGGAATCCGAGATCAAATTACAGCTATGGCACCCTTTCAGCCCAGGACGCCAAAAACTTCGCCCAATCCTACGCGGGAGCGCAAAATACAAATCTCCGCTATCCATAATACGAAAAACCGCCGGCAGCCGGCGGTTTTTTTATATGAATAAAAGGTTCAAAATCCCTATAATCCTTAAAATAACCTTAAATACCTAGGAAAATATTGATAAACAATTTCAATAATATTACTATTGTTAAGCCTATATTACAAAAGAAGGAGGAGAACCTATGAAAATAGGAAAAAAGAACAAGTGGAAAAAATGGCTGGCCGGCACTCTTGCGGCAACGCTGATAATTTCCATTGCGCCTGCCGATGTGTTTGCGGCAGAAACGCGTGAAAAACAAGATCAAGCGAAAACCGCCGCCATTCCGGCTGCAGACCCGGAAAAAGATCTTCCGGCGGAAAAAGCATCTGAGCAGATGCCTTTTGATCAAAAAGATATTAATCAAGACGGTGAGATCACGTCTGAAAGAACTGAGAATTCAAAGCTTTACTATGAAGGCGAGGGTGTGTACAAACAGGAAATCTACACAGACCCCATTCATACGAAAGAAACCGCCAATGCGGACTGGGAAGACGTTTCTCCTGAATTGAAAACCGGCTCAAAGGAAGTCGGAACGGAAAATACAGTGCTGAATTCCGATTTTCTGAAGCAAATGAAAAACGGATTATACGCTACATTTGAACACAATGATCATAAGCTCACATACTCATTAACCGGCGCAAAAGGCCCCGATCAGGCTGCAATTACTCCGACAGATGCCTCAGCAAAAGTAAGGGAAGACAGCAACGAGCTTACGTATCAGCAAGTGTTTCCTGCAATTGATTTACAAACCTACACATTTAACGAAAACATAAAAGAAGACCTTGTGCTTCACAAATATGAAGGCTACAATTCCTTCACCTTTCAAATCAAAACCGATCTTCAGGCTAAAGAACAGGAAGACGGCTCTATCGCGTTTTCTGATGATAAAGACAATGTCGTCTACACCGTGCCGAAGCCCTTTATGACCGACTCAGATCTCGACGAAAAGTCAGGTGAAGTCAGCAGGTCAGAAGATGTCAGCTTCAAGCTTGAAAAAAACAGTGAAGGGTACTTGCTCCATGTAACGGCCGATGAAAAATGGCTGAAAGATCCCAAGCGGGTTTATCCGGTATCTATTGACCCTTCAACATCAGTATCTGTGTCGTCCGATACCTTTGTCATGAGCGCGTACCCGACGACAAACTACTCTGCCGCTTCGCAGAAATGGGACGCCGGATTGAAAGCGTACGTGCTGAAAACTGGATATTATGACGGCACAACCGGAACGAACTACGCTTTTATGAAGTTTGATAATCTAAAGCCGATCAAAAACATGACGGTAACGAAAGCGACGCTCAAAGCGTACACAGCCCACTCCTATTACGGATCAAAGGCGACGGGGCTTTGGCTCGACACCGTTAACAGCAATTACGACAATGCCAAGATTACGTGGAAGAACAAGCCGGGCTCCAAAAACATCGGCAAAGCCGAGGTCTATAAAGGCCAATGGGCAAGCTTCGATGTCACCTCCGCAGTCAAGTCGTGGAACAGCGGCGGCGCCAATTACGGCTTTAAGCTTCACGCAAACGGCAACGGAAAAGAATATTGGAAGAAGCTGATGTCATCAGCAAACTCTGCTAAAAAACCATACATTGAAGTGACATACACGATTCCGAAGGCGGACACGCCGTCTGTCAAAGCGTATCATAACGGAGATTCGACAGGATTTTTCAATATCAGCTGGAAAAAAGCTGAAGGCGCCAAAAGCTATAAAGTCTGGCTTTATAACGGGAAAGAATATCAGGCCATTCCGGTCGGCAATGCAACCTCTTGGAGCACAAAAGGAAAAAACATCTGGCCGACAAAAGCGGAAATCGACTCCGGCAAATATAAGCTGCATACAGACGGAAAAGGCGGAACTGAATTAGCGCTTAATCCTTCGCCGGTCTATAAAAACGCCGGCGGCAGCTATCCGGCAAGTAAAAATTACTGGGTTGCGGTCAGCGCGGTGTTTGACCAGGGAGAAGGCGCCATGTCTGCGGCCGCCAAGCCCGTCATTCCGAATATCGGAAGAGTTCAGAAACCAAGCACGAAAGGCTTTAATAACAACAACGCCACAGGCTGGTTTGATCTTTCCTGGAAAGCCGTATCAGGCGCAGCCGGGTATAAAATGCAAGTCTTTAACGGCAAAAGCTTTGAAACGCTTGACCTCGGAAATAAAACATCCTGGTCCACAAAAGACCAAAACATCTGGCCGACAAAGGCGGAAATCAGCGCCGGAAAATATGCGCTTCACCTGAAAGACAAAAAAGGCGCGGAATTGCCGATCAACCCGGGCCCCGTTTATAAAAACGCCGGCGGAGATGCGAACCGGAAAACCTACGGATTTAAAGTCATTGCTTATAACAAAGACGGAGAAGCGATCGCCTCACCGGAAGCGAGTCCGGCGCTGCCTGATATCGCAAAGCCGAAAAACCTGACAGGCTATGTCTATACGAACACGAAATCGAGCCAAACGGGTTATGTCAATCTCATATGGGATAAAGTCAAAAACGCCAAAGGCTACAAAATCAACATCTACAACGGAAAAGATTATCAATCATTCGATGTCGGGGATACCGATCATTGGACGACCCAAAACAAACGCATCTGGCCGTCAGCCGATGAAGTGAAAGCGGGAAGATTCCAGCTTCACACGGACGGAAAGGGCGGCGAACTGGCGCTTGACCCTTCACCTGTTTACGAAAACGCAAACGGCAATTACAAAGGGAAGAAGAACTATTCCTTCACGCTGACCGCCTATGACGCAAACGGTGACAGCATACCGACGGCACCTTTTAACCCTGTTTTCCATGAAGGGGCGGAATTCCTCGGAACGGAAGAATTCTGGTCTATTATCGACATTCCGGACGGACAGCTGAACGGCGCGACGGGAAATGTCATCGTCAATGAGGAAGATATGTCAATCGACGGACGCGGGCCGGGGCTCGGGCTCTCCCGGACCTTCAACAGCCTTGACAGCTCTGACCATATGTTCGGCCAAGGCTGGTATGCCGATGCGGAAACGTCGATCCTTTCTGAAGACGGCAGAGCCGTTTATATTGATGAGGACGCGACAACACATGTCTTCACGAAAAAATCTGACGGCACGTATCAGCCGCCGACGGGCGTTTATCTCGAACTGACGGAAACAAGCGACCAATTTGTATTAAAAACAAAAGATCAGACGAACGCTTATTTCAGCAAAAAAGGCGGCAAGCTCCAAAAAATCGTTGACGGACACAACAATACAACCGTATACGAATATAACGACAGCAATCAGCTGACCGCCATAACAGACGCATCAGGGCGCAAGCTGACATTTACCTATGATGAAAACGGCCATGTCACATCTCTTACAGGGCCGAAAAACAAAAAGATTTCATATTCATATGACAAAGACCTTCTCAAAAAGGTGACGGATACTGACGGCAGCGTCACAAGCTACGACTATGATGCCGAAGGGCGCCTCGTCAAGCAGTATTCCGCAAACAGCACGGATGACAAACCGCTGTTCACTGAATACCAATACAGCGGCCACCGTCTGGCCAAAGCCGTCAATGCGAAAAAAGAAACGTACGACTACAGCTATGACGCGGACAAAAAAACGCTGCTCATGACGCAGCCGAACGGCCGCAAAGTGCAGTACGGCTATAATGAGGCGGGCAACCCGATTCAGATGATCGATGATGCCGAAGGGCTGAAAATCACGACCAACACTGTATACGAAGGCAACAACGTCATTCAGGACACCGATCCGAACGACGCGGATGCGGGCAAAGCGACAGAAAGCTATCAATATGATAAAGACGGCAACGTCACAGCCGTAAAAGACAACTACGGCACCGAAACGTATCAGTACAACAAAAACAATGACGTAACGAAAATGAAGGACACCGAGGGGAACGTCACTGACATTGCGTACGACGGACTTGATGCCGTTTCTGAAACGGATCAAAGCGGAAAATCCTCATCCGCCGCCGTGTATGACAAGTACGGAAATCTCATTCAATCAAGCAAAGAGCTGGCAGCTTCGGCGAGCCTGCTGAAAGACGGCAGCTTTGAAGGAACAAAGCTTGGCTGGAATCTCACTGCTACGAGAGACAGCGGAAGCATCGCATCTGTAAAAGCAAGAAGCGGCGCGCTGTCCGGACAAAAAGCATTGGAGATCTCGTCACAATCCGCTTCAGCCGGAACAGAGCACGGCCATACGTCCGCAACGCAGGAAGTGCAGCTTGAGCCGAATACGACGTATACACTCAGCGGCCAGATCAAAACGGATCTGACGAAGGCGAGAGCGTATTTCAACATTGATCTGCGTGACAAAGACCAAAAACGCATTCAATGGATTCACAATGAATCAGGCGCATTAGCCGGAAAGAATGACTGGACGAAACGGCAGATCACCTTTACAACACCGGCCAATGCAGGAAAAGCCATCGTCTATATGGAAGTGGATCATAACGACAAGGACGGTAAAGGAAAAGCGTGGTTTGATCAGGTTCAGCTGGAAAAAGGCGAAGTCTCTTCAAGCTATAACCCGGTGCAAAACAGCAGTTTCACGGCCAAAACAGATGGCTGGAGCACAAGCGGAGCCGCCGCTGACCTTGATGAAGGCTTCGATGATGACAGCTCATTAAAAGCGTCCCGCACAAATGCATCACAAGCCAATGCGGCCGCAAAACAAACCGTTACATTAGGCCAAAGCGCGGACGATAAGCCGGTATATATCACGCTGACGGGGATGTCCAAGGCTGACGGCGTAAAATTTACGAATGACAATGATTACGCTCTTCAGGCTGACGTCACTTATGCGGACGGCACGACGGGCGTCTACACCGCCAAATTCCCGCAGGGGACACAGGAATGGAACCGGGCAGCGGCAGTCATTCCGAAAACAAAGCCGATCAATAAAATCGAACTCAGCATTCTGTTCCAAAAAAGCGCCACAGGAACGGCGTGGTTTGATGATATCCGTTTAATCGAAGGAAGCATCCTGACGAAAAACACCTATGACGAAAAAGGAAACTACGTCACAAAAGAAGAAGACGAACTAGGGTATGCAAGCACTGCTTCATATGACGAGACTGGAAAGAAAATGTCTGAAACCGACGCGAAAGGCGAAACAACCGCCTACGAATACGATCAGGCCGACCAGCTGACAAAGCTGACCTTGTCAAACGGCACATCCATCCTTCACAGCTATGACAAGGAAGGAAATGAGCTGACAAAAACGATTCGGGCCGGCGCAGACCAGACCTATCAATATGAATATGACGTCATGGGCAAGCTCGTCAAAACAACCGACCCGCTCGGCAATGTACTGAAGAGTGAATATGACGCCAACAGCAACTTGACGAAAACCGTTTCCGCCAACGGCAATGAAGTGTCGCTGACCTATGACGGCACCGACCGGGTTAAGTCAAAAGCGTATAACGGCACTGAAAAATACAACTTTACCTATGACAAAAACGGCAATGAAACGTCGGTCACAAACAAAGAACAAAATACAACGAAAAAACGCACCTTTGACAACAAAAACCGCCTGACCGAATTAACCGACCGCGGCGGCAGCCAAAGCTGGACGTATCCGGCTGATTCGGATAAGCTGAAAACTTTCTCATGGAGCCACGGCGGCCAAAAAGGAACAAACAGCTTTACGTACAACAAACTTGATCAAATGATTGAAATGAAAGACGGCACTTCAGCCTATACATTTGATTACGATGAAAACGGCAATGTCCAGACATTCATCAGCGGCAATGAAGTCGGCACGAGTTTTTCATATGATGAGCGGAATCTCGTCAGCTCTCTTCATATCGGAGCGAAAAACGGCGGCAGCATCTTCCGGGAAAGCTATGAATACGACGCCAACGGCAACCGCACGGTCATCGACAGCTCAGCGGGCGGAAAGGTGCAGTACGAATACGGCAAGCTCAACCAGCTCGTCAAAGAAACTCATGAAGACGGCACCGTCATTCAATATACGTACGACGGCTTCGGCAACCGGACAAATGTTACCACCACAAAGGACGGCGCAAGCAAATCAGTCAACGCTTCCTTCAACATCATGAACCAGCTGACGAAGGTGAATGACGAAGACCTGTCCTACGATAAAAACGGCAACCGCACATCCGACGGCAAATACACATATACGTGGGACGCGGAAGACAACCTGACCGCCGTCACGAAAAAAGGCGAAGACAAGCCGTTCGCAACATACAAATACGATGAAAAAGGAAACAGAATCCAAAAAACCGTCAACGGAAACGTCACGAACTACTTCTACGACGGAGACAGCTTGAATGTCCTGTATGAAACAGACGCCGACAACAACGTCACTAAATCATACACGTACGGTGACAGCGGCCAGCTGTTATCCTATACAAAGAACGGCAAGAAATATTTCTATCACTACAACGCACACGGCGACGTCATCGCCATCTCAGACAGCACCGGAAAAACCGTTGCCAAATATCAATACGATGCATGGGGAAATCCGACAAAAACCGAAGCGAGCGACGAAGTAAAAGACAACCGCTACCGCTACGCAGGCTACCAATACGACGAAGAAACCGGCCTGTACTATCTCATGGCCCGCTACTACGAACCAAGAAACGGCGTATTCTTATCACTAGACCCAGACCCGGGCAGTGACGGCGATTCTTTAGATCAGAATGGGTATGCTTACGGAAACAACAACCCGGTCATGAACGTCGATCCGGACGGGCATTGGGTGTGGCTTGTGGTAAATGCCGGATTTGCAGCCTATGATGGATATAAGGCCTATAAATCAGGTAAAGGATGGAGAGGTGCAGCCTGGGCAGCGGCTTCGAACTTTGGGCCCGGGAAAGTGTTTAAAGGTGCTAAGAAGGCTTTGGGATTTGCGAAGGCCGCCAAGAAGTATTTAAAACCTGGTAAATACGCTAGAAGGTCAATTCCTGCAAGAAGTACAAGTAGCAGGTTAAATAAAAAGGAAAGAAGAGTATTAAACAAAATTGGGAATAAATATGGCTGTCATACTTGTGGTAGAAGGCACCCTGGAACTAAAAGCAGAAATTGGATTGCGGATCACCAACCAGTATCAAAATTAAGGAAGAAAGGCCAGCGACAAAGGCTATATCCTCATTGTCAAACTTGTTCACGAAAACAAGGAGGATATACTAGTGCTATTCTGAGAAAAAGACATCAACGGAGGTGAGGATGTTGGGTGGAAAAAAAGAAGCCATTCTCGCATTGCTTAACGATTCATTCAATAAGGAAGAGTTTCCGTTTCTTGATAATGAGAATTTTGACTTCGCAAAAGGGAAGCTTTCGATTTTTATTGAAAGAGATAACTGGCTTTTAACGTTCCAGCTGTTTGGATTGTCGAGATTGGGACCAGCTATTGATTTTTATGCGGTGGGTAATCAATTAACAAATAATGAAGTAAGTTTTTTAGATGATGAACCGTTTTTATTTGCAGATGAAAAAGGAAATTTGCTGGAATTGGAAGATATAGAATCGGGTTTTACAAGTAAACAAATCAATGTGTCTCTTAGAGAGAAAACATTTCAATTTTTTATTGAGCAGGAAATAAAAGATAAGATTTCCCCAAAGAATGAATGGATTACATGTTTGAGGCATATGACCAAAAATAGATTATTTCTTGACACACTTTGGCTGACGAAACAAGAACAACTGGAAATAGCGGGTCTCTCTTCGGAGTATGAACAATTGTATTCAACAGAATTATGGATGCATCCAGAAGGAGAAAAAGATTTGCCTAGTTTGTCTCCTTTCTTTCAATCAATTGCCGAAGCAATTTCCCGTCAAGAGATAGCATATATTCAAAAACATGATGATGGTAACACAGAGTGGCCAAAATGGGCACACACAGATTCTGTTCAATACTTTTGAAGATATTATAGACATGCAGTAATTGGAAATAATCCGTTATATATTAAATAAATTATTATGTGGAAGATAAAATATAAAAATAATTTAATAAGGAGAATGAATTTTGATTAAAAGTAAAGAAATTCTTAGCCTATTAGATGATGAATTTAGTGAATTAAACCGACCAATTTTTGAATGGCGTGAATCTAATTATGTTGGGAGTAAATGTACCTTATTAAGATTAAATGATGACAATTGGTTACTGGCAATTCATTGCTTCGAAGTAGATTCTAAAGGACCTTTTCTGGCTATTCATACCTATAGTAACTGTTTTTCAGACAACTACAAATCGATAATAATTGATGACTTCGCCTTAAAGACTGAAGCAGGTGAGAAAATAACATATAGTGAAAGTGATTTTCAACAATTAAGCGAAGTAGTGGAAATTGAAATTAAAGAGTCTCGTTATTGCGTAAATATTCACCAAAGAAATGAATTCCAAAAGAGTACAAAAGAAAGGGCTTGGAAAACTTATTTCAGGAATTTGTTTGAGGATGCTTCTTTTAGAGAGGCGCTTTGGATAAAGCCAAAAAAACTATTAAATATACTGGATCTAAAAAGCGAAGCAGAAGGAGTATTCGAAACAGAGGATTGGGAATATCCTGATTACCTAACAGATCCAAGCCAATTAATTTCTTTTCAATCATTTGCGCAATATCTTGAAAAAGGCGCAGGTTCAGTTGATGTAGGTGATGTAAATAATAACTGGAGGGAGTGGGAGGATTACGATATTGAGTAGTTGATGAAGGAAACCTTTTTAACCTCTGGGCGTACAGAATTCAGACACGATATTATTCAGGGAATGAGCGGTATGAAATAGAAAAGAAAGAAGGCCGTTCTATTGGGATATTGGGAAGAAGAATATAAAAACAAGAAAGTTTTACTTAGTGATGAAGGCTTAGATATATGTTTTGATGCTGTAGAAAAATTTTGTGAATTATATAAGAGAGAGCTGGATAGAGAACCGATATTAGAAGAATTCTTAGCAACTTTAGTTACCGTTATGAATACAAATGGAGATTCTTCTTTCACGGAGTTAGTTGATAAGCGAATAGTAGAAATAAAGGCAACGACCAGGAAAGCGAAATCAATAGCTAAAGTAATACCGGGAGCTGTTATTCAAATACCTTTGGATAAGATCGGGAAGTATACTTATGCTTGGGTTATTGAAGGTGATCTATCAAAAAATAAAGACGATGACATTCTTATTCAGTATTATAATATTTTCACTGAAAATACACTTAGCAGAGAAGAAATCATTCGTCTAATGAAAGAAGAAAATAAGAAAATATTTGCGGCTAATACCGGGCACACAGGTTTTCTGCAAGGAGATTGGAAAGTAATATCCAAGATGCCTCAAGAGATAATAGAGAAAAACAGTCATTCTCAATTAAAATTTGTTTTATATGAAGACGGTAAATATCTCATAAGTGAAGGCGATTCATTTGCATCAGAAGATGAATTAGCAGAGGCAGATGAGAAAACGGGCAAAGACATCCCTAACCCATTAGGTATATTTGGACATTCGGCTGTAGAATCTATTCTCTATAAATATTTTGAAGGAATGTCAATGGAAGAAATCATAAAGACTGAATTGTAAAAGACTGATTTCTCACATTCGCTTGTACAGATACTGACAGTAGTAAATGTTTTGAGTTCTGAACGAGGTGTAATATGAAGAAAATCAACCTGAAATCTATTACACAAAAAGAGATCTTACAAATAGAAAAACAATTTGAACGGATTGCATTAAACAAAATAAGAAACAATCAAGAAAAGTTTAGAAAAATGGGTTTGAAAATTGAAGCTGCTTTTGGAAGAGTCGGAAACGAAAAAGAAATAGGAAAAGAAGTACAGCCCTCAGATTGTTTTGAGAATACCTATAATTCACTGATATTTTTTTCTGTAGCTTATTTGAACGGCACCGACTTTCACGATAATGAAGACGGCTATTGTGTAGACCATTTAGATATATGGGTTTGTGAAAGAAGGTTGTTTTCGGGGAAAGCGGGATATCTATCAGATCTAGAAAGTGATGAAGAAATTGCAAAAGAAATTCAAAACAGGATAAATGAATTGTACTTAGAAGCGGCAGAAATGATTGAAATGTTAAATGAATCCTAGTTTATTAATGTGAAGAGAGGTTCCCGGCCTCTCTTTTTCTTACAAACAAAACCGCTTTTACACGGGAAACCGTTTGCCGAGGTAAACATGAGCAGTCCTTTAAATTTACAAAAAGAATCATTGAGGGCTATAGGGAATCTGGATGTGATTAACCCGCTGAAATACAACTCAATATATTCGTGTGATCTAGTGAGTAAAGATATTCTTTCTCATGGATTTTATAGATTTTGAAGTCCGGCTTCTTTCTAACAGCTTTATTTTAGTGGAGCCGTCCTTCTCATTTGCTGCCTGTTTATTTCACACAGAATACGGCTCTGAGCTTGTGTGTAAACCGCCGAAAAGAGGTACAAAATGCATCCCTTTTTTATAAAGAACACAAAGGAATTGGCGATTTTTCAATCCCAAATATATTCCTTATTTCATGAAAATAAAACGTTGCCCGAACAAGTATTTAAACAACAAAAACATTATTATCTATTCGAGGAATTCCACTGGGTCTTGTCTGAAGAAGGCTGGGAGATGCTCAAAAGTTTGGCGCATCATCATCACGATGAATTTATCTTAATGGCTGTTCTGGCACAACCGAATGATATGAATCGGTTTCACGTGGAATTCGGCTATTTTAACTGGTTAAAGATTACGCAAGTGGCTGCTTATCAAGATAAGGCTGCGGGGATTGATGAGAGCAACCGGCTTTACTTACTAAGCTGACAGGCAGCTTTTGAAAAGGGACGGGCAGAGGTGAAACGTTTGAAACTGCGGGAGGCAGAAATACATGAATTGGCATGGTTTGAGTGAAGAGGAGACAGAGCGCTTGTGGCGCAGGGTGAATCGCGCAGTGAAATGGAAACCGGGCAGTATATTTGCTTCAATGAAACCTCCAAAGCCGTTTCAGGTCTTTGATGTATCTCAAGGATTCAATGGTATCGGTTTTCTGGAAGATGCAGAGATGCAGATTCTAAAGGCATTTCAATCTTGTACGTTAAAGCATGAGTTTATGTATGCGCTGGACTGGCAGCATGAATGTTATCTATTTAATCCTCATGTGCCAATTGATAAAGATGAATTCGGTGAATGGCTTGTCCCCGTTATTCCAAACGGAGACTATGGTTTCTTTATTCACCAGGAGTTTCAGTGGGGGCTGTTGGGGGATCCGCGGCAGCAAACCATTACGATATTTGGCTCACCGCTAATAAGGGCGATAGAAAGAAACGCTCCTGTCTTATTTCAAAAGTGAAGACAGCTTGTGAATGAATCTCATGCTTTTACGGGAGGAGGAATAACAGGATGACAGAAGAAGAGTTCGGAGCTGCGGAACAAAGCTTGAGAGCGTCTTTTCCGAAAGCGTATAAACGGCTGCTTCATAAAAAGAACCCTGCGGAAATCGGAGGATGGATTTTTTTCCTATCCGTGAACAAAGCCGCTTACAGAAAACTTGGGATGATGTGATCAGGCAAAACAGTGTGTGCAGAGAAGAGAGCATGCCCGACGATATGATCGTAATTGCTGACAACGGAACCGGAGATAAGCTGTGCTTGAAAAAGAAGGACGGTGTAATGGAGGAGACTGTTTATTTGTGGGATCATGAGACTGCCGATGTTGAGTTGTATGCCGCTTCTATAGGAGAATTTATAGAAAATGAAAAAGAATAAGTGGCTGATTCAAGAGCTTTTAGAATTCCGCCTTTTCCGGGAACGAGAGATTTCTGTAATTGAGTTGGTGTTTTCCTTCGAGTATGAACATCAGCTCATTTGTTTGAGGCTCATATGCAAAGACGTTTCTTCCGTTCAAATAAAAGAAATGGAGAGTCATGCTGCTGGTTCAGGCATTGTAACAATTGATCCTGCTGCTGACGGAGATGAGGGACAGCATTTTCTCGTGGAGGAGTGGGAGAACCAAACGTTCCGCTTTTATTGCCGTCAATATGAAACAGCTGAAAAGAAGGAGGCACAAAATGGAGTGGCACAAACATGAGAAAGCAGTTCTGCTGGGGCCGGATTCGCCGGGTTGTTTTGAATTGACGGAGTTTATGTTCTATACCGGATATAACTATTATGATAAAATCCCGGTTTTTGAGGTGAAGCTGGCTGATGGACAGTATGATGCTGTGCTGCGGTTTGAAGGTGTGAGGGCTGCCCGGCTGGATGATCTGGAGAGCATCACCGACATCCGTCTGGGTATCAGCCCGGTCGACGGCGGCTGGGAATCGATACGCTATTATGTCGATGACGGGGAAGGAAGAATGAGCTTCTATTGCGCCAAATGGGTCGTGCTTGACATGAAGAAAAAGCAGTCCCCCGAATGGCCCGGCAAAACGTCAGGGTAAAGCGGCGGCATTTCGCGTATAATGAGGGGAGCCGGACAGAGAAGGAGTTTAGTCATGAATGAGTTTAATGAATATGCGATCAGCCCCGAAATCCGACGGGCGCTGAATGGCTTGCAATACACCGAGCCGACTGAAGTGCAGCGGCGCGTCATCCCCGCCGCGCTGCAAAAAAAAGACCTCGTCGTCAAATCGCAGACGGGCAGCGGCAAAACCGCGGCTTTCGGCATTCCGATCTGCGAGCTTGCGGAGTGGGAGGAAAACAAACCGCAGGCGCTGATTTTAACGCCAACCCGCGAGCTTGCGGCGCAGATTAAAGAAGATATCACGAATATCGGCCGTTTTAAACGGATAAAAGCCACGGCGGTTTTCGGAAAAGCTTCTTTTGATAAACAGAAAACCGAACTGAAGCAAAAAAGCCACGTCGTTGCCGGAACGCCGGGGCGTGTGCTTGATCATATAGAAAAAGGGACGCTGCCGCTTGAACGGCTGGCGTATGTGGTGATTGACGAAGCGGATGAAATGCTGAATATGGGATTTATTGAACAGGTGGAAGCCATCATTCAGCATCTGCCGAAAAACAGAGTCACCATGCTGTTTTCAGCGACGCTGCCGGATGACGTCGAGAAGCTGAGCCGCACATATATGAAAGACCCTGAATTGATTGAAGTAAAAGCGGAAGGCCTGACGACAAAAGACATTGAGCATTTTGTCACCAGAACAGAAGAAGAGGACAAAACATCTTTGCTGCGTGATGTCCTGATCACCGAAAACCCGGACAGCTGCATCATATTCTGCCGGACAAAAGAAAGGGTCATCCAGTTAACCGATGAGCTGGACAGGCTGGGCTACCCTTGCGATAAAATTCACGGCGGCATGGTGCAGGAAGACCGCTTTGACGTCATGAATGAATTCAAGCGCGGTGAGTTCCGCTATCTCATTGCGACCGACGTTGCCGCCAGAGGAATTGATATTGAAAACATCAGCCTCGTCATCAATTATGATATTCCGCTTGAAAAAGAAAGCTATGTGCACCGCACCGGCAGAACGGGCCGCGCCGGACACCGCGGACTGGCCGTTACGTTTGTGACGCCGTCTGAATCGCGGTTCCTGAATGACATTGAGACATATATCGGTTTCCGCATCCAGAAGCGGGAGGCGCCGTCCAAGAAAGAAACAGCGGAACGGAAAGCGGCTTTTGCGGAAAAATTGAACGCCCGCCCCGATGTCAAAACAGACAAAAGCGAACAGTTAAACAAAGACATCATGAAGCTGTACTTTAACGGCGGGAAAAAGAAAAAACTCAGAGCGGTCGATTTTGTCGGAACGATTGCGAAAATCGACGGCGTTTCAGCCGATGATATCGGGATTATCACGATTCTGGACAACGCATCGTACGTCGAAATTCTGAACGGCAAAGGCCCGCACGTTCTTGACATCATGAAAAATACGACGGTCAAAGGCAAAAAACTGAAAGTCCATAAAGCCAAGAAATAAAAAAGAAAGCCTGCCGCGCGCAGGCTTTTTTTACGCCGTCTCCTCAGGCACGAACGCAAGAATGCCAATCCCGATTACAAACAAAATGATCAGGCTGAACACGGCGGCTGACGAATTTCCGGTCAGCTGGGCGGTCACGGCAATCAAAAGCGGGCCGATAATCGAAGCGAACTTGCCGAAGATATTATAAAAGCCGAAAAACTCATTGGCGTTCTGTTTGGGGACAAGCTTTGCAAAGTAAGAGCGGCTCAGCGCCTGAATACCTCCTTGGGAAGTGGCGACAAGCATAGCCAAAACCCAGAAATCAAAAGCGGAATCCATAAAATAAGCATACGTGCAGACAATCATATACACGCCGATTCCGGCATAAAGCATCGTTTTTCCCTTAAACTGTTCGGCCAGCCGTCCGTACAAAATCGAAAAAGGCGCGGCGACGACCTGAGTGACAAATAAAACAATCAGCAGATTTGCCGCGCTGATGCCGAGGTCAGCCCCGTATGACGTGGACATCGTAATGATGGTGCCGACCCCGTCGATATAGAAGAAATAGGCGAGCAGAAACAAAAACAGCGCCCGGTGCTTCCTGATCTGCTTCAGCGTGCCGGCCAGCCGTTTAAAACTGCTGATTACAAGCCGCGGCTCCCTCTCGATATAATAGCGCTGGCGGACGCGGAGAAGGAGCGGGATCGAAAACAGCCCCCACCATGCCGCCGTAATCAAAAAGGCAATGCGGCCGGCAGCCTGGGCGGACAGCGGAATCACCTCCGCTTGTGCTGAAAGAATCACGGCAATGCTGAGGAGAAAAGGGATCGTACTGCCGATATAGCCCAGCCCAAACCCCCTGGCGGACACCATATTCATCCGCTCCTTTGCGGCCACATCAACGAGAAACGCATCATAAAACACATTAGACCCGGCAAAGCCGATCGTGGAAATCGTATAACAAATTAATAACAGCATCCAAGATTCGCCGGGAATCAAAGCCAGCGCGGCGGTGCCCGCCACACCGATCAGAAAAAAGAAGGCAAAAAACCGTTTCTTGCATCCTTTGTAGTCGGCAATCGTTCCTAGGACGGGGCCGAGCATCGCCAAAATAAAAGTCGCGGCGGCAATCGTATAGCCCAAATAAGCGGTAGAATCCGCCGCGCTGACACCGTTTTCCGCCGCCGCGGCTTTAAAAAACAAGGGGAATACCGCCGTCATAATAATGACCGAATAAGCTGAATTGGCCCAATCATACAGCATCCAGCTGCTTTCTTCTTTCGAAAACCGTTTCATCACACACGCTCCTTCCCAAAAACCGGTTCTCTGCATTATATGCGCCGCTGCCTCATCGTTGGACAATGATTTCTGAACGGCGTTTTCTGATTGACCTGGAGATATTGACCTAGTTCAAAAAGGATGTAAAATCAAGGTGTAGCAGGTAAATGGTCAGGCGGGAGGGAGACAGAATTGAAGATTGCGAAAGTCATTAATAATAATGTTGTCAGTGTGCTCAAAGAAGGCAATCAGGAATTGGTTATCATGGGCCGGGGCATTGCTTTTCAAAAGAAAACGGGAGACCCGGTAGATGAAGCCCGCATTGAGAAAGTGTTCACGCTCGATAACAAAGATGTATCCGAAAAGTTCAAAACCCTTTTGTATGATATCCCGATCGAATGTATGGAAGTATCCGAAGAGATTATCAGCTATGCGAAATTACAGCTCGGCAAAAAGCTCAATGACAGCATCTATGTGTCGCTGACCGACCATATTAACTTTGCGATCCAGCGCAATAAGAAAGGGCTGGATATCAAAAATGCCTTACTGTGGGAAACGAAACGGCTGTACAAAGACGAATTTGCAATCGGCAAACAAGCGTTGGCCATGGTAAAAAACAAGACTGGCGTGTCTCTGCCGGAGGATGAAGCAGGCTTTATTGCGCTGCATATTGTCAATGCCGAGCTGAATGAAGAGATGCCCAATATCATCAACATTACAAAAGTCATGCAAGAGATTTTGAGTATCGTAAAATACCATTTTAAGATTGACTTCAACGAGGAATCACTTCACTATTATCGGTTTGTCACCCACTTAAAGTTTTTCGCGCAGCGTCTTTTTAACGGCACACATATGGAAAGCCAGGACGATTTTTTGCTGGAGACAGTGAAAGAAAAGTACCATCGGGCGTATGAATGCACGAAGAAAATCCAAACATGCATTGAGAGGGCGTATAAGCACAAGCTCACCAGTGACGAGCTGCTGTATTTAACGATTCACATAGAAAGGGTAGTCAAATAAGCATAATGAAAGCGTTGGCATTTTTTTCTTCATTCACATATGATCTTGTTAGGATTGTTACTGATAAGCAGGCAAAACCTAAATTACAATGAGCGCTGATCATTTCTGTTTGTGCTGATGGTAATTTAGGTTTTTTTAAGATTCATTATTATCATTATTCTGACCGATGTCCCCTTTTAACGGAATCATGTATGATCAATAAAGAAATCGCTTTCAAAGAAAGGGGAATGCCGACATGTTTTATCGTATGAAACGAGTGCTGCTGCTTCTTGTCACTGGATTGTTTTTGAGTTTGTGTGCGATCACTTCTACTGCATCAGCTCAAACAGGAGGATCGTTTTTTGAACCTTTTAACAGCTATAACTCCGGATTATGGCAAAAAGCAAATGGTTATTCCAATGGAGATATGTTCAACTGCACGTGGCGTGCAAATAATGTATCAATGACGTCATCAGGTGAAATGCGTTTGGCGCTGACAAGCCCGTCTTATAACAAGTTTGACTGCGGGGAGAACCGCTCCGTTCAAACCTATGGCTACGGACTTTATGAAGTCAGAATGAAACCGGCTAAAAACACAGGGATCGTTTCATCGTTCTTCACTTATACAGGTCCAACGGATGGCACTCCTTGGGATGAGATTGATATCGAATTTTTAGGAAAAGACACGACAAAGGTTCAATTTAACTATTATACAAATGGCGCGGGAAACCATGAGAAGGTTGCGGATCTCGGATTTGACGCGGCCAATGCCTATCATACGTATGCGTTCGATTGGCAGCCAAACTCTATTAAATGGTATGTCGATGGGCAATTAAAACATACTGCGACAAGCCAAATCCCGACAAACCCGGGAAAGATCATGATGAACTTGTGGAATGGGATAGGTGTCGATGACTGGCTCGGTTCCTACAATGGTGTAAATCCGCTATACGCTCATTATGACTGGGTGCGCTATACAAAAAAATAATGTACAGAAAAGGATTTCCGCTGGCGGAAATCCTTTTTTAATTAAAACGAAATAATCCCAATCAAAAGCGCCGCAATCGTCATCACAATCGTTGTCCCCACGGCCCATTTAATAGTGAATTTTTGATGATCGCCAAAGCTGACGCCCGCCATTCCGACCAATAGATAGGTGGATGGCACAAGCGGGCTGAGCAGATGCACCGGCTGGCCCAGCAAGGAGGCTCTTCCGATTTCAGCGGCGTCTATTCCGTAAGCGGAAGCGGCTTCGGCGATGATGGGAAGCACACCGAAGTAAAAGGCGTCATTTGACATGAAAAAGGTGAAAGGCATGCTGGCAATCGCAGTGATCAACGGCAGATGCGGGCCCATGGCATCAGGGATGAGGGAAACGAGAGAATGCGCCATCGCATCCACCATTTTTGTGCCGGAGAGAATGCCTGTGAATATGCCTGCCGCAAACACCATTGAGACAACGTTTAACGCATTACCCGCATGCGCTGAAATCCGTTTCTGCTGCTCTTTGACATTTGGATAGTTGATCATCAAGGCGATGGCGAACGCGATCATAAAAAGAACAGGGATGGGAAGCAGGCTGGTGATCAGCGCGGCCATCAGAGCAACAGTCAGCAACAGGTTAAACCATTGGAGAGCGGGACGCTTCAGCGGCGCAGCCTCCGGATCAGAGGACGGCGCGTGTTCAATTGAAATGACACCGAGCCGCTTCCGTTCTTTTTTTCCGAGGAGATAAGCAACGGCGATCACCCAGAGAACGCCGGCAATCATAGCGGGAATCAGCGGCGTAAAGACTTCCGACGTGTCCAATTTCAAGGAAGCCAAAACCCTCGCCGTCGGCCCGCCCCACGGAATAATATTCATGACGCCCGAACCGAGCATCGCGATCCCCGCCAGCACCAAACGGTTCATGCCGAGCCGTTTGTAAAGGGGCAGCATTGCCGCAATCGTAATCATATACGTTGTTGTCCCATCTCCGTCCAGCGAAATGGTCATTGTCAGAACCGCTGTGCCGATGGCGATTTTTAACGGATCCCCTTTGACAAGCGATAGAATTTTGGCAATGAGGGGATCAAACAGACCTGAGTCAATCATAATGCCGAAATACAGGATGGCGAATAACAGCATGATCCCGGTAGGAGCGAGGTCTGTAACGCCTTGAATCATCATCTCGCCGAGATCTTTGCCAAATCCGCTGATCAGGGCAAACACAACAGGAACGACAATCAAAGCAATAAGAGCGGAAAGCCGATTAGACATAATAAGATACATAAAGACAATCATCATCACAAAACCGAGTATGGCAAGCACGATATGACCTCCCCTGTTCAACAGCTATTTTGGTAAGCGCTTTCACAATTTATTTCTGTGAAAATGGCTTATTTCAAAATGTGTATGACCGCATATGTAAATACAGACCTAAAATCCTAATGAGCGGATCAGCAGTTTATATGAAGAACGCCGCGGGTAAATGTGCTGTAGAATGTCTCGTTTTAAAAGGGGGAACTGACATGAGTGATGATCAAAACAAACGAGTAAATGAACACTCAAAGGACGAACAGCTGGAGCAGTACCGGTCTGATAACAGCGGCAAAAAAATGACGACCAATCAGGCGCTTCGCGTGTCTGAGGATGAACATTCTTTAAAAGCGGGCGTCCGCGGCCCCACGCTGATGGAGGATTTTCATTTTCGTGAAAAAATGACGCACTTTGACCACGAGCGGATTCCGGAACGGGTCGTTCATGCGCGCGGGTACGGCGTTCATGGGCATTTTCAGGTGTACGAACCGATGACGGAATATACACGGGCGAAATTTTTGCAAGACCCGTCCGTCAAAACGCCTGTTTTCGTCCGTTTCTCAACAGTGGCGGGCTCCAAGGGGTCAGCCGACACCGTCCGTGACGCCAGGGGATTTGCGACGAAGTTTTATACTGAAGAAGGGAACTATGACCTCGTCGGAAACAATATTCCGGTGTTCTTCATTCAGGACGCGATCAAATTCCCGGATCTCGTTCACGCCATAAAACCGGAACCGCACAATGAAATGCCGCAGGCTGCGACGGCTCATGATACGTTCTGGGATTTTGTCGCTAATAACCCTGAGTCGGCTCACATGGTCATGTGGACGATGTCTGACCGCGGCATCCCGCGGAGCTATCGGATGATGGAGGGCTTCGGCGTGCATACGTTCCGTTTCGTCAACGAGAAAGGAAAAGCGCGCTTTGTAAAATTCCACTGGAAACCCGTGCTCGGCGTTCATTCCCTCGTATGGGATGAAGCGCAGAAAATTGCCGGGAAAGATCCCGATTTCAACCGCCGCGACCTGTGGGAAACGATTGAAAACGGCGGCAAAGTCGAGTATGAGCTCGGTGTTCAGATGATTGACGAAGAAAATGAATTTAAATTTGATTTCGATATCCTTGATCCGACGAAGCTGTGGCCGGAGGAGTTGGTTCCCGTCAAGCTGATCGGAAAAATGACCCTTGACCGCAATCAGGACAATGTCTTTGCGGAAACGGAACAGGTCGCCTTTCACCCGGGAAATGTCGTGCCGGGCATTGATTTCACCAATGATCCGCTTCTTCAAGGCCGGCTTTTCTCTTATACGGATACACAGCTCATCCGTCTTGGCGGGCCGAATTTTCACGAGATTCCGATCAACCGGCCGGTCTGCCCGTTCCATAACAACCAATACGACGGCTACCACCGGATGACGATTAATAAGGGCCCCGTCGCCTATCATAAAAATTCCCTGCAGAACAATGATCCGTCGCCGGCCTCAGAAGAAGAAGGCGGATACGTTCATTACCAGGAAAAAGTAGAAGGCAGAAAAATCCGCCAGCGCAGTGAGAGCTTCAATGACTATTTTTCTCAGGCCAAGATGTTCTGGAACAGCATGTCTCCCGCCGAGAAAGAACATATCATCTCCGCGTTCTGTTTTGAAGTCGGAAAAGTGAACAGCAAGGACGTGCAGCAGCAGGTGGTGGATGTCTTCAGTCACGTCGACGCCGGGCTTGCCGAGCGTGTTGCGAAAGGAATCGGCGTGAACCCGCCGCCGAAGGACCGTGAATCTGATGAAACGTTCACTTCCCCGGCCTTAAGCCAGGAAAACACGGTGAAGACGGCAGCGACAAGGCAGGTCGCGGTTTTAACCGACCACGGGTTTTCTGATGAGAAAGTCAAACAAGTGCTTGACGCATGCAAACAGGCGGGAGTCAGAGCCGATATCATCAGCCCCGCGCTGGGAACTGTCAAGGGAGAAAACGGTACGGAGCTGAAAGCGTCAGCCACTTTCCTGACAGCGGATTCCGTCCTGTACGACGCTGTTTTCATTCCGGGCGGAAAACAAAGCACAGACAGCCTCAAAGCCCAAAAATCGGCTAAAGACTTCGTCAGCGAAGCTTTCAGCCATTACAAAGCGATCGGCGCCTCCGGTGAAGGAAAAGAACTTCTCGCCCTCGCCGCCGGAACCGAAAGCGGCCCCGGCCTTGTTCCGGACGGGAACCATGAACAATTTCTGAAGGCCGTGGCTGAGCATCGGCATTGGGACAGAAACATATAAGAATGAAAAAGCGCCTTTTATGAGAGGGGCGCTTTTTTCTTGTGAAAGTGAAATATCTGAACGAAGCATTAATATTGGGAGAAAACGAAAATGGCTTCCGTGCAAATCCGTCCGGGACATTCAGACAACAGTTTTAGAGAGTCAGGGCATTGCATTATTTAAAGGGTTCTGACTGATGGTGAAATAATCTTTGGTTTACTTCCGCTCTGTGTTTGTGTATCTTAGGGGTAGATTTTCTGGAGGAGCGAATGATAGTGAAGCCGTTTACCGAAAAACAACTTGAAGAATATTACCGGCGTGACGAAAACATGATGATTTTGGTGTTTGCCCAATGGTGCGTCAATCATGACCTTGATCCGATGGCCATTTACAGCAAGGCTTATCCCGGACAGCCTTTAAACGAAGAGCTGCAAAAAACGGCTGAAGAGCTTGTCGTGCCGAAGGAGGAATCAGAACCGATTCCTGATCAAACCGTCATCGGCGTTTTGGAGATGTTCGGCAACTCCGATTTGGCGGAAGCCGTTTATGAAGCCATTGCGCAAAGACCTTCACGGTAAAAGAGGCGTGGATTTTCCATGTCTCTTTTTTTCATGGAGAAAATGTGAAAGAAGGCCCAGAAACAATTTGCTGATCCGCGCTGTCTATAGAGTGTAACCCGTTTTCAAAAAGGGAACGGTAATGAAAAGGAGGAGTTGTGATGAAAAAGGCATTCAAAATGATGGCAGCCGTGCTCTTAACCGTGCTGACAGCCGCGCCGTTCGGAGGTTTCGCGCCTTCAGCCGAGGCCGCGCAAACCGCAAAGCCCGTTGTCAAAAGCCATACGTATAAGCATGTAAAGCAGCTGACATACCCCGAGGTCACAAATACGGGAAACGCATCTTTTGAAAAGAAAGTCAATCAGGACTTCAAGCGCTATATTGAACAATCGTACAAAGAATATGTGAAAAACAAAAAAGACGGTGAAAAACAAGGCTACAAAGCGGAATACCAAACAAATTTCAAGGTGAAGTATAATCAAGACGGCAAACTCAGCATTCAGACGGAAGACTACAGTTACACAGGCGGCGCACACGGGCTGACATCCGTTCAGACCTTTAATTACGACCTGGCCGCGAAAAAACGGGTCACACTCGATAATGTGCTGAATACAAAAACGAAAGCTAACAAAACGAGAGACTATCTTTACGGCTACATCAAGAAACATGACGATCTGTTTGACCAGGACGTCAAAAAACAAGAGATCATCCTGAATAGCGAAAGACCTTTCTTCTTTACGAAAAACGGCATTGCCGTTGTGTTCGGACAATATGATCTCGGACCTTACGCGGCAGGAATCCGGGACGTTTTCGTACCTGCATCCGTCTATCAATAAAAAAAAGCGATATCACTCCAAAATGGAGCGGTATCGCTTTTTTTCTTTTACCAGACAAACAATCCGACAATCGCCGCGCTCAATAAGGAAACGGCAATTCCGCTGACAAGCAGCTTCCAGACGTTTTTTCCGATGATGGCTGATTTTTCACCATCAAGCAGAGATTGATAAGATCCGTAGATCATACCGATGGTGCTGAAGTTTGCGAATGATGTCAGGAATGTCGTAGCCACGGCAATCGTGTGCGGCGGAAGTGAATTCAGCTGCCCTTTCAGATCGGCCATTGCCACAAATTCATTCGTCGCGAGCTTGATGCCCATCAGCTGTGCGACATACATCGCGTCATGTACGCCTAATCCGAGGAGGAAGGCAAACGGACTGAAGATGTATGAGAAAATCTTTTGAATGGTCAACCCGTGCATGAACAGCCCGAGTACGCCGTTTAACGCGGCCGTTAACGCCACATAGCCGATTACCATCGCTAAAATGACAATGACCATGTTCATGCCGACAAGCATACTGTTAGAAATCGTGGAGAAGAAGTCTTTTTTCTCCGCTTTTGAAGGAACGTAAATAATATCATCCTCTTTAGAAACGTCCACGGGATTCAGCATATTGGCGATTAAAAGCGCGTTTAAGCAATTCAGCGGGATGGCTGTAAACACATAAGTGGACGGAACCATCGTCAAGTATGATCCGATGATCGAGCCGCTGATGCTGCTCATGCTCATCAGCCCGAATGTCAAAAGCCGATTGTTGCTGACGGCGGCAAGCTGCTGGCGGATGACGGCTAAAGCTTCCGTATTTCCTAAAAACATCATCTGGATGGAGAAAAAGCTCTCCAGCTTCGGCAGACGGGATATTTTAGAAATCAGCCAGCCGATTTTATCAATGAGCCACGGCAGAATACCGAAATACGACAGCATATCAAAGAAGGTCACGACGAAGATAATCGGCAGCAATGCGCTGAAGAAAAAATCAACCGTCGGATTGGCCATGACAGACGGAAAAGCGAACGCAATCCCTTGACTGGCGCAGGAAATCAGCCATGTAAAGAACGCGCCGATCTTCCCGATGACAAAGCCGCCGACTTTTGTCCCTAACATAAACCAAGTAATCAGAAACTCAAAGACGAGGAGCATGACAATCGGACGCCATTTAATCTTCTTCTTGTTGGGAGAGCATAAGAAAACAACAGCCATGACAACAATGAGACCGACAATGTTCAATAAAAAGTACATGTGAGCAACTCCTATAAGGGTATTATGGAAATAAAAAAAGCTCTTATTCGTCACAAATTCCTGAAAGTCAGAAAGTGTGATAAATAAGAGCCAAAAGAAAAGAATAGACAGCGTCATATGCTTTTCACTCGTTCAAATTTATGCAAACTTTCTTGTAGTCTAGTCTTTTACGGCACTAGGTAGAAACAATCAGACCATATTACTGATCATATACAAGAATAACGATATTACATGAGATAGCAGTATTTTATCGTTTCAATTTTTGAAAATCAACCTTTTTAGATATTTTCAAAATAATAAATTTATATTATAAATAAAGAAAATAAAGGATGTTCATAAGTAATTGGATAATAAAGGTACAAAAAACCCCTGAAAACCGTTCTGGTTCATTGTAAAGACGGGATGCAGCTGATAAAATGGATCTGAGGGCACAGCCTTCAAAAGACGGCAGAAAAGGGGTCATTTTCGTGATCATCCAGTTCATTCGTTACAGATAATGAGAGGTATAGATGAATAGGTTAAACCTTCCAATTTGGCGAGGTTTATTTGTCTATGCCTTTTTCATTTCATCGGAATAACGAATGAATGAGGTGTTTTTTTGACGTCTATAAAAAGAAAACGCGCGGAATTACTGCAATCATGCCAGTCCGTGTTCAGGTGTCCGCTATGCCGGTCGGCCATGGCGGTCTCACAATACCGAAGCTTGATTTGCGGACAGGGGCATACATTTGATATATCAAAACAAGGATATGTGAATTTCCTCAATAAATCGGTCAAAACCCGCTATGACAGACAGCTGTTCGAAGCGAGACGCGAGCTTTTTGACAGCCGGGAATTTTTTGGGCCGGTTCAAAAGGAGATCGCCGCCATCATCACCCATATTCAATCTCCGCAAACATCAGCGGCGGTATTGGATGCGGGGTGCGGAGAAGGGTCTCATTTAGCCGCCGTATGCAAATGGCTTCAGCCCTGCTTTTTCCGTGACGGGAATCGGCATTGATCTCTCGAAAGAAGGTGTGCTGCATGCCGCAAAGGCCTTCGGGAATCATATGGTTTTTGCCGTCGCTGATGTGGCGGATGCGCCGTTTGCCGACAGCCGTTTTGATGTCGTAATGTCTGTTTTATCACCTTGGAATTACAAGGAATGCAGCGCGGGCTTTCAAACCTTTGAGCGCAAACGGCTGTGTTACACAAAGACTTTAGCGCAGCCTGACCTCGAGCGGCTTGTGAAAATGACGCCCTTAACATGGAAATGTACTGATGCCAGCATCCAGCGGTTTATCAGCCGGAAAGAGGCTGCTGTCACGATAGATATCGATATTTTAATCGGAACCGATCCGCTGTAAAACGGAAAAGACACGCTAATCGCGTGTCTTTTTTTTTATTTCCAGACTTCACCGGCAATGTTGACGACATGGCGCAGTTTCGCCCATTGCTGTTCTTCTGTGATCAGGTTTCCTTCCTCAGTGGAGGCGAATCCGCATTGCGGGCTGAGGCAAAGCTGATCCAGGCTGACATATTGTGAAGCTTCTTCAATCCTTCGTTTAATCGCGTCCTTGTCTTCAAGTTCGCCATGTTTTGACGTAATCAAGCCAAGCACAAGCTGAAGATCAGAGCGTTTGACATAACGGAGCGGTTCAAAGCCGCCGGAGCGGGAATCATCATATTCCAGAAACAATCCGTCAAGATCAAGCCCGTCAAAAATCGTTTCAGCCGCTGCATCATAGCCGCCTTCAGCCGTCCATGTGGATTGGAAGTTGCCGCGGCAGATATGCATCGTAACCTTCAGATCGTCAGGGCGATCCTTGATGGCGTCATTAATGGAAGCGGCAAACAGCTTGCGCAGCTCATCCGGCGTCGTGCCGAAAGCTTCAATCTGACGAAGCCCCGCTTCTGATAAGAAAACGGCCCATGCGGTGTCATCGAGCTGAAGGTAGCGGCACCCGGCGTCATAGAAAGCTTGAATCGCTTTTTTATACGCTTTTGACACATCGTGCTGAAATTGTTTGTAATCATTCTGGTAGGACGCTTTTTCCAATTTTCCGCGGAAAAACAGCATATTCGGACTTGGGATGGTCATTTTCGGAACAGCATCGCCGGCAATGCTGTGCAGGAATTTATAATCTTCGAGCATCGGATGCTGAGAAAAATCAATATCTCCCGTTACTTTAATGCCGCGCGCTTTCGTTTGTACGTTGTGAAACTGAATGCCGCTTTTAGGCGTAAACGCTTCGACGCCGTCTAAATTTTCGAGAAAATCAAAATGCCACCAGGCCCGGCGGAATTCGCCGTCAGTCACGACATTGAGGCCGGTTTCTTTCTGCTTTTTCACACTGCGGATGATTTCTCTGTTTTCGATTTCGCGCAGCTGTTCTGCCGAAATCTCACCCGCCGCTCTTTGCAGGCGGGCTTGCTTCACAGCCGCCGGCCGCAGCAGACTTCCGACCTGATCCGCGCGAAACGGCGGGTTTTTTCTTAGAAGCGTATGCAATGGTTGTTCTGTGTTTTGCTGTGACATGAACGATTCCTTCTTTCCTGATGAAATATAAAAAAACTCTTCCCTCGGATAGGGAAGAGCTTGCGTCCGCAAATCTCAACCTTATCTTCAGGATTTAGCACCATTCTGCTGAACAGCGGTTGCCGGGTATCATAGGGCCAGTCCCTCCACCTCTCTTGATAAGGAAATATGCTATTTTTCAGAATAAACTGTAATACTCTTAATCTTAGTATATTATCTTATATTGTCAATATATTTCGATAAATATTTTTATTTATCACCCTCAAATAGAATCATATCTATCACAATGGCGATCGCGAGACAAAGAACGATATCCTCTTCCTTTTCAATCTGCAAATGATAGGAATCGCCCCAGATCATCCATGATTTGGTAACGGTCATCCGGTTTGATTTTCCGTCTGTCACTTGAAAATTCCGGCCCCACACATCGCCGGTAAGATCCCAGCCGAGTCCGGAAATTTCAAATTTCGGTTTGAAAAACGTGACTTTCTTGATGACTTGGCAGACGGGTTTGCCGCTGACGGAAATCTCGTAACGGGGAACGAGCGACATCAGTTTCTGGTTGACGCTGGCGAGCGTGCGGCCGTCCAAATCAGTCAGTTTCAGTTCATCACCGAATGAAAACAGCTTTCCTTCAACATTGTAGACTTCTTTTCCGCTTTCAAGAAACACTTGAAAACGATTCTTAAACGTAAACATTTGCTCTTTGATGTAAAAATGGTACATAAAAAAACTCCTTTTTTATGTTTTACGAAAAAAGGAGGCGGTTGGTTTCATATCGGGCGGGTACATAAAAAAAAGGCTGCCGATTTTGCGGCAGCTGTCGTTTTTATGATAGCGGCATCCGGCGTTTTTGACGGATCGCATTTAAATCAATGATGTTATTCGTGTCGGCAGCTGTCACCAGCGGGCTTGTCTTTGGCGTTTTCCGGCGGTTGTCCTTACTGAAAGAGAAAACAAGATACCCTGTCAAAGCAGCAAAAATAAGTAGCATCATTTTACATACCTCCCAAAAAAAGTTTTGGTATTATTATTGTACGAAAAAACAAACGAAAAGTATTCAAACAATTGTCACTTTTTTAAAAAATAACGTCATTTTCCGTAAAAATGACTATGGGTTGAAGAGATTTTGCTCTTGTTGTGGTTCTATAGATTGTATCGGCTGATGAATGATGATCGTTTATATAACTTTTTCACTATTTTTTGTAAGTGTCTAATTAACTACTTCAGTGTTTTCGTTTGCCTTGTGTTATTCAGTACCCTAAAAAACCTTATCATATGCAAAATAACTGCTTCTAACAGATGACTGCGGGATGACAGCGCTTTCTTTATTTTTTTAAAGAAAACGAGATGTTATCTTAAAAAAATCGTTTGAACATTTTCCGCAGTTTTTTAAAAGGGTTTGATTTCGTCTCCAGAATACGCGGGTCTTTTAAGGTTTTTTTCAATTCTTTCGCTACAGTCCCTCTTGCCATAGTCTTCACTCCTTCTTTCCAATTCATACCTTATATACGGAAAGAAAGAAGGAAAGGTTTCATGTGAAAGAAAAAAACCAAAGCAGGGGGCTTTGGTTTTAAGCGCGCTCTTCAAAGAGCCTGGCGATTTCAACAATGACGTTTACCGCCTTTTCCATATGATCGACGGAAATGTATTCATATTTTCCGTGGAAGTTTTGGCCGCCCGTGAAAATGTTCGGTGTCGGCAGCCCCATGTAAGAGAGCTGTGATCCGTCGGTTCCGCCCCGGATCGGTTCGATAATCGGTTCGATATCGAGGTTTTTCATGGCTTGATAGGCGACATCGACTATCTCTTTGACCGGTTCGATTTTTTCTCTCATGTTGTAATATTGATCACGCAGTTCAAGCTTGATGCTTTCCTTGCCGTATTTGGCCGCCAGCGCATCGGCGGTTTTCTGCATATATTCTTTTCGTTCTGCAAAGCGGTCTCTGTCAAAGTCTCTGATGATGTACGACAGGGCGGCTTCAGAAACGTCTCCGTTCATGGAAAGTAAATGATAGAAGCCTTCATACCCTTCCGTATATTCCGGCGCTTCTTCTTTCGGCAGCGCGTGATGAAATTCCATCGCGATTTTTGAAGCGTTGACCATTTTGTTTTTCGCCGTTCCCGGGTGGACGCTTTTTCCGTAACAAGTAAGCTTTGCGGCGGCTGCGTTAAAGCTTTCATATTGCAGTTCGCCGAGGGGGCCTCCGTCTATCGTGTAGGCGAATGCGGCGTTGAAGCGGCCGACATCGAATTTGTGAGGGCCTCTGCCGATTTCTTCATCGGGCGTAAACGCGACCCGGATCGTTCCGTGTTTGATGTTCGGATGTTTGATCAAGTACGCCATTGCCGTCATGATTTCGGCAATGCCCGCTTTGTTGTCGGCTCCGAGCAGCGTCGTGCCGTCTGTTGTGATCAGCGTCTGGCCTTTATAGCGGGAGAGCTCCGGGAATTGCTCAGGCGACAGGACGACATTGAGTTTGTCATTCAGAACGATATCATGTCCGTCGTAGCTCTCAATAATCTGAGGATTCACATTTTTCCCGGTAAAATCGGTCGCGGTGTCCACGTGAGCCAGAAAACCGACAGTCGGCACGTCTTTATCCGTATTTGCCGGCAGAGTCGCCATGACGTACCCATTGTCATCGACTGTGATGTCTGTCATGCCGATCGACTTTAATTCATCTGCCAGCATGTTGGCCAATGTCAGCTGGCCGGGGGTTGAAGGGCAGTTTTCATTGTTTTCGTCAGACTGTGTATCGACTTTTACATAAGAGGTAAAGCGTTCAATGATTTCATTTTTCATACCGTCATCTCCTTTGTCTTATCTTACCATGCGCGGGGGAGGGATTTCTATTTCGCAACCGGTTTGAATCGAAGGCTCTGTGTTTTACGCGAATGAAAACAAATTATGAAGAAACGATGACTAAACGATTAAACTTTTTGGAAATGGATGATTGAGGAAGAAAAAACCGATATAATATGGTCAATTCATTCAATAGGGGAGGCTTTCTTCATGGCGATTTTAGTGACAGGCGGAGCGGGTTATATCGGAAGCCACACATGTGTCGAGCTGTTAAACGGCGGCTATGACATCGTGGTTTTGGATAATCTGTCAAATAGTTCACCGGAAGCATTGGAGCGTGTGAAAGACATTACCGGAAAAGGGCTTGTATTTTATGAAGCGGATCTCCTTGACCGTGACGCCGTTCACCGGGTGTTTGCTGAAAATGAGATTGAAGCCGTCATTCATTTTGCGGGATTAAAAGCCGTCGGTGAGTCTGTGGCTGTTCCGCTCCGTTATTATCATAATAATCTGACGGGGACGTTTATTTTATGTGAAGCCATGCAGGCACACGGTGTGAAAAAAATCGTCTTCAGTTCTTCAGCGACGGTTTACGGCGTTCCGGAAACAACGCCGATCACTGAGGATTTTCCATTAAGCGCGACCAATCCTTACGGGCAGACAAAGCTGATGCTGGAACAGATTTTACGCGATCTGCATAAAGCGGATTCTGAATGGAGCATTGCGCTGCTCCGCTACTTTAATCCGTTCGGCGCGCACCCGAGCGGGCGGATCGGAGAAGACCCGAACGGCATCCCGAATAATTTAATGCCGTACGTCGCACAAGTCGCTGTCGGCAAGCTTGAGCAATTGCAGGTGTTCGGCAATGATTATCCGACAAAGGACGGCACCGGCGTGCGGGATTACATCCATGTCGTTGACCTTGCCGAGGGCCACGTCAGAGCGCTTGAGAAGGTGCTGAACACAACAGGCGCGGATGCCTATAATCTCGGCACGGGAAGAGGCTACAGCGTTCTTGAGATGGTCAAGGCGTTTGAAAAAGTATCGGGAAAAGAAGTGCCGTACCGTTTTGCCGCCCGGCGCCCGGGAGACATCGCCGCATGCTTCGCAGACCCGGCAAAAGCAAAGGCTGAATTAGGCTGGGAAGCAAAGCGCGGGCTTGAAGAAATGTGCGCCGACTCTTGGAAGTGGCAGTCCTCCAATGTGAACGGGTACCAAAAGGTGTAAAAAGAAAGAGACCTTCAAATGGTGAAGGTCTCTTTTATTACGGTCATTATTTAATTTTCACTTCAACATCGTTGCTGAACTTTAATTTCCAAGTGCCTTTAGAGTATGCGTTTTTATCAACTTCAAAAGCTTTTACGTCAGTAACTTTAATGTTCGGGTTCAAGTCACTTAAAATTTTACTGTTGTCTACTTTTGTTTCTGTTGCATAGCTTGAAGAAGCATCAATATCTGAATCATAGGATGTTCCTTTAGAATCTACTAATTTCGCTCTTGGAATGGAGAAAGAGCTTAACGGCTTGTTTGAAACATTTTTAACTGTGTATTGAACAGCTACGATAACGCCGCCGTCAGACGCTTTTTTCTCGACAAATTGAGAGCCTACTGAATCTCTTTTTTCGACTTTCGTAACAGTAACTTCAGTTTTCTCAGTCTTAACAGTGTCACCGATGTTATACAGTTTTTCCTTGGATTCCGCAGCTTTTGAAGACGCGGTTTTAGATGATGAAGATCCGCCTCCGCCGCCGATGTTTACGAGAATGATAATAACCACTACTGCCAGAAGCAATGTGATAATTTTATGTCTCATAAAAAAGTTTCTCTGATCTTTACCGCAGTTTGGGCATTTTTTAACGCCTTTAGCGATTTCTTTGCCGCATGCCTTACAAGACACCAGGTTACCTGCCATAATATTTCCTCCTATGTAAACTATTTCTTGAAAACTACATACTATAATGCCTGTAAAATAACCTATAGTCAATAATATTTTGAGAAAAAAAGTATTTTAATGATTTTTTAGTCATGTATTTTAGTGCCTTTTTTAGTATCGGCAGATCGTTCATATTTTTTATACGTTTATTGAAAAAAGAGTGGTTGAACATGTTCGTGATTTCCCGTATAATCTTGAAAGATATACAAAAACTGAACATAAAAAACAGTGGTTTTCTAGGGTTCCGCAATGCTGAATTGGTCTGGACCGAGAGAAAACACACAGCAGGTTCCTGCTGTGACACGTTGGGATAAAAGCCCGGGAGTTTCTGCTCTTTTAATGAAGAGTGCTCTCCCGGGCTTTTTTGATTTTATATAAAGGGAGTGTCTGGGATGAAAAAGAGATTGCTGGATGTGCTGATGCTGATTATTGGGGCTTTTATCTTTGCTTTGGCCGTTAATTTATTCGCCATTCCGAATGATCTTGGAGAGGGCGGGGTAACGGGAATCACCCTGATTTTGTACTATGTGTTTGAATGGTCGCCCGGGGTGACGAATATCATTTTGAACGGAATCTTATTGATTATCGGATACAAATTTTTAGACGGAAAAACAACGCTTTATACGATCATTACCGTTGTCGCCAACTCACTGTTTCTGCATCTGACGCATGATTGGCACTCGCCTTCACATGAACTCATTATTAATACTATTTTTGCGGGTGTGTTTGCAGGTGTCGGAATCGGGATCATTATTCGAGTCGGAGGCACGACTGCGGGTTCTGCCATTTTGGCGAGGATTGCGAACAAATATCTCGATTGGAATATCAGCTATGCGCTTTTGTTCTTTGATCTGATTGTCGTCTTCAGTTCTTATTTCATCATCGGTGCGGAAAAAATGATGTTTACCATTGTCATGCTGTACATCGGAACGAAGGTGATGGACTTTATCATTGAAGGCCTGAATACGAAAAAAGCGGTGACGATTATATCTGAGCATAAGCACGAAATCGCCGAACAGGTCAACACGCTTATGGACAGAGGGGTTACGCTGCTGTCGGGTAAAGGAAATTACACGGGGCAGTCGAAAGAAATTTTATATATCGTCATCCAGAAACAAGAGCTTTCCATGCTCAAAAAAATTATTAAAAGCTGTGATACAAAAGCGTTTGTCATTGTTCATGATGTGCGTGACGTCTTTGGTGAAGGCTTCGTCGATATCTCTAAATAAAAAGGATCCCTCTGCCGGCGCGGAGGGTTTTTTTCTTATGCCGGCAGAAGCTGTTATGATCCGTTTCCCGGGAAATAGCCTGAAAGCTGTTTCTTAAAACGAAGTGGATACAATCGGCCGGACGTTTTATACTGACAATATGATAGAGCGATAGAGAGGAGCGCATATGAACCCGTTATTGGCAATTTACCCGAGGGCTGTGTTGTCTGATAAGTGCTGTACGGCGGAGGATGTCTTTTGCTTTTATGATGAGAAAAGGCGGGTCTATGTCGCCATTCCGAAGGAGGATATCACCCCGAAGGAGAAACTGCTTCTGGAATCATTTTTGGCGCCCGCTGAAGAAAAAGGCGTTTTTTTTCCGGAGACGGCGGCAGCAAAGAGGTGGCGGCGGTTTCTGCTGGAAGAAGGCCCGGTGCCTGATGTCAAGGAGCCGCGTGTCCGTTTTATCCATTATGACTTATTGGGAGAACGGGACTGGGGGGCATTTACGGAAGCGCTGCGCCATTTCTGGCCGGTTTCATATACAGTTGTCCGGACGGGAAGGGATCAGGGCGTGATTGTGGAGGAAGAAAAGCTGGAAGCGCCAGATTCGGATGACATCGCATCTTTTGTGAAGATTCTCGAAGGCGATTTTTATTTCAGTGTCCGTTTTTTCATCGGAAGGTATTATGGCGCGGGAGAACGTCTGCGCCTTCATTATCGGAGAGAACAGCAATATTGTCAGATTGGCCGGCGTTATCTCCCGCAGCTGAGCACGCTGACCGCGGAAACGGTATTTCCGGCTATGCTCATGGAAGAAAGCAGAGAAAAGCTCTCAGCCTTGCTTCACGAAGAAGCGGTGCTGCTGTTTCAGAAAGAACCGGAGCTGAAGCATACGATTCAGACTTTTATTGAACATAACTCGAACATGTCGCTCACATCGAAAAGACTGCATTTGCACCGCAACAGTCTTCAATATCGGATTGATAAATTTGCGGAACGCTCGGGTATTGATATTAAGACATATCGGGGCGCCCTGCTGGCTTATTTCATTTGTCTGCAGTATGAAAAATCACATTAAATGGGAAATGTGCACGAAGGCAGCGGACTTTTTTTATGAACATTGCCTATATCCGCCGCCGTCTGACGCTGTTACAATCCTATTAAAGAAAGCGTTTGCAAAAAGGGGGAGATGACATGGCGGAACTTCGGCTGGAGCATATTTATAAGTATTACGATCAAAAAGAAGCGGCTGTCGATGATTTTAACCTTCATATTAAAGATAAAGAGTTTATTGTGTTTGTCGGTCCGTCGGGGTGCGGCAAGTCGACAACATTGCGGATGGTTGCCGGGCTGGAAGACATTACGAAGGGCGATTTCTATATCGGTGACACGAGAGTGAATGACATCGCTCCTAAAGACAGGGATATCGCCATGGTGTTTCAAAACTATGCGTTATATCCGCACATGACGGTCTATGATAATATCGCTTTCGGTCTGAAGCTGAGGAAGATGCCGAAACCTGAGATAAAAAAACGGGTCGAAGAAGCGGCGAAAATGCTGGGGCTCACAGAGTATCTGCACCGCAAACCGAAGGCGCTCTCCGGCGGGCAGCGGCAGCGGGTTGCATTAGGCCGGGCGATTGTCAGGGACGCCAAAGTGTTTTTAATGGATGAGCCGCTGTCAAATCTGGACGCAAAGCTTCGGGTGCAGATGCGGGCAGAAATTATTAAGCTGCATCAAAGGCTGCAAACAACCACAATCTATGTGACGCACGACCAAACAGAAGCACTGACGATGGCGACACGCATCGTCGTCATGAAGGACGGAAAAATTCAGCAGATCGGCACGCCGAAAGACGTGTATGAACATCCCGAAAACGTATTTGTCGGCGGGTTTATCGGCTCCCCAGCGATGAACTTTTTCAAAGGAAAGCTGACGGACGGCGCCATTCAGATCGGTTCAGCCGCTCTCAGCGTGCCGGAAGGGAAAATGAAAATGCTCCGGGAAAAAGGGTATGCCGGCAAAGAGGTTATCTTCGGCATCCGCCCGGAAGACATACATGATGAGCTGATTGTGGTAGAATCCTATAAGAATTCATCCATCACAGCTAAAATCAATGTCGCGGAATTGCTCGGGTCAGAAATTATGGTTTATTCCCGGATCGGGGATCAGGATTTTATCGCCCGGATTGACGCCCGCCATGACATACGTGCCGGTGAGGAATTGACCGTCGCTTTCGACATGAATAAAGCTCACTTTTTTGACAGTGAAACAGAAATCAGAATCCGCTCATAACGCAAAGCCGGACAGCTGGATGTCCGGCTTTTTTGATGTAACAATTTATGACGCATAACCGATATAAAAAGTAAATAGAAGACAGAAAGCAGGAAAACGATGAAACGCATGATCATGTGCATGTGCCTTTTGGCTGCCGTGTTTACGCTTGCCGCCTGCTCGGGTCATGAGGCAAGCGCCGAACAAAGCATTCCGAAGGCAGAAGCGCACCACGATAAAAAGTCTGTAAAGCGCCAAATCAAAAAAGAGCCGGATACGTCCGCCTGGGTTCAAACGAAAGGAACGGCAAGACTGCCGATTCTGATGTACCACAGCATTTCTGAGGGAAACAGCCTGCGTGTGCCGAAGGAAGAATTTCGGCAGCATATGAAGTGGCTTCATGATCACGGCTATTATACGATGACTCCTGAAGAGGCCTATCTGATGCTGACGGAGGATAAGGAGCCGCGTGAAAAATGTGTTCTGATCACATTTGATGACGGCTATACCGACAATGTGAAAGCGGCCTATCCCATTTTAAAGAAATACAAGATGAAAGCGACAATCTTTATGATCGGAAACTATATCGGGCATAAGAATCATCTGACTGAGAAGCAGATGAAGGAGATGGCCGCCCACGGCATTTCCATTCAGAGCCATACGATGAACCATCTCGAATTGAACGGGCTCACACCGCAGCAGCAGCGACGTGAAATGAAGGACTCTAAGCGTTTATTTGATCAAATGTTCGGGCAGCGGACGTCTATGATCAGCTACCCAGTCGGACGATATAATAAGGAAACATTAAAAGCCGCCGCCGCGTCAGGCTACCGTATGGCGGTTACGACGGAGCCGGGAGCGGCGTCAAGAGATCAGGGGCTTTACGGGCTTCACCGCGTCCGTGTGTCGCCGGGCATGTCCGGCGCGGCGTTTGGCTCTTATATTCAAAATGTGATGAAATAACAGAGCCTCCGCATATGCGGAGGCTTTTTTCAGTTTAATAGAATTGATGAAGCAGCAGAAGGGTGACACTCACGGTAATCGCTCCGCCGATTCTGGTCGACACTTGGGCGAACGGCATAAGCTCAAGCCGTTCAGCGGCGCTCAAGATCGCGACGTCGCCGGTGCCGCCCTGGCCGGAATGGCAGGCATTAATAATTGCCGTCTCAATCGGGTACAAATTCAGCCATTTTCCGGTCAGAAAACCGACGGCCATCATCGTGACGACGATTGATAAAATGGTAATGATGTTGCTGATCGTAAACGCCGCAATCAGCTTGTCCCACGGTGTCATTGAAACGCCGATCGCAAATAAGAGCGGATAGGTCACGGCTGTCGAGAAAAAGCGCGAGACGCCGAAGGCTCCGTTTTCAATCGAAGCCGGCGCCAGCCTGAACAGCTTAATGAGAACGGCAAGGACGAGCATCACGACAGGAGCCGGAAGCTGAAAGAAATCATGCGCCAGCATGCCGACCAAATAGAGGGAAACCGCTAAAATACCGCCCGAAGCGAAAAAGGACAAATCAAACGTTTTATCATTGGCCGGCTGTTCCAATGCGGGAGCGGAATGATCAGACTTATCAACCTTCCCGTTGCCCGTCCATTCCGGTTTGCGTTTCCCGATGACATTCAGCAAACCCGATAACATAATGGCGCACAGGCTGCCGAGCATGATGGACGGCAGCACAAGCGCAAAGGCGTCTCCCTGGGACATCGGCATAATATCGGAGTAGCCGATGGATAAAGGAATCGCGCCTTCACCGACACCCCCCGCCATAATCGGAACGACAATATAAAGCAGTGTGTGCTGAAAGCCGAGCCCGAGCAGCGTCCCGACGCATAAGCCGACGATGGCGGCCGCGATCGAGCCGGCGATCAGCGGAATAAAAATCTTGACGAAAGCTTTGACGAGCGTCTCTCTTTTCATCCCGAGAATACTGCCGACGACGATACCGGCAATAAATAGATAGAGAAAGTTGGAGCTTTCCGTGAATTCTGTTGTTGAAGTAATAATGTCTTTCGGAAGCAAGTGGTAGTAGACGACAGCGGATGGAATAAAGGTTGCGAGAATCGCAGGGCCGCCGATGGACCGCACGATCGGAATGGATTTTCCGATCTGGCCGAAGGTAAATCCGAAAAAACTCATGACGGCAATTGATGTCAGAATGTCGCTTTTTACATCACGGCTCATGACAAACACCGTAATAAGCAAGAAAAGCAGGATATAGATAGGAAGAGGAATAATGCCGATTCTTATATTCATTGCTCTGGCAAACCAGTTATCAGTCCGTTCCTGTTTTTGGATTGAATCCGTTTGCAATTTTGGTTGAAGTTCTCCCATGCTTGTTCCCCCAGTCGTTATGTAGTGAAAAAATATCCCCATTTAAAGTATACTAAAAAATTTAAATTGTTCATATATTATGAATTTACTAGAGGGCATGCTTTCTTCACATCTTCTTTCTCAAAATGGCGATTTGGCGGGCTTTTTCATCGAGAAAAGCATTTTGTTCGCCACACGAATAAAAAAGAGGTACGATATCAAAGGGACAAATATCCTAGGTGCTGACATAAAATCTCTACAAATCCGACAATAATCGGTCACAATTTCAGCCTTATTTTAGGTATATTGATCTTTTTTTTTAGGCTGAATCGTTGTAAAGTAATGATATTGAATCATTTCTATGACAGCCGCTGTCCCCCAGGGTGTACAGGCTGATATTTCAATAGTTTTGACGAATTTGTGAAACATTGAGCAAATATATCATTTTTTGTGAAATACCGAGCAATGATTTTGCTATGTTTGTGAAATGTTGAGCAATTTACCAGATTGGAGGAAAAACATCATGAGTGAGTTGGTATTAGCCCGCATTCAATTTGCATCTACAACATTGTTTCACTTCTTGTTTGTGCCTTTGTCTATCGGGCTTGTGTTTATGGTTGCTTTGATGGAGACGCTTTATGTTGTCAAAAAACAAGAGACCTATCTCAAAATGGCTAAATTTTGGGGGCATCTCTTTTTAATTAACTTCGCTGTCGGCGTCGTCACAGGGATTCTTCAGGAATTCCAGTTCGGATTGAACTGGTCTGATTATTCCCGTTTTGTCGGAGATGTATTTGGAGCTCCGCTTGCGGTTGAAGCGCTTTTGGCGTTTTTTATGGAGTCTATTTTTATCGGATTATGGATTTTCGGCTGGGACCGTTTATCTAAAAAAGTGCATTTGCTTTGCATTTGGCTTGTGTCCTTCGGAACGATTATGTCATCTTTCTGGATTTTGACGGCAAACTCATTCATGCAGGAGCCGGTCGGCTTTGCGATTAAAAACGGCCGCGCGGAAATGAATGATTTCGGGGCGCTTTTGACAAACCCTCAGCTTTGGGTTGAATTCCCTCACGTCATTTTCGGGGCGCTTGCGACGGGTGCTTTCTTTATCGCCGGTGTCAGCGCATTTAAATTATTGAAGAAAAAAGAAGTGCCTTTCTTCCATAAATCTTTCAAGCTTTCGATGATTGTCGGTCTGATCGCCGGTATCGGCGTTGCGTTCAGCGGACATATGCAGGCTGAGCATTTAATGGAATCGCAGCCGATGAAAATGGCTGCCAGTGAAGCGCTTTGGGATGACAGCGGTGATCCTGCCGCGTGGACGGCTTTTGCGAATATTGATACGAATAAAGAAAAAAACACATCAGAAATTTCAATTCCTTACGCACTGAGCTACTTGGCTTACCAGAAGTTCAGCGGCAGTGTGAAAGGGATGAAAACACTTCAAAAAGAATACGAAAAAACGTACGGAAAAGGCGACTATATCCCGCCTGTTAAAACGACGTTCTGGAGTTTCCGCATTATGGCGGGAGCGGGCGCGCTTATGATATTTGCCGCGATTGCCGGCTTTATTCTGAACCGCCGCAAAAAGCTTCATACGAGCAAGTGGTATTTACGGGGCATGATCGCACTAATCGCATTTCCATTCATTGCGAACTCTGCCGGTTGGATTATGACTGAAATCGGACGCCAGCCGTGGACGGTCATGGGACAATTGACGACCGCACAATCCGTTTCTCCTAACGTAACGACGGGATCTCTGCTGTTTTCAATTATCAGCTTCGGCGTCATGTACTTGATTTTAGGCGCGCTGCTTGTTTTCCTATTCGTTCGTGAAATTAAAAAAGGTGCGGACCATGATGATCATAAGGATGTTCCTGTATCAACGGATCCGTTCAGTCAGGAGGTCTACCATGGGGTCACTTCATGATCTTTGGTTTATACTCGTTTCAGTTTTGTTTGTCGGATTTTTCTTTTTAGAGGGTTTTGACTTCGGTGTCGGCATTTCGACCCGATTTCTTGGCCATAATGAATTAGAACGCAGAGTGCTGGTTAACACCATCGGCCCGTTCTGGGATGCGAATGAGGTGTGGCTTATCACAGGTACGGGAGCGATCTTCGCGGCATTCCCGAACTGGTATGCGACGATGCTGAGCGGATATTACATTCCGTTTATCATCATTCTTCTTGCCTTGATGGGGCGCGGCGTGGCATTTGAATTCCGCGGCCAGGTGAATAATCTGAAATGGGTCAAAACATGGGACTGGGTGATTTTCTTCGGCAGCCTTATCCCGCCATTTGTATTCGGACTTATTTTCACAAGCTTGTTCCGCGGTGTTCCGATTGACGGACATATGAACATTCACGCAGGTTTTTCAGATATTGTGAACGTGTATTCCGTTCTTGGCGGAGCAGCCGTCACCCTTCTTTCATTCCTGCACGGTTTAATGTTTATCACCCTGCGCACGATCGGTGATTTACAAGAGCGTGCGAGAAAAATGGCAAAACGCGTAATCGGTGTTATCTTTCTTGTTGTACTTGCTTTCTTTGCGATGTCTGCATACGATACGGATATGTTTACACGCCGGGCAAACATCACGATTCCGGTATTCGTGCTGATTGTCATCTGCAACGTTCTTGCCATTGTGTTCATGAGCAAGAAAAAAGACGGCTGGGCATTCGGTATGACCGGCGCGGGTCTTGCTTTGACAGTTGCGATGATTTTTATCTCTCTGTTCCCGCGCGTCATGGTCAGCTCGCTGAAAAGCGCGTATGACTTAACAGTAGCTAACGCGTCTTCCGGTGATTATTCACTTAAGGTCATGACAATTGTCGCACTGACTCTGCTGCCGTTTGTCATCGGCAGTCAGATCTGGAGCTATTATGTCTTCCGGAAACGCGTCAGCCATAAGGAGCCTATGACTTATTAATGGGAAAAGACCTGTTTCTTTATAAAGGAATGAAGCGGATTCTTGCGATCATTACGGGATTAACGATTATACAAACGGCCGCCATCATCTTGCAGGCGGAATGGCTGAGCCAGGCGGTAACCGGATTATTTAACGGGAAGCGGATTGCTTCTCTTTATCCGGTTATCGGCTTTTTCCTGCTTGCGTTTTTGGTCCGGCATGCGGTGACAACGGTCCGGCAGAAAATCGTGTACCAATATGCCGCGCAAACCGGCGCAGACTTAAGAAAAAGATTTCTTGAGCAATTGTTCCGTCTCGGCCCCCGCTTTGCGAAAAAAGAGGGGACAGGCCGGATGGTGACGCTGGCGATGGAAGGCATCAGCCAGTTCCGCCGTTATTTAGAGCTGTTTCTGCCGAAAATGGTCAGCATGGCGATTGTGCCGGCGGCCGTTGTTATTTACGTGTTTTTTCAGGATAAAACATCGGCATTGATTCTGATTCTTGCGCTTCCGATTTTGATTGTATTTATGATTCTGCTCGGACTTGTCGCACAGAAAAAAGCCGATCGCCAATGGAAGTCCTATCAGACGCTTTCCAATCATTTCGTGGATTCGCTCCGCGGACTGGAGACATTGCGGTTTTTAGGATTAAGCAAATCACACAGTAAAAATATCTTTCATGTCAGTGAGAGATACCGCAAGGCGACGATGAGCACGCTCCGGGTCGCGTTTTTATCATCATTCGCCCTGGACTTTTTTACGATGCTGTCGGTGGCGACAGTGGCGGTGTTTCTCGGCTTGCGGCTGATAGACGGACAAATTCTGCTCGGACCGGCATTGACCGCGCTCATTCTCGCGCCTGAATATTTTCTCCCGGTCCGCGAAGTGGGGAATGATTACCACGCGACGTTAAACGGGCAGGAGGCGGGGAAAACCATTCAAGCGATTTTGGCGCAGCCCGGTTTTAAAGAAGAAAAGCCGCTCGAACTTGATACGTGGACTGACGGGGATGAATTACAGCTTACGCGTTTGTCCGTCCGAGAATCGATGTCTGAATTTCATCTGTCCTTTAAAGGGAAGAAGAAAATCGGAATTATCGGGGAAAGCGGTGCGGGAAAATCGACACTCATTGATGTGCTGGGCGGCTTTTTAGAGCCTGCGTCCGGTGAGATCAAGGTAAACGGTGAATCCCGCTCGCATCTGCAGTCGGACGGCTGGCAGAAGCAGCTGCTTTATATTCCGCAGCACCCGTATATTTTTGATGACACGCTTTTGAATAATATCCGGTTTTATCATCCTGATGCTTCGCGTGAGGAAACGGCGCAGGCCGCTAGATCGGCGGGTCTTTCCGAACTGATCCGTGATCTGCCCGGCGGCCTTGACGGCCGGATCGGCGAGGGCGGACGGGCGCTCAGCGGAGGGCAGGCTCAGCGTGTCGCGCTGGCCAGAGCCTTTTTAGGAAACCGGCCGATTCTCCTTTTGGATGAGCCGACCGCTCACCTTGATATTGAAACAGAATATGAAATAAAAGAAACGATGAAAGACCTGTTTGAAAACAAGCTTGTTTTTCTGGCCACTCACCGTCTTCACTGGATGCTTGAGATGGACGAAATTATCGTGCTTGATGACGGCGCGGTGGCGGAAATCGGCACCCACGACGAATTGATGGCGAAACAAGGCGTATACGCCAAACTTGTAAAGGCGCAACTGGGGGAAAGAACATGAGAAAAGAAGAATGGATTCTGCCGTATATGAAGCAAAATGCCCGTTTGTTTGTTCTTGTGATTTTTTTAGGCGCGGTGACGATTTTTTCGGCGGCCTTTCTCATGTTCACTTCCGGTTTTTTGATCTCTAAGTCGGCGACCAGGCCTGAGAATATCCTGCTGGTGTACGTTCCGATTGTAGCCGTGCGGACCTTCGGGATTGCCCGTTCAGTCTCACGGTACGCCGAGCGTCTGACGGGGCACCATATCATTCTGAAAATCGTGTCCGACATGAGGGTGCGGCTTTACAATATGCTGGAGCCGGCCTCGCTCATGCTTTCATCCCGTTTTCGGACGGGCGACATGCTCGGCATTTTGGCTGAGGATATTGAGCATTTGCAGGATGCGTTTTTAAAAACGATTTTCCCGGCGGTTTCCGCTTTGCTGCTGTATGCGGCCTCCGTTATCGGACTCGGCTTTTTTTCCTGGCCGTTTGCCGCTTTTGCGGCGATTTACCTGTTTATATTGGTTGTATTGTTTCCGGTTGTGTCGCTTCTTGTGACGAGAGCGAAAAACATGAGGCTGAAAAGCGGACGGAATACGCTCTACAGCCGGCTGACAGATGCCGTGCTCGGCGTGAGCGACTGGATGTTCTCGGGACGCCAGGCGGCCTTTATTTCCTCTTATGAAGAGAAAGAGAAGGCATGGTTTGATCTTGAAAGCAAACGTCAGCGGTTTACGAGATGGCGTGATCTCGCCGCGCAATGCCTTGTCGGCGGCTTCATATTGATCATGCTGTTCTGGACGGCGGGTCAGTATGCGGACGGCAGCATCGCCAACACGATGATCGCGGCCTTTGTGCTTGTCGTATTTCCATTGACGGATGCGTTTCTGCCCCTTTCGGATGCGCTGACGGAAGTGCCTTCTTATCAGGATTCCATCAAAAGAATGAGTCAGGCGGCTCCGGAGCTGCGAAGTCGTGAGGTGAAGCAGACGGATGAGAAACTGGATGTATCTGATGTGACACTTACATTTGATAACGTGACGTTTTCTTATGATCAGCACAGTCATGTGCTTGGCCGTTTTTCCTTCACTCTCCGCCAAGGTGAAAAAATGGCGCTGCTCGGCAGGAGCGGCTCCGGTAAGTCGACCTCTCTCGCTTTAATTGAAGGCGCCTTAGTTCCCGATTCGGGCAAAGTGATGCTGAACGGGCTGGAAACTGCGGCCGTGCAGGAGCAGATTTCCTCAGCGGTGGCCGTTTTGAATCAGAAACCTCATCTCTTTAACACGAGCATTATGAACAATATCCGGCTCGGAAACGGCAAGGCGAGTGATGAAGATGTTAAGCGTGCGGCTCGGCAAGTGAAGCTGCATGATTATATTGAATCACTGCCTGACGGATATGAAACGTCCGTGCAGGAGACGGGGATTCGTTTCTCAGGCGGGGAACGGCAGCGGATCGCGCTTGCCCGTATTCTGCTCCAAGACACGCCGGTCATTATCCTTGATGAACCGACGGTCGGCCTTGATGCGGTCACTGAACGCGAATTGCTTGATACGATTTTTGATGTCTTTAAAGAGAAAACGATCCTCTGGATTACACACCATTTAGCGGGTGTGGAAACAGCTGATAAAATCGTCTTTTTAGAAAATGGAAAAGCAGAAATGGAAGGAACTCATCAAGAGCTGCTTGCAGAAAACGAACGGTACCGGAAGCTTTACCGTCTTGATGTTCCAATCAGAACATAAACAGCCGCAAACAAGCGGCTGTTTTTTTTGTGCGGTTTAAAATCTCTTCTTGTTTGGAATATAAATAGGAGACAGAAGAGGAGGTACAGAGATGAATATAATGGATTGGACGGAACAGGATGTGAAAGATACGCTGCCGAAGCGGGAAGCAGACAGCCATAAGGGGACGTTCGGGACGGCGTTATTGCTGGCCGGCAGCGAAGACATGCCGGGAGCCGCCCTTCTGGCCGGATTGGGCGCGATGAGAAGCGGTGTCGGCAAGCTCGTCATCGGTACATCGGCAGGCGTCATCCCGCTTATCGTCCCGGTGCTGCCGGAAGCGACGTACTGGCGTGACGGCTGGAAAAAAGCCGCGGCGGGCCAGCCCGGGGAAACCATCCGGGCCGCTGCCATCGGACCGGGCCTTCCCCAAACAGACGAAGTGCAGCAGGCGGCTGATCAGCTGCTTTCTGCCGATTATCCCGTCATACTGGACGCGGGCGCCATTACGAAAAGAACCTATCCAAAGAGGAAAGCCCCCGTGATCTTGACGCCTCATCCCGGCGAATTTTCCAGAATGACAGGCCTTCCGATTCAAGAGATTCAGCAGAACAGAGCGGGATATGCCGCGGAATGGGCGGAGCGGCTTCACGTCACGATTGTCCTGAAAGGAAACGAAACCATTATCGCTTTTCCCGACGGGGAATGCCGCAGGAATACAACCGGAAACGGCGCGCTTGCAAAAGGCGGGACCGGCGACACGCTGACGGGAATGATTCTCGGCATGCTGTGCTGTCATCAAGACCCGAAGCATGCCGTATTGAACGCCGTCCGCCTTCACGGTGAATGTGCGGAGTTATGGACGAAAGAGCGCTCCGCCCATACCTTATTGGCGCACGAACTTTCTGAACTGCTGCCGCGTGTATGGAAGGAATATGAATAAAGAAAAGGCGTCTTCATAGAGAAGGCGCCTCTTGTTGTTTTACCCTTGATTTCATCAGGACATAATACAGCAGCGACGGAACGGCCAGGCCGATGACCCAGGCAATGTCGCCTCCGCCGAATATTTCAGCGAGCGGCCCGATGTAAAAGGATGTATTGATGAATGGGATTTCTAATATAATCGACAACACGAAGGCGGCCGCTGTAATCCAATTGACCCTGCCGTATTGTCCGTTGACGTCAAACATCGATTTGACGTGGTATTTTCCGCGGCGGATAAAATAGTAATCCACGAGGTTGATCGCCGTCCATGGAATTAAGAAATAACTGATGAAAAAGATGAAATTTAAAAACAGTTCCATGAAATTGCTTTGGCCCAAGAGACTTAATACAGTACCCGCTGCCGTCACACAAAGGATCATTACCACTCTCGTTTTCGGCGTCACCTTCAGTTTTAAAAACGGCTCCAAGGTAGTCGTGGTTGACATAAAGGCTCCGTATAAATTAAAGACGTTGATCGCCATTTGCCCGAACAGGACGATGATCAGCATAATAAAGGAAAACGGACCGAACAATCGGACAATCTCATTTCCCGCATTAGCGGTAAATTCCGGGAGCGCCGTCGTCAAAATGGCGCCGAGAAGCATCATCCAGATGGAACTGACTGACGTACCTGCGTAGCTGTACCAAAAGGTATGCGATGCCGGTGTTTTGACCGGCAGATAACGGGAATAATCTGCGACATATGGCGCATATGCCAGCTGCCATGTGGCCACCGCGCTGACCGCCACTAGAAAAACAGGCAGATCTAATGAGCCGGGCACCCAGCTTCCTGAAGGAATCGGCAGTTGAAAAATAAGAATCGTTGCAGCAAAAAAAACGGCAAAGGAGGTCCAAGAGAGGATTTTCTGCATTTTGTGAATCAGATCATGACCGTAGATCGTGAGTAAAAAACAGATGGCGCTTAAGCCGATAATACACCATGAAGCCGGAATCGGTACAAAGCTGCTCAGTGTACCGGCTGCGAGAATCGTACTGCTCGCAAAGAAGCCCAAGTAGATAAACATGACCAAAAAGAGGGGCAGAATCGCTCCGATCACGCCGAATTGCGCGCGGCTTTGAATCATTTGCGGAATTCCGAGCTGAGGTCCTTGTGCGGAATGAGACGCCATAAAGATTGCGCCGATAAAGGTTCCGATAATAATGGCGGCGATACTCCAAAAGAGATCGAGCCCCATTGTAACGGGCAGTGTGCCTGTGACTAACGTCGTAATATGCATATTAGCCCCGAACCAGACGGGGAATAAATCTTTAGCCTTTCCGTGTCTTTCGTCATGCGGAATATGTTCAATCGTTCGCCTTTCTACTTTCAATAGATAATCTCCTCCGTATGTTCTTCTTTAACATAAAGACATAGCTTAACAGATTGACCTGCCGTTTACAAATTCCAGCATGCAGGAAAAACATTGTAAAGCCTCGTTGACAGCCGTTCAAAAGTTTTTTTGAAAAACGGAACAAACACTGCCGCCAAAACGATTTGCCAGGGTTTAAAAGGCATGGATATGCTTACGGACTAATATGTATTAAGGAGAAATGTGTCAATCTTTTGACGAATGGAGCCATTATTCGTTAAGCTGGAAGAATAGTTTACTTTGTGTAAATTTCATTAATGAAAAGGGGATTGATGATATGTGTACAAGTCTTACATTGAAAACGACAGACGGTAATCACCTATTGGCGCGAACGATGGATTTTGCATTTCAGCTCGGGACGGACGTCGTGCTTTATCCTCGTCAGTACAGCTGGAAAAGCGAAGCTGACGGCAGGATGCATAAGACGAAATACGCATTTATCGGCATGGGGAGAAATCTCGGCAATGTTCTGTTTGCCGACGGCGTAAATGAAAAAGGGCTGTCGTGTGCGACGCTGTATTTTCCGGGCTTTGCGGGATACGAGAAAGCGGAACGGGAGGGCACCTGTCACATCGCTCCTCATGAGTTTGTCACCTGGGCCTTATCAAACTGTGAATCTCTTGAAGACATAAAGGAAAAGCTCGGTTCGCTGACGATTGTAGAGAAGAAATTGATGTTATTGGATACGGTGCTGCCTCTTCATTGGATTTTATCAGACCGCACGGGCGGCTGCATTGTCATCGAGCCGACACCGGAGGGAATGAAAGTATATGACAACAAACCCGGAGTGATGACCAACAGCCCGGAATTTCCTTGGCATGTGACCAATCTGCGCCATTATATCGGAATCAGGCCGCAGCAGTCAGAAAGCAAAACATTGGGCGGAATGACATTAACCGCTTTCGGCCAAGGATCTGGAACGATCGGGCTTCCCGGTGATTACACGCCGCCATCCCGATTCATCAGAGCCGCTTATCTGAAAGAGCATTTAGAGCCTGCCGCTCATGAAACGGATGGCGTTACGGCCGCTTTTCACGTGCTGTCCAATGTGAATATTCCAAAAGGCGCGGTGATCACAGAGGAGAATGAAATTGATTATACGCAGTATACGTCGGTCATGTGCTGTGACACCGGGAACTACTACTTTCATCTGTACGACAACCGGCAGATTCACAAAGTAAGTTTATTCCATGAAGATCTTGACCGTCCGGAGCCGAAAGTATTTGCGGCCGCGGCGGAGCAGAATATACAGGAGCTGAATTAGCTCAAAAAAAAACAGGACGCGATTGTCCTGTTTTTTTATTTAATACGGATCAGACGGATGGCTTTCCTGTTCAGCCTGTTTTGCGGCTTGTGCTGTATCAGTAGTGCCGATCGGCCCGCCGCTGTTGCTTTCGGCGGCTTTTTTCAGCCCTTCCGCCACACGTTTTCCGTAGTCCGGATCTGCTTTTGTGAAATTCTCAATCATTTGATCCTGAATGTCTTTGCGGCAGGAAGAAAGCGTATTGACCAGGTTTGTGATCAATTCGTTCCGTTCAAATTCCGAAAATCTGCGGTATGTTTCTCCGGCCTGGCCGAAGTTATTCGACCGGTCGATCGCCTCCCGCATCACATCGCCTTCGACATGAGGTGTATGGTCTTTCCCATCCTGCTTTGCTTCGTTGAGTCCCCCCATAATGGACGGCTCATAGTTGACGTGCGGGTTTTGTCCTTCTGCCCGATCGACCCGATACTGCATTTGCCCGCCTTCCTGGTTGGTGGCGACATGCTTTTTCGGCGAGTTGATCGGAAGCTGCAGGTAGTTTGCGCCGACGCGGTACCGCTGGGTATCTGAATAGGAGAATGTCCGCCCCTGAAGTAATTTGTCATCCGAAAAATCAAGGCCGTCCACAAGCACGCCCGTTCCGAATGACGCTTGTTCCACCTCGGCATGGTAGTTTTCCGGGTTTTTGTTCAGAACCAATTTACCGATCGGCTTCCAAGGGAAATCGTCTTTATACCACAGCTTGGTCGGATCAAGCGGATCAAAATCCAGCTCGGGGTGTTCGTCATCAGTCATGATTTGCGCATACACTTCCCATTCAGGGTAATCGCCTTTTTCAATCGCTTCATACAAATCCTGTGTCGCATGGTTAAAGTTTTTCCCCTGAATCTCTTCCGCTTCCTTCTGTGTCAGGTTGCGGATGCCCTGTTTCGGTTCAAAGTGATATTTGACGAGCACGGCTTTTCCTTCTTCATTGACCCATTTGTAGGCATGGACGCCTGAGCCCTGCATCTGCCGGTAGTTGGCCGGGATGCCCCACGGCGAAAACAAGAAAGTGATCATATGAGTCGCTTCCGGTGATTGGGAAATGAAGTCGAAAATACGCTCGCCGTCCTGAATGTTCGTAACGGGATCAGGCTGAAATGCGTGCACAAGATCCGGGAACTTCAGCGGATCACGGATAAAAAAGATTTTCAAGTTGTTGCCGACCAGATCCCAGTTGCCGTCTTCGGTATAAAGCTTAACGGCAAACCCCCGGGGATCACGCAATGTTTCCGGGGAATGCTTTCCGTGGTTGACGGTAGAAAACCGTACAAACGCCGGAGTTTTCATTCCTTTCTTTTGAAACACTTTCGCTCTTGTGTATGTAGAAATCTCCTCGTCTCCAAAACTTCCATACGCCTCAAAGTATCCGTGTGCGCCGGCGCCGCGCGCGTGAACGACGCGCTCGGGAATCCGTTCGCGGTCAAAGTGGCTGATTTTTTCCAAAAAATCATAATTCTCCAATGTCGTCGGTCCTCTATTGCCGACTGTCCTGACATTCTGGTTGTCAGTGACCGGATGGCCCTGCCGGTTTGTCAGCGTGTCTTCTGACTCGCCTTTACCGGTCGTCTTACTGGAAAGCGTTTCTTCGCTGTTTTTGTTATTTTCCATTGTCGAACCCTCCTTTTTGAACGGTAACAATATGCCCAGCAGAGCCGTTCTTTAAAACCGATTTTCAAAAGAAGCGGTTATTCCGCGATCGGCGTCAAGGACCCGCCGTTCCATATTTCGCCCTTGTTCAGCGTCCAGCTGTTTTGATAAAGGGCCTGCGCGCCTTGATTGGCCGCCGGACTTAATTGTTCATCCCATGTCAAAAAGTACGTTGTCTCGGGATACTTTTGCCTGATCGCATTGATAAAAGCAGCATAATCAAAGCTTCCGATATTACCGGACGGACCGGTTTCGGCAAAGGCAAACGGTTTTTTCAGAGACAGCATTTCATCATAGCCTGATATCGCATACGGATCAGTGAAGTAAGCGTCCAGACCGGTAATATCCACATAAGATGAGCCTGGGTAAAAGTCTGTCTTAAAGTCTCTGTTGGCATCCGGCGAATACACCCACAAAAGGTTATCCAACCCTCTTGTCTCTGTCATATAGCGGTATATCTTCTTGTAAAGCTCTTTGTACAGCGAGATTCTCTCATTGTCTTTTTGGTTGTAGCCTGTCAGCCCCCACCAGAACCACTCGCCGTTCATTTCATGCAGCGGCCTGAACAGAACGGTGACGCCTTGATTTTTCAGCTGAGTAAGGCCGTCGGCGATTTTGCTGAGCAGCGCCTCAAGCCGTTTTCCTTCAACAGTTGAAGGGTCCAGGATGTTTTTGTACTGGCTGTTTGAGATGGCCGTTTTATAGTTTCCGGATGGAAAAGCCGGATTTGCGAGATGCAGGCTGACCTGAGGGAGGCCGCCGCTTTTCCAGTATGAGATTAAGCTGCTGTTGCAGCTGTAATCGATAGAATCGGTGATATCCGCTGTTTCAAGCCATCCTCTCCCATAGTCACAGCCGTAGATGGCGGGAGACTGTCCCGTCGCGTTTTTCAAGCGGTTTTCCTCTGTCATTGAAAAAGTGACATCGCTATACCCGCCGAACGCCCCGGACATGACCCTGTTTTCTGAACGGTTGGGCAGGTGCGCCAGCCAGTTCATGATATCTTTTGTCGTCTGCTGGGCATTTGGGTTGACGGGATAAACGGTGTGAGCCGATATCGGACTGGCGGCTCCTAAGAGTAATAAAACGATAGACAGGCAGACTGCTAACCTTTTGAGCATATAAAAGACCTCCTGATTTTTAGGATGATGAAGGATGTGAAACGATAACCTCACAATCTCCTTCTATAACAAAATCTCCGGAATCCGCCGGCACGATAAAGTGATCGCCTTTGTGAATGGGGCATCCATCCAGTTCTCCGCGTCCTTTCATGACGCTTGCGAGTAAATACCGGCCGGGTGCGGGGAATGATGCTTTCCCGCTCACATCCCATTGATAAACTGAAAAGAAAGGTGTTTCGGCGAGTATCGTAATCAGAGCATCTCCGATCTGATGCTTTGTGCTTTTTACATTTTCATCGGTATGGGGAATGTCTGTTACGTCAATTGCTTTCTGAAGATGAAGCTCGCGTTTATTCCCGTTCCCATCCGTCCGGTCATAGTCGTAAAGCCGGTAGGTGGCATCAGAGCTTTGCTGGATTTCAAGAACGAGCGTACCTTCACATAAAGCGTGCAGTGTGCCGCTCGGGACATAGAAAAAGTCGCCGGGCTTAATGGGGATGCGGCGGAGCAGGTGATCCCACTCGTTTCGTTCAATGAGCCGAACGAAGTCTTCTCTCGTTTGGGCGCGGTGTCCTAAAATGAGCTCCGCGTCTTTTTTGCAGTCCAACACGTACCAGCATTCCGTTTTTCCGAGTTCTCCGTTTTCATGCCGATGTGCATATGCGTCATCCGGATGCACCTGTACGGATAAGTCCATATTTGCGTCAAGAATTTTTGTAAGCAGGGGAAAGGCGTCTTCTTTCGGATGTCCGAACAGGTCAGGGTGTTCATTCCAGAGACGGTGTAATGATGTTCCGGAAAAAGGCCCGTTCCGCACGATGGATGTGCCGTGAGGATGAGCTGAAATCGCCCAGCACTCGCCCGTCCGCTCAGAAGGAATCTCATACCCGAATGTATCGCGCAGCTTCGTCCCGCCCCATAATCTTTCTTTAAAAACCGGTTCCAAAAATAAGAGTTTCGTCATTTTTCCGCCTCCGGGTTTGCCGCCTTTAATGCGCGCTCCGCCAATACGAGCGAACCGGCCGCGCCGGAGTGAATCCCTAATTGAGGGGGAACGATGAAGTGTTCAATGTCGGGCAGATCAATATATTGATTCAGCCGCTTTTTCACGTGCTGACGGATAGAAGAGAACAGCTGCCGCTGCTTCATGACGCCTCCGCCGAGAATGATCTTTTCCGGCGAAAGTATGAGAATATACTGCACAAGCGCTTCGGCAATATAATAGCCCTCAAGCTCCCACACTTCCTGCTGATCCGTGAGCAAAAATGCTTTTTTCCCCCAGCGTTTCTCAATGGCGGGGCCTGCCGCGAGGCCTTCCAGACAATCTGTATGGTATGGGCAATTGCCTTTGTAGCCGTCGTCCGGATGTCTTCTGACATAAATGTGGCCCATTTCAGGATGAGACAGCCCTTGAACAAATCTGCCGTTCATGATGGCGCCCGCGCCGATGCCTGTGCCGACCGTCAAATACAGGCAGCTGTCCGCGTTTTTGGCCGCGCCGAAAGAAGCTTCTCCGAGCGCCGCTGCATTAACGTCGGTGGTGAAGCCTGCGGGAATATCCAGAGCGCTTTTGATCGTTTGAAGAATAGGGCAGTTCCGCCAGGCTGTCTTCGGCGTCGCGGTGATGCACCCGTATGTTTGACTGTCAGGACGGATATCAATCGGCCCGAACGAACCGATGCCGATGGCGTCTATCGGGAAATCTGTAAAGTAACGGATGACCTGTCTGAGTGTGTCATCCGGTTCTCCCGTCGGAAACTCTGCTCTGTCCAGAATGGTGCCGTCTCTTTGTCCGGCGGCACAGACAAATTTCGTGCCGCCGGCTTCAATACCTCCAAGCATGGCCGTCCCTCCTCATCTGTTCAAATCCGTTTTGATCGGAAACGGATTTGAACCAGCGGCCGCTTTTTTTGACGGTCCGTTCGCCCCCGTTTTCCAGATTGACAGATACAAAGCCGTAGCGGTTTTTATAAGCATTTGTCCAAGACCAGTTGTCCATGAAAGTCCACAGGTGATAGCCTTTTACATTTGAACCTTCTCCGATGGCCCGATGCACCCATTTGAGATGTTCCTGGATAAATTCAATCCTGTAATCATCCTGAATGATGCCGTTTTCATCGCGGAAGCGGTCCTCGCCTTCAACTCCCATGCCGTTCTCAGAAATAAAACACTCGATATTTCCGTAATGTTCTCTGAGATTGGTAAGAATGTCGTAGATTCCTTTTTCGTAAATTTCCCACCCGCGGTGAGGGTTCATTTTCCGGCCGGGCATGACATACGGATCGAAGAAACGCTCAGGCAGGAAAGGGGCATGCGGATTCGGAACATATTCTTTTGCCTTGACGCGCCTCGGCTGATAGTAGTTCACACCTAACAGGTCGACCGTATGCTCCTGAATGAGGCGGAGATCTTCTTTCTCATAATGCGGCAGAAAGCCTTCCGCCTTGAGAATCTCGACAAGCTCCTCAGGAAATTCGCCCTTTACGGCGGGATCTAAAAATGAGCGGTTGAAAAAGGCGTCGGCAATCCGGGACGCTTTGACATCTTCTGGATGTGAGCTTCTCGGATAAGAAGGCGTCAGATTCAGAATGATTCCGATTTGTCCGTCCTGTTTCAATTCTCTGTAGGCTTTGACAGCCCTTGCATTCGACAGCAGGGTATGGAAACCGGCCTGCACCGCTTCTTGAAAATTAACGTGATTCGGGTAGTGAAAGTCGTATAAATAGCCGCCTTCAATCGGCACAATCGGCTCGTTGTGAGTGAACCATTTTTTCACCTTGTCACCGAATAGCGAAAAGCAGGTTTTGGCGTAATGTTCAAACGCGTCAACGGTGTTCCGGCTGACCCAGCCCCCCTTACGCTGAAGGGCGAGCGGCATGTCAAAGTGAAACAAATTGACAAACGGCTCAATGCGATGGGCAAGCATTTCATCGATGACGTCCTGATAAAACGCGACCGCTTTCTGATTGACCTCGCCAGTTCCGTCCGGAATCAATCTTGACCAGGAAATAGACAGCCGGAAGGAGTTATGGCCGATTTCTTTCATCAGCCGGATATCCTCCTTGTATTGATCGTAAAAACGTGACGTGTCGCCGGGGCCGACGCCGTTAAAAAAACGGCTCGGCTCTTTTTCATACCAGTAATCCCATATGTTTTGGCTTTTTCCGTCTCTGTCAGCGGCGCCTTCTGTTTGGGTGGCGGAGGCGGAAGACCCCCACCAGAATCCTTCCGGAAAACGATATTGAATATTTGATTCAGTCAATTGATTTCTCTCCCTTACTGCGATTTTGATTACATACTCATGCTGTCATCCCGGGCATGCTGCTCGGTCTCAGCTTCTTTTTCCTTTGCCATGTTTAATTTGTCCAGCGCTTTAAGAAACGGGAACCAGATGACAAACACAATACAGAGGTTGACCAGCTGCATAATGCCGCCCATGACGGAATTGGTCGCCATAATCCCGTTAATGAAAAGGGGGACGGTCCAAGGCACGGTCACGCCGGTAGGAGGGGGCACGATCCCCGCCGACATGGCCAGGTAGGTGACGAGGGTGACAACCATCGGTGCGATCACCCACGGAATGATAATGATCGGGTTCATCACGATCGGCAAACCGAAAATAACCGGCTCATTGACATTGAAAATGCCTGGCGCGAGACCGAGTTTGGATATCTGTTTCATCTGTTTGCTTTTCATAAAAAGCAAGATGGCGATCACTATGGCCAATGTCATTCCGGTTCCGCCCATTCCGACGGTGTAAATCTCCATAAACGGCTTAGAAATAATATGGGGAATCTCTTTCCCCGCTGTATACGCTGCCAAATTTTCGACCTGTAATGTATTCCAAATCGGGTCCATCACGGAATTGATAATGATTTGTCCGTGAAGTCCGAAAAACCATAAAATCTGAATAAAGAAAACAGCGATTAATGTAGGAATGATGCCGCTTCCAAGTCCGACAAGCGGGGCTTGAACCGTATGATAAATGACATCATGCAGATTGGTGTGAAAGATCTGGGTGACAGCCGCATTGATCAAGAGGAAGACGGTAAGCGTGATAAAAGCCGGAATCAATGCGGCGAACGATTTAGCAACAGCCGGAGGAACACCGGCAGGCATCTTAATCGTTAAGTTTCTCTGAACGATTCTTCTGTAGATTTCACCTGACAAAAACGCGGTCATCATGCCGAGAAACATCCCTTTTGCTCCAAGCCGGTCAACCGGAATGACGCCTGCGACCGCTTTGCCCGTTTCCGGCTCTAAAACGAACGGGGTGAGCAGCAGAAAAGAAACCAATGCGATCGCTCCGCCGAATACGGCCTCCACTTCGTAGCTTTTGGAAAGGTAATAGCCGATCCCGAAGACGACAAAAATGGACATAATCCCCATCGTCGCCGTCGAAGCGCCGCCAAATCCGGATTGAAAGACAGACAGGGCGGAGCTGCTCATGATTTTGTTTAAAAACGGCAGGTTCGTCAGCACGACGAACACCGAACCGAAAATGGTCAGCGGAAACGCCAGCATAAAAGCATCCCGTAAGACTTGCAAGTAGCGGTTATTGTTTAATTTTCCCGCGATCGGAACAAGGAATTGGCTGATTTTCTCAAACACGTCTTCACCCCCGGCTTTTTATAAATTCTTTGATTGAAATAAGTCGAGCATTTCTTTGACGAGCTCTTTCATTGTAAGCGCTGACATTAAGTGGTCTTCAGCATGCATAAAAAGCAGAGAGACATCCGTTTTGGCGCCGCCGGCTTCTTTTTGAATCATCTGAAAATGGATGTCGTGCGCTTTCCCCAGTTCTTCTTCAGCCTTTGTCAGAAAGGAGTCTGACTCATCTGTCCGGCCGTCTTTATATGCGCGTATCGATTGAATAATATTGCTGCGGGCATTGCCGCTGTGAAGAATCAGCTGAAAACTGATCTGTTCATCCGTGTACGTTTCCATGCTTATCGCCTCCTTTATTTGTTCTCTATCAAGGCAACGGCCTGTTCGTATGCTTTTTTGCCGTCTCCCATGCCGTAAGCCATCATGTCAATCACATCAACGGTGATGTGAAGCGGGTCCGCCTCTTTTTGAAGCTCACCTTTTAAAAAACTCATCTGCGGGCCGATCAGTACGACGTCTGCATCTTTCATCGCTTCTTTTGCTTTATCCTGTCCGACTGCCCAAATCTCGGCTTCCTCACCGATGGAGCGGGCGTAATTCTGCATTTTCGTAACAAGAAGGCTGGTGGACATGCCTGAGCTGCAGGCTAATAAAATTCTTTTCATGAGGAATCCCTTCTTTCATAAAGTTAAAACGTTTTCATGAATATTATAATCTTTTGAAATTAAATGTCTATACTTTTAAAATATAAAAGTTTTACTTTTCGGATTTTTGACACAAAAAAACCTTTTAAGATTCAACTTAAAAGGTTTTTCATCTCAAGCGAGCCATAACAGCCATAAATAAAGTCCGATCAGGGTGATGAATAACGTCGGAATGGTTAATATCAGACCTGTCTTGAAATACATTCCCCAGGAAATTTTCACGTTTTTCCGGCTCAGCACGTGGAGCCATAACAACGTCGCCAGCGACCCGATCGGCGTAATTTTCGGCCCGAGGTCCGAACCGATAACATTCGCGTAAATCAATGCTTCTCTCATCAGCCCGTGAGTGCCCGTTCCGCTGATGGCTATGGCGTCAATCATCACCGTCGGCAGGTTATTCATAACGGAGGAGAGGATCGCCGCGATAAACCCCATTCCGAGTGTGCCCGCAAACAAACCGTGATCCGCCGATTTCTGTATAAGCTGAGAAAGAAGATCCGTCAGTCCGGCATTCCGCAAGCCGTACACGACAACATACATGCCGACAGAAAAAAACACGATGGCCCACGGGGCGTCCTTGATGACTTGTTTTGCAGGGACGGCGGGGCTTCGCTGCGCCAGAATGAGAAAAATGACCGCGATGGAGCCGGCAACGAAGGAAACGGGTATCGACAGCAGTTCGCTGACGAAATATCCGATCAATAAAACGGCCAGCACAGCCCACGATAACCGGAAAAGGCGTTCATCCTTAATCGCGGATGCCGGATGTTTCACAAGACCGGTGTCATACCGTTTCGGAATGTTTTTTCTGAAATAGAGATACAGCACCAAAATGCTTGCCGCCAGAGAAAAAAGGTTGGGCACCAGCATGCGTGATGCATATTCAATGTATCCGATATGAAAGTAATCGGCGGATACAATATTGACCAAATTGCTTACAACGAGCGGAAGCGAGGTGGTGTCGGCGATGAATCCTCCGGCGATAATAAAAGGAAAAACCAGCTTTTCAGGTAAATTCAAAGCCCGCACCATCGCCAGTACGATCGGGGTCAAAATGAGCGCCGCTCCGTCATTGGCAAACAGGGCGGAGACAACAGCCCCTAAGACCGACACATAGAGAAACATCCGCAGCCCGCTGCCCTTGGCCGCCATGGCCATATGCAGCGCGGCCCACTCAAAAAAACCGATACTGTCAAGAATCAATGAAATGATAATAATGGCGATAAAGGCAAGTGTCGCATTCCAGACGATTCCCGTCACTTCCGCGATATCGTGCAGGCTGACTGCTCCGGCGATCAAAGCGAGGACCGCCCCGCCGCAGGCAGACCAGCCGATTGATACATGTTTCGGCTGCCATATGACAAACACAAGTGTCAGCACAAAAATCAGCGCTGATAAAACCGCAACTCCCAAGATATATCCCCCTTACCGGCATGTAACAGTGACTTCTTTTTGCCGCAATGTCTGTAAAACTTCGTCCTTTTCATCTATCTGCTGCAGAATCGAGCAAACCAGCGCGTATTCCGGACCGGACGGATGAATGGCATAGTACCGCCACTGACCCTCGCGTCTTTCCCGCACAAGGCCGGCGTTCTTTAACTTCCGCAAGTGCTGGCTGATGCCGGGCTGACTTATATGAAAAATAGCTGTCAGCTCGCAGACACAATATTCCTTATCCTTCAGAAGCTTCAGCATCAAAAGCCTCGTCGGGTCGCTTAGAAGTTTGAGGCACTGGCTGATCCCTTCGGAACTTAAAGCATGATGCCTCCGTTCCATGCGCTCACTCCTTTTTTACACTATTATATAAGCAGATGTTTATATAAGTAAACGACAATATAAAAAAGCCGGCCTTGCACTTTTTGCAAAACCGGCTCATGTTTATTTTTGGAACAGTTTTTTCGCTTCATCCATTGCTAATTTATTTCCCAGTGCTGAATAATCAAGCCAAGGCTGATCGGCAATTTTATAGACGTGGTTTGCTTTCACGGCCTTCAGCCCTTTCCATACAGCGCTTTTTTGCAATTCTTTATAGGCTTGCTGTGACTTGTCGTCTCTGTTAACGACGACGAAAATCGCATCTGCGTTGTAATCAGGCAGCACTTCTTGAGAAATGACTTCATAAGGGCGGGAGGTGTTCATTTCTTTAATGCCGTCAGCCGGTTTCAGCTTCAGATCGTCAAACAGAATCGGTCCCATCGGACGGCGTGTGCTGAAGACGCGAAGCTCTTTTGCGTTCACGCGGATCGCCATGACTTTGGCGTTTTTCCCTAATTCCTTATTCATCATGGATCTGACTTGTTTTGTTTCATCTTCGTAATCTTGAATAAATGTTTTCGCTTCTTTTTCACGGTTGACGATTTTTCCGATGTCTTTTAAATGATCGCGCCATGTGCCTTTATCAAGGTCGAAAACGTGTGTGTTTCCGATTTTCTTGTATTTTGACACATCTTTTCCCGCAAATTCTTTATCAAGATAAATGTTGTCTGGATTCAGCTCAAGTAAAGCTTCCATATCCGGGTCTGAGGCAGGTCCGAGTTTTTTCGTGTCTTTCAGCTGATTTTTCACATGAGGGAGAAAATCTTTTAATTCTCCGCCCACGACGGAACCGGCCGGTGTAACGCCGAGAGCCAGCAGATCATTTGTCAGGTGAATGGACATCGAAGCGATTTTATGATCGCCGGATTTCTTTTTTGACTCCGGCTGTGTTGAATCAGATTGGCAGGCAGCCAATAAGAAAATACACATGAAACTGACGAGCGCAATTATTTTTTTCATGGGAATACTCCTTGTTTTATGATTTGATTTTCATGACGAGATAGAGAAAATACGGCGCGCCGATGGCTGCCGCAACCACGCCGGCCGGAATGGCGTTCGGCTGAAACAAAGACCGGCCGATGGTGTCTGCCGCGACAAGAATGACGAGCCCGATTAATCCCGCAATCGGGATAATATGCTGATGCATGGTGCCGACGAGCCGTCTTGCCAAGTGAGGGGCGGCAAAGCCGATAAAGCCGATTCCCCCGGCCATCGCGACGCTCGCGCAGGACAAGCCGACCGCTATGGCGATCAGCATGATCCTTTTTCTCTGCACGTGTGCGCCGAGCCCCGCGGCTGCCTGGTCACCGAGCATTAAAATATTCAAAGAGCGGGCGTTAAGCCATGCAAGCGGTGCGAGAATGCCGATCCAGGGCAATAGCGACCACACGTGAATCCAATCCCTGCCCCAGACGTTTCCCACCAGCCAGCGGGAAGCGAATGTATAAGTTTCTTCATTCAGTCGCAGCGACATAAACAATGTAACGGCGCTGAAGCCCGCGGAAACGGCGATCCCGACTAACAGCATGCGGATCGTTAAAAAACCGTTCAGCCTGTCGTACGTAAGCACTACGATCAGCAGGGCGGCGAGTGTTCCGCCCGCAAACGTAAACAGCGGGATGAACATCGATGCCTGCGCCTCCAGGGAATGAAAGAACGTGATATACATCATCAAACCGAAGGAAGCGCCGGCATGCAGTCCGAGAATGCCCGGATCGGCAAGCGGATTTCGGGATACACCCTGCAAAATAGCGCCCGACACTCCTAAACCGATGCCGGCCAGCATCGTCACCAGAATCCGGGGAAGCCGGTAATCGAATAAAACGGTTGTGCTTTGAAACGTGCCGTATCCGAACAGCGTTTTTCCCACCGTGAGAGGAGAAAGCCGGAATGAGCCCGTATGCAGCCCGATCAGAATAATGCAAACGGCGATGACCAGCAGAATGAGTCCTGCCGCCGCCGCTTTTTTTGTTTCTTTCTGCACTTTCATTTATAAGTCTCTCCCTTCCTTGCGGGCAATATAAAGAAAGAAAGGGACACCGACAAGTGCGACCATAATGCCTATCGCCAATTCCCTCGGGGGACTGACCGTGCGCGAGGCCAGGTCAGCCAAAATCAATAGAATCGCGCCGAGTAACGCGGACATCGGAATAATCAGCCTGTACGTAACGCCGACGATCTTTCGCGCGATATGGGGAATGACCAGCCCGACAAAGCCGATCGCGCCGGCAGCGGAAACAGACACACCGGCAAGAACGACGGCGATCATTAATCCGGCGGCACGCGTCAGAGCCGTGTTCACCCCTAAATTCGCCGCCACGTCATTTCCCATTGAGAGAAGGGTGACGGACCGGCCCATGAATGTCGCGAGAATGATGAAGACCGCAATCACGGGAACAAGGACTTGTAAATGAGCCCACTTGATCCCTGACACCCCGCCGGCGTACCAGAAGGCCAAATCCTGGCTTAAATCGTAATAAATCGCCACACCGGTACTGAGTGAATGTAAAAGAGCGGCCACGACCGCCCCGGCAAGCGTCACTTTTAAAGGCGTCATGCTGCCTTTTCCCGCCGCACTGATAAAGAAAATCAAGCCGGTGCTTGCCAGTGCTCCCAAAAATGACATCACCATCAGCAGGGCGTATGATAAATGAGGGAAAAAAGCAAAACTGAGCGCAACAACAAACATGGCGCCCGCGTTTACGCCTAAGACACCCGAATCGGCAAGCGGGTTTCTCGTGACACCCTGCATGAGGGCGCCGGCTGCGGCAAAAGCGGCTCCTGTAACGGCCGCCCCGAGCACCCTCGGAAGACGCAATTCATGAATGATCTGCTGGCCCGTTATATTCGGATTGTAATCAGCAACAGCCGACCAAACCGTATGTAAAGTAATGTCTTTCGCGCCGAATGAGACGGCGAAAAAAATAGATACAAGCAGCCCGATCACCGCGATCAGGAAGAAAACCCCGTTTTTTAAGATGCTGATCAGACGGTTTGCGGACCTGACAGAATCGCTCAAAAATCAATTCACCTACTTTTATGATCATTGTCCGGTATTTATTGAACATGAGAATCATTTTCATTTGAACCATCATATTATACCGAGCCGATTTTCAAAACGCAATAGAGCGTTCAACAATAATGTCCTTTTTTTCTCTCATGTTTATATTGTAAAAAAGAAGTGAAAAACGTGAAAGAGGAAATCGCTATATTCAGAAAGGAGGGAGGCAAATGGCGGGAGAACGAAAGCCTTTGCCGATTGAATTTTACCAGAGACCGTCAGTGGAGCTTGCCCCTTTATTGCTCGGCTGTCTCTTGGTGAAGGAGACGGATGAGGGAACGGCTTCAGGTTTTATCGTGGAAACGGAAGCTTATATGGGAGCGGAAGACCGGGCGGCGCACAGCTTCGGCAACCGGCGCACGAAACGGACGGAAATTATGTTCCATGAGGCGGGCCGCATTTATACATACGTCATGCACACTCATACATTAATGAATGTCGTCGCCGCGGACATCGGCATTCCGCAGGCCGTGTTAATCAGGGCGGCGGAGCCTCATGAAGGACAGTTCCTGATGGAGAGCAGGAGACCGGGCAGACCCCCGAGAGAGTGGACAAACGGCCCGGGAAAACTGACGAAGGCGATGGGCATTTCAATGAACGACTACGGCGGCATGATCACGGAACCGCCGCTGTATATTACGGAGGGCTTTACGCCTGAGCATATATCAACAGGCCCGAGAATCGGGATTGACAACAGCGGAGAAGCCCGGGATTATCCGTGGCGCTATTGGGTGACAGGGAACCGGTATGTCTCACGCTGACCATGTTTATAAACGCTGATAACAGGGGAAAGACAAGGTAAAAGAAAGGGGATTCAGACATTGAAAAAATTTTTCAAAACGATTATCAAATGGGCGCCCGTCATCTATCCGATCATCAGAAAAATCATAAAAGAACGGAAGGCATCTAAGCGGAACCGCATGTCCGCATCCCGAACAGCCGGCTGATCCGGCTGTTTTTTTACGGGCTTGGCATCGGATTGCCGCATTGACTTGAAATCCTCCCCATTATAGAATTTACATACATTTACCCCTTCCTCATTCTTTTTGCCCATTTTTCACGTCTGCATCTGATCTGATAGGAGGTTTTTCTCATGCTTCATGGGCGGCTTCGTGAACTTCTGCGCTTGCTTTTAGCTGCTGAAACACCGGTTACAAGCTCAGTCATCGCTGCAAATGTAAAGGTAACGACGCGGACGGTCCGCAATGACATAAAGGAACTGCAAACCATTGTAGAAAAACACGGCGCATCCATTCAATCTGTCAGAGGGAGCGGCTATAAGCTGCTGATCCGGAATGAGCAGCCGTTTAAAAACTGGCTTCAGGACAATTTCCAGCAAAACAGCACCGTGCCGATTTTTCCCGATGAACGGATAGATTACCTTATGAAAAGAATGCTTCTGGCCGACGGCTACCTCAAGCTGGATGACTTGTCGGAAGAACTGTTCATCAGTAAATCCACACTTCAATCTGATTTAAAAGAAGTCAAAAAACGGCTCCGCCCCTATGACATCATTTTGGAAACAAGGCCGAACTACGGCTTTAAGCTGCGCGGCGAAGAGCTCCGCCTCCGTTATTGTATGGCGGAATACTTAGTGGACGACCGCGAGCCTGAGCCTGATCTCCTGAGTGAAAAGGCCGGTATTCTGCCGAAAGACGACATTCATGTGATCCGCACAGCCATTATGAAGCAGGTTCGAAACCATAAGATCCCGCTTTCTTTCTTCGGCCTGAACAATCTCATCATCCATATCGCCATTGCCTGCAAACGAATCCGGACAGAAAACTATGTATCTCTCATTCCGGAAGATCTTCATGATATTAAGCTTGAAACAGAATATCAGTCAGCGGAAGCCATCGTAAAAGAGCTTGAATCTGCGCTTTCGGTCACCTTTCCCGAACAGGAAACCGCCTATATCGCCATTCACCTGCTCGGGACAAAGCGCATGACCCAGTCACAACTGGAAGGAAAAGAGCTTACAAGGCTGATAGACGGGGAAACCAGCCGTTTGACGGAGGCCATGATCGAAGCCATTGAGCGGGAGCTGAAGCTCGGAATTACGGACGACAATGAGCTGAAAGCGGGTCTTGCGCTCCACATCAAGCCGGCGATTAACCGAAACCGGTACGGAATGAACCTGAGAAACCCGATGCTCTCCGCCATAAAGGAAAATTATCCGCTCGCATTTGAAGCGGGAGTGATTGCGGGAATCGTGATCAAGGAGCAAACCGGCATTGATATTCATGAGAATGAGATCGGATATTTGGCGCTTCATTTCGGAGCCGCCATTGAAAGGAGAAAGACGGAACGGCCGCCTAAACGCTGCTTGATTGTCTGTGCGTCCGGCGCCGGCAGCGCACAGCTTTTAAGAGAAAAGCTCCGTTCCCGGTTCGCAAAGCGTCTTGAAATCGTCGGAACGGCTGATTACTGCAGCCTTGACCAGCTTTCCTTTGAGTCGATTGATTTTGTGGTCAGCACAGTGCCGATCAAAAAAGACCTGCCCGTTCCCGTATTAAAGGTTCATACGCTGTTGGGCGGCGGGGATTTTACAAAAATCGAAACCATGCTGGAAGAAAAGCGGGAACAATTGAACTTTCTGAAACCGGAGCTGGTATTTTTGCAGCAGGATCTGGAGACGAAGGAGGACGTCATCCGTTTTCTCGGACAGCAGGTTGCAGCAGCCGGCCTCGCTTCTGATTCTCTGACCGATTCTATTTTTGAAAGGGAAGCGATTTCTCCTACGAGTTTCGGCAATCTTACGGCGATTCCGCACCCGCTCGTTCCGCAGACAGACACGACGTTTTGGGCGGTATGCACGCTGAAGAAGCCGATTGACTGGGCGGATAAGCGTGTCCAATTTGTCTGCCTGCTCTGCGTCGAGAAAGAAAGCAAAGCCGACCTCCAGCATATGTACAAATGGCTCGGCGGCATGTTAGATGATCCGGCCGCGGTAAGCCGTCTCTTAAAATGCACAACCTATCAGGAGGTTTTACGAGTATTCAGAGACAAACGATCAGAGAAAGACCGGGATACACCTTTTTTCCGTTAACAGCGGAAAAAGCCTGAGTAGTTATGAAAGCGATTTCATAATATGATGGTACTAACATCGAGACATACAAAATATCAAACTTTCAGGAGGTCTTTTACATGAATATATTACTCGTTTGTGCAGCAGGGATGTCAACAAGCTTACTCGTCACCAAGATGGAAAAAAGCGCGCAGGAACAAGGAAAAGAATATAAAATCTGGGCGGTGTCAGGCGATTCAGTCAACCAGCATATTGATAAAGCGGACGTATTGCTGCTTGGGCCTCAAGTCCGTTATTTGCTTCCGCAGCTGAAAAAATTGGGTGAATCAAAAGGAGTGCCGGTTGAAGTCATCAATACCGTCCATTACGGCACATGCAACGGAGCGGAGGTTCTGAAATCAGCGGAACAGCTCGGAAACGCATCGTAGAAAGGGGCGGGCCGTGTGAATAAGGTGAACCAGTTTTTAGAAGAGAAAGTCATGCCCATTGCCGGAAAAATTGCCTCCCAGCGGCATCTGCAAGCATTGCGTGACGGGATCATCCTCACCATGCCGCTTATCATCATCGGTTCATTTTTTCTGATCATCGGCAACCTGCCGATTCCGGGATATGCGGATTTCATGGCAAAGACGTTCGGAAGCGCCTGGTCTCAAAAACTGCAATATCCGGTTGATGCGACCTTTGAAATCATGGGTCTTGTCGCCGCTTTTGGAATCGCCTACCGCCTGGCCGAAAAATACGGGGTGGATGCATTATCGGCCGGTGCGATATCTTTGGCGGCGTTTCTCTTGGCAACGCCGTACAAAGTTCCGTTTCTGCCTTCCGGCGCCAAAGAGGAAATCATGGTCGGCGGCGGCATCCCGCTGTCTCTCATGGGAAGCAAAGGGCTGTTTGTCGCGATGATCATCGCCATGCTGTCGACGGAAATTTACCGCCTGATCATCCAGCGGAATTTCGTCTTCAAAATGCCGGACGGCGTGCCTCCTGCGGTCAGCAAATCGTTTATCGCTTTAATTCCCGGTTTTGCCGTCATCTTTCTGATCTGGGGCGCGCGTTTAATTGTCGAAGCGACACCGTTTGAAAGCCTTCATAACATTGTAAGCGTTGTACTGGGGACACCGCTCTCGATTCTTGGGGGAAGTCTCGGCGGAAGCCTGATAGCCGAAGCGGTTCAAATGCTCTTGTGGGCGTGCGGATTACACGGGGCGAACATAGTCGGCGGCGTCATGGCGCCGATCTGGTTCGGAGCGATGGATGCCAACCGGATTGCGTTTCAGGCGGGCGATGCGCTTCCGAATATTTTCACCCAGCAGTTTTTTGAAATCTGGATCAACATCGGCGGAAGCGGCGCGACACTGGCGCTCGTGGTCACCATGTTTCTCCGTTCGCGAAGCAAGCAGATGAAGCAGCTTGGGAAACTCGCCATCGGGCCGGCCGTCTTTAATATTAATGAGCCGATTATTTTCGGAATGCCGATCGTCATGAACCCGATGCTTCTCATTCCGTTCATTATCACACCGCTTGTCACACTGGTCCTTACCTATATCGGCATGAGCACTGGCCTCGTCGCCAAACCTGCCGGCATTGCCGTCCCATGGACGATGCCGCCGATTTTCTCCGGCTATCTTGCCACGGGCGGAAAAATATCAGGGGCTGTCATGCAGGCGATTAATATCATCACAGCCTTTATCGTGTACTATCCGTTCTTCAGAATGTGGGATTCGCAAAAGCTGAAAGAAGAAAACGAACTTGAACAATCGCAGGCGCCAGCCGTACAGGGAGACGAAAAAGCCGTGCTGTAGAGAAAGGGAGTGAAACACATGAATGAAAAAATGGAACAGACCATTTTTCAGATCATCCTGCATGGCGGCAACGGCAGAAGCGCATCAATGGAAGCCATTGCCGCCGCAAAGCGGGGGGACAGAGCCATGGCGGAAGAAAAGCTTCAGGAAGCCGCAAAGGAACTGACCGAAGCCCATCATTATCAGACAGAACTGATCCAAAATGAAGCCGGCGGAGAAAAAACAGACATGACGCTTTTGATGGTGCATGCGCAAGATCATTTAATGAATGCCATGACCGTGAAAGACTTGGCCGCTGAGTTAGTCGAGATTTACGAAAAAGTGAGTCTGCAAGGGGGAGCAAAAATATGACAAAAGGAATTAAAATTGTAACGATCGGCGGAGGTTCAAGCTATACACCGGAGCTTGTGGAAGGCATCATTAAACGCTATGAGGAACTGCCTGTCAGAGAATTATGGCTCGTCGACATTCCCGAAGGCGAGAAAAAACTCAATATCGTCGGCACGCTTGCAAAACGCATGGTCGAAAAAGCGGGTGTTCCGATAGAGATTCACCTGACGCTTGACCGGAGAGAAGCTTTGAAGGATGCGGATTTCGTAACGACTCAATTCCGCGTCGGCCTTCTTGAGGCCCGCGCCAAAGACGAACGGATTCCGCTAAAATACGGTGTAATCGGCCAGGAGACAAACGGTCCGGGCGGTTTATTCAAAGGGCTGCGCACCATCCCGATTATTCTGGAAATCGCGAAAGACATCGAAGAGCTTTGTCCGAATGCATGGCTCGTGAATTTCACAAACCCTGCCGGCATGGTTACCGAGGCCTTGCTCCGCTACTCGAATCTCACAAAAGTCGTCGGCCTCTGCAATGTGCCGATCGGCATTAAAATGGGCGTCGCAAAAGCATTGGACGTGGATGTCAGCCGGATCGAAGTGCAATTTGCCGGGCTGAATCACATGGTCTTCGGATTAGATGTTTTCTTAGACGGCGTCAGCGTGAAAGATCAAGTCATTGAAGCCATGGGAGACCCGAAAAACGCCATGACGATGAAAAATATTTCAGGGGCGGAATGGGAGCCTGAATTCCTGAAGGCGCTCGATCTGATTCCTTGCGGCTACCACCGCTATTATTTCAAAACGAAAGAAATGCTCGAGCATGAAATAGAAGCGTCACAGACGGAGGGCACACGCGCCGAGGTCGTACAGAAGGTTGAGAAAGAACTGTTCGAACTGTACAAAGATCCGAATCTCGCCATCAAACCGCCGCAGCTTGAAAAACGGGGCGGAGCGTACTACAGTGACGCGGCCTGCAACCTGATCAGCTCCATCTATAACGACAAACATGATATCCAGCCCGTCAATACGATCAACAACGGCGCGATCGCCAGCATTCCGAATGACTCAGCGGTCGAAGTGAACTGTGTTATGACGAAAGACGGTCCGAAACCGATCGCCGTCGGTGATCTGCCGGTGTCTGTCCGCGGACTCGTCCAGCAAATCAAATCATTTGAGCGTGTCGCCGCTGAAGCAGCCGTCACGGGAGATTATCAAACGGCGCTACTTGCGATGACGATCAATCCTCTCGTCCCGTCAGACTCCGTGGCAAAGGCCATTCTGGATGAAATGCTTGAGGCCCACAAAGATCATCTGCCTCATTTCTTTAAGTCGATTGAAGCATAAGAGCAGTAAAAAAAACCCGGATTCGCTTCCGGGTTTTTTGCTTATTTTGATTCGCTTAGTGAGGCGACTTCCGTCGTCCAGCCGAACACGTCGGCTTCCGCGCCTTTTTGAATGCCTGTAATGGTATCATACAATTTCTTCGAGATCTCTCCGGTTTCACCGCTGCCGATGACAAGACTTTCATCATTCCAGATCAGTTCGCCGACCGGAGAAATGACCGCAGCCGTACCGGTTCCGAATGTTTCTTCCAATCGGCCGTCACGATGCGCCTGGATGATTTCATCGATCGAAATCTTCCGCTCAGACACAGTCAGTCCCCAATGTTTGAGAAGGGTGATGACGGAATTTCTCGTAATTCCTTCAAGAATGCTTCCGTTCAGCTCCGGCGTCACGATCTCGCCGCTGATCTTGAAGAAGATGTTCATGCTGCCGACTTCTTCGATGTATTTTTTCTCAATGCCGTCAAGCCATAAAACCTGGGAAAATCCCTTCTCTTCCGCAACCTGCTGCGCTTTCAGGCTTGATGCGTAGTTGCCGGCGGTTTTCGCGTTTCCGGTGCCGCCTTTGACGGCGCGCACGAATTCGTTTTCCACGGCGATTTTTACCGGTTTAATGCCTTCTTTGTAATAAGAGCCGACCGGGGAAAGAATGATAAACAGCTTGTACGTATGGGATGCCGCTACACCGAGGAAAGGCTCAGTCGCAATGATAAACGGACGGATATAAAGGGAAGTGCCTTCCGCTTTCGGAATCCAGTCTTTGTCGATGGCTACGAGCTGTTTCAGGCCTTCAAGAACAAGCTCTTCATCAATGAGCGGGATGCAAAGGCGGTCATTTGACTGGTTCAGGCGCTCCATATTTTTCTCCGGTCTGAACAGAAGCACTTCCTGATCCTTCGTTACATACGCTTTAAGCCCTTCAAAAACGGTTTGGCCGTAATGATAAACCATGGCCGCAGGATCCATTGAGATGGACTGATAAGGGATAATTCTCGGATCATACCAGCCTTGATCGGCGTCGTAATCCATAACAAACATATGGTCGGTGAAAATTCTGCCGAACGCAAGGTCATGGGGATCCGGTTTCGGTTTTTTGGCTGAAGTCAATTCAACACGAATGTCTTGTTTCATAATGTTCTGTCTCCCTATTGGTGTTATTGTCAAACTTATTTGAAAATAATTTATATTCTATTGTATACCTTCAACAAATATTCGCAATAGTTTTCCTCAAATTTGTGAAAAAATCAAAATCACATAAAAAGCAGGGGAGAGAATGCCCCCTGCGTGTTCGTTTTTACGTATTCTGTCATCACCGTGCTCAGTGAACCGTCACCTTGCCGGTTTTGTAAAACTGCTCCATTGCTTTATCGACGTACACCCAGCCCTTCCAGGCGATATGGATGGTGTCTTTCATAAAGTACGGATCATATTCGTGCCCGGATAAGTCGGCAACCTGAAAGCCCTTCGCTTTAATTTGCTTAGTGACTTTTTTGTAGTAATCAGTCCGGCCTTTTTTCGGGAAGCCGGTGTAGTCATACCATTTTCCGTTGACCGGAATAACCACGAACATCGGTTCAGCGCCTGCATCTTTCAGAATGTCCAGCATATCCTCAAAGTCGTGATATTCGACTGATTTGGCGTATGTTCTTCCTTTGTTGATTCCTTTCACTCTCTTTACTTTCTTCTTAATCTTTTTATAAGAAGCGTCATCGATATAGAAAGGATTGGACTTGGAGCTCCGTTCTCCTAATTGAGCGGCGGCTGTTTTTAACTCTGACCACGATTTCCCTTTCAGGTTTTCAGAGATCGTCCGTTCAGGGCCCTTGTTTTCTCCCATTGAATAATAAAGATCTTTTTTCTCAAGCAGAGAATAATAAGCTTTGGCAGCCGGCATGACCGCTTTCACTTTCCATGATTGTCCGTTGACCATTCCCTTGTACAATTCAGAAAGGACGGCATCATGCTGAACGACTTTAAAACGGAGCATGCGCTTCATCATGTTCTTTTTGACCGCGGGATCAATCTGGTTATTAAATGCTAAATCCAATGCCTGAAGTGATGAAAAATTCGGCGCAAAGTGCTGTTCATCAGAACCTTTTTTGATAAACCATTGCGGAGAAACAATGAATACCAGCTTTTTGCCTTTCAGCTGCTGATAATGCGCCGCAAAGTTCACGGCGTGTATCAAGGATTGGTCCCCGCCTTTTCCGACAAGATAAGGCGTAAAGCCTTGGTTGTTCACTTGGAAATAGTTGGACGGGTGAAACTCATCCAGTCTTGAAAGCTCGGAAGAACCGAAAATCGGCAGATACTTCGAGTCTTCGAACATTTTGTTTTGAAGATAGAGTCCCTGGAACATATTCGGATTTAAGGCTGCCGCCGACTCTTCGACACGTTTTTCAGGAATGAAGCGCGTAAGCCATGAAGCCGGAACTGCGATAGCTCCGACAAACAGGACGAACGCTAAAATAATTGGTCCAAAGAAACGCTTTTTCATTTACTTCAACTCAGTCAGTTTGTTTACAATGTTGTTTGGCGTATTCCACTCGTCACGGTCAAATTCAGTGATCGGCACTGTAATGCCGAAGCGGTTTTCGATGGCGACCAGCAGCTCTACAGTTCCGAAAGAATCAAGCAGTCCTTCTTCAAAGATTTCAATATCAGGATTTTCTTTCACAGCGTCCTCCTGACAAACTTCAGCTAATACGTCTAATACTTCCTGTTTAAATTCCATGTGTTTTCAATCTCCTTTAGTGATGAAATGGTTTTCCTGAGAAAATATAAAATCCGAAACATACGAAATGGAATGTGATGACGATGGCTAAAAAGGCCGTAAAACGATTGGCGGGCAGCCACTTGTATTTCTTATTCCATTTCTCAAAAAAGTTATACCCGGTCATTAATACGGCGTGGTACAGGCCGTATACAATATATTGCAGGGCGAGTCCGTGCCAGACGCCCATCAGCATGAACAGCAGGAAATACCCGATGTTCGAGACGGCCATCCGGTTCTTTATCCATTTTTTCTTTGTCATCCAGAAAACAAAGCGCATAAATACGTAGTCTCTGAACCAGAAGGATAAGGACATGTGCCAGCGGTTCCAGAAGTCTTTAATGTTTTTGCTGATAAACGGCTTATTAAAGTTTTCCGGAGATTTGATACCCATGATATAGCTTACACCGACGGCAAACATCGTGTAACCCGCAAAATCAAAAAACAGGTACAAGCTGTATCCGTACATGTACAGCACATTACCCCACAGTTTGCTGTGGGTGATATGAGACAGATTCATAATGAAATACGTGTTAATCGCATATCCGATAATGAATTTGTATAAGAAACCGATAAAAATTTTATGAATGCCGGTATACAGTAAATCAGCGTATTCTCCCTTTGTCCATACTTTCTGTTCGTCCTTGGCAAATCTGCGGTATCTGTCGATCGGACCGGAAGAAATGGTCGGGAAAAACATAATAAAGTACAAAAGGCGGTGAAGCGGCATTTTTTCTTTAATCAGTCCGTCTCTCGTTTCCATGATCAGCTGGACGCCTTTAAATGTCAAATAAGAAATTCCTAAGAAACTGATCAGGTTATGAACCGGGTGATGAGGCGCCGGCGGAAAGAAAAACGGCCATAATTTAGATAAAAACAGGGGTAAAATGGACGCGATCACGGCCATACTGAAGACAAAGCCGCTGTTGGCTTTCAGTCTGTAAGCGAGATAACCCCTGATTAAAAGCACCTGCCACAGCGTAAAGATACATAGTGCGATCACGCCGTGCAGATCATGCGCGAAAATCAAAGCCAATACGATGATGGATATAAACATGTTGTATCCTTGGAATCTCTTGCCGTTCAGCCCTAAAATAATCGTCGGCAAAAGAAGGATTCCAAGTAAGATAAAGAAGAAAAACGAGCTGTAAGGCGTCATACAAGAACCTCTTCGCCAATGCGTTTACGGTCGATTTTTCCGTTCGCAGTCATTTGAATGTGATCCTGATAAATGAATTTTCTCGGAATCATGTAGGCCGGAAGCGAAGCGGCCAGTTCTTTCTTAATGGCGCTTGTCAGCTGGAATTCTTTTTCAAAATCATGTTTTTCAGGCACGATGGCGGCAATTAAATATTCGACAGGTCCGTTAGGCTGATACGGGATGACAACCGCCGTGCGCACATATTGAGACTGCCTTACATGTACTTCGATTTCCTCCAGCTCCATGCGGTAGCCGTGAAGCTTAATCTGGAAATCAAGGCGTCCTTGGCAGAAAATCTGACCATCCTGAACATAACCGGCATCACCCGTGTGATATGCCCACTGGCCGTCGATCGGGAAAAACGCTTTTTCCGTCAGAGAAGGTTCTCCGAGATAGCCTTTGCTTACGCTCGGGCCCGCGATGATGATTTCCCCTTTTTCTCCGTCCGGAAGCTTATTCCCGTTTTCATCCATGATGAAGATATCCATATCGGGTTTTGCAAAACCGACAGGCAGAGATTCATTTTCATCGATGATCTGCTGCGTGATTTCAACGGAGGTGACGGCAACCGTTGTTTCAGTCGGGCCGTATGTATTGAATACGCGGGCCTTCGGAAAACGGTTTAACAGCTCCTGTGCCACGGCAGCCGGAAGCGCTTCTCCGCAAAACATAAATACTTCTGCCTCAGGCAGGAGCTCCTGCGTAAAGCCGGGGTCCATCAGACACATTTGGACGAAAGACGGCGTCGATGTCCAGACGTTCAGTTTGGATTTCTCCAGCTCTTCAAATAGTACTTTCGGTTTATTGATTTTGTCTTTCGTTACGCAGTGCAGCGTACCTCCCGTTTGAAGCGACGGGAAAATGTCCATGACAGATAAATCAAAAGAAAACGGAGCTTGGTTTAAGAATGTCTTACCCTCGCCCACAGGAAAATCCCTGCAGATCCAGTCAGTGAAGCTTTGCAGGTTATCAGCCGATATCTGCACGCCCTTCGGATTTCCCGTGCTGCCGGACGTGTAAATAATGTAAAACGTGTCCAGCTCTTTTACCCAGTTCTCACGGCTGAGGTCTGCATCTCCGTCAGCTGCAAGCTCTTCGGGCGTAACGGTTTTAATCAGATTGCTTCCCGTATCGACTGCATCGCCCGATACGGTGATAAGCAGCTCTGCGCCTGAGCTTTCAATGATTTTGACGATCCGCTCCGCCGGAATGGAAACATCGACAGGGATGTAAGGGCGGCCCGCTTTGACGCTTCCTAAGAAAGAAACGATCATATTCGGCTCCATATGTCCGTAAACCAGGACAGGCGCTTTCGAACCGTCAGCTGTATGTTTTTGAATGCCGGACGCAACCCGCTCCGACAAATCCCATAATTCCCCGTAAGTGAGGGAATGATCTAAGGAACGAAACGCTTCGGCCTGCGGCTTGGCGTCTGCGTATGTTTTTATAGCATCAAGTAGTTTCATAGTTATCCTCCCCGATTAGAAATCGTTGTAAATATAAGTGCCGGTATTCGCTGTATGAAATCCATACATCCAAAAGAGCAATACTAATATCAGAAAATAAAAGCCCGTATGAAACGTCCATTTGATCAATGTATTTTCATAAGCACGTTTTAATTTTTGCATCATATTCAAAATTCCTTCCCCGCGTATTCAATAATTACACCAGTATATGACGATTAGATTAACAAAAAGTTTCAAAATATGTCTAATATCCTAAGCTTAAAATTTCCTTAAAAATGAATGAGAAACAAAAGGATGGAAAACACGCATGTATAAATTGGCAAATGATCATACTAAAAAGGCGCTGTTCAGGCGGGATTTTTAACTTATCGTAAATATAAACGAGGTAAAAAAATTTTGGCGGCTTTTTCTTAAGCAGGCTTGTGCCGAACCCCAATGGAGAAGGGCGAAAAGCCGTTTCCGGCAGGATAGCCGATAAAGCGCCGCATCTTGTGAAATGAGGAAGAAATTATTATGATAGATAAGGTAGCAGAAAACGTGAAAACCCCAATTCAACACTACTGTTATCGGCTGACTGTGAAAGCCTTTTAATAGAAAGGAAGAGGAAAATGAATCAAAACAATATGGGGGGCAGCCAAAAGACGCCCGAGAAAGAAAGCATGGGCCGCATTTTGTGGCAGCTAACCCGCCCTCATACATTGACGGCATCGTTTGTGCCCGTACTTCTCGGCACCGTATTGGCGATGTTTTACGTAAAGGTTGATTTCCTGCTGTTTTTGGCCATGCTGTTTTCCTGTCTTTGGATTCAGATCGCCACGAACTTATTCAATGAATATTACGATTTTAAACGCGGTTTAGATACGGAGGATTCCGTCGGTATCGGCGGAGCGATCGTCCGCCACGGCATGAAGCCGAAAACAATTCTGCAGCTGGCGCTCGGCTCTTATGCGATTGCCCTCGTGCTCGGTGTTTATATCTGCATGAGCAGCAGCTGGTGGCTTGCGGCTATCGGCCTTGCCGGCATGCTGATCGGCTATCTGTATACGGGCGGCCCGCTGCCGATTGCGTATACACCGTTCGGGGAACTGTTCTCCGGCATTTGCATGGGCTCTGTATTTGTTCTTATTTCTTTCTTCATTCAGACAGGCAGAATTAATGAACAGAGCATTTTGATTTCCATCCCGATCGCCATCTTGGTCGGAGCCATTAATCTGTCCAACAATATCCGTGATATTGAGGAAGATAAAAAGGGCGGACGTAAAACCCTGGCCATTTTGATGGGGCATAGAGGGGCCGTTATGATACTGGCCGCATCTTTTGCCATCGCTTACATCTGGATTGTCGGTCTTGTCATCATGGGTTACACAAGCCCGTGGCTGTTCCTGGTCTTCCTGAGCGTGCCGAAACCCGTTCAGGCCGTGAAAGGCTTTGTGAAAAACGAAATGCCGATGAACATGATTATTGCGATGAAATCAACGGCGCAAACCAATACATTCTTCGGATTCCTGCTTTCCATCGGGCTCCTGATCAGTTATTTCCGCTGATCAAATGAAAGGGCAAATGCCATAACCGGCATTTGCTTTTTTTTATGACATAATCTTCACGATTTTGTAAAGAACCTGACCGCGGACTGACCCGTCTTATATACGGACAGCAAAGCAAGGAGATGAAAAAAATGGACTTGTCAACAGCCCATATGGATGATTTGAAAACGGTCATGGAAGATTGGAAAAATGAATTATTAGTTTATAAATTCGCTTTAGATGAGCTGGATACGAAGTTTTCTATCATCAGCCAGGAATATAATCTGATTCACGGGCATAACCCGATCGAGCATACAAAATCACGCGTGAAAAGTTTTGAGAGTATCGTCAATAAACTGATGCGCAAAGGCTGTGATGTGACGACGCAGGAAATGAAAGAGCATATTCATGATATTGCGGGTGTCAGGATTATCTGTTCCTTTATTTCCGATATTTATAATGTCGCTGAGGTTTTGAAGCAGCATAAGGACCTGAAGATCGTAAAGGTGAAGGATTATATCAAACAACCGAAGCCGAACGGCTACCGCAGCCTGCATTTGATTATTGAAATTCCCGTTTATTTGACGAATCGTGTGGAATATGTGAAGGCGGAAATTCAAATCCGCACCATCGCCATGGATTTTTGGGCGAGTCTTGAACATAAAATTTATTACAAATTAAATAACGAAGTCCCAAAGCATCTGACCGACGAGCTGAAGGAAGCGGCGGACATCGCCCATTACTTAGACGAAAAGATGCTTGGGATTAAGAAAGAAGTCGATTAAACGATTGACGCATCACAACCAGCCGGACCGCTTTTATATGCAGTCCGGCTGGTTGTTTTTATGTTTACGTGTTTTCGCTTTCCTGCGCGATATATTCTGACGATGATTCAGGCTGAAATCCTGATTGAATTTGAACAGGGAATGCAATAGATATCAAATCGCAAACAGCACATTCCCGCAGAAAAAATGTGTAAGATCGAGGTTTACTTTTTAAAAAAAGGGAAAGACATTTGTACAACAAAAAGGGAGATGAATATCAGTGGGAAAGAATGAAACAATGCATATCGTATCATGTGCCGATGATCATTATGCTCGTCATTTGGGTGGGATGTTCGCTTCTTTATTGATGAATATGGATAAAACAAGGGATGCGAAATTATATGTGATTGACGGCGGAATTACTGCCGAAAACAAGGACAAGCTTGAACAGACCGCGATGTCATTCGGGACGCCGCTTGAATTTTTAGAAGTAGACGCTGATCAATACAAGCATGCAGTCGAAAGCAGCCACATTACAAAAGCGGCTTATTACCGCATTTCCATCCCTGATTTAATTAAGGATGAGTCCGTAAAGCGGATGATTTACATTGATTGCGATGCAATTGTGATGGAAGATATTTCGGTTTTATGGGACTTGGATATTTCCCCGGCAATAGTTGCGGCGGTAGAAGACGCCGGACAGCATGAAAGACTGAAAAAAATGAATATCAGCGACACTGCCAAGTATTTTAATTCCGGTATTATGATTATAGATTTCGAACCTTGGAGAAAACAAAATATTTCCGAAAAGGTGATTGATTTTATTAACGAAAACAGCTCGGAGGATTTTCTCGTGTTTCATGATCAGGACGCGCTTAACGCGATCTTATATGATCAATGGCATGAACTGCATCCGCGCTGGAACGCGCAGACGCATATTATCATGAATGAGAAAACGCCTCCTGAACTGATCGACCGTATACGTTACAGAGAAACACGTGCCGAACCGGCCATCGTCCATTTCTGCGGCAGTGACAAGCCTTGGAATACAGGCACCTCGCACCCGTATCGTGATCATTATTTCCGATATATGTCCTATACGAAATGGAACACGATCGACCGCCCGGCCATGAACCAATAGGCAGGTGTGATGAAACGCTTGTGAAGCCGTTATCCGGCTCATAAGCGTTTTTTTGCTATTTCACCCGAATCGCACGCACGCGTTTTTGCAGGCTGGTCTTTTCGGCAGACGGCTTCAATCGGCTGACTGCCGTTTGCGCCGCTGATTTTGCTTTTTTCGTCTTGGTTTTTTCAGCCGTTTTTACTTTGTCTCTAGCCTGCTGCCGGTTGAGTTTATCTTTTATCCGGTCAAGCCGTTTTTCCAGAGCGTTTTTTTCTTTTCCCGGCTGGATTTCGCTGACTGCTTTTTGGGCTTTTGCGGTGCTGGCCTCAGAGGTCTTTTTTTCCGCCTGCTTGACGCTGGCCTCAGCTGTTTTCAAAAGGCTTGAGTTGACAGCGTTAAGCCGCTTTTGCAGCCCTTTTTTCTCTGAACCGGCCGGTAATTTGCGAATGGCGCTTTGTGCGGCATTGACGGCGGTTTTTTTCTTTTGTTTTTCGGCAGTCCGGACTTTGTATCTTGCGTCCGTCACATTTCTTGCCGTCTGAACTTTATTGATCCGGGACTCGAGAGCGGTTTTTCCCTTTGACTTGGACAGCTTGCTGACGGCAATTTTTGCTTGATTGATATCTGCCTGTTTTTTCGTCTTTTCCGCTTTTATTACGGCCCGTTCGGCATAGCTCTTTTGCTTTACATGATATTGCACCAGGCCGTACCCAAATCGGCTGTCACGTCCGGGAGCGCCCAGATCTTTGACGTTTTGCTGCATCTGCTGCCGGAGCTGTGTATTTGTTTCCTCGGGATATTTCTGCCTGAGCAGCGCGAACATGCCGGTGACGTGGGGCGCGGCTTGAGATGTGCCGTCAGCCGTGGCGTACATTTGGTTCAGATACGTGCTCGTAATATTGGTGCCGGGTGCGGTAAACTCAATTTGTTTTCCGGTCGTGGAAAAAGCCGCGAGCCCGTTTTTTTCAGTTGACGCTGAGACTGCCGTTACGCTGCTGTAGGCACCCGGATAATTGACGGGTTTTTTGTTGCCGTCGTTTCCTGCGGCGGCTACGATCACGATTCCTTTTTTGTATGCTTTGTCTACGGCGTCGTGAAGAATTTTGCTGTCTGCGTTAGTTCCGAGGCTCATATTGATGATGTCCATTTTGTTGGCGATCGACCAGTCGATCGCTTTAAGAAGGCTTTTAAGATCCCCTGCACCCTTTCTGTCTAATGCTTTAACCGCATATAACCGGACATCCGGCGCGATGCCGTCAATGCCGTCTCCGTCATGTTTGGCCGCAATGATTCCGGCGACATGCGTCCCGTGTCCGTTGTCATCTTTGTATGAGGAAGTATAGCTGACTGCGGAATAGCCTCCCGCAATGGACAGATCATCATGAGGATAAATGCCGCTGTCAATGACAGCCACTTTCACCTTTTTTCCCGTCAAGCCTTCTTTCCACGCCTGCTTGACCTGAGTCGGTTCTATATCCCATTGCGGCAGCGCGTAACTGCTGCTTTGGACCGCTGATAACGGGCGGATATCAGAACCGCCTGCTGCCTGAAAGGATACATTGTCTTCTACATATAAGATGTCAGGGTCCTGTTTCAGGTCTTTCACCGTTTGTGAATCGGCTGACACGGCGACTGCCGGGAGATGCTGATAGGTCTGTTCCACATCCGCTCTGCTGTCTATGGCGGATTCCTTGCCGTTTTGATTTTTGTACACCACGATAACGTCCCGGTCGTGCGTCTCGGCGTGCGCGGGCGCCGCGGCGGAGAACAGGCCGGCGCACAAGGCCGCGGCCATTATCGGTTTCAGGGTGTGATACATTGTGATTCCCCCTTTTTCTTTATATATCGGCAGTGCGGAATTCTTTTTTTCCTGAGGGATAAGGAAAATTTCTGTATGCAAATGTAAGCGTTTCCAAAATATGATGGAGAAAATGCTTTAAGACATCTGCGCAATGAACTCAAAAAGGGGGTTTTTGATAAATGAGTACGTTCAATCGGGTCATGGAAGAAAAAATCATGCCTGTCGCCGGAAAAGTCGCCGGCCAAAGGCACTTAAGAGCTTTGCGGGACGGCATTATTTTGACTATGCCGCTTATCATCATCGGATCGGTTTTTCTGATTCTGACGAGTCTTCCGATTCCCGGTTATGCCGATTTTATGGCTGGTCTTTTCGGTGAAAATTGGGTTGAAAAGCTCGGGTATCCCGTGAATGCGTCCTTTGATATTATGGCGCTTGTCGCCGCCTTTGGGATTGCCTACCGGCTTGCGGAAAGCTATGAGGTGGATGCCCTGTCGTCGGGAGCCATTGCCCTTGCCGCCTTTTTATTGGCGACGCCGTATCAGATTCCGTTTATTCCTGACGGCTCGGCAACAGAGATTATGGTGGGAGGCGGCATTCCGATTTCGCTGCTCGGAAGCAAAGGTCTGTTTGTCGCGATGATCATTGCAATGCTGTCTACGGAAGTGTACCGGTTTATCATACAAAGAAATATCGTCATTAAAATGCCTGACGGAGTGCCGCCTGCGGTCAGCAAATCGTTCGTTGCGCTCATCCCCGGTTTCATTATTATTACGCTTGTATGGCTGGCCCGTCTGTTTATTGAAATAACTCCTTTTAAAAGCCTCCACAATGTCGTAGGCGATCTGCTGGGCACCCCGCTGTCTATTCTGGGCGGGAGTCTCGGCGGAAGTCTTATCGCCGAATTCGTGCAAATGCTGCTTTGGTCGTGCGGCATACACGGCGCGTCCATTATCGGCGGCGTCATGTCGCCGATCTGGTACGGGGCGATGGACGCCAACCGTTTGGCTTTTCAGGCGGGAGAAGCGCTGCCGAGCATTTTTACGACACAGTTCTTTCAAATATGGATTAATGTCGGCGGAAGCGGAGCGACGCTTGCCCTTGTGCTGACCATGCTTGTGCGCTCCAGAAGCAAACAGATGAAACAGCTCGGCCGTCTCGGCATCGGGCCCGCGATTTTTAACATTAACGAACCGATTATTTTCGGGATGCCGCTCGTCATGAATCCGCTATTAATCGTGCCCTTTATCATTGCGCCGCTCTTGACCATTACGGCGACGTACATCGGGATGAGCACGGGGATGGTGGCAAAACCGGCGGGAATCGCCGTGCCGTGGACGATGCCGCCGCTGATTTCCGGTTATTTAGCGACGGGCGGGAAAATCTCCGGTTCGGTCATGCAGCTGATCAATCTCCTGATTACATTTATCATCTATTATCCGTTTTTCCGAATTTGGGATCTTCAAAAATGGAGAGAGGAACGGGCGGCGGAACAAAACGTCACTGAAGAAACATAAAAAAAACGGGCGCTTTCGCCCGTTTTTTTTAACGCTGGAAAAATTCAATCCATTCGCCGTCAGGTCCTTCAATGTAAAAGTAGCGGTACCCGTTCGGAAGCGTCGTGATTTCTTTATCGATAAATACGGCGCCCTGACGCTTCGCATGCGTGAACTCCGCCGCGATATCTTCAGTTAATAAAGCGAAGTGGTGGACTTTTCCTTCTGCGGGAAGCTCGCTGCTGTAGCCCTTGATCAGCTCAATTTCTGTCTCCGGCCCTTCCTGAAAGCCGAGAAAGGCAAGTTCAATAATGCCGTTCGTATGAGTGATACGATCCTTTAACTGCATACCGAGAACGTCTTGATAAAAGGCGATGGATGTTTCAATATCTTTGACCATAATGCCTGTATGGTCGATTCTTTTGGCTGTCATGGTTTTCCCCCTGTTTTGAATTTTTCGGGACAATGCGGTGTTGATCATGTTTTATGGTACGATAAGAGAAAGCAAAACGAAAGAGGAATGCACAATGAAGCTACTTACAGTGAAAGATACATTTGCCGGAAAGCTGAAAAAAGGATTCCCCCTGATTGAAAAAGACGCTCTGTCCGGAAGCTCTGCTCATTTAACAGAGGGCGATCTTTTTGATGTGACATCCGAGAAGGGTGAGTTTATCGGAAAAGGCTATTACGGTTTGCAGAATAAAGGAGTCGGCTGGGTGCTGTCACGCGCGAGAGATGAACGGATCGACGGACGTTTCTTTCTGGACAAGCTGAAAAAAGCGGCTGAAGCAAGAGCCCATCTGTTTAAGGCGCCCGACACGACGGCGTTCCGGCTGTTCAACGGTGAGGGCGACGGCATCGGCGGCGTCACGATTGACTTTTATGATGGTTATCTGCTGATTCAATGGTACAGTAAAGGCATTTACGCTTATAAGGACAGCATGATTGAGGCGATTGACGGACTGGAGCTTTCTTATAAAGCGATCTATGAAAAGAAACGATTCGATACTGCCGGGCAATACGTGGAAGACGACGATTTTGTCAAAGGCGAAAGAGGAGATTTTCCGGTCATTGTTCAAGAAAACGGCATACGGTACGCGGTGGATTTAAACGACGGGGCGATGACGGGCATTTTCTTAGACCAGCGTCATGTGCGCAAAGCGATTCGGGACAAGTATGCAAACGGCAGACGGGTGCTGAATACGTTCTCTTATACGGGGGCATTTTCCGTTGCGGCGGCGCTTGGAGGAGCTGAGAAAACGACCAGCGTCGATGTCGCCAACCGCAGTCTCGCAAAAACGATTGAACAGTTCAGCGCCAACGGAATTGATTATGAGGCGCATGACATTAAAGTCATGGATGTTTTCAAATACTTCGGCTATGCGGAGAAAAAAGGGCTGGAGTTTGACCTCATCATCCTTGATCCGCCTTCTTTCGCCCGCACAAAAAAACGGACGTTCAGCGCGGCGAAAGATTATAAAAATCTGCTGAAGGAAACGATCGCCATCACCGCAAAAAACGGCATCATCGTCGCTTCGACAAACAGCAGCGCCTTCAATATGAAGAAATTTAAAGGCTTTATAGAGACCGCCTTTAAAGAAACAAATGAGCATTACGACATTTTGGAAGAATACACGCTTCCGGAAGATTTCAAAACGATTCCCGCGTTTAAAGAAGGGAACTATTTGAAGGTTGTTTTCTTGCGGAAAAAATAGAATGACCATTTATAGCGTGGAAAGAGGGGAAAAGAAAACCCTCTTTCATCGCGTTAATACGGGATAAAATAATCTTCATATCTTAAAGAAACAACCCGCTATTACTTAGTATCTCATCTGTGCTAAGTAAAGTGGCCTCACTAATCCCCACATTGTTGGCTTTCATGAAGGATTGCACCGCTTGGTAGCCAACCGCATAACCTGCAAACGGTGATAAGCCGACAGGCTGATAACCTTGTTCGGCTGCAAAGGTGTCACCAAACATGTAACTGCTGACCTCAGCAAACCCTTTCTTATTTAACGAGTCTTTGATGATTTCTTTTGAGTATTCTAAGTCTTCTTTTTCAAAAGAAGTAACCCAAGGACCTAACAGAGCTTCTCCGTAAAGTTCTTTGGCAAACGATTCTGCCAACCCCTCTATAATTAAGTAATCACCAACCGTTACGTTCCCATAATCCCAATTGAAATACGAAAAACGAATATTATGATGAAATTCATGTGCGATTACAGCAGGCAGTCTCGGTATGTTATAAGAATTGGGGAATATTGAAACTTGAATAAATCCCGGAATTCCTCCGAATCCACAATACCCTCTATGTAACTCAAGCTTTTTTTGATTGGCCAGATACATCCCAAACCTTATTTCATCAGCATTTATTTTTAAGCGGTTTTGTTTGATAAATTCTACACAATGAGTTAAAGTGCCATATGCAATTTGAAGAGCTTGAATTTCTTTTAAATTCTCTAATGCTTTTCTTCCGGTTTCCGTATCAAATATGCTCAGATAGCCCAGCATATTTGTAGCCATGATTACATCATATCCGTTAGGTTGCTTTGCCTTTAAGGGAACATTCATCTTTTTCCACATATCTTCAAAAGGTTTCATCATTGAATACCGATAATAATCTTCTCTATTTTCAATCATTGAAAATAACGTTTCGTATTGCCCAATTGTATCCTCGATAATGATTTTAATGGGTACCACCCTTTTTTTGATGATCTATATAAATTGTAATGGCATCACTCATGAGCTTCGCCAACCCTTCACCATACTGATCGATGTTCTTAGTGAAGCGTTTATCTTCAATATAGAGTTGACCTAATCCGTAAAAGGCATCAAAAGAATATTCACCAAAATTTTCATTGAGAAAATCAAACCACTCTTTGATAGCTGTTTGTACGTCTGGGGACTTGGGAGATTGGTTAATAAGGAGTGCAAATTTATTGAACATTGCAGTCCACTTATCAGATAAATCTTTTTGCTCACCATCAGTCATGTTTTTCAATCTAATATTTACCTTATCGACAGGTTGATCACCCCACCGTTTGCGAGCTTCTTGTTCATAAAGATTATGATTGAAGTTCATTCCCTCAAACCGCTCTTTGTTCGTCATGCTAATCTCTCCCATCAAATGTTTGATTGATTTATCGATGGTTTCAATCATTTTATCGACTCTATTCCGTTTCTCAATCAACATTTTCTTTTGTAAAATTAATGCCTCCCTTCGGTTAAATGAAGGACTATTAATGATTTCTTTAATCTCTTTTAAGGAGAAATCGAGCTCCTTGAAAAATAGTATCTGCTGCAGCTGTTCAAGATTCTCTTCAGAATAAAGCCGATAACCGGAATCGGTCGTTTCCTGAGGAGTCAATAATCCGATTTGATCGTAATGATGGAGAGTACGTATGCTTACTCCAATCAGTTCAGCTACTTCTTTTACTTTCATACCCATCACGTTTGCCGCCTCCTTAATGGCTACTCTAAAGTATTACGCAACGTAAGAGTCAATAGTTGGTTAAAGATTTTTTGTATATAAAGTAAGAACATATGAGGATTTCATTGCTGAAATTAAAGAAAAAAAGCCGGGCGTGAAGCTCCGGCTTTTTTCTATTCAATAATGTGCTGCACCCGGCCGATTCGTCCGTCTTCAAGGCGGACCTTAATGCCGCGCGGGTGGAAGCTTGAGTTCGTCAAAATATCCTTCACGATTCCTCTTGTCAGCTTTCCTGAACGCTGATCGGCTTTCAGGACGATATCGACTTCAAGTCCTTTTCTGATGCTGCTTCGCTGCTGGCCGTTCATATGACACATCCGTTCTTCAGTCTTTTCACTTCATATCTTATCATATCGTGTTTTCGTCTTTTTATGAAGGACAGACAAATCCATCTGAGTGGCAAATAAAAAAGACCGCTCTGTAAGGAGCAGTCTTTTATGACATAAACGAAAGCAAAATCGGGGCCGCGCACAGCGTCATAATTGCGGCGAGAATCATGGACACGCTTGAGATCGTTCCTGATACGGAGCTGAGCTCAAATGCTTTAGATGTTCCCGCTCCGTGCGCGCTAGTTCCGAGCAGCACGCCCCGGGCAATTTCGTTATCAATGCGGAAATAGCGGATGACCATCGGCCCGATGATCGTTCCCAATAAAGCCGTTAAAATGACGAAAACCGCTGTAACGGCCGGCATCCCGCCGATCATTTCTGAAACGTTCATGGCAATCGGCGTCGTCACGGATCGCGGCACGAGACTGTCGACTAAGCTGCTGCCGAGATGGAACCATTTCGCGATAAAGGCCGTTGACAGAATGGCGATACATGAACCGACCGCTACGTTCAAAATAATTTCCACGGCGTATTTCTTTAAAATCGGGAAATATTTATAAAGCGGGATGGCGAACGCCACTGTTGCCGGCTGAAGCATATCGGTCAGCAGTCCGCCGCCGAGATTGTATGTCTGATACGGGACATTGACAAGAAGCAGCAGTACGACCAAAACAGCGGGCGTAATCAGAAGCGGCGACGTATACACCCGCGGAAAACGAATGTAGAGTTTTTTCGCGCCCAAATATACTAAGACAGTTAAGAATAAACTTATGACTCCGATGAACACGTTTGTTTTTTCTCCTTTCTTTTTGCTATCAGCTGTGTAAGCGTACCTGTTGAAACCATCACGACAAATGTGCTGATGACGACGACAAGTAAAATGCTTACGCCGAATTTAGACATAATATCTCCGTATTCAATCACTCCGACGGCAGACGGGATGAAAAACAGCAGCAGCTCACCGAGGAGCCATGCTGCGCCAAGCTCAATCCATTCAAGTTTGATAATCTTGAAATGCAATAATGTGAAAAGAATCACAATCCCGATTATACTGCCGGGAATATTTATATGAAGAGCCGCCGTGACCCAATTGATCAGACGCGCAAATATAAACAGCAGAGCGATTTGAATAACGGTAAGCAGCAATTTTTTCATAATGATGCCTCCCTTATATTTATATTGTACAGAAGGTTTTGCTATAGGTAAAATACATATAAAGAATAATGTGTATTCCTTTTGTCTATAGAAAGGATGAAATGTAATGGATATCCGGCACTTAACGTATTTTTTGGAAGTGGCCCGTTTGAAAAGCTTTACGAAGGCTTCACAGTCGCTGTATGTTTCACAGCCGACAATCTCAAAAATGATTAAAAACCTGGAGACGGAGCTCGGCATTAAGCTGTTTTACCGCAATGGCCGGCAAGTTGAACTGACTGACGCCGGGCAGAGCATGTATGTGCAGGCGCAGGAAATCACAAAGTCATTCCAAAACCTGACGTCAGAGCTGAACGATATTATGGAAGTGAAGAAAGGGCACGTCCGCATTGGTCTTCCGCCGATGATCGGGTCCGGCTTTTTCCCGAGAGTGCTCGGTGACTTCCGCGTCACATATCCCGATGTGACGTTTCAGCTTGTTGAGGACGGCTCTATTAAAGTGCAGCAAGGGGTGGAGGACGGCTCGCTTGATATCGGGGTCGTCGTGCTTCCCGCAAATGAAGAGATTTTTCATACGTTCACAATCGTCAAGGAAACCCTTATGCTCGTCGTCCATCCGTCACATCGGCTCGCTGACGAGAAAGAATGCAGTCTTCACGAATTAAAAGAAGAGCCGTTCATATTTTTCAGGGAGGATTTTGTCCTTCATAATCGAATTATGACGGAATGCGTGAAAGCCGGATTCAGGCCGCACGTCATTTATGAAACGTCACAGTGGGACTTTATCAGCGAAATGGTATCCGCCAATCTCGGTATCGGCCTCTTGCCGGAAAGAATCTGCCGCGGTCTTGATCCGGACAAAGTCAGAACCATTCCGCTCGTTCATCCGGTCATTCCGTGGCATTTAGCCATCATTTGGCGGAAAGACCGCTATATGTCCTTTGCCGCCAGAGCCTGGCTGGAGCATACGAAATCGTATTTATGGAATCCGAAAAAGAGAAAAAAGGATGATTAAGCATGGACGCACAAACCGCAGCTCAACACTTGAGTAAAGTGCGGGATCAAAACCCGCTCGTTCACAGTATCACCAATAATGTCGTCACGAACTTCACCGCTAACGGACTGCTCGCGCTCGGCGCATCGCCCGTTATGGCTTATGCAATTGAGGAGGCAGCCGACATGGCGAAAATCGCAGGAGCGCTCGTCCTGAATATAGGCACCCTCAGTTCGGCGTCGGTTGAAGCTATGATCGCAGCCGGAAAATCGGCCAATGAAAACGGCGTTCCGGTCATTTTTGATCCGGTAGGCGCCGGCGCCACGCCGTTTCGGACGGCATCAGCCAGCAAGATCATACAGGAGGTCCGCTTGTCCGCCATTCGCGGAAATGCCGCGGAAATCGCCAATATTGCCGGCGCCCCTGATTGGAAGATAAAAGGCGTGGATGCGGGGGAAGCCGGAGGAGATGTGGTTCAGCTCGCAAAGACGGCTGCAAGCGGGCTGAAGACGGTCATTGCGATTACCGGAAAAACCGACGTCATCTCCGACGGCGACGACACATACGCCGTACATAACGGTGATAAACTGCTGACGAAGGTGACGGGGGCGGGATGCCTGCTGACGTCTGTAATCGGAGCCTTCTGCGCAGCGGAGCAGGACGTTCTGCAAGCGGCCGTTTCAGCCGTTTCTGTATACGGAAGCGCCGCTCAGCTTGCCGCTCTGGACACCTCCCATAAGGGGCCGGGCAGCTTCCAGATTGAGCTTTTAAACAAGCTGGCAAGCATCTCAGAACAAGAAGCGGCCGAGCTTGCCGCAATTGAAAGGGTGATAGAAAAATGACGCGTATTTCTCGGGAAATGATGAAGGATATGTTATCGGTTTATTTTATTATGGGATCAAACAATACAAGCGCAGACCCCGTTTCCGTGGTGAAAAAAGCCATTGAGGGCGGCGCTACGCTTTTTCAATTTCGGGAAAAGGGGAGCGGTTCTTTAACAGGGGAGGAACGTGTTCTGTTCGCGAAGCGGGTGCAGGATGTCTGCAGGCAGGCCGGGATTCCTTTCATCATTAATGATGATGTCGAATTGGCCTTGCGCCTTGAGGCGGACGGAGTGCATATCGGGCAGGATGACGCAGACGCCGAAGAAACGAGAGCGGCAATCGGCGATATGATTCTCGGTGTGTCGGCACATAACGTCTCCGAGGTGAAGCGGGCGGAAGAAGCCGGAGCCGATTACGTCGGAATGGGCCCGGTCTATCCGACCGAAACAAAAAAAGATGCTGAAGCCGTGCAGGGCGTTACATTGATTGAAGAGGTGCGGCGTCAGGGCATCACCATTCCGATTGTAGGAATCGGCGGCATTACGGCTGACAACGCGGCGCCCGTCATTGAAGCGGGTGCAGACGGCGTCAGCATGATCAGCGCCATCAGCCAAGCCGAAGATCCAAAAGCGGCGGCGCGGAAGTTTTCAGAGGAAATTCGGCGCTCCAAAGCAGGGCTGTCCCGATAGGGCGGCCCTTTTTCTGTGTGCGCAAAAAGGCAGTGACGGACTTGGAGAATATAAGCCGTATGTCAAGAACAGGGCAATCAGCTTGCAATATCGACCGAAGTGTTTGACGGCTCTATCGCTTCGCTCAAAGTGATGACTGAACCAATCACCGCCGGCGCCGAAGGCTTAAAAGCCCTCTACGAAACAGTGAAAAGCTCGCAGTGAGAGATCATTTCGAGATCACGGAAAAACTTGATGCGGAATTCAGCGAATTTGAAGTTTTGATGTCGAAATACAAAACGTGCGATCAATCGTATATGTCTTGTGATACATTAAGTACAGATCAAATCAGAGAGATAAGCACGAAGCTGACGGCTCTTTCTGAAACCATGTCGAAGATTGCCGATGTGCTTTAAAAGGAGTTAAGACGCAGCATGAGCGATGAACAAAACAAGGAAAAACAGATCCACAGACGGGATGTCCTGAAGTGGGGCGCCGTCGCGGGCGCCGCCGTCGCTGTCGGAGCGAGCGGCCTCGGAGGACTCGCCCCGCTCTTCAAACCGGCGGCCACCGCTTCAAAGAAAAATGATGAAAAAAGGGATCGTGATCAAATCGTTCCTTTTTACGGGAAGCACCAAGCAGGAATCACAACGGCGCATCAGACGTATGTGTATTTTGCGGCGCTTAATGTCATGTCAAGCGACAAAGCCGATGTCATCTCCCTTTTCAAACAATGGACAAGCCTGACGCAGCTGCTGACTTCAGGCGCCGTCCCGTCGGGCGAACAGAAAAATAAATATATGCCTCCGCAGGATACCGGGGAGTCGCAGGATCTGGCACCGGCGAATTTGACCGTTACCTTCGGCTTCGGCCCCGGGTTTTTCGAGAAAGACGGGAAGGACCGCTTCGGACTGAAAGATAAAAAACCGAAGCACCTCGCCGATATTCCGCCGATGCCTAACGACAAGCTTGATAAGAAACAAGGCGGCGGTGATATCGTCATACAGGTCTGCGCGGATAATGAACAAACGGCGTTTCACGCGGTGCGCAACCTGATGAAACAGGCATCGGGGGTGTGCGAAGTCCGCTTTCTCAATAAAGGTTTCTTAAGCGGCGGGAAAAACGGGGAAACACCGCGCAACCTCTTCGGATTCAAAGACGGCACCGGCAACCAAAGCACGAAGGATGAAAACCTGATGAATTCGATCGTTTGGGTTCAATCAGGAGAGCCGGACTGGATGACGGGCGGCACGTACATGGCGTTTAGGAAAATTAAGATGTTTTTAGATATATGGGACCGTTCATCCTTGAAGGAACAAGAGGACACGTTCGGACGGGTGAAAAGCTCGGGCGCGCCTTTCGGACAAAAAAAGGAAACCGATCCCGTGAAGCTGAATCAAATTCCCGCCGACTCGCATGTCAGCGTGGCAAAATCAACCGGCAGACAGATTCTGCGCCGGGCATTTTCCTATACGGACGGAATTGATCCAAAGACGGGCTATGTTGACGCAGGGCTGCTGTTTATCTGCTTTCAAAAAGACCCGGACCGCCAATTTGTCCCGATGCTGAAGGCTTTGGCGGCAAAGGATGCGTTGAATGAATACACACAAACGATCGGCTCTTCCTTATTCGCCTGTCCCGGCGGCTGTAAAAAAGGAGAATATATCGCCCAAAGGCTGCTGGAATCGTGACACCTTCCATATGGAGGGTGTTTTTAAAAAAACACTTGTAACTATATGTGTTACAACTTAAAATGAAAAGGAAAGGAGACTTACAATGACACTGCAGATTAAAGTATATTCTGATTATGTATGTCCGTTTTGCTTTGTCGGCAAAGCGGCGTTTGAAGAAGCAATCAAGGACAAGGACGTACAGGTGGAATGGATGCCGTTTGAATTGCGTCCGAGCCCCTCGCCGAAACTTGATCCGGTGAATGATCCCGCCAAGCGGCAGATGTGGAAAAACTCCATTGAGCCGATGGCGCAGTCGTTAGGCGTTGAAATCACGTTCCCCCGCGTGTCACCGCATCCTTACACGGATTTGGCATTTGAAGGCTTTCATTTCGCAAAGGAACATGGGAAAGGAAGCGAATACCATACACGCGTTTTTCAGGCGTTCTTTCAGGAAGAGCAAAATATCGGTGACGTTGGCGTGCTGACAAAGCTTGCGGAAGAAGCCGGACTTGACGGCGCTCCCTTTAAAGAGGCGCTTGAGACAAGAGCGTACAGACACGTACAGCGGGAAGCGCTCCGCCATGCTTATGAGGAAGCCGGCATTACGGCAGTGCCGACGTTTATCATCGGCGATGAGAGAATCCCTGGCGCGGCGGGAAAGGAAACCTTTGAACAAATCATTGAGCGGGAACTGAATAAACGTTAACCCGAAAAAAGCCCTCTCGATCAGCGAGAGGGCTTTGCCATATAGTGTTTGACAAATGTTTGTCTGTCCGCTTCATATGCCGCGGCGTCAAATGAGTCGCCGCAAAAATGAAGGCACCAAGGGTCTTTCTGGCAGGCGACGCCGACTTGATAGCCGTGTTTTTGAAATTCAAGCGACTGTGATGTGTCGTAAAAATGAAAGCCGCGAAACAAATCCTCCCGCCACTCCACGTCATATTGAGCCGCCATTAACAAGCCGTCAATGGCGTCAGCGGGCGTAAACAGGCCGTCTTCATCGCCGTGCTCAAAGTCCAGCGGGTGATAAGCATTCCCCCGGTATTCAATCACTTTTCCCATCCGCTCTCCGCTTTCCCACCAAATACCGTTCGGCGGCAGGGTTTTGCAGCCGGCGACACCGAGAAGGCCGAGCTCCTGATGAGATTGAAAGATATGAAGCATGTCATGAAGGAAATGCTGATGAATGATAAAGGTATCCTGATGCAGATAAATTTTATATTTGGAGGGGTGTCTCAGCGCTTTGTTGTAGGACGAGGCCATGCTTGCTGAATCGTATATCGGCATGATATCAACGGAGTATGATGGGGGGACGGTAAGCTGCATGATATGGCTCTTGCACCGGGAGTAGAGCGGCTCGTCATTCACACAGACGACAAACAGAAATGAATGTGAATCCATTACATGCTCCTCTCGGCCTCAATCACATATTGATACGCCGATGCTTCTGCCATAAAGTCATGCCTTATGCCAAGCTGTATGCATACTTCGTGCAATGCTGCGATGGCTTTGTGATAAGAGGGGTGATCAACGCGGATCGCCTCAATGCGTTTCACCTCATAACCGGCGGCTTTAAATAATGAAAGCGTCTCTTCACGGGTAAAAAAACGCAGGTGGGTCTGATCCATTAATCCGGCGTCACTGTAAGTCCATTTGCCGGCTAAAAGCTCCAGCACCACTGAGATGTGGCCGACATTCGGTATGCATGCAAGCACCGTGCCGTCTTTTTTTACATAAGGACGAAGCTTTTTCAGCACGGACCACGGATCGATAAGATGCTCAAGAACGTCTCCGAACAGCATGCAGTCGAATTGTTCTGATTCGTACGGAAGAATGGCGGATTCAATGTCGCCGCAAAGCACGTGGCTCAATTTGCTTTCCGCCTTTTTTGCGGCTTCGGGATACGCTTCAATGCCGTAAACCGTTATTCCGCGGTCTTCGATCGCCGCTCCTAAATTGCCTGTGCCGCAGCCGACATCAAGCACTGTCCGCCAGTTTTCGTCTATTTTGTTCAATAAATAAGGATTCAGGCCTTCGTAGTAGTTCTGTTGTTTTTCATCATAATAGGGATTCGTATCCATCTGTGTATCACCTCATAAATGGGCATATACACAAGATATGCAGCGGGGGGATCTCATATCACCATGTTTGGCTGTTCAATTGCGGAATACGGACGGGAATGGTTGTCCGGTATACGGTTTGTTCTCTGATTCCCCTCTTATTGCGGATGTTCCTTTGAAAACTCGGGTGCGGGCGGACTGTGGCAGGTCATATAGTAAAAGGATCCGCCTGTAATCTTACCGCTGGCGGATGGTGTTTTTCATTGGTGTTTTTTTCTTCACCGCTTTTTCAGTATTTAAGAAGCGCCTCACATCGTCAATGTGCAAACCCATGATTCTAGCCTCTTGAATTAACAATTGCCAATCTTGATCTATATCTTTCATTACATGAGTTTTCATAAGAACCTCCAATTGAAAAATTGATTTGCCCAGCTACAGCAGCCAATGTATAACAAATATCACACATAGTTGGCCGGTAATCCCAAATTGAAGATGAATTCACCTACCTATTCCCTAAGAAAATGACTGAAATAACCAAAATCCTTCAAGAATTCTTACGTATAATAATAAACAAATAAATACTGACTGGATAGTATGCAAATAAAAATAAATCATATGACCTATTAACATTTACCCTCAAAGCGTCGACTAGCATATTCTTTTTGCATAAAAAATACCGCAAAAGAATGATTCGGTGTAAGATAAAGTGAATGATCAAACAGCTGGGGTAAAAAATGAAAAAAAACAAATTTCAAATTAAGAGAGAAGAAACATTTGAAAGTTTTATTGACGCAGGCCTTCATCTCCTGATTGAAAGAGCTTACGATTCAGTCTCAATCGATGACATCAGTAAAGCGGCGGGTTTCAGCAAAGGCGCGTTTTACGTTCATTTTGAAAGCAAGGAAGATTTTCTGAAGCATTTATTAGACAGGCGTCAGATTAAAAAAAGGATCATCACCGGCTATCTCGATGAATTAGAAAAGCAAAAAGCGCAGCCGTTGACGCTTTGTGAAGCTGCGGCAAGCGCGGCCAGCCTGCTGATGCGGTTTGTAAACAGCAAGCCTGCCTGGAATGTTGTGTCTTTTGCCGTCCATATGCCTACTTACAAAGTCGTCAGTGAATATGAAGCTTATATCCGTCTTTATAAGTTATGGATAGAAGAAAGCACCATGTACATAAATTGGCTCAAATCGAGAAATTTAATAGAAGACCATATAGATACCGAGCATACCGCTAACATGATGTGCGCGCTCATCGACGGGATGATTAAGCAATCCAATGTGCTGGGAAGGCCGGTTACTTTCCGCAGCATGTTTGACGCGCTCTATGTTTTTGTCAGCGGCAGAAAATCAGGGTAACGTTCTTCTTGATTTGACAAAAGGTTTAGAAAAGTCTTTCAGAAAGCGAGGAACTGCCATGCGCTACAGAGAAATTATGATGTATATCATTATGGGGATATTCACGACCATCGTGAATATCGTCAGTTTTTACTTTCTGACGTCGGCATTTGAGATGGATTACAAGGCGGCGACTGTCGCTGCTTGGGTTCTGTCCGTTCTATTTGCATATGTCACGAATAAACTGTATGTATTTCAGCAAAAGACCGCGGGGATGCGGAGTCTGATGAAAGAATTGACGGCCTTTTTCAGCGTGCGGGTATTGTCTCTCGCCATCGATCTCGCCATGATGATTCTTCTGGTCAGTCAATTTCATATGAACGAAACGTTGGCGAAAATCGCCGATAACGTCATTATCGTAGTCGTCAACTATGCGGCCAGCAAGTGGATCGTCTTCAGAAAAGCGAAAGAAGAGGGCGTTTCATAACGGTTTCTTTCCGCGCCCCGGGGGAAAGTGTAATAGTGAAAGGGGATGCGTATGAAGCACAAAATAAAGAAAGCGTTTGCTGATGTATTCGGGGAAACGGAGGACCTGCGCATTTTCTTTGCGCCCGGCAGAGTGAATCTCATCGGAGAGCATACGGATTATAACGGGGGCCACGTCTTTCCGTGCGCGCTGACGATCGGTACATACGCAGCCGTTCGGGAGAGAGGGGACAGGCTCGTCAGAATGTACTCTCATCATTTTAAAGATGCGGGCATAAAGGAATGCAGTCTCGATAATATCCGTTATCAAAAAGAGGACGGGTGGGCCAATTATCCGAAAGGGGTCATGGCAGAGTGTCTCGGCAGCGGTTTTTCCCTTCCGCACGGCTTCGATATTGTGTTCTGGGGAAATATCCCGAACGGAGCGGGGCTGTCATCTTCGGCTTCGATTGAACTTGTTACGGCGGTCATTCTCAAGGAATGCCATGAGCTTAAGGCGGATATGCTCGACTTGGTGAAGCTCGCTCAGACGGCGGAAAATTCCTTTATCGGCGTCAGCTGCGGAATAATGGATCAATTCGCCATCGGAATGGGAAAGAAACATCATGCCATTCTGCTGAATTGCGGGACGCTCAGCTTTGAATATACAAAACTCGGGCTGTCGGGGCTGTCGATCGTTATTGCAAATACCAATAAAAAACGAACGCTTGCAGACTCAGGCTATAATACGAGGCTCAAGGAGTGCGGGGAAGCGCTTTGTGATCTTCAGAAGCATCTTTCCGTTCAATCACTGGGAGAGCTGACCCCTTCCGCTTTTGACGCTCATGCGGAGCTGATTCAGAATGAAGTGAACAGACGCCGGGCGAAACACGCCGTCTATGAAAATCACCGCACAATAGAGGCCGCCGACATGTTCAGTAACAATCAGCTTCATCATATCGGTGAATTAATGAGGGATTCGCATCTCTCTTTACGCGATGACTACGAGGTGACGAGTCATGAGCTGGATACACTGGCTGAAGCGGCCTGGCGCCACGGCGGGGTGATCGGATCAAGGATGACGGGAGCCGGTTTTGGCGGCTGTACAGTCAGTATCGTCAAGGACGATGCGGTTTCGGATTTTATTGAAACGGCAGGGGCCCGCTATGAGGAAAAGACAGGGAGAAAAGCTGACTTTTACACGGCGGATGTCGGAGCCGGAGCGAGAGAACTAAAGGGGGATGACGATGGCAATTGAGCGGCAAGTGGAACGTTTAATCCGGTACGGATTGCAAAAAGAGCTGATTTCATTTCTTGATATTGAATATACGAGAAACCGTTTGTATGAAGCTTTGCATATCACCCATCCGGAGGTTTCAGAACAGAAAGAAAATGTATCGGCGGCATCATTGCCGGACTTATTGGCCCCGATTTATGAATGGGCGGCAGAAACGGGCCGGATTGCAGCCGATACAGACACCTATCGCGACCTGCTGAGCGCGAAGATCATGGGCTGCTTTGCCCCGCAGCCGTCCGAGATTGTCCGTCGTTTTGAAGAAACAAAGGCGGTGCACGGACCGGAGCAGGCGACAAAGGCGTTTTACCGATTTTCAGAGGATGTGTATTATATCCGTTCGGACAGAATAAAGCGGAATGCCGGGTGGACGGCTGAGACGGCTTACGGAAAGCTGGACATCACGATCAACCTTTCAAAACCGGAAAAAGATCCGAAAGCAATTGCCGCTGCCAAAGAGCAGCCTCAATCCGATTATCCGAGATGTGTTCTTTGTAAAGAAAATGTCGGGTACGAGGGGAGACCGGATCACCCGGCGCGTCAAAACCTTCGTGTCATTCCGGTAATTCTCGGCGATGAGCAGTGGTTTCTGCAATTTTCTCCGTATGTGTATTACCGGGAGCATTGCATCGTTTTGAAAGACCGGCACGAACCGATGAAGATCAGCAAAAAAACGTTTGACCGGCTGCTGTCGTTCGTCAGCCAGTATCCTCATTATTTTCTCGGTTCCAATGCTGATCTGCCGATTGTCGGCGGCAGTATTTTAAGCCACGACCATTTTCAGGGGGGCAATTATGAATTCCCGATGGCGCGGGCGGAGACAGAAAGCCGGTACAGGCTGCCTGACTATCCGAAAACGGTGTTGGGAATTGTGAAGTGGCCGATGTCGGTCATCCGCCTGCAAAGCGAGAGTGCGTCTGAGCTTTCCGGCGCGGCGGATGCCATCCTGCGGGCGTGGCGCGGTTATTCCGATGAGGCGGCTGATCTCCTCGCCCATTCAGGAGAAACACCGCACAATACAATTACGCCGATTGCCCGGCGGAGAAACGGTTTATTCGAATTAGATCTCGTCCTCAGAAATAACCGCACCTCTGATGAGCATCCGCTGGGAATTTTTCATCCCCATCAGGAAGTTCATCACCTGAAAAAAGAAAATATCGGACTGATTGAGGTAATGGGGCTTGCGATTCTGCCGGGCCGCCTTGAACAAGAAATGAAATACACGGCTGAAGCGCTGTGCTCACCGGACCCGGAAGCGGTCTTAACGGCAGACCCTTCTGCGGCAGCGCATAAAGATTGGGCGCTCAGTGTGCTGCATAAGCGGAAGGTAACGAAAGAAAACGCGGAACAGATTCTGAAAGAGGAAATCGGCCATGCCTTTGCGCGGATACTGGAGCATGCCGGCGTCTTTAAACAAACAGAAGAAGGCAGAGCGGCTTTCCGGCGGTTTATCCGCCATTTGGGCGCTCTACCGGAAAAAAGCCCCATCCCATAAGGGACGAGGCTTTTTTTTTTATCCTCTGCTTCTGGCGATCAGGCTGAATAAGAACACCACGATCGCAGCTCCGATGATTGCCGGAATAATGGCAAAGCCGGCAAGGTGAGGACCCCATGTGCCGAGCAGTCCGTGCCCGATCCATGCGCCGATCAGACCGGCGATCATTGACCCGATGATTCCCCCGGGCATACTGCCTTTTACAAATAAACTTCCGATCCAGCCGATAATAATAGCGACAATCAGAGATACGATAAAACCCATAAATATCACTTCCTATTTTTTATTATTTATGCCTATATGTTTCCTTCGTTTTGTCCATATTAAACATATAAATGTGTTTTTTATAATGAACATATCAAGGCGCGTTCCGGTCTTTTTTTTCATAATGCGTTGCGTTAAAATGGAAACCGTGTGAAAAGGTGTGAGCAAAGGAAAAAATATTTCTTTTGTAGAATGTTTAACAAAATGAAACTTTTTGTTGACCAGCGTTTTTTATTATGGTAAACCTTTATTTGGTATTATTCGTTCTCACTATCTTTTTTCTCTATATATGCTAAATGATCTAAAACTTTTTATGTTTGATTTGCGCAAGTGGAAAAAGTTCATGCATTTTTTGACGATTTTGTGACATTAGGTCGAAAAAAAGATGAACTTTAGAAAAAAATAAAGCTAATAAGGGCAGATTTTGATAGCATAACAAGGTAGATAGAGAAAAGATTTTGAGAAAGTACATTTCAGATTCACTACATCAATAGGAAGGATGGTGATCTTCTTGTTCAGAGCATTTAAACCGTTACTTTTAATAGCGATGTTGGCTGTTGTTTTCGTACTGGGCGGATGCAGCGACATTTCCGTTTTAGATCCGAAAGGACCTGTAGCAGACCAGCAGAAAGATCTGATTCTCTTGTCAATCGGATTTATGCTGTTCATTGTCGGCGTCGTATTCGTACTATTTACAATCATTTTAGTGAAATACCGCGACCGCAAAGGCAAAGACAGCGGAAATTACAAGCCCGAGATGCACGGCAACACGTTCTTAGAAGTAGTCTGGACAGTGATCCCAATTTTAATTGTTATTGCACTTTCTGTGCCTACCGTACAGACGATATATTCGTTAGAAAAAGCGCCTGAAGCGACAAAGGATAAAGAGCCTCTTGTTGTTTATGCTACTTCGGTAGACTGGAAATGGGTATTCAGCTACCCAGAGCAGGATATTGAGACGGTTAACTACCTGAACATTCCTGTAGACCGTCCGGTTTTATTTAAAATTTCTTCAGCCGATTCAATGGCATCGCTATGGATTCCTCAGCTTGGGGGGCAAAAATACGCGATGGCGGGAATGCTGATGGATCAATACTTACAGGCTGACAAAGTGGGAACATATGAAGGCCGCAACGCGAACTTCACCGGCGAACACTTTGCCGACCAGAAATTCAACGTAAAAGCTGTTACGCAAAAAGACTTTAACAGCTGGGTGAAAAAAGCCCAAAGCGATTCTCCAAAGCTGACGAAAGAGAAGTATGACGAACTGATGCTTCCGGAGAATGTCGGTAAATTAACGTTCTCTTCTACACACTTAAAATACGTTGACCACGGCCAAGATGCCGAATATGCGATGGAGGCGCGCAAACGCCTTGGCTACAAAGCCGTATCACCGCACTCTAAAACAGATCCGTGGGAAAATGTAAAGAAAAACGAATTTAAAGTATCCGACGATAAACAAGATTGAAATTGAACAAGAAAGGAGGAAGCCCGAATGAAATTGAGATGGGATGAATTTTTTGTAACAGGTGACCCATTAATTCTGGGCGCACAAGTTTCCATTGCGCTTTCCACTATCGCTATCATCGTTGTACTCACATACTTCAAAAAGTGGAAATGGCTCTGGTCTGAATGGCTGACGTCTGTAGACCATAAGAAACTTGGAATCATGTACATTATCTCTGCTGTTATCATGCTGTTCCGCGGCGGGGTCGACGGCTTGATGATGCGCGCCCAGTTAGCGCTTCCTAATAACAGTTTTTTAGACTCAAACCACTATAATGAGATCTTTACGACTCACGGTACGATCATGATTATCTTCATGGCGATGCCGTTTTTAATCGGTCTGATCAACGTTGTCGTACCTTTGCAGATCGGTGCGCGCGACGTAGCATTCCCTTACTTGAACAACCTGAGTTTCTGGACGTTCTTCGTAGGTGCGATGCTTTTCAATATTTCTTTCGTTATCGGAGGTTCTCCGAACGCAGGCTGGACGAGTTACATGCCGCTGGCAAGCAACGACATGAGTCCCGGGCCTGGTGAGAACTTCTACCTGCTCGGTCTTCAGATTGCCGGTATCGGTACGCTGATGACGGGTATCAACTTTATGGTGACGATCCTGAAAATGCGTACGAAAGGCATGACGCTGATGCGTATGCCGATGTTTACATGGACGACGCTGATTACAATGGTTATTATCGTATTCGCCTTCCCTGTTTTGACAGTGGCATTGGCGCTGTTATCATTTGACCGTTTGTTCGGCGCTCACTTTTTCACGCTGGAAGCCGGCGGTATGCCGATGCTTTGGGCTAACTTGTTCTGGATTTGGGGACACCCTGAAGTATATATCGTTATCTTACCGGCATTCGGTATTTTCTCTGAAATTATTTCAGCGTTTGCAAGAAAGCAGTTATTCGGTTACAAAGCGATGGTCGGCTCAATTATCGCCATTTCCGTCCTGAGTTTCCTTGTATGGACTCACCACTTCTTCACAATGGGGAACAGTGCGTCTGTTAACTCTTTCTTCTCGATTACAACGATGGCGATTTCGGTTCCGACCGGGGTTAAAATCTTTAACTGGCTCTTTACGATGTATAAAGGCCGGATCAGTTTTACAACACCGATGCTGTGGGCGCTCGCGTTTATCCCGAACTTCGTTGTCGGCGGGGTAACAGGGGTTATGCTTGCGATGGCTGCAGCGGATTATCAATACCATAATACGTACTTCCTCGTATCTCACTTCCACTATGTGCTGATCGCGGGTACGGTATTTGCATGTTTCGCAGGATTTATTTTCTGGTATCCGAAAATGTTCGGCCACAAGCTGAACGAAAGAATCGGAAAATGGTTCTTCTGGATCTTTATGATCGGATTTAATGTATGTTTCTTCCCTCAATACTTCTTGGGGCTGCAAGGTATGCCTCGCCGTATTTACACATACGGACCGAATGACGGATGGACTGCATTGAATTTTATTTCAACTGTCGGAGCCTTCATGATGGGTGTCGGATTCTTAATCCTTTGCTACAACATCTACTACAGCTTCCGCTACTCTACTCGCGAGATCAGCGGAGATTCATGGGGCGTGGGACGTACGCTTGAGTGGGCGACTTCATCTGCGATTCCGCCGCATTACAACTTTGCGGTGCTTCCTGAAGTGAAATCTCAAGATGCGTACCTGCAATTGAAAGAAGACAAAACGGATATTCATCCGGAAAGCAAGTTCAAGAAAATCCATATGCCGCACAACTCCGGAAGACCGCTTATTATGTCAGTGGCGTTCGGTATTGCAGGCTTCGGACTTGTATTTGAATGGTTCTGGATGGGCATTGTCGGCTTGATCGGCATTCTGCTTTGCATGGTGCTTCGTTCATTTGAATATGACAATGGCTACTATATACCTGTTGAAGAAATAAAAGAGACGGAAAGAAAGATTTCCGAATAAAGGAGGCGTGATTTATGGAACATGCAGAACACGGCAATTCTAACGCGCCTATGGAATATCAATCTGAAACCGGCAGACTCAATATTCTCGGGTTTTGGATCTTTTTAGGGGCAGAGATTGTGTTGTTCTCAACACTATTTGCAACCTTCTTCGTTCTTCAAAGAAGAACAGCAGGAGGAGTCTTACCGGCTGAATTATTTGAAGTGAAGCTTGTCATGATCATGACATTCCTGCTTCTGATCAGCAGTTTCACCTGCGGGATCGCTGTTCATGAAATGCGTCGCGGAAGTTTAAAAGGCGTCGTCATTTGGACGATCATTACGCTTCTTCTTGGCGCGGGCTTCGTCGGATGTGAGCTTAACGAGTTCATCCACTATGTACATGAAGGAGCATCTCTCGGTACAAGTGCTTTCTGGTCTGGATTCTTCGTCCTTCTGGGAACGCACGGAACGCACGTAACGATCGGTATCTTCTGGATTGCCGGCATCTTACTGCAATTGAAGAAACGCGGATTAACGCCGCAGACGTCTTCAAAAATCTTTATCTCAAGTTTATACTGGCACTTCTTAGACGTTGTTTGGATCTTCATCTTTACAGGCGTCTATCTCATCGGATTGGGGGGACTATAATATGGCAAACAAATCTGCTGAACACAGCCACTTTCCGTGGAAGCATATCGTAGGTTTTGCGTTGTCTATTATTCTGACCCTGCTGGCCCTTTGGGTTGCGGTATATACGGATTTAAGCTCATCAGCAAAACTCTGGATCATTTTCGGATTCGCATTTATCCAAGCCGGTCTTCAGCTTCTCATGTTCATGCACATGACAGAAAGCGAAAACGGCGGAATTCAAGTCGGAAACACGCTCTTCGGATTTTTCGGAGCGATTGTTATCATCCTTGGTTCCATCTGGATCTTTGCGGCGCACTACCATCACGGTGACCATATGGATGGAAACCCTCCTGGCGGTGCGAAGCATCATTCCGAACATCAGGAATAAAAAGAAACCCTCTTCGTTTATGCGAAGAGGGTTTTTTGTGCCTTTATTGGCTTCTTCTCCGGCGCAGGCGCGGAAGGCCGTAAATGATAAAGGCGGCGATATGGGCAACGATGACGTTGACGGCAAACAGGATGATCATAAGTGTGTGGCCGAGAGGGGATAGGCTGCTGGTTGCGTAAAAGTAGAAGAAAACCCACATGAGAATAATTGGCGGTATGGCCGAAAGAGCGACTTTTTTGTTATCCAGCCAGATAAAGAGGGGTGTTGCGCTTGCGACCAGTAAATAAGCAAAAAACATGTCCATCTTACATGTCTCCTTTCATTTTATGGGAGCGTTTCCAAAATGAAATACAGAGAATAAAATGTGTCTGTTTTGTGGTCGTTTTTTGAACATTTTGTTACAATTATTATACCATGTTTTCCAATTTTTGATACCGCTTTTTCGAGAAATGTATTGCAACTATTGCCTCATTTTTGGATAGGTACAAGAAACCGGAAAGGCCAAATACCCTGTCACATTTCCGGACAATGGAATGGCGCAGGCTGTGAACCTTTGCTATGGTCAAAGAAAATATGCACAGCAAGGGTGGTTTGAAGTGGACGTAAGGAAAGAAGATGTCACAGCGCCGGATGTCTTTGCGCTTTTGCAGGATCATCTGAAGAGCATGACCATGCATTCTCCTCCGGAAAGTATACATGCGCTCAATGCGGACCGGCTGCGTCAGCCTGACGTTACGTTTTGGAGTGCGAGGGAAAACGGCATCCTGCTCGGCTGCGGTGCCTTAAAGGAGCTAAACAGCCGGCACGGTGAGATCAAATCAATGAAAACCTCTCCGCATCATGTCAGAAAAGGCGTTGCCAACCGGATCCTCCGCCATATGCTTGAAGAAGCAAGGCGGCGGGGCTATCAGCGGATCAGCTTAGAAACCGGTTCTATGGAGGCTTTTCTCCCCGCCAGACGCCTGTATGAAAAAGCCGGGTTTCAATATTGTGATCCGTTTGCACATTATAAAGAGGACCCGAACAGCTTGTTTATGACGTTAAACATAAGCTGAAACCCCTTTTCTGACGAGAAGGGGTTTTTTATCGGAAAAGTTTCATCATGACCGAAACATTTCCTTTTCTGACACGTCATATGTCGTGTAGTCCCCAAACCGTAAAAAATAAAAAGGAAGCAACCTCATCATGTTTTCTTGAACGGTGTTCATGTATAATAAACAATAGTGACTTCCGATGAAAATGTAAGGCGGGATAGAATGAGTCGATATAAGAAACAGCAAAATCCCTATTATCAGGGGGATTTGATTTTTATATTTGGTGTGTTTTTAATAATTAGTGTTGCGGCGATTTATGCGGCCGGACAGTTCGGGCAGTACGGAAGTGATGCCTGGATGAGACAGATCGTCTTTTATGTCATCGGAGCCGGTCTCATGGTCAGTATCATGTATTTTGATTTAGAGCAGCTTGAAAAACTGAGTCTGTACGTGTTAATTGCCGGCGTGCTGTCGCTGCTCCTTTTGCGTGTGGCGCCGGAATCCATCGCGCCGATTAAAAACGGAGCGAAGAGCTGGTTTAAAATCGGCAGCTTTACCCTCCAGCCCTCTGAGTTCACGAAAATAGGAATTATGATGATGGTCGCGTCCATTATATCGAAGGCGGGCCCGAAGGATCAAAGGTCACTTCGGGAAGATGTGAATCTGCTTTTGAAAATTGCGGCATGGACGGTTATTCCGATCGGGATGATCGTTTTGCAGGATGCCGGAACGGGTGCGATCTGTCTGTTCATCGTTATGGTGATGGTGTTTATGTCGGGTGTGAACTGGAAGCTGATCACCATCATCGGCGGTTCGGCCGCGCTTGTGCTTGGCCTTTTCTTAGTGCTGGTGATTGAATTTCCCCATGTGGCGAATTCAATCGGCATTGCGGATTATCAAATTAACCGGATTACATCGTGGATGTCTGACTCCAGTGCGGCAACGACTCAGGCAGAGAGCGATAAAAGCTGGCAGGTGGATCAGGCCGTTATGGCGATCGGATCGGGCGGCATTACCGGAAACGGCGTTCATAATCTGAAGGTGTACGTACCTGAGGGACAGACCGACTTTATCTTTGCGATTTTGGGTGAAAGTTTTGGATTTTTAGGCTGCGCCATTGCGGTTGTCATGTTTTTCTTTTTAATTTACAGACTTGTGGTGCTGATTGACCGCTTGCATGCGTTTAACCGATTTGGCGCGTTTTTTTGCGTAGGATTTACTGCACTTATCGTGATTCACACCTTCCAGAACATCGGGATGAATATCGGCATTATGCCGGTTACCGGTATTCCGCTGCTGTTTGTCAGCTATGGGGGGAGCTCGGTGCTTTCTACATTAATCAGCTTCGGGATCGTATATAACGCAAGTGTGCAGCTGACGAAATATAAAAGCTACTTGTTCAATTCTTAATGTGAGACGGCTCGTTTTTCGGGCTGTCTTTTTTTGTTTAGAGCATTTCGCTTTTGACATGATTCCCTTTCGGATATGATATAGAAAGAAGGAGGCTTTTATATGAACAATACCATCGAAACCATACTTAATCATCGGTCGATCCGATCATTTACTGACGAGCTTCTGACAGCAGAAGAGATAGATACATTAGTGAAAAGCGCCCAGGCGGCGTCAACGTCCAGTTACGTGCAGGCTTACTCCATCATCGGCGTAACCGATAAGGAGAAAAAGCGGAAGCTGGCGGCACTGGCCGGAAACCAGCCTTACGTCGAGAATAATGGGCACTTGTTTGTGTTTTGCGCTGATTTGTACCGTCATAAAAAACTTGCTGAGGAAAAAGGCGAAAACATTACCGAGCTTCTTGAGAATACAGAAATGTTTATGGTCAGCGTCATTGATGCCGCACTTGCCGCACAAAACGTAAGTGTTGCCGCGGAATCAATGGGACTTGGCATTTGTTATATCGGAGGCATTCGAAATGAACTTGATCAGGTGACGGAAGTGCTTGGAACGCCTGACCATGTGCTGCCGCTGTTCGGCTTGGTAGTCGGTCATCCCGCTCATCCGTCCGGTCAAAAGCCGCGCCTGCCGAAACAAGCCGTATATCATGAAAACACGTACGATACGAATGAAGAACACTTCCGCAGTTATATGAAGGAATATGATGAAACCATTTCCGCTTATTATGATAAACGGACAAACGGCAAGCGGGTTGAAACGTGGTCTGATCAAATCCTGCAGTTCATGAAACAAAAACCGAGAACCTATTTAAATCAATATGTAAAAGATAAAGGTTTTCAAAAGAATTAAGAAAAAACCTCTCCTGACCGGGAGAGGTTTTTATGTTTCACGTGTAACATATTTCGACAAAATGGAACAAGGTATATAAATGTTTATCATCAGGGATGCTTATAAGCATGCAGAAAGAAAAAACGGCTTAGCAGTGGTACGATGTTGATGAGGTGACAGTGATGATTTCATTAAGCATATTAGATCAATCTCCTGTATCAGAAGGGAGTTCCGCGGAAAGTGCTCTGCGGAATACAGTAAGACTGGCGCAGGAGGCGGAAAAGCTCGGATATAAGAGGTTTTGGGTGTCAGAGCATCATTTTTCAGAGCGGTTGGCGGGTTCAAGCCCTGAAGTGCTGATCAGCCATATTGCGGCGAAAACGAATGAGATTCGTGTAGGCTCGGGCGGTGTCATGCTTCCGCATTACAGCGAATATAAGGTGGCGGAAAATTTCCGCGTGCTTGAAGGGTTGACGCCGGGCAGAATCGATCTTGGATTAGGGAGAGCGCCGGGCGGAATGCCGATCGCATCATGGGCGCTGAATGACGGCGGGAAGCGGAATGCTGATCAATATCCGCAGCAGCTTCGTGAGCTGGCGATGTATTTGCATGATGCAGCTGATGACAATCACCGTTTTCCGAATCTGACCGCATCACCCCTTATTAAGACGGCGCCGGAAGTCTGGCTTCTCGGTTCATCGGGGGAAAGCGCGCTTCTGAGCGCAGAAACGGGAGCAGGCTATATGTTTGCCCATTTTATTAATGGAGAAGGCGGAGAAAGCACGACAGCACAGTATAAGCGCAGATTTAAACCTTCTCTATTAGGAAAAGAACCAAAAACAGCCGTGGCGGTGTTTGTGCTGTGCGCGGACACGGAGGAGAAAGCGGAGGAACTCGCGGCCGTCATGGATTATACGCTGCTTGCAGGTGAACAGGGGATTCCGCTTCACGGCGTACCGTCTTACGAAACCGTCCGCGGGAATACGTATACACCGTATGAACAAAGACGAATTGCCGATAATCGGAATCGAATGATCATCGGAACGAAGCAGCAAGTGAAAGAACAGATTCTGGCTCTCAGTAAAGCATACGGAACGGAAGAAGTGATGGCTGTAACCATTACTCATCATTTTGAAGATAAACTTCAGTCATATCGCCTGCTTCGAGAAGCTTTTGCCGAATGATCAGAAAGAAACCCTGCTGATGCTCCAGCAGGGTTGTTCGGTTATTCAATGATAAAAGGTTTTTCAGTCAGCACCTGGCTTGATTTCCCTTTGTTCGCGGCATAGGCCAGCATATAATATTCTCCTGCCGGCAGTGCGGTGTCACCATTGACTTTGCCGTTCCAGTCGAAATATTGATAGCCTTTATCCTGCTTTTTGTAGATGCCGGCTTGGCCGACAAAGTCAAGATTGCTGTCATATACAAGGAAGGCAAGCTCTTCGGCTCCCGCCGGAAGATAGGTTTCAATTTGGTAGGTTCCCTGCGTTGTGCCGTCCTGCACGTCGATTGACGTCACGCGCGGATAGTCCGGCTCTTTTACAATCAGCAGCGTCGGCACTTTTGCGACTGTTTTTCCGCCTTCTCGCACTGTGACGGTTCCCTCATAGGTGCCTGCCTTTACTTTTTTGGCATTGACCTTTACTTTCGCATTGACCTTTCCGGTTTGATGAGCGGGGATCACGACCCGGTCTGTGCCCGAAACGGTAATGCCCGTGCCGTTGAAAGAGTACTCGAGCTGATATGATTTTCTGATGGACGATTGGTTTTCAATCGTAAAGGTTTCTTTTTTCGTTTCATTGCCTTTGTCTTTCATAAACGTTCCGTAAGAATAACTTCCCGGGGCGACAAGGGAGTCTGCTTTGATCGCCTTCATGATTCTGATGCTTCCGGCGCCTTGCGCATTATGCGGGTATACGTCACCGTCCGCGTCCGTTAAGGTTTCCGCCGTGTTCATGAGAGCGGCTTTTATTTGTTCCGGGCTCCATTTCGGTTTGGCCTGCTTGATGACGGCAGCTGCGCCGGCTACATGCGGGGAAGCCATGCTCGTTCCCTGCTTCGATCCGTAGCCGTACGGGTCGGCCGGATCATGGGTCGGAATGGTGCTGACGATGTTTACGCCGGGAGCGGAGACGTCAGGTTTAATCATCCACGTGTCCATAACCGGACCGCGTGACGAAAAGTCTGCCATTTGTTCAGTGAGCGATTTAGCCACGGATAAATTGAATGTCGCTTTTGTGCCGCCCGCTTTTAATTGGCTGACGAGTTTTTCGCCGTCTTCTGATGAAAGCTTAATCGTCGGTACGGACAAGCCCGGTACGTTGGCTTCAATTTCTCCCGGGGCATTGTTATACACAACCATACCGATCGCGCCCGCTTTTTTGGCGTTGTCTGCTTTATCCACAAAGGCGATGCTGCCCCGTTTGACGACAGCGACTTTTCCCTTCAGATCTTTGCCTTCAAAATCCTTTTGCTCGCCGATACCCGCCTCTATGAGGTCTGTTTCTTTTTTATTCAGTGCTTTTATGTCATCTTCTTTGTTGTAGCCCATTACTTTCGCTGAGGAATAGGAACCGAAGGAGACGGCGTACTCGTTCAGCGGCAGCTGTGTCGCTCCCACGGAGATGGCTTCTCTGGACGTTCCCGGAGAGCCGACGGTCCAATTGTTCGGTCCGCTGTTTCCGTTTGATGTAACGGCCGTGACGCCTTCTGACATCGCCCAGTCAAGCGCCGTGCTTGTCGCCCAGTCTGGGTTATTCACAGAATTGCCGAGAGAAAGGTTCATGACATCCGCTCCGTCCTGTACGGCGCGTTCGATGCCGGCGATGACGTTCTCCGTTGTTCCGCTTCCGCCCGGACCGAGCACACGGTAGGCAAGGAGTGTAGCATCCGGCGCGACGCCTTTAATCGTTCCGTTTGCCGCTACCGTGCCCGCGACATGGGTTCCGTGGTCAGTCGACGCGCCTCTCGGATCACCGGACGGCGTTTCTTCAGGATCATAGTCGTTATCCACAAAATCGTATCCTTTATATTGTCCGAAATTTTTCTTTAAGTCAGGGTGTTTATATTCGACACCGGTGTCAATAATGGCAACCTTGACGCCTTTACCCGTATAGCCGAGCTTCCACGCGTCATTTGCCCCTATATAAGGCGCGCTGTCATCCATCTGCGGAGACACGGCATCCTTAGATAGGGTGATGTCTTTATCTTTGAGCTGATCGGTATGATAGGTGACATTCGGATAAACCGCTTTGACATCCTGATCACTCAGCAGTTTGGGGATTTCATTTGCCGGGAGTTTCATGGAGAAGCCGGAAAACACTTGCTCATATTCCCTGTTGATTTTTCCGTGTTTAATGGTTTTGAGCGCTTTCTTTTTCACTTTTGCGCGTTCGCTTTTCAGCTTGCTTTTTGTCTGTGCTTTGCCGAGTTCCTTTGCTTCCGCCAGTGACTTTTCCTTGAGCTCCACGATGACTGTCGTTTGTTTGCCGGTGGTCATATCAATGTCACCGAACACCTCAGCCTTCTCAAGATCAGGAGTTTGCGGTTTTGAAGCCGGCGCAGCCTGTGAACTTGTGGATAAGGTAAAGGATAAGACAAAAGCCGGAAGCAGATAACGGATGATTCCTTTTTTCAATCGTGTTTCCCCCTTTTTCTTTATCTAAATTAGAAATCTAGTATATATTTCTTGAAAATTCAAAATAATCCTTGTGACATATGACTCATTTATGGAAATTGGTCTGTGAATAAGGAGGGAGTTATACACAGAATCCTGTGTATAACTGAATAAATTTGTGTATATATATTGTTGGGAACGAGTGTTCCTATACAAAATATAGATCGAGTTTGTGGATATGTGGATATACCCTGTGTTTAAGCTGTGCTTAACCAAGGGATAAGGTGTGTATAACTTTTTTTATCGGCTTTTCCATTTTTCAGGTCATTTCCATCAGCTTTCAACAAAACTTCTGAAAACTAGTTTGTTTTTTCACTCATATTGTGACAAACAATTCGCCCGGCCACGTCTATCATAGAGTCATAGGGTTGCTAGACCCGCTAGTTTTTAGCGGAGAAGGATCGGCCGCCTTTTCCGTTAAAGCGGAGAGAAAAACAGGCCTGCGAACAAGCTGTCTGTCAAAAAGAAGCGGAGGGATGATTTGCAATGAAACGTTTGCTAGTATCTTTACGGGTGTGGATGGTCTTTCTGATGAACTGGATGGCGCCGGGTAACGGAAGATATCCATTAGCTGCCGTGTACGGAAACCAAGCGGCTTATTATAAGAAAGCGAAGCGGACGGCTGGGGCTTTTTCGTTTGTGAGCCGTGTCCGATCGGCGGATTTGACCGATGAAACGAAATCGGCCCGCGGCAGGCTGGATAAAAACCGATGGACGCCTGTCCGCAAAGAATTGCCGAAACGGGAGCGCGCGGGTCCGGCACCTTTACATCATATGAAAAAGAGGGTACAATCCCACTAAACATATGAACGGGAGCGAACCTCTTGAGAATAGACAAAGTATTAAATAACAATGCGGCGTTAATAAAAGAAGACGGACGGGAAAAGATCGTAATGGGTCCCGGAATCGCTTTTCAAAAGAGAAAAAATGATGTGATTCAAAAACATAAAATTGAAAAAATATTTGTCGTGCACGACGAAAATGAAAAGTTCAAACAAGTGTTAGAAACGCTTCCCGAAGAGCATATAGAGGCGGCTGAAGATATCATCAGCCATGCGGAGGGAGAGCTTGCGGCACCTTTGAGCGATCACATCCACATTGCGCTGGCGGACCATTTATCCTTTGCGATCGAAAGGATTCAAAACGGCCTTCAGGTGCATAACCGATTGCTTCATGAAATTAAGGCGCTTTATAAAAAAGAATATGAGATCGGCCGCTGGGCGGTTGAACACGTGAAACAAACCCTCGGTATATCATTGCCTGATGATGAGGCGGGGTATATCGCGCTTCATATCCACACTGCCAAGGCGGATGCCAAAAGCATGTATTCGGCGATGAAGCATACAACCATGATCAAAGAAATGATCGAAAAGATCGAATCCTTTTTCGAACAGAAGGTGGATGAAGACAGTATTTCCTATCAGCGCCTCGTCACGCACTTACGGTATGCGGTCAGCCGGTTGGACTCAAATGAAGCACTCCATTCCATGGACGAGGAGATGCTTTATTTCATCCAAAAAAAGTATCCGTTTGCTTATCGGTGTGCGCTTGAACTGGCGGCGTTTTTAAAAACTGAATATGATTTGGAACTGCCGGAATCCGAGGCCGGCTATATCACGCTGCATGTCCAGCGTCTGCAAAAAAACCCGGAATAACGCGTCTGTTTCGAGAAACAGACTTTTTTTTTGAAAACATATTGACGAAAGCGCTATCATGGAATAGAATGAAAGCGCATTAAAAAACTGAATCCGGCGGGATTGTGACTGGTAATGCAGGCAAGACCTAAAATTTGCGTACATGAAAAAGGGATTATGCTGACCTTTTTCGTTGGCGAATTTTAGGTCTTTTTTGATTTTAGAAAGGGGGATACATCATGAATTATCAAGAAACGGCAAAACAGCTTATCAAACATATCGGAGGGGAATCAAATATCATCAGCGCGACACATTGCGCGACGCGGCTCAGGCTCGTCATTCAAGATGAACAGAAGATCAGCCAGGCCGGCATTGAAGAAATAGAAGGCGTAAAAGGGGCTTTCAGCAGCTCGGGGCAATATCAGATTATATTCGGCACCGGCCTCGTGAATAAAGTGTATGACGCTTTTTCAAAAGAAGCCGATTTGGGGCGGGAGGATCGTGAGACACATCAGGACGCAGCGAAAAAAAAGCTGAATCCGGCCGCAAGATTTGCGAAGACACTGTCTAACATATTCGTTCCCATCATTCCGGCTATCGTGGCAAGCGGACTTTTAATGGGGCTGCTCGGCATGATGAAGGCTTTTCACTGGGTGTCTGAACAATCGTCGCTGTTTAAGCTTTTAGACATGTTTTCAAGCGCGGCGTTTATCTTCCTGCCCGTATTCATCGGGTTCAGCGCGGCGAAGGAATTTGGCGGTAATGCCTATCTCGGTGCCGTGCTCGGGGGAATTATGATCCATCCGGCGCTTTTGAATCCGTGGGGGCTTGCGGATGCATCGCCTGATTTTATGCAGCTTTTCGGCTTCGACATTGCGCTGCTCGGCTATCAAGGGACGGTCATCCCCGTACTGTTAGCCGTTTACATTATGAGCAAAGTGGAAAAGGGCACGAGAAAAATTGTGCCTCACGCATTCGATTTATTGGTCACGCCGTTTGTCACGGTGATTGTCACGGGATTTATCACCTTTATCGCAATCGGTCCGCTTGGCAGGGCGATCGGATCAGGCATTACCGTCTCGCTGACATATGTGTATGATCATGCGGGCATTGTTGCCGGACTGCTTTTCGGCGGTCTTTATCCGCTTATTGTGCTTACCGGTGTGCATCACAGCTTTCATGCGATTGAGGCCGGCCTCATCGCTGATTTGGGCAGAAACTATATCCTTCCTATCTGGTCGATGGCGAATGTCGCTCAGGGCGCGGCGGGACTGGCTGTATTTTTCCTGACGAAAAAAGCGAAAATGAAAGAAATCGCTCTGCCGGCCGCATTTTCCGCTTTTCTCGGTGTAACCGAACCAGTCATTTTCGGTGTGAACCTAAGATACCGCAAGCCGTTTATCGCGGGAATGATCGGCGGAGCGCTGGGAGGAGCCTATGTCGTGGTGACCGGTGTCGCCGCCAATGCCTACGGTCTGACCGGAATTCCGATGATTGCCATCACGGCTCCGCTCGGTTTAGGAAATCTTATAAACTATCTGATCGGAATGGGCATCGCCTCTGTCTCGGCGTTTATTGCCGCTTACATTATGGGAGCTAAAGAAAAGGAGGCCGTCAAATGAGGACACCGGATCAAGAGCTGCGCCTGCAGGCTGAGGAAGCGAAAAAGAAGCGGGGAGAAACAGCCGCGTCAGATCCATACCGCCAGAACTATCATATTATGCCGCCGGTCGGGCTTTTAAATGATCCGAACGGCGTGATCCAATGGAACGGCGTATATCACTTGTTTTTTCAATGGCAGCCATTTCATACGGGGCACGGCGCGAAATTTTGGGCGCATGTGACGACGAAGGATTTCGTTGAGTGGAAAGAGGAAGAAATCGCGCTTGCGCCGGGTGAGTGGTATGACAAAAACGGCTGTTATTCCGGAAGCGCCATCGAAAAAGACGGGCGGCTCTGCCTGATGTACACAGGCAATGTCCGTGACGGAGAAGGCAATCGGGAAACGTATCAATGCCTCGCCGAATCCGAAGACGGGATCGCATTTGAAAAAAAAGGAGTCGTCGCGCGTCTCCCGGAAGGCTATACCGCTCATTTCCGTGATCCGAAGGTTTGGAAGAAAGACGGAGCGTATTACATGGTGCTTGGCGCGCAGACAGAAAAGCTCACCGGAAGCGCTGTGTTGTTCACATCAGAGAACTTGACGGATTGGACGTTTCTCGGTGCGATTGCGGGGGCGGACTCCGGCGGTCTCGGGTCATTCGGTTATATGTGGGAATGTCCCGACTTGTTTTCCCTTGACGGAACCGACGTGCTGCTCGTATGTCCGCAGGGGCTTGAAGCTGACGGGATAGAATATCATAACAGCCACCAGGCGGGCTATTTCCTCGGCAGGCTGCATACAGAGCCGCCAGAATTTAAGCACGGTGAATTTACGGAGCTTGACAGAGGATTTGACTTTTACGCGGCGCAGACGCTGGAAGATGATAAGGGACGGAGGATTCTGTTCGCGTGGATGGGCGTTCCGGATCAGCATGAGGACAAACATCCGACACATGCGTATCACTGGATTCACTGCTTAACGATGCCGAGACAGCTGTCACTGTCCAACGGCAGAATCATACAGCGCCCGCTCCCGGAAATGAAATCACGCCGCACGGATGAACAAAAGCACCGTCTTCAATTGAATTGCTCGTCTGTAAGCCTCCCGGTGAAAGATGCGTCCCGGGCTGAAGTGCTGCTGGAGGACATCACTTGCGAATCCGGTTTTGAAATCTCAATTCGGGGCGCAGCCCGGTTTATATTTCATCAGGAAGAGGGGCTGGTTGTGCTGGAGCGCACCGCTTTCAGCGGAGAAGAAAAAGAAAAGAGAAGCTGCGCCATTAGCGAGGTGCATTCCGTGCAGCTCTTTCTGGATGCATCCTCGATTGAATTGTTTTTGAATGATGGAGAAGAGGTATTCAGCGCCAGATATTTTCCTTTCCCGGGAAATGATGACGTAACCGTCACTTCGGCAGGAAAAACGGAAATAAATGGCTCAATTTGGACACTTTTATAGAAAATCGTTCTTTTTTCTTATGTGAAACCTATGCCATCTGTGCTATTCTTCAAACGAAAGCCTATGATTCCAGGAATAAAAGGAGTTGTTTTCTCAGTTTTGAAAAATCAGAAGATGACGCCGAAATGTTTACTTGTCAAAGCCGCAGAGCAAGTGGAAGATAAGCGGGAAGAATATAAAGAAGTATTGCTTCAGCTGAATCGCATGCTCAAGAGAGCTGAGCCGCACAATGAATGGAGTGATCGGCTGATGCATACATATGAACAGATGAAGGAATATGCGCTGTTTGTGCAGTCTATTGAGATGTTTTTGCGGTCATCCGCGAAAAAAATGAAATAATCCCCCTCGGGTAATGAGGGGGATATTTATTTTATTTTCCGCTAAGACGCATCGCCGAATGTTTAGTCGGTCCGATGTATTGGTTCAGCGGGAAGGATTCTTTGATTGCCGCGGTGATAAATTCTTTTGCCGCATAGATGGCTTCCTTCACTTCAGCGCCTTTGGCCAGTTCTGCCGTCACGGCGGCGGAGAATGTGCATCCGGCTCCGTGCGTATAAGGTGTATCAATCATTTCGCTTTCTAATACTTCCGCGGTTTCTCCGTCATACAGCACGTCGATCGCTTTTTCATGTTTCAATTTGCCTCCGCCTGTAATCAATACATATTTCGCGCCGAGTTCGTGAATTTTCTTGGCCGCTTCTTTCATGTCTTCCACCGTTTTTAATTCATCCATACCGCTCAGCTGGCTTGCTTCAAACAGGTTTGGCGTGATGACGGTTGCCAGAGGCGTCAATTGGGTGCGAAGCGCTTCGGCATGCTCCGGATACAGCACTTCGTTCGCTCCTTTGCAGACCATGACAGGATCGATAACGACATTCTTCAGCTGTTTTTCTTTAATCGTTTTCGCCGCAAGCTCTATGATCTCCACGGTAGGGAGCATTCCCGTTTTCATGGCGTCTACGCCGATTCCGTCAACAATCGTCGCCAGCTGTGCGCGAATCGTATCGGCATCGATCGGAAATACTTGATGATCCCAGCTGTTCTCCGGGTCCATCGCTACGATCACGGTCAAAGCCGTCATTCCGTATACGTTTTTTTCTTGAAATGTTTTTAAATCGGCCTGAATTCCCGCGCCGCCGCTGGAATCAGAACCGGCAATAGTAAGTGCTTTGTGCATTGACATATCAATGGCCTCCATCAGTGTTTTATATCTCATTATAGTTAGATTTTCTTCCGATCACAATACGGAAGGCTTAGAGGAATGATTTGACAGCCGCGGGGGATGTGCGTACAATACCTACATAAGATTACTAGGTAAGGGTGAGAAAATAAATGCTCAACAGGGAGCTTGTAAAGGGAAGCACGGTCATTCTGGTGCTGACGCTGCTGAATGAACGGCCCATGTACGGGTATGAACTTGTGAAAGAAATGGAGAAAAGAAGCGGGAATGAACTGCAAATGAAGGAAGGCACGCTGTACCCATCGCTTCATAAGCTTGAACGCCAAAGCTATATTTCTTCTTACTGGGAAAAGCAGACCAAAGGGCCGGACCGAAAATATTACCGGATCACCGATGAAGGAAAAAACATTCTAGCCGAACGGACGAAGGAATGGAATCTGTTCTCTGCTCTGATGGACCGGATGCTGAAGCGGGGCGGGCAGAATGGATAAAGACCTTTATGTGCAGGAAATCAGAAAAGGGCTGGAAGGCAAGTCCGGAAGCCGTGAATTATTAAAAGAAATCGAAAGCCATATTCATCATGCCATTTGTGATCATCTGGAAAAAGGCAAAACCGAAAGCGAAGCGATGGCGCTTATTCTGCGGGAAGTGGGGACTCCGTCTGAGATTATCTCTGCTTTTCAAAAAGCTTCGGCGGTGCCCGCGCGGACTTTTATGCTCTTTTATCTGTTCTGCAACTGCGGTCTTTTTGTGATGGGGGCGATGATTACGATGATGCACGCGTGGAGGATTCATCCCGCTGTTGACGCGCTGTGGAAAGGGATTTCCGTGTCAGTATGGCTGATTATGATCGGTTATGTGCTGTATTGGTTCCAAATCGGCTATCAAGCTGGCAAAGAGTTCGGGGCTGGCGGAAAAAAGCTTGCTGAGCGGACGGTATGGGCTTCAATGGTGCCGAATCTATGTTTTATGTTTGTCTTTTTGTTCAATCTGGTTCCGGCTGGGCTGTTTCCTTCGGCGGTCACACCGAGTTTTACGGCAGTATGCGCCGTTGTGACGGTATGTTTTCCGTTTTGCGGAAAAATAGGTTTTTACGCAGGCAGGCAGAGACTTGCCTGATCTTTTTCACTATATACATAGGGAATCTATATAGGGGTGTTAAAATGAGATTAGGTTCGTGGATGTACGGCGCGTGCGCCCAAATAGCCGTAACCGTATTTACCGTCTGCGGCTTGGTTCTTGCATTGCCCGTTGTAAGTCTTTTTATTATGGTTCTGAATGGGATGCAAGACGCTGTTTTTGTTGTTTTCAGTATTTTGCTTCTTCTATTATTTTATGCGCTGGGATGGATTTGGGCCGTTTCGTTTGCGCGTGAGTGGAAGGTGAAACTTATCGAGCTGCAGATCAGTTCGCTCATTCCGCTGGCGGGTATATTATACTTGTACATTGACAGCGGGGTGAGTATACCGGAACTGATTCATGATTGGCATGAGGATGGATGTGCGCTTGTCCCGCCGGCTTTTGTCTGCTTGTGCACATGCTATGCGATGGTGTTGGTGCCTGTTTATCAATCAAAACTTTGGAACGCCATGGAGGCGGGCAGACTTAATGCCAAGGCGGTATGCACTGTTTGGGGAGACCTTCTGATCATTCTCGTTTTGCTGACGGGCATGACCTGGATTTGTTTCTGAATGGGCCGAAATCAAAAATCCCCCCTGATCTCTCCGCCGCTTTATGTTTTAATAGAACATGAGAAAAAGCAGAAGGAGCGGATCATGAATATATCAATTGTCATAGTCACGTATAATCGGATTCCGGCTTTGTGTGAGCTGCTGGAGTCGATTTCCATGCAGACCATAAAGCCTTATGAAGTGATCATTGTAAATGATGCCGGAGAATCGGTCGAACAAGCGAAGCAGCTGTACAGCGATCTGCCGATTCAGATTATTGATTTAGAACAGAATGCCGGACATGTGGAAGCGCGGAACGCAGGTGTGAAAAAAGCGTCGGGTGATTGTATCATGCTGTGCGATGATGATGATTTCATTACGCCGGGCCATTTGGAAAGAATGGCGGCTGCACTTGCTGATGCGGATTTTGTCCATTCTGACGCGGAAATTGTGTCATTTGAAGAACGGGGCGGCACGAGATACCCGGTGTCACGAAAGCCGTTCGCCTATACGGCAGATTATGCGGATATGCGGGTATTTTCCACGTACGTTCCGTCAGGCAGCATGTACAGGCGTTCTCTGCATGACACGTTAGGGTATTTTGATCCGGATGTCCATAATTATTGGGACTGGGACTTTTATTTGCGCGCCGCAAAACAGCACCGTGTGAAGCGTGTTCCTTGCGCGAGCGTCATATATGCGTTTTTTGAGGGAGGCGGCAATCAGTCCGCGGATCTCGGCGGCAAACGGAAGAGGTACTTAGACCGGTTAAGCGAAAAGCACGGGCTTGGGGAGCTCCCGACGAAAAACTTCGCGGTTCTTCTTGAAGAGCCGGACATGAAGAGGCGGGAGGCGCCGACTGACATTGTGTGGGACGGAAAGCCCGTCCATTCAAGACTGCACAGTTCATAAGGGGGACGGACAGTTTGAAACAGCTTTTAAAAGACAGCTGGTGGAATCAGCTGAAAGATGAATTTGACAAACCGTATTATCAAGAGCTGAGAGAAATGCTGAAACAAGAATACAGCAGCCAAACGATTTATCCTGACAGCCATGATATTTTTAACGCCTTGCATTATACGCCCTATGAGGATGTAAAAGCGGTCATTCTCGGACAGGACCCGTATCACGGGCCAGGACAGGCGCACGGGCTTAGTTTTTCCGTTCAGCCCGGGGTCAGACAGCCGCCGTCTTTGAAAAATATTTTCATAGAGCTTCAGGACGATATCGGCTGCTCCGTACCAAACCACGGATCGCTCGTCAGCTGGGCGAAGCAGGGAGTGCTTTTGTTAAACACAGTGCTTACGGTTCGCCGCGGTCAGGCCAATTCCCACAAGGGCAAGGGATGGGAGCGGCTCACTGACCGCATCATTGATGTGGTGAATGAAAGAGAGAAGCCGATTGTCTTTATCCTATGGGGGCGTCACGCGCAGATGAAAAAAGAGCGCATTGACACATCGAAACACATTATTATTGAATCGACTCATCCGAGCCCGTTTTCGGCAAGGAACGGTTTTTTCGGGAGCAGACCGTTTTCCCGTACAAACGCCGCCCTTGAAAAAATGGGGGAGCAGCCGATCGATTGGTGCATCCCCGACCTGCCGCAATAAACGGTTTTTTTGAGGCGCTTCCGCCCGGCGGAAGCGTCTTTTTTGACGTTCAGGGCGGTATGCCGTCAGAAAAAATAACAAACTCAATTCTGCGATTCGCTCAGAAATTTGATAAAATGCAGGAAGAAGACAAATTACTGCTGGAGGATTTACTCATGAACATACATATCTCTGCTTTGATTCAGAAGATGGAAGAAGAACTGAGGCAGGCGAAAACGGCGACCCGCACCGAGGAGGTCAAAATGCACGCGGCCGCCATCCGCTCTCTGTGTGATGTCGTGCTCGGCACTCAGACGCACACCGCTCCGGCGCCTGTGCAGAATCCGATTCCGAAAGCGGCGCCGAAACCTTCCGCGTCTCCTTCGACAGACCCGCTGCTGCTTGAAAAAATGATGGGCAGCGCCGGGCTGAACCAATATCAGAAAAAAGCGAAAGACGAACGTGAGGAAGACGGAAACGGGGATTCCATTTTCGATTTTTAACAGGAGAGGTTGATTGACTTGAAACTGATACTCGGGGGTTTGCAATGGACGGCATTTATGATTGCGGCTGCGATTGTGGTTCCTGTCGCCATCGCACAATCATTTCACTTGAACCATGCCGATTCTGCCGCATTGATTCAGAGCACATTTTTTGTGCTTGGCGTCGCCGCGGTCATCCAATGTCTCCAGGGACATCGTCTGCCGATTAATGAAAGCCCGGCAGGCTTATGGTGGGGCGTATACACGATTTACGGCGGACTGACTGGCACGGTGTTCGCGACATTCGGCGAGACGCTGCGGGCGCTGCAGGGGGCGCTGTTATTAAGCGCTGTCTTTTTCTTTTTGTTCAGCCTTTTTAAAGTGATTGAACGGCTGGCCGTGCTGTTTACGCCAGTTGTGACCGGTGTGTATCTGCTGCTGTTGGTCATGCAGCTGAGTCAGCCGATTGTGAAAGGCCTTTTGGGCATCGGCTATTTAAAAAACAGCGTCGACGGCCTTGTATTCGGGCTCGCCATGGTTGTGACGGCGGCGATGTTCATCATGTCCCGATCGAATGTTACGTTCTTAAGACAGTATGCGATTCTCCTTTCGCTTGCCGGCGGATGGATCTTATTCGCCGTCTTCGGCGCTGCCAAACCGATTCAAATACCGGACCGCGTGATTCAGCTGCCGGCTCTTTTTCCGTTTGGAAAACCCGTGTTTGACAGCGGCCTGATCATTACGTCACTCTTCATTACCGTGCTTTTGATTGTCAACATGCTCGCGAGCATCCGGGTTGTAGAAGCGGCGGTGAAAAAATTCGGCGGCACCGTCGGGAAGCGGCGTGAGCGTCCGGCTGGGTTTGCGGCTTCGATCAGCCACCTTTTGAGCGGACTGTCAGGGGGCATTGCGCCTGTGCCGATTTCAGGGGCGGCCGGTTTTATTGAGACGACGAAGCTTCCTTCGAAAAAGCCGTTTCTTTTGGGAAGTGTATTTGTCGTGATCATCAGTATGATCCCGCTATTTATGAATGCGTTTGCGAGTCTGCCCTCACCGGTCGGCTTTGCGGTAAACTTCGTCGTTTTCTCCACGATGGCCGGTCTCGCCTTTACGGAGTTTGACTCTTATGAGAGAGAGGAGCAAAAACGAATCCGTTCCATTATCGGTCTGGCGCTCCTGACGGGGGTCGGCGTAATGTTTGTGCCGGAGAGCGCGTTATCAGGGATGCACCCGATCCTGATTTCGCTCTTAAGCAACGGTCTTGTGCTCGGGACGCTGCTGGCGATAGCGATTGACCGAATCCAGCTTATCAAAAAGAAAAAATCCGACAATCTCGTGTCATCGGACGGCGGACGTTGAATTTTGCCGATGTTGGGTTATGATTGAATTGGAAACTTTAACGAAAAGGCGGGAGAAAAATAGATGAAAGTGTTTATTATTCTTGGTGCGATTAACGCTTTATTGGCCGTGGCGCTGGGCGCTTTCGGCGCGCATGGGCTTGAAGGGAAAATCCCCGATAAATATTTGCAGGTGTGGCACACAGGCGTGCAATATCATATGTATCACGCGCTCGGTCTTTTGGCTGTCGCGTTTTTGGCCGAAAAGCTTTCTGGCGCAGGCAGTGTTTCTGTTGCGGGCTGGCTGATGTTTGCGGGCATCGTTCTGTTTTCAGGAAGCCTGTACGTATTGAGCGTGACGCAGATTTCCATTCTCGGCGCGATTACACCGCTCGGCGGCGTGGCGTTTATCATCTCTTGGATTATGATTATCGTCGCGGCCGTCAAATATTTATAAAGAAAAAAAGCCAATCCTCTGTCAAGTGAGCGATTGGCTTTTTGATTTATCTCGGAGAATAAGAAGACATGGAGTACGGATAAGTATAAGCGATTTCCTCATCAAACGTGATGTAATCAAGGTAAATGGTCAGAAGCAGATAGCGGGTGCCCGTTTTCGGGTCGCTGATGATGATATGGTCACGTCCCGCCGCCTGAATCACACCGCGGAAAATCTTTGAATTCCATTCTTTGCTGTTTTCAAATGTCATATAAATCGTCGCCGTTTTGCCCCGGTTCAACCGCAGAATATTTTCAATGTATGACTCTTCAATCGGCAGCATGCCGGGAACGTTTTGTGACGATGATGGGCCTGACGGAATCTGAAAGCTGCCGCCGCCCTGCTGCTGCGGCTGGCCGGGGAACCCCCCGCCGAAGCTCTGCTGGCCTTGCTGCATCGGCATTGTCATTTGCTGCTGCATCGGCATCATTTGTGATCCTTGGCCCTGAGGCTGCGGATAAGGATTAGGCCCGAGCTGCGGCTGGTATCCTTGCATATCCATTCCCATTCCCATCCCCATCCCCTGCATTTGCTGATATTGATTCTTTTTCGGTTTCATATTGTTCCTCCTTTGATGAAAACCTCTTGATGCTGAAACCTCCTGACAAGTATCAGACAGCCGACAGAGCGGCTGCTGTTTTTATCTATTCCACCATATGAGCCCAAAGAAAGATTTATGCGAAAAAAGAAAATACGCTCCAATGAGTCCGGGCATCAGAGCCGGCTTTTTTTGTGCGCGCAATGCTGACTTTTCACATAATAGTCTGTATTCCTAGCGCATCTTCCGCATAAGGAACATATGATAGCGGTAGTTTCAGGTGCGAAAAGGGGGTGACGAGTTGCCTAAAGTGTCAGTGATCATGACGAGCTATAACAAAAGTGACTATGTGGCCCGCTCTATTAAAAGTATTCTGTCTCAGACGTTTACGGACTTTGAGCTGTTCATTATGGATGACAACTCAAATGAAGCGACATTGGCGGAAATACGTCCTTTTCTCACGGATGACCGCGTCCGGTTTTATCAAAGCGATGTATCGGGCGTCAAAGAAAGAACGGAAAAAACACGCTACGCCGCCTTGATTAATCAGGCAATAGAAATGGCGGAGGGCGAGTACGTGACGTATGCGACCGACGACAACACGTATGTGCCGGAACGGCTTGAGAAAATGGTGAAAGAGCTTGATGAAGACCCGGAAAAAGCCGTCGTGTATTCAAGTTCCAAAACCTATCATCTGAATCAGCGGAAAGAGACGGTGAAGGAGACGGCCAGGCCCGCCGAACGGATCGTGTGGAACGCGCCGTGCGCCATTGACCATTGTTCGGTCATGCACCGGTTTTCCGTGCTGGAACAGGTCAAATCGGCATTCGGTTCCTATTGGGATGAAAGCCCGGCGTTTTACCGGATCGGTGACGCCCGTTTCTTCTGGAGAGTGAATCATTTTTATCCGTTTTACCCGATTTCTGAGGAGCTTGATATCAATTATATTACCGATCAATCCATCCATTATCAGCTTTTCGCGGCGGAGAAAAACGAGTTTGTGAACAGCCTTCCGCAGCAGACCACGTGCCGGGAGCTGAGGGAATCATTAAAAAAGCTTGGAAAGGGGTGAGGGCTTGTCGGCATACTTAGCGAACTATTGGGTGCTGTACCGGCAGTATATTGACCTTTTTCAGTCACTTCGCTACAAAGACATCCCGCTCGCATTGATCAGTAATTTTTATCAATATATCAGTCCGGCGCTTCGGGAGAGCATGGAGCAGAACCCAGAGCTTTTCGGTCCGGCTGATCAGCATATTCCTGAAGCCGGTATACAGCCATATTATGATCAAAAAAGGCAAAACATTAAGAAAACAGATGAGAAACCGGTAAACGGAAAAGTCATTCTGCATTTCGATCATCTTCGGTTCACCGAGGGAAACTACCGGCAGTTTGATCCGGCAAAAACAGCGGTACTGGCCAGATGGAGTCTGCCTGACCATTACGGGCTGCCCGTTATCTGCAAATTGGAGCTGACGGGAATGGGGCAAAAAGGGAACCCCGTCCCTTATATTGAAAAAGCCCATTCCATTTTGAAAGAGCTTCACAGCCATCCCGCTTTCGGAAACAGAGAATTTCAGGAACGTTTGTATAAAGACATCCCGTTATTTATTGAAGCGATTGACGCCATTGATATTTTGTTTACGGCCGAAAAGATTTCCGCCGTTGTAGTCGGCACGACGGAGGATATTTACAGCCGTGTGCTGGCGCTGATGTCCGCGAAAAAAAACGCCGTCAGCATCTGTCTTCAGCACGGAGCGCTCATGGGAGATGAAGCGTTTCTGCCCGTATTTACGGACTATCAGGCCGTATTCGGGACTTATGAAGCGGAGTGGTATAAAGCAAAAGGCTGCAGGGATGAACAAATCATCATCACGGGGCATCCCCGTTTCGACGAGATTTTCTCAAGAGAGCCGATAGATCAGGACACGTTTTACCGCAAACTTTCTTTTCTCCCGTCACAGCGGACGGTGCTGATCGCCACGCAGCCGTTTTCTGATGAATTTTATACGGGCGTGCTTGAAGAGCTTGCCGGCCAAAAGAACATGCAGCTCATTATTAAACCGCATCCGTGGGAAATCGGCAAAAACAAGCTGGATGCTTACAATCAGGTGCTGCGGAAATATAAAGCAGGCAAAATCATCAAAAAAGAGATGGAGCTGTATGATATTCTCCCGTATGTTGACGCTGCGGTGACACAGACATCAACGGTCGGTCTTGAAGCGATGCTGTTTCAAAAGCCCGTGCTGATCGGAAAATCAGCGGGAACCCGCAGATACCCTTATTATCACTCACTTGGAGAATTTGTCTTTGAGGACCCGCAGGCACTCGCTCAGGAATTAATCCGGATATGCGAAAGCCCCGCAGGATATCAAAAAGCGGAACAGGCGCGCCGTGCTTTTGTCGCCGCGAACTACCCGGTTCAGGATTCGCTTGCCGCTTTATGCCAAGTGCTTCAGGAAAAAACCGGAGTCAGCTTTAGACGGGTTGACCCTTCATAAAAAAGATAGGAGCGCAAAGAAAATGGTGCAAAAAAGATCAGCTTTTCTTCCCTATTCATTGCCCATGATCGGGAAGGACGAAATTCAGGAGGTTATTGATACGCTTGAATCGGGCTGGCTTTCAAAGGGACCGAAAGTAGAGGCGTTTGAAAAAGCTTTTGCCGCCTGGACGGGGGCAAAGCACGCGATCGCGCTGAACTCATGTACCGCCGCTTTGTTTTTGGCCCTGAAGGCGAAAGGGATCGGTCCCGGCGACGAGGTCATCACGTCTGCCGTGACGTTCAGTTCAACAGCCAATACAATCGTGCACACAGGCGCCGTTCCGGTGTTTGTTGACATCGATCCGCTTACGCTGAATGCAGACCCTGAAAAAATTGAGGCGGCCGTCACCCCGCGGACAAAAGCGATTGTACCCGTTCATTTCGCCGGCCAGTCGTGTGATATGGATCAGATTCTGGCCATTGCCGAAAAGCATCAGTTATTTGTCTTAGAGGATGCCGCACATGCCGTGTATACCACTTACAAACAGAAAATGATCGGATCAATCGGCGATGCGACGGCATTCAGCTTCTACGCGACAAAAAACCTGGCAACCGGTGAAGGCGGCATGCTGACGACGGACGATGACGGGCTTGCCGATCAGATCAGGGTGCTCAGCCTTCACGGCATGAGCAAAGGCGCGTGGAACCGCTATTCTTCAAACGGAAGCTGGTACTACGAGGTCGAAACGCCCGGCTATAAAATGAATATGTTTGATCTTCAGGCAGCGCTTGGGCTTCATCAGCTGAAACGGATTGACAGCATGCAGCAAAGAAGAGCCGACATTGCGAGCCGCTACCAGGACGCCTTCAGACACATGAAAGGGCTGACCATCCCGCATGTCAGTGATGACGGGCGGCATGCATGGCATCTGTATGTTCTTCAAATAGAGGAGCAGGAGGCCGGGGTCAGCCGGAACGATCTGATTTCCGCTTTAAAAGACCAATATAATATCGGCACAAGTGTTCATTTTATTCCGGTTCCGTTCCATCCGTATTATCAAAAAACGTACGGGTATAAGGAAACTGACTTTCCGGCCGCGGCCGCGTATTATCACCGCACCGTGTCACTCCCTCTTTATCCGTCAATGACAGATGACGACGTTGAATACGTCATTGCAGCCGTTACGGATATCGTCAAAGGGGCTGATTAGGTGTACAGACTGAGGGAAAATCTTGCGCAGGACATGATTCATACCTTCCTGCATCAGAAGGGCATCCAGCCGGAAGCCTATGAATCGTCGCTCTGTTTATTGGAAGAAAACAGCCTTCAAGGCGTGATTTTATATGAAAACTCTTCGTGGGAAAGTCAATTGTTCCGAAAAAATATCATCAATGTGAAGCTTGCAGCCGCAAACAGCGCCGGACAGCTCAAAAGGCTGTTTCAGGAATTTTACGCGGCAAGGCGGGCGGCAGGCACTGATTTTATATTTATTAAAATACCGGCTGAAGATATCGGCGCGATGCAGGTCGTTCAGCAGCTTCCGAACGCTTATTTTGTAGGGAGTCTGCTCAAGCTCGTCAGTCCGGTGCGTGTATATAACAGCACGCCGCCGTTTGAGATTACAGAAGCCGGACCCGGCGACACGGAAGCGATCAGCCGGCTGGCCCGCGACGCATTTACAAAAAGCAGGTATTACCAAGACCCCCATCTCAGCTATGAAAGTGCAAACCGCCTGTTTGAAGAGTGGGCGCGGAATAATGCGGAAGGCAGAGCTTCGTTACAATTCGCCGCCACATATAAGGGAGAGACTGTGGGCTTTGTTCAGGGGCTGTCTAAAGGCGATGAATTCGTCCTTGATCTGATGGCGGTAAAGCCGGGATTTGAAGGAAAGGGAGCGGGATTCCATTTAGCGGCGCACGTGATTGAACAATCATTGCGCTTTCAGCATAAGACTGTATCAGCGGGAACGCAGCTCCACAATGTAAGAGCCATCCGCCTGTATGAAAGAATGGGATTTAAAGCGGATGCGTCCTATTACTACTATCATGTGTGGCCCGGGAAGGAGGCGGACTGATGGCATCATGCCAAATCGGAACGAAGTCAATCGGCGAAGGTTCGCCCGTATTTATCATCGCCGAAGCCGGAATTAATCATGACGGAAAACTGAGCCAGGCGTTTGAATTGATAGATGCGGCCAGTGAGGCCGGCGCGGACGCGGTCAAGTTCCAAATGTTTCAGGCTGACAAAATGTATCAGAAAGACCCCGGCTTGTACAAAACCGCTGCGGGAAAAAACGTCTCTATTTTTTCTTTGGTGCAATCAATGGAAATGCCCGCCGAGTGGATCGAACCGCTGCTTGAATATTGTAAGAAAAAAGGCGTGCTGTTTTTAAGCACTGTCTGTGATGAAGGCTCTGCCGACTTACTGTATGCGACTTCGCCTTCAGCCTTTAAAATCGCCTCCTACGAGCTGAACCATCTGCCGTTATTGAAATATGTCGCGGGGCTGAAGACACCGATTATTTTTTCCACCGCGGGCGCTGATATTTCAGATATTCAGGAGGCTTATCGAACCATTACCGGCGAGGGGAACACAGAAATTGCGATCATGCATTGTGTGGCGAAATATCCCGCGCCGCCTGAATACAGCAATCTGAGCGTCATTCCCATGCTTGCCGCCGCATTCCCGGATGCTGTGATCGGTTTCTCCGATCACAGCGCCCATCCGTATGATGTGCCGTGCGCGGCTGTCAGGCTCGGAGCGAAACTGATTGAAAAGCATTTTACGATCGATAAAAACCTGCCCGGTGCTGATCACTCCTTCGCCCTCAATCCGGATGAATTAAAAGAAATGGTTGCGGCGATCCGCTCAGTTGAAGCGGAGCTGCGGCAGGGGCATCACGCTCCGGTGCCGGAAGTGCTGTCGGGAAGTTCCCATAAAACGACGACACCGATTGAAGGGGATATCAGAAGGTTCGCTTACAGAGGCATTTTTTCAACAGCGCCGATTCAAAAAGGCGAATGTTTTACGGCGGAAAACCTTGCCGTCCTTCGTCCCGGCCAAAAACCGCAGGGGCTCCACCCGAGATATTTTGAGCTTTTAACTGACGGCGCGCGTGCGGTCAGGGATATCCCCGCCGACACGGGCATCACTTGGGATGACCTTTTGACGAAAGGCAGCCCATATGATGACTGACATTTTGTTTATCATTCAGGCGCGGATGGGAAGCGGGCGTCTTCCCGGTAAAGTGCTGAAACCGATCGGCGGGTATACGATCCTCGATATGATTGTCAAAAGGGTGCGGCAAAGCGCGTATTATGATCAATCGCGGGATAATCTGATCGTCGCCTCGTCTGACAGCAAGACCGACGACATTCTGTCTGCGCACTGCATCAGCAAGAACTACCGTGTGCACCGCGGCAGCGAGCAGTGTGTGCTTGACCGGTTTGCACAAGTCATCGAACAAGTAAAACCGGACATCGCAGTCAGACTGACGGGGGATAACCCGTTTGTCGACCCTTCGCTGCTTGATTTTCTGATTCAATCGCATTTAGATCAGCACGCAGACTACACGTATATCTGCGGTACACCGCTCGGCATCGGCGGCGAGGCGGTAAACGCGCGACTTTTAACGGAGATCAATGCCGACAAAACGCTGGCGGACAAATACCAGGAGCATGTCACGCTTTTAATAAGAGAATCTCCTGAGAAGTACCGGCTTCTCTTTCCTGAGCCTCCGCAGGAACTCCGGGCTCCTCACTTGCGGATGACCGTCGATACCGAAGAGGACTACAGGCTGGCCCGCGAGCTGTACGTAAAAGCGGGCTCGCGTCCTGATATTCCGGCAAAAGAATTGATCCATCTGCTGAATCGTGATCCGGAGCTCAGGGCCATTAATCAAATGATCCGGCAAAAAGAGGCTGATTAGCATGCGGATTTTGATTTTCGCGGACGGGGGCCGTGACATCGGCATGGGGCACGCGGTGCGGATGAAGCTGCTTGCCGGTGCCATTAAGAACAATTGCTCAATAACGTTTTACGCAAATAAAGAGGCTTCTTCTTATCTGTCATCTGATCAATGGGAAGTGATCATCAAGCCTGACAAGGGACAGAAGGAATTTATTGTCCGGGAAATAAACAGGCAGGCTCCTGACCTTCTCATATTCGATCTGCTCGATATGCCGTGTGACTGGTTAGAGGAAGTCAAAAAGCATTCATCGGCACGCATCGTCTTATTTGAAGAAAAACGGGAACATGTCATTCATTTATGCGATGCCGTTATAAACGGCATTTACGGCGGGCTGAAAAGCCGGACGGTTCAAATGGGCAGCGCCGCGGTATATGAAGGCCCGGATTATATGATTCTTCATCCGGGTTTTGAAAAAGCAAAGCAGCTCTATCAGCTGAGAAAAGAATGCCGGACCATATTGGTTTCATTAGGAGGAAGCGACCCGAAGAAGCTTGTCTTTAAAGTGATGGAAGCATGCCGCCGCATCCCCGACATTCATCGAAAACGAGTGATCATCGTCATGGGCGGCGCCGCGCCTCATGCTGATGACGTGCGCGCGCATCTTACACAAATGCCTTATGCCGAGATGGTCAGGCAGACAAATGACATGGCCGCGCTTCTCACGAGGGCTGATATGGCCGTCGTGTCCGGCGGGATCACTTTATATGAAACCATTTGTACAGGTGTGCCCTGCATCGTTCTTTCTCAAGTGGAGCATCAAACTGAGACGGCGGAAAAATTCGCCGCACGGGGGGCCGCCGTTCATCTCGGCCTTGGTGAATGCATATCAGCGGACGTTCTCGCGCGGCATATGTCTGACATGGCCGCTGATTATCCGATGCGGACCGGACTTCATCAAAACGGAAAGCCGCTGGTTGACGGCAGGGGCATCAAACGGGCGGCGGCGATTCTTTATGATTTGTGATAAAACCACACGTAAGGAAGTGTTCATGTGAAAGGTGTTATCTTAGCCGGAGGCACCGGCTCACGCCTTATGCCGCTGACAAAAGCGGTCAATAAGCATTTACTCCCTGTCGGTCCATATCCGATGATTTACTGGTCGATCATGAAGCTGGAAGAAGCGGGGATTACAGATATTTTGCTGATTACGCAAAAAGAATATATTCCGCAATTTCATAAACTTCTCGAAACCGGAGAAGAGCTCGGCGTCTCAATCACATATCAGGTTCAGCCAGCCGCATCCGGCATTTCCGACGGTTTATCATACGCAAAGCGATTTACAGGTCGCGATCCGTTCGTTCTGCTTTTGGGAGATAATATTTTTGAAGATTCATTAAAACCTTATACGGAGCGTTTCGCAAAGCAGGGAAAAGGAGCGAAAGTGCTGCTGAAAGAAGTGGACGACCCGGAGCGCTTCGGCATCGCCGAGATTGATGAGGAAAACAAACGGATCAAGTCGATCATTGAAAAGCCGGAGCAGCCGCCGACCAGACTATGCGTCACAGGGATCTACATGTACGACGCAGAAGTGTTTTCTTATATTGAACAAATTTCCCCTTCAAAACGCGGCGAACTGGAAATTACGGATGTCAATAATTTATACATTGAACACAGTGAGCTGACGTATGATGTGTTAACGGGCTGGTGGGTGGATGCGGGCACGCATGAATCGCTCTACCTCGCCGGAAGCCTGGCGCATCAGGCATTACAGAAAGGACAGGAGCATTAATCATGCCAAAATCATATTTAATTACAGGGGGCGCCGGATTTATCGGCCTTACCTTTACAAAGATGATGCTGAAAGAAACAGATGCGCAGATTACCGTCCTGGATAATCTCACGTATGCAAGCAGGCCGCTTGAAATAGAAGCCTTAAAAAAGAACGGCCGTTTTCGTTTTATCAAAGGTGACATTTCGGAAAAAGAGGACATTGACAAAGTTTTTTCCCAAATGTATGACGCTGTCATTCATTTTGCGGCTGAATCCCATGTGGACAGAAGCATAAATCAGGCAGAGCCGTTCATCACAACAAATGTAATGGGCACATACCGACTGGCGGACGCGGTGTTACAGGGAAAAGCCGGCAGGCTGATTCACATTTCCACAGATGAGGTGTACGGAGATTTGGCGCCGGATGATCCCGCTTTTACAGAGACGACGCCGCTTTCTCCGAACAATCCGTATTCGGCCAGCAAGGCAAGCTCAGACCTGCTCGTCATGTCTTATGTGAGAACCCATAAGCTTCCTGCCATCATTACAAGATGCAGCAACAATTACGGGCCGTACCAGCATCACGAGAAAATGATTCCGACCATTATCAGGCATGCCGTAAACGGCACGCCGGTTCCGCTGTACGGCGACGGGATGCAGATCAGAGACTGGCTGTTTGCCGAAGATCATTGCCGCGCCATTAAGCTCGTGCTGGAAAAAGGAACACTCGGTGACATTTACAATATCGGCGGAGGAAATGAACGGACGAATAAAGAGCTTGCGTCATTTATCATGAAGGAGCTCGGTGTCGAGGAACGGTTTGCTCATGTCGAAGACAGAAAAGGGCATGACCGCCGTTACGCCATCAATGCTTCAAAGCTGAAAAATGAGCTGGGATGGCGGCAGGACGTCACATTTGAAGAAGGAATGAGAAGAACCATTCGCTGGTATACAGACAGCCAAGACTAATCGGAAAGAAGGGGATCCGATTGACGAAGGTATTAGTAACCGGAGCGGCCGGCCAGCTGGGGCGGGAGTTATGCCGTCAGCTGAAGCAGGAAGGGTATGAAGTGATCGCCTTGACAAAAGCGATGATGAACATATCCGACCAGCGTTCGGTGCGGCACTCGTTCAGCCATTACAAGCCGGATATCGTCGTCAATACGGCGGCATACACCTCCGTTGACAAATGTGAAACGGAGCTCGACAAAGCGTATTTAATAAACGGAATCGGCGCTTATTATGCCGCGCTTGAGGCTGAAAACACCGGCGCGAAATTCATTCACATCAGCACCGATTACGTCTTCAGCGGCAAAGGAACACGGCCATACCAGACCGATGATCCCGCAGATCCGGGCACAATTTATGGAAAAAGCAAAAAACTCGGCGAAGAACTGATCCGGTTGACGGGAAAAAATCACACCATTATCAGAACATCGTGGGTGTACGGCAGCGGCGGGCACAACTTTGTCAATACGATGCTGAAGCTTGCGGATACACATGATCAGGTGCGTGTCGTTAACGATCAAGTCGGCGCACCGACGTATACAAAAGATTTAGCCGAAACGGTGATCGGTCTGTTTGACAGGCCGCCGGGCTTATACCACGCCGCAAACAGCGGAGTGTGCAGCTGGTATGAATTTGCCAAGGCTATTTTTGAAGAAAGCGGCAGAACCGCCGCCGTGCTGCCCGTCACGACGGAGGAATACGGAAATGAGACGCCGCGCCCCGCTTACTCGGTGTTGAGTCTTGAGTCGATTGAACGGCAGGGGCTCGGGATGAGGCATTGGCGGGAAGCGCTGCATGATTATTTACAAAGGGAGGGACAGTGCAAGTGATCGAAGGCGTAAAAGTCAAAAAGCTGATCAAACACAGCGATGACCGGGGTTTTTTCTCAGAACTCGTCCGTGACGATGAACATCTCTTAGAGCGTTTCGGGCAGGCTTCCTGGTCCAAAAGCTATCCCGGCGTCATTAAAGCATTTCACTATCATGAGAAACAGGATGACCTATGGTTTTTTCCGACGGGCCACGCCCAGGTCGTGCTGCATGACCTTCGCGAAGAGTCTGCAACCAAGGGAGAAACGGATGTCTACTACATGGGAGAAGACAATCCGATGCTCCTTCTCATTCCCAAAGGCGTCGCACACGGGTACAGAGTGCTGGGTGAAACCCCGCTGACCATTATTTATTTCACGACGATGTCCTACAATCCGGATCAGCCTGACGAAAAAAGAATCCCGTGGAATGATGACACCATCGGATTTGACTGGCAGACGGCTCACCGATAGCGCACAAGACGAAGACAGCGGATGTCTTCGTTTTTTGTGCTGATTCATCTCGTGAAAAATAAATGATTGAATATTCCAAAAAATAATTTACTTCCATGGATAAAGGTGGTAGATTATTCTCAGGAAAAGAGAAACCCAATTCGCGAATGGAACCATCAGACACGCTTTTCCGGCAGAGGACGCTCTGAATCCCATATGATCTGGAGGAATTCATGATGTTAAAAAGAAAATCATTTTCGGCCTTTCTCATCAGTGCTGCGGTATTTTCATCTGTGTTCTTGCCATCTTTTCATGCGAACGCGCAATCTGCCGTTATTGAAGCGAAAACCGTCAATAGTACGAGAGAATACGCGACGTCTGATATTGAAGTCACATACAAGCCGAATGCGCTGCTTGCCGTCGGCGCCGTTGAATTTCAATTTCCTGACGGGTTCAACGCCACTGTGAGGGACTCTGTAAACGGAAGAACACTGAAAGAAACGCAAATTCTCAACTACGGAAAAACGGTCAGACTTCCGCTTACCCTTGACTTATTGGGCGCGTCTGAATACAATCTCGTCCTAGTGCGTAAAAACCTTCCGCGCGCGGGCGCGTATACAATTAAAGGCGATTACGTAAACGGTTTGGGGGCCGGCAGTCTTTATGCCGAAACAAAGCTGGTTATTGACCCGCGTTAATCGGGGATGAAAGAGGCTGACCACAGCCTCTTTTTTTATACACAAAAACCTGGCATGAATCTTGCATATAAAAAGGGGCGTAACGACAATGTGAAAGGGATTGATGGGTTTTGGTGTAAAAGCGCTTACATTTTGTTCTGCCGGTAATTGAAGCTTACACGTAAAATACGATGAGGTGATAAAACATGTCAGCCAACCCGCTTTCTAAAAGCAATCAGAAAGATGAAGAAAAAGAAGTTCTTAATTTGTTCTTGTCAACACAATCGATCATAAAAGAGGCCCTGCGAAAACTGGGGTACCCTGACAATATGTATGAATTGATGAAAGAGCCGATGCGGCTTTTAACCGTCCGCATCCCTGTCAAAATGGACAATGGCTCAGTACAGGTTTTCACGGGCTACCGCTCACAGCATAATGACGCAGTCGGCCCGACAAAAGGGGGCGTGCGGTTTCATCCGGAAGTCAGTGAAGAAGAGGTTAAGGCGCTTTCCATCTGGATGACTTTAAAATGCGGCATCACAAATCTTCCTTACGGGGGCGGAAAAGGCGGCATCATCTGTGATCCGCGGACGATGTCATTCGGAGAGCTGGAACGGCTGAGCCGCGGATATGTGCGTGCGATCAGCCAGATCGTCGGTCCGACAAAGGATATTCCGGCTCCCGACGTATATACCAACTCGCAGATTATGGCATGGATGATGGACGAATACAGCCGCCTGAGAGAATTTGATTCACCAGGATTCATTACGGGCAAACCGATCGTTCTCGGCGGTTCACAGGGGCGGGAGACGGCGACCGCGCAAGGCGTCACGATTTGTATTGAGGAAGCCGTTAAGAAAAAAGGGATTCCATTGGAAAATGCGCGGATCATCATTCAGGGGTTCGGAAATGCGGGGAGCTTTCTCGCTAAATTTATGCATGACGCCGGCGCCAAGGTGATCGGCATCTCAGACGCCCACGGCGCTTTGTATGACCCTGACGGCCTTGATATTGATTACCTGCTGGATAAGCGGGACAGCTTCGGCACGGTGACGAATCTCTTCTCGGATGTCATAACGAACAGGGAGCTGCTGGAAAAGGACTGTGATATTCTCGTGCCCGCCGCAATCTCCAATCAGATTACGGCTGAAAACGCCCATCACATTAAAGCCTCAATCATTGTGGAGGCGGCAAACGGCCCGACAACGATAGATGCCACGAAAATTCTGAATGAAAGAGGCGTGCTTCTCGTGCCGGATATTTTGGCAAGCGCCGGCGGCGTGACGGTGTCTTATTTTGAATGGGTGCAAAATAATCAAGGCTTTTACTGGTCTGAGGAGGAAGTCGCCGGAAAACTGCGCAGCGTCATGGTGAATTCGTTTGAATCCATTTATCAGACAGCGCATACCCACAAAGTCGATATGCGTTTGGCCGCCTATATGACGGGCATCAGAAAATCGGCTGAAGCGGCCCGGTTCCGCGGCTGGGTATAAGTGTTATCCGCAAAGAGATTTTGCATCAGTTATATAGCAGATCGCAAAATTTCTTTGCGTTTTCAGATTGCAGCTGACAGATTCGGACAAGCTTCGTCCGCTTTCGGCAAAGATTTTCTTATTTTTATCACAAATTGCTATGCTGGTATGCTTCTTGCATCTTTATAAAGCGTGAGCACACATTACAAAATACGGGGAGGAATTCTAATGACAGTTTCATACGCACACGAACCATTTACAAATTTTCAGGAAGAGACAAATAAACAATCGTTTCAGGAAGCGCTGGCTTATGTGAATTCACAGCTCGGCAAGCATTATCCGCTTATCATCAACGGTGAAGCGATTGAAACGGATAAAAAGATCATTTCCGTCAATCCGGCAGATAAAAAAGAAGTGATCGGTTCTGTATCGGCCGCCGGAAAAGAACTTGCGGAAAAGGCCATGCAGGCTGCGCTGCAGGCATTTCAAACATGGAAAAAAGTACGGCCGGAACACCGCGCGAATGTGCTGTTTAAAGCGGCGGCGATCATCCGCAGAAGAAAGCACGAATTCTCCGCGTATCTAGTGAAAGAAGCCGGAAAACCGTGGAAGGAAGCGGATGCGGATACGGCGGAAGCGATCGACTTTTTAGAGTATTACGCCCGTCAGATGCTGAAACTGAAAGACGGTTCCCCTGTAAAGAGCCGTGACGGAGAATATAATCAGTATCACTATGAGCCGCTTGGGGTGGGGATCGTCATCTCTCCATTCAACTTCCCGCTTGCGATTATGGCGGGAACGGCGGCGGCAGCCATCGTAACAGGCAACACGATACTGCTGAAACCGGCGGATGCGGCGCCTGTCGTGGCGGCGAAATTCGTTGAAGTGATGAAAGAAGCGGGCCTGCCGGACGGCGTGCTCCAATTCATACCGGGCGACGGAGGAGAAATCGGCGACTATCTGGTTGAGCATCCGAAGACGAGATTTGTGTCGTTTACAGGTTCCCGCGCGGTTGGATGCCGTATTTATGAACGCGCCGCAAAAGTACAGCCGGGCCAAAAGTGGCTGAAACGGGTCATTGCCGAAATGGGAGGGAAAGATACGGTGCTTGTAGACAGAGATGCTGATCTTGATCTTGCCGCTTCCTCAATCGTGTATTCCGCCTTCGGATTCTCAGGCCAAAAATGTTCAGCCGGTTCCCGTGCGGTCATCCATCAGGACGTCTATGATGAAGTTGTTGAAAAAGCCGTCGCTTTAACAAAATCACTCACCGTCGGAAGTCCGGAAGATTTTGATACATACATGGGGCCGGTCATCCACGAAGCATCTTATAATAAAGTCATGAGTTATATCGAAATCGGCAAAACAGAAGGAAAACTCCTGACGGGAGGCGAAGGTGATGATTCAAAAGGATACTTTATTCAGCCGACCATTTTTGCGGATGTTGATGAAAACGCCCGCCTGATGCAGGAGGAAATTTTCGGGCCGGTCGTCGCGATCTCAAAAGCCCGTGATTTCGACCATATGCTTGAGATTGCCAATAATACCGATTACGGACTGACGGGCGCTCTGTTATCGAAAACCCGCGCGCACATTGAACGCGCCCGCGAAGATTTTCACGTCGGGAATCTATACTTCAACCGCGGATGTACGGGAGCGATTGTCGGATACCAGCCGTTCGGCGGCTTCAATATGTCAGGAACCGATTCAAAAGCCGGAGGACCTGACTATCTGATTCTTCATATGCAGGCAAAAACAACGTCTGAAGCCTATTAATCTTTCGGAAATAGCGCGATGAAAAAGAGAGTCGCGCTATTTTCTCTATATGAGGGTAAGGAGGATGGAACATGTATCAGCAGCTCAGCAAAATGCTTCCGGAGGAGAAAATAGAAGCCATTACGAAATCACTGGTGGCGTTAAACAGCATCAACGGCACATTGGGAGAAGGAAAAAAAGCCGACTATATCAAAGATATGATCAAGAGCTTTCCCTACTTTCAGGAGAATCCGTCACATGTGTGGGAGCAGGCGATTCCTGAGGACCCTTACGGCCGCAAAAATATTTTCGCATTTATTGAGGGAAACGGCGAAAGCCTGAATACGGTCATTTATCACGCTCATCTTGATACGGTCGGCATCGAGGATTTCGGCCCTTTAAAAGATATCGCTTTTGATTCCGACCGTCTCGCGGAATATTTCTCAAACTATGAATTTGATCGGGATGTGCAGCGGGACGCCCGCTCAGGCGAGTGGATGTTCGGAAGGGGTTCGGTTGATATGCAGAGCGGTATTGCCGTTCATCTCGCCAATCTGCTTCACTTTTCTGAACGGCGCGATCAGCTGCCGGGCCATATTCTGTTCATGGCAAATCCGGATGAAGAAAGCCAGCATTCCGGCATTTTAACCAGCATTTCTGAATTAAAACGGCTGAAACAAGAAAAGCAGCTTCGTTATTTAGCAGCGATTAATAACGATTTTATCACGCCGCTGTATGAGGGTGACACGACAAGGTACATCTACACGGGCGCGGCAGGGAAGCTTTTGCCTTGCTTTGCGATTTACGGGCGGGAGGTGCATGTCGGTGATACGCTGTCCGGCATCGATCCGAATTTGATCGCATCAGAAATCACCAGAAGAATTCACAACAATATTCATATGGCGGAAAACATTGAAGGGGAGCTTGTGCTTCCGCCGACCTGCCTGTACCAGCGTGACAACAAGGAAGCGTATAACGTGCAGACCGCCGTCAGCAGCTATGTCTATTTTAATTATTTTATTTACGAGAAAACCGCCAAAGAAGTCATGGATCAGCTGACCGCCGTGGCTGACGAAGCCTGCAAAGAGACAGAACGAAAATTATCTGATTATTACGACGAATACTGTGAGAGAACGAGCCTGCCGAAAAAAGAGATGTCATGGAACGTTCAAGTGTACAGTCTGGAAGATTACCTGAAAAGGCTTAGAAGCCGCGGGATAGACCCTGCACAGTGTATCGAGCAGGCATTTAAAACATATGAACATCTTGAACTGCGGATGAGATGCTTTAAAGCCGTCGAGGAACTGCAAAAACTCGATCCTGAGCAGGGAGCCAAGGTCATTATTTTCTATGCGCCGCCTTACCTTCCGCACAATTATCTGAAAGAAGAGAGCTCACGGGACCGGCTTTTGCAGCATGTCATTCAAGAAGCGGTCGATAAAACAGCGGCATCAACCGGAGAAACATTCGTCTTTAAAAAGTTTTTCCCTTATTTAGCGGACGGAAGCTTTTTATCGCTGCATGAAACAGACGAGGAGGTCTCCGCCTTTACCGATAATTTTCCGGGCTGGGATGTCATCGGGACGATTCCTTTTAAAGAAATCAGGGAATTGAATATTCCGTCGGTCAATATAGGGGTATACGGAAAGGACGGCCATAAATGGACGGAACGCGTGTACAAGCCGTACACATTCCATGTGCTGCCGGAGCTCATTCAGCAGACGACAATGCACCTTTTGCACAGCTACCGATTAGACATACGCACAAATGGCTGACATAACGGAATAAGGAGGATGTATATGCAGGGAGATACCAATCAAACTGAATTGCAGCGCACGATGAAGGGCCGGCATTTGTTTATGATCGCCCTCGGCGGCGTGATCGGGACGGGGCTTTTTCTGGGCTCCGGTTTTACGATCAGTGAAGCGGGACCGATCGGCGCGATATTGGCTTATGTGATCGGCGGATTTTTAATGTATCTGGTGATGCTTTGTTTGGGGGAGCTCGCGGTCGCCATGCCGGTCGCAGGATCATTTCAAGCGTATGCCGCAAAGTTTCTCGGGCCGTCGACGGGTTTTACGATCGGATGGATGTACGCATTCAGCTGGGCCAATACAGTGGGGCTTGAACTGACGTCGGCGGGGATTTTAATGCAGCGGTGGTTTCCGGCCGTTCCGATTTGGGTGTGGTGCCTTGTATTCGGCGTCGTCATTTTTTCCATTAACGCGCTGTCTGCGCGGAGTTTTGCGGAAATGGAATTTTGGTTTTCCAGCATTAAGGTCATGGCCATTGTATTGTTTATTATTCTCGGCTGCGCTGCGGTATTCGGCTTTGTCGGTTTTAACGGCGGGCAGACGGCTCCGTATCTGTCAAACTTTACGACGGACAAAGGGCTTTTCCCGAACGGTGCCCAAGCCGTGCTGTTTACCCTTGTCATGGTGAATTTTTCATTCCAGGGCACCGAGCTGGTCGGAATCGCCTCGGGAGAAAGCGAAAATCCGGAAAAGACGCTTCCCCGCTCAATCCGAAACGTCATATGGCGGACGCTGTTTTTCTTCGTGCTGGCGATGTTTGTTCTCGTGTCCATTTTGCCGTACCAAACGGCAGGCGTCATCGAAAGCCCGTTTGTGGCTGTGCTGGATAAAATCGGCGTTCCCTATGCGGCTGATATCATGAACTTTGTCATTCTGACCGCCATGCTGTCGGTGGCGAATTCCGGGCTGTACGCTTCATCCAGAATGATGTGGTCCCTATCAAAAACTAAGATGGGCCCCGCTTCCTTAACGAAACTGACGAAAAAAGGCGTGCCTCTGAAAGCTCTTTCCATCACCATCGCTATCTCCGGTTTATCCCTGCTGACAAGTGTATTCGCGGCTGAAACGGTGTATGTATGGCTCATTTCCATCTCCGGTATGATTACCGTCGTCGCGTGGATGTCAATCTGCGCTTCACAATTCGTTTTCCGGAGACGCTTTCTCGCTGAAGGAGGAAATCTGAAAGACCTGGCATTTAAAACGCCGCTTTATCCGATCGTGCCGATTCTCGGATTTTCGATTTACGGGCTTATCTTAATCAGTCTCATCTTTATCCCCGACCAGCGTATCGGTCTGTACTGCGGCGTCCCGCTGATGATCATCTGTTACGCGTATTATCACTTCGGTATTAAAAAACGCCTGAAGCGTGAGCAGGCTTCTTCGGAAAAAGGCGCTGCCGGATAAGAAAAAAAGCCCTCCGCAAAAAGCGGCGGGCTTTACTTTGTTTTTCGTTTGGCCGACAGGACATAGGATAGAACGGCAAAGAACTCAAAACCGAAAATGCTGACGGCCATCGGCCAGGCATTTTCTTCTCCGGCAATACCGACCAGGGGAGCGGCAGCCGCACCGCCGATAAAGGGCAGGAGTCCGAGAAGAGCTGCAGCGCTTCCCGCGCCTTTCTCCTGTTTCTGCATAGCCAGAGAAAATCCCGTCGTCGTGACGATCCCGACAGAAGAAACAATGATGAATAATGAAATGCAGACCGCCGTCAGGCCTAAACCAAACGCAAGTGATAAAAGCAAAGCGATGCTTCCGATGACGGCGATCAACAGCCCGGAGACAAACAGCTTCCGTTCATCATGTGTTTTGGCCATCCGTCCGGTGATTTGGGTTGCGCATATGATTCCCGCACCGTTTACGGCGAACAGCAGGCTGAACATTTGCGCCGATACGCCGTAGATGTTTTGCAGTACAAACGGCGACCCGGCAATATATGCGAACATGCCGGTCATCACAAATGCCTGGCTGAGCGCAAATCCCATAAACATCCGGTCGCCAAGCAGGCCGCGAAACGTCATCAGCGTCTCCCGGAGTCCGCCGCTTGTCCGCTTTTCCGGCGGGAGTGATTCAGGCAACGCCGTAAGCACGGCGGCAGAAATGATACAGCCGATCACCGCCAGCACGACAAATACGATTTTCCAGCCGGCGAACTGAAGGATAAATCCCCCTGTAATCGGCGCTAAAATCGGCGCCGCCCCATTGACGAGCATCAGTAATGAGAAAAAAGCCGTCAATTCTTTTCCGGAATACATATCGCGCGCGGACGCCCGTGCGATGACGATTCCGGCCGCCCCGGTGAATCCTTGAATAAACCTCATGACAATTAAAAACGAAACAGAAGGGCTGAAGGCGCATAATAAAGAAGACAGCGTATAAAGCAGCAATGACAGAATGAGCGGCTTCCGGCGCCCGATCATATCACTGAGCGGCCCGACAACGATCTGCCCGACCGCCAGCCCCAAAAGACAAAACGTCAGGCTCAGCTGCGCAAGTGACGCTGTCGTATGAAGATCGGCCGCCACTTCAGGCAAAGCGGGCAGATACATATCGAGCGAAAGCGGCCCGAATGAAGCGAGCGTTCCGAGAATCAGTACCATGCCGAGGCCTGCGCGGGCGGCCTTTGAATCAGTGTTATTCATTCCATGACCCCCACCTTAACAAATGATTCTATCACTATAGCATAACCGGACGGCGTATTTTATATCATTTATTGAATACAAACTAAATATTTTATTTAAAATCTGAATGTAAATAAAAAAACAGAATTAGTTTTCATGTGAAATGTAAAATGAAACATAAGGATGCTAAACTATAAAACAACAAAAGGTAGAAAAGTTTTACGGAAGAGGTGTTCAAAGAGCATGAACAGCAAACAAACCGATCACATCGAAACGAAACGCCGATTTCCGATCTGTCTCGCGCTTGCTTTGACATTAGGCGTATTTGCCGCCGGTTCTGAAGAGCTGGTGATTTCTCCGCTGCTTCCGGATTTAGCGCGGGCTTTCAGCTCGGATGTCAGTGTGCTGGCGCTTTCCATCAGTATTTACGGAGTGATGATTTTTATCGGCGCGCCGCTTCTCGTTCCGCTGGGAGATAAATATTCCCGGGAACTCAGCCTGATGACGGGGCTGCTTATATTTACGGCCGGCACGGTGATCTGCGCGTTGGCGCACAATCTCTTTTTCTTCTTTCTGGGCAGGGCGCTTTCCGGGCTTGCGGCGGGTGCGTTTGTGCCGACAGCTTATGCGGTGGTCGGCGACCGTGTGCCTTATGCGTACCGCGGCAAGGTGATGGGCCTGATCGTGTCAAGCTGGTCGCTCGCTTTGATTTTCGGCGTTCCGATCGGCTCTTTTATCGGCGGCGTTTTAAATTGGCGGTGGACGTTTTGGATTTTCGCCCTCATGTCTGTCCTCGTTGCTTCGCTCATTTTCATTGAGGCGCGCCGCAGCACGGCGGATGGGGATAAAACAGAAGAGGAAAACGGACGGCAGGCAGGCACTTTCCGGGATGCGCTGAAGGTGCCCCGTGTCCCTGTATACCTCACGATCACTTTTTGCAACATGATCGGTTTTTACGGCATGTATTCCTTTCTCGGCACATATCTTCACCGCGTGCTGCCGGGGGGGAATACAGCTTCAGGGCTGCTGATCATGGTGTACGGAATCGGTTTTTCCATGAGCGTGTTCACCGGAAAAATCGCAGATAAGGCGGGGAAAATGCGCTCTTTGATCGCGGCATTGGCCGTGATCAGCATATGGCTTTCCTGTCTCGCCTATGCGCCGTCATCAATGCCGTTTTTGGTCATCGGGTTATTCGTCTGGGGATTGATGCAAAGCCTGACGGTGACCTTGCTCAGCACCATTTTAAGTGATTGCTCACAGAGCCGCCGGGGCAAAATCATGGCATTTTACAGCCTGGCGTCCAATTTGGCCGTCACCTTGGGTTCTGCTGTCATGGGTCCGGTCTATGTCGGATACGGATATGCAGCTGTCGGATTTATCTGTGCGGCCGTCACCCTCATCGGCTTTGTCCTCAGCGTTTTCGCATACAGAAGGTATGGGAAATATGAGCATCAGGCCGACCAATCATTGTATCGGTAAAATAAAGTTTCTATAATTTTGTAAATGTTAATTTTTAGCACCCTATTTCATAGGGTGTTTTCTAATATATAGGAATAATTATCAATATTTTCAAATAATATTGACAGCTTGAACGTCTATGGATAATATTTACTTAAAATTTAACAGATTGGTTGGTGCTCATGATTATATTGGATAATAGCATTCAAACGAAAAGCAAGGCTTATTCAATATCTAAACTGATTACGATCAACACGCTCGGTCCTGAAGGGACAAGCAGTGAGTACGCAGCAAAAAACTTCATCACCAATTTTACCCTTCTCCAAGGGGTGAACAGTAAATTATCACTGCATGATACATTTGAATCGTGCATTGAAAAAACGCTTCAAAGTCCGCTGGAATACACAATTGTGCCTCACGCGTATGACGGCATTAAGCACTTCTACATGAGACCGGATCTGCAGCTTCTGCAAATTTTCAGGTGCGACACCCCGATGTACGGCCTGGCTGTCCGGCCCGGTTTTGAATATACGGATGACATGCTTGATCAGACTGTCATCGTATCCCACCCGTCTCCTATCAATTTGATTAAGTATTTTACCCGTAAAGATGTCACGTTTGATCTGGTGAACTCAACGAGCGCAGCCGCGAAAAGAGTGAAGGACGGTTTGTCCGACATCGCGCTGACAAATGAGCTGGCCAGACAAAAGTACGGCCTTCACTTTGTCAAAACATTTAAAAGCATTCCCATGAGCTGGTCATTATTCGGAAAAGGAGAGATTCATGATGAAAACTGAACAAGATTTGCAGGAACTTTATTTCCCGACGCCTAAATTAATAGAATGGGATAACGGAGTAAGACAATATTCGTCCGTCAGAGGAGATACGGAAGTTCTGCTTTCTTACGTTCCGCCGCATACAAACGTGGAACCGCATCAGCATAAGGAAGTCCAAATCGGCCTTGTCGTTTCCGGCGAGCTGTCCATGACTGTCGGAGATGTCACAAGAAAGATGACAGCGCTGGAATCAGCCTATATCGCGCCTCCTAATGTGCCTCACGGCGCAAGAAATGAGACGGATCAAGAAGTGATCGCCATTGATATTAAACGCCTGAAAGCCGGTGAAACCTACACAAGCCCTGAGGATTATTTTTTGAATATTTTTAAAACGAGAGACTTAATGCCCGGTATGGAAGTCACGTTCTTCGTGGAAGACTGGGTGGAAATCATGCTTGCCAACATTCCGGGCAACGGGGGAGAAATGCCGTTCCATAAACACCGCAATGAACAGATCGGCATCTGCATCGGCGGCGGCTATGATATGACCATTGAAGGCTGCAAAGTGGATATGACATTCGGCACAGCTTATTTCTGCGATCCGAGAGAAGATCACGGCGCCATCAACAGATTTGAAAAAGATTCAAAATCAGTCAATATCTTTTTCCCTCCGCGCTATAACAGAGCAAAAGCGAAAAAATTAGAGGCGAAAGAGTCATGAACCTGACGGATAAAACCGTCCTCATCACAGGGGGCGCATCAGGCATCGGTTATGCCGCGGTTCAGGCGTTTCTGAATCAGCAGGCGAATGTGGTCGTCGCGGATATTGATGAGGCGCAGGGAGAAGCGATGATCAGGAAAGAAAACAATGACAGGCTGCATTTTGTGCAGACGGATATTACAGATGAGCCGGCATGTCAAAACGCCATCCGGTCAGCGGCGGACAAGTTCGGCGGATTGGACGTGTTAATCAATAACGCCGGCATCGAAATTGTCGCGCCGATTCATGAGATGGAGCTGAGCGATTGGAACAAGGTGCTCAACGTCAATCTGACGGGCATGTTTCTTATGAGCAAGCACGCGCTCAAGTATATGCTCAAAAGCGGCAAGGGCAACATCATTAACACGTGCTCCGTCGGAGGAGTCGTTGCATGGCCCGACATTCCCGCATATAACGCCTCTAAAGGCGGCGTATTGCAGCTGACGCGTTCGATGGCCGTCGATTACGCCAAACACAACATCCGCGTCAATTGCGTGTGCCCGGGAATCATTGACACACCTTTGAATGAAAAGTCGTTCCTTGAAAACAACGAAGGCACGCTTGAAGAAATCAAAAAAGAAAAAGCGAAAGTCAATCCGCTGCTGAGACTCGGCAAGCCTGAAGAAATAGCGAACGTCATGCTGTTTCTCGCGTCGGATTTATCAAGCTATATGACCGGAAGCGCGATCACCGCAGACGGTGGATACACCGCACAATAGAGAAGGAGTGTTTACATATGGAGAGAAAAACAGTATTGGTTATCGCTGACCTTGGGGGATGCCCGCCGCATATGTTTTACAAAAGCGCAGCCGAAAAATACAACCTCGTCAGCTTTATCCCGAGACCTTTTGCAATTACAGCCTCTCATGCGGCATTAATTGAAAAATACTCGGTAGCGGTCATAAAAGATAAAGACTATTTTAAGAGTCTGGCTGATTTTGAGCATCCCGATTCGATTTACTGGGCTCATGAAGATCATGACAAACCTGAGGAAGAAGTAGTCGAAGAAATCGTCAAGGTGGCCGGCATGTTCGCGGTTGACGCCATTACGACCAACAATGAACTGTTTATCGCTCCGATGGCAAAAGCGTGTGAACGTCTCGGCCTGCGGGGAGCGGGCGTACAGGCCGCTGAAAATGCCAGAGATAAAAACAAAATGAGAGCCGCCTTCAACCGGGCCGGCGTCAAATCCATCAAAAACAAACGGGTGACGACGCTGGAAGATTTCCGCGCCGCGCTTCAGGAAATCGGAACGCCGCTCATTCTGAAGCCTACATATCTGGCGAGCTCCATCGGCGTGACGCTCATCAAAGAGAGGGAAACGGCAGAAGCCGAATTTAACAGAGTCAATGAATACCTGAAGTCGATTAACGTACCGAAAGCGGTCACGTTTGAAGCGCCGTTTATCGCGGAAGAATTTTTGCAGGGCGAGTATGACGACTGGTACGAAACAAGCGGTTATTCCGACTATATCAGCATAGAAGGCATCATGGCCGACGGAGAATACTTCCCTGTCGCAATTCATGATAAAACACCGCAAATCGGATTCACGGAGACATCGCATATTACGCCGTCCATCCTGGATGATGACGCGAAGCGGAAAATCGTCGAAGCAGCCAAAAAGGCGAATGAAGGACTCGGCCTCGAAAACTGCGCAACACATACAGAGATTAAATTAATGAAAAACCGGGAAGCCGGACTGATTGAATCAGCGGCACGATTTGCGGGCTGGAACATGATTCCGAATATTAAAAAGGTCTTCGGCGTCGATATGGCGCAGCTGTTATTGGATGTTCTCTGTTTCGGAAAAGAAGCCGATCTGCCGAAAGGATTATTGGAGCAGGAGCCATGCTATGTCGCCGACTGCCACTTGTATCCTCAGCATTTCAAAGAAAACGGCCAGCTGCCTGAGACGGCTGTCGATTTCGTCATTGAAAGCATTGACATTCCCGACGGCGTCTTAAAGGGAGACACCGAAATCGTTTCTTTCTCGGCGGCCGAGGCGGGTACATCCGTGGATCTGCGGCTGTTCGAAGCGTTCAACAGCATTGCGGCGTTCGAGCTGAAAGGAAGCAATTCGGGCGACGTGGCCGAATCAATCAAACAAATTCAGCAGCAGGCGAAGCTGACTGCAAAGTATGCGTTACCGGTATGAAACAGCTGAAACCGAACTCTAAGTATTTGCTTTTCGGGCAGGCACTTTCGTTTATGGGAGACTATTGCGTTCTCCCGGCTCTGCTCATTTTGTCTACATACTATCACGACTACTGGGTGACGTCCGGCGTCATCGCGGTCCGCAGTATTCCGATGGTGTTTCAGCCGTTTTTAGGCGTGCTCGTGGACCGGCTCGACAGGGTGAAAATCATGCTGTGGACGGATGTGATCAGAGGTGTCATCTTTTTGGGGCTGACATTTCTCCCGAAAGGCGAATATCCGCTGCTTTTTCTGGCGCTGCTGTTTGTTTCTTACGGAAGCGGCGTGTTTTTTAACCCGGCACGTCTCGCGGTCATGTCGTCTTTAGAAGCGGATATTAAAAATATCAACACTTTGTTTGCAAAAGCCACGACGATTTCGATTATTGTCGGCGCTGCAGCCGGCGGACTTTTTCTGTTAGGCGGTTCTGTGGAGCTTGCCGTCGCCTTTAACGGGGTGACCTATCTTGTCTCCGCGTTTTTCATCAGCCGCATTAAGCTTCAATACGTGCCGATTCAGTCAGAAAACGTGAGAGAAGCTTTTCAGTCGTTTAAAGAAGGCCTGAAGGAAATCAAAACAAATGCTTTTGTGTTAAACGCCATGTTCACGATGATTACGATGGCGCTTTTGTGGGGTGTCGTCTACAGCTATTTCCCGATTGTCAGCCGCTTTTTAGGCGACGGGGAAATCGGAAATTTCATCCTGACGTTCTGTATCGGCTTCGGCGGCTTTATCGGCGCCGGTCTTGTCAGCAAATGGGGCTTTAACAACAATAAAGGGCTGATGTATTTTACAGTGTTATCGATCGTCTCGCTTGCGCTGTTTTTGTTTACCCCGATTTTCGCCGTGTCAGTCATTGCCGCCATTCTTTTCTTTATCGCAATGGAATACGGTGAGGTGCTGGCGAAGGTCAAAGTTCAGGAGAACGCGGCGAACCAGATTCAGGGCCGGATTTTTTCGGTGGCGGAGGCCTCCATCGGATTGTGCATCGCCGTCGGTTCCATGCTGATCAACATTGTAGACGCGGCAGTCATCATGGCGTTTATCGTCCTTTTGGTCAGCGGGCTGTTTCTGCATACAAAACTGGTCAATAAATCCTTTTCAGAACGGAATAACGAATCAGAGCAAATTCATTTATAAGGAGCCTTTCAGATGGAAATCATACCGTCCGACGTCATCAAGACACTTCCGAAACAGGAATTTTCGCTCGTTTTTCAAAAGGTAAAAGAGATGGAGAAAACGGGAGCCCAGATCATTAACCTCGGGCAGGGGAATCCCGATCTCCCCACACCGCCGCATATCGTTGAAACATTGCGGGAGGCTGCGCTGAATCCTTCGTATCACGGATACGGCCCGTTCAGAGGCTATCCGTTTCTGAAAGAAGCCATCGCGGAATTTTATGAGAGAGAGTACGGGGTATCGGTCAATCCGGAGACAGAAGTCGCGCTGTTCGGCGGAGGGAAAGCTGGTTTGTACGTTTTGACGCAATGCCTGCTGAATCCCGGCGATATCGCCTTAGTCCCGAACCCCGGCTACCCTGAGTATTTATCGGGCATTACAATGGCCAGAGCGGAGCTGCATGAGATGCCGCTTCATCCGGAAAACGGCTATTTGCCGGATTTTGAGCGGATTGATCCTGCCGTCCTGAAAAAAGCCAAGCTGATGTTTTTGAATTACCCGAATAACCCGACGGGCGCGACTGCGGATCAGGCGTTTTATGAAAAAGCGGCAGCGTTTGCAAAAAAACATGACATCCACCTTATTCACGATTTTGCATACGGCGCGTTCGAATTTGATCAGAATCCGGCCAGCTTTCTTCAGGCGAAAGAAGCGAAAACGGTCGGCGCGGAGCTTTATTCATTTTCGAAAACCTTCAATATGGCAGGCTGGAGAATGGCATTTGCCGTGGGGAATGAGAAAATCATTCAGGCGGTCAATGAGTTTCAGGATCACGTCTTCGTCGGCATGTTCGGCGGTCTTCAGCAGGCGGCAGCGGCGGCGCTGTCAGGAAATCCTGAGCATACCGAGCGTCTGAAGCGCACATATAAAGAACGGATTGACTTTTTCACGGCGTTATGTGAAAAGGAATTAGGCTGGAGCATTGAAAAACCGAAAGGGACTTTTTATGTATGGGCTGAAATTCCGAATGAATTCGAGTCTTCACACCAGTTTTCGGACTATCTGCTGGAGCATGCCCATGTTGTCGTGACGCCCGGAGAGATTTTCGGCAGCGGCGGAAAGCGTTATGTCAGGATATCAATGGTGGCCAAGCAGGGCGATTTAAGGGAATTCGTGCTGCGGATTCAAAAGCTTGGTTTGTCCTTTCCTTCATTACAAGAAACATCCCGCTGAGAGCGGGATGTTTTTATTATATGCTTTTCATGCTGCCGCCGTCGGCTGACACTTGCTGTCCGGTAATATAGGAGGCTTCTTCAGAGGCAAGAAAGGCAGCCAGCGCCGCGGTTTCTTCCGCAGTTCCGACACGCTTCATCGGGACGCCTGAGGCAATCCGTTCTTCCGCTTCCGCTTTAGAAATGCCGTTTTGCTTCATGACATTCTTCACGAATTGGTGATAACGGTCTGTGGCGATAAACCCGGGATTCAGACAGTTGACAGTAATGTGAAAAGGCGCAAGCTGAATGGCGATGTTTTTGCTGGCATTAATTAAAGCGGCGTTCATCATGCTGTTGGTAAACATATTGGCGCCGGGTTCTTTCCATAGGTTTCCGACGATATTAATGATTCTGCCGAATTCGTGCTGTTTCATGATTGCTGCGGCCGTTTTCATAGAGTCGATATAGGCGATCGTTTTATTCGTAAAGGTATTTGTCATATCCTCTATATCGCAGTTTTCAAAGGTATCCGGCGAGCCGCCCGGAATGTTGTTGATCAATACATCAAGCCGTCCGCATTGTGATCTGATCTCTTCAAAAATGCCGGCTCTTGTCTTCTGGTCCGACATATCCCCGGCCAGAACGGTGACGCCCGCATCCGGATGTTTGGCGAGGATCTCTTCTTTTACCGATTCGATATTTTCGGGAACTCGTGAATTAATGACGGTATGAAAGCCATTGTCCGCCAGTTTCAGAGCGATCGCTTTGCCGATCCCCTGACTGGCTCCCATAATAAACGCGGTTCGTTTTGACAACTGTCTGCACCCCTTTACCAAAATGGAATCTCCTTTACATCGTAAAAAAAAATGATAAAAATAGCAAATTTTATTTAAATTCTGACAAAGGAAAAACCCGCCGGACAGGCGGGTGGGTGTTACACGTGCAAAAACTTCGGAAGCGTGTCGAGAGACAAGCGGTTTCCGACAAAAAATGAACCAAATTCGCCGTAGCGCGCGCTGACTTCATCAAAGCGCATTTCGTAAACAAGTTTTTTGAACTGAAGCACATCATCGCTGAAGAGCGTGACGCCCCATTCGTAATCGTCAAAACCGACAGATCCCGTGATAATCTGTTTGACTTTGCCGGCATAGCTCCGTCCGATCAAGCCGTGGCTTCTCATCAGGTTTCTGCGTTCATCCATAGAAAGCATGTACCAGTTGTCATTGCCGCTTCTTCTTTTATCCATCGGATAGAAGCAGACGTATTTCGCTTCGGGCAGCTCAGGATACAGGCGGGCGCGGACATGCGGATTTTCATACGGATCGCCTTCTCCGCTTGCGAGGTAGTTGCTCAGTTCAACCACGGACACGTAAGAATAAGCCGGGATTGTGAATTCAGCAAGCTTTGATTTGTTAAATTCAAGCTCGATTTCGTTCAGCTCTTCCATTGTCGGGCGAAGAATCATCAGCATAAAATCAGCTTTCTGTCCGACGATGCTGTAGATGGTTTGCGAGCCTTTGCCTTCTTTTTGGGCGACGCCCCATTTTTCAAGCAGTCCCGTAAATTCGTGAATAATCGACAGGCGCTCATCGCTGGATAACATCTTCCATGACGCCCAGTCCATTGTGCGGAAATCGTGAAGCGCGTACCAGCCGTCAAGCGTTTGGGCGGCTTCGTTCGTTTTTTGCTGCTCACTCATGTATCTTCACTCCTATATCTTTTCATTACATTGATGCCTTCACTATATCACAGTTTAACCGTTTCGGCTGTGGAGAAACCTTGAATAATCCGAAGCCTTGTGTCAGAAACTATGCCGTGAACAAACGGTCAATTAAATTAGTTAGAAAAATAAGATTTCTTTTTGAAAGCGCTATAATAGAAGTTGGTTATTTGAATTTAGCTGGAAGAAGAGTATGCTGTAAAAGTAAGCGTTTTTTGTCAACATAGAGGAGGGTATATCGTGGCAGATTTATTTACAAAAGTACAAGAAAAAGTCGCAGGAAAAGATGTGAAAATCGTATTTCCTGAAGGGTTGGACGAACGTATCCTGGTTGCGGTCAACAACTTGGCGGGCAACAAGGTATTAAAGCCGATCGTAGTCGGCAATAAAGAAGACATTCAAGCAAAAGCGAAAGAATTAAATCTTACGCTTGACGGCGTGGACATTTTTGACCCGCATACATATGAAGGCATGGAAGAACTCGTTCAGGCTTTCGTAGAACGCCGCAAAGGCAAAGCGACGGAAGAACAGGCCCGCAAAGCTTTGCTGGACGAAAACTATTTCGGCACGATGCTTGTGTACAAAGGTCTCGCAGACGGACTTGTCAGCGGAGCTGCACATTCTACTGCTGATACGGTGCGCCCTGCACTGCAAATCATCAAAACAAAAGAAGGCGTGAAAAAAACATCAGGCGTCTTCATCATGGCCCGCGGTGACGAGCAGTATGTGTTCGCTGATTGCGCGATCAACATTGCTCCTGACAGCCAGGACCTTGCCGAAATCGCCATTGAAAGCGCCAATACGGCTCAAATGTTTGACATTGACCCGCGCGTTGCCATGCTCAGCTTCTCTACAAAAGGATCGGCGAAATCAGACGAGACGGACAAAGTGGCTGAAGCCGTGAAAATTGCGAAGGAAAAAGCGCCTGAGCTTACGCTTGACGGCGAATTCCAATTCGACGCTGCATTTGTGCCGTCTGTCGCGGAGAAAAAAGCGCCGGACTCCGACATTAAAGGAGACGCGAATGTATTTGTATTCCCAAGCCTTGAAGCAGGAAACATCGGTTACAAAATCGCTCAGCGCTTAGGCGGCTTTGAAGCGGTCGGACCGATTCTGCAAGGATTAAATATGCCTGTAAACGATCTTTCCAGAGGATGTAATGCGGAAGACGTCTACAATCTTGCGTTAATTACGGCTGCTCAAGCGCTGTAATCCGCAAAAGCCGGCCTTTACGAGGGCCGGCTTTTTTTTATAGAAAAAACGTCACTGCGGCCCAGCCGAACAGGGACAAACAGAGAGAACCGATCAAGCCTGCTGCGAGCGCCCGCCAGCCGTTATGACGAAACGCCGATATATGGACTTTCAAACCGAGACCCGCCATCGCCATGCCGATTAAAACATAAGACACTTGAACAAGAAACGCGGAAAACGAGGCTGAAATAACGCCTGATGTATGGATGGCGCTCATTCCGAGAAATCCGAAGATAAACCAAGGGATGGGGAGCGAAGCGGCAGAAGCCGTCTTTGACTTTCCGCTGCGGCGAGCCCGCATTCCGAGCATGAATGCGGCCGGGACGAGCAGCGCGACCCGGGTCAGTTTGACGATCACCGCCATCTCGACGGCTGCTTTTCCTCCGGCGCTGCCGGCCGCCGCCGCATGCGCCACCTCGTGAAGCGTTGCCCCGCAAAAGGCTCCGTAAGCCGCAGGAGAAAAGCCCAATCCATGATAAGCAAGAGAATATACAACAGTAAAAACGGTTCCTAATAACGAAACGGCGGCCGCGCTGATGGCGGCTGCATTTTCATTTGATCTGATCTGCGGCGCGATCGCGGCAATGGCAGCCGCCCCGCAGATCGCTGTGCCGCAGGCTGTCAGCGTGCTGAGTGTCTGATCTATACGGAACAGCCGGGACAGTCCGTATACAACGGCACCCGCAAACATCATACAGCAGACGGCAATTGCAAATACGTGCCAGCCCGCATGATAGATATCCGCCAGATTCAGTCTCATGCCAAGCAGGATGATGCCTGCTTTCAGCAAGTATTTGCCTGAGAACGCGATCCCCGGCTCTAATGCCGCCCGCTGTCCGAATACGGCGCGCCAGAGCATGCCGATCAGCATTGCAAGGACAAGCATTCCGAACATATGAAAAAACGGCAGGCGGCTGACATAGAAAGCCGCAAACGCAATTCCTGCGGTAACTGAAACACCTTTTACCATCTTCATCTCAGTCACTTCCCATTATCTTGATAAGTCCACTTTACTGCGGTCTTAATCATTAGTAAAATATATTTATATGATCTAAACGATTAGGAAAAATAATAATTAGGGGCGATGCTTTTTGTATTATGGGGAACTGAAAACATTCATTGCCGTCGTGGAAGAAAAAAACTTTACAAAGGCGGCGCAGAAGCTGATGATTTCTCAGCCGAGCGTCAGTCTTCACATTAAAAACCTGGAGAAAGAATTTCAAACCGCTTTGCTGAACCGCTCTCCGAAGCACTTTACGACTACGCCGACGGGGGACATTCTCTATCAGCGCGCCAAGCAGATGGTCTTTTTGTACGAACAGGCGAAATCCGAAATTTACGCCCATCATCATTATGTCAAAGGGAAGCTCAAAATCGCCGCGAGCTTTACCATCGGCGAATATATTCTGCCGCCGCTTCTCGCAAAGCTTCATAACGAGTATCCCGAGCTGAACCTGGACGTCATGATCGGAAACACGGAGGAGGTCAGCGAAGCGGTTCGGATGCTTCAAGCCGATATCGGATTAATTGAAGGGCATACGGGGAAAAACGAGCTGGACATTCAGCCGTTTATGGAGGATGAATTGTGCATTGCCGCACCGAACGGACACCCGCTCGCCGGCAGAAAAAACATCCCGGCTGCCGAATTGCAAAATCAAGCATGGGTGACGAGGGAGAAGGGTTCGGGAACGAGGGAATATTTAGACCACGTTCTTCAATCAAACGGACTGCGGCCGAAATCCATGATGACGATCAGCAGCAACCAGGGCGTCAAAGAAGCCGTGATCAGCGGAATGGGTCTTTCCGTTCTGTCAAAAAGCGTGCTGCAAAAGGATCTGCTTCACGGCAGCATTTCCGTGCTTGAGATAAAAGGATTCTCCTTAAAACGGAAACTGTCTATCATCCAATCTTCCATTATGGAGAACACAAAAAACAAAGAAATCTTCATCACTCTATTGAACAGCCAATTTCAATCATCACAAGCGGAGTGATATAATAAATGCATGGAAAGCCTATGACGAAAGGGATTTAAAATAGATGGGAAAGCAACCGATTGATTTACTGATGCAGCCGAGCTGGAGAATCATTGACCAATCCAGCCTCGGCCCTTATTTTGATGCGAAGCAGTCATTCGCAATGGATGATACGCTGTGCGCCTCCGTAGGCAAAGGGGAATCGCCTGCGACAGCACGCTCTTGGGTGCACCACCGGACGATCGTGCTCGGCATTCAGGACACGCGCCTGCCGTTTTTAGAGGACGGCGTGAAATTGCTGGAGGACGAAGGCTACCGTGTCATTGTCCGCAATTCCGGAGGCCTCGCCGTCGTACTGGACGAAGGCGTATTGAATATCTCGCTTATTTTTGAAGACGAGAAAAAAGGCATCGACATCGACAGAGGCTACGAGGCGATGACAGAGCTGGTGCGGCGGATGCTGCGTCCGCACCATGCCGAAATTGAAGCATATGAAATTAAAGGATCGTACTGTCCGGGCAGCTATGATCTCAGCATCGGCGGCCGAAAATTCGCGGGAATTTCACAAAGACGCCTGCGGGGCGGAACCGCGGTTCAGATTTACCTCTGCGCCGATAAAAGCGGAAGCGAACGCGCCGATCTGATCAGACGTTTCTATCAAGCCGCTTTAAAAGACAAAAGCAACGATACAAAAGGCGTATATCCCGATATCCGGCCCGAAACGATGGCTTCATTAAGCGAATTGCTGCGAACGGACATTACCGTGCAAGACTTAATGCTGGCGCTTTTGACTGAACTGAAGGAACTCAGCGGACGCCTGTATGCAGCCGGATTATCGCCGGAAGAGGAAATGGTATTTGAAAAAAATCTGACCCGAATGCTGGAACGGAATGAGAAGGTGTTCGGCACGCAGGAAAGCTTGGACTAAGTCCGGGCTTTTTTTTTTTTTTTTTTTTTTTTTTGGTAATTATATACTATTTAGTTATAGTGAAAAAGAATCGTTATATCAAAACTAGTTTACATTATATACCTTATTTGATTAATATATTTATGTAGGTTCCAAATAATTCTATAAACTAAAGGAGATGGAGATATGAACTTTAAAAAAATAAAAGAAGAAAAAAGAATCACGATCCCGACACATTTGTTAGCCGGAGATGCGGAACAATCAGGCAATTCTTTCGCTTGGAGCGGCTGGGTGCTTGTAGTGCCGAGCCAAGAAGACAATCAAAACCCGAATTTGAATTTCTCTGATTTAGCCGCTCAAAAGTAGGATAATCACTGTTTGGAGCCTACACATCTGAGACGAGGCGGTGAGAGTTTGACACAAGAGTATATAACAGAAATTAAGCGGGGAGCACTGTCATGGATTGTTAAAAATATCCATTATTTCGATATGAATCATAAAGTAGCAAATGATTTCAGGTGGCGCCTTAAAACATTTATAGAACTCATTTTTCTTACCAATTACCTGATCAGAAATCAGGCAGATGATAAGGAAGTTGCTGTTTTAACGGAGTTTATTACAGAAAGGCTCCGTAATGATCAGCTTGAAGAATTTATTCATTTTGATCCGGACGGTCTCGCCGGATTGGCTATTGCGGGTGAATTTCTTACCTTGACTGATCATCCGTCACGGGCTTCGGTGATATGGGAGCTGGAAAAATTCACGGCAGCGCGTTTTGATTGCAGCCTTGCTAAAGTTCCCTTTCGGAAAATGGATCTGAAGTACAGTCTGCAAAGAGCAGGCGTAACCTCGGAAATAACGGATTTTTCTGACTTATATCACTACACAGCAGCTGGTCAGGATATCCCAAATACATATATGACGGATCATGATGCGTACAGCATCACTCATACGATTTTTTATATAACAGACATGGGATGTTCTTCGCTTACGGATAAAGAGTATCATCTGCCGTCGTTAAAAGAAAAGGTCCTGAAATTTCTCGGGATCTATATCTGTCTTGAGAATTTAGATATTACCAGTGAATTATTGATGTGCAGCTCTTTTTTACATATCAACATGGATAAGGACAACCATAAACCGCTCTATGAAGCAGCCTGGAATAAAATCTATCAGGGCCGAATGAAAGAGGGGAATGTCCCGAGCATCACCTATCAACATAAACCCGGTTTGACAGGTGAACAGCGAAGAGAAGATGTGTTCAAACATTGCTATCATACAACACTTGTCGCCGCTGGTGCCGCGCATGCCTGTCTTAGAGCAGAAAGGAACGATTAACTTGAATAGATTAGCTGAAGAGACAGACCAATTTTTATTATCTTTTGCTGAACAATCGCTTCCGGATCAAAAGAGCATTCAGCTGTTTGCCGGCTTCTGCAAGTACTACAGGAAGACGAGCCATTCTTCCGCTGTAAAAGAACATACTGAAAGGATTGCCTCCGCTTTCGTTGATAAGTCATGCTGGGAAGATCTGTTTCACTGTAACACGGCCATTGTCAATGAGTTGATTCATATCTATTTAACGGCAAAAGCTTATAAAAAGAAGCAGGGAATGGATTCGGATGATCAGGTCATACGTCACGGATTGCAAAACGGCTATCTTATAAAAAAAGAATGGCCTTATTTTAAATACGCCGAATTCGTCGGTTTGCTGAGCGAGCTGGGAATGTCAACTGACCATGAAAAAGTGCGCTTTTACAAGAATTCGATGTTTCAGCCTTTGCTCCATGACGCATGGAAAAGAACAGCTGAAAACGAGCTGGAGTTTGTCGAGTACTGTCTTCTTCATTTGAATGAGGGAGAGCATCTGCTTCATCCCGGCTTGAAAGTGTCCATTCAAAAATGGCTTGTGTTTTGTCTCGGCAGCCGAAAAATGAAACAGCTGTGCAATATGTTATTTATCCAATCGTGTATCGATCCATTTTTTTATGGCTGTCAAGCGGCTCTTCATCAAATAAATAACGAGAATCCATCCATTCATTGTGCGCCGGCTCTTCTGCCGGCGATTGAGATTCTGAATCTGGAGTGTGGAACATGCAGATAGTCAAGGAACATTTTAATATAAAAAAAACAGAAGAATGGCTGCTGGGTTTTTGGAAGAACATTCAGCTGCAGCCGGAAGAAATGGAAGCAGATGATCTCATGCACCTGTTTTGCGGTTTAGCGGCATGTCATCATGTTGAAAGCAGAAAGGATACAGAAGAAGTTATTCTATTCCTAGACTGTTATTTCGGAGAAAAAACACACGAATGCCATCCGGTCCTGTTCGCGTATGCGTATCATGTGTACCGCAGGATAGATGCCGCAAAAAGCATCTTTTTTCATAACGGACTTGAACAAATGGCCCGCGGTTTACAAGAGGAACTGAAATCAGAGTCCTCCTCTATGATCCTCATGGTGTTAGGGGCTTATTTTGGGGCGGTGACTCCGGAAGAACTGATCGTGTTCTTAGAAACCGGGATGAAACGTGAGGCCGATTTGCTCATGGCGCCGGGCAGCATCCAGCAAGAACAGGCGGATGCCCTTTATGCCGTCACTTATTTGCAAATGAATGAATTGCAGCCTTTTCTCACGGAATGGTACAAAACATCAGACTTTGCTTTTTCAGGTTTAATGTTAGCCGAGTGCAGAAAGTATCACATTGACGCCGTTGCAAAATACACTGCCATTATGAAATTTCTCCAATTCGATGAGGCGCTTTTTATACGGGAAGGGCGGGAATTTCTACACTTTCAGCAGCGAAGCAGCGGGAGCTTCGGTTATTTGAATCCATTAGCGATGGACCAAGGGGCGGCCAGCGGCAAATTGCTGGACCGGCAGTATTTCCTGCCGTCCGCTCATTATGCCGCCGCCTCTCTGTCTATGCTGTAATGTCTCTCTTTTGAAAGACGGAAAAAGAAATCAATAAACAAATAAGAAAGTAGATCGCTATAACCGTCATGGAATAGGGGATGTTTAACGTTGAAATCGCATCACCCGCGCTTTTATTTACATAAGCAACGAGATTTAAATGCGGAAAGAGCGTAAATTTATACCACGTAAATTGGGCAAGCAAATCAGTTCCGCCCAATATACTGCCGGCAAACAGCAGTAAAATCGATAAGCAAAGGGAGAGCGCCTGGCTTTTGCACAATACTGACAAAGTGAACGCAATGGTGACAATGCTTATAATTGATATGAAACGCAAAAGCAGAATGATTCCGGATGCTTTGATTGAACTGATGGTATACAGACTGTCATTTAAATGAGTATAGACGAGCGGATATGAAGCATTGGAAAAACCGAATAACACGCCGCCGATCAGCAAACAGCTCACACAGTAAAATAAGTAAATCATACCGGTAAACAGAAGGGAGGCCAGAAATTTCGATGTTAAAATCCGCCATCTTCGGTTCGGGCTTGTAGCGATAAACTTAATCGTTCCAAGGGCAAACTCTTTAGAAACAACCCCGCTGACGGTTAAAATCGCGGTCAAGCTGACGAAAATCTCAAGCCCGTTTGAAGTAACCGTGCCGAAAAACCTCCAGCCGTTCCATTCATAAGGGTTGATGTTATGCTCCAAATAATAGTCTTTATTCTTAACATCAGCAGAATAATAAACGCCTGTCGTTTCAGCGGGTTTATCAATTTCTTCCTGTTTTTTTTCGGCGAGAAGCCGTTCTTTCCAATTGTTATCCGAGGAAGCATCTAACTCATGATTCATAATAAGGCCGGCCAGCAAAACGATGAGAAACAGGAAAAAAAGAGATAAAAGTGTGCCTTTTTTTCGGGTTATTTTTATGAATTCGTTCTGCGCCAGATGAAATATGCTCATACCGCGTCCTCCTGATCTGTAATCATCATGTATTTCTCTTCCAATGATAAAGTTCTTGCAGAAACGCGGGAAATCAGAATCTCTTTCTCTGCCAAAGATTTAATGACATACGGGATGGTATCTTCTTCCGCTTCCAATTCAATGATGCGGCTGTCTTTTTGCTGTACTTGAAGAATACCGTCCTGCTCTAATATTTCTTTCGCCCTTGCCGGATGATCGACCGTGACGGTAAACAGTTTTTTCTGACCAAGGTCATGTCTGTTCTTCATGTCTTCAATTCCTAAAATCCGTCCCTTTTTAATATAGGCAACCCTATCGCAAATCTCCTCCATTTCCGACAATAAATGGCTTGATAATAAAATGGAAACCCCTTGCTTCGCTAAATCGGAAAGAATGGTGCGCAATTCTTTCATTCCTTTAGGATCGAGGCCGTTCATCGGTTCATCCAGAATTAATAATCCGGGATTGTGAAGAAGAGAATAAGCGAGCCCCAAGCGCTGTTTCATACCTAATGAGAAATGTTTCACTTTTTTGCGGGCAGCCTGCTCTAGCCCGACTTTTGCAAGGGTATTCATAAGGTCATCCGTTCGCAGCGAGGTGCTGCGCAGTTTAGTAAAATATTTTAGGTTTTGCAAAGCGGTCATATTCGGATACATATCCGGGCCTTCAATGATAACCCCGATATGTCTCATAAAATATTCAAAGTCGCTGTCCGGTCTGCCTCTGAATGAAATGGCTCCTTCTGTTTTTTTAATAAGCTGTACGATCATTCTGAAAATAGTGGTTTTTCCTGAGCCGTTCGGCCCTAAAAGGCCGAAAATCTCGCCTTTTCTCACATCGAAAGAAATTGACTGTACAATAGGGGTATGATTGATTGTTTTAGAGACATCTTTTAATATCAGGGCTGGTTCAGTCATGATATTTGCACACCTTCCTTATGATTTAGGGTAAAAGCCGTCAAAACCGAAGAACATGCTTCCGATCAGGCCGGCAGCGATTAAAATGAGAGCAATGCTATACCACATTTTTCGATTCAATGGTTTCCCTCCTTACAACGCTGACATTCCATTTGAAATAGCGCAAAAAGATGCGGAATATCAGTTTCGAAAGATCAAATCCGGCCATAAACACCGCCATACCCGCTCCAAGAACCATACATCCGTTAAAAATGGCTGTTACAATCGGCACTTTTACGAGGAGAAAGAATGATCCGGTCATCAGCATCAGGCCGATCGCCATCAAACTTAACACCGCAACAGAGGCAAAAAGAAACGGTGTCAGCATAAACATGAAGTTGAACATGCCCATCCCCAGCATCAGGCCGAATGCTTTGAAAAACGAGCGCCATGTTTTCTGCTCCTCGGCATCGCTGATGAAAATATCCGCTTTTAAGGCGCGCGCAAGTGTTTTGGGGTTTCCTAAATTGCCCGCGATTTGTTCATCGCTTTTTCCTTCAGCGCCGCCCATTTGGAATATTTCGCCGATATCGGCGAGTATCTCTTTTTGCTCAAGTTCCGGCAGATCTTTTATTTCCCGCCGGAGATGTTTTAAATATTGGTCTTTACACATTCATTTTCCCTCCTTAATGATGCTGTTCACTTTTTCGGACAGGTCAAGCCATTCCGATTTTAATGTGTGATGATATAAGGCGCCTTCTTCTGTTACTTTGTAATATTTGCGTGATGGGCCTTGATCGGAAGCTGCTGTATACGTTTTTAGGTAGTTATTTTTTGTGAGTCTTCGTAATATGGGGTAGATGGTGCCCTCCGATACAGGGAACGTTTCACTTATGATCTTGATTAATTCATAACCATATAAATCTTCATAAAGAAGCAGGGACAACACACAAAGTTCCAACGCTCCTTTTCGTAATTGGCTACTCATTTACTATCATTCCCATCATATCTAATAATTGTATTCTCTATACAGTGTATTGCACAGTAGCTAATCGATCAATAATTCCCAAGAACCATTTGGGATGAGGAATTGAATCTTTATGCTTATGTGCGGGCGGGGACCGAGATGCGCAGCCCTTGCGGGAAGAAGGCCCCTGAACAATGTTTACATTAATATAGATCAGGATGCGCGTCATTGACAAATGGCAAAAACCCCTTTTTCCATGACAAGGAAAGGGGTTTTTTGAGTTATTCGGCCATTTTTTCTAAATTGCCGTTCCGGTCCATTTTGAAGGACGGAGAGGCATGTTCGTCGTCTTCAAATAAAACTAGTTTTCTGGCTCTGTTCATAATTTTTACCAAGGTTTCGTAGTCTTCCTGAATGGTTTTTTGATCTTTTTCAAGCTTTTCGACGGCCGCTTCCAGCTGCTCGGTTTTAGACTGAAGTTCTTGGTTTTCCCGTTTTAAACGGTCATTTTCCATTTGCAGGGCGGAAGTTTGCTTTCCGCTGCCTTCATAGCTCTGCAGAAATTGAATGACGTCTGCCATTGTGAGCTCCGCCTTTTGGCTCGGCTGCTGAGGCGCCAGCAAATGTGATAAACTAGCTAACTCTTCCTTGAAGCTTTCATCGACATAAGGCATATGTTCGCCGGACATGACGGCTTGCCGATCCTCTTTTGGCGCTTCCGTTTGAACCGTCTCTTCGGCTGCGGTTTCCTGCATGATGTCCGCATCCGGCGCAGGCGGCTGATATAATAGTTTCTTCTTGGCCGGCTGGCCGTTTCCGAGCGCGCGCATCCGCTGTTTCCGCTGTTTTTTGGCAAGCTGAAGCGCTTTTTCGTATTGATGGCGCACGACGGCATTCCACCTGAATCCGCACGCTGCCGACGTTCTGTTTAATTTATCGCCTACCTCTTCAAAGGCGTTCAGCTGCGTGCTTCCTTCCCGGACGTGCCGGAGCACGGTTTCCGCAAGCAGCAGGTCATTTTCCTCCGACCAGGCGTCCTGTCTTTGTTTTGTCAATGTTCTCAACCCCCAATATCTTTGATGGTATTAGAATGTCCAGATTGGAAAATATTTATACAAATTGGCTGAAAGAATGAGAGATACGCAGAGCCTTGCAGGATAAGATGAATCCTTGTACAATGAGATGTGATGTGATTTTTTTCGTTTTTAAAATTAAGATTTAACATAGAGGAACATTGAATGAAGGGAAGCGTACATCATGGCTAATGAATTCCGAGTGTGTGATGATTGCCAGGCCACCAATATTAAGACTTTGCTGCCGCGTTTGAAAGAAGCTGACCCGGATGCAAAAGTGGAGGTCGGATGTCAGTCATATTGCGGGCCCGGACGCAAAAAATCGTTTGCTTTCGTAAACAACCGCCCGCTGTCGGCGCCGACTGAGGACGAGCTGATTGAGAAAGTGAAAAAGAAGATCAAAAAGTAAATGTGTATTTTTACGACAGCCTCGCCCGATGGGTCAGGCTTTTTTGCTTCAAAAAATCAATGACGGAAAACTGGAACAAAACGCCGGACAAATTCAAGGATGTTTTCAAATTACAGAGCCGATATAATAGAATCACGGCTAAAAAAAAGAGGGAATGACGATGGCGTATCCAAACGGAAAATTATCAGAAGAAAAAGTGTTTAAAGATCCCGTTCACCGCTATGTTCATGTGCGGGACAAGCTGATCTGGGATTTGATCGGCACCCGTGAATTTCAGCGGCTGCGCCGGATCAAACAGCTCGGTACGACGTATTTGACGTTTCACGGCGCGGAACACAGCCGTTTTAACCATTCTCTCGGCGTCTATGAGATTGTCAGACGAATGGTTGATGATGTTTTTAAAGGGCGTCCTGAATGGGATGACAATGAACGCGAACTCTGTCTCAGCGCCGCGCTTTTGCACGATTTGGGACATGGGCCGTTTTCGCATTCCTTTGAAAAGGTTTTTCATCTGGATCATGAAGACTATACGAGGGAAATCATTCTCGGCGACACCGAGGTGAATCAGGTTCTCAGAAAGGCGGGACCGGGATTTCCGCAGGATGTTGCCGAAGTCATTGCCAAAACATACAAAAACAAACAGGTGGTCAGCCTGATTTCGAGCCAGATTGACGCCGACAGGATGGATTACCTTCAGCGGGACGCATACTATACGGGCGTCAGCTACGGACATTTTGATATGGAACGGATTTTAAGGGTGATGCGTCCGCGAGAGGACCAAATCGTCATTAAGCAAAGCGGCATGCACGCCGTCGAAGACTATATTATGAGCCGCTATCAAATGTACTGGCAGGTGTATTTTCATCCCGTGACGAGAAGCGCTGAAGTCATTTTGACGAAAATTCTCCACCGTGCGAAGCAGCTCCATGAAGAAGGGTATATCTTCACTCATGCTCCCGTTCATTTTTATTCCATTTTTGAAGGGAAGCTGACGCTTGCGGATTATCTGAAGCTTGATGAAGCCATCATTTTATATTATTTCCAGGCTTGGGAGGAAGAAGAGGACCCGATTCTGTCCGACTTGTGCCGCCGCTTCATTAACCGCCAGCTGTTTCAATATGCCGAATTTAACCCCAATGAGGAAATGTCGGCTTATTTTGAACTGACCGCTCTGTTTAAAGAGGCGGGAATTGATCCCAATTACTATTTAGTGGTCGATTCTTCATCGGATCTGCCGTATGATTTTTACCGGCCGGGTGAAGAGGAGGAGCGTCTGCCGATTCACCTGTTAACGCAGAAGGGCCAGATCAAAGAGCTGTCCAGGCAGTCCGCCATTGTCGAATCCATTTCGGGCAAACGCCGGACGGACCATAAGCTCTACTATCCGATGGACCTCATTTGTGACGATTCAGAAAACCCTGAAGCAAAATTAAAAATCCGGCAGCTGCTGGGACTGACATAGAAGGATTTTGGTAAAGAAGGAAAAGGAGATGTCGGGAATTTGTTGAAAGAACATGCAAAACTGATGAAGGTGTTCTCGGATTCTGGAGAAATCATCGGGCGGAAAAAGCTGCAGAAAATCATTTATATCGCGAAGAAAATGCAGTATCCTTTCTACGAAAAATATGATTTTCATTTTTACGGCCCGTATTCCGAAGAACTGACGCTTCGAATTGAAGAGCTGTGCAATCTTGGGTTTCTGGATGAGGTGAAGGAAAAAAAGGGCGGCTACTTTCAATACCGGTACTCGCTGACGGAGACGGGAGCCGAGTTTTTACATCATGCGGAGCTTACGATGCCGGATATGAAGAAGTACATCGACAGCGTCAACAGCCGCTCATCCCGGTTTTTGGAGCTGGTGTCTACGATTTTGTATTTTGACGGCCTTGAAGCTGAGGAAAAGAAAGAGAAAGTGTTTACGATAAAAAGCAAACAGAAATATACGGATGAAGAATATGATGAGGCGCTTCACTACATAGAAGAGCTGAAACACATTTGTTAAAGGCGATGGCTTTCGTCTTTTTTGATGAAAAAACCAGGCCGCGATAAAGCGGGCCTGGTTTTGTTTATTGTCTCAATTTGCTGTGCTTGTACGAATATAAAAAGTAAACGATCACGCCGATGATCAGCCAGACGGCAAAATAAAGCCACGTTTTCAGCGGCAGATTGACCATTAAAAACAAACAGCAGATAATGGCCAAAATCGGCAGTACGGGTACAAAAGGCACTTTAAATCCCCGTGGCAGATCCTTATGGGTGCGGCGCAGAATCAGCACGGACAGACTGACCATGGCGAATGTCAATAATGCGCCGATGTTTGAGAGATCTGACAGCTCTTTCAGATCAACAAAACCCGCGATGCAGGCGCTGATCAGTCCGATCAGCCACGTATTAAAGATCGGCGCTCCCGATTTCTTTCCGACAATGGTAAAGACTTTCGGCAGCATTCCGTCTCTTGCCATCGCAAAAGATATACGGGTCGCCGCATAGGTATGGGCGAGAACGACGGCCATCAGTCCGATCACCGCACCGGCAGCGATAACGCCCGCCACCGCGTTTTGTCCGACAGACTGCAGCACATAAGACATGGCTTCCGGCACATTAAGCTGTGAATACGGAACCATCCCCGTCATGACGAGACAGACGATGACGTATACCAATGTACAGATCACCAGTGAACCGATAATACCGATCGGCAGGTTGCGCTGCGGTTTTTTGACTTCTTCAGCCGAAGCGGAAATCGCGTCAAATCCGAGAAACGCAAAAAAGACGGCAGAAGCCCCCGTAATGACGCCTTTGATTCCAAAAGGCATAAAAGGATGCCAATTGCCCGGCTTTACAAAAAAGCTTCCTGTGATGATAAACAGCAAAACAATTCCGATTTTTACGAGAACCATTATATTATTAAAGGTTTTGCTCTCTTTAGAGCCGCGTGACAGAACGACGGCAATTAATAGAGTAATGATGATGGCAGGAAGGTTGACGATGCCCCCCTGGCTCGGCACGTGCAGCAGACTGTCCGGCAAAGGCATGCCGATTTCGGCTAACAGATTATTAAAATAACTTGACCAGCCGCTTGCCACCGCCGACGCCGTCACCATATAAACGGATAAGAGCGTCCAGCCCATTAAATGGCCGACAATTTCTCCCATGGTAGTGTAAGAGTAAATATAGGCACTTCCGTAAACCGGGAGAACAGAAGCGATTTCGGCGTAACATAATGCTGCAAGGCTGCAGACAACGGCTGCAATGATAAAAGAAAAGATTACGGAAGGCCCGGCGTTTTTCGCGGCCGTAATGCCTGTAAGAACCATGACGCCCGTCCCGATGACGGCGCCGATGCCCAGTAATGTTAAATCAAATCCACCCATCGTTTTGGCAGTCTGCCTGTTTCTGCTTTGTTCAAGCAGCTGGGTGATGTCTTTTTTTTGTAGGATATTCCGCAACACGCATCCCTCCATCCAAAAGTAAAAGCCAAGAGGGCCTCTTTGGCTTTTACCCGTGTCACATCTTCTGTGTAATCGACAATCCTGTGTTCTGTTTCCCCGTCTGTTCCGTTTCTTTTCCAGTCATATTGTCTGCCGCATCCGATCAGATTATCCTTTCCGTCAAACGCAGTCACCCTTAATGATTTTACCTGAATCATGTCTATAAAACCAGCATTGCATAAAAGGGATGGGTAAAAAAGCAGGAGATAATAGTCTGTATAGGGCAGGATAAAAGTTGTGGGCTTTCCGGCCGGAATTTTGACTTTCTCCGTAAGGTATCAGTAAAATGTAATAAAAAACAAACAATGATGATGGATGCATCTTGAAATGGGGAGTTTCTGCATGAAGCACGATATATTACAAGCAAATGTACTGGATTACGCGCTCACGAAATATTTAAAGAGCACGAAAAAGCTTGATGAGGCGACAATTCCGAAGAGTATAAACAATATCAGAGGATTTATTCTCAGGATTATTTACCGGCACGGCACGTGCACGATTAAAGATATATTGCAGGAAGTCACATTATCGCCTTCAGCCACGACAACCGCTCTGAATCATTTAGAAAAAGAGGGTTTCGTGGAAAGGTCGAGAAATAACGAAGACCGACGCACGGTATGGATGACGCTTTCCGAATCGGGAAAAATGGCGGCCATGCAAATGATTGAAAACCGGCAGATGCTCATTGACGAGCTGTTCGAAGCATTGACAGAAGAAGAAAAGAATACCTTTTTCAGCCTCGTTGAAAAAGTAATGAAATAAGCCGGCCTGACATAGCAGCGCCGGCCATTATCAAGGATTACTCCGTATCGCTGATCCGTTTGCCGGCGACGGCGTAATGATCCTTTCTCATTTCTTCAATCATGACAATGATCTTTTCTTCGGCTGCGCCTGTCGTTTCTTTTACGGCTTCTGTCACTTTTTCAACCAGATTCCGTTTTTGTTCATCTGTGCGGCCTTCAAGCATTTTAACGGTTACGAGCGGCATGGTGCTGATCCTCCTTTATCGTTTCCTCACTTTGGAAGAGAGGTCACTTATAGTATACTGAATGAAGGACAATCTTGCATTTTTTAAAAAAGGGGATTTTTACATTTGGACAGATTTTTATATTATCCGCTGGAGCTTATGCCCTATGTCGTGATTACGCTGATTGTGGCATTTACGATGCATGAACTGGCGCACGCGTATGTCGCGTATCGGTTCGGAGACGATACCGCGGCGAGGCAGGGCAGATTAACGCTCAATCCGATTAAACATCTTGATGTTTTCGGAACGATTCTAATTTTGGTCGCGGGTTTCGGCTGGGCCCGTCCGGTGCCGGTGAACCGCCGCGCCTTTAAAAGACCGCGGCTGGCGGGAGTGCTGGTTTCCGTCGCCGGGCCTGTAAGCAACCTGCTTCTTGCCTTTATCGGTTTCTTTTTGCTAGTGTTGATGCATGCTTACGGAATGGAGCTGCTTTCTGCATTCAGCATGGGGCTTGACCGCTTTTTCTCTATTTGGATTCAGCTGAATCTCGCGCTGTGTTTATTCAACCTGCTGCCGCTTCCTCCGCTTGACGGCTACCGGATTATTGAGGATCTCGTGCCGCCGCGGGTGCGCGCCAAAATGACTCAGTTTGAGAGCTACGGGATTATCGTGTTTCTCGTGCTGTTTGTGACACCGGTCGGCTCCTATGTCGTGTGGCCGCTGTTAAGCGAGGGGAGAGACTGGATTCTCAAGGTATTTGCCATTATATTTCAACCGCTTTTGTAGGAGGGTATTTTCATGGAAGAAAAAAAGAAGAAAACAATCGGATTTAATATTATTAAAAGTGATCCGACCGACGGACATGGCGGTTTTGGCGCCGGGGCGCTGAGCCTTGACAATATTTCTCCGGTATTTGTCGATGTGGAAGAGAAGGAAGCCTTCGTTGACATCGGCGCCATGCATGCCCGCAGTGTCGTTGAAAAAGGCATCAAATTCCTGCCGAACAAAGATGAAGTGCCGAACGGAAAACCGTACTGGCTCGTGTGGGTCACCATCGACAGAAAAGAAGAAGGCCCTTATTACGCGGGTGTGACGGCTTGTGAAATGACCGTGGACAGAAGTATCCGCAGAGGCTATAAGTCATTGCCGGAGCATGTGAATTTAATGGATAAATCAATGAAGCGCTGCATTATCGTGGACAAAATGGACGCCAGCTCAAAGCAGGTGCTTGCTGAATTTCTGCAGAAGCATGACCAAGGGCTCTGGGAACGTTCATCCGATGAATTGAAAACAGGACTGCTTCCGGAAGAAAAATAATTTGTGAACTTTTTGTGAACTTTATAAATATTTGCACTATTTTGCAATTGTACTGAGTAAACTGTTGATACAGAATCAGGACATGGAAAGTCCCGAGCCGAACCAAGACTCGGGGTTTTTCATGTTTACGCGGAGGTTTCATCATGTTCACCGTCTTTGAAATCGGGCCATGGGTCATTGAAGCAGATGCGGAGGAAACGAGAAAACAATATGAAAAATCATGGCCTGATCCCTGCGATTGCGGGAGCTGCCGGAACTTTTCCGAGGCGGTGAATCTCCTTCCCGCCGAGAAAACAAGATTGTTTACGCAGTTTGGGATTCGTCCGGCTGTCTGTCACGATTTGGGGGAGCATGGAAAGGAAAACGGCCTGCATCATTATGCGGGCAGCTATCCGATTGTCGGCAGGCTTAGGGAAGGCTGGCCGAATTTTCATATCGAGAGGGCGGGAGATAACCGCTTTTCGTTTTCATTGCCGAGTACAACATTTTTTATACCGAAGGGTTTTCCTGACCCTATTATCCATCTCGACTTTTCACTCTTGCTCCCGTGGGTGCTTGAGGAAGACGCGGATTAAAGCCCGGCGCGCAATGCACCGGGCTCAGTCTTTTTTGCCGAGCCACTTATCCCACCATTTTTTGCGCGGAGCTTCTTTGCGGGCGGGGGCGTGTTCCTTTTCTTTTTTAGAAGGTTCCGGTCCGTAGCACACATCCGCGGGCTCAGTGCCTGCGATGAAATACGTATAATGCTTTGCGGCGCAGCCGGGTCCCGAAGTGTAGCCGGAAGCGGGATCGATATAGACGCCCGTGACGCCCTTCGGCGGTTTAAGCGCTATTTCCGGTTCTCCTTCGAGCGCCTTCTCCATAAAGTCCGCCCAAATCGTCTTCGCATAGCTTTTTTCCTCTACTGAATCAATCGTGCTGCTTTTGTCATAGCCTGTCCATACACCGGCGGCAAGAGCGGGATTAAAGCCGATCATCCAGCTGTCTGCGCTCGTCGTGCCTGATTTACCGCTATAGGTTCGGGTCAGCCGGTCAGAAATGGTGCGTCCAGTGACGGAAGTATAGCCGTTTAAATCCTGATCAAACATGCCCGTCATCATGCTCGCCGTCACAAAAGCGGCTTTTTTATCAAGCGTCTGCTGATGTCCGCGCGGCTGTTCATACAAGACGTTGCCGGCGGTATCCGTCACTTTTGTGATAAAGGAAGGGGTGATTTGTTTTCCCCCGTTTGCGAGCATCGCGTAGGCATTAACCATCTCAATCGGGCGCACGGGTTCAGTTCCGAGCGCCAGAGACGGAAGAGGCTTTAAATGTTCGCTGATGCCGAATTCCTTTGCCGCCGACACGAGCTTATTCATGCCGAGAAAGAGATGGGTCTTCACGGCATAAATGTTGTCTGATAACGCAAGCGCCTGAAGCAGCGTAATCGGTTTATTGGCGTAGTAGCCGTTGTAATTGCTTGGAGAATAAGTATCTCCGTTGTCGTCAATCTGGAACTCTGTGGCTTCGCTTTTCATCAGCGTGACCGGTGTAAAGCCGCTTTGAATCGCTTTGTAGTACAAAAGCGGCTTGATCGTGGAAGCGGGCTGCCGTTTCGCCTGTGTCGCCCGGTCAAACGGGCTTTTTTCGTAGTCACGTCCGCCGAGAAGCGCAAGCACGCGCCCTGTTGCCGGATCAATCGCGGAAAAGCCGACCTGAATGTCAGAGCCGGTACGGATCGTATGTGCCACAGTGTTTTCCGCAATCCGCTGCATGCGCTTATCAAGCGTCGTATAAACACGCAATCCGCTCGTTGCCAGCTGTTCGCGCGTCATGCCGAGCTTTTTCTCGAGTTCTTTCATCGCATCATCGTAAAAATAAGGCGCCGTTTTCGCCGCGGTTCTGTTTTTCAGCGGCTGATAGGCAAGCGGCGTTTTCTTAAGCCTTTCCGCCTTTTCTTTTGAGATCATTTTTTGGCCGATCATCATTCGGAGAATGGTTTCCTGGCGCTGTTTGGCCTTATTTTCGCTGACATATGGCGAATAGCCGGACGGGCCTTTCGGTATGCCCGCCAAAAGCACGGCTTCCGCATCGTTCAGATCTTTGGCGTGTTTGCCGAAATACAGGCGCGAGGCGGCTTCAATTCCATATGCGCCGTGGCCGTAATATATCGTATTTACATAACCTTCTAAAATCTCGTTTTTAGAATAGTTCTGTTCAAGGCGGATCGTGTAAAATGCTTCGTTCCATTTTCGTTTCCATGTCTTATCATGCTCAAGGTAGAGATTTCTCGCGTATTGCTGGGTGATGGTGCTTGCGCCCTGAACCTTGGCCATTGCCTTTATGTCAGCCAGCGCGGCGGCGGCCATCCGCCGGTAATCAAAACCGTGGTGATTGTAAAAGTTTTGATCCTCCACCGCTATGGCGGCCTGCACCGCTATCGGATTGATATCTTTTAACCGGACCCAGTAGCGCTTTTCCCCGAAATCGGTCTCACCTAGCTTTGAGCCGTCATTTGCATAAAGAATCGTAGACTGAGGAACCCGGACGGAGGGGGCCCCCTGCCATTTCGCTGCAAGAAGAACGGATGTGAAGCAGACGCCGGCCAGCATTCCGCCGATCAGTGTCAGAAAGATGCAGGCACGGATGATTTTGAATGTGATTCTGAGCTGTTTTCCAGATACTTTATCCACTTTTGGGGACCCCCTTTTTCATGATTCTATTATTATGTGAAAAAAGGGGGTTTTTTAAACATATCAAACCGGACACTTCTTTACTTTTTCCCCTCCATCCTCTATACTTTTTCCTTAGGTGAAAATGAGATTTTAACCGGAATAAAAGCGATACAGACGCTTACAATAAATGAAATAAGCCTTGAAAGGGAGATGACAATTGAGCGAGCTTTGGTATACGGAGAAGCAGACGAAGAATTTCGGCATTACATTAAAGGTGAAACAAACATTACATACGGAACAGACGGAATTTCAGCATCTGGAAATGGTGGAGACAGAAGAATTCGGCAACATGCTGTTCTTAGACGGAATGGTCATGACTTCTGAAAAAGACGAATTTGTCTATCATGAAATGGTTGCGCACGTCCCGTTATTTACGCACCCGAATCCGGAAAACGTCCTCGTTGTCGGCGGCGGAGACGGCGGTGTTATCAGAGAGATTCTGAAGCACCCAAGCGTAAAAAAAGCGACGCTTGTCGACATTGACGGCAAGGTTATTGAATACTCTAAAAAATTCCTTCCGTCCATTGCGGGCAAGCTTGATGATCCGCGCGTCGACGTGAGAGTCGATGACGGTTTCATGCACATTGCGAAATCAGAGAATGAGTATGACGTCATCATGGTTGATTCAACAGAACCGGTCGGACCGGCCGTCAATCTGTTCTCAAAAGGCTTCTATGCCGGAATTTCCAAGGCGTTAAAAGAAGACGGCATCTTCGTCGCGCAGACGGACAACCCGTGGTTTACACCGGAACTGATTACAAACGTACAGCGTGACGTGAAAGAAATCTTCCCGATCACCCGCCTGTATACGGCTAATATCCCGACGTACCCGAGCGGCTTGTGGACATTTACGATCGGTTCTAAAAAGTACGATCCGCTTGAAGTGGAGGACAGCCGTTTCTTTGACATCGACACGAAATATTACACGAAAGAGCTTCACAAAGCGGCATTTGTTCTTCCGAAATTTGTGAGCGACTTAATCAAATAAAAACGTACGGCGCAGGAGCGAATCTTGCGCTTTTTTACAGGAAAGCGAGGGTTTTATCATGAGGTTTGATGAAGCATATTCAGGAAAAGTATTTATCGCAAGCCGCCCCGACTGGAAAGAGGCGGACGCCATCCTTTACGGCATGCCGATGGATTGGACGGTCAGCTACCGTCCGGGTTCGCGTTTCGGCCCGGGGAGAATCCGCGAGGTGTCTATCGGTCTTGAAGAATACAGCCCGTATCTCGACCGTGACTTGGCTGATTTGAATTTCTTTGACGCCGGCGATATTCCGCTTCCGTTCGGCAATCCGCAAAGAAGCCTTGATATGATTGAAGAATACGTGGACAGCATTTTAGAAAAAGGAAAGTTCCCGCTCGGCATGGGAGGGGAGCACCTTGTATCATGGCCTGTCATAAAAGCCATGTATAAGAAATTTCCGGACCTTGCCATCATTCATTTTGACGCGCACACCGACCTGCGCACGGATTATGAAGGCGAACCGCTTTCCCACTCTACTCCGATCCGCAAAGCGGCCGAGCTCATCGGGCCGCAAAACGTATTTTCATTCGGCATCCGTTCCGGAATGAAGGAAGAATTTGAATGGGCGAAAGAAAACGGCATGCACATTTCTAAGTTTGAAGTGCTTGAGCCGCTGAAAAAAGTGCTGCCGCAGCTTGCGGGACGCCCTGTTTATGTCACCATCGATATCGACGTTCTTGATCCCGCTCATGCGCCGGGAACGGGCACGGTTGACGCAGGAGGCATCACGTCTAAAGAATTGCTCGCGTCCATCCATGAAATCGCGCGCTCAGAAGTCAATGTAAAAGGCGCTGACCTCGTAGAAGTCGCGCCGGTCTATGACCACTCAGAACAAACCGCAAACACGGCAAGCAAGATGATTCGTGAAATGCTGCTTGGGTTTGTGAAATAAAAGAAAATCCCCCGCTTGAAACATGCGGGGGATTTTTATATTGTATATAAACTACTTAGAAGTTAGTAAAAGCAACATATTATTTTACCATTAATAATTGATGTTATTGATAAAAATTATATAATAGGGTATTATTTAGTAAATACATTTTTAGAAAGGAAGTTAGAATGAAAACAGCAGTAGAAAATGAATTGGAATTAAAAAAGATTGAAATTTCAGTAATTAAACTGATAATTGCTGAAAAACCTAATAAAGAGATCGCTAAGTCATTAAACTACTCGCAGCGTAATGTCGAATATATCATAGCCGGTCTCTGTAAAAAGTGGAATGTGAGTACTAGAGTCGGTATTGTTTCGGAAGCATATAAAAGGAATTGTATACAGTGAACGAAATGAAAGAAAAACCCCTATTGAGGGGGTTTATTTATATATGCTAAAAAAACATTCTATACAGGAATGCCGTAAAAATAAAAACTGAGATTGTCAGGTAGTTCAAATTTGTTCTCCATTTCAGAAGAATAAACAAAAGAAATAAGTATGCAATATTGAACAAATCAAAGATAGAAAAAATCAAATGATTACTTGTGAAAAATAAACTAGTGTTTGGATGTTCTGCGAAAATGTTTTTGAATGATATAAGAAAAAACTTAATTGCGACCGGGATGTTAGAAAACATAAATAGGGAATAAAAGGTTTTAATCTTAATTTGAGCGCCAAGAAAATTTATAATGAGAAATAATACAAATCCTTCAAAAATCACCCCGAACATTAAAAGTAACAGTGCGGCTATCGCAATGATATAATCTAAATGTTTTACTTGCTCAACAACTTGTATAGGGATGTTTTTGGGAATTAAACTTTTCATAAAAGGTAATAGGGAACTTAAATAAAAAGCTAACCCGATAATATAAAACAAAAATGAGGACAAAAAATTAATGTTTCGGTCCTTAAATGAAGATAATTCAATTTGCATAATCCTAAGAGACTCCTTTTATAAAGATAGGTGTAAGAAATGTTTCTAACATAGCTGCTATCATTAAACCGAGAAATATAATACCAATATATTTAAAAGTGAATTTTAAATTTATTTTGAGGAGTAATAAATCCAAAGTTAATTTCATTCCTACAGAAGCTGCAAGAAGCAATACCGGGACTTCAATTATTCCATGGGGTATAACAAGCAGTAAAAGGTTTAAATTGTCTTTGATGTTTCCTATGGCATTTCCTAAAATTAATCCATTAATAATTAAAACTGCAATCGTGCCAAGTGACAGCGTCAACGGGCCTAAAAAAACAAGCAGACTCGCTACTTTAATATTATTAAAGAAAATCTGAAAAAAATCCGGACGGATATTTCGATTTAGATTATTTACATTTGAAGCGGGATCTGTATAAAAATATGCTGTAAATAAAGCAATTAAAAATAAGATCAGACAGAGTATGTACAATTTGACTAAAACGTTCTTTTTAAACAAAGTATTTTCATCCATTCGTTTAAGGGACTGCCAGGGATATTGAATTTAATGTTTTATATTAAGCTGCTGCTGTGCTTGCTGCAGCCAATTGTTCTAAAACGGCTAATGGCAAGCCTGCACCAAGAGATCCTAAAACAGTAATGATAGCCAGGACTGAACCCGTTGCAGTGATAGCACTGACAATCCAACTAGGAGCTATTATTCCAGCTCTGTTTAAAATATCGATGACATCCATGCTTAAATGATTATGTTTTATACTGAAAAGAGCGAGAACAATGATTCCTGATGCTACTAATGTAAAAATCGCTTTACTATTTTGTGTTTTTAAAAGTAGACTCATTTTTTCCTCCAATTTTTTCAATATCCCCAGCAAGTTAAATAATAAAATATATTGGAAGCTATTTGAATTGCGGATTTCCGAAAAAATATTTAAGAGGTGAAATCCGTTAAGGTATCTGCTGGCTTATTTCAGTACAAAGAAAGCCGGACCATATGTATGATCCGGCTTTCTTTGTACTGAAACATTTATACTTTTTTTTCAAGAATAATATCAAAATAATCGGCTGCCCCATAACCTGAAATAGGAGGAGCAAATATTTGAACCAGCTTCCATCCTTGCTGAGAATACTTTTCAATAATTTCTTTATAGTCTTCTTTAGGCTTTCCTTTCCATCGGTTTACTTCTACTTTTATGAACTTATATTCGTACATTGCTGTATAATCCTCCGGAAGTGTATTGGAATTGTTACCTTGTTTTTCGATTATGATAAACTTGAATCCATAAATAGAGCGCGCAGCCTATTAAAAGTATTGGAAATTGCCATCCTGTATTTCCGTTTTTAAAATAATCTATTAATGACCATATCAGTAAAGCGACAGTATAAAAACTAAATGCTATTCTGGCGGCTATACCCGATTGGTGTTTTTGCATCTCATCCATTTTCTTCATAAGAACCGCTCCCTTACTTTTTTTTGGCGTTATAGTTGAATACTTTATCTATTCCCGTATTTAATGCGTGAGCTATCGAAAAAGCCAGACTTAAAGTCGGGTCATATTTATTATTTTCAATTGCATTGATGGTTTGCCTGGTCACATTGCAGAGCTTAGCCAGATCATTTTGTGAAATATCAGCTGCTGTTCTAAGTTTTTTAATATTGTTATCCACTAAAACCCTCCTTAAATATTTTTGTTTTTATTTTAAATTTTCAAATTTATATATATTTATTTTAAATAATATATGTATATGTGTCAAATACTTTTTACACATTTGAATTTTAAGGTATACTTTTTGTTTTTGCAAATTAGTTGTTTATATAAAAAACGGCTTGCAGTTTAACCTGCAAGCCTAAAAGTAATCATCATTTAAATCATTCCGCGCTGAGCAACTTCAAATTGATGTTTCGGTGCACTTGCGATGTCGGCTGAAACAAAAACAGTGCTTATTGCCAAGCAAGTAAGTGCTAATTTATACTTCAATTTCATACAACTTCACACCTCCTTGAATCTGCTGTCTTGTTTCTTCCACCTTTAAAAAATATGCGGAAGCCTTCTCGAAATTTTCTCTTTCATGATAATATTTTGCCACATCTAAGGCAAAATCTTCAAGATCAGCATACATCGATTTATCTCTGAGAAAGTCAAAACATTCCATGATTGCTTCTTCATCAGGCTCACCGACATACAAAGATTCCAAAAATTCATACTCGACTATATATAGGGAATCTTCTGCCTCCTCTGCATAAGATACCCCTTTGTCATGATATTGTCTGGCTATGGCCATATTTCCGATTTTATAATGTATTTGTGTGATTAAGAAATAGGCTTGCGGGAGAGAAGTGATGATGTTCCCATCTTCAAAAACAGCTATTGCCCGTTTTATGTAATCAATGGCTGGTTTGTAATTTTCTTGGCTGTTAAAACAAAGTCCGATATTATATAGAGTCCGGCCCATTAATTGTGGCTGCTGTTCTGCCTCTGCCATGGCATAAGCCTTTTTAAAATGCTGAATTGCTTCATCAAATTGCTTTAAGTCAAGAAAGTTGGTAGCGAACAATGAATGGCACTGAAGCACCCTTATATTATATGCCTCCTGCTTATGATAAATTTCATAAGCCTGCCGGGCATAATCCATAGAAAAATATGTCTGTTTCATATAATAGTAGGACTCTGACATCTTAAAATAAAATTCAGCTTTCTCGATACAATCTTTGACAAAATCAAGCTTATATTCAGCTTTCTTAAAAAACTGAATCGCTGAAAGATATTCACGGCATTCCAGCTCATACATCCCCCGGAAGAAATTAAAATAATAATCAAGACGTCCGGTCAGCCGGGCCTGCTTTTTATCAATATCCGCGAGCAGATCCGATAGTCTCGGCTGTTCTTCTATCCGCTGCGATTCCAGCGGTTCGAGGTATTCGAGCATCAGATTGTGGCGGAATTCCATGAGAGAATAGTATAGATGAAGATCCTGATCATCTTCCAGACCTGCAAGTTCTTCTTTGATTTCTCTCCGCAAGTACTCGGCGTCCGGGATGCTGAACCTTCGAATGTACATATACCATTCGTTGATTTTTTCTCCAACCGCTGAAGATGATAAAACACTCGCCACTATTCCCAATCCCTCCCTTCCACGTTATGTATATGACATATTTTATCATTTTCATTCGGAAGGATAGCGCAAAAATACCGCAATGTTTTCTTTCGTTAAAACCGCATGTCTGCGGATATCATTTCAAAAATCCACTATTATCCCCACAATTTGTACAAGCAAACAAATCCACCTTCCCATATTCTGTTGTATCTGCGTGAGCAGTGTATGTCTGAAAAGGAAGTGAAGATATGAGAAATAACAAGCTTTCCTTTAAAGAAAAAGCAGGAGCCGCACAAGAAGAATGTTTATGTTTTTGCGAGGAAGAAGCAAGCCGTGAAGCGATGTTTCAAGCGCCGATTGAATTGCCTGAGGGGTTTGTTGTTGATCCGGCTGAAGCTGTTGCAAACGTGACGTGGAATGCAGACAGCCTTTCTTGTGTCATTGAACGCTGTTTCATTGAGACGGGGCCAGAGCCTGATGAAATCGGTGTTCAATTCGCAGTGCGCCTGCAGGGAACTGTTACGCTTCTCGTCAGTGTCTCACCAGTGCGAAATCAATATGGACAAGGGAACGGGTCTGTTTCTGTCATCCGCAATGCAGAGATTGACCAAGTCGTCTATTATTCTGATGAACCCGATGATTGCCCGGATGTCAGTGACATTACGATCGAGAACCTTATTGTCGTTCCGCCATTCTATGGCAGTCCTTTATCGGTGACGGGCACGATTGTGTTTGTTCCTGAGCCGGAACCCGTTTATGCGTTTACAGCGAATCCAAATGATCAATCAGTTTCTGTGATTGATACAAACACTCATACTGTTGTGACAACGATTGCTCTACCGTACCGGCCGACAGGTATTGAAATAACTCCGGATAAAAGCGCTGTGTTTGTTTTGCACTTCAACAATAATGTGATTTCTGTCATCGATTATGACACTTTAACAGTGACAGCATCCATACTGCTGGATCAGCCGCCTGGATCGATAAAATGTATCCCAAATCATGAGTTTGCTTATGTTCTCGGCGATACTGCGATTTATGTGATTGGAATTGATACGTTAACTGTGGATAGGTCGATTCCTGTGGAAGGATTTGATTTTGCAATTGATCCCAATGGGTTATTCGCCTATGTTCTTGATTTTGGTTTAGTGCAAAAAGTGGACCTATTCACCGGTGAAGTCACAGGAACGATTGAACGAGAGCTTATCGTATCATCCATAGAAACAAATTGGCCGGAGCGGTATGCGTATGTCTTAGAACAAGAATTCTTATTCAATTATTTGACGGTTATTGACTTAAATACGTTTACGATCAGCATTACCCAAGAGCTGGAGCCTGATGGCCAATATGTAATGTTTACGAGTGGATCAGAGGTGTATTTACATGACAGCTTCACTGGCAATTTATATGCTGTCAGTCCGAATGGTGCAGGCGTTATAGGAAATGTTCCGCAATCGGCAAGAGACTTTGCGTTTACTCCGAATGGCGAATTTCTGTATGCTGCTCATTTTTTAGAGCAGAACATCACTGTTTACAACACGGATGATTATTCTGTGGAAACTGTGATATCTCTTGGGGTTTCACCGGGAGATATTGTGATTTAACCAACTGCATGCTGTACATTTCTAAAAGGACGTGAATTCATGAAAAAGAATGATCTGTCTGCTTTACAGGAAAATTGTTTCTGTTTTTGTGATGAGGAAATTAGCAGAGAAGCGCCGTTTCAAGTGCCGATTGACATTCCCGATGGGTTCACCATTGATTCTGCCGAAGCAGCTGCGACGGTTACATGGAGTACTGATCATTTATTATGTATCAGTGAGCCTTGCTTAATCCAGACTGGGCCGGAAGCAGAAGATATCGGTGTTCGATATGCCGTGAGAGTAAAAGGGACCGTTACGCTTCTTGTCAGTGTGTCGCCTGTACGAAATCAATATGGACAAGGGGACGGGTCTGTTTCTGTGATTCATACTGAAGAGATTGATCAAGTTGTTTATTATGCAGCGCAGTCTGGCCGCTGTCCTGATTTCAGTCAAATAACAGTGGAAGATCTTCTCATTGTACCGCCTTTCTACGGCAGTCCGCTTACGGTGGCCGGGACACTTGTTTTACCGCCACCGCCAGACCCTCAATCGTATGTGTTTACAGCCAATTCAGGAGACAGCACGGTTTCGGTTATTGATTCAGATTTAAACACTGTTGTAAAAACAATCCCTTTTTCTGACGTGCCAACTAATCTAGGCGTTACTTTCGATAAAGCTTTCACGTATGTCCTCCATGGGAATACCAACCTTGTCTCAGTGCTAGATAATAAAACATTAACCATCATAAATACCATCACTGTTGGAGGAGGGCCGAGAAAGGTTGAATTTGATTCAACAGATGAGTTCGCGTACGTGATGGCCGCCGGCTCTATATATATGATCAACATGGCCTCTCAATCGGTCATTGATGTCATTCCGATACCCGGCGCTTTAGACTTTGCTCTTGATCCGAATGGACAGTATGTCTATACCGCTAATGGAAGCAGTTGGTCGGTTGATAAATATGATGTAAATACTGGGCAGTTGGTAGAAAGTATCATAGATACATTTGAATTTCCCAGTTTAATTGCCACTCCTTACGCTGGAAATTTTGCGTATGTGTTGAATGGTGAGCTGCTGCCGAAAGGTGTAACGGAGATCAGTTTGTCACCATTAAGCAGGGGAGGCGACTTCAACCGTTTATTTGAAACGCTGAGGACGATTGTATTTTCTCGCGATAGCACTAGGGCTTATTTTCTAGAGCCATATAGTGAACCGTTTCTCATTAATAACTTATACGTAGTTAATACGGCTGGACAGAGGATCATTGCAAACGTGTCTCTGCCCGGCGCCTTTGACCTCGCCGTAACACCTGATAATCAGTACATTTATGCAGCACAGCCCGGCGACAATACCGTAACCGTGTACCGCACGAGTGATTATACAGCCATGACGGTGATTCCGGTTGGGACTGGTCCGTCAGCGATTGCGATGTAGCTTATTTCACAGGTTGAGAGAAGCAGAGCTGCGATAAAAAAATCGTTTATAAATAAATGAGCCGATCTGCTGGATGGCAGCCAGGATGATTAAAAACAGCAGTTCACTTATGGTGAAACTGAGCATCCGCCAAACCCCGGCTCCTGTCAGCGCTCCCGCATGCCCTTTTTTGAACAGGCTGACATGCTGGAAAAGCTGCAGCAAGTACGTCCGCATAAAATACAATAAATACAAAATCAGTAACACCGCGAGTCCCATTGATACGGCAAGGGGCGTGTGAAAGCGGAAAGGGACGGCTTTGACGATTTCGAACACGCAGCCGAATATGATGACTTGGCATAATACAGCAGCAATCACGTGTGTTTGGCGGACGTTTTTATAGCTGTCACGCAGCGCTTTGACATCGTTGGCATTTCTGCTGCACAATCTATGTTGCCGGAAGTCGCAGCAGCTTCGATGAGACTGTGTGAGTTTCTGAAAAGCTGCTGTCATGTTTTTTACGGATTGGGTGACATAGTGATATGATTTTCTCTTCTCATAAGGAACTGCTTTTTATGAGGTTTATCTTCAAATCTAATGAGCAATGATGGTAAGATAGAAGCAGTTGAAGTTTACAAGCTGAATGATTATACTATTCAAGTCAAAGTGGAATGATGAAAAGGACGTGTCAAAATGAAGCAAGAGACACCGATAACACTCCATGTGAAGTCTGTGATCGAGGATGACGGAAATGATGAAGTCATCGAATTCCGTACTACCGGATTTTACTATGTAAAACAACAAAAAGTGTATCTATCTTATTATGAAGAACACGACCTAGGCAAAGTAAAAACGATTGTGAAGGTGAGCGAAGGCGAAGTCCTGATCATGAGGTCAGGCGCTGTTAAAATGAATCAGCGTTTCATAACGGGAGCTTCCACAATTGCGAAATATAAAATGTCATTTGGTGAGCTTGAGCTGGAAACAAGCACAAAATCGATTCAATCTGATCTCGGTGAAGAAAAAGGCCGAATCAGCATCGCATATGACATGCATGTCGGAGACGGGCAGCAGCATTTACATAATATGACGATCACGTATGAGGGAGGAACTCACGCATGAACATTGCGGAACAAATGAAGGACGTGCTGAAGGAAGAAATCAAAGCGGCCGTTCTGAAAGCGGGCCTGGCGGACGAAAGCCAGATTCCAAGCGTACTGTTAGAAACGCCGAAAGAAAAAACACACGGTGATTATTCCACAAACATGGCGATGCAGCTGGCGAGAATCGCAAAAAAAGCGCCGCGCCAAATCGCTGAGGAGATCGTGGCGTCATTTGATAAAGGCAAAGCTTCCATTGAAAAGATGGATATTGCGGGACCTGGCTTTATCAACTTTTACATGAACAACAGCTACTTAACAAAACTGATTCCGTCCGTGCTTGAAGCGGGTGAACATTACGGAGAGACAAACATCGGACAAGGCGAAAAGATTCAGGTCGAATTCGTATCAGCCAACCCGACGGGAGATCTTCACTTAGGCCATGCGCGCGGCGCGGCGGTAGGTGACGCGCTGTGCAGCGTTCTTTCTAAAGCGGGCTATGATGTGAGCCGCGAGTACTATATTAATGATGCGGGCAACCAGATTAACAACCTGGCGCTTTCCGTTGAAGTCCGTTATTTTGAAGCGCTCGGTCTCGAGAAACCGATGCCGGAAGACGGCTACCGCGGCGAGGATATTATCGCCATCGGGAAAAAGCTTGCCGAAGATTTCGGCGACCGTTTCGTACATGAAGAGGAGAGCGAACGTCAGGCGTTTTTCCGTGAATACGGCTTAAAGTACGAGCTTGATAAACTTCGCTCCGACCTGGAAAATTTCCGCGTACCGTTTGACGTATGGTATTCTGAAACGTCACTGTACGAAAACGGAAAAATTGATCAGGCGCTTGAGGCGCTTCGCGAAAAGGGCCATGTATACGAAGAGGACGGCGCGACATGGTTCCGCTCCACAACGTTCGGCGACGATAAAGACCGTGTGCTGATCAAAAAAGACGGCTCATACACTTATTTGCTGCCGGATATCGCATACCATAAAGACAAACTTGACCGCGGATTCGACAAGCTCATCAATGTATGGGGCGCGGATCACCACGGGTATATTCCGCGTATGAAAGCGGCAATTGAAGCGCTCGGTTACAAGAAAGGCACATTGGAAGTTGAGATCATTCAGCTCGTTCATTTATACAAAAACGGCGAAAAAATGAAGATGAGCAAACGTACGGGGAAAGCCGTAACGATGCGCGACTTGATTGAAGAAGTCGGCTTGGATGCCGTGCGTTATTTCTTCGCGATGCGCAGTGCTGATACGCACATGGATTTTGACTTGGATCTTGCCGTATCCACATCTAACGAAAACCCTGTGTATTATGCACAATACGCACATGCACGTATTTGCAGCATGCTTCGCCAAGGGGAGGAGCAGGGACTTAAACCGGCGGCAGATCTTGATTTCAGCCATATTCAATCAGAAAAAGAATATGACCTGCTGAAAACGATCGGCGGCTTCCCTGAGGCAGTGGCAGAAGCGGCGGAAAAACGCATTCCTCACCGTGTCACAAACTATATTTATGATCTGGCTTCCGCTCTGCACAGCTTCTACAATGCGGAGAAAGTCATCGATCCGGAAAATAAAGAGAAGAGCCGCGCGCGTCTCGCTTTAATGAAGGCGACGCAAATTACGCTGAACAATGCGCTTCAGCTGATCGGCGTATCGGCTCCGGAAAAAATGTAATGATGATCAAAGGACAAAGTCTTCGGGCTTTGTTCTTTTTTTGTATATAAAGCGTGTGATGTAATTCACAATCCCGCACACTGAGTTTTTGTATGATAAGACTGATATTGAATCAGTGAAAGGGGCAAGCCGAATGATCAATCGTCAACATATTCAATTATCGTTGCAGTCATTAAGCTTAGTGGCAGGGTTTATGGTGTGGGTGCTGATTTCATCGCTCATTTCTCAAATGACATCAGATATTCATTTAAGCAAAGGCGAAATTTCATTGGTGACGGCGATTCCCGTTATTCTCGGATCGCTTCTCCGTATTCCTTTAGGATATTTAACGAACAGGTACGGGGCGCGGCTGATGTTTATGATCAGCTTCATCCTGCTTTTGTTTCCTGTATTTTGGATCAGTATCGCGGATTCTTTATTTGATTTAATCGCGGGCGGCTTTTTCTTAGGGATCGGGGGAGCGGTATTCTCCATCGGAGTGACGTCCCTCCCGAAATATTATCCGAAAGAAAAGCACGGAGTCGTCAATGGGATTTACGGTGCCGGAAACATCGGGACCGCCGTTACTACCTTTGCGGCGCCGGTTATCGCTCAAGCCGCGGGATGGAAAGCAACCGTGCAGATGTATCTTGTTTTGCTGGCTGTTTTCGCATTACTGCACGTTTTGTTCGGCGACCGGCATGAGAAGAAAGTCAAAGTTTCCATAAAGACACAAATGAAAGCCGTTTACCGAAATCATGTGCTGTGGATGTTGAGCCTGTTTTATTTTATTACGTTCGGCGCCTTTGTCGCCTTTACCATCTATCTTCCGAATTTTTTGGTTGAGCATTTTGGGCTGAGCCCTGCGGACGCCGGTCTGCGGACGGCCGGCTTTATTGCGGTCTCTACGCTGCTCAGGCCTGTGGGAGGGTTTCTTGCAGATAAACTGAGCCCGCTCCGCATTCTGATGTTCGTTTTCGCAGGGCTTACGCTGTCAGGGGTCATGCTGTCATTCTCCCCGACGATCGGCCTTTATGCGTTTGGATCGCTGACGGTGGCAGTCTGCTCAGGGATTGGAAACGGGACGGTATTTAAACTGGTGCCTTTCTATTTTTCGAAGCAAGCGGGGATTGCCAACGGTATTGTGTCTGCTATGGGCGGACTGGGCGGTTTTTTCCCTCCGCTGATTCTGGCAAGTGTATTTCAGGCAACAGGCCAATACGCGATCGGGTTTATGGCGCTTTCAGAGGTCGCGTTAGCCAGCTTTGTTCTTGTGATCTGGATGTATTGGCAGGAAAGAATGAAAACACATACGGAGAGAAACAGTCAGAGCCTCAATTCATAATGATCCATTCACAAGATTGTTAGTTTTTTCTGGGTGAGTGCAAATCAAGTCACGTTACAATATACATACGCAACGTGACTTTCTTCGAGGTGAGCTCATGAATATTCTCTCTGTCCGAAAATCTGATAAAGAACTTCTTTCCCGCGAACTGCATGAATTGCTGGAATCGATCAGTACGAAAAGGAAAATGAAAAAACACACTTATTTGTTTCAAGAAGGAATGGATGCAAAAGAGCTTTATCTGATTCAGTCAGGACTCATTGAAATCGGCAAGCTGACATCTGACGGAAAAGACCTGACGCTTAGAATCTGCCAAAAAAACGATATTGTCGGGGAATTGACGCTATTCACAGATGAGCCGAGATATATGCTCAGTGCGAAAGTGTTAGAGGATGGCGAGGTGCTCGTCATTAATAAAAACAAGCTGGAGAAGGAATTGATCCAAAACGGTGTTTTGACGTTTGAATTTATGAAATGGATGAGCACCCATCTTCGAAAAATCCAGTCCAAGATCAGGGACCTGCTTCTTCACGGCAAAAAGGGGGCGCTCTATTCCACCCTTATCCGCTTATCAAACAGCTACGGGGTGGAACGAAGTGACGGGATTCTGATTAACATTGTGCTGACAAATCAGGATTTGGCCAAGTTTTGCGCGGCGGCAAGGGAGAGCGTCAACCGCATGCTGGGAGACCTCCGCAAACAAGGGGTTATTTCGATAGACGAAACCGGAAAAATTATTTTGCACAAGCGGGACTATTTACGATGCGAGATCGAGTGTGAAAATTGTCCGCTGGAGATCTGCAATATTGACTGAAAAAAACAAGGGCAGCCGGTGTCCTTGTTTTTCAGCTTGTGATACATATACACATGACGGCGAAAAAGAAGCCGGCATTTACGATTTCCAGAATGCCGAGCGTTTTCACCGGCCAGTCTCTTCCGTGAAAAAACCAGGCCCGCAGACTGCTTGGGATAAAAGCGAGAAACGCCCAGCCTGCCCCAAGAAGAGCCGATAAAAAGGGGAGCAAGAGGTGATATCCCCACGACCAGTATGCAAAGGTTCTGTTTTTTCTCTCCCGTATGACCGATTTCACATAAAAAGAACTCCCGACAAAAAATAAAGCGGATTGCAAGAATAGAAACCAGGCCCAGCCGTCAAGGGTTCCCGTTCCCAGCCAGCAGCTCGCAAGCCCGCCTGAACAAAAGAACAGAACACCTGCAATATCATTCGTGAGCGCCCGTTCGTTTTTTCGGCGGGCATAATGCGTATGTATGAGAAACAGCGGCAATAAAAAAACGCCGATCCAGACGAGCTGCGGCTTATGATAGACAGAAATGATCAAAAAGCAGCAGGCCGGAAAACCGTAATACCATATCCACTTTTGATAGGGCTGAAGCTGTTTCTTTTTCAAAGCGAGCGAAACGGGATAAACCGCTAAGTAAAGGAACAGCCAGCCTAGAAAGAGCGGAACATGCCAGAAAACCGGGCCTCCCTTGATCATGCCGAGTAAAAATGGAATCAGCAGCATCGCCCATGCGCCGTGCTGCTTCGGAATCATCGCCTTCATCGAAACCCTCCTTTTTATTTCATTATAAGTACATACACTCTCCTGATAAGTGACTTTTATCATACAAGCTGTGAAATACATCACTGCCGTGCAGGCTCAATCGGGCTACACTAAAGCTATCCTTAGCACAGGAGGCTTTCCTATGAATCAGTGTGACTATTTATTATTTCTGAAACAACTTCCTATGTTTAATGAAGTGCCTCTGTCCATTGTCGAAACCTTGCTGAAAAACGGGACGTTTATCCGCGGCTCATCTGACCAATCTCCATCCTTTCTTCATTCACAATCCGTTTATATTGTATTAAAAGGCAATATCCGTTTTACGGACAGCAGGCTCCCTGAAGGGTCGCAAACCGTTGCGCTGTGGGAAAAAGGCGATGTGTTTCCGATTGATGAAAAAGGCGGGCTCTCTTTATCGCCTTTTATCTCAGTCAATGCCTCACCGGATATCCTGGTACTCCATATTCCATATTCCGTATTTAAGCAAATGATGTCTTACCATCCGCGGCTGCAAATGAACTTTTTGGCGATGCTTCAGCAAAATGTCTTCTGTTCCTATCAGTTGTTTTTGCGGTATCTGCATACATCACGGGATGAAAACGCCGAACCCGGTTCTTAAACAGAACCGGTTTTTTTTGATGACGCCGGGCGTCCCCATATCGTTTGAAAATCCTTCCTGCTGCTCTGTGTGAACGTTTTGTGAAAAAAGCAGAGTGTGTGACATAGTTCACAAGGAAACGCGCCGTCTCTGTTTATAGTGTACATAGCATCACCTGACTCGGAAGGAGTGAACGATCATGAAGAAAAAGAAAATGAGTCCGTTGCTCAGGAGATTAAACTATTTTTCTCCTATCGAACATCATTCAAATAACCATAGCCAAACGACAAGCGAAGATCGTGATTGGGAGAATGTATACAGAAACAGATGGCAGTACGACAAAGTCGTTCGCTCCACCCACGGCGTCAACTGCACGGGTTCTTGCAGCTGGAATATTTATGTAAAAAACGGAATTGTCACGTGGGAAGGACAAAACTTGAATTATCCATCAACAGGCCCGGATATGCCTGATTTCGAACCGAGAGGCTGCCCGCGGGGGGCCAGTTTTTCTTGGTACATCTACAGCCCGCTCCGTGTGAAATATCCATATGTGCGCGGTGTGCTGATCAATTTGTGGCGGGAAGCATTGCAGGCGCATCAAAATCCGCTGGATGCCTGGAAATCGATCGTTGAAAACCCTGAAAAAGCGAAGTCCTATAAACAGGCAAGGGGGAAAGGCGGCTTTGTCCGCGCGGAATGGCCGGAGGTGCTGAAGCTGATTTCAGCCTCTCTGCTGTATACAGTGATGAAATACGGGCCTGACCGGAATGTCGGTTTTTCTCCGATCCCGGCGATGTCCATGATCAGCCACGCATCAGGTTCGCGATTCATGTCGTTAATCGGCGGCCCAATGCTCAGTTTTTATGACTGGTATGCGGATCTTCCGCCGGCGTCCCCGCAAATTTGGGGCGACCAGACGGACGTTCCGGAGAGCAGTGATTGGTACAATTCAGGCTATATCATCACATGGGGCTCCAACGTTCCGTTAACGAGAACGCCTGATGCGCACTTTCTGGCGGAAGCCCGCTATAAAGGCGCTAAAGTCATTTCGATCAGTCCCGATTTTGCGGAATCCTCAAAGTTCGCAGATGACTGGCTGAGTATCCGCCAGGGGACTGACGGGGCGCTTGCGATGGCGATGGGTCACGTCATTTTGCAGGAATTTTACGTGAACCAAGAAACTGAACGTTTTATTGAGTACGCGAAGCAATACACCGATTTTCCATTCTTCGTCACTCTTTCAAAAGAGAACGGCGTGTATACAGCGGGACGGTTTCTGCATGCAAAAGACATCGGGCGGCAGACAAAAAATGATCAGTGGAAGCCGGCGGTCTGGAATGAACAGACAGGTGCGTTTGCCATACCGCAAGGCACAATGGGCTCCCGCTGGGACGGGCAGCAGAAATGGAATCTGCACATGATCGACGAAGACACCGGGGAACAGATTGAGCCCCGTCTCTCCGTGCTCGGAATAGAGGACGAAATCGGCTCAGTGCGCATTCCGTATTTTTCAGATGACGGAAACAAAGTGCTTGAGCGGGATCTTCCTATTAAAAAACTGGACCTGAACGGTGAAGAGACGTACGTCACGACCGTGTTTGACTTGATATTGGCCAACTACGGCGTGAACCGGGGCATCGGCGGACAATCAGCCGCATCCTATGATGATCCCCGTCCGTTCACACCTGCCTGGCAGGAAAAGATTACGGGAATTAAAAGAGAAGCCGTTATACAGATTGCCAGGGAGTTTGCCCAAAATGCGATCGATACAGACGGCAGATCCATGATTATCGTAGGGGCGGGCATTAACCACTGGTTCAACTCCGACACGATTTACCGTGCGGTGTTAAATCTTGTTTTACTCGTAGGCGCCCAAGGCGTAAACGGCGGAGGCTGGGCCCATTACGTGGGGCAGGAAAAACTCCGTCCGGCTGAAGGGTGGCAGACGATTGCAACCGCAAAGGACTGGGAAGGCGTGCCTAAGCTGCAAAACGGCACCTCATTTTTTTACTTTGCGACAGACCAGTGGCGTTATGAAGACCAGCCGATCAGTGACTTGGCTTCACCGATCGCCGCGTCATCCCGCTACAAGCATCACGCCGATTACAATGTGCTGGCGGCGCGATTAGGGTGGCTTCCGTCTTACCCGACATTCAATCAAAACGGCATTGATCTGTACAAAGAAGCTGAGAAAGCGGGGGCGGCGACACCTGAAGACGTAGGTGCGTACGTGGCCTCACGGCTTCAAGAAAAAAAACTGAAATTCGCGATTGAAGACCCTGACAATGAAGTGAATTTCCCAAGGAATCTCTTCGTATGGCGGGCAAATCTGATCTCAAGCTCAGGGAAAGGGCATGAATATTTTCTCAAGCATCTGCTGGGGACGACGAACGGTCTGATGAATGACGACAGCGACAGCATCCGCCCTAAAGAAATCAAATGGCGGGAGCAGGCGCCGGAAGGCAAGCTCGACTTGTTAATCAATCTTGATTTTCGAATGGCGGGTACGGCGCTGTATTCCGATATCGTGCTGCCGGCGGCGACATGGTATGAAAAACACGATCTCAGCAGCACGGATATGCATCCGTTTATTCATCCATTTGCTCCGGCCATCTCGGCGCCGTGGGAATCGAAGTCAGACTGGGATATTTTTAAGGCGCTGTCAAAAGCCGTTTCCGATCTGGCGGAAGAAGTCGATATGGAGCCGGTAAAAGAGATAGTCGCAACGCCGCTCCTCCACGACACGATGCAGGAATTGGCCCAGCCGTTCGGCAAAATCAATGACTGGAGCAAGGGTGAATGTGAACCCATTCCGGGAAAAACGATGCCGAACATCCATGTCGTTGAACGGGATTACAAACACATTTTTCATAAAATGACCGCGCTTGGCCCTAATACGGCTTTAAAACCGAGCGGAACAAAAGGGATGAGCTGGTCGATTGCGGATGAATATGAATCACTCAAACAGAGACTGGGAGAAACCGATTCAAACAGCGTTGCCAAAGGATGCCCGAATATAAGTGAAGCGAAGCAGGCGGCGGAAGCGATTTTAACCCTGTCGTCCACCTCAAATGGAAAAGTCGCCGTGAAAGCATGGGAATCACTTGAAAACATTACCAATCTGGAGCTGAAAGACCTGGCGGAAGAGCGCGAGGAAGAATGCTTTACGTTCGAGCAAATTACAGCCCAGCCGAAAACGGTCATCACCTCTCCGGCCTTTACCGGTTCAGAAAAAGGAGGGCGCAGGTACTCGCCGTTTACGACGAATGTGGAAAAATTAATTCCGTGGCGGACGCTGACAGGCAGACAATCCTATTATGTCGATCATGAACTGATGATGGAATTCGGTGAAACGATGGCGACATTTAAACCGATCCTCCAGCACCGTCCGTTCCTAAGCAAGCGGCCTGATCAAGAGGGCAAAGAAATCGTTCTTAATTATTTGACGCCGCATAATAAATGGTCCGTCCACAGCATGTATTTTGATTCTCTGCCGATGCTGACGCTGTTCCGCGGCGGGCCGACTGTGTGGATGAATAAAGATGACGCAGAGGACACGGATATCAAAGACAACGATTGGATTGAATGCTTCAACCGAAACGGCGTTGTCGTCGCGAGAGCGGTTTTGTCTCACCGGATTCCTAAAGGAATGGCGTTTATGCACCATGCCCAGGACCGCCACATCAATGTGCCCGGCACAAAACTGACGAATAACCGCGGAGGCACCCATAACAGCCCGACAAGGATTCACGTCAAGCCGACCCAGATGATCGGGGGCTATGCACAGCTCAGTTACGGCTTTAACTATTACGGTCCGACGGGGAATCAGCGCGATCTGAATGTCGTCATCCGCAAGCTGAAGGAGGTTGATTGGCTTGAAGATTAAAGCGCAAATCGGGATGGTCATGAACTTGGATAAATGCATCGGCTGCCACACGTGCAGCGTCACCTGCAAAAACACGTGGACAAACCGTTCCGGTGCGGAATATATGTACTTCAATAATGTAGAAACAAAGCCGGGCATCGGCTACCCGAAGCAATGGGAGGACCAGGACAAATATAAAGGCGGCTGGACGTTGAAAAAAGGAAAGCTTGAACTGAAATCAGGCCCGAAAACGAATCGGCTCGCAGGCCTTTTCTATAACCCGAACCAGCCGACGATTGATGACTACTATGAACCTTGGAACTATGATTATGAAACATTAACAAACAGCCCGCAGAAAAAACACCAGCCGGTAGCGCGCCCGAAATCGTCCTTGACGGGGGATTTTATGAATATCGAATGGGGCCCGAACTGGGAGGATGATCTCGCGGGCGGGCATATTACGGGTCTTGAAGATCCAAACGTACAAAAGATGGAGGAATCGATCAAAACAGAATTCGATGAAGTCTTTATGATGTATCTGCCGCGTATTTGCGAACACTGCATCAACCCGGCGTGCGTCTCATCCTGTCCGTCCGGCGCCATGTACAAACGTGAGGAGGACGGCATTGTGCTTGTGGATCAAAACGCATGCCGTTCATGGAGATATTGCGTCTCATCCTGTCCTTATAAAAAAGTCTATTTTAACTGGCAAACGAACAAAGCGGAAAAATGCACACTCTGCTTTCCGCGCTTGGAGGCGGGGCTGCCGACTATCTGCTCTGAAACGTGTGTCGGCAGAATCCGCTATCTCGGCGTCATGCTGTATGACGCGGACAAAGTGGAGGAAGCGGCATCGGTTGAAAATGAAAAGGATCTCTACCATTCCCAACTGGACGTTTTTCTTGATCCGAATGATCCTGAGATTGGCAAACTGGCAAAAGAACAAGGCATCCCGGCTGAATGGATAGAGGCTGCGCAGCAATCGCCGATCTATAAAATGATCATTGACTGGAAGATTGCGCTTCCGCTTCACCCTGAGTACCGTACGCTGCCGATGGTGTGGTACATTCCGCCGCTCAGCCCCATTATGAATCTCTTTGAAGGAAAAGGCAGCCGGCAAACGGCGGAAGCGATTTTTCCGGCTATCGACCAAATGAGAATTCCGATTGACTATTTGGCGCAGCTGTTAACGGCGGGGGATACGGATCATATTCGATCCACGTTAAAGAAAATGTCTGTCATGCGCCAGTATATGAGGGCGGTTCAGACAAATAAATCCATCGACCCGGCATTGGTCTCCAGTGTCGGCTTAACAGAACAGCAAATTGAAGACATGTATCGGCTGCTGGCAATCGCCAAATATGATGACCGTTTTGTGATCCCGAGCAGCCATCGAGAAGAAGTGTCAGATTTATATGCTGAACAAGGGAGCTGCGGCTTATCATTTTCAGGCGGCCCGGGCTCTTGTTTCTAACTTTTCATAAATGAGGTGTAATAACATGAACACCACAGACCGGCAAATGACGTTCTCCGCTCTTTCCGTTCTTCTCTCATATCCGGAGGAAGAGTGGAGAGCCGAGATTCCCGATTGGAAGGCTCTTATCCATGACATCACCAACCGGCAAATCCGGGAGAAATTGCTGCACTTTTTAGAGGCGGCAGCCGGCTTTTCTCCGCAAGCGCTGATTGAACACTATGTGTATACGTTCGATTTCGGAAAAAAAACGAATATGTACGTCACCTACTTTAACTCAGGCGAACAAAGGGAACGCGGCATTGAATTGCTGCATTTAAAAAACACCTACCAGCAATCCGGTTTCCTGCCGACAGAGAAAGAACTGCCTGATTACCTGCCGCTGATGCTGGAATTCGCCGCGGTTGCGGAGATTGAAGCGGCGAGAAGCGTGTTTGAGAAATACCTGTCCAATGTGAGGGAGCTGGCTTCCCGCCTCGAAAAAAATAACAGCATCTATGCTGAGCTGCTGCACGTGCTGCAGGCCGCACTGGAAAACATCGATGTGCGTGAAAGCATTGAAGAAGGGGCTGTTCAGGCATGAGCGGGCAGATCCTGTGGGGCGTTATGCCATACATTGTATTGACGATCTTTATCGGCGGGCATATTTACCGCTATCAGCATGACCAATTCGGCTGGACGGCGAAATCAAGCGAGCTGTTAGAAAAGAAAAAACTCGCCGCTGGCAGCACACTTTTTCATTGGGGACTGCTGTGCGTTGTCGGCGGACATGTCATGGGAATTCTGATCCCGGAAGGCGTGTATGCTTCCCTTGGCATTTCCGAGCATATGTATCACAAAATGGCGATCGGCGCAGGCCTGCCGGCGGGGATTGCTGCATGTGCCGGACTTGTCATCCTGACGTACAGAAGGCTGTTTGACAAAAGAATCCGCAAAACCAGCTCGCCATCGGATATCTTGACGCTTATTCTGCTGCTGTTCATGATGCTGTCGGGCGTTGCGGCCACGTTCCTCAACATTGACTCGAAAGGATTTGATTACAGGGCAACAGTCGGGCCGTGGTTCAGGGAAATTGTTTTGTTCCGGCCTGACGCTTCTTTGATGGAAAGTGTCCCGCTATGGTTTAAGTTTCATATCATTATAGGGTACGTCGTTTTTATCCTCTGGCCGTTTACAAGATTGGTTCACGTGTTCAGCCTGCCCCTCAAGTATTTGACCCGCAGCTATGTTGTTTATCGGAAACGCACGTAAAAATCCCCCCTGCAAGAGGGGGATTTTTTATGGTGAAAAAATAAAAACATAAGATATTTTCTGCCAAGGTAATGGCTGGGCGGCCGGGATTCCTGTTATGTTTTATTTGGAAATAACAGCAACAAAAGGAGAGTGAAGAATGAAGCGGATTTTCCTCATTTTAGCCGCCTGTCTGATGACAAGCGCCGGCGTCCTGACACTCAGACATTCTCATGTATTAACCGGCGGAACAGCGGGACTGTCACTAAGCCTGTCATACTTGTTTCATTCCTCGTTTGCGATTATCTTCTTTCTGATTAATATCCCGTTTTATATATTTTCTCTCATCAGAATGGGAATCAAATTCACTCTATCCACCGTTTTTGCAGTCACAGTACTGACTCTGTTTACCGGCACGGATCACTGGCTGCCGCCGGTCTCTGTTTCACCGCTTGCCGGGGCGATTTGCGGAGGGGCGCTGATCGGGTTGGGCTTGTCGCTCATGTTTTATCATCAGGCATCGCTCGGCGGCGCCAATATCCTCGCTTTATTTCTGCAAAAGCGCTGCGGATGGAATCCGGGTGCCGTTAATTTCCTCTTCGATTTTGGCGTCGTGCTGGCCGGCATTTTTTCCGTCGGGTTGCTGAAAGGGCTCTTCTCCTTAGTGTCGATAGCGGTCACCGGTCTGATCATCGGCATCTTCAAAAATAAAATCAAAGGCAGCTGCTCGCTCAATCCGGCATTGCTTCAGAACATCACACCCGGCCAATCACAGGAAGCTTCATCATAAGCCTTTCCGCTCATGCGGAGAGGCTTTTTCATATGTTTACAGGCCGGAAAACAGAGGGTATACAGAGATATCGGATCAGATGGGAGAGAGTCGGGATGCTGAAAAGGAGACTGGAATTTTGCTTTTTATATATGATGCTTATGGGAGCATATGTCATATGGTTTTTTCCGGTTTCCAGGCTTGAGTTTTACGGAGGGGTGCTTTGCTATGCAAGCATTATTTTGTTCAGCATCTATTCGTTAATTCTTGAAAACCGCACCTCGCAGCACACGCTGTTATGGATTCATATTCTTGTGTTTTTTCCGATCGCCGGGTACTTATTTTACCTTTTTTCCGGCCAGCTTTATGAAAAAGGCAAGCTGTTCAGGTCGAAACGGACATACAACCGGGAAAAGCTGAGAACGATATTTGATATGGAACAAACTCCCGACCTGACCGGGCTGAAAGGAAATCAGAAGCGTTTCTTTCAATATTCAATCAAGGCGTCCCATATGAATATCAATACAAAAAGCAGGCTGAAGGTGCTCAAAAACGGGGACGAAACATTTCCGGAGCTGTTTGAGGCGCTCCGGGAGGCCGCCTCATTTATACATATTGAGTATTACATGTTCAAATCAGACATGCTCGGGCACAAAATGATGGACATTATGATGGAAAAGGCGCGTCAAGGCGTGGAAGTGCGGTTTTTGTTCGACGCGGCCGGCAGCCTGAAGCTGGCCGGAAAAGATATTAAAAAACTGAAACGCGCGGGTGTGAACATCGTCCCGTTTCTGCCGCTGAAATACGGTTTTTTCAACCAAAAATTCAATTTCAGAAATCACCGCAAGATCGTCATCGTTGACGGGAAAGTCGGTTTTGTCGGCGGGCTGAATGTCGGCAAGGAGTATATCGGCAAAGACCAAGATGTCGGCTTTTGGCGGGACACTCATATGAAAGTCGAAGGAGAAATCGTTCAGACGCTCCACAGCATTTTTATGCTTGATTGGGAATACGTTTCGGATGAGGTGCTGATTGATCGGAAAGCATATACCCGCCCGGTTGCGGCAGAAAGCGGCGGCGTCTATCAAGTCGTGCCGACAGGCCCCGATATGAAGGAGCGGATGAGCGATCTGTATTATGCCATGATAGCGGCGGCCGAATCGTCTGTATGGATCGCGACGCCTTATTTCGTGCCGAATGAGCCGATCCGCACAGCGCTAAAGGAGGCTGCTGCCAGAGGCGTCCGGGTGCGTGTCATGGTGCCGGAAACCAATGACGGATTTTTAACCCAGTACGCAACGAGATCGTATTTCCCCGAGCTTCTTCGCGAAGGAATCGAAGTCTATTCTTATCAAAAAGGCTTTATGCATCAAAAGGTGCTCATCACTGACGGAAACCTCGCCTCTGTCGGGACGGCGAATATGGACATGAGAAGCTTTCAGCTGAACTTTGAAGTCAATGTCTTTTTTACAGATCAAGAGGCGATCAAAGATCTTGAAGCGCATTATCTGGAGGATATGAAGGAGTCTGAAAAAATCAGCCCCGTCCGTTTCTATAAGCGCACATTATGGGAAAGAACGAAGGAATCCTTCGCACGGTTATTTTCCGGCGTGTTATAAAAAACGCTTTTAAAACTCCTTGTGTATAGTATAATTGAGAAATATTATCATTAAGAACGAGGCACAAGGAGGACGGAATCGTGCTGCGACAATTTTTTTCTTATTATAAACCGTACAAAAAGCTGTTTTTTCTCGACTTCTTTTCTGCCATCGCCGGCGGATTAATGGAGCTGAGTTTTCCTCTGATTGTCAATTACTTTATCGATACATTGCTTCCGGGGCGGGATTGGAGTCTGATTATTTTGACTTCCGCTGCTTTATTCGGGGTCTACGCCCTCAGCTCGGCACTTCAGTATGTTGTGACGTATTGGGGCCATATGCTCGGCATTAACATTGAAACCGATATGCGGAAAAAGCTTTTCGACCATCTGCAAAAGCTTTCGTTCAAATTTTACGATAACAACAAAACGGGCAGTTTAATGTCCAAGCTCACCAATGATTTGATGTATATCGGAGAAACCGCCCACCACGGGCCTGAAGACCTGTTTATCGCGATCATGACGATTTTGGGCGCGTTCGGTGTGATGCTGTTTATTAACTGGCAGCTCGCGCTGTTGACTTTTATCATTATGCCGGTCGTCATTTGGCTTGCTTTGTATTTCAATAAAAAAATGACCTCTGCGTTTACAAAACTGAACAAAGACGTCGGAGACTTCAGCGCGAGGGTTGAAAACAATATCGGCGGCATCCGTCTTGTTCAGGCTTTCAGCAATGAAGCGTTTGAAACGCAGCGGTTTGACGTGAACAATCAGCGTTTCCGCAAAACAAAGCTGACGTCATATAAAATCATGGCGAAAAACGGCTCGATCAGTTACATGCTGACAAGATTCGTCACGCTGTTCGTCTTATTGTGCGGCACATGGTTCGTGATCCGCGGATCGTTATCTTACGGGGAATTCGTCGCTTTTGTGCTGCTGACGAACGTTCTGTTCCGTCCGATTGATAAAATCAACGCGATTATTGAGATGTATCCGAGAGGCATTGCCGGTTTTAAAAGCTTTATAGAAATACTGGAAACGGAGCCTGATATCAAGGACGCCCCGAACGCGAGACATGTGTCCGGTTTAAAAGGGAATATCCGTTATGATGGTGTGTCGTTCGGTTACGAAGAAAACAGTCCTGTTCTGTCGGGAATCAATTTGTCCATTCATGCCGGGGAGACAGTCGCATTCGTCGGGCCTTCGGGAGCGGGAAAATCAACGCTGACAAGTCTGCTGCCGCGCTTTTATGAGCCGTCTGAAGGCGTGATTTCCATCGACGGAATCGATATTAAGGACATGACGCTGTCATCATTGCGCGGACAAATCGGCGTCGTCCAGCAGGATGTCTTTCTGTTTTCCGGCACATTGCGGGAAAACATTGCTTACGGGCGGCTCGACGCGTCTGAGGAAGAAATCTGGCAGGCCGTCCGCCAGGCGCATTTAGAGGACTTGGTAAACGGGTATCCCGACGGTTTAAACACGGTGATCGGCGAGCGCGGCGTGAAGCTGTCAGGCGGGCAGAAGCAGCGGCTTTCCATCGCCAGAATGTTTTTGAAAAACCCGTCGATCTTAATTTTAGACGAGGCTACATCAGCCCTCGATACAGAAACGGAAGCCGCCATTCAAAAATCGCTGCAAGAGCTGTCTGAAGGACGCACAACGCTTGTGATCGCCCATCGGCTGGCTACGATTAAGGATGCGGACCGGATCGTCGTCGTCACGAAAGATGGCATCGCTGAACAAGGTCATCATAAGGAACTGCTGGCATCCGGCGGCATGTACCAGAGACTTCATCAGGCCCAATTCGGCGAGCTGATACATCAATAAAAGAAAAAGGATAGACAAAAGGGGCCGGGCAGCCTCCTGTCTATCCTTTTTTTTATGTAGTCCGTATTTAATGGGCTTCTTTTTGCGCAGGTTCGATGATATGTTTGAAACGGTCAACAAGCTGCACCGCTTTCTTTCCTTCCACTACAATTAAATATTCTTGTTCTTTATGGGCCATTCTGAACGTTTCCAGCTCAATGATATCTTTGATTTTGCACATCGTTTTTTTAGAGTAGATATACAGCTCGTGGCCTCCTGTGTGGCAAAGCTGATAAAGCTGAAGCATGTTTCGTAAAGTGAACTTCTTAGCTGCTATTTTCAAAGATGTAATGTTTTTCATATGTTTTCTCCTCCGTCTGATGGTCTGTTATTTCGGAAATTCCCCATATAAACGGGTGATAAACCTGGTTATGCCTTCCACTTCAGCACTCCGCCCGCCAGGCGTTTGACTCCGCGGATGGCGCTTAATTCTTCGACGAGCCGGAGCAGCGCCCGGTCTTTCTCTTTCGCCTCAATCATAAAATCGATGTCCGTATCCCATTGTCTGAACCGCTCCAGCACCGGCAGAATAAAATTCGCATCCACATAGTCCGCATGACTGCGTATGGCTGATTCTGATTTTGGCGAGGAGAGATGGACCTTCGGCTTTAAGCCGATCCGCTGCCATGTTTTGATCATCCGCGGAAGAATGTCATCTAAATCAGCGTCATCGGTCGGATTGGCGTAAAAATGGTGATAATCAAACACAAACGGAATGCCTTCTTGTTCACATACACTGAGTGTTTCCTCGGACGTATATGTTTTATCATCGTTTTCTAAAGTCATCCGCTGTTTGATGACATCGGGAAGTTCTTTCAGATTCACGCGGAAACGGCCAAGCGCGCTTTGTTTGTCACCGTAAGCGCCTCCGACATGGATGTTGATGACGGAACGGTCCGCGATACCCATTGCGTCCAGCATGTCATAATGATAGGCCATATCCTTGACCGCATTTGCGGTAATCTCCTGTTTCGGGCTTGTAAAAAGCGTGAATTGGTTCGGATGAAAGCTCGTTCTGAGATCATATTTTCTGACCAGCCCGCCGATCTCACGAAACTCCTGGCGAAACGGCGTGACAAAATCCCACAGCACATCCGGATGGGTGGCGAGCGGCACAATCGAGCTTGAGAACCTGTACAGCGGGATGCCGTGGCCGACCACATAGTGGATGGTGCGCAGTGTATTGGTAAGATTTGCTTTCGTCACAGAAAGCAGGGCGTCTTTCCGCTCACTGCGGGAAAGCTTGGTATAGCGCGCATATGTTAAGGTTTTGGCGGGGGACGCGTCCCAAAGGCACATGGCGTTTGCGACGAATCCGAATCTGAACAGCATATGGTTTCTCCTTTATAAAAAGTAAGATATGGCCTTTCCCAGCCATTCTGCAGGAAGCTGTCTGACGGAGCGCTGTTTCACTTTTTCTAATGTGAGAAGCTCGGATTTTTCAATGTCCTGCTTTATGGTTGAAAGCACTTCCTTTGTAAAGGTTTCATCATGAATGATGACATTCACCTCTTCATTCCAGAACAGACTCCGTTTATCAAAATTCGGCGTGCCGATAATGCTGATGCGGTCATCAATAATGAAAGCTTTGACATGATAAAAGCCTTGATAATACCGATAGATGAGGCAGCCGGCCTTCAGAAGCTCGGGATAATAGGTAAAAGCTGTTTCCCGAACGAGCGGGTGGTCTGACTTCATCGGCACGATCAAGATGACTTTGACGCCTTTTCGGCAGGCTGAAATAAGCGCTTCCTGAAGCTTTTTGCTCGGTACATAATAAGGCGTGCCGATAATGATTTTTTTCTCCGCCTTACGGATGCAGTTTTCATAATGCGATTCAAGCGAAAAACCGTCAGATGCATATGTCCTATGAGAGATATTCCCTTCGGATAATGCGGGATAAACCCCGGGTGATCCGGGTGCCTTTCCGGTGTTTCGTTTCAGATCGCTTACAAAAAGAGTCTGAAGATCCGCCGTGCCTTCGCCGGTCATCCGCAGGTGATAATCCTCCCAGTTTCCGAACTTCGCTTTTTTGCCGAGGTACTCTTCAGCGATATTAAAACCGCCGACATAGCCGATTTTGCCGTCAATGACGGTCACTTTCCGGTGATTCCGTTTTTGCAGCCTGAAAAATAGAAACGGAAATGCCGGTTTATTTAGAAAATGAACGTGAACGCCGGCTTTTTTCATCGTTTGAATGGAAGGCTTTTTCACTTGGCGGCTGCCCGCCCAATCGAGCAATAGATATACGGAGACGCCGGCCTGGGCCTTTTCCTTCAATAAATGAAACATCTCATGGCTGACTTGGTCGTTCTTCATAATAAAAAACATCATATGAATAGAAGAGACGGCTTGGCGGATATCGGCCGTCATCTGCCGCACAAGCTCGCTGCCGCAGTGAATGAGTGTGATATCACTCTTTTTCGGGTCAAAAACGGGCTCATACGCCTGTTTTTTGTACGCCGCCCGGCCAAGCAGCATATCAAGCAGCATAAGTGCGATCAATATGATAAAAATGACAAGCAACACAAAAATGACCTTCATACCGACGCTCCTTTCCGAAGTATTCGTAGTGTGCCCTGAGAATGTGAATTTAATTATTGACTGAACACTCATTCATTATTTATGATAAAGTAAAGATATGACAATGAAGAGGGGTATCAGAACAAAGGGGGAGACAAGATGAACGCATTTCTCATGGTAAACGCGCTGCTGTTTTCAGCTGTAACCGCTTACGCCGTTTATTTATTCGTTTACCTGATCAGAACGAGGATCGCTTATATTAAGCTCGGCCAAAGGGAAGAATTTGATAAACGCCTGAAAGAACGTCTTCAGAAGATATGGGTGAATGTGTTCGGACAGAAAAAACTGCTGAAAGATAAAAAGAGCGGCATCATCCACGTTCTGTTTTTTTACGGTTTTATACTCGTTCAGTTCGGCGCAATTGATTTTATTCTGAAAGGGCTGCTTCCTGACCGCCATCTGCCGTTCGGTCCGCTTTATCCGGCGTTTACTTTTTTTCAGGAAATCGTCACGTTTCTGATTTTAATCGCCGTAGTCTGGGCGTTTTACCGGCGCTACATTGAAAAACTCGTCAGACTGAAACGCGGGTTTAAAGCGGGGCTTGTCCTGCTGTTTATCGGCGGACTGATGGTGACGGTGCTTCTCGGGAACGCCATGAACCTTTTATGGCACGATCATTCTCTGTCTTGGACGGAGCCGATCGCCTCCTCCATTGCGTTTGTGCTCGGCGGTCTTTCAGCGCCGGCGGCCGCCGCCGTGTTTTATGTTTCATGGTGGCTTCATCTGTTGTTTTTGCTCAGCTTTTTAGTGTACGTGCCGCAATCAAAGCATGCGCACTTAATTGCGGGTCCGGCGAATGTGTTCCTCAGCAGGCTGGATTCAAAAGGAAAGCTGGAAAAAATCGATTTCACCGATGAGACGAAAGAAAGCTACGGCGTCGGAAAGATTGAAGACTTCCGCCGCTCTCAGCTTGTCGACCTTTACGCCTGCGTCGAATGCGGCCGCTGTACAAATATGTGTCCGGCCTCCGGTACGGGCAAGATGCTCTCGCCGATGGACCTCATTTTAAAGCTCAGAGACCATTTGACGGAAAAAGGCGCTGCCGTGACGTCAAAATCTCCGTGGGTGCCCGCGCCCGTTTTTCAGCACACGAAGGCGAATCAGCTCGCCGCGGCTTCCTCAGGGGGAGGATCGCGTGAAGCGGCGGCAGCCATTGATTACAACCCGAGCTTAATCGGCGAGGTCATCACAGAAGAGGAGATTTGGGCGTGCACCACTTGCCGCAACTGTGAAGATCAATGTCCGGTCATGAATGAACACGTTGATAAAATTATCGATCTGCGCCGCTATCTTGTGCTTACAGAAGGGAAGATGGACAGCGACGCGCAGCGGGCCATGACAAGCATTGAAAGACAGGGAAACCCGTGGGGCTTAAACCGGAAAGAGCGGGAGAACTGGCGGGAGCAGGCTGATACAGAGATTCCGACAGTGAAAGAAATGAAAAAACAAGACAAAGAGTTCGACTATTTGTTTTGGGTCGGCTCAATGGGTTCCTACGATAACAGGAGCCAAAAGATTGCCGTCTCATTTGCAAAGCTGCTTAATGAAGCGGGCGTATCCTTTGCGATTCTCGGCAATAAGGAAAAAAACTCAGGCGATACGCCGCGCCGTTTGGGCAACGAGTTTCTGTTCCAAGAGCTGGCGGAACACAACATCGGCGAATTTGAAAAACACGGGATCAAAAAAATCGTCACGATTGATCCGCACGCTTATAATATGTTCAAAAATGAATATCCTGATTTCGGATTCCGGGCCGAAGTCTATCATCATACTGAATTATTAGCCGAGCTTGTGTCACAGGGAAGACTAAAACCGCTTCACCCGGTGAATGAAACGATTACCTTCCATGACTCGTGCTATTTAGGAAGATACAATGAAGTGTATGAGCCGCCGAGAGCGATCTTAAAAGCCATTCCGGGCGTTCAATTGAAGGAAATGGAGCGCAGCCGCGAAAACGGGATGTGCTGCGGCGCCGGGGGAGGGCTCATGTGGATGGAAGAAGAAACGGGGGCCAGAATCAACACGGCCCGGACTGAGCAGGCGCTTTCTGTCAGTCCGACGGTCATCAGCTCCGGATGTCCTTACTGTCTGACCATGCTCGGTGACGGTACGAAAGCGAAAGAAGCCGAAGACGCGATCGGCACTTATGATGTCAGTGAATTGCTCGCCATGTCTGTATTCGGCGCCGAAAAACAAGAGTCTTTATAGAAAGAAGCGGGCCGCCGGTGCATATGCCGGCGGCTTTGTTTTCGCACATCAGCCGATTTATGAAGGGACAGCTCTAAAATTTCTTAAATTACGCTGTTAAGGGTAGCATATTCTGTTTTAATTTGTTTATAATGAGAGGTATGGTTTATGAACAAAACAATACAAATTCGTTCTTATTATAGGATAGAAACAGATACATATAAGTAATAGAAAGGGAGTGTCCGACCTTGAGTATCAAACAATATTCTCAGGAACAGCTGAAGCAGATGGCTTTAGTTGAAATCGCTCACGAAATTTTCTCAGAACATAAAAAACCGGTTCCGTTCCAGAAGCTGCTGAATGAAATGATCTCCTTGCTCGGTGTTACGAAAGAGGAACTGGGCGACCGTATCGCCCAATTTTATACAGACCTGAACATTGACGGCCGCTTTATTGCTCTGTCAGACCAGACGTGGGGGCTTCGCAGCTGGTATCCGTACGATCAGCTGGACGAAGAAACACAGCCGACTGTAAAAGCGAAAAAGAAAAAAGCGAAAAAAGTCGTTGAGGAAGATCTCGACCTTGATGAATTCGAGGAAGTTGACGAAGATGACATCGATCTCGATGAAATAGAAGAAGATATTGACCTTGAAGCAGACAGCTTTGACGACGAAGATATCGATGAAGAAGATGACGACGAGCTTGAGATCGAAGACGAGATGATTGAAGAAGATGAGGAAGATTATGATGATGAGGAAGAGGATCGCAAAGACTGATTTTATATCAGCAAAACGATCTTGACTTTCATTGTCGAACTATGTAGTATGTATTTTGGGCTCTTCAAAAAGAAGAGAATTCATAAGAGTGCTACGCTCCCTTTCAAGAAATTGAAAGGGAGCTTTCTTATTTTCATCTCCCAAATTCTTTTACACATCATTTGTTTTTAGTGAAATGATTTTCTATAAAACGGCACATTTTAAGGAATGTAGCGCAGACCGAAGAGAGGAGCAAACGAAATGACGAAATATATTTTTGTAACCGGGGGAGTTGTATCATCACTCGGAAAAGGAATTGTGGCTGCGTCACTTGGCCGCCTTTTGAAAAACAGAGGCATGAGCGTCACCATCCAAAAATTTGACCCTTATATCAACGTTGACCCGGGAACGATGAGCCCGTACCAGCACGGTGAGGTATTCGTTACCGATGACGGCGCTGAGACTGACCTTGACTTAGGGCATTATGAGCGGTTCATTGACATTAATCTGAACAGATTCAGCAACGTGACGACCGGTAAAATTTATTCCGCCGTATTGAAAAAAGAGCGCCGCGGGGACTACCTCGGCGGAACGGTTCAGGTCATTCCGCACATCACAAATGAACTGAAAGACCGCGTGTACCGTGCAGGCAAAGAAACAAACGCAGATGTAGTCATTACTGAGATCGGCGGAACAGTGGGAGACATCGAATCCCTTCCGTTCCTTGAAGCCATCCGTCAAATGAAAAGCGACATCGGCCACGAAAACGTGATGTACATTCACTGTACGCTTGTTCCGTACATCAAAGCGGCGGGCGAGCTGAAAACAAAACCGACGCAGCACAGCGTAAAAGAGCTGAGAAGCCTCGGTATTCAGCCTAATATCATCGTCGTGCGCACGGAAATGCCGATTTCTCAAGATATGAAAGATAAAATCGCGCTCTTCTGCGATATTGACACGAAAGCGGTCATCGAGTGCGAAGATGCGGACAACCTTTACTCCATCCCGCTTAACCTTCAGGAGCAGGGACTCGATAAGCTTGTCTGCGATCATATGAAATTAGAATGCAAAGACCCGGATATGACGGAATGGAAAGACCTTGTCACGAAAGTGAAAAACTTGTCTAAAACCATTACAATCAGCCTCGTCGGTAAATACGTCGAGCTTCAGGACGCTTACATTTCAGTCGTTGAATCACTGCGCCACGCCGGCTATGCGTTTGACGCTGATGTGAAGATCAAATGGATTAACGCCGAAGAAGTGACAGAAAGCAATATTCAAGAGCTGACTAGCGGCACAGACGGAATCATCGTGCCCGGCGGTTTCGGAGACCGCGGCGTAGAAGGGAAAATCATCGCCGCCAAGTATGCGCGTGAGAATAAAATTCCGTTCTTCGGCATCTGCCTCGGTATGCAGATTGCATCCATTGAATATGCGCGAAACGTATTAGGTCTGGAAGGGGCTCACTCTGCGGAGATCGATCCGTCCACTCCTTATCCGATCATCGACCTTCTGCCAGAACAAAAAGATGTCGAGGATCTTGGAGGAACGCTTCGTCTCGGACTGTACCCTTGTAAGCTTCAGGAAGACACGAAAGCCTTCGAAGCGTATGCGGATGAAGTGGTATACGAACGCCACCGCCACCGTTATGAATTCAACAACGAATACAGACAGAAAATGGAAGAGAACGGTTTTGTGTTCTCAGGAACAAGCCCTGACGGCCGTCTTGTGGAAATCATCGAGCTTAAAGACCATCCTTGGTATGTCGCTTGCCAGTTCCACCCTGAGTTCAAATCAAGACCGACAAGACCTCAGCCTTTATTCAAAGACTTTATCGGCGCTTCCGTACAAGCTGCAGAACAGAAGTAATAAAAAAAGACTTGCCTCCTTTAAAAGCGGCAAGTCTTTTTTCTGCATCAGGCATATTCCTGCATCATTTCCTTTAACGTAAAGGACAGTGCGTGATAGACATACAGGCCTGTCATTAATGAAGGAAAGCCGTATCTTGTCCCGTCTTCATCAGGCAGAAGCGGCATTTTTAATTTGCTGTCAATATGAACATCACAAAATTCCTCAATCCCGGTTTGATCTTTGATGACAGGAGATACGCCAACGAGGCCGATCCCTTTTTCATAAAGCTTTTTTGCCAGCTCCTGTTCTTCAGCCGTGCCCGGACCTGAACAAAACATCAGCACCCTGTCGCTTTCTGTAATCGAATCAGCTGTATCCGGAAACGCTTTGACGGAAGGCATCGGTTCTGAGCCGAGTTCCGCCTCGCACAAAATGCCCTGCATCTCATTTGCGCCGTATAAATAAATGGTATGGCCGCTGACGGCTGCCTGCGCCAGCAGGCGCGCGCCGTCTTCTATTGCTTCGGATTCCTTATCCTGAATGCGGGAAAAAATGCCTGCAAGCTGCGTCGTAAATATCTTTAACATGAGTGAAACCTCCTTTACACATACAAGAACAGTATACAACAAAAGAGAAAATGCTCAGAAAATGTCGGAAAGTAGACTATTATAATTAAAGGAAATGTGAAAATCAAACAGAATACATAAACAACTGCTTCCTTTTGACGAAAATGATAATATTGGGGTGTAAAATGATGAATGAAAAGATTTTAATCGTAGATGACCAATACGGTATACGCATATTGCTCAATGAAGTGTTTCATAAAGAAGGGTACCAGACGTTTCAGGCCGCCAACGGCATACAGGCGCTGGACATCGTAACGAAAGAACGGCCCGATCTCGTGCTTTTAGATATGAAAATCCCCGGCATGGACGGAATCGAAATTCTCAAGCGCATGAAGATGATCGACGAATCTATCCGCGTCATTATCATGACCGCTTACGGAGAACTCGATATGATTAAGGAATCAAAAGAGCTCGGAGCGCTGACTCATTTTGCGAAACCTTTTGACATTGATGAGATCAGAGACGCGGTGAAAAAATATTTACCTCTAAAATCGAATTAATAAAATTAGAAACAATTATGTCATTGTGTTGCCGATTTGTCGAAAAGTTGGTATCCTAGAGATGGAGAAAAAGCGATCTGTTGTTTTACATATGACAGGTTTTTATGGTCATGCTATAGGTGGAAAGCTTTTTTCGAGAAGAAGCAAATCAGGCTACATAAGGAGGACTTTCGACATGCCTTTAGTTTCAATGACGGAAATGTTGAATACAGCTAAAGAAAAAGGATATGCTGTTGGACAATTTAACTTAAATAACCTTGAGTTCACTCAAGCTATTTTACAAGCAGCAGAAGAGGAAAAATCCCCGGTTATTCTTGGTGTTTCAGAAGGCGCGGGACGCTACATGGGCGGCTTCAAAACAGTGGTTGCCATGGTTAAAGCTCTTATGGAAGAATACAAAGTGACAGTTCCTGTCGCCATTCACTTAGACCACGGTTCAAGCTTTGAATCTTGTGCGAAAGCGATTCATGCAGGCTTCACTTCTGTAATGATCGACGCATCTCACCACCCGTTTGAGGAAAACGTAGCAACTACAGCTAAAGTGGTTGAGCTTGCTCATTTCCACGGCGTTTCAGTTGAAGCTGAGCTTGGAACTGTAGGCGGACAGGAAGATGACGTGATCGCTGAAGGCGTAATCTATGCTGACCCTAAAGAGTGTCAAGAACTTGTAGAGCGCACTGGCATCGACTGCCTTGCACCTGCACTGGGTTCTGTTCACGGCCCTTACAAAGGCGAACCGAACCTCGGTTTCAAAGAAATGGAAGATATCGGCAAATCAACCGGCCTTCCATTAGTACTTCACGGCGGTACAGGAATTCCGACTGCCGACATTAAAAAATCAATCTCACTTGGTACGGCTAAAATCAACGTAAACACTGAAAACCAAATTTCTTCTGCAAAAGCTGTCCGCGAAACATTGGCAGCTAAGCCGAACGAATACGATCCTCGTAAATATCTTGGACCTGCTCGTGAAGCGATCAAAGAAACGGTTATCGGCAAAATGCGTGAGTTCGGTTCTTCAAACCAAGCTTAATCCAATGTAACATCCATAAACCGCCTGACAGCATTGACAGGCGGTTTTATGTCTTACCTTTAGAAAGCGCAATCATGTTTTACAGTTCTGAAAATTTATTACTGGGGAGGCTTTCCTTATGTTATTTTTCATTGATACAGCAAACATTGACGAGATTAAAGAAGCTTATGAACTTGGCGTTCTTGCCGGAGTTACGACAAACCCTAGTTTAGTGGCGAAAGAAGCTGACGTGTCTTTCCATGACAGACTTCGTGAGATTACGGAAGTCGTGAGCGGATCAGTAAGCGCGGAAGTCATTTCCCTGAATGCTGAAGAAATGATTGAAGAAGGTAAAGAACTTGCGAAAATCGCACCGAATATCACGGTGAAAATACCGATGACGTCTGAAGGGTTAAAAGCCGTAAAAGCGCTGAGCGACCTGAACATTAAAACAAACGTAACGCTCATCTTCAGTGCCAACCAGGCGCTTTTGGCGGCAAGAGCCGGGGCGACTTATGTATCTCCGTTCTTAGGCCGTCTGGATGACATCGGCCATAACGGTCTTGAACTGATTTCAGAAATAAGACAGATTTTTGACATTCATGACATTGATACACAAATCATCGCAGCTTCCATCCGTCATGCGCAGCACGTGACTGAAGCCGCTTTACGCGGTGCACATATCGGTACGATGCCGCTGAAAGTCATTCACCAGCTGGCGAAACATCCGTTAACGGATAAAGGCATCGAGCAATTCTTGGCAGACTGGAATAAATAAGGGTGAAAAGGGCGGCAAACCGGTTGCATCCGTTTGCCGCACCCTTATGTTTTCCTGTTTGGCAGCGGGCCTTAAGTATCAAAGTGAAGAGTGTGTTTCCCCGGAATGTGAACCCGGCGGGCCTCTGTGCATCCTGTGTTAAAAATGCCCCGCAAAGCTTCGCTATTTTCTTCCTGTTATTTTATAATGTCCTTGTATTCTTTCTCTTCGAATTGGCTACATTTTGGACAAGAGCTTTATTTGCAGAGACAGAATAAAATGCCATTTTATTTACGCTCCGCAGCTATCTTCTTATGGAAGGAGACTATCATGGAAAAGTTGAATATTGCCGGCGGCGATCCGTTAAACGGAACCGTACATATCAGCGGCGCGAAAAACAGCGCCGTCGCATTGATACCCGCAACCATTCTGGCAAATTCCGAAGTAACGATCGAAGGGCTTCCGGAGATCTCAGATATTGAAACGCTGCGTGACCTGCTGAAAGAAATCGGCGGAAACGTCCATTTTGAAAAAGGAGAAATGGTCGTCGACCCTTCCCCGATGATCAGCATGCCGCTTCCCAACGGCAAAGTGAAAAAACTCCGCGCTTCCTATTACTTAATGGGCGCGATGCTGGGCCGCTTCAAACAGGCGGTCATCGGACTGCCGGGCGGATGCCATCTCGGGCCGCGGCCGATTGACCAGCACATCAAAGGGTTTGAAGCGCTTGGGGCGGAAGTCACCAATGAACAAGGCGCGATTTATCTGCGCGCCGAAAGGCTGAGAGGCGCACGGATTTATTTAGATGTCGTCAGCGTCGGAGCGACGATCAATATCATGCTTGCCGCTGTACTGGCTGAAGGTAAAACCGTGATAGAAAACGCCGCCAAGGAACCTGAGATTATTGATGTTGCCACATTGCTCACCAGCATGGGCGCAAAGATCAAAGGCGCGGGAACCAATGTAATCAGAATCGACGGCGTAAAAGAGCTGCACGGATGCAGGCATACGATCATTCCGGACAGAATTGAGGCGGGCACCTTTATGATCGCCGGCGCCGCGATGGGGAAAGAAGTCATTATTGATAATGTCATACCGACTCACCTGGAGTCATTAACGGCGAAGCTCAGGGAAATGGGTTTTCACATTGAGACGAGTGACGATCAGCTTCTTATGCTCGGCGGGCAGAAGCAGATAAAACCGGTCGACGTAAAAACGCTTGTTTACCCGGGATTCCCGACTGATCTTCAGCAGCCGATGACATCTCTGTTAACGAGAGCCAGCGGTACGAGCGTCGTAACCGACACCATCTACTCGGCCCGATTTAAACATATAGATGAGCTGAGACGGATGGGGGCCAACATGAAAGTGGAAGGCAGATCGGCCATTATCACAGGTCCGGCCGAGCTTCAGGGCGCAAAAGTAAAGGCGAGCGATCTGCGTGCAGGTGCTTGTCTGGTCGTCGCCGGGCTCATGGCTGACGGCGTAACCGAAATTACCGGTCTTGAGCATTTAGACCGCGGCTACAGCAATCTTGAGAAAAAACTCGAAGGTCTGGGCGCCACAATCTGGCGGCAAAGGCTGACGGACGAAGAGATAGAACAGCTCCAAAATTCATAGAAATGCGGACTTTTGAGAGGAGATCGTGTTGAAATGGAAAGAAGCTTATCGATGGAATTGGTTCGAGTCACTGAAGCGGCGGCTTTAGCATCTGCCAGATGGATGGGCCGCGGGAAAAAAGATGAAGCTGATGATGCGGCGACAAGCGCAATGCGTGACGTGTTTGACACGGTGCCGATGAAAGGCACGGTCGTGATCGGGGAAGGCGAGATGGATGAAGCGCCGATGCTTTACATCGGCGAAAAACTCGGAAACGGATACGGCCCGCGCGTCGATGTCGCCGTCGATCCTCTTGAAGGCACAAACATCGTAGCGAGCGGCGGCTGGAATGCGCTGACGGTGATCGCGGTCGCCGACCATGGAACACTGCTGAACGCCCCGGATATGTATATGGAAAAAATCGCGGTCGGTCCCGAAGCGGTAGGCTGCATCGATATTGAAGCGCCTGTCATTGATAACTTAAAAGCCGTTGCGAAAGCGAAAAACAAAGACATTGAAGATGTCGTGGCAACCATTTTAAATCGTGACAGACACGAAAAGATCATCTCTGAATTGCGTGAGGCGGGCGCCAGAATCAAACTGATCAACGACGGTGATGTCGCGGGCGCCATCAATACGGCCTTTGACCATACGGGAGTAGACATTCTCTTCGGTTCAGGCGGGGCTCCTGAAGGCGTGCTGTCTGCCGTTGCGTTAAAAGCGCTCGGCGGCGAAATCATCGGCAGGCTTCTGCCGCAAAGTGCGGAAGAGCAAGCCCGCTGTGAGCGAATGGGCCTTGATGTATCCAAAGTGCTCCGGATGGAGGACCTTGTGAGAGGGGATGACGCCATTTTTGCCGCAACGGGCGTCACGGACGGAGAGCTGCTGAAAGGCGTTCAGTTCAAAGGCTCCGTCGGCACGACTGAAAGTCTGGTCATCCGGGCGAAATCAGGAACGGTCCGATTCGTTGACGGAAGACACAGCCTGAAGAAAAAACCAAATCTTGTGATCCGGCCATAAATAGATAAAAGCGGGACGGAAAGTCCCGCTTTTCTTTTGCAATAAAGAGTCAACCCTATCATTTATATGTCAAAGCATTATTTAAGTTGAATAATTTTTTGAAATGAGGTAAAAATAAAGAGTGCTGCGATTTTTCTGTGTCATTCCTTCTTTTGAGTACTGGGAAATTTTCAAATTCTACCGCATACAGACGATATAAATATTGATCTTCTCAAGTTTTTGTCCTCGCTTCCTTCAAAACTCATTAAGACATTCCTTTTTTAAAAAAGCGCCGATCATGGGTGGAAGTGTTACCGATAGAAGTTCCTGAACGTTTTATAAAAGAATGTGCTTTGGCGGAATCATGCGAAGCAGCCGATTTGAATGAAAACAGCAATACATTGACTATGAAAAGCGTGGTGTTTTTATGAAAGACGTATCTATTTCCTCTTTGGAAAATATGAAATTAAAAGAACTATATGAACTGGCCAGACATTATAAAATCTCCTACTACAGCAAACTGACTAAAAAAGAATTAATCTTTGCCATTCTGAAAGCCAACGCCGAGCAGGAGGATCTTCTGTTTATGGAAGGCGTGCTCGAAATCATCCAATCGGAAGGATTCGGCTTCCTCAGACCGATTAATTACTCGCCAAGCTCAGAAGACATCTACATTTCTGCTTCCCAGATCCGCCGCTTTGATTTAAGAAACGGTGACAAAGTATCCGGCAAGGTGCGTCCGCCGAAAGAAAACGAACGCTATTACGGACTTTTGCACGTTGAAGCGGTAAATGGAGATGATCCGGAATCTGCGAAAGAGCGCGTCCATTTTCCTGCGCTGACTCCGCTTTATCCGGACCGCCAAATGGTGCTTGAGACGAAACCGAATTATCTCTCAACAAGAATTCTCGATATGATGGCTCCCGTCGGTTTCGGCCAGCGCGGTCTGATCGTAGCGCCGCCGAAAGCCGGTAAAACCATGCTGTTGAAAGAAATCGCTAACAGCATTACGACAAATCAGCCTGACGCTGAATTGATTGTTCTCTTAATTGATGAAAGACCGGAAGAAGTAACGGATATTGAACGTTCCGTAGCGGGCGATGTCGTCAGCTCGACGTTCGATGAAGTGCCGGAAAATCACATTAAGGTAGCGGAGCTTGTGCTTGAACGGGCGATGCGTCTCGTTGAACACAAAAAAGACGTTATCATTCTGATGGACAGCATTACCCGCCTGGCACGGGCCTACAACCTCGTTATCCCGCCAAGCGGACGTACGCTTTCCGGCGGGATTGACCCGGCTGCGTTCCATCGTCCGAAGCGCTTTTTCGGTGCCGCGAGAAACATTGAAGAGGGCGGCAGCCTGACCATTTTGGCGACGGCGCTCGTAGACACGGGCTCCCGGATGGATGACGTCATCTATGAAGAGTTTAAAGGAACGGGCAACATGGAGCTTCACCTTGACCGTTCTCTTGCGGAAAGACGGATTTTCCCGGCGATCGATATCCGCCGCTCCGGCACACGGAAGGAAGAGCTGCTCGTGCCGAAAGAGCATCTTGACCGTCTATGGGCGATCCGCAAATCGATGTCTGATTCTCCGGACTTCGCAGAGAAGTTTATGAGAAAAATGAAAAAAACAAAAACGAATCAGGAATTCTTTGATCTGATCAACCAAGAATGGAAGCAGGCAAACCTTTCATCATCAGCCCGCCGCTGATAAAAAATGTATTTGCAAATGCAGTAAATGACTGATATAATTCTCTCATATGCGTTCCGGATTACTCCGGAATAATAACTCTGTTTCCACACGGGATTCAGGGCGGAAGGAGATGGATACAATGAAAGCAGGAATTCATCCTAATTTCAAAAAAGCAACAGTTAAATGCGCTTGCGGAAATGAATTTGAAACAGGCTCAGTAAAAGAAGAGGTACGCGTTGAGATTTGCTCTGAATGCCACCCATTCTACACTGGACGTCAAAAATTCGCTTCTGCTGATGGTCGTGTTGATCGCTTTAACAAAAAATACGGTCTTAAGTAATAATAGATTTTACAGGCAGGCAAGAATTGCTTCTTGCCTGTTTTTTATGCCCATAAACAGGAAAAAAAGGGGAGCGGATAGCCTATGTACATAATGAAGCAAAGCGGATGGCTTGAGCTGATATGCGGCAGCATGTTCTCTGGGAAATCAGAAGAGCTGATCCGCAGAGTGAAAAGAGCGACATATGCGAAGCAGGAGGTTAAGGTATTCAAACCTGCCATTGATAATCGCTACAGTGAGGAGGCCGTCGTTTCTCACAACGGCACATCCATGACAAGCCACGTCATCTCGTCTTCGGCTGAAATATGGGATCATATCAGTGAAAGCACGGACGTCATCGCGGTAGATGAGGTGCAGTTTTTCGGCGAATCGATCATCGGCGACTTATCCTCGCTTGCGGATAAAGGCTATCGTGTCATCGCGGCCGGACTTGATATGGATTTCCGGGGAGAGCCTTTCGGCGTGGTGCCGAATCTGATGGCGGTTGCCGAATCGGTGATGAAGCTGCAGGCGGTCTGCTCCGTTTGCGGGTCGCCGGCAAGCCGTACGCAGCGTTTGATTGACGGGAAGCCCGCTTCCTATGATGATCCGGTCATTTTAGTCGGCGCGTCGGAGTCATACGAAGCGAGATGCAGACATCATCACGAAGTGCCGAAAAAAACAGACTGATAAATAACCCTTTTCATGAAAACATCGGTAAAAAATCCGGTGTTTTTTTGACGTTTTTTCAAAAATTGTAGTTAAATAACTTAAAAAAGAGTATGAAAAAATTAAGTAATTTTCATCTCTTGAATTTTCATTTTTACAGGCATAAAATGACTAAGTAATGTAAATAGTTATGAGACATTGTTCGAATAATTGTCAAAAAAAGATATAGCAGATCGCGATCACACTAGCCAAAATGGGTAATTACTTAACTTTGTTAACTATTTGAAGAAAGAAGGAGATTTTCTTGAATAATATTAAAGTAACGAAGGAAGGCAACTTAGAAACTACTTTAAGAGGAAAAGAAGTTCTATCTATCCCTACTTTAAATAAAGGTGTTGCGTTTTCAGCAGAAGAAAGAAAAAGCCTTGGATTAGACGGGCTGCTTCCTCCGACAATTCTGTCTCTTGATGAGCAGGCAAAACGCGCATACGAGCAGTTTCAAGCTCAGCCGGACCGCCTTCGCCAAAACGTATATTTGAATGATTTGCAAAACCGTAACGAAGTTCTTTTCTTTAAATTGCTTCAAAACCATCTTCGTGAAATGCTGCCGGTTGTTTACACACCGACTGTCGGTGAAGCGATTCAAGAATACAGCCATGAGTACAGAAGACCTCAAGGGATTTACCTTTCTATCGATAACGTGGAAGGGATTGAAGAGGCATTTGAAAACCTTCATGCCACTGCCGGAGATATTGATCTGATCGTTGCGACAGACTCAGAAAGCATCCTCGGAATCGGTGACTGGGGTGTAGGCGGTATCAACATCGCCATCGGTAAATTAGCGGTATACACAGCTGCCGCCGGTATTGACCCAAGCCGTGTTATTCCTGTCGTTCTTGACGTCGGTACGAACAATGAAAAACTTCTGAACGATCCTTTATACATCGGTAACCGCCATGAACGTATCCAAGGCGAACGTTACGAAGCTTTCGTTGACGCTTATGTAAAAGCTGCGCTTAAATATTTCCCTAAAGCTCTTCTTCACTGGGAAGACCTTGGAAACAAAAACGCGCGCAATATCATGAAGAAATACAACCATGAAATTCTTACATTCAATGATGACATTCAAGGAACAGGCGCGATTACGCTTGCAGGTGTGCTTGCGGCTATGAAGAAAACAGGCGCGTCTATTAAAGACCAGCGTGTGGTTGTCTTCGGTGCGGGATCTGCCGGAATCGGAATCGCTGACCAAATCCGCGACACTATGGTGCTTGCCGGTCTTTCTGAAGAAGAAGCCAACAAAGCGTTCTACACAATGGACTACAGAGGCTTGTTAATTGAAGGTATGGAAAACATTCTTGATTTCCAAGAGCCGTACCTGCGCACAGCTGAAGAAATTAAAGATTGGAAACGCGATGAAAATGGACAAATTCCTTTCATTGAAGTGATCCGTCAAGCGAAACCGACAATCTTAATCGGTACATCAGGCCAAAGCGGCGCGTTCAGTGAAGAAATCGTCAAAGAAATGGCAAAACACGTTGAGCGTCCGGTCATCATGCCGATGTCTAACCCGACACCGCTTGCTGAAGCCGTTCCTAGCGATCTTTTCAAATGGACTGACGGCAAAGTGCTTGTGGCGACAGGAAGCCCGTTTGACAATGTAGAGTACAATGGCGTTTCTCATGAAATCGGACAATCTAACAACGCATTCGCGTTCCCTGGACTTGGTCTCGGTTCAATCGTTGTAGAAGCGAAAGTGATTACTCCTGCAATGTTTGCGGCAACTGCTGACGCAATCGCAGAAAGCGTTGATTTTGAAACACCGGGTGCAGGCCTTCTGCCGAGCATGAGCGACTTACAAGAAGTTTCAATTAAAGTTGCGATCGCCGTAGCGGAAACTGCCATTAAAGAAGGCGTGGCAAACCGCATTCCTGAAAATGTAGAACAAGCCGTTCTTGATGCAATGTGGAAACCGCAATATAAACAAGTTGTCGCTAAATAATTTTTACGATTAATTTTACAGTCCGAGGGAAAGCTTTTATGTAAAGGCTAAAGTATACGGACATTAAGGATTTGGAGGAGAACATTTTGAGCTTCTTAGATATTTTAATCCTCCTGGCGCCGATCTTTTTCGTGATCGTGCTGGGATGGTTCGCAGGTCGCTTCGGAAGTTATGACGCGAAGTCAGCAAAAGGGGTAAGCACCTTAGTTACGAAGTACGCGCTTCCGGCGCATTTTATCGCTAGTATTTTAACCACTTCAAGAAGTGCGTTTTTATCACAGGTTCCTTTAATGGTCGCTTTGATCATTGGGATTGTCGGATTCTTTATCGTCATTCTGTTGGTTTGCAAATTTATCTTCAAGTATGATTTAACGAATTCATCTGTATTTTCTTTAAACTCTGCACAGCCGACATTTGCTTTTATGGGTATTCCCGTACTAGGAAGCTTATTCGGAGCAAGCGAAGTAGCGATTCCTATCGCCGTTACGGGTATCGTGGTTAACGCCATACTTGACCCGCTTGCGATCATTATCGCTACTGTCGGTGAGTCATCTAAGAAAAAAGACACTGAAAACGAGAACTTCTGGAAAATGACTGGTAAGTCTATTCTTCACGGTCTTTCCGAACCGCTTGCGGCTGCACCGCTTATCAGTATCATTCTGGTACTCTGCGGTGTAACACTCCCTGGCTTGGGAGAAAAAATGCTTGATCAGCTCGGAAGCACAACATCAGGTGTTGCGCTCTTCGCCGTCGGTGTAACTGTCGGTATCCGCAACATTAAGCTCAGTCTGCCGGCTTTCGGTATCGCTTTGTTAAAAGTTGCCGTTCAGCCTGCGCTGATGTACTTGATCGCTCTTGCAGTCGGACTTCCGGCTGACCAGATCACTAAAGCGGTATTGCTCGTTGCATTCCCTGGATCTGCGGTAGCGGCGATGATTGCCACACGTTTCGAAAAACAAGAGGAAGAAACTGCGTCCGCGTTCGTGATCAGTGCGATTTTATCTCTCATCTCACTGCCGATCATCATTGCGCTGACTGCATAATGAAAAGCTCCCTGTTTCAGGGAGCTTTTTTGATTAGAATTGAAATTTAAAAGGCGAAAATCTCGTTTTTTTTCTGGGTTTCTTATGTTCTGAAGAAGCGGCTGTTTCTGAGAGGGGAGCTGTCTGGGCAAGTTCCTGGATGCGGGAGGCCAATGTCTGCAATTCGGTATTGAGGTCGTCAATTTCCCGCCTGTGCTGAAGAAGCTGATAAGACACCCCTTCATCCGCCTTTTGTTTCAGCTGGCGTTCAAGCTCCTCTATCCTTGAAAGCAGATGGCTCTCACCTTGTTTCTCTTTCGTGAGAATGTCCAGTTTGCGCTCCAGCTCTGCCAATCTTTGTTCAGCGCCGCCATTGATTTTCGGACGCTGCAAAATGAAGCCCGTCCGTTTTTTCGGCTGCCGGGGCACTTGAACGTCCAGAAGGGCAGTGCCTTCAGAAATTTGCCGTTTGACCGATTTCAGCACATCAAGATCCTCAGGTGTAAAGGAATAATGTCCGAGCTCATTCCGTTCAGCCGGAAGATTCAGCTGCTTGACCCACCTTTGCACCGTTTTTGCGGAGACGCCGAGCTCTTTCGCGGCCATGTTTGTATTCATGATCACATACCTCCTTTTTGCTAGGTATTCGACCATGAGGCGGCGTTCCCTTCATGTTAGACAAAACAAGAAGGAATTCGCCAAAGAAAGCGGCATTTCTTCAAAAAACTTACGCTTCATACAATTCAAGCGGAAGCTTGTCGGGATCAAAGAAAAAGGTAAACCGTTTCCCCGTCAGCGGATCGGTTCTGATCGGTTCTGTGCCGACGCCCTTTTCCTTTAGCTCCCTGACGGCTGCTTCAAGATCGTTTACGGTGAAGGCGAGATGCCGGAGACCCGCGGCTTCCGGTCTGGTCGGCCGTTCGGGCGGATCGGGAAAGGAAAACAATTCAATCGCGTACGCGCCGTCCAGCGCAAGATCAAGTTTATAAGATTCCCGTTCCTTTCGGTATGTTTCTTTTATAATGCCGAAACCGAGAATCTCGGTGTAAAAAGCTTTCGACTTTTCATAATCAGAGCATATGATTGCTATATGGTGGATGGATTTCAGCATATCCGCCCCTCCTTTTTTGCTTCAGTATAACAGAGGCGAATTGCTTTTGACTGGCGATAAGCCCTATACTATAATGAGAATGTTACGCACAGGAAAACAGAGGTGAAGACCGTGTTAGACCGTTTACAGTCAATTGAACAACGATACGAAAAATTAAATGAGCTTTTAAGTGATCCGGAAGTGGTCAACGATCCGAAAAAGCTTAGAGAATATTCGAAAGAGCAATCTGATATACAAGAAACCGTTGAAGTCTATAGACAATACAGAGACGCATCAGAACAGCTTGCCGATGCGAAAGCGATGCTTGAGGAAAAGCTTGATGCCGATATGAGAGAAATGGTGAAGGAAGAAATCTCCGAACTGCAGGGAGAGACGGAAACCTTATCAGAGCGTTTGAAAGTGCTCCTCATCCCGAAAGACCCGAACGATGACAAAAACGTAATCATGGAGATCCGCGGAGCAGCGGGAGGAGAAGAAGCCGCGCTGTTTGCGGGAAATCTCTACAGAATGTACTCCCGTTATGCCGAAATCCAAGGCTGGAAGACTGAAGTCATGGAAGCAAACGTGACCGGAACAGGCGGTTACAAAGAAATCATCTTTATGATTACGGGAAAAGGCGCATACTCCAAGCTGAAGTATGAAAATGGCGCGCACCGCGTACAGCGTGTTCCGGAAACGGAATCAGGCGGCCGTATTCATACATCCACGGCGACGGTGGCGTGTCTTCCTGAAGCGGAAGAAGTAGAAGTGGACATCCACGAAAAAGACATCCGCGTCGATACATTCGCATCAAGCGGACCGGGCGGACAAAGCGTAAACACGACGATGTCGGCCGTACGCCTGACGCATTTACCGACCGGTGTCGTCGTATCCTGTCAGGATGAAAAATCTCAGATTAAAAACAAAGAAAAAGCGATGAAGGTGCTCCGCGCCAGAATCTATGACAAATTCCAGCAGGAAGCTCAGGCTGAATATGATCAGACCCGTAAATCAGCCGTCGGTTCAGGCGACCGTTCCGAGCGTATCCGCACATACAATTTCCCGCAAAACCGTGTGACGGATCACCGCATCGGCCTGACGATTCAAAAGCTGGATCAAATCCTGGAAGGCAAGCTTGATGAAGTAGTTGAAGCGTTAATCGTAGAAGACCAGTCAAGCAAGCTCCAGCAGGCGGAAAATTAAGATGAAGACCGTTTTTGAAGCCCTAAGCTGGGCTTCTTCTTATTTAACCGAAGCGGGAAGAGAAAAAAACGCGGCCGAGCTGCTGCTGTTAAATGATACCGGAATGGATCGGAGCAAACTTCTCGCAAGTCTGCAGGAGCCCGTCGGCGAGGACGAGCTTTATCGATTCAGACGGCACGTGGAGATGCATAAAGAAGGTATTCCGATTCAATATATTATCGGGAAAGAACAGTTTTACGGCAGGGAATTTTTTGTGAATGACGATGTTCTCATTCCGCGTCCGGAAACGGAAGAAGTCGTCTTTCATCTGCTGGACAGACAGAAGCGGGCATTTTCCGAGGCAGAACGACTGAACGTCATTGATATCGGTACGGGGAGCGGAGCCATTGCGGTGACGCTCGCGCTTGAATGCGGACATTTTTCAGTATCGGCTTCGGATATTTCAAAAGAAGCGCTGCAGGTGGCGGAAAGAAATGCGCAAAACCTCGGAGCGGACGTCTGTTTTTTGCAGGGAGATCTGTTAACTCCTTTTATTTCATCAGGGAAAAAAGCGGATATTATTGTTTCCAATCCGCCGTATATTTCTGAAGAAGAAATGGCGGATTTGTCGGATATCGTCCGTTTCCATGAGCCGCTTCATGCTCTTACGGACGGCGGTGACGGTTTGAAATTCTACAAGCGGTTTATGGAGGAGCTGCCTCTTGTCATGAAAGATAAAGCGCTTGTCGTCTTTGAAATCGGATATAATCAGGGGAAAGCCGTGAAAGACCTGTTCCGTCATTCCTTTCCGAATGCGGAAGTGGAAGTCGTACAGGACATCAACGGAAAAGACAGAACCGTATCCGCGGTCATCACATCATGAAAAAAGCCCGCCGGTGACGCACACGGCGGGCTTTTGTTACAATGGAAAGAAAATGAAAGGGGCATCCGCCTTGAAAAAAGCGTTCGCCTTCGGATGTATACTCGCCGCCGCAGCTTATGCGGCGGGGTTTGTTCTGCCGTTTGGCGTTGACATCATTTTCGGCGCCGTTACGGCTGTTCTTATCGTCACAGCGATCATCGTTTCCGGGTTGGCCGTAAGCGGAGCGGAGCAGCGGGCCAATTATCATTCTGAAACAGAAGAAGGACGGCACGCCCGTTTAAAGATGGCCGCCGTTTTCTTTTGCGCCGCTCTCCCTTCAGCCGGCTGTCTGCTGATTACGCTTCTGTAGCCGGATTTTGTCTTTGAAGCAATACGGAATCCCATACCCAATAGACGACGGCTGTTAAAACCGCAAAGATATAAAAGGCTGAATTAGAAAACAGAGATTGGCCTGACGGCTGCAAAAGACCGAAGATGATCCCGTTTGCAATGAATGACACCCCTAAATAATAAAGAAGATACAGCGGATGAAATCTCTTCGGCTTTTTATTCAGAAAGTATTGAAGCGGCAGCGCAAAAATCAAATAAGGAAACAAAAAATAAAACGCCATCGAAATGAAAGCCGCGAAAATGAATTGATGAACATACAAAATAGAATAAATGACAGACATACATGCCGCCGACAGCAGCACGGTGTAATTATATTTCATCTGAAAACCTCCTATCAAAATAATATCGTACCATATTTTGAATCTGTCAATGCAGATTATCAGCTTGCTAGATTTTTTTCTTCCCGCCGGTTTAAACCTTTTCCGTCATGTCCATAATGGGACTAGATAAAAAAAGCACGGAGAGGAACGGTGGGGACCGATGAAACAGACAATGATGATCTGCATATATATTTTTCTTTTATTATCAGGAGCGCTTGCGGGTTTGACAAAAGAAGAAACGGCGCGGGCATCAGCCGATGAGCCCGTCGTCATACCGGATGAAGCGATCCGGCTCAGAATTTTGGCCAACAGTGATAACGATGAGGATCAAAAGCTCAAGCGCCAGATCAGAGATGCTGTAAACAAGCAAATTACGGACTGGGTGAAAGATATCACTTCCATTGAAGAAGCGCGGCGGCTCATTCGTTCGAAGCTTCCTGAAATTAAAGAAATCGCCAAACAAACGATGAAAGAAAAGGGTGCGCATCAATCCGTTTCAGTTCAATTCAATAAAATCTCGTTTCCGACAAAGCTTTACGGCAATATGGTCTATCCGGCCGGAAAATATGAAGCGATTTTAATTACACTCGGCAATGGCGAGGGCGCCAACTGGTGGTGCGTCTTGTTTCCGCCGCTGTGCTTCCTTGATTTCTCAAACGGCGAAGCGGTGAAAGATCAGGAAGACGGCGGACAGAAGCAGGAAGAAACGCAGAAACAGACTAAAAAAGTGCTGGATGACGTAAAAACAAAGGCTGATAAAGCGAAGAAAGAAAATAAAGATGATGATGATACCGAAGTGAAGTTTTTCCTCGTCGATTGGATTTCAGATCTATTTTCCTGAAGTAAAAGGCATAAATCCGGATTCGATTCATAGATTGGAAGAAAGAGTTGATCGAAACGGAGGGAAATATATGTTTTATCAGCTGAGAGTGGCAAGAGATCAAGATACGGAGGCGCTGGAGGCCTTTTTGAAAAAGGCTGATACGGCACATGCGGAAATCGATCAGCAGATCAGCCGGTTTATCGTACTGGAAGACAGCGAAAAAATGATTGCCGCCTGTCTCGGGATCGAAAAATTCAGCGGCGGAAAAGGGCTTCTCCGTTCACTCGTCATGTCGGACAGGCTGAATCAAAGCCATATCGTTACACTGTTTCAAAGTATGGATGTGCTGTGCAAAAAACATGAGATTCAAGATGTCTACTTAGTCGCCAATCAGCCCTCATCTGCTGAGTTTCTGAATGTGATGGGATTTGAAGCGTGCGCCGATGCGCCTGATGAACTGTATACGTCCGAACATTTCCGCAACTCGTTATGCACAGAAGGTTCGTTTTTAATGGTGAAAACCTCTGCCTAATCTAACTTATACACAAGGTTATCCACTTATTAAAAAGTGTTGTCCACAGTTTGTGGATAACACTTGTTTTATTAAAGGACATCTTTTATACTTTCAAAAGGAATACACGAGAGAAAATAAAGTTTTACCGCTTTAAAATAAGGAGTTTGGTTATACATGAAAACAAGAAGATGGTTTGTGGATTGTTCCGCAGAATTATCCACAACCGATCCCCAGATTACACAAGCCGCGGAATTGCTGCGGCAGAATGAGGTTGTGGCTTTTCCGACAGAAACCGTTTACGGACTGGGCGCTAACGCTGAAAATACGGAAGCCGTAACGAAAATATATGAGGCGAAAGGAAGGCCGAGCGATAACCCGCTGATTGTGCATATATCCCATATCAGCCAGCTTGATCGTTTTATCAGCCATATTCCTGAGACGGCGAAAAAGCTTATGAAGCTATTCTGGCCGGGGGCGCTGACCCTTGTTCTGCCGTGTAAGCCCGGTGTGCTGTCACCCCGTGTCACCGCGGGACTTGAGACGGTAGCGGTCAGAATGCCTGATCATCCGGTAGCGTTAGCCCTCATCAGTTCGGCCGGACTGCCGATCGCCGCGCCGAGCGCCAATTTATCAGGAAAACCGAGCCCGACGAAGGCCGAGCATGTAGCTCATGATTTAAACGGCCGCATTGCCGGCATTGTGGACGGCGGCGCGACGGGAATCGGAGTGGAATCAACCGTTCTGTCCTGTACGGGGAAACAGCCCGTGCTGCTTCGTCCGGGCGGCGTGACAAAAGAGCAGATTGAATCCGCCGCCGGTCCGATTCTTGTGGATAAAGGGCTGACCGAAGAAGATGAAGTTCCTATTTCTCCCGGTATGAAATATACACATTACGCGCCTTCTGCGCCGATGGCTATTGCCGACGGCGGCGCCCGGAGAATTCAAGAACTGGCAGACGCATATAAAAGCCGGGGGAAACGAATCGGCATTCTGACAACAGAAGAGAACGCCGATAGTTACCAGGCTGATTATATCAAGGTCTGCGGCAGACGCGCCGACCTTGAAACAGTGGCGTCCGCCTTATACGATGCGCTCCGCAGCTTTGATGAAGCGGAAGTGGACATGATTATTTCTGAGTCCTTTCCGGATACCGGAGTGGGGCTTGCCATTATGAACAGGCTGATGAAAGCCGCAGGCGGCACCGTTATCCATTAACTTGTTCTACCCCTTATCGGACATGCATAAGCTAAACAAGCGGGCACGTCCAAGGGGGTTTTTATTTCATGTCGAATCTATTCATCGGGGAACTTGTCTCCTTAAGCATCATGGCATTTGCTTTGGGGACGGATGCCTTTTCCGTCGGGCTCGGAATGGGAATGATTCAGCTGAAGAAAAAACAGATTTTTCATATAGGGGTTGTCATCGGGCTGTTTCATGTCATGATGCCGCTTGCGGGAATGGCGGCCGGGCATCTGCTGTCCGGTTTTCTGGGGATGCTCGCCGTTTACATCGGCGGATCTCTTCTTTTCATTTTAGGGGTGCAGATGATCATCGCCGCGTTTAAACAATCAGACGGGCCGCTCATATCTCCGGCAGGCTCGGGACTGTTGCTGTTTGCGGTCGGTGTCAGTCTGGACAGCTTTTCTGTCGGGCTCAGTCTCGGGATGAACGGTTCCAATCCGTTTCTGGCCGTTACGCTGTTCGGGGTTTTCAGCACCGTTTTAACATGGGCGGGCCTTTTGGCGGGAAGAAAGGTGCAGTCGTGGCTCGGCTCCTACAGCGAAGCGCTTGGCGGAGCCATTTTGATCGGATTCGGGCTGAAACTGCTTTTACCGATATAAGATACGTAAAAAAAGAAACGAAGATGCCGTTTCTTTTTTCTTCATTTATAATAGGCAGTAAGAGGTGACGGACATGAAAATAATCTTTGTATGTACAGGCAATACGTGCCGCAGTCCTATGGCTGAGGCTCTTTTTAAATCCATTGCAGAAACGAAAGGGCTGGACGTCAGCGTAAGTTCGGCCGGCGTATTCGCGTCTCCGAACGGAAAAGCGTCAGCCCATGCCGTGGAAGCGCTGTTTGAAAAACGGATCGCTCTCAATCACAGTTCATCTCCCTTATCGGAAGAACATATCGAGACGGCTGATCTGGTGCTGGCGATGACGGAACAGCACAAACAGCTGATTGCAGGCCGATATCAAAACAGTCAGGGCAAAGTCTTTACCATTAAAGAATACGTAACGGGAGAAAACGGCGATATCTCTGACCCGTTCGGCGGTCCGCTTGATGTTTATAAACAAACGCGGGACGAACTGGAGGAGCTGCTGACCCTTTTGGCTGATCAATTGCTTGGCGGAAAAAGCAAGTAATCTGTCAGAAAATCTGCAAACAGGTCATTTGCAAAACGAATGTGAAAGAGTAGAATGAAATCAACGGATTTCGTAATAAAAAGGACAAGCACACTGGGCTGTCTTCGCCCAGCCACACCTAGGAGGTAAATGAATGAAAGTAGCTATTGCGTCAGATCACGGCGGCGTCCATATCCGCGAAGAAATAAAAAGTCTTTTGGATGAATTGCAGATTGAATACATTGATATGGGCTGTGAATGCGGCGCCGGCTCTGTCGATTATTCAGACTACGCTTTTCCGGTAGCGGAAAAAGTGGTGAACGGCGAAGCTGACAGGGGAATTTTAATTTGCGGCACAGGCATCGGCATGAGCATCTCCGCAAATAAGGTAAAGGGAATACGCTGTGCGCTTGCCCATGACACCTTCAGCGCAAAAGCGACGCGTGAACACAATGACACGAATGTTCTTGCGATGGGCGAACGCGTCATCGGCCCGGGGCTGGCGCGCGAAATCGCAAAAGTCTGGCTGACGACTGAATTTACGGGCGGCCGCCACGAACGGCGGATCGGCAAAATCGCAGATTACGAAGAAAAAAATCTGTAAGAGGTGCTGGACAATGGAAGAGATGAAGCAAAAATGGACGGACATGCTGACTGAGTTTCAAGAGCAGGCAGGACTGACGGACGGCAGTCTGCTGGTGATCGGGTGCAGTACAAGTGAAGCCGCCGGAAGCCGGATCGGCACCGCCGGAAGCGGGGATTGGGCTGAATTGATATACGGCGGACTTAACCGGTTTAAGGAAAAAACGGGTGTGCATCTTGCTTTTCAATGCTGCGAGCATTTAAACAGGGCGCTTGTCATTGAAGCGGAAACGGCCGAGCGGTTTAGGCTCCCCATTGTTTCAGCCGTCCCCGTCCCGAAAGCGGGCGGAGCAATGGCCTCTTATGCATACCGGCAGATGCGTTCTCCCGTGCTCGCCGAATCGATTCAGGCTGACGCCGGGATCGACATCGGCGATACGTTCATCGGCATGCATCTGAAACCCGTTGCCGTCCCTGTCCGGATATCAAGCCGTGAGCTTGGAGAAGCACATGTGACGATGGCCCGGACAAGGCCGAAGCTGATAGGCGGAATTCGCGCCGTTTATGAATGCGAATGATGAAAATGCTTTTCCTGTATAATGTTCGTGTTTTCTAATTAAATTTTGTGATTTTTTTAAATAAGCTGTTACATTCACCTGAAAAACCATGTACAATAAGGGTGGTAAAAATAAAGAACAGGAAACGGATAGGAGAGGATCTCGCTGATGAAACATTTACCTGTACAAGACAAACAAGTGTTTAACGCCATCAAAGATGAGCGTAAGCGTCAACAGACTAAGATCGAATTAATTGCTTCTGAAAACTTCGTGACGGAAGCGGTAATGGAAGCACAAGGCTCTGTTTTAACAAACAAATATGCTGAAGGCTACCCCGGCAAACGCTACTACGGCGGCTGTGAGCATGTTGATGTCGTTGAGGACATCGCCCGCGACCGCGCGAAAGAGATTTTCGGAGCTGAGCATGTAAACGTTCAGCCGCACTCAGGCGCTCAAGCGAACATGGCTGTTTACTTCACGATTTTAGAGCACGGCGACACGGTGCTCGGGATGAACCTCTCCCACGGCGGCCACTTAACACACGGAAGCCCGGTTAATTTCAGCGGCGTTCAATACAACTTTGTAGAATACGGTGTCGATAAAGACACGCAATATATAGATTATGAAGATGTGCGTGAAAAAGCGCTGGCGCATAAGCCGAAACTGATCGTTGCCGGAGCGAGCGCGTACCCCCGCACGATCGACTTTAAAAAATTCCGCGAAATCGCTGATGAAGTCGGCGCTTACTTCATGGTCGACATGGCGCATATCGCGGGTCTTGTCGCAGCCGGCCTTCATCCGAATCCGGTTCCTTACGCTGACTTTGTAACGACAACGACTCACAAAACACTTCGCGGACCCCGCGGAGGAATGATCCTTTGCCGTGAAGAGTTCGGCAAAAAGATTGATAAATCCATTTTCCCGGGAATCCAAGGCGGACCGCTTATGCATGTCATCGCGGCCAAAGCCGTTTCTTTCGGAGAAGTGCTTGAAGATGATTTCAAAACATATGCGCAAAACGTCATCTCGAACGCGAAGCGCCTGGCTGAGTCTCTGAACAAAGAGGGCATTCAGCTCGTATCAGGCGGAACGGATAACCACCTTGTGCTTGTCGACCTCCGCTCTCTCGGTCTGACCGGAAAAGTCGCTGAACACGTTCTTGATGAAATCGGCATTACATCTAATAAAAACGCGATCCCTTACGATCCGGAAAAACCGTTCGTCACAAGCGGAATCCGTCTCGGTACGGCAGCTGTGACAAGCCGCGGCTTTGACGGTGACGCGCTTGAAGAAGTCGGCGCTATCATCGGCCTCGCGCTGAAACATCATGAAGACGAAGCAAAACTTGAAGAAGCGAGACAGCGCGTATCTGCCTTGACTGAAAAGTTTCCTTTATATAAAGAACTGGACTATTAATAAGGAAGAAACCCGCCGGAACCTTAATCCGGCGGGTTTTTTTATGATTTTCTTGAAACTGTTTGTCTTTTTCTGTAGAATCAATAGAAGTGTGAAAAAGTCACTCGGACAACAAAAAAGGAGCTGAACACAGTATGGGAAAGGTTTACGTATTTGATCATCCTTTAATCCAGCATAAGCTGACATATATTCGGAATGAAAATACAGGCACAAAGGATTTCAGAGACCTTGTGGACGAAGTCGCATCACTGATGGCGTTTGAAATTACACGTGATCTTCCTCTTAAAGAAGTGGAAGTGAAAACACCTGTTCAAACAGCGACATCCAAAGTGATTTCAGGGAAGAAACTCGGTATCGTGCCGATCCTGAGAGCGGGTCTCGGAATGGTTGACGGCATGCTGAAATTAATCCCGGCCGCTAAAGTGGGACATGTCGGATTATACCGTGATCCGGAAACCTTAAAACCGGTGGAATACTATGTCAAGCTTCCTTCTGATGTAGAAGAACGCGAATTTATTGTCGTGGATCCGATGCTTGCTACGGGAGGCTCTGCGGTGGAAGCGATAAACAGCCTGAAAAAGCGCGGCGCGAGAAACATTCGTTTTATGTGTCTTGTAGCGGCTCCGGAAGGCGTGGAAGAGCTGCAGAAACATCATTCTGACGTTGATATTTACATCGCAGCCCTTGATGAAAAACTGAATGAAAAAGGCTATATCGTTCCGGGCCTCGGTGACGCGGGTGACAGACTGTACGGAACCAAATAAATCGGAAAACCTCATTCAGGGGTTTTCTTTTTTTATCCAGATATTTGCTGAATGGGAAGAGTTCATACATTTATAGGTGAAATTGTGAACATTCTGTGTATGCTTCCGGTATAAAAAGTTTTTTAACTTTAAACAGATTGACACATGTTAGGGGCTATTGTATGCTAAACGAGGGTATTATGAGAAGGTTTTCATTCCTTTCATTTCTAGTATCCATCCTCATTTTAAATCCTCCAAAAAACCCGTTATATGAGGATTTATCTAAGCGAATGAAACAGCATCCCGTGGCATCAGGAGGATGAGTGGTTTTTTCGAACAGGCCGTTTTGCGGGACAAAAAAAGGCCTTCTGCAAAGGGTTAACCGCATGTTTTGCCGTATCCAGGAATTATATTACATTTTCATCAGGAGACAGATAGTTGATGGACGATCCCAATCTTACATTCAGCAGACAACGGAGATATGTATTTGTAATCTTAGCAATCTATTTGCTGGGATATGGTCTTACGGCGTATAAAACTGTTTTTTTAGGCCTCTTTTTGGGAACTGTTTTCAGTTTGTTTAATTTGTGGCTCTTGACCAGAAGAATGAATGCTTTTGACAAGGCCGTGGCGAAAGGAAAGTCCATACGATCACTCGGGAGCGCAGCGCGTTGGTGCAATGCGATACTTGCGATGGCTGTCGCCTTTAAATATCCCGATAAAGTCAGTGTGGCAAGTGTGATTATTGGATTAATGACAATTTATCCCGTCATTATGATAGATTCCATTATTCAGCTCAAACGTTCATCAATGGAAGAGAGGTGAAAACCCATTGAATCACGATTACAGAACTATTGATTTGTTTGGTCTTACTTTTAATCTGACAAACATTCTGATGATTACTGTGGCAAGTGTGATTGTGCTGCTGATTGCGATTCTCACTACGAGAACGCTGTCTATCCGTCCGGGAAAAGCCCAGAACTTCATGGAATGGATTGTTGATTTTGTCCGCAATATTATAGGCAGTACAATGGATTTAAAAACAGGGGCTAACTTCTTGGCGCTTGGTGTAACCTTGCTGATGTACATATTTGTATCAAATATGCTGGGGCTGCCGTTTTCTGTAACGGTCGGACACGAGCTTTGGTGGAAATCACCGACGGCCGATCCGGCTATTACTCTGACTCTAGCCGTTATGGTTGTGTCGTTAACGCACTATTACGGCGTGAAGATGAAAGGTTTGAAGGAATACTCTAAGGATTACCTCAGACCGGTTCCGCTTATGTTCCCGATGAAGATCATTGAGGAGTTTGCGAATACGCTGACACTCGGACTTCGTCTTTACGGTAACATTTTCGCCGGGGAAATTCTTCTTGGCCTGCTTGCGAATCTGGCGACGAATTTCTACTCAAACAGCTTCTTTCTCGGTTTGGTCGGCACAGTCGGAGCCATTCTTCCGATGCTTGCATGGCAGGCGTTCAGCTTGTTCATCGGTACCATCCAGGCATTTATCTTTACGATGCTGACGATGGTGTACATGTCACACAAAATCAGTCATGATCATTAAAATCATATATCCATTCGGATAACATTTTAAAGGAGGAACTTTTTCATGAATTTAATAGCAGCTGCAATTGCAATCGGTTTAGGTGCACTTGGTGCAGGTATTGGTAACGGTCTGATCGTTTCACGTACGGTAGAGGGAATCGCCCGTCAGCCGGAAGCAGGAAAAGAACTTAGAACTCTTATGTTCATGGGTATCGCATTGGTTGAGGCCCTTCCGATTATCGCTGTCGTTATCGCGTTCTTAGCGTTCTTTGGCTAAGCAAAAAAGCCTTATATGAACTAAAAATGGCGAAGATCACTCTAAGAGAACCTTCGCCATTGCTTTATGTCTGATAAGCAGGCCGTCCCGAAACGGCTTTTTATCAGCAGAGAAAACCTGCAGAAGGGAGTTGCCGTAGTAGATGTCTCAATTACCTCTTGAATTAGGACTGTCGTTTAACGGCGGAGATATCCTATTCCAATTGTTAGCTATGTTAGTTTTATTAGCGCTTCTCAAGAAATTCGCTCTTGGACCGCTATTAAATATAATGAAACAGCGTGAAGATCATATCGCCGGCGAAATTACGTCCGCTGAAGAAAGAAATAAAGAAGCGCAGAAGCTGATTGAAGAGCAGCGCGTTCTTTTAAAAGAAGCGAAACAGGAATCACAATCACTCATTGAAAATGCGAAAAAACTGGGTGAAAAGCAGAAGGAAGACATTATCCAGGCTGCACGCGCCGAGTCTGAAAGATTGAAAGAAGCGGCGAGAACCGAAATTGTTAAAGAAAAAGAACAAGCGGTTTCCGCACTTCGCGAGCAAGTCGCATCACTTTCTGTCTTAATCGCATCGAAAGTGATTGAAAAAGAGCTTGATGAACAAGCCCAGGAACAACTGATTCAGGACTATCTTAAAGAGGTAGGAGAAAGCCGATGAGTGGATCTGCTGTCTCTAAACGATACGCGTCAGCGCTTTTCGACATTGCCGTTGAGACTTCTCAAATCAATGAAATCGAAGAAGAGCTTACCGTACTAAAAGAAGTGTTCCGGAACGAAGCCGGATTACAGGAAGTGTTAAGCCATCCGAAGGTATCGGCCGCTAAGAAAAAAGAGCTGATTCAGCAATCGTTCGGCGCACTGTCTGAGTCTGTGCTGCATACGATTTTTCTTCTGATTGACCGCCGCCGGTCTTCGATTGTGCCTGATCTCACAGACGAGTTTATCAAACTTGCCAATCAGGCCCGTCAGACAGAGGACGCGGTTGTTTATTCAGTAAAACCGCTGTCAGAAGCGGAAATGTTATCATTGTCTCAAGTGTTTGCAAAAAAAGCCGGAATCGCTTCGCTCAGAATCAGAAATGAAGTGCAGACGGATTTAATAGGCGGCATTAAAGTCCGCATTGGAAACCGGATATATGACGGAAGCGTAAGCGGAAAGCTTGAGCGCATGGAACGTCAACTTGCCGGAGGAAATCGATAGAAGGGGTGAAACCTAAGTGAGCATCAAAGCTGAAGAGATTAGCACGCTGATAAAGCAGCAAATTCAAAATTACCAATCTGAAATTGAAGTTCATGACGTAGGTACAGTCATCCAAGTCGGAGACGGTATTGCGCGTGTGCACGGCCTTGACAATTGTATGGCCGGTGAACTTGTTGAGTTTTCAAACGGCGTTTTGGGTATGGCTCAAAACCTTGAAGAATCCAACGTAGGTATCGTTATCTTAGGACCTTACAGAGATATCCGTGAAGGTGATGAGGTCAAAAGAACGGGCCGCATCATGGAAGTTCCTGTAGGTGAAGAATTAATCGGACGTATCGTCAACCCGCTCGGACAGCCGGTAGACGGACTGGGTCCGATTCTGACAAGCAAAACACGTCCGATCGAAAGCCAGGCTCCAGGCGTAATGGACCGTAAATCGGTACATGAGCCGCTGCAAACGGGTATCAAAGCGATCGACGCGTTAATTCCGATCGGCCGCGGACAGCGTGAGCTGATTATCGGTGACCGTCAGACAGGTAAAACATCTGTTGCGATTGATACAATCTTAAACCAAAAAGATCAAGACATGATCTGTGTGTACGTAGCGATCGGTCAAAAAGAATCTACAGTGCGCGGCGTAGTGGAAACACTTCGTAAGCATGGCGCGCTTGATTACACGATTGTCGTGACAGCGTCCGCTTCACAGCCGGCTCCGCTTCTGTACCTTGCACCGTATGCAGGGGTGACAATGGGTGAAGAATTCATGTACAACGGCAAGCACGTTCTCGTCGTATATGATGATTTATCCAAACAAGCGGCCGCTTACCGTGAGCTGTCATTGCTTCTTCGCCGTCCGCCGGGCCGTGAAGCATTCCCTGGGGATGTATTCTATCTTCACTCCCGTCTGCTTGAGCGCGCAGCTAAGCTGAGTGACGCAAAAGGCGCAGGATCAATTACGGCGCTGCCGTTCGTCGAAACACAAGCAGGAGATATCTCCGCTTATATCCCGACAAACGTCATTTCCATTACTGACGGACAGATTTTCCTTCAATCCGACCTATTCTTCTCAGGCGTGCGTCCTGCGATCAATGCCGGATTATCCGTATCCCGTGTCGGCGGATCAGCCCAAATCAAAGCGATGAAAAAGGTAGCGGGAACATTGCGTCTTGACCTGGCTTCATACCGTGAACTTGAAGCGTTCGCCCAATTCGGATCTGATCTTGACCAGGCGACTCAGGCGAAACTGAACCGCGGTGCGCGTACAGTTGAAGTGCTGAAGCAAGACTTGAATAAACCGCTTCCGGTTGAAAAACAGGTAGCCATTCTTTATGCGCTGACAAAAGGATATCTTGATGATATTCCGGTTGCGGATATCAGACGTTTTGAAGAAGAGTACTACATGTACCTTGATCAAAACCATAAAGATCTGCTTGACGGCATTGCGAAAACAGGAAACCTTCCTGCTGATGAAGACTTCAAAGCTGCAATCGAAGGCTTCAAACGCACATTTGCACCAAGCAACTAACCCTTAGAAGATGAGAGAAAAAGGTTCTCTTTTTCTCTCTTTTTACGCAAATGAAGAATAAAGGTGGTGAAATCTTTGGCCTCATTACGCGATATTAAGTCAAGGATCACGTCAACGAAAAAAACAAGCCAGATTACAAAAGCCATGCAGATGGTATCCGCTGCGAAGCTGAACCGTGCGGAAACCAACGCGAAGTCATTTGCTCCGTATATGGATAAGATCCAGGAGGTTGTGTTTAACGTCGGAAAAGGCGCGAAAAACGCGAAACACCCGATGCTTGTCTCAAGAGAAGTGAAAAAGACGGCGTATCTCGTCATTACGTCTGACCGCGGGCTTGCGGGTGCGTTTAACAGTTCGGTTTTGCGAAACGCTTACCGCACCATTCAAGAACGCCATCAGTCTAAAGATGAATACACGGTGATTGCAATCGGCAGAGTCGGCCGCGATTTCTTCAAAAAACGGGAAATGCCGATTTTGTCTGAGTTAGTGGGGCTTGGCGACGAGGTCACTTTTGCTCAGATTAAAGATTTGACCCGTCAGACGGTTCAAATGTTTATCGACGGCGCTTTTGATGAACTGCATTTGGTGTATAACCATTTCGTCAGTGCGATTTCACAGGAAGTGACGGAGAAAAAAGTGCTGCCTTTAACGGATTTCGGAACGAGCGGCGGGAAGCGCACGGCTTCTTACGAGTTCGAACCGGATGAAGAAGAGGTGCTCGAAGTGCTGCTTCCTCAATATGCGGAAAGCTTAATTTACGGCGCGCTTCTTGACAGTAAAGCAAGTGAACACGCTGCGAGAATGACAGCAATGAAAAATGCGACTGATAATGCGAAAGAACTCATTGATTCACTTTCGCTTTCATATAACCGCGCGCGTCAAGCGGCGATTACACAAGAAATTACCGAAATTGTCGGCGGTGCAGCCGCTTTAGAATAGAAAGATTTTGTCAGGAGGGATAGCGATGAAGAAAGGACGCGTAAGTCAGGTGCTTGGACCGGTTGTCGACGTACGTTTCGAGGACGGCCACTTGCCTGCGATTTATAATGCGATTAAAGTTTCACAGCCAGCTACAGGCGAAAATGAAGTAGGCATCGACCTAACGCTAGAGGTTGCTCTTCATTTAGGCGATGATACAGTCCGTACAATTGCCATGGCATCAACGGACGGAATTCAGCGCGGAATGGAAGCTGTTGATACAGGTGCGCCGATTTCCGTTCCTGTCGGTGATGTGACTCTCGGACGCGTATTTAACGTACTGGGAGATAAAATTGATTTAAATGAACCGCTGCCTGCGGATGCTCAAAAGGACCCGATCCACAGATCAGCTCCTTCATTCGATGAGCTTTCAACTGAGGTTGAAATTCTTGAAACGGGAATTAAGGTTGTTGACCTGCTCGCTCCTTACATCAAGGGCGGTAAAATCGGATTGTTCGGCGGCGCCGGCGTAGGTAAAACCGTATTAATCCAGGAATTAATCAACAACATCGCGCAAGAGCACGGCGGTATTTCCGTATTCGCCGGTGTAGGAGAGCGTACTCGTGAAGGGAACGACCTTTTCTACGAAATGAGCGATTCAGGCGTTATCAAGAAAACAGCCATGGTCTTCGGACAAATGAACGAGCCGCCGGGCGCACGTATGCGTGTAGCACTGACGGGGCTTACAATGGCTGAGCATTTCCGTGATAAACAAGGACAGGACGTACTGTTCTTTATCGATAACATTTTCCGTTTCACACAAGCGGGTTCAGAGGTTTCCGCGCTTCTCGGCCGTATGCCTTCTGCGGTTGGTTATCAGCCGACGCTTGCGACAGAAATGGGTCAGCTTCAAGAGCGTATTACGTCTACAAACGTTGGTTCAGTTACATCTATCCAGGCGATCTACGTGCCTGCCGATGACTATACTGACCCGGCTCCGGCGACAACGTTCGCTCACTTGGATGCGACGACTAACCTTGAGCGTAAATTAACTGAAATGGGTATCTACCCTGCGGTTGATCCGCTGGCTTCCACTTCCCGCGCGCTTGCTCCGGAAATTGTCGGAGAAGAGCATTATGCGGTGGCGCGTGAAGTCCAGTCAACGCTTCAGCGTTACAAAGAACTTCAGGATATTATCGCGATTCTCGGTATGGACGAATTAGGTGAAGAAGACAAGCTTGTCGTTCACCGCGCACGCCGTATCCAGTTCTTCCTTTCTCAAAACTTCCACGTAGCTGAGCAGTTTACGGGACAAAAGGGTTCTTACGTGCCTGTTAAAGAAACGGTACGAGGCTTTAAAGAAATCCTTTCCGGTAAATATGACCATCTTCCGGAAGATGCATTCCGTCTTGTGGGACGCATTGAAGAAGTCATTGAGAATGCAAAAGAGATGGGTGTAGAAGTTTAATCTGGTCCTAGGAGGGTAAAAGCATGAAGACCGTTAAAGTCAATATCGTTACTCCCGACGGCCCAGTATATGATGCTGATATTGAAATGGTAAGTGTAAGAGCCGAGAGCGGTGATCTCGGTATCTTGCCTGGCCATATTCCGACCGTGGCTCCGCTTAAAATCGGCGCTGTCCGCCTTAAAAAAGACGGACAGACCGAATTGGCGGCTGTCAGCGGCGGATTTTTAGAAGTCCGTCCTGATCAGGTCACTATCCTTGCACAAGCCGCTGAAACAGCGGAAAGCATTGATAAAGAGCGCGCCCTTGCTGCGAAAAAGCGGGCGGAAGACCGTTTGAACAAACGATCAGATGATACTGACATTCGTCGGGCTGAGCTTGCGCTACAGCGGGCTGTAAACAGATTGGATGTTGCAGGAAACTAAAAAAGAATCCTTCTCGGCTGTCTGAGAAGGATTCTTTTTCTATATTAACGCATAAGAGATTCATAGACGCCGATAAGCGGATGATCCTCTTCTTTTTGCAGATATAAATGTTCGCAGCAGTTGTCGGTGTGCCACGTTTTGTTTCCTCTCCGCACACCCGTCGTATAGGCGCCGTCCGTATACGGATAAGGTTTGACGACCCATTCGGCATCGTCATGGTGTCTGATGGCGCAATCGATGACATACACACTGAGCATTTTCTCAAATTCGTCAATCGGCAGGTTCCAATCCGCCAAAAGCAGCTCTTGTATGCTGCGGAAGTAAAGAGCTTCCACTTCCAGCAGGCTGCCGCGTGAATAATCAAGAGAAATGTTGAAAAACTGACATAATTCTTTCAGTTCCTCTGTTTGAGACTGTCTATAATCATAGTAGAATGCTATCGCTTCCCACTCGTGGTCAAATACGGGAAGTGTTTCTCCATACTGCTTTTCCGGATGAAAAAAGGAATGATTCATATTCCCATCTCCTTTCCAAAAAAGTATATCATGCCGGAGAACGGACATTTAAGCGGGGATTGCCCCTAATTTTGGATAAAAATTCTGATGTAAAAATGATCATCTTTCTCTCTTCTTCTTATATAATAAGAGAGGATATGAGGGGCGGAAAAAATGAAAGGAGATGGAATTTGTGAATGTATTGGGGCAGCAGGCCGCAATCAGCATCCTGGTTCACCTAGTATGCATTGCGGTGACATGGTGGGCGCTTCAGGCCGTCAACTTTGATCCGCTGATCCGAAAAGGAAAAATAGTGCAGGCGAGGCTGCTGATCATTCTTCTTACCATTGCGATCGGTACGGCAGTCGCTGACTTCTTTTTAGATTATCTTACCTATTCGAAACAGCTTCCATACTTATTTTAAGATGTTTCGTCTGTTGAAATGAAGGGAATCGCTGGGTGAGAAACCAATTTTTCTTCACCCGCTTGGCGAGTTTTGACGAAGTTTTCCATGTATTGCTTTCCCCGGCTCCGGCAAAAATGGGAGTAAGGGGGAGAGATCGATATGAAGAAAAAAAGAGCAGGCCGCATCATCTTATTTTTTGTTTTTTTAAGCGCCTTAATAGCGGTATTTCATTCCATTCATGCAAGTGAGCTGTCTCCGCTTGCCCAGATTGCCGAAGGAATGGAGCGGCAACAGGTCACTGTAGATGAATGGACGCTTCATGCGAAAAAAAATCTGAACCTGTCACTGAGTGAATTTGATGACAAGGTAAAAGAACTGAAGACGCAGTATCCGCAATATCATTGGGAATCCGCGCGGGAAGATAAAATCGTAAAGGCCGTCGGCACGTATTCTGACAAAAAAAATCACACAACTTTTAAACTGCAGCTCGTCACTACCCTCAAAAACCAGAACCCAACTTCGTATTTATTATATGAGCAAATGAGCCCGGAGCAACCGGAAAACTGGAATGATACATATGAACAGTTTGAACGGCAGGCACATGACATATTTCAAAATAAAGTATTTATTTTTACTTGTCTAAAGGGTCATTTAAATGATAATATGAGTATTGTTTTGCAAAAAAAAGCAGAACAGCTCATGAAAGAATTTGAAGCAAGTCCAGTTGAACATGTAGTTGAGCCTCATTTCGTTTCTGTTTCTGCATTTACATATAAGTGGACAGATTACATCATGACATCGAAACATAAGATGAATGTGCAAGTTGCGCTTAGAAGTGCGGGAATGGGCGAAAAACATACCGTTACGGTTGGCACACCAATCGTGACGACTGAATATTAATATAGAGAATATAGGGACGCGGAGGGGAATACCTTGGAAAAAATCATCGTCCGCGGCGGTCAGAAGTTAAACGGCACAGTGAAAGTTGAAGGAGCAAAAAATGCCGTTTTACCAGTTATCGCTGCATCTTTATTAGCAAGTGAAGAAAAAAGCGTAATATGTGATGTACCTACGCTCTCCGATGTATATACAATTAATGAAGTGTTGCGTCATTTAGGAGCAGATGTGCATTTTGAGAATAATGAAGTTACCGTAAACGCTTCTTACGCTTTAGAAACAGAAGCACCTTTTGAATATGTGCGCAAAATGCGCGCGTCAGTGCTTGTTATGGGCCCTCTGTTAGCCCGTACGGGTCATTCAAGAGTAGCGCTTCCGGGCGGCTGCGCAATCGGCTCAAGACCGATTGATCAGCATTTAAAAGGCTTTGAAGCAATGGGTGCAAAAATCAAAGTAGGCAACGGCTTTATTGAAGCAGAAGTGGAAGGCCGTCTGCAGGGCGCAAAAATCTATTTAGATTTCCCAAGTGTGGGTGCGACAGAAAACTTGATTATGGCAGCTGCTTTAGCTGAAGGAACAACAACGCTTGAAAACGTGGCAAAAGAGCCTGAAATCGTTGACTTAGCGAACTATATCAATGCGATGGGCGGAAAAATCCGCGGAGCCGGCACAGGCACCATTAAAATTGAAGGTGTCGAGAAGCTTCACGGCGTAAGACACAACATCATTCCTGACCGTATTGAAGCGGGTACTTTCATGGTGGCTGCGGCGATCACGGAAGGAAATGTATTAGTCAAAGGTGCGGTTCCAGAGCATCTTACGTCTTTAATTGCGAAGATGGAAGAAATGGGAGTCAAAATTACGGATGAAGGAGAAGGCCTTCGTGTCATCGGTCCTGCCCAGCTGAAGCCGATCGACATTAAAACGATGCCTCACCCAGGATTCCCGACTGATATGCAGTCGCAAATGATGGCGCTGCTTCTCCGTGCGAGCGGAACAAGCATGATTACTGAAACTGTGTTTGAAAACCGTTTTATGCATGCTGAAGAATTCCGCCGGATGAATGGCGACATTAAAATTGAAGGACGTTCTGTGATCATTAACGGTCCTGTACAGCTGCAAGGCGCAGAAGTTGCCGCTACGGACCTGCGTGCGGGCGCGGCGCTGATTCTTGCGGGATTAGTGGCTGAAGGTCATACACGCGTCACGGAACTGAAGCACTTGGATCGCGGTTATGTGAATTTCCATCAAAAACTTGCGGCTCTCGGCGCTGACATCGAGCGTGTCGTTGATGAAACGGCCGCTGAACAAGAAAACAAAGAAGTCGTAACTGACCTAAACGCATAATGGCTGTAAAAACAGTATGTCAATCTGGCATACTGTTTTTTTATGGTTTATCATCATTATTATGCTCTGATTTCCAAAAAAGAATACGTTTTTCGCGTGAAAAATGGAATAAAGATTCTGTCCAAAAGGAAGTCATATTAGCTTGTCCCTGCCCATAAGATGAAGTAGAGTCGAATCCCAAGCAGGAGGCAGCTGATATATGAAACCGATTGTATTTCTACTATCCGGGCTGTGTATACTTATTCTTCTAGTCCCCACCATTCTCGTCCTTCCGTTTCAGGCAGAAAAAGGAGCAGCCGTAAACAGAGAGCCCGGACACAAAACAGCACACACCACACGAGAAACAAAAGGAGCAGTAACATTGAAAGAATCACCTGTATCCATTCCGGTTTATCGGACATCCAATCATTCTGTAGAAAATATTCCGCTTGAAGAGTACGTGATCGGTGTCGTGGCTTCCGAAATGCCCGCAAACTTTAAACCGGAGGCCTTAAAAGCCCAGGCGCTCGCCGCCCGTACATTCATCGTCAGACTGATGGTCGCTGACTCAGCCGTTCAGGCGCCGAAAGGATCACTGGTGGATGATACGCAAATGTTCCAAGTCTATCAAAGCAAAAGCCAGCTGAAAAAAGAATGGGGTTCTAAGTACGCACACAACCTCAAGAAAATCACAAACGCGGTGGCCGGCACGCAAGGAAAGATTTTAACGTACGATAACAAGCCGATTGAGGCATCTTTCTTCTCTACGAGCAACGGGTATACGGAAAATGCGGAAGCCTATTGGACAAGCGCCATTCCTTATTTAAAAAGCGTGAAAAGTCCGTGGGATAAGCAATCGCCGAAATATCTTGCCACCCAGACCTTCAGTGTGCCGGAGTTTCAGCAAAAGCTCGGCGTACAGCTCTCGGGACAAAACACGGTGGGACAGATTACAGCCAGAACGCCGGGCCATCAAGTGGCAACGGCCGTCATCAACGGCAAAAAGCTGAAGGGAAGAGACATCCGGGAAAAACTCGGACTCCGTTCTGCCGACTTTGAATGGAAACGAAACGGCGGCAGCATCACCATTACGACAAAAGGATTCGGCCACGGCGTCGGCATGAGCCAGTACGGGGCCAATTACATGGCGGAGCAGGGAAAATCAGTGGCGGACATCGTCAAGCATTATTATCAGGGAGTAGACATTTCCGAAGCAGATTCATTTTTAAACAAATATATGGCGAAAAAATAGACGCTTTCATGAGCGTCTGTTTTTTTTGAAAACTATTCCATAAACGGTAAAGCAACCAACAGACTCATATAACGAAAGCCTAAAGGCTGACAAATGTCGATTGAAGGCTGAGCGCCGGGTGTAAATCACTGATAAAAATGCCGCTTCTATGTGAATATACGCAAAAATAATGAGGAACGCCGTCCTATTTATTTCCCTTTTCATCTCATTTACGATAAATATTGTTCGGCGTTGAACGTAAATCTATTGAAAAGGGGAAAAAGCAATGAAAAAAACATTTTCACTCATACTCATGCTCGGATTGATGCTGACTGCTGCATCTCCTGCTTTTGCTGCCGAGAATGCAAACGAGAAGACTCTTTCATTTAAAAACAATACCGCCATTTTACTTGATGCGAGCGGCAGTATGGCAAAACGGATTGACGGTGTTTCTAAATACAACATGGCAAAAGAAGAAATTGTCCGTTTTGCGGATCAAATTAAATCTAAATCACAGGTCAGAATGACGGTTTTCGGTTCGGAAGGCAATAATAAAAACTCCGGAAAGGTTCAATCTTGTGAATCCATTCGCGGTGTGTACGGATTCCAAAGGTTTGACAGACAGAGCTTCCTTAACTCTCTTAACGGAATCGGGCCTACGGGCTGGACACCGATTGCAAAAGCATTAGAGGATGCGAAGGCTTCCTTTACCGGTTTGCACAAACTTGGCAGTAAATCCGTTTTCCTGTTGACGGACGGCGAGGAGACATGCGGAGGAGATCCTGTTAAGACAGCGAAAGAACTTCGTAAACAGCATATTAAAGTCAACGTGATCGGCTTTGACTTTAAGGAAGGCTTCAACGGCCAGCTTCACGAGATTGCCAAAGCGGGCGGAGGAAAATATTACGAAGCTCACAGCCAAAAGGATATGAACCGCATCTTTACAATGGCAGCGAGTTCATTAGCGGAATAAGAAAAGGTGCCGTTTATCGGCCCTTTTTTTTATTTTTATTTAACAAAAATTTCAAGAAAAGATGAAGAGAAAACTGTAAAAAGAATCAGATTCCGGACTTATATTACAAAAAGGGCGAAAAAGGCATTAAATCTGTCATCATTTATCCAATCTTTTTAGGATGATGCGCATAATTCTGTTCATTTTTAACGGCGTACCGCCGCTTATACAAAAGGAATCCCGCCCTATATCTTTTTGCATACTCGTCATCTAGCATAGAGAAGAGCCGGGGGCCCATCGGCCAAAAACAAACGGAGAGGAATGAAGGAAATGAAAAAAATGTTCACTGCGGGGATTGTCGGTCTTTTGACGCTTTCACTCGGATCACCTGTTTTTGCAGCTGAGAAAAAGCACGAAGAAACAAACGTTGCCGTGCTGTTTGACGCAAGCGGAAGCATGATACAAAAAACAGGGGGAGAGCGTAAAATAGATGTCGCGAAAGAGTCTGTCACTTCTTTTGCGGAAGTTCTTCCTGAAGACACGAATCTGATGCTTCGGGTATTCGGGCATAAGGGCAATAATAAAAACTCAGGCAAAGCCGTATCATGTAATGCGACAGAAACGTTATACGGCCTTCAGCCGTACGCCGTGACTCCATTTGAGCAATCACTCAGCAAGATTAAACCGACCGGCTGGACACCGATAGCGAAAGCGCTCTCTGATACGCGTGAAGAATTTGAGCGGGCCGGCGCCGCGGGGAAAAACGTCGTATATCTGATCACAGACGGTGAAGAAACATGCGGCGGTAATCCTCAGGCCGAAATTCAAAAGCTCCGTAAAGCGAACGTCAACACGATCGTCAATATCATCGGCTTCAACTTCGGCATGAAAGGAAGCGAAAGCCTTGAAAAAGCGGCGGAAGCGGGAGGCGGCACATATGTCTCAGCTGACAGCGCGGACGAGTTCAAACAGGCTTGGGAAGACGCTGCAAAGGATTTAGCAAAAGAATAGGTTAAAAAAGGACGCCCGCGCGGCGTCTTTTTTGTTTAGAAAACGGAACCGCGGGAATGATACGGATAAAAGGAGATGAACGCTGTTGTTAAAAGGAGCAGGCATTATATTAGTGCTGGCGGCAGTCGTTTTTGTTCTGATGGGAATTTTTCTGAAGCTTGCCGCCTTCATATTCGTCAGTATATTGGCCATTATCGCCGCAGTTATTTTATTCACCATTCTGAGCAGACATCATCGCAATGAAACATAGAGTCCTAAGAGGGCTCTTTTTTTAAACCGCAAATTCGACAAAATACAGGGATTGTGGAAGAATAAAAGAGAAGGATACTGCGGAGGGGAAAACAGTGGATGAAAAAACAACAGCGGTAAGAGACATATACCGCTATGAAAAAGGGGTATTAACAAAGACGGCAGATCGGATGGTTTCAGAGTATCCGCTGACCGTCATGGTGAACGGGCAGGAATTTGTTACGCTCGTCTGCACGCCTGACCATTTAGAGGAACTCGTCATCGGATTTCTCGCATCAGAAGGCGTCATTCGTTTTGAAAAAGAAATCAAAAGCTTTACTATAGATGAAAGTCTCGGGTTTGCATATGTTGAACTGACGAATCCCGGAGTGCTTGAGCAAAAAGACTATACGAAGAGGGTCATCGGTTCATGCTGCGGGAAAGGCCGCCATTTTTACTTTCAGCAGGATGTGAAAACGGCCAAAACCGCCGTCAGCCGTATCACTATAACTCCTGAGACGTGTCTTCGCCTGATGAAGGAGATGCAAAGAGGAAGCGGCACCTTCCGGGAAACGGGCGGCGTCCATAATGCGGCGCTGTGCGATACGGAAAAGCTGCTCTTTATGAGGACGGATATCGGGCGCCACAACGCGCTGGATAAGCTGTACGGCTGCTGTTTGAAAAACGGAATGCCGGTCCGTGACAAGCTGATCGTCTTCAGCGGCCGGATTTCCTCAGAGGTTTTATTAAAAGCCGCAAAAATCGGCGTGTCGATTGTCATTTCAAAATCGGCGCCGACGGAGCTCGCGCTGCAAATGGCGGAAGAGCTGAACATAACCGCGATAGGTTTTGTCAGAAACGGATCATTTAACGTATACACACATCCTGAACGGGTTGAACAATAGAAAGGGGTCTTGGGCTTATGAATACAGAAACGCGCCGGGTGACAGACAAAAGGGAAAGGCCGCTCAGGGATCTTCGTATCTCTGTAACCGACCGCTGCAACTTCAGATGCACGTACTGTATGCCAGCCGAATTATTCGGACCGGATTATCCATTTTTACAAAAGACGGAATTGCTCTCCTTCGAGGAGCTTGAGCGGCTTGCGAAGCTGTTTGTCGGCCGCTTCGGCGTTGAAAAAATCAGGCTGACGGGCGGAGAGCCGCTCATGAGAAAAGATATGCCTGAATTGATCAAAAAACTTGCGCGCATCCCCGGACTTAAAGATATCGCGATGACGACAAACGGCTCTCTGCTTCCCGTGTATGCGGAAAAACTGAAGCAGGCGGGGCTGCATCGCGTGACAGTCAGCCTCGATTCTTTAGAGGATGAGCGGTTTAAGGCCATTAACGGCCGCGGGGTTTCGGTGAACAAGGTGCTTGAGGGCATTGAGGCGGCAAAAGCGGCCGGACTCGGTGTGAAAATCAATATGGTTGTTCAAAAGGGCGTCAATGAAAAAGATATCCTGCCGATGGCCCGCTATTTTAAAGAAAAGGGTCATATTCTCCGGTTTATTGAATTTATGGATGTAGGCAATACGAATCAATGGAATAAAAAAGACGTGATCACGAAGGCAGAGATTATTGATCTGATCAACCAGCACATGCCGACGGAGCCGATAGAAGCGAATTATAAAGGAGAGGTCGCTTCCAGGTTCCGCTATCTTGACGGTTCCGGCGAAATCGGCGTGATTTCCTCCGTCTCGGATGCATTCTGCGCCTCCTGCAACAGAGCGCGCCTGTCGGCGAGAGGCGAGCTGTTTACGTGCCTGTTTGCGTCAAGCGGCTATGATGTTCGGAAACTCGTGCGCGGCGGTCTGACCGATGATGAATTGACGGAATCCATCGCTTCTGTCTGGAGAAATCGCACGGATCAGTATTCAATTGACCGCGCGCTTTCTAAAACGGATGGAAAAAAGAAAGTGGAAATGTCTTATATAGGCGGATGAAGAAAAGCTTGCCCGGACAAGGGCAGGCTTTTTTATTCACAATATGAGAGCGGTCTGTTCAAAAAATACCGATGACAGCCGAAATATATGATAGGAATTTTGATGCAGGACAATCAAGTTATGCAATTCCAAAGCCATACAATATGTTAAAATATAACCAATAGAAATTAGAAAAGGTTGTGAAAGGGGCATGACCGCATACGAGATTCCGTCATCTCAAGTTGGAGTCAAGATCAACAAATGGTACAAGCACATTTTAGCGTTTCAAGCGGCTGATGCCATAAAGCTGAAAGAGGAAATTGATGAGGATATACAACGTATGGAGGAAGACCAGCTGCTGCTGTTATATTATCAGCTGATCAGCTACCGCCATCATATTATGCTTGATTACGTCAAGCCGGAATGCACCGAACAATCACAGATTCAGTACAGCGAGCTGCAAAAGACGATCGAAAGCACGGACAGCATATCGGGACTGTCTGAGTATTATTTCCATTTGTTCAGAGGGATGTATGAATTCGATCACAATAACTATGTTGCGGCTATTTCTTTTTACCGGAAAGCGGAAAAACTCCTTTCATTTGTCGAGGATGATATAGAGAGGGCGGAATTCCATTTCAAGATGTCTGAAGTGTTTTATGTCATGAAGCAGACTCATTTTTCCATGAATCACGGGATTCAGGCGCTGGATACGTATATGAAACACGATTTCTACAGAGTGCGGAGAATTCAATGCCATTTCGTCATCTCAGGAAACTACATCGACTGCAAAAACTACGACAAAGCGCTTGAGCATTTAGACGAAGCCCTCCGCCTTTCTTTGCTTGAAGGACAGCCCCGCCTGATCGGGTCTTCGCTTTACAATCTGGGGAATTGTTATTCTGAAAAGCGAGATCTGGATGAAGCGGCCCGGTACTTTAGAAAAGCGGTTCCCGTTTTTGAAGAGCATCAGCTTGAACAGCTTCCGAAGGCGCTGTTCAGCTTAACGCACACCCTTTTCAGGCTGCATGATGACCAAGCGGCCCTTACCTATTATGAAAGAGGGGTCATGATCGCGAAAGAACGGGGCGATCGATTCAGTTTAGAGAAGTATAAGTTTTTACAAGCGCTTTATTTGGAGTCACTCAATATGGATTTAATCCATGAAGTGTTTGACTATATGAATGAAAAATCGCTGTATGTGTATATTGAAGATTTCGCCTTGGAGGCCGCCGTTTACACAAGCGCACATGAGCAATATAAAGAAGCGGCGTATTTTTATGAAAAAGCGATTCGCATGAGAGAAAACATTCAAAAAGAACAATGTTTATACGATATATAATTTTCTTAACCATCTGATCAGCAGATGGTTATTTTTTTATGCACATTATAACGTTTGACCATAGAAAAAAACGGAAAAATCGCAAAAGAGAGAAAAAAGTATGATGGGAAGGAGGGATTTGTTGTTCGGATTCAATGATATGATAAAGTTTTTCGTATCATTTCTCATCATTCTGCCGATGGTGTCTGTCATCCATGTGTCGGGACACAGCTTTATGGCCATGCTGTTCGGAGGCAAGGCATCATTGGATATCGGAATGGGGAAACGTCTTTTAAAAGTAGGGCCGATTCAGGTTCGGCGTATCTACTTCATAGATTCTTTCTGCAAGTTCGGCGAATTGCGGATAGATAACCGTCTGACGAGCGCGCTCGTCTATTCCGGAGGCTGTCTGTTTAATCTCGCTTCTATCTTTTTAATAAATCTGCTGATCATAAAAGATGTCCTCGAGCCAAACTTATTTTTTTACCAATTTGTCTATTTTTCAACTTATTATGTTTTCTTTGCGCTTCTGCCGGTGCAATACGGGGATAATAAGCTGTCAGACGGATTGGCTGTTTACAAAGTGCTCCGCTACGGGGAACGCTGTGAAATCAATAATTGAGAGTTTACATGTTTGCTATCAGGCTGAAAGGGAAGAAAACAAGTACACAGAACAAAAAAGGAGCTGAAGAGATCATGAGTCAAGATAACGGTTTAAAAGACAAAGTAAAAGGCGGCATGAACAAAATGAAAGGGGAAGCAAAGGACAAAGCAGGCGACATGGCAAACAAGTCCGACTTAAAAGCGGAAGGTAAAAAAGACAAAGCGAAAGGCAGCCTGCAAAAGGGTGTCGGCAAAACGAAAGATAAACTCAGTGATGATTAATTTGATAGTGAAACACAGCAAAAGCCCAAAATATTTTGGGCTTTTTGTTATGAGAAATGACAAAAATTCCAGTTCATTTGGTTAATATTCACTAAATTTTTAAATATTCTATAAATTCCCCGGCGATTTCTTTATAATATTCACATAGAATGTAACCTTTCTTCACATTTGATTAAACGTTTGTTGAAGAAAAAAATGAGAAATCGGTAATTTCTGCAAAAGGAATCGGGCCGTTCACCGTCGAATAACTTTTATCACTTAACATTTCATGAGGTGAAGGGGGTGACGGCCGCCTGCATCGTTTCGGTATGACCATGCGGATTGTGTTTGACTATCACTAAGGGGGAATACAGATGAAACTGACACCGGTTGAACAAGAAAAATTGCTTATTTTTACGGCGGGAGAGCTCGCTAAGCAGCGGAAGGCGCGCGGCGTTCTGCTGAATTATCCCGAAGCCGCCGCATATTTGACCTGTTATCTGATGGAAGGCGCGAGAGACGGAAAAAGCGTTGCTGAGCTGATGGAATCCGGCCGCAATGTATTGACGGAAAAAGATGTTATGGAAGGCGTTCCGGAAATGCTGGACAGCATTCAGGTGGAAGCGACGTTCCCGGACGGGGTTAAGCTTGTCACCGTTCATCAGCCGATCAAAGCGGAGGTGAAGTCATGAAGCCGGGAGCGATTCAAGTCGCAAGGGGGATCATCACCATTAACGAAGGCCGGAAGACGCTGGAGGTGTCAGTCACCAATAACGGAACACGGTCAGTGCAGGTAGGATCGCATTTTCATTTTGCCGAAGCCAACGGCGCCCTTTCCTTCAATCGGGACAAAGCAATCGGCATGCGCCTTGATATCCCGTCAGGCACATCTGTCCGTTTTGAACCGGGAGAAGAGAAAACCGTTACGCTCGTGGAAATCGGAGGGCGAAAAACGGTCAGAGGTCTGAACGGCATGGCCGATACGTATATGGATGAGCGGGGAAAAGAGAAGACTCTGTCAAATCTTAAAAAAGCCGGATGGATGGAGGAGGCGATCCGATGAAAATGTCACGTGAGCAATACGCAGAACTGTTCGGACCGACAACGGGAGACAAAGTCAGACTCGGAGATACGGATTTATGGATTGAAGTCGAAAAAGATTTCACGAATTACGGTGAAGAAATGATTTTCGGCGGAGGGAAAACAATCCGGGACGGCATGGGGCAGAACGGGCGTATCACCGGGAAAGACGGAGCGCTTGATCTGGTCATTACAAACGCGGTTATCCTGGATTATACCGGAATCGTCAAGGCGGATATCGGGGTGAAGGACGGCCGGATTGTCGGCGTCGGAAAAAGCGGCAACCCTGATATTATGGATGGGGTGGACCCGCACATGATTATCGGTGCCGGAACAGAAGTTATTTCCGGCGAAGGGAAAATCGTAACGGCCGGCGGGGTGGATACGCATATCCACTTTATCTGCCCGCAGCAGATGGGAGTCGCGCTTTCTTCAGGCGTGACCACGCTTCTCGGCGGCGGAACGGGTCCTGCGACGGGAAGTAAAGCGACGACTTGTACATCCGGTGCATGGTACATGTCGAGAATGCTGGAAGCGGCCGAGGAGTTTCCGATCAACGTCGGTTTCTTAGGAAAAGGGAATGCATCCGATAAAGCGCCGCTGATCGAGCAGGTGGAAGCAGGCGCGATCGGCCTGAAGCTGCATGAAGATTGGGGATCAACGCCAAGCGCCATTAAAGCTTGCATGGAAGCGGCGGATGAGGCGGACATTCAGGTGGCAATCCATACAGACACGATAAATGAAGCGGGCTTTTTAGAAAATACGCTTGATGCGATCGGCGACCGGGTTATCCATACATATCACATAGAGGGAGCCGGCGGAGGCCACGCACCGGATATTATGAAACTCGCATCTTACGCCAATATCCTGCCGTCCTCTACGACGCCGACGATCCCGTATACCGTCAACACGATGGACGAGCATCTTGATATGATGATGGTCTGCCATCATTTAGATTCAAAAGTGCCTGAAGACGTGGCGTTCAGTCATTCACGCATCAGAGCGGCCACCATTGCGGCGGAGGATATTCTGCACGATATCGGCGCGATCAGCATGACGTCATCTGACTCGCAGGCGATGGGCAGGGTGGGAGAAGTGATTATCCGGACATGGCAGGTGGCCGATAAAATGAAAAAACAGCGCGGCGCTCTATCAGGAGAAAACGGCAATGACAATGTGCGCGCCAAACGCTATATCGCCAAATACACGATCAACCCGGCCGTCACTCACGGCCTGAGCCATGAAGTCGGTTCCGTTGAAAAAGGAAAGCTCGCCGACCTTGTACTATGGGACCCGGTTTTCTTCGGCGTCAAACCTGAACTTGTGCTCAAAGGCGGCATGATCGCCCGCGCCCAGATGGGAGATCCGAATGCTTCCATTCCGACGCCTGAGCCCGTGTTTATGCGGCAGATGTACGCATCATACGGTAAAGCAAACCGAAATACCTCTATTACATTTATGTCCCAGGCCGGTATCGCAAACGGTGTGCCGGAAAAGCTCGGCCTTGAAAAAATGATTTCTCCCGTACGGAATATCCGTAAGCTGAGTAAGCTCGACATGAAGCTGAATGACGCGATGCCGAATATACAAGTCGATCCGAAAACCTATCAGGTGTTCGCCGACGGAGAAGAGCTGGCATGCCAGCCCGTCAGCTATGTTCCGCTCGGACAGCGTTATTTCTTATTTTAATCCCTCTTCGGCCGGTTTCCCGCCGGCCTGTTTACACCTCTATTGTCAACTTGATTTCATCCTGCCGCCCGTTTTAGTGTATATTAGTAGTTGACAAACAAATGAAATGTAACTATTGCGGTTACAACGGTGGTGAAAAACATGATTAACAGCCGTCTTGCTGTGGCCATTCACATTCTATCGCTGATCTCAACGGATGAACGGGCGTCATCGGATATGATTGCGGGCAGCGTAAACACTAATCCCGTCGTCGTGCGGAGAACGATCAGCCAGCTGAAAAAAGCGGGTATTCTGACATCCCGAGCGGGTGTTCCGGGAGCCAGCCTGAAAAAAGATCCGTCGGAGATCACCCTCTTAGAGGTTTACAGGGCGGTGCAGAATAAGGAAGAGCTTTTTGCGGTTCACGACAATCCGAACCCCGACTGTCCGGTCGGCAAAAATATTCAGCGCGCGCTCGATGAGACGTTCGGAAGCGTACAGCGGGCAATGGAGAATGAACTTGCGAGCAAGTCCCTTTATGATGTAATGAATCATCTCTTTTGTTAAAAAGAGATGGGTTCATGCCGCTATAGGTGTAACAAAAATGGTTACAAGTTATAATGAGGAAATCACGGTTTTGGCTCCATATTCAGACAAGCCTGGATGCGGGATTGCGATCTGTTTAATGAAGAATCCTCCGAAACTAAAGGAGGTGGTTACCGGGATATTTTTATTTTGCTTAAGACTTATGTGAAGGTGTCAGCTGTGAGCAAGTTAAACAAAAAATGATATCCTGCCTCCAGCAATGCCAAAACCGTTCGCCTCTTAACAATCATTATAAAATTTCTCTAGGAACGATCAGCAGCCCGTTAGCTGCCCCTAATTAAAGATGAGCTGTTACCACACTGTTACATTAGAACTTCCGCTGCTTTTATATCCTTCTGTCGCTAAGACTTGATAAGCCCAATTACTGCCCAGATTCATTCCATGGCTCTTCCATGCGTTAACATGATTGCTGAAAGTGATTGCAGCGTTGCTTCCGGTCGGTCTCTTCGACTGGCGAACACTCCAGTACTGCGTAAAAGTAGTGTTATCGCCATCAATGGAAGGTGCATTATAACGTGTCGTTGTATATATGTCATATGTACCTCCATCACTGTTTACAGTCCCTTTATACGTTCCGGTAGGTCTGTAAGTACCCCATGAATCCACTACATAATATTCGATGAGAGGTGCTCTCGTCCAGCCATATAAAGTCAAATATCCATTGCCATTCGGCGCCCAGACTCCGGCATTATAGTTTATTGTTCTAAATGGCGAGCCTGTAGTCCAGCCTTTACCAACAACGAAATTTCCGGTATTAGACCAATTAACACTGTAATTCCCGCCAGATCCATTGACTGCGTTTACTGTTCCGCCCCCATCAGTCCAATTTTGCCAGTAATCTGTACCAGCTGCAGAGGCGGTTGCCGAAAACATGCTGATACTCATGAAAGCTGCCGTTAATCCAACTAAGAATTTCTTTTTAAACTTAAACATATGTTACCTCCTATACTATTTTTTCTGACTTTGACATGAGGCAGCACTCGTAAATATTTAACGAACGCCAACGCTTTTGATCGTTCCTTTCAATATAATAGCATGAATACATGAGTGAATATTAAGAACAATTGTAATTTAATTACAAAGACCCAAAAAACTGTATGATAAGTGGTCTTGTTCCATCAGGGCCTTTATCCTTATTTTGCAGAATCACAATTCTTGCTTCTAAACCTGATCAGGAACAGTCGAACAATTGAGTGATTTCAGTTGAAACTCTGAGGAAAAGCTTTATTTGAATAAACTTTTTTGAGCTGAAGCCGGAATGTCTGAAAGAATATTTGCAGACAGCTGCATCAGCTGCGCCATTATGCCATCGCCGTATTGGCAAATCCGAAGCACAAAAACGAACGCTTTACCGTTATTGAAGAAGCGGAATAAGAAAAAATCCCGGGCGGATGCGCCGGGATTTTCCTTTTTAATATGTATTGGCATCAATATTATTAAACACGCCGTCCACGATGCCGAGCGTCATGAGGACAATGAAGAGAACGATACCGAGAACGGACAAGCCGACCGTCACAATCAGGTAGATCCCCTGCATTTTCACGAACTTTGCATAATTCTCCAGCATATGTTCCTCTGTCAGTTCATTGAACTGCTCCGCCATCTGTCCCGCTTCATTTGCCGAGCGCATCAGAAAAATGCCGGCAATGATCTGCAGAACGCCGGGAATGGCTCCGATTAAAAAGAAAAACGCGCCCGACAGCGCCGCAAACGCACCCACGATAATAAATAAAATACCTGTCGCTTTTCCCCATTTCGAAATAGAAATAAGCGAACGATTCACTGATTCAGGTTTCAAACTATGGCACTCCTTTACAAAAAAATACTCACTTTTCATTTATACACTATTCGGTCATTCTTTTGAATATAAAATGTGTTTTTTCATGCCGTGTCCGTTTTTATATCAGAAAATTCCCGAGAAAACACCCCGGGAATTACAAAATCGGCGAAAGAAGTCTTGAAATCGATTCTTTAATGCGGATCCACAGCGAACGCTCCTGATATTCTTCATACGTATATTTTCTGGAGACGAGCAGATCTTCTTTAAATGAGGAAATGAGTTTTTTCGCAATGGTGACGTCATAAATAAAGGCGTTGACTTCAAAATTAAGTCTGAAGCTTCTGACGTCGATATTCGCCGTACCGACTGAAGCCGTCTCATCATCGACGACAATCGTTTTTGCATGAATAAAGCCGTTATCGTAAATGTAGACTGAGGCTCCGGCTTTCAAAAGATCGCCGATGTAAGATAAAGTCGCCCAGTAAACGAAAGCGTGATCCGGCTTGTTCGGAATCATGATTTTGACGTCGATGCCTGACAGACAGGCGATCCTGAGGGCATCTAAAAGACTTGAGTCAGGAATAAAGTAAGGCGTCTGAATCAGGATCGACCGTTTGGCCGTTGAGATCATCTTGATATAGCCGTTTTTAATTTGTTCCCATTCTGAGTCCGGTCCGCTCGTGACAATCTGCATCCCGACGTTGCCCTTCGGCTCGCATTCCGGAAAATGATTCGGAACGTATGTGAGCGTATGATGATGGGAGGCTTGGTTCCAATCGAGGATAAACCGTGTCTGAATGGCGTGTACCGCCGTGCCTTGAAGCCTGAGGTGCGTATCGCGCCAGTAGCCGAATTTCGGATTCAGGCCGAGATATTCATCTCCGACGTTAAAGCCGCCGACATAGCCGGTTTCGCCGTCAATGATGACGAGCTTGCGGTGATTCCGGTAATTGAGCCGCAAATTAATCGGACGAAGCCTGGAAGGAAAAAAGACTTCCACATGGCCGCCGGCGTCCCGCAGCGGTTTGAAGAATTTTTTTCTGAGTGATCTTGAACCGAGTTCATCATATAACACTCTGACTTTTACGCCTTCCCGTGCTTTTTTCACTAAAGCATCGCGCAATTTTTTTCCCAGTTCATCACCTTTATAAATATAGTATTGAAGGTGAATATGATCTTTTGCGTTGGAAATGTCCTTCATTAAGCGTTTGAACTTATCGCGCCCGTCCGTCAAAATCTCCACCGAATTATCCTCTGTAAAGACTGCGTGGTTGTTCATGACAAGCATATAGATGAGGTCTTTATTATCCACAGTCGCCCTGTTGTTAAATTGGAATTGCCTCGACTTCAGATCCTTCAGCTGAGACTTCAGCAGCTTTTCAATCCCGATTTTTTTACGGTCTTCCCACTGAAACAGATGCTTGCGTCTCAGGTTATGGCCGAATAACAGGTATAAAATAAACCCTAAAATGGGAATAAAAAAAAGAACCAAGAGCCAAGCCCATGAAGCGCTGGCATCGCGTCTTTCTTTGAAAATCATGATGACGGCCAAAAGTATATTTAAAACGAAAAAAAATCCGAATAAAATAAATGAAATGCTCACTTTGCAACCCCGCTATATCATATTTATCAAGACTGTGCCCATTAGTATTCCGACAAGTGCAGCAATCTGATTCCCATTTCAAATTATAACATTGACATTTTGAAAGAATAAAGAGCCGGAATCAAAGATGAATGCAGTTTTCTTTCAAAGAAAGTTCCGGGTGCGGTAAAATATGCATAAATGAAAAAGAAGACAAAAATGACAGCAAAGGGGAGAGGGCATGAAGCTGGAGCATGCGGAACAATTGCCGGGATTCATAAAAAAAGAAATTCAGAAAATACAAATCGCCATCGCGCCGCTGATGAAAAAAAGCATCATTTACCGTTTTCTTGCTTTCCCGCTCGCCGCTTTTAGTCTGTTTCATCTGGCATCGCTTTTGATTCAGGCCCCTTCCGGGAGAGGAGCTCTCGTATCGGCCGGCATTTTTGCCCTCCTTGCGGCTCTGGGTCTTGCGTTTTTTAAGGAAGCCGGCTATCAGCGGAAACAGGTGCAAAAAACGATCCGCCTTTATATGCTGAACAGAATCAGAAAAAGCGACATTCTGTCCGAGGAACGGAAAAGCGCCTATACCCGGCTGATTGCCGAGGAGCCGTCTGCGATGAAGAGCTTTATTGAATTTTTAACGGAAGAAGACCGGAAAAAAGAAATGCTTTATTAAAAAAGAGCTGACGCGCGATCAGCTCTTTTTGTCATTCAAACACCGGGTCGTTCTCATAGTAATATGAATCAGGCGTGTCATACGTATCAGTGCTGTGATAAGCGATAATTCCGATGACAGCGAAGATGACGACTGAAATAAAAGCGAGAATGCCCAATACCACACTGGATGCCGCGTAAAAAAACTGCATTTTGATAAATGACGCGTAATGTGCAAGCATATTTTCTTCCGCGTTTTCTTCTAGTCCTTCCTGAAGGGCGGCAGCCGCTTTTGCCGAGCGCATCAGCATGACGCCGGAAATGATGAGCAGAACCCCCGGAATGGCTCCGAGCAGTGTCACAATGGCTGACAGAGCGGAAAGAGAGCCCGTGATGATCAGAAACACGGCGGTGATCTTTCCCCATTTGGCGATGTCGGCAAGGGAACGGGCTTTTTTATTGAGCGGCTGGTTTTCGTCTTTGTCTTTATCTTTATCGATGGTGATCATGACAGTTCTCTCCCTAAAATGTTCAAGTCATATCGTTTTCCGTCCATTTCGGCGATACCCGGGAATACGCCCCATTCGGTAAAACCGAATTTTTCAAACAGCTTAATGCTCGGCACATTATGTCCGAAGATAAAAGCCATCAGGCTGCGGATGCCGATTGCCGGAGCTAGTGCCAGGGCTTCTTTCAGCAGAAAGCTTCCTGCTCCTTTGCCGCGGCAATCCTGATGCAGATAGATGCTGATCTCCGCCGTTTTGTCATAGGCCGGACGGCCGTAAAACGTTTCAAAGCTGATCCAGGCCGCCACTTTGCCGGTCTCATCTTCCGCGACCATCAGCGGGCGCCGGTCCGTGTGCCGCAAAAACCAATCCATCCGGTCTTCGGGCGTCACTTCTTCCGTATCAGCCGTTACCATTCGTGAGGCAATCGTCGAGTTGTATATGGCCACCACCGCATCTAAATCCTCCAATACGGCTTTGCGCAGGGTCAAATTCATATTCCGGGATCTCCCTTCACATTTTATTACATAATCAAGTGCAATCTGCACATACTATTTCCAAAAAAGTTTTTTATGGATGTGTATATATTTTCAGAAAAGTGTTCAGAATGTTGCTGAGGTGATGAACAAATGAGAGAGGAAGAAAAGAAAACTTCTCAAGTCAAAAAACTTCAGCGGTTTTTTCGCAAACGCTGGATATTCCCTGCAATCTACTTAGTCAGTGCGGCCGTCATTTTAACAGCTGTCCTTTGGTATCAATCCGTTTCGAATGATGTGAAGGACAATCTGACGAACAACGGCGGAAACTCCGCGTATGACAGCGGCAAAGACGATGCCGTCGAAGTAGGCAAGTCAATGGAAAACGTCGCAATGCCGGCTGCTCATTCTGAAAATGTTTCTGTTGTGAAAAAGTTTTATGAAACTGATGCCGCAAAAAAAGAGAAAGAAGCAGCACTTGTTAACTATAATAACACGTACAGCCTCAGTAAAGGAATTGACTTAGCTGAGAAAGACGGAAAATCATTTGATGTTTCTGCTTCTCTGAGCGGTACGGTTGTTAAAGCTGCTAAAGACCCGGTACTGGGATATGTGGTTGAAATTGAACACTCAGACGGCCTGTCTACTGTCTATCAGTCTTTATCTGAAGTCAGCGTCGATCAGGGCGACAAAGTAAAGCAGAACCAGGTCATCGGTAAATCCGGAAAAAACCTTTACAGTGAAGAAAGCGGAAATCACGTGCACTTTGAAATCCGCAAGGACGGCGTAGCGATGAACCCGCTCAATTTTATGGACAAGCCGGTAACATCTATTGAAAAAGCGGCGGCTGAAGAGAAAAACGCTGTGACAGAAGAAACGGAAGGGTCAATTCAGCAGTCTTCCGAGAAAAAAGATGTGACGCCTAAAAAAGAAACCGAAGAAAAACCAGGTGACAAAGAGGACGGCACAAAAGACAAGACAGATGGTAAAGATGACGGCTCAATGAAAGATTCGGGCAAGTAATCTTGATCCCAAAGCGCCTATCAGCTCTGATAGGCGCTTTTCATATTGCCGCATGTGCCTTTATACTAGTAGAAAACGAAGGAGATGCTGAATGAATAAATGTCTGGCGGCCGGGTGGCTCGTCTTTGTTTTCGTTTCGGCTTTGACGGAAAGCTTTCACGATATGATTGTGTCGCAGACGGTGTCCTTCCGTTTCACGCCGCATCCGGATGTGTCCGGTTTCTTTGTGTTCGATATGGCGGAGCTCGCCATACCGGAAGCGGCGATTCAAAAGCTCGGGCACGCGTTTTCATTTTTTGTGCTCGCCTATTTGTTTTTCAGGGAGCGCAGGCGCATGAAGAGGGCGGTGCTGTATGCATTGGCCGCCGCTTTCCTGACAGAAATCGTCCAGCTCTTTTTCGGCAGAAACGGATGCCTCCGCGATGTGCTGATTGACAGTCTCGGCATTGCCGCATTCTGTGCTTTACAAAGGAAAAAGCACACAGCCAAACATACAAAAACCGGCAGTCTGTGACAGACGCCGGCTTTTTTTTTTATATATTATGGTTTGTCGATTTGCTTTTATGAACGATACTTTCATAGATTCGCACGATCAGATCGACAATCGGACGAAGCACATTTGAAAATCTGAACAGCAGGAATCCGACAATGAGGGAAACGATAATGCTTCCGAGCACATCGATCGGATAATGGTGGCCGACCCAAATTCTTGAGAAGCCGGTCAAAAGGCCGAAAATCACAAGCGGCCAGCCGAGTTTTTTGTTGCGGAACAGAATCGCAATTGAAATCGCCAAAGCGCCTGTCGTATGGTCACTCGGAAATGAAGCATCCGCGGCATGGGGGATCAGCGTATGAACCGTATGCTCGACAAAGGGGCGCGGCTCGACATAGACTTTCGTGATGAGGTAGTTGATGATAAGCGCTGCAACACCCGTGAAGCCCGCGTACAGGGCGTTTTGTCTGCCTTTTGTGCTTCCGAACAGCCACATGGCAAGCAGGAAAAGGGCGTAGGCGTAAATGGCGTATTCCGTAATAAATACCATGATAGAGTCGAGAATGGCACTATGGTGCGACAAACCATTGATCGCTTTAAATAGTTCGTAATTCACAAATATCACCTTTTATCTTTATTTTATATGAACAGTGTAATGCTTTTTTCTATGAGACACAATTGGTATTAAAAATAATCATAAAAAAGTAAACAGAATGAAACGTGACTGTATTACTGTGCGTCAAGTATGCGGGAAAAGAATAGCCGAAGGAGTTTTGTCCGTTGCTGAAACGTTTGAAAAACGCCGATCTGCCGCTTGTGTTTGTCATTATGCTGCTTTGCGGATTCGGCTTGTTAATGGTGTACAGCGCCAGTGATGTGATGGGGTCTCAGCGGTATGGAGATCCATCCTATTTCTTCCATAAACAAAGTACCTCTTTACTGATCGGATTATGCTTATTTCTATTTGCCGCCTGTCTGCCGTATAAGCGGTATGCGCGGCTTGTACCGCTGTTTGTGGTCGGTTCGCTGGTATTGCTGCTGCTCGTATTGATACCGGGAATCGGGCTGGAGCGGAATTTTTCCCGCAGGTGGCTGGGAGCGGGCCCGCTTGTCGTACAGCCGTCTGAATTGGCTAAGATCGCGATGATTTTGTATTTCGCTTCGATTTATACGAAAAAGCAGCCGTACATTCATCAATTTGTGAAAGGGGTTCTGCCGCCTTTAGTGATTTTGGGAACTGCTTTTCTGCTGACATTGGCGGAGCCTGATTTAGGGACGGCTTCCTTAATCCTGGCGGCGTGCGGGTCGATTTTATTATGTGCCGGCTTGAAAAAGCGCCATCTGTTCGTGCTCGGCGCGACGGCGGTGTCCGGGGTTGTTTATCTCGCATTTTCGGCTTCCTATCGTGTGAAGCGCCTCGTTTCCTTTACCAATCCGTTTGGTGACGCGAACGGGGACGGCTATCAGCTGATTCAATCCTATTTTGCTATTTCCGGAGGCGGGTTTTTCGGAAGAGGGCTTGGAAACAGTGTTGAAAAAATGAACTATCTGCCTGAGGCGCATACCGATTTCATTATGGCCGTGATCAGCGAAGAACTGGGGATATTCGGTGTTCTGATCGTTTTGGGATTATATTTTGCGTTAATGCTTCTCGGCGTAAAAACGGCCGTGCGGGCTGATGACCCGTTCGGGAAGCTTCTTGCCATCGGAATTACGTTTCAATTAATGTTTCAGGTTGTATTGAATTTGGGAGCGATGAGCGGACTTCTCCCGGTTACGGGTGTGCCGCTTCCGTTTATCAGCTACGGCGGTTCTTCATTAATTATGACGCTGTTTTTGTGCGGCATACTGGTCAATATCAGTACATATGCGAAAAAACAACCCGTACGGCATAAGCGGCCTGTCCCGCATGAAAAAAAGGTTTCTTCTTTTTAATGAAGCTGAAAAAACGCCCGGGACATTTCTGTCTCCGGGCGTTCTGCCTGTTTATAAAGCTCCTGGTCCTTCTTCTCCGGTGCGGATATTAATCGTGTTTCCGATTTCATAGACGAATATTTTGCCGTCTCCGGGCTCTCCCGTTTTCAGCACTTTTTTCGCCGTTTCCACGACTTGATCAACGGGGACCTTGCTGACAACGATTTCCACTTTCAGCCGTTCATACACATTGCTTTCAATTTTGACTCCGCGGTACAGTTCGGTGTGGGCTTTTTGAAGGCCGCAGCCGTGTACGTTGGAGAAGGTCAGCGATGTGACTCCGATTTTACCGAGTTCCTGTTTCAATGTTTCAAACTTAGCCGGACGCGTAACGATTTCTACCTTGAACATTTGACCGCTCATCTAAGCCACTCCTCACTTTATAAGTCCTGATATGCTTTTTCCCCGTGCATCGTTAAATCAAGCCCAAGTGACTCTTCTTCTTCACTGGCGCGAAGGGGAATGAACAGACCTACAATTTTAATGATAACGAAAGTGACAATAAATACAAATACATAGGTTGCCGCAATGGCCGCAATCTGCTTCCAGAGCAGTCCCGGATCGCCGTAAAACAGCCCGTTTGCCCCGCCGTCATTGACGGAAGTGGTGGCGAATAAACCGGTCGCGATGCCGCCCCATGTGCCGCCGATCCCATGCAGGCCGAAAGCGTCAAGCGCATCATCATAACCGAAAGTCTTTTTGAGCCAATAAACGCCCCAAAAGCAGACAAGCCCGCCGATGAAACCGATTACGATGGAAGAGAACGGCGTAACGAACCCGGCAGCCGGCGTAATGGCGACAAGCCCGGCGATAGCGCCTGATACAGCGCCCAGCATGGTCGGTTTTTTATTCAGCATCCATTCGATTAAAATCCAGCCGATAATTCCGGCTGCAGCCGCGGTGTTTGTGTTAATGAAGGCAAACATCGCGATACTGTCAAGCGTGAGGGCGCTTCCGACATTGAAGCCGAACCATCCGAACCAGATGAGCGCTCCGCCCAAGAACGTGTAAATTAAGTTGTGAGGCGAAGCCGCCGTGCCGTCCTTGCGTTTCCCGAGCACAATCGCCAGCACAAGCCCAGCGACTCCGGAAGAAATGTGGACGACGTTTCCGCCTGCGAAGTCAAGAGCGCCCATTTGGCCGATCCAGCCGCCGCCCCATACCCAGTGCGCAACGGGCGTATATACGAGGGAAGCCCACAAAAAGGAAAATACAAGAAAAGCACTGAATCTCATGCGTTCAGCAAATGCTCCGGAAATAATGGCCGTTGTCAGTACGGCAAACGTCATTTGGAACATCATGAACAATGAATGCGGGATCGTATCACTGTAACTTCCGGGTTCAAAGCCGACCCCCTTCAGCCCTGCCCATTCAATCCCGCCAAGCCATGTATTGCCGGGGGCAAAAGCAAGTGAATATCCGTACAAAACCCAAACGACGGATACGATGGCGAGGGAAGAAAAACTGTGCATCGCCGTGCTGAGCACGTTTTTGCTTTTTACCATTCCGCCGTAAAACAAAGCCAGCCCGGGGGTCATCAGCCACACGAGTAAAGCGCAAAAGAACATAAATACTGTATCGCCCATCTGCATGTTGTATTCCTCCGTATCATTCAGAATGTAATTGTGATTAATTCATTATTATAGAGAAAAAAGAACGATAAAACATTTTCGTGTAAGGTTTTCTGACATGGTTTTTTGCGTTCATAATGCTGCTTTTTCAAATGGGTGTCGTGCGACTTTATATCCATAAAAAGAGCGCCGGAGCACGGCGGAAGAAATCCTGTCCGGGAAAGAGTAAAATAAACGGGGTGAGAAACACTAACTGCATCAGGAGGAATCATTATGACAACATCATTAAATCTGCAATTTGAAAAAACGGCTTTGGTCCTTATTGATTTACAAAAAGGCATTGTGCCGATTGATAAAAGCGGTACCGTTGTGCCGAACGCGAAAAAATTAATTGATGTGTTCCGGGAAAAAGGCGGATTTATCAGCTTTGTGAACGTGGATTTTCATGACGGAGCGGATGCGCTGAAGCCGCTGACGGATGAAGAGGTGGCGGGCCATTCGGCTCCGCCGGCGGACTGGGCTGAATTTGTGCCTGACATCGGAGTGAAAGAAAACGATTATACGGTAACAAAACGGCAGTGGGGCGCGTTTTTCGGCACGGACCTGGACCTTCAGCTCAGAAGACGGGGAATCGACACGATTGTGTTATGCGGGATTGCGACAAACATCGGGGTGGAAAGCACGGCGCGAGAAGCTTTTCAGCTCGGGTATCAGCAAGTTTTCGTAACTGACGCGATGGCGACATTCAGCGATGAACAGCACGAAGCGACACTCAAGTTTATCTTCCCGAAAATCGGCAGAAGCCGGACGACGGAAGAATTTATCGCACAGACAAAATGACAATCTCCAAAAAAAGCCGCGTCCTGTTCTTGACGGCCGTGGCTTCGGGGACGATGCTGAACCCATTGAACTCGTCGATGATTTCTCTTGCGCTTCACAGTATTCAGCATGAATTTCACCTGTCGTTTACAACGGTGTCCTGGCTGATATCGTCCTTTTATCTGGCCAGCGCGGTGACGCAGCCTGTTACCGGGAAGCTCGGTGATATGCTCGGCAGGAAGAAGCTGTTTTTGATCGGGCTTCTGCTTGTTGCTGTCTCGGCGGTCGGCGCGCCGTTTGCGCCGACTTTTATGACTTTGCTGATCATGCGTCTTTTTCAATCGATCGGAAGCAGTGCGATATATCCGTCCGGCGTCGGATTGATCCGTTCCAATATACAGGAGAAGCAGGCTTCGGCGCTGGCCGTCCTGTCAATCTTTGCATCAGCCATGACGGCGCTCGGTCCGACTCTCGGCGGTTTTCTGATCGTTTGGGGAGGGTGGCCGGCGATCTTTTTCGTCAATCTGCCGTTTATCATTCTCAGCTTTTTTCTCGGAATGTATATGTTTCCGAAAGATGAAAAACGCGAGATCGGCGGCTTGAAAGGCGTGCTCCGCCAGCTTGATACGATCGGGATACTCCTGTTTGCCGGGACGATTATCCTTCTCCTGTCGTTTTTATTGTCCTTCAGTACGAAGCCTCACTATACAGAAGGCGTATTCGGGCTTTTGTTTGTCGGGCTGTTTATCTGGCGCGAGCTGAAAACAGAGAAGCCGTTTATTGATGTCAGGCTGTTTAAAACGCATCGGAAACTATCGTCGGTGTATATTCAATTTATTTTGCTGAATATATTCTTTTACTGCATCTTTTTCGGGCTTCCGAGCTATTTTCAGGATGAAATGCATTTGTCCGTTCAGACAAGCGGATTGATTATGCTGTTTATGTCGGGCATGAGTATTCTGGTGTCGCCTCTGACCGGAAAATGGATAGATAAGAAAGGGCTTCTTCAGCCGATTGTTGCCGGAACCTGCCTGACCGCGATCGGGGCGGTGCTGTTAACGTTTTTCTTTCTTCAGGCGCCCATGATAGGAAAAGGACTGATCCTGTCCGTGCTGGGTGTCGGCTACGGCTTCGGAAATGTCACGTTTCAGGCGGCCATGCTGACTACGAGCCCCGCCGACATGGTCGGAACAACGTCCGGCCTGTTTCAGACCTGCCGGTATCTCGGTTCGATTTTGTCTTCTGTCATTTTGGGCATTCTTTTCGGAAAAGAAATTACCGCCGGCCATTTTCATATGCTTGGGACGATTCTTATCGTTGTCGGCGCTGTAAGCCTTTTGATGGCGTTCCGGTTTTCGGTTCTCCTCAAAAAAGCCTCTTAACAGGCGCAACAAAAAGAGACGGGCTCTCCCCGTCTCTTTTTTTGTGTAATGTGCTCAAAAATCAAAACGATTATTGTCGACAGCGACCAATGTTATTTACGGAATTTTCAGTTATATTTTTTCACATGTGATGTAAGGAAAACGCACATAGGGGAGGGAGAAAATGAAAAAAACAACGAGTGATCGGCTAAGCAACAAAGATTTACTGCCTTTAGAAGACGGCGAACGGACATGGAAAGCGGTGAATTTTGCATCCATCTGGATGGGTTGTATTCATAATATCCCGACCTACGCGACTGTGGGCGGGCTCATTGCGATCGGTCTTTCTCCGTGGCAGGTGCTCGCCATTATCGTGACGGCGTCACTCATTTTGTTCGCCGCTTTGGCCTTGAACGGCCATGCCGGAACGAAATACGGACTGCCTTTTCCGGTCATTATCAGGGCTTCTTACGGAATATACGGGGCTAACATTCCGGCGCTTCTCAGGGCGTTTACAGCCATCATGTGGCTCGGAATTCAAACATTTGCCGGGAGCACGGCTTTGCACATTCTGCTTTTGAACATATGGCCGGGCTGGGGGAGTCTCGGCGGAGATTGGAATATACTCGGGCTTCATCTGCCGGGTTTTCTGTCGTTCATTTTCTTTTGGGGCATTCATCTGCTTGTGCTGCGGCACGGCATGGAATCGATCAAAAAATTTGAAGTGTGGGCGGGCCCGCTTGTTTATCTCGTCTTCGGCGGCATGGTCTGGTGGGCGATAGATATTGCCGGCGGGCTCGGACCGATTTACTCACAGCCGGGAAAGTTCCACACCTTTTCTGAAACGTTTTGGCCGTTTGCCGCCGGAGTGACGGGCATTATCGGAATATGGGCGACGCTGATTCTGAATATCCCTGACTTCACCCGGTTCGCCGCGTCGCAAAAAGAACAGATTCGCGGCCAGTTTTACGGGCTGCCGGGAACGTTTGCGCTGTTCGCGTTTGCAAGCATCACGGTGACATCCGGATCACAAGTAGCATTCGGAGAACCGATTTGGGATGTGGTGGAGATTTTGGCCCGGTTTGATAATCCTTTCGTTATCGCTCTTTCGGTCATCACACTTTGCATCGCCGCCGTCTCGGTTAACGTGGCGGCAAACATCGTGTCACCGGCCTATGACTTGGCGAATGTCCTGCCGAAGTATATTACATTCAGGAGGGGAGGGTATTTGGCCGCCGTTTTGGCTCTGTTCACAATACCGTGGAAGCTGATGGAGAGCGCCACGAATGTTTATGCGTTTCTCGGGCTCATCGGCGGGATGCTCGGACCGGTGGCCGGGGTGATGATGGCTGATTATTTTATCATCAGAAAAAGGCAGCTCTCAGTTGAAGACCTTTATTCGGAAACCGGACAGTACACTTATTACAAAGGCTATAATTACCGGGCCTTTGCCGCGACTTTTCTCGGCGCGTTTATTTCTTTAATCGGGATGTACGTCCCGGCGTTCGCCGGCATCTATGATATCTCCTGGTTTGCGGGTGTCATTTTGTCATGTCTCGGTTATACGGCGCTTATGTATATTCATCCTCCTTATGTAAAAGCGGCGGGACGAATCGTGCGGGAAAGAGCGGCCGAATAAAAAAAGCCGGGGGCTGCCCCCGGCTTTTTGTCATATCAGTCTGCGATTGAAACGTTTCCGTCCGCTTCAAGCGGCGTTCTTTTTTTCTGGCTCCAGCCATACAGGAGCAAAGCAATCAGGACGAACAGCCCCGCTGCCAGATAAATCGAATGGAATCCGGCCGAAGCGACAAAGAGGCCGAATACATAGGATCCGCCGGCAATCCCGCTGTCAAAGAAAGTGAAGAAGGTAGCCGTCGCAAAGCCTGAACGGTGTCCGGGCGAGTTCTGAATCGCCAGCGTCTGCATACACGGTACGATAGAGCCGTATCCGAGACCGATTACGGCACCGGACAAGAGAAGCATGAGGGCGCTGTTTGTCATCGCCAGCATGCAAAGCCCCGCGGAGAACACGATAATCGACGGATAGATGACGATTCCCGGCCCCACTCTGTCAAACAGCTTTCCTGTGAAAGGACGGGCGGCCATCATCGTCACGGCGAAACAGACGAAGAAATAGCCGCTGACATCTAACAGGTGGATCGTCTTGGCATAAACGGATAAATATGAAGTCACACTTGAATAACAGAAAGAAATGGACAACCCGACAATCGCGATTTTAAGCGCGCCTTTTTCAAACATGTCGGAGAAAGAAAAACGGAAGACAGTCGTTCCGCTGTTGTTTTGATCCGGCACACGAATCATAAAAGCAATCAGCAAGCCTAAAGAAACAAATACGGCAAAAATCGTAAAGAAAACCGGGAACGAAATGACTTTCACAAGACTCAGCCCGAGAAAAGGACCGATCGCCATGGCAAGGTTCATAGACATCGCAAAATAACCGAGCCCCTCGCCGCGCCGCTTGGCGGGAATAATGTCAGCGGCAATTGCGCCCGTAACCGTCGTTAAAATGCTGAACCAGATGCCTTGGAAAAAACGCAGTCCGAGCAGCAGATAGAAATTGTGTAGCGGCAAATACAAATAAGAAGACAGGGCGAACAGCGCCAAGGATACAATCGTCATTCTTTTCTTGCCGAACCGTTCAATAATCGCCCCTGAAAAAGGACGGGTGATAATAGCAGATAACAGGAACAGGCTGATCAAAAGCCCTCCTTGCGATTCACTGCCGCCAAGCTCCTGAATCATATAGATAGGCAGCACGGCCAAAAATGTATAAAAGAACACAAAGACAAATAAATTCACGAGTACGACCATAATAAAATCTTTGGTCCAGATCGAGTCAGATTTACTCAAAAGTACAGCACTTCCCTTTCTTTTCTATTTCGTTAAAAACACATTCAGAAACTCAGAAAAAGCTTCCTTATCTCCATCTTGGAAATCCGCAAGCATGTCTTCCTCGAACTTCAGCATCTCTTGATTGATGCTGTCGTATTTCAATTCAGCTTCCTTCGTCAGGACGACGAGCTTTTCCCGCTTGTCTTCTCCCTGTTCCCGCTGAATCCAGCCGTTTTCTTCAAGGCGTTTGATCGTTCTGGTAACGGTCGGCGCCTCTACGTTCAGGTAGGACCAGATTTCTTTTTGGGTCATCGGTCCGATCGTTTTTAAGCAATATAGGATTGACCATTGAGAGGAGTACAGGCCGAATGGTTCCAGCCGTTCATTGGCTTTCTTCGTAATCAGGCGGGCGCATTGATTGATTTGGTGAATGAGGCGTCTGTTGACGTGGATCATTTCCGTTCTCCTTTTCAAAAAACTTACCTAAGTAACTAATTGTGCTGTTTCATTCTACAGCAGGATCGCGCGGATGTAAACCCCCCGATCAAAAAGCAGAAAATTATGACCCGCCCCTTGTCCTTATTGAGTTTTTAGCATATTCCCAATTCATTGCTAATACACTGTTACAAACCTATCAAAGAGAGTGTTTGAGGTGAGGGATCGTGGGCATATTTCTAAAACCTTCTTATATAATCGGACAACGAAGAAGCTGCATCATCAGTGAATCTGTTACAGAATACGGATCTCATTTCACACTTCTCACATCCAACTGGGGAGGTCGAGTGGTGTGCACGATTACATCAAAGAGCGAACAATCAAGATTGGCAAGTATATCGTGGAGACGAAAAAAACCGTTCGTGTCATTGCGAAAGAGTTTGGTGTTTCCAAAAGTACCGTACACAAAGATCTGACAGAGCGCCTGCCTGAAATCAATCCTGACTTGGCGAATGAAGTAAAAGAAATACTCGATTATCATAAATCCATCAGACACTTAAGAGGGGGAGAGGCGACGAAACTAAAGTACAAGAAGGATGAAATTCTTGAAGGGGAGCCCGTTCAGCAGCCGTAGCGCCTGACGTCTGCCGGGCCCTTTTTTCTCCTCCCGGGCGGTTTCGCGAATATCCGCAAAATTTTGTCAAGAACTTATATCGTTCAGCAGCTTTTTTTTGATAAATTATGATAATATATATAATTAGGGCACAATGTGGATATTTTACTGTGAAACAGATATCAAGGAGGATATAAATAGATGTTTGCAAGGGATATTGGAATTGACCTCGGTACTGCAAATGTACTGATCCATGTAAAAGGAAAAGGAATTGTTCTGAATGAGCCTTCCGTTGTGGCACTTGATAAAAACAGCGGCAAAGTGCTGGCTGTCGGTGAAGAAGCCAGACGAATGGTTGGACGTACACCTGGGAATATTGTTGCGATCCGTCCGCTGAAAGACGGCGTAATCGCAGACTTCGAAGTAACAGAAGCCATGCTGAAACATTTCATTAATAAGCTGAATGTAAAAGGACTTTTCTCAAAACCGCGCATGCTGATCTGCTGCCCGACGAATATTACATCCGTTGAGCAAAAAGCGATTAAAGAAGCAGCTGAAAAAAGCGGCGGAAAGCATGTGTACCTTGAAGAAGAACCGAAAGTTGCCGCTATCGGCGCGGGTATGGAAATCTTCCAGCCGAGCGGTAACATGGTTGTTGACATCGGAGGCGGTACGACAGATATCGCAGTTATTTCTATGGGCGATATTGTCACCTCCTCTTCTATTAAGATGGCTGGGGACAAGTTTGACATGGAAATCTTAAATTATATCAAACGCGAGTATAAGCTGCTGATCGGTGAACGTACCGCTGAAGATATTAAGGTGAAGGTCGCAACGGTTTTCCCAGACGCACGTCATGAAGAAATCACCATCCGCGGCCGTGACATGGTTTCCGGTCTGCCGAGAACGATTACAGTAAACAGCAAAGAAGTAGAAGAAGCCCTTCGTGAATCAGTTGCCGTCATTGTGCAGGCCGCCAAGCAGGTTCTTGAAAGAACACCGCCTGAATTGTCCGCTGACATCATCGACCGCGGCGTTATCATTACCGGCGGGGGAGCGCTGTTAAACGGGCTTGACCAGCTTCTTGCCGAAGAGCTGAGGGTGCCTGTTCTTGTTGCTGAGAACCCGATGGATTGTGTTGCGGTCGGAACCGGCGTCATGCTGGATAACATGGACAAGCTTCCAAAACGCAAACTGAGCTGATGATAAAACCTCATTCTGAAAAAGAATGGGGTTTTTTTCTGTCAAACCCTTCACGAACGGGAATGTAAATCCGATAATAAGAAAAATGCTGATTTTCATTATAGAACAAATGTTCCGGTGAGGCAACTGGAAATAATGCTATTTCAGAGGTGGAAGACTTGTTAAAAGGATTATATACCGCAACGTCCGCAATGATTACACAGCAGAGAAGAACGGAAATGCTGTCAAATAACATCGCAAACGCGAATACATCAGGGTACAAAGAGGATCAAGGTTCAATCCGCGCCTTTCCCGAGATGCTTCTGAGCCGAATAGAAGGCGATAAAAAAACGAAAATCGGTTCCGTCAACACAGGCGTATACATGCAGGAGCTGAAACCGTTGTTTACGCAGGGAAGCCTGAAAACGACCGATCAGCCGACGGATATCGCGCTGATGGAGAATCAGGTTCCCAAGAATGCCGAAACGAATGAAAACGCCGAGCTGTTTTATCCCGTGCAGACCGCAGGCGGCGTCCGCTATTCAAAAAGCAGCACTTTCTCATTAAATGAAAACAATCAGCTTACGATAAACGGAAACCTTGTGTTATCAACAAACGGACAGCCGATTACAGTCGACAATGAAAAATTCACCGTATCAGAAAACGGAACGGTCACGACAAACGGCCGGCCGGCGGGGCAGATTGATATCAGAATGGAAGAAGACGTGCGCAATCTGAAACGGGACGGCAATGACCTATACAGCACGGCCGACGGCTCTGAACTGCCGAGCGCGGCGGCGAATCCCCAAGTCTCGTATTCATTAAAGCAAGGCGTCTCGGAGCTTTCGAACGTGGACGTGACGAGCACGTATACAGAAATGACGGAAGCATACAGATCATTTGAAGCCAATCAAAAAGTCATTCAGGCTTACGATAAAAGCATGGATAAAGCCGCAAATGAAATCGGCAAAGTGTAACAAAATGGGGGACATTCAATTATGATGCTCAGATCAATGCTGACGGCTTCAACAGCCTTACATCAGCTTCAGCAGCAGATGGATACAGTCAGCAGCAACCTTTCAAACAGTGATACGACAGGCTATAAAGCGAGGGACTCCCGCTTTTCCGAGCTGATCAGACAGCAGTATGACCATATAGATGACAAAAAGGAAAATTCGCCGAACATGCGGAAAACGCCGCCCGGCCTGCGTCTCGGCGCCGGAACGGTCATGACTCCGCAGCTGGACTCAGGGCAGGGAAGCATCAAAAAAACCGACCGTGACCTTGATATCGCGTTCACATCACCTTATCAATATCTTCAGGCAGAAGCGGACGGACGGCGGGTGTATACAAGGGACGGCTCACTTTCCCTCAAGCCGGCCGGCGGAAATGACCGGCTGCTTCAGCTAATGACAGCGGGAGGCAATCCCATTCTCGATGAGAACGGTCAGCCCATACAAATTGACAGTTCGCTGACTCAGCTGAAAATCAGCAAAACCGGAACGCTGACGGCTTCAGACCAGGCGGGAACCCGTTCGCAGACGTTTAATCTCGGCATCGTCAATGTCAATAATCCGCAGGCGCTTCATGCGGAAGGGGATAATCTGTTTTCCGTGAACGGCGCGGGGGCTTCAGCGATTGAAGAGCTTACCGGCGCAAACCGGCAGGCAATCGGCATGGAGCAGGGCGCGCTTGAAGGTTCAAATGTCGATATGTCAAAAGAAATGACCGGCTTAATCGTGTCTCAGCGTTCCTATCAGCTGAACAGCCGCACGATTACATTGGGAGACCAAATGCTGGGCTTAATCAACTCAGTCAGATAAAAGAAGGGGCGTTTTGATCAGCCGCGCATGATAAAAAATGCGGCTTTCTCAAAATCGCCCTTTTTTTTGTAGTAATCAGTAATATCCTGAAGCAGCACTTCCAAATCCACCCACGCTTCAATTTTCTGCAGCTCCAGCACGAGCTTCTGCAATCGGTCGTACGGGTCCTCCTGAGCGGTGTACAGTATGTTGAGCGCGGTCAGCTTCAATTTCATAATCTTGTTCTGCACTTTTTCAGATATGTATAAACCTTTCTGCAGCACGGTTTGTCCTTCGGCGGCAGAGCCGGTTTTAAAAAGTGCTCTGACCGCTTCGTACACACAATGCAGGTAGGAAACGGGAGACTCTTTCTCGAAACGCTGATTGCCCAATACCTTTTTGTAAAAAGGGAGGGCCTCTTTATCTTTTTTCTGGGCGGTCTTTAAAAAACCAAAATTATAATAGGCGTGGCACAGCAGGTTATTGTCATTGATCCGGTCCGTTATCTTTATGGATTCATTGAAGAGCTGTTCTGCGTCGTCATAGCGTGCCTCGTCTATATAATTCACGGCGAGAAGCAGCCGGCAGCTGAGCGTTTTTTTGATGTAGCCGGCTTCATCTTGATAGATTTCCAGCGCTTTATTGACATATTGAATGGAGAGCGCAGGCGACTTCATCATGTAATATGCACCCGCTGTTTTATAATAAAATTCAGCGGCTTCGAAACGGTCCTGAATGGCCGGCAGGTACTGTTCAGCTTCTTTAAAGCGGCAGACAGCACGGTTCGGAGCGCCATTCACCATATGGAATAACCCTTTGAAAAAATAGAAATAATAAGTTAATTCATGATCCATCTCATCTTTGCGCCGCTTCAGCTCGCAGAACAGCTTATTCAGACCGTCTTTTTTCTCAAACAGCAGCTGAAACCGTGCGAAAAACAGCTGATATCTGAGTTTGAGCTTTGCATTCTTTTGTAATTTGGGGAGATGCTGATTGATTTGTTCGTGAAGGGAACGGGCTAGATCGAATTGGCGTTTTCCCATGGCGTCATACCACTCATTCAGCATCACCAGCGTACGTTTTTCAGTAAACTTAGCAATCATCTTCCAACCTCTTTGCATAGGGTAAAAATCTTTATTTATCATAACACATTAATGGACGAGGCTCATTGCCAGCTGGTTACAGTTTACAGCGCGGTTGAAAAAGAAATTGATTCATAATATACTTCCAAATGTACAGATTGGTTGCCACATATGCCTTCTATACATACTATTGTCGATGAAGGAGATGTCAAGAGAATGCTTGATACTCAGCAAATTAAAGAAATTATTCCCCATCGCTATCCGTTTCTTCTGGTAGACAGAATTACGGAAGTCGAAGAAGGAAAACGGGCGGCGGGATATAAAAATGTGACGGCGAATGAAGATTTTTTCAACGGCCATTTTCCTGAATACCCTGTTATGCCGGGCGTATTAATCGTAGAGGCTTTGGCGCAGGTCGGAGCGGTTGCGATGCTGATTAAAGAAGAAAACCGGGGCAGACTCGCATTTTTTGCGGGGATTGATAACTGCCGTTTCAAAAAGCAGGTAAAACCGGGTGACAAGCTGGAGCTTGAGGTTGATATTACCCGCGCGCGCGGTACGATCGGACGCGGCAAAGGCGTTGCCAAAGTTGACGGCGAGCTCGTGTGTGAAGCTGAATTAACCTTTGCGCTCGGAGAATAAAAGCAAACAAATGGGCTTATAAAAAGCCCATTTTGTATAGAAAGGGGTGAATGTGATGTGGTCAGAATTTAAAAGCTTTGCGATGCGGGGCAATATCATGGATCTGGCTATCGGTGTCGTCATCGGCGGCGCTTTCGGCAAAATCGTGACGTCGCTCGTTGAAGACATCATCATGCCGCTGGTCGGCCTGCTTCTTGGCGGTCTTGACTTTTCAGGGCTGGCCGTGACATTCGGCGATGCTCATATCAAGTACGGAAGCTTCATTCAAACGATTGTGAACTTCTTTATTATTTCATTTTCTATTTTTATCGTGATCCGCACAATAGGCAAGCTGAGACGTAAAAAAGAAGCAGAAGAAGAGGCTGAAGAAGCCAAGGAAACAGATCAGCAGACAGAACTGCTGACTGAAATCAGAGATCTGCTGAAACAGCGGGCTCCTCACAATGACTAGGGCACAAAAAAAGGCTGGATGATTAACGTCCGGCCTTTTTCATATGATTATAATTTTTGTTTAAACGCTTCAATCAGCCGGCTGCCCGAGTAGCCTTCTTTCACGAGCGACTCCAGAATGCTTTCTGATCCGGGGTGGTTTCTAGACACCATTTGACCGTAAATTAAAACTTGTATACTTCTTTCCAGCTCGACGATATTTTTGATGCTTCCCGTCAGCTGGGCGGGGCGGTTGCTTTTTTTCGTAATCGTTACAAACACCTTCGCTTCTTTCTGGCTTTTCATCAGCATGTCAAAAAAAGACAAGTGTTCGGCCGGGACCAGTGCTTCAATTAACCAATGATTTTCTCCGTCCTCTTTATTGATAATCAATCCGTCTAAAAGGGGAAACTGCTCAATTGGCTGATCGTCTTTATCTAAACGTTCCACATTCAGATCAACCAGTTTAAAGGTTTTCATCTCTTATTTTCACCCCTGTTGTCCATGTTTTTCGTTCATTTATTATAACACATATCATTTTTCCCGGGAAAATGCTGTAAGACATGCTTCATCATTTTTGTAGGCGGTCAACATTTAATCATTTCTATTTTTTCATTATAATGTAAAAGAATATGGTCATGGAGAGATGCTTATGAATCAATTGCGCCTGAAGGAAATCTATATAGAAGACGGTTCAAGGCGAAAAGACGATCATTCCTACTTGGTATGCAAAAAGGAAGATTGTGAGGTGCATCTTAACAGAAGGGGAAATGTCGTCTTTTTATATGAAACAAAAGACCGCATGGAACAGTATAAAATTCAGCTTTCACTGACTGATAAAAAGCTGAGTTTTTACTGGTTCGCATGGGATGGCGGAAAGTTTGTCCGCATGTTTGAGAAAGACTGGCTCAAAACGAAACTTTTCTCGCGGCTGCTCAAAAATACATATTACATAAGCGGTCAAAAACAAAAGTTTTTTTTATCAGAAAGAAAAACGAAAACATAAGAGCAGCCTGAACGAATAACGGCTTTTTCCGCTTTTTGCTTTCACGAGCCCTTGTACTACAATGAAGCCAGCCTCGAAAAAGAGAGGAGGATACGGCTTGTTTAACCACGTTATGCTTGTCGGCCGGCTGACGAAAGACCCGGAGCTCCGTTTTACATCAGCGGGCATTCCCGTCGCGCATATTACGTTGGCGGTAAACCGCAATTTTAAAAGCGCGTCGGGTGAAACCGGAACCGACTTCGTCAACTGCACCATCTGGAGAAAAAACGCTGAAAATACGGCATTGTACTGCCAAAAAGGGTCAATGGTCGGTGTAAGCGGCAGAATCCAGACGAGAAGCTATGAAAAGACAGACGGCGTAAAAGTTTATGTGACCGAGGTCATGGCTGATACCGTTCGGTTTATGGATCAAAAACGGAAAGAGCCGCTGGCTGAATAGCATTCTTTTTTCCTCGATTTCCCGCCTTTCAGCGGGCCCCGCAATACCTCCTTCCCACTCGCCAGTCGAAAGACTGGTTTTTTTGTGAGGGAGCTAAAAAATGGTTAAAAAGAAGTGATTTCGCTTATGAATGCTTAAAAACATTGAATATATTGGGATAAAAACTTATAATTACTTACAGATAAGTGACGAAAAAGGGAATGAGGACGTGTATCAAGAAGAAAGACTGATTGCGATAATGGAATATTTGAAACAGCATCGGCGAATCACCGCTGAACAGATATGTTCGCTGCTTCATATTTCAAGAGATACCGCAAGAAGGGACCTTGTAAAGCTGAAAGAGCGCGGGGCCATTATCAGAACACGGGGCGGCGCGATTCTGCCGTCGGTGAATCAGGAGGTTCCTGGCTATTCGGGCCGGCTGAAAACTGTTTCTGAAGAGAAAAACAAAATCGGCAAGCTGGCCGCATCCCTGATCCATAAAGGAGACCGGATCATCCTGGACACTTCGACAACCGTGCAGGCCTGCGCGGAGCATTTAAATGTCACCGGCTGCACTGTTATTACAAATTCGATCAATCAGGCCGATATCCTTTCCGCAAAAGAGGGAATTGATATTCACCTGCTCGGCGGAAAGCTCCAGAAGGAACATCGGTTTTTATACGGGGCTTCCGTTGTAGAAAAACTGGGGGATTATCACGCCGATAAGGTGCTGATCGGCGTTGTCGGCATCTCGGAAAACGGCCTGACGATTCCGCATGAAGAAGACGGCATGGTAAAGCGTAAAATGATCCGACAGGCTGAACAGGTGATTGCGCTGAGCGATCACTCCAAGCTTGGCCGTACGAGTTTTTACCAGTATGCAGACCTGCACGAGGTTGACCTGCTGATTACCGATCAGCTGCCTGATCAGGATTTTTGCGATCTGCTCGACCGGCACGGCGTAGAATTGCTTGTAACTGAATCTGAAGAAGAGGATGAGGACATGTGAAACTGATTGCCATAGATCTGGACGGCACACTGCTGAACAGCAGTCATCAAGTAAGCGATGAAAATGAGCGGGCTTTAAGGGAAGCCCGGCAAGCGGGAATTGAAATCGTGGTTTCCACGGGACGCGCGCATTTTGACGTGCACTCCATATTCGAACCGCTCGGCATAAAAACGTGGGTCATCAGCGCAAACGGAGCCGCCATTTATGCTCCTGACGGCAGCCTGTACCACTGTGATGCGATTGAAGAAACAAGAGCCCGCGGCATTTTGTCCTGGCTTGAAGAGAATCAATATTACTATGAGGTGTTTACAAACAAAGCCATCTATACGCCTGAAACCGGCAGGCAGCTGCTCGATATCGAAATGGACCGGGTGAAAAGCGCCAATCCGGAAACCGATCTTTCCGTTTTGGAACAGGCGGCTTCAGTGCAGTACAGCCAGTCCGGCTTTGCTTACATTCATTCATACCGTGAGCTCTTTGAGAAAGAAGAGCATCTGGATTTTTATAATATTCTCGGATTTTCGTTTGATGAGCGGAAGCTGAAAGCGGGCTGGGACCGATTCAGCGGTCATAAAGATCTCACCCTTGTCAGCTCTGCCGATCACAACTTTGAACTGGCGTCTCGAAACGCCTCTAAAGGGCAGGCGCTCAAACGGCTGGCGCAAAAGCTCGGCATTCCGATGGCTGAAACCGCCGCGGTCGGTGACAGCTTAAATGACTATTCAATGCTTCAGGCGGCCGGAAAAGGCATAGCGATGGGGAATGCGAGAGAAGATATTAAAGAGATCGCTGATGCCGTTACATTGACAAATGATCAAAACGGCGTTGCGCATATGATCAGGAATTTACTGTGAAAGGTATGGCGATACTGTTCATGACTGGCGTGACGCATTCATGGCAAATGCGGCGTAACAGTAAGGACGACATAAAAGACCGGCTCTTCTGAGAGAGCCGGCCTTTTTGCGTTTAATGTGATTGCGCCGATGCGCTGAGGGTGAATAGCTCTTCAAGCTCAGCGGATGACAGCTCGGTAATCCAATTTTCACTTTGGATAATCTGATCGTTCAGCGTTTGTTTCGTTTCAAGCATGGCATCAATTTTTTCTTCAATCGTTCCCGTCGTAATGAGTTTGTGAACGTGGACGAACCGTTCCTGGCCGATTCGGTAGGCGCGGTCGGTTGCCTGGTTTTCCACCGCCGGATTCCACCATCTGTCATAGTGAATGACATGATTGGCAGCCGTCAGGTTCAGGCCGGTTCCGCCCGCTTTCAGTGACAAAATCAGCGTCGGGTATTCTTTCTTCTGGAACCGTTCGACGAGAGAATCGCGTTCCTGCTTGGACAGGCTTCCGTTTAAAAACTGAACCGGTTCTCCGAATGTTTTTTCCAGGAGGCGCTTCATCATATTGCCCATCTGAATGTATTGGGTGAAAATGAGGCAGCTTTCCCCTTGTCCGCGGATCACCGCCATTAAATCAAGCAGCTTTTCCAGTTTGACGGATCTCCCGTTTAACAGCTCTGTCTGTTCTTCCTTCAAATAGAGCGCAGGATGGTCGCATATTTGCTTCAAGCGGCCGAGCATGCTCAGAATCAGCGCTTTCCGCTGCATCCCGGTCAGAGAAGCCATATGTTCAAATGTATCTTTGACAAGCTGTTCATAAAGGGATGCCTGTTCGGCTGAGAGCGGGATAAACTCTTTTTGTTCCAGCTTGTCAGGAAGATTAAGCGCCACTTCTTCATCCCGTTTTGTCCGGCGCAGTAAAAACGGCCGGATTAACTGCTGAAGCTGGTTGATTCTTTTTTCGTCACGGTCTTTTTCAATCGGCAGCACATAGCGTTTATGAAAGCCGGTCAGACTGCCGAGATAGCCTTTGTTCATAAAATCAAAGATCGACCAAAGCTCTGTCAGGCGGTTTTCCATCGGTGTTCCGCTCAGCGCGATATGATGGACGCCTTTCAGCTTTCTGATCGCGCGGGACTGCTTCGTATGCGCGTTTTTAATATTTTGCGCTTCATCAAGGCAGATGGTGCTCCATGTCACGGAAGAAAGCTCTTCCTGATCGGCGTGCGACAGGCCGTAAGAAGTAAGAACGACATCCGCGTCCTGATAGGCCGGGACAAATGCTTCCCCCTTCGGCCGGCGGGGGCCGTAATGAAGCACGGCCTTCAGCTGCGGCGCGAAGGTCTGGAGCTCACGCTGCCAGTTGCCGAGCACCGATGTCGGCGCAATGATTAAGGCAGGCGCTTTTTGCCGGCCGCTTTCCTTCACATGGAGAAAATAAGCGATCATCTGAATCGTCTTTCCAAGTCCCATGTCATCTGCGAGACAGGCGCCGAAGCCGTTTTCCCGTAAAAACAGAAGCCAGTTCATGCCGTACATCTGATAAGGGCGGAGCTGGCCCTGAAACGCGGCGCTGACTTCATGCTCCGGCAGATCCCGGGCATCCGTCAGTTTGCGGATCAGGCTTCTGAGCTGCTTTGATAATTCGATCTTGATCCCGGCAAATGCCGATGAGTCAATGATGTCCGTGTCCTCGGCACCGTTTTCCCCGTGATCCATCAGTTCGCGCGCCAGCACGTCGGACATGTGGAGGCCCTCAGATTCCGCTTTTTCCATCAGTTTTTTCATTTGTTTAATGAATTGAGGATCAATTTTCACCCATTGGCCGCGGATGTTGACGAGACGTCTGTTGTTTGCGACAAGCTCATTGAATTCATCCTCTGTCAGCTCAATTCCGTTTGTGGCGAATCTCCAGTTGAAATCAAGCAGAGCGTTCATGCCGACGAAGGACTCGCCCCGCGGCGAGGATGACACTTTCGCCTTGAGCATCATATTGCTGTCCCGGACAATCTGCCACCATGATGGGAGAAGAATCTCCACACCCATATCGACAAGCGTCTCACTCGCTTCCGATAAGAAGATCCAAGCCTCTTCTTCAGAAATCAGCGTCGTTCCTGAATCAAACGAAAGCCAGGGAACCGTTCTGCGGAAGCGGTCCTGTTCGCGCGCGATTTTTCCGCTGTATGCCTGCCACGCTTTTTTCAGTCCCTTCAGTCCGTCAAAAAAGGTGATGGAGCCGGTTTTTTTCTCACGTAAAAACATTTCGATTTTCCAGTCGTCACCGTCGAAATCAGGCTCGTTTAATCGGAGCCCGACGGTAAACGGCGTCAGATCGTCATGCCAGCCGATTCCCTCCAGAAAATCATCTTCATCCAAAAAGGAGCCTTTAAACGTTCGAACGGCCGGCGAGCGGGTTTCGATCCGCCGCCATTTTTCCAGCAGGTCATCATTGTACTGAATGTAGTCCTGGACCGCGGCTGAGAACCAGTCTGCCGTAAAGCCTTCCAGCAAAAGCTCGCGGTCTTTGAAGCGCAGGACGCCATTTTGCCAAGCCTCATAATCCGGAAGAAAATCGCCGTCGGCAATAAATTCGTATATCGTCGAAGCCGCTTCGATTAACGGTTCCGTTTCCTTTGTCAGCTGCACGGTGCTGAATGAATTGAACGAGTTTTTTCCGAGCAGCTCGACGGTCATCCACGGGCTGAGCAGAACGGCCGGGGTGCCGATGAAGCTGACGTCTTCAAGAAACGTTCCGTAAAAGGTTGACTCATGCCATTGGAACAAATGAGTCTTCATCTGACTGAGAGTAAGCGGCTGCTCCTTCTCATTATGGCTTGACAGCGTAAATGTCCAATCTTCCATTTGTTCTACATGAATGAAAATTTCCTTAAGACTCGCCATCAATCAACTTTCCTTTCTGCAATTCTTCTTGAAGGGCGCGCAGCCTCTTGTAGCTTGCGCTCAGCCGGCTGATATACCGCTCCCATACCTGCTGTTTCTTTGCCTTTTTATAAAGCGTCCGCAGTTTTTTCAGATGGCGCGCAGCCTCTTTATAGGCGCTGCGGTTTTTTTGGTCGATAAAAAAGGCCGCCGCCCGGTGATAGGAGGGGATGAGCGCTTCCGGATCACTGGCGGCAATTTCCTTTAGGATGTCCTTTTCGATTTCCCAGACGGAAAAACCGACGAGGCTGTGAATCTCCACCCACTCCGCGTACCGCCGTTTTTCGTACAGGTACTGGCTGTATTCGGTAAAGGTATAGGGAAGGCAGCCGGAAGCAAACCGTTCAAACAGCTGATCATCCCGTGAGTGCCGCGCATAATCCGCCAATAGCGCAAACAGCTCTCCGATGATGTCGCGCATTTCTTTAAACGGCTTATCAAGCTTCGTATAGTTCACGGCAAGCGGTTCGATCCGGCCATACCAAGCTTTCAGCCGTTTCCAGTCTTTTTTCGCGGTGAGTTCACCGAGCCATTGAAAGGTATACGGCAGCGCTTCAGGAGGGAAGCGGGACATATCTTGGAAGACCGCTTCATCATTTTTTTGCAAAAAGGCCAGATGAAGCCGTCCGAACCGCACTTCCGGCGAAAAACGGCGCCCGCTTTCCTGTTCGAGAATCTCCTGTTCACGCGCAACCCATTTCGGCCGGTTCAAAAGCGCGCTCCACATCTCACCGAATACCCGGAGGCGTTCGTATTGAAAAAGCTCTTCTTTCACAAGCAGTCTGCGGAGCACCGGGGGCGTCCGGTCTAAAAAGGGATCGAGTGAAAAAGACAAAGCGTACGTTTTCAGTCTGTCAATGGAGGAATAAATCGTATCCATCAGCTGTTCCACGTATGGATTGATGCTGTAATAATCTTTTTCGGCATCCAATCTGCCTGACTCAATCAAAGTGAACATGTGAAGCCAGACGGCAAGCGCCGAATGAATCTGATATAAGCTTTTAAGCTCGGGTTTTTTCGGGGCGTGTTTTTTGAGCGCTGACAGATAGCCGTAATAAAGGCCCTGCATCGTCTGGCTTCCGGCCGGCGTCCGCGCCTCCCACAGCGAGAATTCCGAATCAAAAAAAGCGAGCCAGCTTGACAGCGACTCTTCATTCGGCAGCACTTTTTCCTGAAACTGCCGGCGGACAAGCTCCCTGCTTTCCTCAAGCTTTTCTCTTTCCAGCCAATGTTCGGTAAAGGTACCGACCCGCTCGAATTGGGCATATACGTAAAGAAAAACGGCCAGCACGTGGCGGCAGATCGCCTCAGACGGGCATGCGCAGCCGCTTTTCACCATGAAAAATAAGTTCAGCGTGACCCTTACAGGCACAACATCCTGCACATATGCGGAAATCTCTGTCGGGGTTTGAACCTGTATACGATAGACGGAATCCTGCCGATATAAAATGAGTGCTTTCTTCATCAGCTGAACATTGTCTTCATTGTAAGGAAGAAGTTCTTTAAGCTGTTCAGCCGCTGCGAGCACATCTTCTTTAGCAATCATATCCTGAAGCATGATTATCGCTCCTAACGAGTCACAAAATAAAAAGATTCCAATTCCTCTATTATATCGCAACACATGGCCCGGAAAAAGTTTTTCCTAAAAAAGGACATAAAAACCCGAATGTGTCGAATGATGTATTAGAGATTGCAAAACAGCACCCGACAGCATATAATAATCTTGTTTTCAATTTAATGGAAGCCGAAAGGAAACGAATGATGAAGAAAACGAAGTTAGATCAAGAGGAGTTTCTGAAGATTTTAATGCATGCGCACGACATTGGTGAGCAGTCCTCTGAGATGACCACAAAAGAAATGCTTGAGAATTTGATTTCTTATATTAAAAATGGATATGCAACATAAAATCCCGCAGGCTCTTGGCCGCGGGATTTTTTAATCTTCCTGTGACACCAGTATTTAAAGCGCTTACAAAAATAAAACAGATTGAAGTGATTGTCTATTTTTGTCGAATTTTGTCATTTGAAAAGGTTAGAAATGACAGTTTAAAACTGTATAATCGTAATTGGAAAAGATCATTGGAGGGAATGGGAATACGCGGAAAGTGATATGGAGGTTATATGGGAGAATCTACAAGCATAAAGGAAATATTCGCAATACTGAGAAAGCGTCTGCTGTTTATACTTATTATTACCGCGGCGGCATCTGCCGCAGGCGGACTCATCAGTTTCTTCGCTCTTACGCCGGTCTATGAAAACTCAACTCAAATTTTGGTCAGCCAATCCAAAAACAATCAAAAAGAAGTCCAATTCAATGACGTTCAAACCAACCTCCAATTAATCAACACGTATAATGTCATCATCAAAAGCCCGGTCATCCTTGACGAAGTGATTAAACAGCTGCATCTGTCCATGACTTCGAAAGAGCTGGAATCGAAAATTACGGTATCCAGCGAGCAGGATTCACAAGTCGTGACGATTGCCGTGAGGGATACGGATGCTAAGCGGGCGGCCGTTATGGCAAATGCGGTTGCAGCCGTTTTTCAGGACAAGATCACTGCCATTATGAACGTGGATAATGTCAGCATCCTTTCAAAGGCCGAAGCGGCGGACAGCCAGTCACCGGCAGAGCCTAACCGTAAGCTGAACATCGCGATTGCGTTTGCCGCCGGACTTTTGGGCGGAATCGGTCTCGCCTTTTTGCTGGAACATCTGGATAATACGATCAAATCGGAAGAACAGCTGGAATCGCTGCTCGGCATCCCGATCCTGGGAACGGTTACTTCAATCAGTACTAAAGACAGCGTTGCCAAAAACTTGAGGATGGCGGAAACCAAACAAGCGGGGGGCGGACATGTTGACGCGTAAAAAAGACAAACCCGGAAAACGAAGCGTGATTGCGATGTCTGAGCCGAAATCCATCAACTCAGAACAATATCGCACGATCCGCACAAACATTGAATTTTCTTCCGTTGATACGGAGGTGAAGTCCCTTTTGATCACATCCGCCGGTCCGGAAGAAGGAAAATCGACAACCGCGGCCAACCTTGCCGTCGTATTTGCACAGCAGGGGAAAAAAGTGCTTTTAATTGATGCGGATCTGCGCAAACCGACGGTTCATTTCACCTTCAAATTGGATAACGGAACCGGATTAACGTCACTGCTGTTAAAACAGATGCCGTTTCAGAAAGCCGTCCTGCCGGCTGATGAAGCAAACCTGGATATTTTAACGAGCGGGCCGATCCCGCCCAATCCGGCGGAGCTTTTATCGACGGGTGCCATGAAAGATCTTCTGTCAGAAGCCGCCGAAGTTTATGATAAGGTGATTTTGGATACGCCTCCCGTTTTGGCCGTAGCCGATACGAAAATATTAGGCAGCTACACTGACGGGGCCATTATGGTGATCTCAAGCGGGAAAACGGACAAGGAAAAAGCGGCCAAGGCGAAAGAAGCGCTCGATTACTGCCCGTGCAAGCTCCTTGGGGCCGTGATGAACGGGAAGAAACAAACGAAACACTCGGACTACGCCTATTACGGACAATAATGTCATAATGGGCGCGGTCCATTCTTTTTAAGGAGGGATTGAAATATGATAGATATCCATTGTCACATCCTTCCTTCCATAGACGACGGCGCGGCGGATGATACAGAAAGCCTGAAGATGGCGAGAGAAGCGGTCAGACAGGGGATTGATACGATCATCGCGACGCCGCATCATGTGAAATACCGCTATGACACGGACCGGCATACGGTCAACGAAGCGGTCAGCCTGTTAAACAAACGTTTGAACAAGGAAGGCATTCCGCTGACTGTTCTGCCCGGCCAGGAAATCAGAACAGACGGAGATCTGCTGGCAGGTCTTCAAAGCGGCTCGCTTGTCCCGCTCCATAATACAAAGTATGTGCTGGCGGAATTTCCGGCGGATCATGTCCCGGCCTACGCTGAAAGGCTGTTTTATGAACTGCAGCTGAACGGATATGTCCCCGTCATCGCCCATCCGGAGCGGAACAGGGAAATTCGCGAAAACCCTTCCGTCCTATACAGTCTTGTGAAGAAAGGCGCGGTCGCCCAAGTGACGGCCGGCTGCATTGCCGGAGCATTCGGGCGGAAAGCGAAATCCTTTTCGCTGCAGCTGATTGAAGCGAATTTGATCCACTTTCTCGCATCTGACGCCCATAATCTCGGACCGAGAAATTTTTATTATCAGGAGGCGCTCGGCGTTCTGAAAAAAGAAGCAGGGGCGGAGCTGATTTACATGCTCACGGAAAATGCGGCGCTTCTCGCTGAAAACAAAGCCGTTTATAAGGAACCTCCGCTGCCTGTGGCCCGCCGTAAGCGCTGGGGTCTTTTTTAATCGTCGTCTCCATCCCGTTTAAATGAAGCGTAAGCGGCTGTTTTGCAAGATGATTCTTTTATGCTTATGCTATTATCAGCGGCCGGCGCCGTTTTTTCCTATCATGACCTCAGGCTTCCGGCATTCAGCCGGTGCCGGGATCATATGATAATAACGGTAAGCTGCCCAGCAGCAATTTCTAAACGGTTGGGGGAACACGATGAAAATAACAGTGATCGGAACAGGCTACGTCGGTCTTGTGACAGGAGTGTCTCTTTCAGAAATCGGCCATGACGTAACATGCATAGATATTGATGAACGTAAGGTTGAGCAGATGAGAAAGGGATTGTCCCCTATCTTTGAACCGGGCCTTGAAGATATGATGAAACGAAATATCGGCCGGCATCGGCTGGCATTTGAAACGAGCTACGAAAAAGGGCTTGCGGAAGCGGACGTTATTTTTATAGCGGTCGGAACACCGCAAAAAGAAGACGGGCACGCAAACCTTACTTATATTGAAAATGTCGCCGAACGGATTGCCGAACATATTTGTAAAGATGCGATCGTCGTGACAAAAAGCACGGTTCCCGTGGGAACGAATGACAGGATCAGCGAAGTTATTCATTCACGGCTGAAAGCGGACGTGAACATTTCAATCGCCTCGAACCCGGAATTTCTCCGTGAAGGTTCGGCAATTCACGATACCTTTCACGGAGACCGCATCGTGATCGGGGCTGAAGACCGGCAGACGCGGGAAACGCTTGACCGGGTTTTCGCGCCGCTTGCGATTCCGGTATATCATACGGACATCAGAAGCGCTGAGATGATCAAATATGCGTCAAACGCATTTTTAGCGGCGAAAATCAGTTTTATTAATGAAATTTCTCATATATGTGAAAAAGTCGGTGCGGATGTGGAATCAGTCGCACACGGAATGGGATTGGATAAACGGATCGGCAATCAATTCTTAAGAGCCGGCATCGGTTACGGCGGTTCCTGTTTTCCGAAGGATACAAACGCCCTCGTGCAGATCGCGGGACATGTGGAGCATGATTTTGAATTGCTGAAGTCCGTCATTAAAGTCAACAATAACCAGCAGTCCATGCTGGTTGATAAAGTGCTGAACAGGCTCGGTGGTGTGACGGGGAAGACCATCGCGTTATTAGGGCTGTCTTTTAAGCCGAATACAGATGATATGCGGGACGCGCCGTCCATTGTCATTGCGGATCGTCTGGCGGCTCTTGACGCCCGGATGACAGCGTACGATCCGATCGCTTCATTCCGGGCTTCCGGACTGCTTCCGGCTGCGGTTTCCTATCGGGAGTCCATAGAAGAAGCCGTAAGGGGAGCGGATGCCGTCCTGATTCTGACAGATTGGGAACAAATTAAACACTTCCCGCTTGAAGCGTACAAAGAGCTGATGGAAACCCCGGTTATTTTCGACGGGAGAAACTGCCACTCGCTTGAGGAAGCGGAACAGGCGGGCGTGGAATATATCTCAATCGGAAGAAGAGCCGTCGTGCCTCAGACTGATTCTGTCACTTGAAAGGCCGGCGGACCGCGCCGGCCTTTTATCATACAATCTTTAGAGACGAAGGAGATATTTATCGTGGAAAAAACATGGAAATTGCCGAAGCAAATGGAATCATCCCGCGGTCTGCTGGAAACGTCAGCACGGCCTTTTATCAAACTGCACGTCAAAAAAGCTGAAACGGGACGGTATGACAGTAAAATTGCAGGAGACCCCTATTTTCCGAAACATGAACCATATCCTAAAGATGAAAGCGGCAGGCCGATGAAGCTTCTCGCTCAAATCAATTTTGCGGATATGCCCAGACTTCCTGATTTTCCGGACACCGGCATTCTTCAGTTTTACATATCGGTCAGTGATGACGTATACGGTCTGAATTTTGACGACGGGTGCGCGCAAACGGGTTTCTGCGTCAAATATTTTGAACATGTGACAGCAGAAGAAGCGGAGCTCATGGATGATTTTTCTTTCGTTCAGGTTGAAGAGGAGTACGATTTTCCGATTCAATCCGAAGCGCTGATCACCCCTGAGCTGTCTGCTGAATGGGTGCTCCCGTCTGATTTTCAATTCGGGCAGTATGCCGGGATGGATGCCTTTGACTATTTCGAGCAGTTTGACGATGAGGTGTATGACGAATATACGGCGAACGCATTCGGCCATAAAATCGGCGGCTATGCGTCCTTCACCCAGGAAGATCCGCGGTCTTACTCCCATCAAAACCATACGATTCTGCTTTTGCAAATTGATTCAGATGATGACATTGATTCGATGTGGGGAGATGTGGGAATCGCCAATTTCTTTATCAGACCGGAAGATTTGAAGAAAAAAGATTTCTCAAACGTTTTGTACAACTGGGACTGCAGTTAACGACAGTATGATGATCATGATACAAGGCAAAGGAGACGGTTAATCACTGTCTCCTTTTTTTTAGGGAATTTATCATGGATACATAGAGGAGATCGATGAATGGATATGCCGTTTATGTGAGTCTTTTGGCGTTAATGATGAGCATCTCGGCTGTTGAAAATAAGCCATTTAACCTATTTAAGCTGCTTTCTGTCTATTTTAAAATATAATATATGGAAATATAGTATGGAAAAGTCTGTGCTTTTTGTACGACTTTTTGCGTAAGACGAGGTGAAAACAGATGAGCCATTCAAGCACATTAAGCCATATTAACAGCACGATCAGCCATAAACTGGGCGAGGTTGAACACCAAATTGATAAATTAAAAGAAGCGAAAAGAGAGATAGAATCTCTGCAGGAAGAGGGCGTATCTGAAATCAGGGACATCCTCAGGCCGCACCTGGACCATCATTGGACCGGCACTTTTGCTGAAGAATTTGATGACCGGCGCGATCAGGCCCATACAGAAGCATACAGAATCGTCACAGACAAATACGACGGTTATATTTACCGAATCGGCTTAAAGATGACACAGCTTGAAATTGAAAAAGGAGGGCTCCTTGCCGCCAGAAGCATCGCGAGAGAGGCAGAGCACCTGCTGACGCTGGGAGAAGAAGCCCTTGACACGGTCGGAGAAAAAATACAATCAATCAAAAGAAGCTGGAGTTGGTTTTAATGGCAGAAATAAAACTCAAATACGGAACCGTCATGAAGCAGCTTGAATCCGTCAGCAGCGCTTTGGAGGCTGTTTCGATCGGGAACGCCGGTTCAAACGGAAAAAACAAGCTCGACTATACCTCCAAGTACCAATCCCGCGAGGCAAAGCTTGTATCGATGATCAGCGAATACAAGCAGGCCGTTCATAAGAATATCGCGGACGTTAAAGACAACGTAGATTCATTGAAAGAACAGGACGAGGCGATCGCCGTAAAATAACGAAAGAAAGGACTTGCCGATGAGCAAAGTGTTTGAATCACAATCGTTAACGGACGAAGCAGATAAGAGAAAGAAACAATACGAAGCCCTTGAAGAGCAGCTGCGTGCGCTCAAACAAGCCTTTCAAGGCGTGGCCGATCTGGGTGATGCTTTGAAAGGGAAAGGCGCAGACAATATAAAAGATTTTTTTCAGGGACAAGCGGAAATCGCCGACAGCTGGCTGACGCTTGTCTCTGCTCAAATTGCGTTTTTAAATGGCATTTCAGGTGACATTAAAGATCAAGAACTCAGCGATACATATGTGGAGACTTCATTTTTGGAGCATGAGCTGCCCAACGCGGATTTGAAAGCTTCAGAGATTGTCTCCGCTCATAAAGCAGAAATCGATTCAATTTTGTCAGGCATCAGCGATATTATTCATCTCGACACATATACGCTGGATGATTACGCTGATAAAATGGGCGATGCCCAGAAAACCAGACGTGACACAATCACGGCAGTCGATACGCTTGATGAATCCCTGACTGCTGAATATCAAAACTTAGAATCTCTGGACAACGCAGTGCTCAGCAAATATTCTGTTCTCATGCAGGCCACCAGCAACGGGAAAAGCGCATCCCCTATGTACTATGACAAAAAAGCCTTCCACAGCAATGAAATCTACAAAAGCGTCACGGCGACAGAAAAACAGGGAACGGACTATATTGACGCAAAAGCCCAGCAGGCCGAAGCAAGACGGCTTCAGGAAAAGGCTGAAGAAGAAGCCAATAAACCATGGTACGAAAAAACATGGGACGGAATCTGCAACTTTACCGGCGAAGTCACCGGCTATTATGATTATAAAAGAGCAGCCGAAGGCGTTGATCCGGTGACCGGAGAAAAGCTCTCCACCGCAGAACGCGTCACAGCAGGAGCGATGGCCGCCGCCGGATTCATACCGGTCGTCGGCTGGGCGGGCCGCGCTTTCAAAGGGGGAAAAGCCATTTACAAAACCGGGAAAACCGTCATTGCCGCAGAACATGCTTTAGATGCCTATAAAACCGGAAAATCCTTAGACATTCTCAAAATGACAGAAATGGGCACATACGGCCTTGTCGCCTCAAACGGATTCACCGAAGCCGTCACAGGCCGGGATATGTTCGGAAACAAAGTGTCCGAGGAGAAGCGGAAGCAAGGGGCGCTGGAAGCTACGCTGAGTTTGGTTGGAGCCGGTGCATTGGCGAAGCATGTAAACAAAGGCATACCGCTTGCAAAATCGCCACAAGCATCAAAAGTTGAAAAAGGGAAAAAGATTCTAGACCAAGTAAAAGAATTCAAAGTACCGACGAATGTAAAAATTCGTGTCCACAAGACTGTCACACCGGATGGCGCAACTTTCCCAATCATTCATGCTGATGTGAAAACGACTGCTGTGAAAGATCTTGGGATTGTGAAGATGGCGGGTAGTGGCAGCGGGAATAGTAAGAAACTTTTCGGTCAAAATGGAACTCAAATTGCAAGTAAGACAACATGGCAAAATGGGAAGACAGAAAGAATAGACATTGAAAACCCAAATCCAGGACAAAGAGAAGGTCAAATTCACTATCACGAGCCAAATAATAAAAAATGGTATTTTGATGTAGAAACAAAAAAGTTTTATGACCAAAAAACAGGTGAAGATGCACCTAGCAAAATTCAAAAAGTACTTAAAGACAAGAGTGTTCAGAAAGCTATAAATAAGGGATTGAAATTTTTAGGTGAAGATCCTGTATTTTAGTATAGGAGTGAAGATTATATATGGAATATACAAATAAAAATATGAAAAGACTAAAAGAACGACTTGAAGATCGGAGTAATGCAAATAAAGTTGACCTATCTAAATTAAAGGATATTATTTCACCTAATATAGTTAAAGTAGACGATTGCTATATTCTAGATCTAGAGTATGAGTTAACTGATAATACAACGATAAATTGGAATAGAATTTTGAAAATGTACGGGGATAAAACGGGGTATGAAGCATCGTGTAATGAGCTCCGCATAAACGATTATTTAGACTGCAGTGATTTGTCTGATGAAGAGATTTCACTTTATGCGTTTCAGGTAGTAGACGGTTGGGAACAATATTTAAAAGAAAAATTTCCTGAGCATAAATTTGTTGTAATTATAAGTATTGATGAAGGTTTTGCGACACTTAGATTTCATAAATATAGAGAAGAGGAAAGCGGTTGGCTAAAGGCCGACATTGAAGAGTACGGAAACGAAGCTATCCTTGTAAAAGAAATTAACTTTAGTAATAAAATTTAACTAAAAAAGCAAGTAGTTATATTGGGACTGACCCCTGTTTTTGAGACAGGGATCAAAACACCTTCATACAGCCAATTGCCGATATTGTATCGGCGATTGGCTGTTTAGTTTCGTTTGAATACGAATATTGTTATAATAATGAATGTATTCTATGGCAGTGCGTTCTACGATGGCCGTCGTAGTTCGATCAATGTTAAGATAGAACGTTTCAGACTTTAGTGAGGAATGAAACGATTCGATGGAGGCATTATCAGCGGGCGTCCCTTTGCGGGACATGCTCATGGTAATGCCTTTTGTTTTAACAGCTTTCTGATACTCATAAGATGTATAAACAGAACCTTGGTCACTATGTAACACACAGTTCTCTGGCAGTGCGGGCAGCTGATCAAGTGTGTGTAAGACAAAGTCTGTGTCCTGTCTATCGCCAATCGTAAAAGCAATCACTTCTCCATTGTATAAATCCAATATACTGGAAAGGTACAATTGTTTCTGCCCATAAGGCAAATATGTGATATCCGTTACTAGCTTTTCCAGAGGGCGATCATACTGAAAGTTTCGATCTAATATATTCTCGGCCACGGCATATGGCTGCCCATTCTTCTTGCGCTTTTTCACCTTAACCCGGCATTGCCACTGATTCTTCTGCATAATGCGCTGAACCGTTTTATGATTCATGCTGATGTGAAAACCAAAGCTGTGAAAGATCTTGGGATTGTGAAGATGGCTGGTAGTGGTAAAGGTATTAAGGGTATTGTTAAACCTGTTTCAAATATGAATGAGTTTTTTGATATGGAATTTGGAAAAAATAAGTAATTCCTTATCAAAATCAAAAGTAAAGTACGATGGACAATCAATTTATAAGGTGGAAAAGAAAACTGATAACCAATATCTGAAAAAGGGTTATGGAGTTTATCTTGACGCATTACACAAAGACCATTTAGAAGTAATAGATAAGACGGGAAATGTGAAATACGTATTGAATTTAGATGGTACTTTAAACCCTGACAAGACTAAGAAAGCACTTGGACGAGTAGTTAAGGGTTGGAAATAATAGTGGAGGAATTTATATGGATAAAAAGTTAGAAGGAATATTGGACATACTAGATAAACTTAATTCAAGTATTAATATTGTAAATAAAGAAGATTTAGATGAACAGTACGAGAACCTTGAGGATTTTAGGGTGTTAACTAGAGATTTAGATATTATACTAAACAATTTTGGTTCATTGGATAAGAACGATGGTGATGAAATAGAGAAAATGTTATTTGAACTTCATAGAATTCTAACGACGTTTGAATGGCATTTCTCAGAAATCAGTGATTTAAACACAACAATTTTAAAAGTTTATAAAGACAAAATCAATAACCTCTAGTAATGAAAAGCCTTAAAAGATTTTTATTTTCTTTTAAGGCTTTTTTAGTGGGGGTGAGTGCCGAATAAACTGTTTTCTATTTAGAGAGTAGAGGTGATCCTTATAAGCCTTATATGATGTTTTACCAAATTATAGAGTGCGTACAAATAACTTTAAAATGTATACCCTATCGTATGAATCAAGGATTAATCAAACACCTGCACAGATCAATCCAAAGATTGAATTTGAAGGAATTAGGGGAGAATCTTTAAGTACGCTTAAACCTCCACCAGACCCTAAATTGAAAAGCATATTAGATGAGGCTGGTATAAAAGGTATTCAATATAAAAATGGAGTTCCTGATTTTTCACCAATAGCAAAAGCACAAGTTGAAATCAACTATATGCTTGGAGGAAAAGGAACTTATGGGGGGAAAGTCAGACGAGCTAATTTTGTTCAATCAGATCAAAAATTAGCTGACCAAATTAATGGATCACCTGAGTTAGCAAGTCAATTTGGGATGGAATCTGGTAAAATTAGTGCAAGAGATATAAAAAAATATCGAGAAAAAAATAAATTAACATGGCATGAATTAAATGATGTTAAAACAATGCAACTTGTGCCAACAAAAATAAATAGTGAATTCGGACACCTTGGTGGTGTAGGAGAAATAAACGCAGGAGCTTTTAAACCTGGAGGGTTTGCTAATAAACAAAAAGGGGAGATATAAAATGGCTATAAACGATCCAATTTTTGGTGAACTTGAATATGAGTATGGTTGGGTTAAGGGTACCATTATTCGTTTTTTTGGAAAAGAATCTGAGATCTCTTTGATGATAGATGGTGAAGAAGATGGGGAGTTTGATGAAGAACAGTATATGGCATATCAAGCATTAATGCAGAATTGGGAGGATTTACAGCCAAAATTATTGCAATCAATATTAGACTATTACAAACAGAAGGACATGAACTGGGTTATGATATTGAATTAAATGAAAATTATCCATTAATTGAAACACCTGATCAAATACTAGAAATGATAACTTTAGATGGAATTGTTGTTCCATATGCGGATATTTTTGAAGGACGAGATATTGGAATGACATTTAACTGTTCATGGGATACAGAAAATGGATTAGGGCTTCGTCTATTAAATGAAAAAATAATTGAAGTAGGTTATCAGGATGTTGCAATTTAAAATAGGCTGCTAAAAGTAAAAACTCATTGATGGTTGTAACATCATGGAGTACTGTGTGCAATGATAGAATAGAAAACGAAGTACGAGCTTAGGCGAGATCACTTTTTACTGGGTGATGAAGATAAACACATGGAATGTATATGAAACTAACGAACTCGTACAAACTCGTAAGTTTTAACGTAGTAGTTGTCACGACATATAAATGGTGTCATACTGTTACCAAAAACTTATAAATTTAATGGTACTTAAAAATGGGATAGTTAGAAGAATTAATTGACCTTGATTGGCTAGTGAAGCCTTTCAAGGTTTTTTACGAATGAATTGTTATTTTCTGTTTAAAATGACTTAAATGTCTGTTGGGCTATGAACCCCGTCACAGGAGAAAAACTCTCCCACTCAAAGGAGGTAAATAATTGTGAAATATGATTTTGTTAAAACTTACAAAGAAAATACATTTTATCCAGTAAGTGAGAATGAAATTTTAGAAGTAGAAAATAAGTTAGGATTAAGGTTACCTTATGATTTGAGACAGTTTCTTCTTGAGGTTGGATACGGCTTTCTGAAAAAATCAGAATATAATATTAATCGCATTCTTGGACCCGCTTCAATTAGAGATGCAAGATTAAAAGTTAATGACTTTGAGTTTTATCCAGATATAGAAGTTTATGAGGAACTTGAAGAAGATAAATTGATTTTTTTTGAAGCGAATGAAAGTGCTTTATTGTTAATTGCATTAGGCAATGAACAAAACAATTCAATATATTACGATGATATAAAAATTGCAGATTCATTAGAAGAGTTTTTAATAGAACTTATGAAAAATGATAAATATTATCTTGATTTAATTGAGGATTAGACTTATAAGAGGGAATGGTTAGAAAAATTAATTAAACTTGATGGCTGCTGAAGCCTTTCAAGGTTTTTTCATAGGTGAATTGTTGTTTTCTGTTTTGTAAATTCTGAATAATTTATTTGGCTTTAGGCTGCGTTCCGGTTACCGGAGAGTTGGTAACCCTACGGTTGTACTTAGGAAAGGTGTATAAAGTAATGAAATACGGACATTATCATAATCAGGTAAAAGAAGTTATTAATTTTTCCAAAACCTTTAAAGCAGTTGCATCACATGATATCTCTTATTTTACTAAAATTATTAATGATGAAGAAAAAGCTAAGTACTATGCTTACGAAGATGTAATTGGTGAAGATGAATATGCGTGGAAAGATATAAAAGAAAACGAGATGAGTGAGGTATGGGGAAAATTTTATGAATTAAACGATGATCAAAAACCACAAAACCTAGACATGCTTCTGAAAATTTTTTCGGAAAATGTCAGAAGTGCTACGACTGAATTTAATACTTTTCTTGAAGAGATCGTAGCAGATCTAAATAATTGTGCAATAAATAGAGCAGTAAACGGGAAAACAGACAATTTTTGAAAAACTTTTCAAAATTTATAAAGCGGGCTATTTTCCATGTGGCTGGGATGGAGATTATCCTTATGGAAGTTTTATTGCGTTGTATATCGAAATGAAGAACTTGAACTGAAAAGACGATTTTAGAAATGAAAATGAGGAAAACCAATGAAATGAAAATACATCAAATTCACGATTTTGATCTAAATGATGAATCGGATTTTATTCGAACACAACAATCCCTAATACATAAAATCAACCTATCCCCCGTCATCCATCCAGACTCCGTCAACACATGCGCAGGCGTCGACCTCGCTTATTGGGAGCAGGACGGGGAACCGTACGGCGTATGCAGTATCATCGTGATTGACGCTGATACAAAAGAAGTGATTGAAAAAGTGCACAGCATGGGGAAAATCAGCGTGCCGTATGTGTCCGGTTTTCTTGCGTTTCGCGAGCTGCCGCTGATCATTGAAGCGGCCGAAAAGCTGGAGGCGGAGCCGGATGTGTTTTTGTTTGATGGCAACGGGTATCTGCACTACAATCATATGGGCGTTGCCACCCATGCGGCTTTTTTTCTGGGTAAGCCTACAATTGGGATTGCGAAAACCTATCTCAAAATCAAAGGATGCGATTTTGAGATGCCCGAAAATGAAGTCGGCGCCTACACCGATATTCTCATTGACGGCGAGGTATATGGCCGGGCGCTTCGGACACGGCGGGACGTGAAGCCTATCTTCTTGTCTTGCGGACATAACATTGATTTAGAAATCAGCTATCAGATCACAATGAAAATGATCAATCGAGACAGCAGGCTGCCGATCCCTGTCCGTCTGGCTGACCTTGAAACGCATGTTTTGCGAACGTTTTATCGGAAAAATCACGTGTAACACTTGCAGTCCGGGAGGCTGCAAATGTTTTTTATTGATCAGGCCATCTGGGAGGATGACAGGAACCACATGTAAGAAGCATAGACGAAGAAACAGTTATCTATATCGAACAACATATCGGGACTGAAACAAAAAGCACCTATCCAGGTGCTTTTCTTTATAAATGAGGAACCACAAGACCTCCATACAAAAACGCCGCGATAATCAGGAAGGCCGGATGCATCTTGAATTTTGTCAAGGCAAGGAGGGAAATCCCCGCAATCACTATCGCTTGAACCCAGCCGATCGCTTTGATGCCGTCTGCGCCGATTTGCCAGGTAAGAATGAGCATCATGACGGCGATGACAGGCTGGACGGACAGCGTCATACCTTTGATGACGGGAGATTGGCGGAAGCGCTGAATGATGCGCAAGAGGACGATCAATGCGAGCGCCGACGGTACGACGGTGGCGATCAGCGCAATCAGGAACCCGGGCCACCCGCCTGCGCTGTAGCCGACATACGCCGCGATTTTGGTGGCGATCGGGCCTGGCAATGCGTTCGCAAGTGCGAGCATATTTGAGAATTGATCGTTTGAGAGCCAGCTGTATCTGTTGACGACTTCTTCAAACATCAGCGGGATCGACGCCGGTCCGCCTCCATATCCGAGTACGTTTGCGACAAAAAACGCCATAAATACATAAATCATGATCATGAGGCCGACATTCCTTTATCTTTTGAACGTTTATTTGTGATTTTATCTTTCAATTTAAAATGAAACGCGCCGTACGCTAAGAAAATGATAATGACAAAGCCGGGATTGATCTGCAGCGTTTGCAGGCCGATAAAAGCGATGATAAAAAATAGGATGCCCGTGACCCAGCCGAAACCTTTAAGCGCTTTTTGGCCAAACTCGTACGCCATAATGCCGAGCATGACGGCGATTACCGGTGTTACGGCGCCAATCATGCCGGCAACAATTGCTGAGTGGCTTAAGACATTGACAGCCGCAAACAAGCCTACCATAGCAAGGCATGTAGGCAGAATGTGGGCGAGGGTTGCCAAGATTGCGCCTAACGTGCCTTTCAGCTTAAAGCCCAGATACGCGGCCATTTTTGTGGCAATCGGTCCGGGAAGCGCATTTGCGATCGCTAATATTTCTCCGAATTCATCATCATCTATCCATTTGTATTTATTGACGGCTTCATGGCGGATGAGCGGGATCACCGACGGGCCGCCCCCGAATCCGAGAATGCCCGTTCGGACCATCGCCGCCGTAATGTCCCAATAGGGATGTCTCATGGCTATGTCCTCCTTACAGCTTCATGCCCGTTCTGCTTTTATACCGTTTAATCAGCATTTGGCAGTCGACGCTGACGACGCCTTTTTGCGTATAGAGCCGTTTTGTCAAAAACTCTTCCATCTCCTGATCATTTGCGAAAATGCCGTGCATATGCAGCTTGCTCGGTCCGGTCATATGATAAAGGCTTGTCACGGCCGGTTCCTTTTCAAGCTTTAATGCGGTTTCCTCCAAATACTGCGGCTCCACCTCCACATTAAAAAACACGGACACATGACGGCCGATTTTCGCCGGGTTGATGACAGCGGTGAATTTTTCAATCACACCGGCATCCAGTAAATGCTGAATGCGGTGCTGAACCGCCACTCGCGACAGGTTAACCCGCTTTCCTACGTCTGTATAGGAAATCCTCCCTTCCTCGTGCAAAATCGAAAGAATCTGTTTATCCGTTTCATCAAGGACAAGATTCGGAATGCTGTATTCATGTTCCAACCCGCTTCACCTTCCTTCATTTGGTAGACATTATTGTATCATGAAACATTACGGTATGAAGGCAGAAATTTTTTATTGTTTTCGATACGTAATGACTTAGAATTATTTCTTATCGAAAAGTAAATAGTGTGTGAGATTTTCTTTCAGGAATGTGGATGGCCGCGAAGCCGCTTTTTATAATTGAGAAAATTTGTAAAGGGGCTTGCCATGAATACTTCAACCATCGGAACGAAACAAATGGTCGTCAGTCCGCATTATCTCGCTTCTCAGGCGGGGGCCGGCATTCTGGAAAAGGGCGGAAACGCGTTTGACGCGGCAGTGGCGGTCAGCGCCTGTCTGGCAGTCGTGTATCCGCATATGACGGGCCTTGGCGGGGATTCATTTTGGCTCACTTACCATAAAGAAACGGGACGAATCAAAGCTTATAACGGGAGCGGCCGTTCAGGGAAGCATGTGACGAGAGACTTGTATCGGGGCAGAGAAGCGATCCCTCTGCGCGGGACAGAAAGCGCCATTACCGTTCCAGGAATGGCGGACAGCTGGGATGCCGTGCTTTCGGCGTACGGGCGTCATTCGCTCGCTGAGGTGCTGAAGCCAGCTCTTGATTATGCGGCAAACGGATTTCCGGTGTCCGCCGACCAATGCGCCCACACAGAACGCAATCTCGCTCTTTTAGCCTCGATGCCTTACACCTCGGCCATTTTTACGAGAAACAAAAAAGCGCCCATGCCCGGTGAACGGTTTGTCCAAAAGGATCTGGCGGCCAGCTTGGAGCAGCTTGCCGAGAAAGGCAGAAGCGCTTTTTATGAAGGAGACCTCGCTCAACGCATCACATCCTTTCTGCAAAACAACGGCAGCCGTCTGACACTTGATGACTTTAAAGCCCACCGCGGCGAGTGGACGAACCCGGTATCCTCCGATTACCGCGGGTGCAAAATCTATCAGGCTCCGCCGAATTCACAGGGTTTTACAGGCTTAATGACGCTCAATATATTGGAAAACTATGATTTTTCTCAGATCGAACACGGTTCCTTTGACTATTATCATCTGCTCATCGAGGCGCTGAAGAAGAGTTTTCTGCACCGGAATGAAGTGTTGACTGATCCGGCATTTTCTCATATTCCGCTGGATCGGCTGCTTGATAAACGGTATGCAAAGCAGCTTGCGGAAGAAATCGGTAACGTGGCTGCGCCGGCGGTAAGCCGGCCGGTCGGAAGCGACACAGCTTATGCCGCCGTCAGAGATGCGGAAGGAAATGCCGTTTCCTTTATTCAGAGCCTCTATTTCGAGTTCGGATCTGCCGTTACAGCGGGAGAGACGGGCATTCTGCTGCAAAACCGCGGGTCATTTTTTTCGCTGGACGAATCCCATGTCAATACACTTGAACCCGGCAAGCGGACGTTCCACACCCTCATGCCGGCGATGGCCTGTAAAGAAGGAAAGCCTCACATCCTGTACGGAACCCAGGGAGGAGAAGGCCAGCCGCAAACTCAGACAGCGATGATTACGCGCATCATTGATTACAAAATGGACCCCCAGCAGGCAATCAATGAGCCGCGCTGGGTCTGGGGACGGACATGGGGAGAGGAGTATGAAGGGCTGAGGGTTGAAAGCAGAATCAGCCCTGAAACGAGAGAAGCCCTAAGGCAGAGCGGCCACCGCGTCGAGACCGTTGGTGATTTTGACGGGCTTATGGGCCATGCGGCAGCGATCGTCATTGATGAAGAAGGCTTTCTCCAAGGAGGGGCCGACCCGCGCGGCGACGGAGCGGCCACAGGAGTATAGAGCTACGCTGACTGATGAAAAAAATAAGCACGCCAAGCGCGGCAGAAAGACCCGCGTAAAACGAATCGTACACATATTGCTTTTCCTCCCGCCGGTGCCGCCATTCCATTAAGCCGCTGCAGCAAAATAGAAACAACTCCCGCAAATACGTACATTTCATTGAAAAAAGTCACCGCTGCGATGCCCGTAATAAGCAGTGTGATTTCGATTAATCGATATTGAGAACTTTGACGGCAAATACTTGAAACATAAGGCTCAGCAAAATAAATACGGCTGAAAAAATCAGTAACTGAATGAAATCCATCGTATGCCTCCTAAAAATGTGTCACTCGTTTCATACGGGTGAGGGCCTTGTAAGTTTCGGCATTCTATAAGACATTAGGCTGAGTTACATGGTAAAAGACTCAAAAAAGACCCCTTACGAAAGGGGTCTTTTTGACTAGTTTCTTCTATTATAATGGTCCCTGCTTCAGGTCGGGCGGACAAGCGTATATGTCTTCCCGAGTCTGGCGTATTCATTCCCCGCGAGCCTTGCCGCAGGCTTCAGCTCATCTGTCCGTATGTAGCCTTTATCGGCGTCATATACTTGGTCATTCAAATGAAAACAAACGACTCTGCCGATGATGAGGTCTGTCGTCGTTTCTCCGCTGTCATTTTGGAACGGAAGATGGCGTTCGAGTATACATTCAAACCTCACTTTTGCTTCTTTTATACCGGGAACGCTGATGCAAGCGCTGTCTGTCACAGAAAGGTCTGTCATGCCAAGTTCACTGACATCAGGATCAAGCCTTGCCGCCGTTTTGTTAATGTCTTCAATAATGGACTCATCACTGACGTGCACCACGAATTCCCGATGAGCGATTGCGTTTCTCGCGGTGTCTTTCTGCCGACCGTCCGCGCGGCTGACTGAGATGGCCAGAAGCGGCGGTTCTGCGGAGACAACGTTATAGAAACTGAAGGGCGCCGCGTTTACGGCGCCGTTGATGGATGACCGCGTAGTGACAAATGCGATCGGCCGGGGAACAACTGTGCCCGAAAGCAATTTGTAAGTGTCTTTTGCGTTCAGTTCGTCTGCTCGTAAGATATGCATGATTTCGGCCGCCTTTCTTTATCGTATGACCTGATTATACAGAAAGAAAATTCGGAAACACAACAAAAGAAAACCGGCTGCATATCTTATCACGTGGCATATATCTGATTGAGGAAAAAGGCTTCCGTTTAGCCGGCAGCCTATTTACGAATGGTGTTACTTGTAGTTTTTCTTTACAACCCAGATGTTCCCGTCTTTCCAGTACTCTGTTTTGCTGCAGTAATCGTCTTTTTTGCAAGGGTCTTTTTTATGAGGACGATAAGGTTTTTTCTGCGTGCGTTTTTTCTTGCGGCGGCATGATTTCTTGTGGCTGCGAGATTTTTTGTGAGACCGGCATGATTTTTTACGGCTGCGAGATTTTTTGTGAGAGCGGGATTTTTTATGGCTGCGAGATTTTTTGTGAGAACGGGATTTTTTATGGCTGCGAGATTTTTTGTGAGAACGGGATTTTTTATGACTGCGAGATTTTTTGTGAGAACGGGATTTTTTATGGCTGCGAGATTTTTTGTGAGAGCGGCACGATTTTTTATGGCTGCGAGATTTTTTGTGAGAGCGGCACGATTTTTTATGGCTGCGAGATTTTTTGTGAGAACGGGATTTTTTATGCTTGCGAGATTTTCTCTTCTTACTGCTTTTTGGTTCTTGGTACAAATAATCTTCCAATCCCTCGGTGCTTGCGGACTTTACTGCTTCTTCGATATCAGAATGGGAATAGTGGCCCATTTTGAAACCTCCTCATGATATATGTTTTAAGGATGCGATCCTTACTACCACATAGTACGCATGAATGAAAAAAGTGTATGTGTGATTCGCTGAGTTTTATATAAAAAGCACAGCCTAAATTAATACAGGGAGGTTTACCGATGAAAGACCAATCAACATTGCCTCTATACCAGCTGTTTATTCACCCGAAAGACTTAATGGAGCTGAAAAAAGACATTTGGGATGATGATCCGGTGCCCGCGGTGCTGAGAGTGAATCAAAAACGGCTTGACATTGATCTGGCGTACCGCGGCTCTCATATAAGAGATTTTAAGAAAAAATCGTATCATATCGCTTTTTATTCGCCGAAAACATTTCGCAGGGCGAAAGAGATACATTTAAACGCTGAATACAAAGATCCGTCGATGATGCGGAATAAGCTGTCTCTCGATTTCTTCGCGGAGCTTGGGACGCTGTCACCAAAGGCGAATTTCGTAACCCTGCAAATCAATGGCAGACATGAGGGGGTGTATCTTGAGCTGGAGTCAGTGGATGAATATTTTCTGGCGAAACGGAATTTGGCGGACGGCGCTGTTTTTTACGCGGTTGATGACGACGCCAATTTCTCCCTCGTCAGTGATCTGGAGCGGGATACGAAAACATCGCTCGAACTTGGTTATGAAAAGAAAACGGGAACGAAAGAAGACGATTTATACTTGCAGGATATGATCTATAAAATTAATACCGTGCCGAAGTCAGAGTTCAAGGGGGAGATCGTCAAACACTTGGACGCCGATAAGTATTTGCGGTGGCTTGCGGGCATCGTGTTTACCTCAAACTACGATGGATTTGTTCATAATTACGCTTTGTACCGGAATCATGAAACGGGACTTTTTGAAGTCATTCCGTGGGATTACGATGCGACGTGGGGAAGAGACATTCATGGTGATCGGATGGAGGCCGATTATGTCAGAATACAAGGGTTTAATACCTTGACTGCAAGGCTTCTGGATGAACCGTATTTCCGCAAAGCGTACAAACGGCTTTTGGAAGAGACGCTTCAGACCCGGTTTACTATTGAACATATGAAGCCGAAGGTCATGTCACTGTATGAGCAGATCAGGCCGCATGTCGCGAAGGATCCATATAAGAAAGAAGAGATTGATTGCTTTGACCGGGAGCCTGAAGTGATTTGCGAATACATTAAGGAGCGGTCAGCCTTCATCAGCAGTGAGTTAGAGCGGTGGAATATCTGATTTGGAAATGAAGAAAGATTTTTTACAAATAGGCTGGTGAATCAGTTCCCGAAAATAATCGTGATACGTATATATGCATTATGCTTTTTACATTATGAGAAAAATGACTAGGAGGACAATAGATGAAACGCAATACGAAGCGGCAGCGGTCTGATGACAACTTTTTGCATGCAATGGAAGGAAAAGTGATTACTGTCTACCGGGGAGGCCCGGAGTCCAAGACAGGGAGATTAGCAGACATTCAATCGGATTATATCGCTCTTCAGGTTGATAATAAAATCGTTTATTATCAATGGAAACACGTGAAAAGTGTGACGGAAAATACGAGTGAAACCGTATCGCCGGCCGAAGCGGCAGAATGTGAAAAAGCTGATGATTTTCAAGACCTGATCAGCCGGATGACCAATCGCACGGTGCAATTGAATCAGGGAGGTCCGGAATCGAAAAGAGGAAAGCTTCACGAAACAGGGGATGATTTTCTCGTGCTGGAAACAGAAGATGACGGAATTGTATATTTTAACGCCGACCATGTCAAAAGCATCAGCGCGGAACAAGAAGAGGACGGCCAAGAGGAGGAGCGCCCGGAATTTGAAATGGCTGATGATTTTCACGGCATATTTAAACGCCTGATCCACAAATGGGTATCCATCAACCGCGGAGGTCCTGAAGCCGTTGAAGGTATACTTGTGGATAATTCCGACGGCCACTACACTCTTGTGAAGGATAAAGAAGTGCTGCGGATCTATCCTTTTCATATCAAGAGCATCAGCGAAGGGGCAAAAGGAGCAGCTAAAAAAGAGGAGAATAAAGACGACGAGAATAAAGGTGAGAAAGAGAGCGCCGAAGAAGAAAAGCCGCATGAAGAAGAATCACGCGAAGAGCAGCGTACTTCCTCTAAAAAGTCGAAAAGATCATCAAGATCCGTTCGATCCTCAAAACGGGAGGAAGAGAACTCTTATAGCTACGCCACTGTATTAAGGACAATAGATTATCGGTGGAAACACGGCCGTAAATGATTGGAAAGATTGTCCGTAAACGCGGGAGAGGGGGGAATGAAATGGCTGGATTAAGCAGATTTCTGGATAAACAAGTCGATATTGAGATATCGGGGAATACGACATTTTCAGGAACTCTTTTGGATATCGGTCAGGATATCATTGTGATTCATGACGGCCGGACGTTTCTTTATATTCCGCTGCTGCATCTTCAGAGGATGACATTGACGCTCCCGGACGAAGAGAATAAAGAACCGTACGCAAGAAAAAAAAGTCCGCATCCCGAAAAACAGGAACATTCCTTTTCTTACCGGAATACCCTCCAGCATATAAAAGGCAGATTCACAGAAATATTTGTTACGGGAGACCGTTCCATTCATGGGTATGTGACAAGTGTTTTAAATGATTATTTTGTTTTCTTCTCTCCGGTTTATAAGACTCTTTTCATCTCGATGCATCATTTGAAATGGCTGACACCCTATTCCGATGAGCAGACGCCGTATACATTAAACAGTTCAGAGCTGCCGGTTGTTCCCGCTAATGTGCCCCTTGTCCGGAATTTTGAGGAACAATTAAAAAGATATATCGGGAAGCTGATTATTCTGGATTTAGGAGATATACCGAATAAAGTGGGGCTGTTGCAGGATGTCTCAGATAATATTCTTGAATTGACCAATGCAGACGGCGATACTGTTTTTTGGAAATTGAATCATTTAAAAACCATGCACCTGCCATAAATGATAAAACTGCCTCTCTTATACAGCAGGCAGTTTTTTTTCATGGGAGCTAAAGGTAAATCCAACTGATCCAAACATATAAAACGGTAATGGTAAACACGACAGTGAGAGGGACAACGATAATGGTCGTTTTGATATATTCTGACCAAGAAACTTTTTCGCCGTGCTGTCTGATGATATGCATCCAGATCAGCGTGGCTAATGTCCCGATCGGCAGAAGCAATGATCCGATATCACTGCCGATAATATTAGCCAGATAAATGATTTTTACGGTTAATGGGTCGATGGACATTTCAGTTAAGGTCAAAGTGCTGATCATTAAGGCGGGATGGTTATTGAACAAATTAGAGAGGACGGATGTAGCAATGCCCATAATAGATGCAGCGTGGGCAATGCTTTGTGAGACATAAGGCTCAATAGACTGAACAAGCAGCGCCGTCAGTCCGATATTATGCAGTCCGTAGATGATAATGTACATCGTGAAGGCAAAAATAAAGATATGCCAAGGCGCTTTCCTTAATAAATCTGCCGGTCCGATTTTTAAATAAAACCATCTCCAGCCAAGCAGGATGACTGAACTGATGACAGCCACGAGCGAAACGGATATGCCGTTGTAAGAAGCTGCAAACAGACTGATCCGGACGAACAATACAAATGCCAAAACACAAAACATGATGTTCGTACGGCTGTTTTGGGTCGGGTCTGGCGGAGGCTGAAGCGGATGATATCGTTTATGTTCCAGCGAGTCAAAATGAACCGGAATATCGGGGAGCTGTTTCGGCAAACGGCGGTAAAAAACGGCAAACAGCAGAAAGGCCATAAACACCAGTCCCAGCGTGCCGGGGATAAACATCATATTGGTGTACAAATAAAGGTCCATGCCTATCATTTTGAGAGAAATTAAATTGACGATATTACTGACGCCGATCGGGGTGCTTGCCGCCGTCGCAATTAATACGCCGCTTATTAAATACGGTGTTTTCTGATGTCTTTTAAGTCCGAGATATTGTAAGACCAATAGTAAAATAGGAGTGGTGATTAAGACGCTGCCGTCATTATTCAGAAAGAGCGTCATTGAAAAACAGAGCAGGTTGGTCAGCCAAAAAAGCCGGATGCCCGATCCCTTGGCGCGGTGAAGCAGTTTGGCCGCCGCCCAGTTAAAAAAACCGAAGCTTTCCAGCGCGATCGCCATAATCATTGTGGAGATAATGGTTATTGAGGCTCCGGTGACTTTTGACCCTATATCCCCCAAATCATGAAAGGAAACGGTTCCGCATAACAAAACGAGAATGGCGCCCAGCGACGCCGGAACGGCTTCATTTAATCCCCCGGGTCTCCAAAATATAAAAATAATGGTCACAAAGAAAGAAATCAGGGTCAAAATGACGGTAATATGTGTAATGTGTTCTGCCTCCTTTTAGATGGGTCATTGCCGCCCCGTTATTTTTATCCCTCCTGATCAGTTGTACTGTATGTATACGGGTACAGGTCGTAAGGTGTACTGAGCGTTTCTACCAATTTAGTAAAAATCCATAAAAGCACAAAAAAAAGAGGCTGCTTTCGGCGGCCCTCTTTTTTATGCATTTTCCTTATCCGCCTGCAATAAAGCCTGGCGTTTATTCATAATATCCAGAAAATGTTTCAGGATCGGATTTTGATTATCCTTGCGGTAGGCAATGACCCATTCGGCCGTGAGCTGCACCTGATTAATGCCGCGGTAGGCGACTTCGAGATTAAACAGCTTTTTAGCAGAAGAAGGCACGAAGGTCACACCGATGCCGGCACTAACCAATCCGATCACCATTTGATACTCCGTCGCTTCCTGAACGATTTTCGGTTTGAAGCCCGCCTGCTCGCAGTAGTTTACAAACTCTAGGTATAAAGTCGGCCATGTTTCTTTCGACAGTGTGATAATCGGTTCATTTTTTAAATCCTGAATGTCGATTGTCTGTTTAGCGGTAAGCGGGTGCTGCTTCGGCAAAGCCAGAATGCACGGACTGCTCTGCACCTTTTCCATATGTAACGCGGAATGCTGTAAAGGCGGATGAAGGATGCCGATATCAATGTTCCCCTTCAGAAGTTCTTCCTGCTGTCTGAAAGAAGAAATTTCACGCAGATCAAGCTTGACGGAGGGGAATTTTTCGCGGAATTCCCGAATGATCGGCGGCAGAAATTCATATGTGGCCGAGCCGACAAAACCGACGACAAGGCGGCCGAGCTCTCCCCGCGCCGTTCTCTGCGCCATTTCAATCGCTTTGTCTATTTCTTCGATCGCGTTTCTGCTGTGTTTTAAAAAACTTTCTCCGGCAGCTGAAAGCTCTACAACCCGTTTCGTGCGCTTTAATAAGGTCACGCCGACTTCCTTCTCAAGCTGTTTGATCTGCTGGCTGAGAGGCGGCTGTGTCATATTTAACCGAAGCGCAGCTTTGCCGAAATGAAGTTCTTCGGCAACGGCAATAAAGTATTGAAGATGGCGAAGCTCCATCCTTATCCATTCCTTTCTCTTTGTTAATTATTCGTGAAACATATTAATCATACGGCGAATTGATATTGGAGGTCAATTTCCAAAGAGTGTATAGTGAATAATATCACAAATTACTTAAAATTTTATATTTAATATGCATAATAAGGAGTGAGGGTGTTGGCAAAAGCAACAAATGAACTAAAAACCTCTGGAAAAAATCGGGGGGCGGAGCTTGTTGTTGATTGCTTAGTGGAGCAAGGTGTCACACATGTTTTTGGCATTCCGGGTGCAAAAATTGATGCAGTATTTGATGCGTTAAAAGATAAAGGACCTGAACTGGTTTTATGCCGTCACGAACAGAACGCTGCATTTATGGCTGCGGCTGTCGGAAGACTGACTGGAAAACCAGGCGTTTGTCTCGTTACTTCAGGCCCGGGGGCATCCAACTTGGCGACCGGCTTGTTAACGGCTAATACAGAAGGTGATCCGGTAGTGGCGCTGGCGGGTAACGTAATTCGCGCAGACCGGTTAAAACGGACACACCAATCATTGGACAATGCGGCGCTATTTCAGCCGATTACAAAATACAGTGTAGAAGTACAGGAAACAGGGAATATACCAGAAGCGGTAACAAACGCCTTCAGGGCAGCGTCAGCAGGTCAGGCAGGCGCGGCTTTCGTGAGCTTTCCGCAGGATGTTGTGAATGAAATCACAAATGTGAAAAACGTACGCAGCGTGCCGGCGCCGAAACAAGGCCCTGCACCGGAAGAAGCGGTCAGCGCGGCTATCGCGAAAATCCAGACGGCGAAACTTCCCGTTCTGTTAGTCGGCATGAAAGGCGGAAGACCGGAGGCGGTAAAACAAATCCGCAAACTGCTTGCCAAAACAAAACTGCCTTTCGTAGAAACGTACCAAGGGGCCGGCACATTGTCCAGAGAGCTGGAAGACCAATATTTCGGCCGGATCGGACTGTTCCGCAACCAGCCGGGCGATCTTCTGCTTGAACAGGCGGATGTCGTATTAACGATCGGTTATGATCCGATTGAATACGATCCGAAGTTCTGGAACGTAAACGGTGACCGTGCTATTATCCATCTTGACGAAATCCAGGCCGATATCGATCATGCCTATCAGCCGGAATTAGAATTATTAGGCGATATCGCCGCTACGATTAAACAAATTGAACACGACGCTGTGACATTTGATATGGGCAGCCGTGAACAAGAAGTGCTGAGCGAATTAAAACAGATGCTCACAGACAGCGAGAAGGCGCCAAGCGACCATAAATCCGACAGAGTGCATCCTCTGCAAATCGTCCAAGAACTGCGCAATGCAATTGATGACGACGTAACCGTCACTTGCGATATCGGTTCTCACGCGATCTGGATGTCCCGCTACTTCCGCGCTTATGAGCCGCTGAAACTGTTGATCAGCAACGGCATGCAGACATTGGGCGTAGCGCTTCCTTGGGCGATTGCCGCCACATTGGTGAATCCGGGTGAAAAAGTCGTATCCGTTTCAGGAGACGGAGGATTCCTGTTCTCTGCAATGGAATTGGAAACGGCAGTCCGCTTAAAAGCGCCGATCGTTCACCTTGTATGGAATGACAGCACATATGATATGGTCGCATTCCAGCAAATGAAAAAATATAACCGTACATCATGCGTAGATTTCGGAAACATTGACATCGTAAAATATGCAGAAAGCTTCGGCGCCACCGGCTTGCGCGTTGAGTCACCGGAACAGCTGGCAGACGTGCTGCAAAAAGGCTTGAACACAGAAGGCCCTGTCATCATTGACATTCCTGTCGATTACAGTGACAATGTCCATTTATCAAGCGACATGCTTCCGAAGCAATTCAAAGAAAAAATGAAAGCAAAAGCTCTCTAGCACTCTGCGCACCATGACCTGTTTTCTAAAACAGCCCAATTTAAAAGGAGTGAAGGGAATATGAAAAACGCAAGTGACATCCATATGATGAGCCGCGGAGAAAAAGGCTCACCTGAGGATCAGATCTATCAAGTCTCAACAATGACATCTCTGCTGGACGGAGTATATGACGGAGATTTTGATATGGCTGACATTCCGAAGTTCGGTGATTTCGGAATCGGCACGTTCAATAAACTGGACGGCGAATTAATCGGATTTGACGGAGAATTTTACCGTCTTCGCGGCGACGGAACGGCTACGCCTGTTAAAGGCGGAGACCTGTCACCATTCTGCTCATTCACATTTTTCACGCCGGATATGACGCATACGATCGACGGCGAAATGACCCGTGAAGAATTCGAGCAGGAAATCGCCAGCCTTCTGCCTAGTAAAAACTTATTTTATGCGATCCGTTTAGACGGCGTATTTAAAAAGGTGCAGACAAGAACGGTAGAACGCCAGGAGAAACCGTACGTTCCGATGATCGAAGCGGTGAAAACACAGCCTGTGTTCAACTTTGACGACATTCAGGGTACAATCGCCGGCTTCTGGACGCCGGGTTACGCAAACGGCATTGCTGTTTCCGGATATCACCTGCACTTCATTGATGAAGGACGCAATTCCGGCGGACACGTGTTTGACTATGTCATTAAAGATTGTAAAGTGACCATTTCTCAAAAAATGAATATGAACCTCAAGCTTCCGAATACGGCGGACTTTTTCAACGCAAATTTAGATAATCCGAATTTTGCGAAGGATATCGAAACAACCGAAGGAAGCCCGGAATAAAATAAAAAGAAAGCCCCATTTTTTCTCGGGGGCTTTCTTTTTATTTGGCTGAACCGGCAAAGATTAGGTAAAATACAGTCAAAAGGGAAAGGTGTGGTAGCTGTGAAAGTATTGGTATTAGCGGTTCATCCTGACATGGACAACTCAGCGGTCAATAAGGCGTGGACAGAAGAATTAAAAAATCATGATGAAAGTACGGTCCGTGAGCTTTATAAAGAATATCCGGACGGGAAAATAGATGCGGAAAAGGAACGGCAGCTGTGTGAACAGTATGACCGGATCGTATTTCAATTCCCGCTGTACTGGTATAGTGCGCCTCCGCTTTTAAAAACATGGATGGATCATGTGCTGGCGTATGGCTGGGCTTACGGCTCCAAAGGAAAGGCGCTGCACGGCAAAGAATTGCTGCTGGCTGTTTCCGTAGGTGCCGGAGAGGATGCATATCAGGCAGGCGGGTCCAACCATTTTTCACTGAGCGAGCTCTTAAGGCCGTTTCAGGCAATGGCTAATTTTACGGGTATGACCTATTTGCCGGCTTTCGCGATGTACGGGGTAAGCAGCGCCGATGCTGCGGCTATCCGTGACAATGCAAAACGCCTGGCGGATTACATAAAGAAGCCATTTTAGAGTCGTATGCATTCATCTTCATCCGACAATATTTCCTGAGAAATATTTCGAACCTTAGACGTTTCTGACTGCTCAAGAAAGAAAAAACGGATTTCGCGCTGAATTTGCGAAATCCGTTTTGATATTATGTCAGTTTTTGCAGATCTTTTGTGCTGATATATCCCGTTGCGCCCCCGTAATCGACAAGCGCCCAGCCGAAGTCAATGCCGCCGCCGGCTGTCTTTTTCCATCCGAGGAAAGAAACGCTCGTGTTTTTAGCAAGGGAAGCTTTGACCGCTTGTTTGTCTGTATATACTTTTGTTTTTTCCGTCGTTTTTACGGTTGTTGCTTCTTTAACAATATAATGAGTAGATACAAATCCTGTTTTTCCGTTTTTATAATGTACTTTAGCCCAGTCAGCGTTCTGGAATGAAACGATCTTTAAGCTGTCGCCTAAATGAAGGGTATCAGCTCTCGGACTGGCTGCTGATGCTTTTGTTCTGACGTTCAATGCTTCCGCGGAAACGAGATAAGAGTCAAGCGGGTAGCTGTACAGATCGTCAATTTTGACCGCTTCTTGCGCGTGTGTCTCGGGAAGAGGCGTTATTCCGGCAGCTGAAGCCGCTGTTATTCCCGCTGCAAGGGTCAGAATGGATGCCGCTTTGGCTGTTTTCTTCATCTGTATCTCTCCTTTTACTTCATCCTTTCACGTTTTACCGGAAGTCTAAACATCGGCCGGTTATTTTTGTGTTTGAAGTTTCAATGGAGCGGAAATGGTTTTTTTGACTTTTTCTCCTTTGAGCACCTGCTCCGCCGCTTCGGCCGCCAGTTTTCCGATCAGCTCCGGCTGCTGGGCGACCGTGGCTGTCAGCTTTCCGTTTTTAATGGAAGAAATCGCATCTTTATTTCCGTCGAAACCGACGACCCAAATGTGTTTGCCCGAGCTGTTAATCGCTTCGAGCGCGCCGAGTGCCATTTCATCATTATGGGCGAACACGGCTTTAATATCCGGATGTCCCTGCAGCAGGTTTTCCATGACGGTCAATCCTTTTGTACGGTCAAAATCCGCCGCTTGCTTTGTTACGACATCCAGCTTTTTGTCGGCAATATGATGAAAGCCCGTTCCGCGTTCCCGTGTTGCGGATGCGCCCGGCACCCCTTGCAATTCCGCTACTTTGGCGCCTTTTCCGAGCTGATCGGCGAGGTAGTCAGCCGCCATTTCTCCTCCTTTGACATTGTCAGAGGCGACAAGCGTTTCGACTTTGCCGTGTTCGGCTGAACGATCAAGCGCAATGACGGGAATGCCGAGGGAATTTGCCGATTCGACGGCTGTTGAAATCGCTGATGAATCGGTCGGGTTGATCAGCAGCGCATCGACTCCCTGCTGGATCAAATCTTCTACGTCATTTGACTGTTTAGATGAATCATTTTGAGCATCGACAATAATGACCTTCATGCCCCGTTTTTTGGCTTCCTTTACAACGCCTTCTTTTAATGAAACGAAGAACGGATTGTTCAATGTGGAGACGGAGAGCCCGATAGTGAATTCTTTTTTATGTTTTGTGTTTGACGGTTTTGCCCATTGTGGCGGTTCAAGTGAACAGGCGGACAGCAAAAACAGTGATAATGCCGCGATCGTGATGATGGCTTTCTTCATAATGGTCCTCCTACTATGCCGATTTTTTGCGGTCCAGCAGCACCGCGATTAAAATGACGATTCCTTTGACGACGAGCTGATAAAAAGATGATACGCCGAGAAGGTTCAAGCCGTTGTTCAGCGTACCGATAATCAAAACCCCGATCAGCGTACCGATGATGCGCCCTCGACCGCCGGACAGGCTCGTTCCGCCGAGAACGACCGCTGCGATGGCGTCCAGCTCGTATGATTCCCCGGCCGTCGGCTGTGCGGAATTTAAGCGTGATGTCAGAATCGCTCCCGCCAGCGCCGATAATAAACCTGTCAGAGAATAGATCATGATCTTGATGCGGGGCACTTTGATTCCCGATATCAGCGCCGCTTTCTCATTGCCGCCGATGGCGTATGTCCGGCGGCCGAACGGTGTTTTATGCAGAAGAACCCACAGGGCCGCAAATGCAATCAGCATCGTAATGGCAGGTACGGGAATGCCGAGAAAATAACCGCGCCCGAATAATTGAAATGCGTAACTTGAACCGAGCCCCGTAATCGGATTTCCGTCCGTATAGACGAGGGTCAGTCCGCGAAAGACGGTCATTGTCGCCAAAGTGGCGATGAACGGCGCCATTTTTCCTTTTGTGATTAATAATCCGTTTATCATGCCGAGTACGGCGCCGATTACGCAGCCGATGATGACGGCTAAGATCGGGTCGATGCCTGAGACCATCATACCTGCGACCAATGCGCTCGATAAGGCGAGGATGGCTCCGACAGAGAGATCAATGCCTCCCGTTAAAATGACAAACGTCATTCCGAATGCAATCAGAGCGTTAATCGCAACCTGCCGAAGAAGGTTGAGAATATTGAGGGGTTCAAGAAAACTCGGGTTTAAAACGGAAACGATCAGCACAAGAATCAGTAAGCCGAGAAACGGACCGAGTTTTTGCGTAAAGGTGTGAATGGAAAATCGCTTTTGTTCAGTTGATGTCATTGGTTCAGTTTTCATACTGCTGCCCTCCCGTGGCAAGTGTCATGATGTGTTCTTGTGTTGCGCCGGCCGCATTGATTTCTCCGCTGATGCGCCCTTCGTGGACGACGATGATTCTGTCACTCATGCCGAGAATTTCCGGCAGCTCGGAAGACACCATGATGATGGCGACTCCGCGATCGGTCAGTTCATTCATTAATGAATAGATTTCCCTTTTCGCGCCTACGTCGACGCCTCTTGTCGGTTCATCAAGGATGAGAACTTTCGGGCTGATTCCGATCCATTTGGCGATGACGACTTTTTGCTGATTTCCTCCTGATAAATGCCGGGCGGCGGTTTCCGGAGATGCGGTCTTAATGGTCAGACGCTTGATGAGCAGCTCAACGAACTCCGCCTCGCGTTTTCGGTCAATGATGCCTTTCGGAGAGAAGCTGGTCAGGTTCGGCAATGAGATATTTTCACGAATGGACGTATCCAGCAGCAGCCCTTCATCTTTGCGGTTCTCCGTAATCAGGCCGAGTCCCTTGCGGATGGCATCGTACGGACCCCGAATGCCGGTTTTTCGGCCGGAAATCCAGATCTCTCCGGAATCGAGCCTGTCAATTCCGAACAGCGCCCTCATGATTTCTGTCCGTCCGGCACCCATTAAGCCGGAAACGCCGAGGATTTCTCCGGCGCTCACATGGAAACTGATCTGTGAAAAGCTTCCTTTTTTTGAGGCGTTTTTCACTTCGAGCACCTTATCGCCGAGTGACGGCGTGCGAGTCGGATACCGATCGGTCAGCTCCCGCCCGACCATTTTTTTGACCACTTCATCAAAATTAGTGTCTTTCATATGCGCCGTATCGACAGTGAGGCCGTCCCGCATAATGGTGATCCGGTCGCAAATCGAAAATATCTCTTCCATTCGGTGCGAAATATAGACGATGGATACGCCGTCCCGCTTTAACGCCGTCATCACGTCAAATAGTTTGCTGATTTCCCGTTCGGTCAGCGCCGCGGTCGGTTCGTCCATAATAATGACTTCGGCGTTTGTCATCAGCGCTTTGGCAATCTCAATCATCTGCTGCTGTCCGACGGAACATTGTCCGGCTTCCCGGTCAAGAGGAAGAGAGACTCCCAGTTTTTCAAGCTGTAATTTTGCTAGCGCTTTCATTTTCTTCGTTTCCAAAACGCCGAACGCCGTCGTCAGCTCTTTGCCGATAAAAAGGTTTTCAAGCACCGTCATGTCCGGCCATATATTCAGTTCCTGATGGATAAAGGCAATTCCGTGCTTTTCGGCTTCCTTTGGATTGGAGAAGCTCATATTTGTTCCGTTTATCGTAATGTTTCCCTTGTCGAGCCGGTAGAGCCCGGTGAGCAGATTCATTAACGTCGATTTGCCCGCTCCGTTTTCTCCCATTAAAGCGTGGATTTCTCCCGGCAGAAGCTCAAATGAGACGCCGGAGAGCACTTGGTTTTTGCCGAATGCTTTATGAATGTCTGTCATGCCGATGTGCATGCTGGATCCCTTCTTTCTAGAAAATCACACCCGCCTGCAGGATGCAGTTGGCGTATGGTGTCATTTCACCCGTTCGGATGACGGCTTTTGCTTTCTGTGTGAGCCGTTTGAATTCCTCATGGGACATGTACTCGATCGTCTGCGCTGAGAAATGGCTTTCTATGAAACTTGCATTCTCAGGATTTGCGTCTTTGATCTCGGAAGCGGCGATCACCTTTTCGACTGCCATCTCCCCGGCTACCAGGCTGGTCACGTCCCGAAAGGCGGGAACGCCCGCCGTTAAGGACAAATCAATTTTAGGGACACCGTCAGGGACGGGGAGACCCGCATCGGCGATTGCGATGAGGTCTGTATGCCCGAGATCAGCTAATACTTTGGCAATGTGGCTGTTTAACATTCCGTGTTTTTTCATGACAGCAGCTCCTCAACTTCTTTTCTGGCCGGCATCCCGCCTTGGGCGCCGAAGTGCTGCACGGACAGGGAGGCGGCGCGGTTGGCAAACAGGAGCGCTTGCTCAATGTCCCGTCCTTCCGCGAGTGCGACGGCAAGTGCCGCATTAAAGGTATCGCCGGCTCCCGTCGTGTCGACCGCTTCTGCAGGGAAGGCGGGAACAAGCCGTTCCGCGGTGCCGTCTGAGTAGCGCACGCCTTGTTTTCCTTCGGTAATGAACAGTTTGCCGGGATAGCCGGCGAGCGCTTCTTCTTTCGTCCGGTCAGGAAATAAAATGGATGCTTCATGTTCGTTCGGCGTAAGATATGCGGCGTCCTCAATCGTCGATTGTTTCAGCGGCCGGGCCGGCGCGGGATTCAGGATAACCGGAATTTGCTGCGCGCGGCAGTAGCTGCACACTGCTTCAACGGTTTCTTCAGGAATCTCCTGCTGGATCAGCACGATATCAATGCCGGGAAGTTTTGCTAGCGCACTTTTGGCATAATCGGGGGAGATGTCATCGTTTGCGCCTTTTACGACGACGATGCTGTTGTCTCCTTCTGCGAGCACAATATGAGCCGTTCCGCTTTTTTTATGTGTAACCGTTTCCATATAGTCCGTATTGACACCGTTTGCCTTCAGGTTTTCAATAATCGCTTTTCCGTAGCTGTCATTGCCTGCTTTTCCTACCATATATACGTTTGCGCCCAGGCGGGAAGCGGCTACGGCCTGATTTGCGCCTTTTCCTCCGGGCACGGTTTGAAAGTCTGTGCCCAGTACGGTTTCTCCGGCTTTCGGACGCCGTTCAGATGTAACGACCAGATCCATAGAACAGCTTCCGATAACACAAATTTCACTCATGTTGATCATCCTTTCTCGTCGTTTGTCTTCTTATGTAAGTCACGGGCATTTGAATGGCCGTCTCTTTCGGCGGTTCTTTCTTTATCAATTGCAGCAGCAGGTTTGCCGCTTGTTTTCCCATCTCATATGCAGGCTGGCGGATGGTTGAAAGCGGCGGAAACAAAAGCCTGCTCTGCGGAATATCGTCGTATCCGATGATCTGAATCTCCTCCGGAACTTTTTTGCCGAGCCGCAGCGCCTCATGGAGGACGGCAGCCGCCGCAATGTCGTTGCTGGCAATGACTCCGTCGGTTTCAGGGTATGCTGCAAACAATTCTTCTGCTAAAATGGCGGCATCCTTGATGGAAAATGAAGCGGCGGAGATGACATTGAACTGCGCGTTCGCTTTTTGCAGCACATCAAGTGCGCCGTTAAAACGTTCCTGAGCGGTCGGAAGGTGGGCTGGGCCTTTGACAAGCGTGATGCTTGTGCTTTTGCCGCGAAGCATTTCCTCAGCCGCCCGTTTTCCGCCTGCCCGCCCGTCACTGAATACGGATGGGGCGCCTTCTTTTGTCCGGTCCAGAAATACGACCGGGTAAAGGCTGCCGCTGTATTCGGGAAGGTCGGGGTAATGGGTGGCCGCCAAAATACCGGCAACTTGATTTTGTTTAAATGTTTGCAGGTAGTCGAGTTCTTTTTCCAATTCTTCATCGCTGTTGCCGATGATCAGCCGGTATCCTTCCCGCTGCAACTCGTCTTCAGCGCCGCGGGCAAGCTGAGGGAAAAAGGGATTCGTAATATCCGGAAGCAAAAGCCCGACCAGTCTGGATTCTCTTTTATAAAGAGAGCGGGCAACTTCATTCGGATAATAATTCAGCTTCTCCATGGCAAGCATGACCTTCGTTCGTGTATCTTCATGCACGTAGCCGTTGTCATTGAGGACACGTGAAACCGTGGCAACAGAGACGCCGGCAGCGCCTGCGACATCTTTAATCGTTGCCAACAAACACTCCTCCTTCAATTATGTAACCGTTTACATAAAAAGAGTAACACGAATCATTTCGGTTGGCAACAAAAAAAGAGACCGGGGTCTCTTTTAGTTCACGATGCCGATTTGTGAGATATTCACTTTGATATCAGGGATTATCTCGATGGAAGGATAGACCCCACGCCAATTGAGCCGCTTGCCCCGCTCATAATAATGGGTTTGATATTTCCGGCCGATGCCGAGGATATCCGAGTTGTGCTCCTGAATATGGCTGATCACCGATCTGGCCTGGCTGTTCAAATTTGCTGAGGCTTGTTTGTTTATTTGGTCGATTGCCGTATAAGAATTCAGCTTGTCCTTTGGATATTCCAAGACGCGTGCATTCAGTTTTAAACGGATTTTCACTTTTATATGCTGCGGATCTGTATCTATAAATACAATCTTTCGCGTGGCATCCGTGATGCCGAGAGAAAGATAATTTTCAATATCCATTTTGTATTTGTCCCATAGCTTCAGATTAATATTAGCCGATTTATTAAATTGCCCGCTTAAAAGGGTCAGGAGGGTCGAATCCTGACCGAGCACCTCAGTCACTTTCCGCTGGCCGCTGAACAGGGCAGAACCCTCTACCTTTATCGTCTGTCCGTTAATCGATAAATAAGGAAGGGCGAAATCCTTATCAGCCGTCAGCATGCTTGAACGGATGGATTGCAAATTCTCCATGCTGATATTTGATTCCGCATTAGCGCTTGTTAATAAATTCGTTAAATACTTGCTGACGATCAATTTCTGCCGGACGATCAGCTTCAGCACTTCAATCGCCTCGCCGTCTTTTACAACCGCCGGATGAGCGAGAAGCGGGCTTTTCGGATCTCTGTAAAAGACATCGAGATAAGGAAAAAGCGGTTTTTCCGCCATTTTCTCACCGATTAATAAGACTCTTTGCTTGGACGTGTCAATGCGCTGATCGACAAGCTTATCCAATTGAAACCGCGCTTCACGGATGGTGTGCCCGGAAGCGCTGAGCACCGTCGTAATGAATGAGCCGCCCGTTTCCTGTTCCGCCTGGGAGGACTGAACCTTCCGATAGGTGATGCCGATTTTATTTTTACCGTCATGATCAACATCAAGGCTTGCGGTCAGCACGAGAGAAATATCTTTCAGCAAATTTTGATCCCAGCAGCCCGCAAGTGTCAGGCTTGCGCACATGAGACTGATAAGAACCGCTTTTTTAATGCGCATGGCGGACACCCTTTTTACGTACAAGGACAATCAATACCATAAACAACGGAAACAAATACACAAACACAATATCGGAAATGCGGAAAAACTGATCCAGCTGCTGTATCGTTTTATCTGTGCTTGTGGCCCAAATAGACAGAAGGAAGACGAGCAGGGCCAGCGGATAAACAAACCGGCTGTGATCTTTTTGATTGAACAGCTTGGCAATGCCGGTGCTTGCCAAGTAAAACACGTTGGCCAGCGTTGAAAAGACGGTCACGAACCAAAACGTCAAAAAGAGCAGATCCGTCCGTTCGATAATTCTGAATGAAACGGTTTTTAACAGGTACAGCACAGGCTCCGGGATCATTTTTATTTCTTCGGGGCTGATTGTGACAAAGCAAGTAAGGGTGATATACAGGTAATAAAGGATAATCATGATGTTTGAAATCGTCAGTATTTTGTAGCGCTGGCTGACGGTGCAGTTGATTAGGGGCCCGATCACGAGCGCCGCCTGAAAGCCGGTAATGCTGACAAGTGTTTGCTGCACCCCGGTAAGCATGTCTTTTGCGGTTCCGTGAAAAATCGGCATAATGTATGTGATATCGGCTTTTCCCAGCGTGTATAAAAGCGGCAGAGAGATCAGCAGCAAAAACGGCGTTAAAATAAAGCTGAACCTGGCGATCGCATTCAGCGGAGCCTGGGCGATATAGACAGAACCGAGGATCAGCATTAAGCTGATCACCCAATTCGGAGTCTGCGGGAGCACCCAGATATCCAATATCCGTGTAAATACAGAAAGAATGAGCGTGCAGAGAAACGCGAAATATAAAATATACAGCACCTGCACCCCTTTGCCGGTAAGTGTTCCGAACACCTCCTCCAGCATTTCGTACAGGTTCAGCTTCGGAAACCGGTGAAATAATATCATATACAGGCTGAATGTAAGCTGGACGAGCAATCCGGTAAGCAGAATGGAAATCCATCCGCTGCTTCCCGATCTCATCATCAGTAAATGGGGAAGCGCCAAAATGCCGATGCTGATCTGCGTCTGATTAATGAAAAACACGCCTTGAAGCGGGCTGATTTTTTTAGGCTTCATCTTTTCTCCACCCCCGAACATGTTTCATCTGCTTTGAGTCTTGCGGTCTCAAATAAAAAGGCCTTCTTTTAATAAACCAAGCCGGCAGCCGGATAAATGCATCCTTCAAGTCACTGAAATGAAACGGCGTCAGAGATGATAAATAAGGAACGCCGAGTGATTCAAGCTTGCACAGGTTCATCAGAATAAGCCCGAAGCCGAGTGCGATGCCGATAAAACCGAACGAGGATGCCAGAAACATAAGCGGAAATCTGAGCGTTCGGATGGACGTGCTCATTTCATATGAAGGAAGCACAAAAGAAGAAACGGCCGTAACGGCTACGACGATAATCATCATATTAGAAATGAGTCCCGCCTGAACGACTGCGTCACCGATCACGAGACCGCCGACAATGCCGATCGTCTGACTGATCGGTCTCGGCAGCCTGATACCGGCTTCGCGGATCAGTTCAATCGTAATTTCCATAATCATGGCTTCTATCAGCGGGGGAAAGGGAATATCAACAATCGAATTTTTCATGGTGATAATCAGATCGTTGGGAATGACTTCAAAATGAAACGCAATCAGCGCGATATAAAAAGCGGGCAGCGTAATCGCGATCATAAAGGCGAAAAATCTCAGCACTCTTAAAAAACTGGCGGAAATCCACCTCGTGCTGTAGTCATCCGGAGATTGAAAAAAAGAAAAGAATGTGATCGGCGCAATCAAAGCCGACGGACTCCCGTCCATCATGATCAGTACACAGCCTTCCATCACGCATGCTTTTGCTTTATCCGGCCGTTCCGTATGAATGATCTGCGGAAAAATGGAAAACGAATTATCTTCTATTGATTCCTCGATAATCCCGGGCGCAAGCACGCTGTCTATACGCAGGTATGACAGGCGCCGCTTCACTTCCTCGACAATCTCCGGATTGGCGATATTCTCAACAAAGATAACCGCAACCTTTGATTTGGCTCTTTCCCCGATATCCATATAATGAACGGAGAGATGGCGGTCCTGTATGTGAAACCGCAGCTGATGAATGTTCGTTTCCAAACTTTCCACAAACCCGTCATGGGCGCCGCGGACGATACTTTCAGATTCGGGTTCCATAATGGAACGCAGCGGATTCTGGCCGACGGAAAACAGCTTCGCTTTCCTCGATGCATCGCTGAGAAAAACAACCTGTCCTGCCAAAATCCCGTCAATGAGTTTTCTGATTTCATCCGTTTCCGCACTGCTGACGGCATTCATCGTTTCCTCAAGCGGGCCGTTCTGCAGGGTGTCGCTTAACAGAAACTCATTCAGCTTCTGTTCTTCTATCATTTGTTCAATATAAAAGAAAGCGGTATGACGGTCCTGCAGTTTGATCCTTCGTATTTTAAAATCACCGCAAACACACATCAGCTCCTGCATTTCCCGTACAGCCGATTCAAAATCGCCGGGAATCCGTTTGTTTTGTTTATCCGCAGACATCAGACCGCCTCCTTTCCTGGTTATCTGTAGTTTTCAGCGGGTATTCCTTTTTTATGCATTTTATAAAATAGAGGAGTTCCTCGATGTTTTACCAAGAACTTCACAATTATGGATGAATATTTCTTGAACGAATATAAAGATTTATTAAAATTATTTCAAAAGAGTGATAAACGTCCTGTAAATGGTTTAAAAGGAGAAAGGCTTTCCGCATATAAAATGTGTATTTCTTGTAAACACTCCGGACCCGTCTTATTCTGTCATGTACCAGTCATTCCGCTAGTTATTTTGGAATGGGACTGAAAGTAGGATACGGGGGAAAAATGAATGACTTTAAGACCTTATCCTTAACAAAACAGGCAGTCTGCACACAGCGGACAGAGAGTCCCGAAACGTATGCGCAGTGCGAAAAACGCTGATACAAACGGGCTGGAAAAGATGGATTATCATTACATCTTTTTCTTCCGGAACGCGAATAGTTCCATTGGTCCAAATGAATTTCTGTGTGAAAATGTAAACGCATTCATTTTTCTTTTGAAAAATTGAAGTAAGGTTGAAGTCCTGCCTATTCCCAAAAAAAGCAATTCGATAATAGGAAGAATAGCGTCACTAATAGAGAAGTTTGGCTCAGTGAAAGCGGGAAGATTATGTTACATAATGCCGATTGAGAATTCATAGTGAAGCTATATACTGATGAATGAATTTATCAATACAGAAGGAGATGTCAAAAATCAATGTGGTTACTCATTATAGCCTGTGCTGCCGTACTAATCATCGGAATCATTGAAAAAAGGCGGCATCAGAAGAATATCGATGCTCTGCCAGTACGCGTCAATATTAATGGTATCCGCGGAAAGTCAACCGTAACGAGGCTGACGACCGGAATACTGATGGAGGCGGGCTACAAAACAGTCGGAAAAACGACGGGAACAGATGCAAGGATGATCTATTGGGATACACCTGAGGAGAAACCGATCAAACGGAAACCGCAGGGCCCGAATATCGGCGAGCAAAAAGAAGTAATGAAGGAAACCGTAGAACGGGGCGCCAATGCCATTGTCAGTGAATGTATGGCGGTAAACCCGGATTATCAGATTATCTTTCAGGAAGAACTCCTTCAAGCCAACATCGGCGTCATCGTGAATGTGCTTGAAGACCATATGGACGTCATGGGGCCGACGCTTGATGAAATCGCTGAAGCATTTACCGCGACGATACCGTATAACGGTCACCTTGTCATTACAGACAGTGAATACACAGACTTCTTTAAAGAAAAAGCCGCAGAGCGGAATACCGAGGTCATTATTGCGGATAACTCTAAAATTACAGATGAATACCTTCGAAAATTTGAATATATGGTCTTTCCTGATAACGCTTCCCTTGCGCTCGGCGTTGCCCAGGCTCTTGGGATAGATGAAGAAACGGCGTTTAAAGGAATGCTGAATGCGCCGCCTGATCCTGGCGCCATGAGAATCCTGCCGCTGCTCAGCACGAAGGAGCCCGGTCATTTCGTAAACGGCTTTGCCGCAAATGATGCATCTTCTACTTTAAATATATGGAAACGTGTAAAGGAAATCGGCTACCCGACAGATGAACCGATCGTTATCATGAACTGCCGCGCCGACCGTGTGGACAGAACGATTCAGTTCGCAAACGACGTGCTTCCGTACATTAAAACGAAGGAACTCATACTCATCGGCGAGACGACAGAACCGATCGTCAGAGCTTATGAAGAAGGCAAGATTCCTGCCGATACACTGCACGATCTGGAATATAAATCAACAGACGAAATCATGGACGTGCTGAAAACAAGAATGCAAAACCGTGTCATATATGGCGTCGGCAATATCCACGGTTCAGCGGAACCATTAATTGAAAAAATTCAAGAGTATAAGGTGAAACAGCTCGTTAGCTAGGAGGAAAAGGATAAATGTTCGGATCAGATTTATACATCTCACTTATTTTAGGCGTGTTAATCAGTTTAATTTTCGCGGAAAAAACAGGTATCGTACCAGCCGGTTTAGTCGTGCCGGGTTATTTAGGGCTCGTTTTTAACCAGCCGGTCTTTATTTTACTCGTATTGTTAGTGAGTCTTCTTACATACGTGATCGTCAAATACGGTTTATCCAGATTTATGATTTTGTACGGACGCAGAAAATTCGCAGCTATGCTGATAACGGGAATCTGCTTAAAAATCGCCCTTGATTTCCTTTACCCGATCGTACCGTTTGAGATATCAGAATTCCGCGGAATCGGTATCATCGTACCGGGTCTGATCGCCAATACCATTCAGAAACAGGGATTAACGATTACATTTGCCAGCACGCTGTTCTTAAGCGGCGCAACTTTTGCCATTATGTTTGCTTACTACTTAATCTAATGTAAGGTGTGTCAAACGATGAAAAAACAATTAAGCTTTCAAGAAAAACTGCTGAAGCTGACCAAACAGCAGAAAAAGAAGACCAATCTTCACGTTTTTATCGCGCTGCCGATCGTCTTTTGCCTGATGTTCGTCTGCATCCTGACAGGGAAGGCGGAAACGCCGAGTGTGAAAAGAAATGCCGATGACCTTGTATCAGCCTCATTCGTCGGAGATATTATGATGGGCCGGAATGTCGAGAAAGTGACAAAGCATAAAGGCACGGAGAGTGTCTTCCGTTACGCAAAGCCATTCTTCGAAGCATCCGACTATGTGTCGGGGAACTTTGAAAACCCGGTTACATATAAAAAGAACTACAAAGAAGCAGAAAAAAATATCCACCTTCAGTCAAACAAAGATGCCGTAAAAGTATTGAAGGACATGAATTTCACCGTTCTCACGGCAGCCAACAACCATGCGATGGATTACGGCCCTCAAGGAATGCGGGATACGGTTGAAGAGTTTTCAAAGCAAAATCTTGAACTTGTCGGCGCGGGCCTCACGCTGAAGGAAGCCGAGCAGAACATTTCGTATCAAGATGTAAACGGAATCAAAATCGCAACACTGGGTTTCACTGATGTTTCCGGAAAAGGCTTTGCAGCTAAACGAAATGCGCCGGGTGTGCTTCCGGCCGATCCAGAGCTGTTTATTCCGATGATTTCTAAAGCCAAAAAGAAAGCCGATCTTGTCATTGTTCAAACACACTGGGGACAGGAATACGATAATGATCCGAATGACAGACAGCGCCAATTGGCAAGAGCAATGTCAGATGCCGGAGCGGATATTATCGTCGGACACCATCCGCACGTGCTAGAACCGATCGAAATGTACCACGGCACCGTTATTTTCTACAGCCTGGGCAACTTCGTATTCGACCAGGGGTGGACAAGAACGAGAGACACGGCGCTTGTTCAATATCATCTGCAGAAAAACGGCACGGGACGCTTTGAAGTCACGCCGATGAATATTCATGAAGCAACGCCTGCACCGGTTAAAAAAGGCAGCATCAATCATAAAACGATCGTACGTGAACTGACGAAAGAATCGAATTTCGATTGGAGCGTCAAGGATGGAAAATTAACGTTTGATGTGGATCACAGCGATATCTTAAAAAAGAAAGCGGAGTGAAAAACAAATGAAAATCATTAAAGCGGGATGGCCGTTTGCCGCGATCATTATGGTATTTATGTTTATGTCAGCGTTTAAATACAATGATCAGCTCACAGATCAGGAAAAACAAAAAATTGACACGGAAATGCAAAAGATTCAGCAAGAGGACACAGCGGGCGCAAAATAAGCGCATGATTCCGCTTGCCGGCATATTGTTTGTTCCGAATCCAGTAAAGAATGCCCATATCGGGCATTCTTTTTTTGTGTGCTCTCCTAAACATTTGTTAAAAGTTACCGATGTAAAAACTACTAAAAATGAGGAGAGTGAATAGAAAACATGCTCACAAGCTGGAGGAAGTACATCCTTGCCGGCCTTATGATTTGTCTTGTGGCACCCGCAGTAACGAGAACGGAAATTGCTGAAGCGGATTCTCAAGTTTCTGTCCTGATGGTTTCAGACGCGCAAAAACTTGTCGGAAATAAATATGTTTACGGAGGCGAAGAGCCTGAGGACGGTTTTGATCCGTCCGGATTGATGCATTATCTTTTCAGCAGGCAGAACATCCATCTGCCGAGAACGGTAAGTGATCAATGGAAAGTCGGAACCGCCGTCAAAGAAAATGACCTTTTACCGGGAGATCTTGTGTTTTTCAAAAAGTCGGATTCAACACAAAACGCGCCCGTCCATGACGGTCTTTATATCGGAAACGGAGAGATGATACACAGTTCTCCGTCAGAAGGCGTAACCGTCACACGGTTTCAAAAAAGCAGTTATTGGATGAATTTATATCTTGGCGCAAAGCGGATTACAAAAGATCCGGAACTGGCTGATGACCCGATCGTTCAGGAGGCAGCCCGTTACCTTGACATTCCGTATGTATTCGGCGGAAGCACGCCCGAGGAGGGATTCGACTGTTCGGGGCTGGTCCAATATGTTTTTGAAAACAAGCTTCACATTTACCTGCCGAGATCAGCGGAACAGCAGTGGCTGGTCGGTGAGAAAATCAAACTGAGCGGCATAAAGCCCGGGGACGTGATTTATTTCAGCGACACGTATAAAAAAGGAATTTCCCATGCGGGCATTTATGCGGGAGAGGGAAGGTTCATCCAAGCAAGCCGCTCCGAAAAAGTCACCATTTCTTACTTGTCGGAAGATTACTGGAAAAAACATTTTACAGGGGTGCGCCGATTCAGCAATTTAGCCATTTCTAAAGAAAATCCCGTTGTGTCCACAGCGGCCGATCATATCGGAATTTCTTATCTGAAAGGCGGCGTTTCACCGGAAACCGGCTTTGATACGGCGGGATTTGTTCAATACATCTATCAAAAAGCGAAAGGAATCAGCCTGCCGCGTTATGCGGACAAGCAGATGCAGGCGGGCGTTCCGGTCGATAAACAAGATCTGAAGCCCGGCGATCTGGTCTTCTTTAAAGCGGAAAGCCTGAATCCGGCCATTTATATCGGGAACGGACAAGTGATTCATGTCACCGTGTCCGCAGGCGTTACCATAACAAATATGAACACAAGCGCTTATTGGAAGGACAAATATGCGGGCGGCATCCGGCTTCCGTAAAAAAAGACGTCAGAGAGTGTCTCTGACGTCTTTTTCTTTTACCGTTTCGGCGCTCTGTATCCGGCCGCTACCGCATCCTCTACGGAACAGAACATTTCCGCGGGATCTGTCGTCCGGTCGTAGTATGTACTTCCCGGCGTGTGATAAATGCCGTTCCGGCTTCCTTTAATGTCGCATCCCTGTGAGGTGCCGGCTGCTTTCGTTTCGGCATGTCCGCCGGAGGAAGGGGCGTTGTTTTGCGCCGTTTCCGCGTTTTCGGATGTTTTTGTTTCTGCTTTCTGCCGCTTTAAAGTTTTATTTTCTGACTGAAGCGTTTCAGCGGTCTTTTCGAGCTTCTTTTGTGAATTTTTTAATTTCTCATTGTCTTGTTTGAGTGATTTGTTTGTTTTTTTCAGCTCGCTTATCTCTTGGCTGAGTTTGCTGAGTTTTTCTTCATTGCCGGCTTCGGCTTCGGATTTCTCCTTTTCTGCCGCGGCACTGATGCTTTCATATTTTTTCTCAAGCGCCTGGTGTTCCTTCGTCAATTTTTGATAAGCGGTATCAAGGGTGCTGTATTTCTCCTCTGCCTTCACGGCCGAGGCGTCCGGCTCTGCGAGGGAGGCGCCGGTCAGAAGCAGGATAAATCCGCCGATGAGAAGGGGCCAAAACAGCTTTTTTGAAAAACGTTTTTCTTTTTTGGCAGCTTTGCATATGAGATGGAAAATTCCGTATCCGACTGCGCAGAGAAAAGCTAAACATCCTATAATAGCGATTGCATTCGACATCATGAAACTCCTTTTTTCTTTATCTTACAATTTATTTTCATTTTTGGGAATTTGTTTTTTGGGAAACGTGAAAAGCCAGGCCGTGAAAGACCTGGCTTTTTCCTTTTATTGATCGTTGTCGAGAAGCCGGTTGATGAAATATGCGACGCCGTTTTCATCGTTGCTTTTTGTAATATACGTGCTTTTTTCCTTCAGTTCATCAATCGCATTGCCCATGGCGATGCGGTTTCCCGCCGCTTCAAACATGGAGAAATCATTCGGGCTGTCGCCGATGGCGTAAATATCCTGTTTTTCAATTCCGTACAGTGAGGCAAGCTCCGTCAGAGCACGTCCCTTTCCGGAACCGGCAGGGAGGATTTCGATAATGTGTTTTCCGGAAGATGTCTGGGATAATTTCGTATGATGTGTAATTTCTTCTTTGGCGTTTCTCAGTTTTTCCATATCAAAAGAGAAACAAAGAAGCTTGTAAACATGTTCGTCTCCGTTAAAAATCGCCTGTATATCCTGTACGGGTTTAATGCCGAATTGTTTGAACTGCGTCTTTGCGCCCTCCCATAATGTCTGAATATCTTCCTTGGGATTGGCGCTTTTCAGAATATCCAGTTCTGCCTGCAGTTTGGACTCGCCGTCAAATGGGGACAGCAGATGATCATCTGTATAGACCTCAAAGTAAATGTCTTTGTCCGTTAAATAAGCGGCTATATCCTTCCCGGCCTGCTGATCCATTAAGAGCCGGCTGACGAGGCGGTATCCTTTGTCATGGACTGTCCCGCCGTTTGCCGCAATGATCGGAATATCCAAATCATTCAAGAGCGCTTTTACATCAAACGTGGCTCTGCCCGTGCAGATGGCCACGAGAATGCCCGCTTCATCCGCTCTTTGTAAAGCCGCTCTGTTTTCTGGAGAAATCACACTGTCCGAGTTCAGTAATGTGCCGTCTAAGTCAATGGCTATCAATTTCATATGTATGGATGCCCTCCTTAAAAATAAAGCTGCTTCATGTAGTATGTTCAGCTTTGTGCGAAATCAGCAGAAAGCCTTCAGTTAAAAGGCTATACCTTCATGTCCTTTTTTTCAACAGAAAAACGGCGGGGTTTCTAAAACCCCGCCGTGACGTCTTACGCGTTTAAATCATTTTTTAATTTTGTTTTTACTTCTTGAAGGTTTTCCTCATTCAGCTTGAAGTAATAAATATTTTTGCCGTACTGAGGAGTGTAAATATAGCTGTCTGAACCTGTCAGCTGCAAAGAATCCACCGATTTCAGCGATGTGATAAACGGGAACAGACCGATGGCGTCATTAAGAGATAAGTTCATTTTTAAGTTTTTCCCTAAGCTGTCGACGATATCGTCATAAGATGGGATCGAGCTTAACGATTTAGATTTTTTAATAATGGCGCTCAGCACTTCCATCTGTCTTTGTCCGCGCATCAGATCGGTGTCCGCTTTGCGTGTTCTTACATAAGCCAGTGCCTGCTCACCGTCAAGCGTCTGGACGCCCGGCTTCAGCACGACTTTTCCTTTTGTATCGACTTTAATACGATCGGCAATTTTCTGGCTTTTCACATTTACCGTAACGCCGTTCAACTCATTGACGACATCGCGGAACGCGTCGAAGTTGCTCTCAACCACATAATCTACCGGAATATCAAGCATGTTTTCTACTGTTTTATAAGTTAAATTATAACCGCCGTAAGCATGTGCGTGCGCGAATTTGTCATAGCCGTGTCCCGGGATGTTGACATAGGAATCCCGCGGAATGCTGAGCATCGTCGCTGTTTTCTTTTTCCGGTTGAAGGTGACGAGCACGTTGGCGTCACTTCTTGCGTCATCTACTGATTCGCCCTTATTGTCACGGGCGTCTATTCCTAAAAGCAATACGGTGAAAGAATCCTTCTTCGGGTCAAATTCTTTGATCCGTTTTACGGACTGGTCGCCGCGGTCAAGGCTGACGTGCGCTTCTTTGGTCGCATTATTCAATTTCACAAATGCGTAGGTGCCGACGGAACCGGCGATCACCAATAAGAAAGCGGCGAATACCAGTACAAATTTCACCCATTTTCTGAGGCGTCTTTTCTTTTTTCTGCGTTGAGATCGTTCTTCCATATCATTACCTCTCGTTTCTATTCTTTGTGAAGCGTACCATAATTGTTGACTTGGAGCAACTCTGCAAATGAGAAAATTCCAAATCTTTCTCTCTATTTCGACAACATCTACTGTTATTTTTGCATCAGGTTCACATTATATTGGACGGCAGGAAGCGGGAAATGTTTCGTCGCTTTGTAAAAAATAATTAGTAAAATAATGGATATTAACGGTGCGGAAGGTTTGAAACGGACGGAAACAGGCAAAAGAAGCAGTAGAACAATTCCGCGCGGATACAGCGTTGGATGAAGGGAGTCTATATAACATGAAAAGCATACACTCGAATAAATGGCTCTATTTTTTCGGCGCACTCGGCGGCGCGTTATACGGATATGATACCGGAGTCATTTCCGGAGCTATTTTATTTATGAAAAAAGAACTGGGACTGAACGCCTTTACAGAAGGCCTCGTCGTCAGTTCGTTATTGGCGGGGGCGATTCTCGGGTCGGGGTTCGCCGGCAAACTGACCGACCGGTTCGGCAGGCGGAAGGCCATCATGGGAGCGGCGCTGCTGTTTTGTATAGGCGGTTTAGGAGTCGCTTTTGCCCCGAATACAGAGGTAATGGTTCTTTTCCGGATCATTCTCGGACTGGCTGTCGGAACATCTACAACGATCGTTCCGCTCTATTTATCGGAGCTGGCTCCGAAGCATAAACGAGGGGCGCTTTCTTCGCTGAATCAGCTGATGATTACGGTCGGAATCCTCGTTTCTTATATCGTGAACTATATATTTGCCGATGCAGGCGCTTGGCGCTGGATGCTTGGACTTGCGGTTGTGCCGTCAGTCATTCTGCTGATCGGAATCCTATTTATGCCGGAAAGCCCGCGCTGGCTGTTTACGATCGGCAAAGAAGAGAAAGCAAGAGAAATCCTTTCATCATTGCGGGGAACGAAGAATATTGATGATGAGATTGATCAGATGAAAGAAGCGGAAAAGGAAAACGAAGGCGGCTTGAAAGAATTGTTTGAGCCGTGGGTGAGACCCGCGCTGATTGCCGGCCTCGGACTTGCCTTTTTGCAGCAATTCATCGGGACAAATACAATTATTTATTACGCCCCGAAAACATTTACCAGTGTGGGGTTCGGCAATTCCGCGTCTATATTGGGAACGGTCGGAATCGGCGCCGTCAATGTCATCATGACGCTTGCGGCTATTAAAGTTATTGATAAGATCGGCCGGAAGCCGCTGCTGCTGGCCGGTAATGCGGGCATGGTCATCAGTCTGCTCGTATTGGCCGCGGTCAATCTTTTCTTTGAACATTCAGCAGCCGCATCATGGACAACGGTGATTTGTTTAGGCCTGTTTATCGTTGTATTTGCGGTCAGCTGGGGGCCTGCCGTGTGGGTCATGCTTCCTGAATTATTCCCGCTGCATGTCCGGGGTATCGGGACGGGTGTCTCCACTTTGATGCTGCATGCCGGAACATTGATTGTCTCATTAACCTATCCGATGTTAATGGAAGCAGTCGGCATCAGCTATTTATTTCTCATTTATGCCGCGATCGGGATACTGGCATTCCTGTTCGTCCGGTTTAAAGTGACCGAGACGAAGGGGAAAAGCCTTGAAGAAATTGAGCAGGATCTGAAAAGCCGTAACGGAGGCTCGGGATCAGAATCAAATCGGCGGACAGTTCATCCGTAATATTCAGTTTTAGGGGGCGGTTATTCACCGGCCCCTCAAAACGGATGCCGTGCGGGCGCCCGGTCACATAAATGACGGGGATATGTCATACGTTGTATAAAGTCACGATAAAGGCGGGGATGCCGGTGAAAACGAGTATTATTATCCTTACATATAATGAACTTGAGCTGACGAAAAAATGTCTGGCCAGCATTGAACGATACACCGACAAAGATAAGATTGAACTGATTATAGTTGACAACGGTTCCTCAGACGGAACGAGAGAATACATATCAAATCTGCCTGACGTCAAAGTCATCCTAAATGAAAAAAACCTCGGGTTCGCCAAGGGGTGCAACCAGGGAATCGAAGCGGCAGGGGGAGAAAATCTGCTGTTTCTGAACAACGATACGATGGTCACGAAAAATTGGCTCACCTCCATGCTGAGGGTGCTGTATCAATCTGAAAAAACCGGTATGGTCGGGCCCGTCAGCAACTATGTCAGCGGTGCGCAAATGATCCATGACGCGTATCAATCGCTTGATGAACTGGAGTCATTCGCGGAGGCGTATTGCGCACGGGAAAAGCATCATACAAAGCGGGTGCTGCGCCTTGTCGGTTTCTGTCTTCTGGTGAAAAGAAGCGTCATTGAAGACATCGGCCCGTTCGATGAGCAATTCGGATACGGTTCTTTTGAAGATGATGACTTATGTCTGCGCGCCCTGCAAAAAGGCTACAGCCTGCACATCGCCCTCGATGCCTTTGTGCATCACCACGGGCACGCGACGTTTACGGCTAATCAGGATATCAATATCAATCAGTTATATTCGGAGAACCGCCAGCGTTTTACAGAAAAATGGGGCACTGATTTCACGTACTTTACTCATCCGAGACCGGAAATTGCGGAGCTCGTTCCCCGGGAAGCGAAACGGATACTTGATGTCGGCTGCGGTGCGGGAGCTACGGGGCTGGAACTTCAAAACAGACAGCCTTGCGAACTGTACGGAATAGAACTGCACCCGCTGGCGGCGCAAGCGGCAAAAGGACACTATGAAGCGGTGCTGCAGGAAGATGTCGAAGAAGTGAAGCTGCCTTATCCGGAAGGCTTTTTTGATTGCATCATTTTCGCGGACATCCTTGAGCACTTAAAAGACCCGTGGCGCGTCATTGAAACGTACTCATCCTATTTGTCGCCTGCCGGATCAATCGTTTGCAGCATTCCGAATATTTCCCACGCCGAAGCGCTGTTTCCGCTTCTGCTCGGTGACTGGACATACAGAGACGCCGGCATTCTCGACCGCACCCACTTGCGGTTTTTTACGCCGCAGACGGTGCGCACGCTCTTTCCGGAAGAGACATTTGCTGTGAAAAAGCAGTCCTATACGTATGTTCACGTGGATGAGCGGGTGCAGCTGTTTTTACAGGAAATCACACGAATGGCGCAATCGATGCAATTTCCGGTGACACAGCTGCCCGAACAAAGCCGGATTTATCAGATTCTCCTCCGTGTCGAAAAAACAGGCTGAAGGCTACCGTCCCATCGTTCCGAAGTTGGTAATCTGAATGGAAACATCATAGTCAAAAGCCGCTTCGGAGAAGGTCTCATCCCAATGATGCTTTACTTTCTTCCAATAGTCGGGATATTGAATGCGGACTCTGTCAGAAAAGAATACAGGGTCCGTTTCATATTGATTCTGCAGCTTATCGATGACTTCTTTCACATCGCTTTTCAGTTTTTTTTCGAAAATCTTTTCCAGCCCGTTTAAATAGTGCTGATCGAATGAATCTTCTCCGGCATATTGATCCTCTGACAAAAGTCCTTTTGTTTTTACCGCTACATGAAATGAAAGCTTCCCGTTTTTCAGCCTGGGAGTGATGGCGGATGTTGATTTTTTGATCTCGAAGGTAATCGGGTGCCCCCCTTTATCCAAAGCGGGCAGCACGCCGCCCCGTATCGTCCCCATCAGCCAATTCAGGCTCTGTATTTCGTATGATGACAGAAAGCCCGCCAATCTGTTTTGTTTTGCGTTTTTGATAATGGCCGCTCCGTCATACACCGTTTTTCCTTTTTGATTGCTGACGGCCTGAATGAGAAAACTGAGTTTATTATGGCAGTAAATCGAAGCTCTCCCGATTCGGAGCGGTTTTAAAATCTTCCCGTTGTAGCCGCCGTTGTTCGTAAGGTCGATCAGCTTTTCCGCGGCCATGGGCTGCTGCTGATTCGGCGTCGGCTCCGTCAGAATATCGGACGCTTTTCCTCTTGCCGCGAAGAGATAGCTGCTCCGCCGTAATTCATCATCGCGGATAAAATGATTCATCATCTGCAGTATATTTTGGTCGGCCAGCAATTTGTCGCTGAATATCAGCACTTTTAAATGATCGCTGTAAACAGGCGGATCTTTTAAAGAGACTTCACTGACGGCTTCAAGAATGGTATCCCCCCGCGTCGTCACATTGACAAACACGGGCCGGCCGGAAGCCTGGCTGTTTTCGCTTTGGGGCAGCAGGTTTTGATAGGTTAATTTATATCGGCGGTCACTCGTCTCGTCTATCGCCAGCCCCCGGGCGAAAGACAGCTTTTCGACTTCCTTCGCGTCCCAGCATCCTGAAAGCGTCATCAGTATGAAAAGCGCCGCCGCCCATTTTATGAAAAGTGTCATGACGTCTGTTTCCTCCCGGCTATTTTTTTCATCCAGCTGACAAACCAGATGAGAAAAGGAATCATAATGACGGCAAAAAACGCATATCCGAGAATATTCGCGAATGCAAACACACTGTTGATATCATCGGGGTACATTGAAAGGCCGAATGTCACTGCCAATAAGCCTCCCAGCAGCCAGGCATTGTTTTTATTTTTCAGTTTGAAAATGGTGTTTAATCCGAGATGCGCCCCTTTAAAAGAACCGAGCATACAGGTGAACTGCTGGCATGTCCACGTAATTAAAAGAAAGATATCAAACCGCTCTATGAAAATGCCCCGGATTTCCAAGGCATGAATCAGGGAAATGGTCGGATACGTCACCGTTTTGGCTTCAGCGACCGACATACAGCCGATGACGACAAGCAGCGTAAAGCTGTAAAAAATGGTCGCGCCTGCGATGCCGAAGACAGCCGCCTTTTTCGCCTGCTTCGGGTTTTTCATAAACGGCACCAGATAAAGAATCACCTCAAGTCCCGAAAAATACAGAAGGGTCCGCGGAAACAGCTCAAAAAAGCTTTTGTAGCCTCCTTCCATGACCGGGCGGACGAAATCCAGCTTAAAAAGTCTCAAACTGAATATGAGCAGCGTAATCAGAATGACGATCGCAATCGGAAACAGATAGGCATAAAGCTTTGAAATGGGATAGACCCCGCCGGTCACATGGTAAATGCCGACCGCCAGAAAGATGAATATGACGACACCCATCGGCGTATTTTTCAGTAAAAAGTAATTGATGACTTCACCGAGAAAACGGGCTTGAAAACAGACGGTGACGACAAAATAACAGCTGATGAATAAATTCAGAAGAGAACCGATGGCGCGGCCCATGATGCCTTGATTCAGCTCATAAATGGTTTCCCCGCTGTTTTTCTGCAAAAACGGCATAAAGAGCAGGACGATGCCGATAAACACGACACTCTGCACAAGAATAATGATCCATCCGCTCGGACTGTCCGCTGTTGCGGCGGAGCGCGGCAGTGTTAACACGCCCGCTCCGATCATTGTTCCGCTTACCATGAGAAGTGTCTGCATAAACGACAGCTTGTCTTCCGGTTTTTTCATGGGGATCACCTTTGCTTGATTTTATCTTTCGTCTCTTTTCTGGTCGGCCGTTTTTTCAAAAGAGGCGTCGGCAGTCTGACGATCGTATCCTTTAAGTCCTGGCCAGGCTGCGCCATGATCGGAATAAGATAGTCCTGACCGAAGCTTTTCAGACGCATCAGATGGCCGATGACAAGCAGATAGCACATGATCAGTCCGTATAAACCTAATATCGCCGACAAAATCATCGAAAAAATACGGATGAGCCTCAGCGGAAAATTGAACGCATAGGAGGGCGCCGTAAAAGAAGCCAACGCCGTAACGGATACGACAATGACCATCATCGCACTGACAATATTCGCCTGAACGGCGGCCTGTCCGATCACCACGCCCCCGATCAGGCCGATCGTCTGTCCGATCGGCTTCGGCAGCCTGAGTCCGGCTTCTCTGATCATCTCGATCGTAAAAATCATGATGAACGCTTCAACAAAAGGGGGGAACGGAACATTCAATCTGCTTCCGGCAATCGTAACCGCCATTCTCGTCGGCAAAAGCCCCGTGTGAAACGTAACGAGCGATATGTAAAGGCCGGGTAAATAAATCGTGATTAAAATGCATGTATACCGAAGCAGCCTGAGAAAGGTAACCGGAACCCACCGCTGATTATAATCGTCAGGGGAGTGGATAAATTCATCAACGGTAGCCGGCACCAAAAGGGTAAAAGGCGTTCCGTCTACAAGAATGGAAACCCTTCCCTCCAAAAGAGCGCCCATAACCCGGTCAGGCCGTTCAGTCGTCAAGACGGTCGGGAAAATGGAATACGTGTTATCTTCAATAAGCTGCTCGATCGCTCCTGATTCCGGAATGTCGTCAATGGTGATGGACTCCAGTCTTTTCATCACTTCTTTTACGACATCATCAGGCGCGATATCCCGAATGTAGGCGACGGCGATCCGTTTTTTTGTCCGTTCGCCGAGTGTGATCTCTTTGATCTGGAGGTTGGGATCACCGGACTGCTCGCGCAAAAGCGCCGTGTTCGTCCGAAGCTTTTCGACAAAACCTATCCTCGGCCCCCGTTCAAGCACTTCTGAAGACGGTTCTTCAATATCACGCATTTTAAATGTTTCCGTCTCAAACGAAAGGGCTTCCTCCCATCCCTCCGCCAGCAAAACCGATTTGCCGGAGAAAATGTCTGCCTCCGCGTCCTTAAGTGAAGAAAGCCGGGTATGACGATAGCCGAAAGAGATGGATGACGGCGGTATTTCAGCCGGTTCCTCTTGATGCCGGGCGGCCGCCTGCACGGGCGAAATAATATATTCCGCAAGCAATTGATTGTCGGTCAGTCCGTCTATATAGATAAGACAGGCGTCACATTTGCCGTTTCCGTACGTAAACGAATAAAACATCATGTCATCGCTTTGGCCGAACCGTTTTTTCAGAACTTCAAGGTTTTTGCCGAGCTCCGCATGTATCGTCACAATGTTCCCCCCTTTTTCCATCAGTTATTTTAATTTGCGACAAACAAGGCATTTTATTCTGGAATAGGAAATGACTGAGCATTCCGCCCCATCCGAATGGTATAATGAGCAGGTCAGCCATTTTATACATATTGTTTTTAACCGCGGCTCCCTCCGTGTTTTAAAAAAGACACAGGGGGAATGGGATATGAGCCGCTTTTTAAGGGGAGGGGAACGAACATGACGCAAGAGCCGATTTTTTTACAGCCTGTATGTAAAGAAAAACTATGGGGCGGCACGTTATTACGCGAACGATTCGGATATGACATACCTTCAGAAACAACCGGCGAATGCTGGGCGATATCAGCCCATCCGCACGGAATGAGCACGGTCAAAAGCGGTCCGTATCAAGGGAAAACCTTGATGGAACTGTGGGATCAGCATAGAGAATTATTCGGCGGAACGGAAGGGGACCGGTTTCCGCTGCTGACGAAAATACTGGACGTCAAACAACATCTGTCCGTTAAAGTCCATCCTGACGATTATGACGCTGAGGAGCATGGACTGGGCGAAACGGGGAAATCTGAGTGCTGGTACATTATTGACTGTAAAGAAAATGCGGAAATCATATACGGTCACACGGCCCGTTCGAAAGCGGAACTTGTCACCATGATTAACAGCGGTGACTGGGAAGGCCTGCTGCGCCGTGTGAAGATCAAACCCGGCGATTTTTATTATGTGCCGAGCGGAACCATCCATGCCATTTGCGCGGGGGCGCTCGTGCTTGAAACACAGCAGAATTCAGAGGCCGCCTACCGGATATATGATTACGGGCGTACAGATCAAACCGGCCAGGCGCGTGAGCTGCATATCCGCGATGCCGTCAACGCCGCCACCGTTCCTCATGTGGACGGATTTTTAGATGAATCAACTGAAACGAGAAAAGGCGTCACCATCAAAACCTTTGTGCAGGGAGAATATTTTTCTGTATACAAATGGGATATCAGCGGGACGGCGGAAATGACCCAGGACGCTCCGTTTATGCTGTGCAGCGTCACAGAAGGAAGCGGCTCCATCCTCTGTGAAGGCAAGTCCGCCAAGCTTGAAAAAGGCGCGCATTTCATACTGCCGGATCAGATGCCTGACTTTACGATAAACGGAGATTGCACGATCATCGTTTCTCATATATAAAACCAAACTTAATCCCAGCTCTGGGATTAAGTTTTTTTTATTTGGAAAATTGGGTGATTTCTCTCTGTAAAAATGAAGAAGGCCGGCCGATAAATAAACTAGTTTGATAGAAACCAATTGAATCAGAAAGAGGAGAAGGAATGAAAAAGAGATTCGTTGCACCTATGTTATTGTCCGCCGTTTTCCTTGTCTTTTGCACCCTTACACAGCCCGCTGAGGCCGCATACAGCGACTACTCCGTTTACGAGCTGGAAACGAAGCAGCAATTTGCTTCTGAGAACGAGGCGCTTCAAGCGGCAGCGAAATTGAAAAAGGATACGGGGTGGCAGGCTGACGCAAAGAAAGCCGGAAATACGCCGCTCACTTATCAAATCTCAGCTTCAGGCTTACACGATGAAACGGATGCGAAAACCGTGCTGAAAGATTTTACGAAGCAGACGGGCGTGTCCGGCACTTACAGCGCAAGCGGAAGCAAACAGCCGTACGTGACCGTCACATCAGGCGTCCTATCAGACGAGCGGCAGACGAAAAATCTTCTTGCCGAACTGACGAAAAAAACGGGCGTGACCGGCGCCGTCAAGCCGGCGGGGACAAAACAGCCGTACATGCAGGTCGTGACTGCTGAGATGGCGGCCGAAGCGGACGCAAAAGCGCTCTCGCAAGCGTTGACGAAGCAGACGGGCGTGAGAGCGTCATACCGTCAGATCAAACGGGAAACAGCCCGGTTTCAGATCCAATCAGGAACAATCTCCGGCGATCAAAAAGCCGCTCAAATCCAAACTGATTTTCAAAAGGAAACAGGATTGCAGGCGTCGCTGAAAGTCACGGCAAAGGCCAGTCCGAATATCACCGTGACAGCCTCTGACATTTCAAATGCAAATGATGCGGCAGGTTTAGCGAAACAGCTGCAGCAGAAAACTGGCGTCAAAGGGAATGTTCAAAAGTATGCCCAAAGCAAAACAGCAACCGTGTACAACGTGCAGTCAGGATATTTTAACGGAGTAGGGGCCGTACAAAATGCTATCACCCAAATCAAGAAGAATACGGGTGTGAGCGGAAGCTATCAAAAAGCCGGCAAGAAAAATAATTACACGGTCGGGATGAGCGGACTGACGGCTAAGCAGCTGCAAAGTGTTCAAGCTTTCTTTAAAAAGAAAAAATGGCATTGCGACGCATCGCCTGTCAAAAAGACAGCATCAGTGTCCGTTTATCGGATCACGGCAGGGCAGCTTACCGCTGCAAAGGCAGATCAAGCGGAGGCGTTTTTCCGCCAGCAGCATGTAAAGACGGCAAGAACAGCGGCGGGAAAAACAGCAGAAAACGAATATCAGCTGCTTTCTCAGCAGACGGCAGACCAGTCGAAGATAAAAAAAGGATTGAATCTGCTGGCGGGATATAAACTGACTGCTATTTCAAAAACGATATCCAAGCAGACGGACACAACGTACCAAGTCACAACCGAATCACTGCTTGATAAGGCAAAGATCAATCGTTCGCTGGACTTTTTCAAAGGGAAAAAAGTATCCGCCTCCGCACAGAAAACAGGTGAAGCAGCGTATACACAATTCAGAATTGAAACGGCACCGCTGCTTAAAAAGGAAGACATTGACCGCGTGACTGCTTTTTTCAAGCAAAACAAAGCGGCCGGCACTGTGAAGGAGACGGGGAAAACCGGCTCTGCACAGTACGTCATCAAAACCGATACATTCAGCAGTAAAACCGTTTTAAATAAAAGCATGAGCTTTTTCAGCGCCAAACAATTACAGGCCGGCTATACGAGTGAAAGCCATCCGGTTTATGAACTCCGCATTCGCGATCAATTCACGGGAGCGCAGTCAGCGGACGCCGCCTCCCAAAAGCTGAAAAAGCTGTACGGATGGACGATGGCTATTTTGAAAATAAAAAACGGACCGCAAATCATGAATACCAATTACAACATCTCGCTGGCAGATATGGTCAAAAAACAAATGACAGTCAGCCCGCAGACTGATGCCGCGGCTTATGCATCGCTTACGTACATCAATACGGCCTCCGGAACGGTCACAGCCGACGTCCTGAACGTCCGGTCAACCCCGGAAGTCAGCTCCGGCAATATTATCGGGCAGTTGAAAAAAGGCGATAAAGTCAGCATCACAGGCCAGACAAACGGCTGGGCCAAACTCAGCATGGGCTGGAGAAACGCCAGCAGTGACGAAGTCGGGCAGTATGTCAATCCGGCTCACTTCGCACAAGACAGCAAGTATTACTTTCAATTTCTGAAGCTCTCTCAGACAGCCGGACTGAACGCATCGGAACTGAATCAAAAAGTGCTGGTCAATAAAGGAATACTGACAGGGAAAGGCCAGGCCTTTATTACAGCCGCCGGCAAATACAGCATCAATGAAGTGTATTTGATTTCGCATGCTTTGCTTGAAACTGGCAATGGCACGTCAGAGCTTGCGAACGGCATTATGTATAATGGTAAAAAGGTTTACAACATGTACGGCATCGGGGCTTATGACAGCAACCCGAATTACTACGGCGCACAATACGCGTATAATCAAGGCTGGTTTACTCCGGAAGCCGCGATTATCGGCGGAGCCCAATTTATCGGTGCGTCTTATATTCACAATCCTTCATACGAGCAGGATACGCTGTATAAAATGAGATGGTCTCCAGCCGCGGCCCATCAGTATGCGACAGATATCGGCTGGGCGTATAAGCAGGTAAACCGCATGTACAGCTTATACTCACTGCTGGATGACTATACGCTTTACTATGATGTTCCCGTGTTTATGAAAGTATAAAAAAAGGGCTGAAGTGTATGCTTCAGCCCTTTCTTCATGCAAAAAACACCCGCCGTCGGATTCAGGCAGGTGCTTCAGCACAATTTTTCATTTTTGTTTCCGCAAATTTCAATAACGCTTCACTCGAATTCCCATCTGAATACATATTCCATTTGTCCGAGAACCGCTTCATTTCTTCTGCACGAAATGGCTTTTTCGTCATTTCCTCCAGAAGAGCTTCGCTGTCATGACAAGCCTTTCCGGGAATGACGGAAGTATAATTGTCGATTAAACCGCGTTTTCGATCATATTCCTCCAGATCATACGTGAAAAAGAAAATCGGTTTATTTAAGAGCGCGAATTCAAAAGGCACGGAAGAGTAATCCGTAATTAAAATATCAGCCGCTTTCAAGAGATCATGAAGACGCATGTCAGACACGTTCTTGATCAATTCGCTTTCAAACGAAGCCGAAATCTGATGCAAAACGGCAGGGTGAAGCTTTACAAGCAGCATATACTCTCCGTTTAACGCGTTTGTGAGCTGTTCTTCGGTGAATGGCAGCCGAAAGGACTGCATATCATAATCCCTGAATGTCGGTGCGTACAGGATGATTTTTTTCGGCCATTTGAGCTTCAGTTCCGGCTTGTGTTCTTCATAATAGACGTCAGTCAGGGGGATACCCGTTTTTAACAGCTGGCCGTCCCGTATGCCGAACGACTTTTTAAAAACGTCAGCCATCGCGTCTGAACCGACGGTGACAAAGTCAAACGATCGGTACACTTTTTTAAACCGGCTGATATCTGATGCCGGGCGGTTTTGATTCGTCACATCCTCAAGGCCGAACTTTTTCAAAGAGCCGTTCGCATGCCACACCTGAATGCATGTCGTTTGCGGCCGGCGGTTTAAGACGCTTGTCATGAGGAAATAGTTATCCGTTATCACCACTTTGCTCTTAAAAAGGATCAAAACAGCCTTCAAAAGATGCAGCGGATGTTTTTCGTTCAGATAAAAAGAGCCGATACCTTCCAGCTCTTTTTTCAGACTGACGGCGTGTCTCGTATACAAAACCGTCATTTCATAAGAAAGCGATTCAGCGTGCGCTTTGTAAGAACGGATGAGAGCCTGCGCATTCTCTTCAAAAGATACCAGCAGGGTCAGATGGTTCTTGGGCTTTACAGGCTTGAACAAAACGCCGAGAACAGACAGATATATAGAATAAAAAGCGGCGAATAAAGATCGCAAGTTCATAGATTACCAATCTCTTTTGCTGTTTTATTTGTTTAAAGCTGTTTCGTTTGATCTTCGGCCTGCTTGGAATACAGGCTTTTATTTGATTTATTATTTCTCAAAACGGTAAAAGCATACTTCGGAATGTTCAGCATCCTTTTCCATCTCCACGGATTCGTCACCAGTCTGTACAGCCATTCCAGATTCGTTTTGATCATCCATTCAGGGGCGCGTTTCACCGTTCCGCTGAACACATCAAAGCTTCCGCCCAAACCGATCGATACAGCCTGAGGGAAAAGATGTTTGTATTCATAAATAAATTGTTCCTGATGGGGATATCCTAAGGCGACAAACACGAGATCGGGTTTCGCCCGGGAAATCTGTTTGGCGACGAAGCGTTTATCCGCTTCATAACCGTTGCTGGCTCCGACAACCTCAATATTCGGATACTCTTTGCTGATCCGGTTCAAAACGGCGTCAAGCACGTCTTGCTTAGCTCCGTATAAAAATATTTTTTTAGACTGCCGGTTTGCGAGGCCGAGCAGCGCAAGAAACACATCGAATCCCGCAATTCTTGATTTCAGCGGGTGCTGCGTCAAACGTGACATTAACACGACGCCGATACCATCCGGCAGGACGAAATCCGCGGAAGAAATGACTTGATGATAACCTTTGTCTTTCGCCGCAGCGTATCCGATCTCAGGATTGACCGTCGCAATGACGGCTCCTTGCTTTTGTGCGATATAATAAGTGTCTAAATATGAAATAAACTCCTGTAAATTTCCATTAACGTAAGAAAGGTTGTGCACCATTTCAGTCTGCATCTGCCGTCCTCCTTTTTGTACGGGATTTTCTTTCACTTTTTCGTGACTTAGGCTAAGCTTTATTTTAACATAATACCTTCAGATAAACTTAACAATAGTTTTACAAAAATATAAATAAGATAACAATTTCTTTAATCATACGCGCAAAAACCCTGCTAAACTCCTATTGTAATAACATTTGTTAATAAGTGGATTTTAACTTCGTTTTACATTGGCTTAACCTTTTCAGGGCTATGTGATATAATGAGGTTCCATGAGTACGAAATTGGCACTTTAGTGATTAAGGATACAGCTGCGCAGCATTTCAGAGCAGTTGCTTGTTATACGTATGATGATAGAAAGGAGCTTTTGTTTCATGAAGAAGGTCATTACTTACGGTACGTTTGATTTACTGCATTGGGGTCATATTAAACTGCTTGAGCGCGCAAAGCAGCTTGGAGATTACCTTGTTGTTGCCATCTCAACAGACGAGTTCAACCTGCAAAAACAAAAAAAGGCCTACCACAGCTATGAACACAGAAAGCTGATTCTGGAAACGATCCGTTATGTCGACGAAGTCATTCCGGAAAACAGCTGGGATCAAAAAGTACGTGACGTAGCGGATCACAACATCGACGTGTTCGTAATGGGAGACGATTGGGAAGGCAAATTCGATTTCCTTAAAGATCAATGCGAAGTCATCTACCTCCCTAGAACCGAAGGCATTTCCACCACACAGATTAAAAAAGAAATTGCCGGGGTGTAATTGAAACATTCGGATATACAGATGATAAAGAAGTACTCCCTCCGGATAGGGAGTACTTCTTGTAATATAAGGTTATTTTCGCTATATTTGTTATGCGCTTTTGAAAAAAAGCTAGACAATAAGAGGAGAATTTAAAGATGAATCTTAGTAACTTTTTTAAGTTGAATAAAAAAGAGTCCAAGCCGTCCGTAGAAGAACGCGAATATACCATTTTAAACAAAGAAGCATTGGCGGAAGAGAAGAAGGTAGCGGTAGTCGTTCCTGTTTATAATGCAGAAGAATATGTAAGGAAAACAGTTGATTCAGTGATCCTTCAAAACATCGGCTTTCAGCATATTTCTTTAATTCTTGTCGATGATTGCTCTACTGATGATTCCAGAAACATCCTGACTGAGTACGCCGAGTTGTATGAAAATATTACAGTCGTCTTTTTGAAAGACAACACGGGGACCCCGGCTTATCCGAGAAACTTGGGAATTGAGCTGGCAAATGCAAAGTACATTACATTTTTGGATGCGGATGATTGGTTTGCGCCGAACGGAGTTAAAATCTTATTCGACATGCTTGAAAGAGATCAGGTAAATTATGCGGTCGGAAAAACGATCGAAATGCAGGTGAACGGTCAAAAAACGATCGGGAAACATGAGTCTTCTCTGAACAGAGCGAAGGTATCGCCTTTTTCAATCCGGCATATTTTCTATCATCTCGGCCCGCGGGCAAGAATGATGAACTTACAATTTCTAAAAGATAATGATATCAGATATCCGGAAATGAAATTTGCTGAAGATAAGCAATTTTTTATGGATGTTCTTTTGGCGTGCGGAGATATTTCAACGTCAACCGAACCGGTCTATTATCTGAACAGAATGGACAATAATGAGTCGCTGACAAAGCAGACTAATATAATGGAAAAAACCGACACGAACATAGCCGTAATGAAGTATATTCTGAACAAAAAATTAGATACTGAAAAAGAGAAGATGGCGATGAACCGCCTGATCGAATTCGATTCCATTACGCGTCTTTTCGATCGGATGCACTTCCTGAAAAGCGAAAACAAAGAAGCCTACTACAATAAATTCAATGAAATTCTGAATGTGTTAAAGAAGACGAAATACGATATTTCCGAGACATTTTTTCATCCGATTCATAAGACAGCCTTCCGTCTGCTGACTCAAAAACGGTATGATGAGGTCGAAAAGCTGTTCCGCTGGTCCAAAAAAGAGCCCGATAAAACCATCGTGACGCAAGGCGGACTGGCTTATTTAGAAAGCCCGCTGACGGATGAAGAAAATAAACTGGTCGAACTTCGCATGCACGGAGAAACGGAAAGCGCGGTGTTCGCCGATCATAAATTCACCGTTACGTTCCGCTTGTTCGGACAGGACAGAAATAATGCCCAATATATTCTGTTTCAGCACAGAGATAACATGAAAGTACACCACCAGTTTCCGGTTCAGTCACTGGGAGACGGGCGGTACGTCCTTGAAATCCCGTTACGTGACATTGAAAAAGTCGGACTTGGCGGTTATATTATGTATGTCATTTATAACGATTATGAACGTGTCATGTTAAACAGAGACGACGGTGAAAAGGTGACGGCAGAAGCGAACGGACTGCAATATCAATTCTACCGGACGGTGAAGGAGAACCTTTCGCTGAAAGTAACAAAATGATGATTGTGATTGGATATGTTTAATTGAAACAGAGGAGTAGACTTATTTTATGGGTATAGAAAATCCTGTCAGATACAAGTTAAAACATCTTAACATAAAGGAAGAGACATTCAGCATTACGATATCCTGTGAAAATGTCACTGCAGGGGAAGAGCCTTCTCTTCAGATTATAAATCGTAAGACAAAAGCGGAACTTTCCGTCCCTCTGAAACGGTTGGCCGGAGAAGGCGGGGAGTACCATGCTGTTATGAGCACGGATCTGCTTTCTGACCATACGGACGGCAAAGGATGTCTGGATTTCTATGTCTCCTTTATCAATGATGACAGTGATATCAGTAAAAAACGGTTAAAATCCAGCCTTGAACCTATTGAACTGTCTTCTTATAAAGATGAGGCTCATCATATGTTCTTTTTCCCTTACACGACGAAGAAAGGGAATTTCTCCTTAAAGCTGCTGCAGAAAAAGTTCGTCACGCGGATTGATGAAATGGAGCTCGAATCTGACGGCAGCTTACATCTGAAAGGTTTTGCATTCCGGCTGAATGCGGCAGAAACCTTAAAGATAAAAGAAAAAAACCTGATTCTGAAAATGAAAAAAGGAAAAGAAGAGGAGCCTCTCATTCTGAAGTATCCGCTTCACGACGTGCCGAGACACGACCTTGATGAATATGTTCAGGACACAACGATGCTTGACACGATAGGCTTTGATACAAAAATTGATTTGAATGCCGTTTATAAAGAATTGAATCAGCAGCTAATCTTTCAATTCCATATTCAATTCATTTTTGAAGATGCCGGGACGGGTGAAGAGATTATCACCAACAGCAAACCGTTAAAGGTTCTGAAATCTGAACAAGTAAACCCTAACCAATTCACGATCCTGAAAACGGAGAAAGGGCCTGCCAGATTTCACGTTTTCACGAAAAAGAAAACGAAAAATCTCCACCTGAGAATGAACGATTACAGCTTCAGCACCCGCGTGGAGTATTTTGTGAAAGGAAAGCTGAAACGGGGCGCTTCCTTTGTACGCAAGAGAAAGAATAAGCTGAAAAAGTTCATTGAGAAAAGAATACAAAACACTTATAAAGCGGGATTCAGGGTTGCGGGGAAACTGCCTGTCAAACAGAAATTTGTCATGTTTGAAAGCTTTGCCGGAAAACAGTACAGCTGCAATCCGCGGGCGATTTATGAATACATGAGCAAAGAGATGCCGGAATACCGTCTCTGCTGGAGTGTAAATCCCGCTTACTCACAGACATTTAAAGATAAAGGAATTCCTTATATCGAACGCTTTACGTTCAAATGGCTGTTTGCCATGGCAAGAGCCGAGTACTGGGTTGTCAACAGCCGTATGCCGCTGTGGATTCCGAAACCTGAGCATACGACATATGTCCAGACATGGCATGGCACGCCTTTAAAGCGCCTTGCCGTAGATATGGATGAAGTGCATATGCCCGGAACAAACACTGAAAAATACAAGCGCAACTTTACGACAGAGGCTTCAAAGTGGGATTACCTGATTTCACCGAACGCATATTCAACCGAAATATTCGCCCGGGCGTTTCAGTTTAATAAAACCATGATTGAATCGGGATATCCGCGGAATGACTTCCTTCAAACGGATAACAGCCCTTCTGTCATCAAAGCGCTGAAAGAAAAAATGAATCTTCCGCAAGATAAAAAAGTGATTATCTACGCACCGACATGGCGGGATGACCAATTTTATAAGAAGGGAAAATACAAGTTTGACCTTGATTTAGACCTTCATCAATTGAGAGAAGCGATTGGCGATCGTTATGTCATTATTTTACGAATGCATTATCTCGTGGCGGAAAACTTTGATCTCGGACCGTATGAAGGATTTGCTTATGATTTCTCCAGCTACGAAGATATCCGTGAGCTGTATATGGTCTCTGATTTACTCATAACGGACTATTCCTCTGTCTTTTTTGACTATGCAAATCTGAAAAGACCGATGCTGTTTTATGTGCCTGATATCGAAACGTACCGGGATAAACTCAGAGGGTTTTACTTTGACTTTGAAAAAGAAGCGCCTGGCCCGCTTGTCAAAGAAACAGGTGACGTTATCAAATGGGTCAATGAAACGGAATCAGATGATTATAAGCTTCCGGATTCATTCGGGCCTTTTTACGAGAAGTTCTGTTATTTAGAAACCGGAGAATCGTCTGAAAAAGCCGTAAAAGTGATTTTCGGGGACAAGTAAATAGGTGCAAAAAAGCATAATTTAACCACGTTAATTATGCTTTTTTGCTTAAGTGACGGCATGTTGCGCTCATGGGATTCAGGCTTGTTATGAAGTGAAAAATACATCGTAATCTGTTACAATTATGAGCGGTGCTTTTGTAAGTCAAAGCTATTACCTAAAACTTACGACTAAGGAAGATTAGAATGAATGCATTGGTAAAAATTCTGAAAGAGCAATTCAACTCATTTCCGCTGATTATGCGGCTTGCAGTGTACGAAACGAAATCAAAGTATCAAGTGAACTATTTGGGTATATTGTGGCAGTTTCTCAACCCTATGATTCAAATGCTGGCTTACTGGTTCGTATTTGGTCTCGGGATTCGCGGCGGACATGATATGGTGCTTGGAAATGGAGACAGCGTACCGTTCATCGTCTGGATGCTGGCCGGCTTAATTCCTTGGTTCTTTATCAGTCCGACGATACTGGATGCATCTAACAGCGTTTTTAAACGGATAAATTTAGTGTCGAAAATGAACTTTCCGATCAGTTCACTGCCTTCTGTAGTGATAGCATCGAATTTATTCAGTTACTTTGTGATGATGGCGATTTATATTATTGTGCTGCTGAGCAACGGACTGTTTCCGACGCTTCACTGGCTGCAATATATTTATTACTTGTTTTGCATGATCAGTTTTATGTTTGCTTTCGGCCTGTTTAATTCAACCATCAGCGTTTTAATCAGGGACTATCAGTTTTTGCTTCAAGCCGTCACAAGGCTGCTCTTTTTTCTTCTGCCGATTTTCTGGGACATTGCGGAGAAATTCGGAAACAGACCTGAAGTTTTGACCATCTTGAAGTTAAACCCTCTTTTCTATATTATCGAGGGCTTTAGAGACAGCTTTATGGAAGGGCAGTGGTTTTTCCACGATGTGAAATACACGCTGTATTTCTGGTTCGTCACACTGCTGTTATTAACAGTCGGTTCACTTCTTCATATGAAATTCAGAGATAAGTTTGTTGACTTTCTTTAATATAGTAAGGAGATTATACGATGAAACTAAAAGTTTCGTTCAGAAATGTTTCAAAACAGTATTTTCTATATAAAAAACAGTCTGACAAAATTAAAGGACTGTTTTTCCCAAACAGAAATCAAAAAGGTTTTTTCGCTGTCCGAAATGTTTCTTTTGACGTCTATGAAGGGGAAACGATCGGATTCGTAGGGATCAACGGCTCGGGAAAATCAACGATGTCCAATTTGCTTGCAAAGATCATTCCGCCGACAAGCGGGGAGATTGATATGAACGGGCAGCCGTCTTTAATCGCGATTTCTGCCGGATTAAACAATCAATTAAGCGGTAAAGACAACATTCGTTTAAAATGCTTGATGATGGGTCTCAACAATCGGCAGATAGACGAGCTTTATGAAAAAATCGTTGAATTCGCGGATATCGGCGACTTTATAGATCAGCCTGTTAAAAGCTATTCAAGCGGTATGAAATCCCGTCTCGGTTTTGCCATATCGGCGCATATGGATCCTGACATCCTTATTATTGATGAGGCGCTCTCAGTAGGGGACCAGACTTTCTATCAGAAATGTGTGGACCGCATTACGGAATTTAAAGAACGCGGCAAAACGATCTTTTTCGTCAGTCATTCCATCGGACAGATTGAGAAAATGTGTGATCGGGTGGCTTGGATGCATTACGGCGAAATGCGCATGTTCGACGAAACGAAAGCCGTTGTGAAAGAATATAAAGCTTTTGTGGATTGGTTCAACAAGCTTTCAAAGAAAGAAAAGAAGAAATATCAAAACGAGCAGATTGAAGGCAGAACGCGGGCAGCCGAGGAACAGAAAATCAGTCAGGCGCAGCAAAAGAAAGCGAAGCCTAAATTCATTGCCAATACGATTCAGATTACGCTGCTTGCATTGCTGGCTGTCGGCGCGGGCGCTTCGATGTTTTCAGACAAGCCTCTGCGTGCGATTACATCTTTCGGTGACGTCAAACAGAGCGATGCCGGCCTTTATGAGTCTGTGAATAAACCTGCTTTGGTAAAAGCTGAAAAGGCGGACCTTTATACTGAAAAAGATATAAAAGGAAAAGCCTCCGCAAGTGTAAGTTTCGGCACGAAGGTGCAGGTAGAAGCCGAAAATAACCAGGCGGCCAAAGTGAAATTAAACGATAAAGAGTACTTTATGAAAAAGTCTGATCTGTATAAAGTGAACGCTTTAAAAAAGACGGATGTTCAGCTTAATGATTTCAGCGGCAGTTTATCAAGCCAAACAGCAGAAGAGTTTCTCTCATATCTCAATAAAAGCCGGGACGATGTACAGAGTAAATTGAAAAATCCAGCTGCCGGACAAACGGCTGACGGACGGAACGTATTAAAAACATCCGATGAAAAAACGGATGTAGTGATTGACAAGGATACAGTCTCCGAAGTGGTTTTTCATTTATCGCGTCCCGCAGACATCCCAGCTTTAAGTGAAAAAGGCGGCAGCAAAATCAATCAGAATTTGCTCATGCTTAAAAACCAGGAATATACTTTTTCTGTGAACAATGCTGATCAAACACTGACCGTAACGTCTAAAAAGTAAAGATCACATAAAAAAGCTGCCGGATTCGGCAGCTTTTTCTATTCGTCAGCTTCTTCTTTTTCAAGAAGATCCTTCATGAACGGAATTAATTTATGGCGGATATCCTGATCCTGTAAGGCAAATTCAAGCGTCGTCTCGATAAATCCGAGTTTTTCACCGACATCGTAACGTTTTCCTTCGAAATCATAAGCGAAGACACGCTGAATGTCATTGAGCTTTTGGATGGCGTCCGTTAATTGAATTTCTCCTCCTGCACCGACTTCCTGCTGTTCCAGGTACATGAAAATTTCAGGAGTGAAAACGTATCTTCCTAAAATAGCCAAGTTGGAAGGAGCTGTACCCGGTTCAGGCTTCTCTACAAAATTTTTGACCTGGTAACGGCGGCCTTCATTTGTTAACGGATCGATAATTCCGTAGCGGTGTGTGTCGTTTTCAGGAACTTGCTGAACACCAATGATTGAAGACAATGTTTTTTCGTATTCATCCATCAGCTGACGAAGTCCCGGTTTTTCAGCCTGGACAATATCATCGCCGAGAAGAACGGCGAAAGGTTCATCGCCGATGAAGTTGCGTGCGCACCAAACGGCATGACCGAGTCCTTTTGGCTCTTTTTGGCGAATATAGTGGATATCCGCAATATTTGACGATTTTTTCACTTTTTGAAGCAGTTCGATTTTCCCTTTTTCTTCTAAATTACGTTCCAGTTCAGGGGCATTGTCGAAATGGTCTTCTATTGCTCTTTTTCCTTTTCCGGTTACGATAATAATATCTTCGATGCCGGATTCGACAGCTTCTTCGATAATATACTGAATTGTCGGCTTATCAACGATTGGAAGCATTTCTTTAGGCATTGCTTTTGTGGCCGGCAAAAAACGAGTGCCTAAACCTGCTGCCGGAATAATGGCTTTGCGTACTTTCTTCACTGAATAACACCATCCTTGTTTCTGCAAAATCTTTTTTTCAGAACTATAACCTAGTCTTTTTCCACTTTACCACAATTGATTAAAATTCACACCTTTTAATCCGCTTTCAAAGAGTCTTGGAACGGTTTTTGCTTTGTTTGCCATTAAGCTTTACAATATCTAAGAAACGGCATAAATATGTTAACATGAAGGGATATCCGACATATAAAACGAGGTGCAGACAAACCGTTGAAAAAACTAAAAGTAATGACCGTATTCGGTACAAGACCTGAAGCAATTAAAATGGCTCCGCTTGTATTAGAGCTTGAAAAATATCAGGAAATTGATTCGCTGGTGACTGTAACCGCACAGCACAGACAGATGCTGGATCAAGTGCTTGAAGCATTCAGCATTACGCCTGATTTTGATTTGAATATTATGAAAGAGCGTCAAACGCTTTCAGAAATTACATCTCATGCTTTGCTGAAACTGGACAAGCTGTTCCAAGAAGTAAAACCAGATATCGTTTTGGTCCACGGAGATACGACGACAACGTTCGCCGGAAGCCTTGCCGCCTTTTACCATCAAATCGCTGTCGGCCATGTGGAAGCCGGTCTGCGTACGCATAATAAATACTCTCCTTTCCCCGAGGAAATCAATCGGCAGATGACGGGCGTGATCGCTGATGTGAATTTTGCGCCGACAAGCCAGGCCGAGCAGAATCTGCTTTCAGAAAATAAAAAGCCGGATTCTATATTTGTCACGGGAAATACGGCGATAGACGCGCTTCAAACGACAGTGCGGGAAGATTATTTTCATCCGATTTTTGACAAGCTGGAAGGAAGCAGGATGATTCTTTTAACAGCGCACAGACGTGAAAATTTAGGCAGGCCGATGGAACAGATGTTTAAGGCCGTCAGAAGAGTCGTTGAAGAGTTTGAGGACGTACAAGTCGTTTATCCCGTTCATTTGAATCCCGCAGTTCGTGAGGCCGCAGAAGCCCATTTTGCTGATTCGGACAGGGTGCACTTAATAGAACCTCTGGAGGTCGTGGATTTTCATAACTTCGCTGCGAAAGCAAACTTCATTTTGACCGACTCAGGCGGGGTTCAGGAGGAAGCGCCTTCTCTCGGAAAGCCGGTCTTGGTGCTTAGGGACACAACCGAGCGCCCCGAAGGAGTGAAAGCCGGGACATTAAAGCTGGCGGGTACAGATGAAGAAACGGTGTATCAGCTGACAAAACAGCTCTTAACCGATCAGGCTGAATATGAACGGATGTCAAAGGCGTCAAACCCTTATGGTGACGGATCGGCTTCAAAACGGATTGTGGAAGAACTGCTTTATCGGTACGGCTATAGAAAAACCCGTCCGCAGCCTTTTACAGAATAAAAAAACTCTGCATCATGGGACTGACCCCATAATATGAGACAAACAAAAAACACCTTCAAGTTTGAAAACGGATCGTTGTTATCCGAAATTAGACTTGGAGGTGTTTTTCTATGAGGGCAAGAGTGAGTTATCCGGTTGAAGTCAAACAGAAGGCTGTAGAAATGAGATTGGCGGGCGTGCCTGTGAAGGAGATCATGCAGGAATTGAATATAAAGAATAAGACGCAGGTGCAGACATGGGTCAGGTGGTATAAAGCTGGGGACACACATCGATTCGAACAACCTGTCGGAAAGCAATATTCTTATGGAAAAGGTCCAGAGTATTCTTCCGAATTAGAGAAACTGCAGGCAGAAAATCGTTATCTGAGACAACAGAATGAAGTGTTAAAAAAGTACAACGAATTGGAAAGGAAGCTGATAGCGAAACGCCAGTCGAGCTTGTAGAAGCATTGCGCAGCACAATGACCATAAAGGATATCTGTATTCATTTAGGTATCTCACGAGCATCTTATTATCGTTGGAAGAAGAATCTGATGAAAGATAACCCTAAATACCATTTAGAAAAACAAATCGGCACGTTGTGCCGAGAACACAAGTATCGATATGGCTATCGGAAAATCACAGCCATATTAAAAAAGGGAATGCGTATGAATCATAAAACGGTTCAGCGCATTATGCAGAAGAATCAGTGGCAATGCCGGGTTAAGGTGAAAAAGCGTAAGAAGAATGGGCAGCCATATGCCGTGGCCGAGAATATATTGGATCGGAACTTTCAGTCTGATCGCCCTCTGGAAAAGCTAGTAACGGATATCACATATTTGCCTTATGGGCAGAAACAATTGTATCTTTCCAGTATATTGGATTTATACAATGGAGAAGTGATTGCTTTTACGATTGGCGATAGACAGGACACAGACTTTGTCTTACACACACTTGATCAGCTGCCCGCACTGCCAGAGAACTGTGTGTTACATAGTGACCAAGGTTCTGTTTATACATCTTATGAGTATCAGAAAGCTGTTAAAACAAAAGGCATTACCATGAGCATGTCCCGCAAAGGGACGCCCGCTGATAATGCCTCCATCGAATCGTTTCATTCCTCACTAAAGTCTGAAACGTTCTACCTCGACAGGTTGGAAAGCACTACGACGACCATCGTAGAACAAACTGTCGAAACCTATATACACTATTATAACAACATTCGTATTCAAACGAAACTAAACAACCAGCCGCCGGTCACATACCGACAGCTGGCTGCTTAAAGGTGTTTTGATCCCTGTCTCAAAAACGGGGGTCAGTCCCTCATATGCAGAGTTTTTTTATTATTTCAGGCTTTCTTTTAATTCTTTTTTGACTGAAGCGAGGCTTGCTTCATCTAATTTGTAATAATAGATATTGTTGATTCTCGTTCCCGTTCCCTTCAGTTCATGCTGAGTGACTTTGCTGCGGGCGTTTTTATAGTCAGTCATAACCGTCCACATATCATCGAATGACATGTTTGTTTTCATATTGTTTTCAATGACCTTAAACATATCTCCGAATTTCGTGACAGACGAGATGTTTGCCCCTTTAGAAATAATCCCTTCAATCACTTGGCGCTGGCGCTGCTGCCTGCCGAAATCCCCCCTGGGATCTTCTTTTCTCATACGCGTGTAGGCAAGTGCTTCTTCGCCGTTCAGGCTGATGTTCCCCGTTCCGAAAGAGTGCCCGTCGTAGTTGAAGGCAAACGTGCTGTTCACCGTAATCCCGCCGAGTGTATCCACGGTATCTTTGAAGCTCTCCATGTTTACTTTCACAAAATAATCTACCGGCACGTCAAGCAGGTCCTCGACGGTATCCGCGGCCATCTGCGTTCCGCCGAAAGCATAGGAGTGGTTGATTTTATCCATCGTACCTTTGCCGGAGATTTTCGTATACGTATCACGCGGAATGCTGACCATTTCTGTTGTATTCGTTTTAGGATTGACGGTCATATAAATCATCGTATCCGCGCGCCCCTTGTCATTTTTCCGCTCATCGACGCCCATGATTAAAACAGAAATCGGATCCTTCTTTCCGAGATCTATATCCGTGTCACGTTTGTCCGATTTTTTCAAGTCTTCCTGAATGCTTGCCACCGTTGAAGCCGCTTTGTGCCACAAGTAGTAGACGTAGCCTCCTGATGATAAAACTAACAGCCCGATGATTGTTACGATTGTCAGAAGAACTTTTTTCTTCTTTCTTTTTCGTTCAGCTCTCATTTGTCATCACCTTTTCTATTAACTTTCCTGATACAATTTACTAATCTTTATAAACCCAGTCATATTTTTACTTATAACCATGTAATAGACGAAATTCTTAAAAAAAGGTTACAAAAAGACCTTAAAATTACCTTAAAAAAAAGTTAGTATAAGACGATACATAAAGATGAGGTGAAAAAAATGAAAAAAACTATTGCAGCTTCGTTCTTAATACTGCTTTTTTCTGTTGTATTGGCAGCGTGCGGAACGGCGGATCAATCAAAGAAGGGAAGCGGTTCTTCGGAGAACCAGGCTCAAAAAGAAACGGCATATTATGTCGGTATGGCGGATACGCACACAATTGAAGTAAAAGTGGATGATCAGCCCGTCAGCTTTGAATTTTCTGATGACTTCTCTGATGTTCTGAATAAATTCAGCGAAAATGACAAAGTCAGCATTACGTATTTCACAAATGATAAAGGCCAAAAAGAGATCAAGGAAATCGAGAAAGCAAAATAATACACCATGATCAGCAAAAGGCGGGATAAAAATTGAAGAAAACAATATGGGCTGTCTGTTTTTCTGTGATATTCAGCCTGGCTTTATTACCGGAAAGCACTTTTGCGTCCAGTTCTGATATCTCAGTAAAACTGACGAATTATATTGGTAATAAATCGACTCTGAATATCGAACCTTCAGGAACTTATAAACTGACGGGAAGCGATGTCTCCTCCGTTGCCAGATTGGGAGGCGCGTCCAAATATGATACGGCTAACGCCGCGACATCCAAGTATTGGAAAAACCCGTCCAACATAGTTGTCGTTAATACGGATGCTTATTTTGCGGACACGCTTTCCGTCATTCCTTTAGCGAATAAACTGAAAGCGCCTGTTCTGCTGACTGAAGCGAAAAAACTGAGCAGCAGCACAGAAGCGCAAATCAAGAAATTCAGTCCGGATAATATTTTAATCATCGGCGGGACGAACAGTATTTCGTCGGCCGCGGAAAAGACATTGAAGAAATACGGCCGCACGAAACGGATCAGCGGAAAAAACAGATATGATCTGTCCAAAAATATTGCGGCCGAAATGGGCAGCTATGACCAGGCGGTCGTAGTAACGGGGGATGTATATACGGATGCGCTGGCAATCGCGCCTTATGCTGCGCAAAACGGCTATCCAATTCTCCTGACGAAAAAAGACTCCCTTCCGAGCTACAATCTGCCTAAAAAAGTGATCATCATGGGAGGCACTTCAAGCGTCAGCAAAGATGTGGAGAATCAAATTAAAAAGAAGGCCTCGGTCACCAAAAGAATTACCGGATCAAACAGATATCAAATATCAGCAAACGCAGTCACTTCGCTCGGCATGGATGCAAGCAAAACGGTGGCTGCCAACGGGACTAAATTAGCGGACATCGTTGTCGGATCAAATATTGCCGCCGCAAATCACATGCCGCTTGTATACATCAAAAAAAGCGAAACACCCGCCGACGAGGCCAGCCTTTTTAAAACGAAAGGCACCTATTCTTATACATTAATAGGCAGCGCGAATTCAATTGCCGATTCAGTTAAGGCTGCTTACGCAAAAGAGTTTTATCTCGTAAACGGAAAGACGTACCGTATTGAAACGTCCGGCGGCAAATTAGGCGTTGCAGGCATTAACAGCGGAAAAACGTCTTTCAAGGCGGTTCCTGAAAAATATTCAACAGCAAACACAATCAGCATTGACGGGAAGCCATATCTGGGGAATATGAGTTTCACTGCGGAATCCGGCAAATATGTAAGACCTGTTAATGAAAACATTCCTTTTGAGGATTATCTGAAAGGTGTCCTGCCGAATGAAATGCCGGGAAGCTGGCCGACAGAAGCGCTGAAAGCCCAGGCTGTTGCCGCCCGCACCTACTCTATCGGCAAGATGGGACAAACAGTCGCGGATACAACGGCCTTTCAGGTTTACGGGGGATACAGCTGGTATCCAAACGCCACCGCAGCCGTTAACGGAACAAAAGGGAAAGTGCTCACTTATTCCGGCAGATTGATAGATGCCACTTACTCATCAAGCAATGGCGGTTACATGGAAGCCGGCGATGAAGTGTGGGGATCGAAAGTGCCGTATTTAGTAGCCAAAAAGGATACAAAAGATCCGGAAATCAGCTGGTCTTTAACATTGCAGAAGCAGCAGCTGCCAGCGGGTCTGGATATGAAAAATCCCGCATCCTGGTGGTCTAAAACAAACGAAGCAAATGCTGCGCAGCTCAACGGAATAAAAAATTGGCTGATGAAAAATAAAGAAACCAATGCAAGTTCCATAAAAATTGCAAGCATCTCTGATCTCTCGCTAACCGGAAAAACAAAAGGCCAGCGCGCGGAAGACGCCGCGGTGAAGGTCACGTACCATGTGAATGACAAGTCGAAGGGCTATGTCATGAACAAGACTGCATCTGTTGAGGTGAAAGCGTCTGAACTCAGGACGATGATCGGAGCTTCATCTTTTAAAAGCACATACGCCAGTGCGTCCGGTAATTCTTCGCAAATCACGATATCAGGAAAAGGATACGGTCACGGCGTAGGAATGAGTCAATACGGAGCAAAAGAAAGAGCGGAGGCCGGAGAGCCGTATACTTCTATTCTTGCGTTCTATTACCCTAATACAGCACTTACAAACTACTAAACTTCTGTGGAGGAGATCGGATTGAAATTCATCATAAAATGTCTCCCCGTCTTTATTCTCGGGGTCATTCTATTTGTCCCTTCCGCTTTGGCTGATAACACGGTTAAAAGGATCGGCGGAAGCACCCGGTATGATACGGCTGTACTGGCGGCAAAACAATCATGGGGTGAAGCGAAAACGGTAATTATCACCGGCGGAACTTCATATGCCGATGCAATTGCCGCTGCGCCGCTTTCATATCAAAAAAATGCGCCGCTGCTGTTTACAAATAAAGATCAGCTGTCTGCCGGCACAAAAAAGGGATTAATTGATTTAAAAACGAAAAATGTGATTATCGTAGGCGGCACACCTGCCGTTTCGAAAAATACTGAAAATCAAATTGCTAAATTAGGCATCAGTGTCAAACGATTATCAGGGAGCACGAGATATGCCACAGCCGCAAAAGTGGCGGGTGAAATGACAAGATCTTCTACAGCCCTTGTGGTCAACGGGTTTGTTGATGCAGATGGAATGGCTGCGATTTCTTATGCGTCCGCTAAAAAATATCCGATTTTATTCACTAATGATTCGACATTAAATGGTTCTACGTCCAATGCGATCAAAAGCTTAGGGATTAAAAACACGATTGTCATTGGCGGGACAAGCAGCATCAGCAGCTCACTTTATAATAAGCTGCCGAACCCTTCAAGAATCAGCGGCAAAAACCGCTATAACCTGTCTGTGAATCTTGCAAAAAAGACAGGCTTAAGCACAGGCTATACGTTTGTTACCAATGGTTTTAAAGAGGCGGATACCATCGTCGGAGGCGTGCTGAGCGCCAAACAGGGAAGAGTTCACCTGCTGACGAATGGAGACAGTCTGTCAAAAGACGTCCGGACGTATATCGGAAGTAAAAACATCACCAGCTTCACCGTCATAGGAAGTGCTTCATCTTTAAGCAACAATGCCGCGTCGCAGCTTAAAAATCCCGTTGTCGGCAAAACGGTCTTTATTGATCCGGGGCACGGCTATCAGGATTCAGGAGCAACCGGCAACGGCTTGCTTGAGAAAAATGTAAATCTTGATATCGCTACGCGTCTTAACAATCAATTATACGGCGCGGGCGCGCTTACTGTAATGTCGAGGAAGGGCGACACCTTTGACTCGCTTGAGGAGAGAGTGAACAAAGGGGCGAAGGCGAACGCCGATATTTTCATCAGCGTCCATGCGAACGCAAATGATAACAGCAGTGCAAACGGTACGGAGACGTATTATGATAAAACGTACCAATCCGCAAACAGTCTGAGGCTTGCCCAAAATATTCAGCCGAGAATGGTTTCTGCTCTCGGCACGCGTGACCGCAGTGTGAAAACTGCCGGATTTTACGTCATTAAGTATTCTAAAATGCCGAGTGTCTTGTTAGAAACCGGTTTTGTCACAAGCCCGATTGATGCCAATATTTTAAAACAATCAACGAAAAAGGACAGACTCGCGGCGGGGATCACCCAAGGCGTTTCCTCCTATTTCCGATAATTTTTTCATGGAAACAGACCGGTTCATACCGGTCTGTTTTTTTATTTTTCATTATGCTTTGTCTCAAATATGGATATGAATAGATTTACAATAAAAAAACAATAATCGAAACATTCTAATAAACATTAACGCTTCCTTTACTTCCAATTAACATCCATCTGCTAAACTCACGGCATAGGTCATCAAACATCCCAACAAATCGTGAGGTGTGTGTCAGTGGGAGCAGAGAAAAGCATGAATGTAAATAATAACTATGCAGTGCGGCAGGGGACTTCCGCTGCCGTTACGGAAAGAACGGCCCGTTATTTGGCTTTTAAGCGATTCATGGACATTGTGTTTGCGCTTGCGGGGCTTTTGGCGGCGCTCCCGGTGATGGGCCTGTTCTCCATACTGATTCGTTTGGAGTCGCCCGGCCCGGCTTTTTATAAGCAGGAGCGGGTAGGCAAAGACGGGAAGCCGTTTTATTTGTATAAGCTCCGCTCTATGAAAATAGATGCTGAAAAATCGGGGGCGGTCTGGGCGCTGAAAAAGGATCCCCGCGTGACAAAGGTCGGCGCTTTTATCAGAAGGACCCGTATAGATGAGCTGCCGCAGCTGGTAAATGTGCTTCGGGGAGAAATGAGCCTGATCGGCCCGCGTCCCGAGCGTCCCGTGTTTACGGAACAGTTTCAGGCTGAGATTCCGGGGTTTACGGAGCGGCTGGCCGTTAAGCCGGGATTAAGCGGCTGGGCGCAGGTCAACGGGGGATATGACATGACACCGAGGGAAAAACTGATGTTTGACTTATATTATATCCGCAACCTGACCTTTTCATTGGAACTGAAGATTATGCTCAAAACGTGCAAAGTGATCTGGACCGGTGACGGGGCGCGATAAAAATTCTGGTCAGCAGACAAAAAAGTAGGGAAAACGATGCCTAGTATTACAAATCAAATCTTGAGCGGCGCCAAATGGACAAGTATTTCGACAGCGTGTATTACGGTCATTCAAATCGTCCAATTCGCCCTGCTCGGGCGGGTCATGTCACTGGCTGAATTCGGCCTTGTCGGCATGATCACAACGGTAGTGGTGTTTGCCCAAATCGCGCTTGATATGGGTTTTGGCGCCGCGCTCATTCAAAAAGATCATGTGACTGATAAACAGATGTCTTCCTTGTACTGGCTGAATATCATAACGGGGCTTGCGCTGTTTGCGCTGCTGTTTTTCAGCAGTCCGCTCATCGCCGATTTTTATCGGCGGGAGGAGCTTGTCTATTTAATCCGCGTGCTGGCCGTCATGTTTTTAATCGCGCCGATCGGTCAGCAATACCAGTATATGCTGCAAAAAGCGCTGGCATTTAACACGTTAAGCAAGATTGAAATCTTTTCAAATGTGTTGTCCTTCGTGTATTTGGCGGCCGCGGTTTTTTATACGGACCCGATTCTCGCCTATGTGATTTCCCAGGTGCTGCTGCAATCGTCAAAAGGGATTCTGTACTGGATGTCCTGCAGAAAAACATGGAGACCGGCGTTGGTTTTTGATCTGAAAGGAATGAAAGGCTTCTTTTCTTTCGGGGCCTTTCAGCTGTCTTCCCGGCTTGTGAACCGGCTCGGAGCGAATATTGATATGATTCTGATCGGCAGTTTTATCGGCGCCGAGGCGCTCGGCATTTACAATCTGGCCTACCAGATTGTCACGCTTCCGGTATTAAAAATTAATCCGATCATTACGAGAGTCGCGTTTCCCGTCTTTGCGAAAAACAAGCATGAAAACAGCGTTATCAGAGAAGGATTTCTCAATATGACCAAAATACTCGCGCTGATATCCTTTCCGCTTTTGCTCGGTTTGGTTTCAGTGTCGGATGCATTCGTGGCTTCGGTATTCGGAGAAAAATGGCTGGCGGCTGTCCCGGTTTTAAACGTTCTCGCCATCGTCGGGATATTAAGGGTTCTGATGAATCCGAACGGATCTGTGCTGCTCGCAAAAGGGCGGGCCGATCTGGCGTTTTATTGGGACGCCGGGGTGATGCTGCTGTATGGTGCATCTTTGTACGCCGCCGTGCTGTCCGGAAATCTCTTGACGGTAGCCTGGACGTACGCTTTCATCAGCATCCTGAATTTCCTGATCGGGCGCTGGCTGTTGGCATATGTCATTAAGCTGCGGCTGTCGGCTTACTTCAAAGCCGTGGCCAAACCGTTTCTGCTTACGGCGGCAATGGGTGTCATCGCTTTTACAGCCAGCTTCGGCACGGAGCGGATCAGCCTTGATGTCAAGCTGCGGCTGGCGATCTCCGTAGCCTGCGGCGCGTTGTGTTATTTATTCCTGTTAGGAAAAGCTTATCCGCATATGAAAAGTAAATTAAGAAAAGGACGTTTGCTATGAAGGTATTGTGGATGACAAGTGTCTATCCGAGCAGTGAGAAGCCGGGAGAAGGCGTTTTTCATGAGACGCAGGCCCAAGAACTGAGAAAGCTTGGCGCGGAGATGACCGTCATTTGTCCGCGGCCGAAACTCGCCGCGCCATTCCGGGTGCTGAAAAAGACATATCGGCAAAAGGATATCAGGCCGGCGCATGAATGGCGGAAAGGCGTGTCCGTCCACCGGCCGTTTTATCAGGCGGTTCCCGGGCAGCTGAAATGGGCGCAGCCGCATAAAAGAATGGCGTCATCGGTTCTTTCCGCGATTAAAAATCATGGCCTGAAGCCCGATCTGATTCACGCGCATTTCGCCATGCCGTCAGGCGGAGCGGCCGCCATTGTGTCAAAGGCTTTAGGCATTCCGTATGTGCTGACCTTGCATGGCAGTGATGTCAATGTCTATCCGCATTACAGCAAAAGCGCTCATCGCGCATTTACATTTGCGGTGCGGGAAGCAGCCGATATTTACGCTGTGAGCGGCAGTCTGCGGGAACAAATGAAAAAGCTTATCGAAGCGGAGTGCACCGTGCTTCCGATCGGCATCACGCTTGACGCCTTCCGAAAAAGGAACGAGACGAAAGAAGCCGTCAGAAAACGGCTCGGCCTTCCTCCGGATAAAAAACTGATCGTGTTCATCGGCAGGCTTGTCAAAGAGAAAGGCGTTTTCGACTTATCAAAAGCCGTTCAATCATTGGATGAAAGGTATGAAGCCGTCTTTGTCGGTGACGGTCCCGCCGCATCTTCATTGCGTGAAGCCGCTCATATCGTCACGGGGCAATTGCCGAACGACAAGGTACAGGACTATCTGCTGGCTTCGGATGTAATGGCGCTGCCGTCCTACAGCGAAGGCATGCCGACTGTGGTCATTGAGGCGCTCGCTCTGAAGGTGCCGGTGATCTGCACCGATGTCGGAGGATTGGCTTCTTTATTCGGGAAACACCGGGGGTTGCTGATCAAGCCGGGTTCACCTGAGACGCTGGCAGAATCGATTCTGCAATATGACGAAGGAGAGGCTTGGACGCCGCAAACAGCCGAGGAACTTTATCAAACCGTCCGCATGTATTTTGACGCAAGCCAAAACGCGAAAACGCTGAAAGAGAAATACCGATCCGTAATGAACCGGGCCGGGCAAGAGGAGAACCTTTCGAAAGAGGGATGAAGCTGTGAAAAAAATCGCTGTATTAGGAACAGGGTATGTAGGTCTTGTATCTGGAACTTGTTTTGCGGAAATCGGCCATCATGTGACTTGCTGTGACATCAATGAAGCGAAAATCAGAAGCTTGCAAAACGGAGTCATCCCGATATATGAACCGGGACTTGAGGAATTAGCCGAAAAAAATGTCAGTGCCGGGCGCTTATCCTTTACGGCCGGCATTGAGCCGGCTGTGAAAGCCGCTGATATCATCTATATCGCCGTCGGTACGCCGATGTCAAAGACGGGTGAAGCCGATCTGACCTACATTAAGGCAGCGGCGCAAACAATCGGAGAACAGCTGAACGGATACAAAATCATTGTCACCAAAAGCACTGTTCCGGTCGGGACGGGAAAGCTCGTTTACCAAATCGTCAGCGAAGCGTCAAAGGGAAAATATCCGTTTGATGTCGCGTCAAATCCTGAATTCCTCCGTGAAGGTTCGGCGGTGCGGGATACGATGCAGATGGAGCGGGCGGTCATCGGCGCCACAAGCGAACATGCCGCTTCGGTCATTGAAGAGCTTCATAAGCCGTTCCGTACGAAGGTCGTAAAGACGAATCTTGAAAGCGCGGAAATGATTAAGTATGCCGCAAATGCTTTTTTAGCCGCGAAAATATCTTTTATTAACGATATCGCCAATATTTGCGAACGTGTCGGGGCGGACATTTCCCACGTGTCAGAAGGCGTCGGTCTTGACAGCCGGATCGGGAATAAATTTCTCCAGGCGGGCATCGGATTCGGCGGATCCTGCTTTCCGAAGGATACAACTGCTTTATTGCATATCGCAAACGCCGCCGGCTATCCGTTTCAAATGATGGAAGCCGTCATTGAAACCAATCAGAAGCAGCGGGTCCGTATTACGGAAAAATTGAACCGCGCCATCGGTCCCTTAAAAGGGAAAACCGCGGCCGTACTGGGGCTGGCCTTTAAACCGCACACAAATGACGTCCGCTCCGCCCCGGCTCTTGATATCATCACAAGCCTTAAAGAGCAGGGCGCTCATGTGAAAGCGTATGATCCGATCGCGATTCCCGAAGCGTCAGCGATATTAGGAGACGGCGGCATTGAATATCACACAGAGCTGTACAGTGCCATCAAAAACGCGGACGCATGCCTGATTACAACAGATTGGCCGGAAGTCAAGGAGATGGATCTTCAGAGAGTGAAGCAGCTGCTCAAACAGCCGGTTATCATTGACGGCAGAAATATGTTTCCGCTGGAGTATATGAGGATTTCAGGATTCACTTATCATTCCGTCGGACGTCCGGCGGTTCATGCCGATCGGCAAATAAAAGAACTGGCAAGATAGAAAAAGATTTGTCTTCAGGCTCTCGGCAGCCCGGCTCGGCTGCTGTTTTGGAAAGGGGTTTGCCATGTGAGTATCAAACGTTCAGCGGCACATGTTCTTGTGCTGCTTGCCGCTCTCATTACAGGAGGATTCATCACGCTGGAGGCGGTCAGGACGGATGCCGGATTCGGAAAAATCACCGTGCTGCTGCTTGCCGCCATGATCGGTATTGCCGGACTTGCTTTGCTATCCGCCTTTACAACAAACGGTCAGATGTTTATGGGGCTCATTTATATACTGATCGCGTGTACATTTTTAAACCAGGCCTTCTTTGCGGTCCATCTCGGATTTTTCAGCTTATTTATATACCGGCTGTTATTAATCGGAGCGGGCGCCCTTCACGTCGCCGGCATCCTGACAAACCGTCATCATATTGACAGATGGAATCGGGTGAATGTAAAAGGGGTTCTGATGTTTTTCGCCTTATGGTTTACATACGGTCTCCTATCGTTATTGTGGGCAAAATCCGTGACGTACGGGATTAAATATTTAGCTTTAATGGGAATGGGCATGTTTCTGATTTATCTTATTGTCATGTTCATTCAGCGCTTTGATCAGCTGATGGTTTTTTACGGCATATGGCTTGTGATGACCATTTTTGTGATGGCGATCGGCTTTTACAATCATTTTACACACCACCATCTGCCGAGCTCCACGCTTTATAACGGCCCGCAGTACAAACAGCATTATCCGACGTCCGTTTTCTTTAATCAAAATGATTTCGCAACGTTTTTGTGCATCAGTTTCTTTCTGTATGCGGCGGCGGTGAAAAATATGAAAAACGGCTATGTGAAGGCCGTCAGCCTGCTCTTTGCGATCTGCGCTTTGTATTTAATCATTTTGACCGGTTCGCGCGCGAGTCTGCTGGGCATATGCGCGGGGGCGGCTGTATACGTCTTCATCCTGCTGCCTTCCCTGTTGAAAAAACTCGCGCTGTACGCAGCGGGAGCGGGTGCGGCGCTGTTTGCGGTTTTATTTGCGGGCCGTATCACCAATGCCGTCTTGAATCTGTTTTCAGCTCCGCAGGCGATGCCGGGACAGCATCCGCTTCCTTCCAACCTCGCGAGGGCGAATCTTTTAAAAAACGCCTTTCACTATGTGATTGATTCCTGGGGGTTTGGAGTGGGTGCCGGAAACGTCTCTTACTATTTAAAAGCAGAGCCCGTTTATGATACGGGCGGCGTAGTTGAGGTGCACAACTGGCTCGTCGAGATTATGGCGAACTTCGGCGTTCTTACGATGCTCGGTTACCTGACAGTCTATTTGTTCCTTTTTTGGACACTTTATAAATGTCATGAAAGAAAATCGGAAAATCAGTCAAGACTGATCACAGAAGGACTTATCACGGCGATGGCCGGTTTTTTGGTAAGCAGCATCAGCCCAAGCTCCGTATCAAATTTATTTTTCCACTGGGTATTTCTCTCGCTCGTGATCGCGGCGGTCAATATATTGAGGCGTTTACAAAAGGAGCCTGCCGTCACGGCGTACTATGAAAAACAGGGAGATGCGAGATGAAGGATATGTTGACAAGAATAACCCAGCGTATCAAAAAGAATATCATTTGGATCATTGCGCTGCCCGTTGTGTTAGGGGCAGCGGGATATGTATTGCCGTCAAAAATCAGCGGGGGCAGCAGTTTTACATCAGAAGCCGCGATCGCCGCGGGAAATTATGATCATCCGCTTTATAACAATACAAAAGAAATCCCGCTCCTTTTGACGAGCGATGCCTTTTTAAAGCAGGCTTTGCCTGATAAAACAGACGAAGAAAGAGCGGCCGTGAAAAGTAAACTGACTGTCGAAACACAATCAGATTCATTGATCACGATCAGCTACAGCGGCCAAAACAAACAGGAGACCGAATCGGTGTTTCAAGCCGTCATAAAAACTTTTCTGAAGAATGATCAGGACCTGTTTGAAAAACGGGCAAAAGTAGTGCGGCAGAGTATTGCTGCGCTTGAAGGAGAAACCGTCAGCGCGGACGCCAAAGTGGATAAGGAACGATTTTTATACGAATTGAAAAATACGCAGCTGAACCTGAAAGCGGCCGGCATCATCAATTCAGAGCCGATGAATGAAACGGCGGGACAAGGCATGCCGCCGAAAAAGAAAGCGGTTCTGGGCGTTTTAATCGGCATTGCAGTTGCATTTATGTTCATTGTCATTCCTGAGTTTTTTAGAGAGTCCTTGTAAAAATCTGCGATGGAGATGTGACCATGACAAACTGGAAACCTTTCGTATCTGTCATTACACCGTCTTATAATGCAAGTGAATATATCGAAGACACGATTCAGTCCGTTTTACATCAAAGCCACCCGCATTGGGAAATGATTATCGCGGATGATTGTTCAACGGACGGAACGAGAGATATTTTACGGCAATATGAACAAAAGGATGAGCGGATCCGCGTCGTTTATTTAGAGAAAAACGGGGGAGCCGCGGCTGCCAGAAATACAGCCCTTAAACATGCCAAGGGCCGTTATGTCGCATTTCTGGACAGCGATGACAGATGGAAAAAGGAAAAGCTTCAAAAACAGCTTGCGTTTATGGCAGAGCGGTCCTGCGCTTTTTCATTTACGGGCTACAGCGTCATGGAGCAGGACGGAACGCCGACGGACAAAACGATTCAAGCCCCTGAAAGCCTGTCATATGATGAAGCTTTAAAAAACACGATTATCGGGTGTTTAACGGTCATGATTGACAGAGAGCAGACGGGGCAGATTCAAATGCCTGATATCAGAACGCGGCAGGATTTAGCGACATGGCTTTCCCTGCTGAAAAGGGGATTTACGGCTTACGGCCTGAATGAGTGCCTTTCAGAATACAGGCTTGTGCAGAATTCGATTTCAAGCAACAAGTGGAAAGCCGCAAAAAAAACGTGGTTTGTTTATAGAGAAATTGAGCGCCTGCATTTTATCAAGGCTTCGTGGTGTTTTATGCAATATGCGAAAAACGCGGTCTTGAAAAGACTGTAGGCGTCAGAGGAGCTGGGTGATGAAGGTGGAACCGATTATTCACGTAATCGTCGGAGCGGCGGAATGGGGGCATGACCGGCTGAGATACAGACGGCACCGGCTGGCTGAATTTCTCGCCCGGCAAAAAGAAACGAAAAGCGTCATTTGGGTATGCCCGTCTCCGCAAGCCAATGATGGTCAAATGGCCGGGATCGCTGAGGGAATCCGGCAGTTCACTGTAAAGGATCTCATGCGGCAAAAAGCTTTCCGCTTCGGCAGGTATACAGACATGTGCTACAGGCATAAGCTTTCACCATTGTTGAACATGCTGAAGGAAGAAGGAGAAGGGGCCCGCTGCTGCTTATGGTACACCTTCCCCGGTTTTCCGCTTCTGGCAGATCTGTTTCCTTGGGATGAAGTGATTTATGATTGCAGTGATCTGTGGGCCGCTCCGATCAGCGGCCGGTCCGGGGTGCTGTCAAATGTTAGAAGAAACATCATTAAACAGGCGGAAATGAGAATCATTCAGCGTGCCGATTCCATTACGTGTACATCTGACTGTCTGCACCAGGAGGTCGGAAAAAAGCTGGAGAACCCGCACCAGAAAGTGTTCACCATTGAAAACGGAGTGGAATATGACCTGTTTTCACGGGAAAATAAACAGCCGGATGAAGACATTTTGCGGGGACGGAACGGAACGGTTCTCGGTTTTATCGGCGGAATCAAACCGAAGCTCGATTTTGCGCTTATGGCGGAAACGGCAGATGTGAGGCCTGACTGGACGATTTTATTGGTAGGCCCGAACACGGCTCAGGACGATCCGGATTTCAAGTCGCTTCTGGAGCGTCCGAATGTCATCTGGACGGGACCTGCCGCGCCGAATGAAGTGCCGTCCTATATGCAGCTTGTCGACATCGGCATCATGCCTTATAAAAATTCACCTTATAATGACGCGGTATTTCCGCTCAAGCTTTTTGAATTTTTAGCCGCCGGAAAACCGGTTGTCGGCTGCAACCTTTCTTCTACGTCAAAAATCAAAAGGCCTTTCGTTTATGAACACGTTGAAGGCAGTGACCCCGCAGATTTCATCGCGGCCTGCGACGCGCTTCTGGCAGCGGACCGCAGCGGATCATATGAGGCTTTGCGCCGTGAATTGGCCCGGAGACGGGATTGGAATGTTTTATTCGGCCGAATGCTCGAATGCACGGGTATATTGAAAAATGCGCAATCCCATTAAAAGGGAAAGCGCATTTTTTGATTTGCGTGTTTCTTTTTGATGATGCTTGTTATAATAACTAGTAAGAATTATAATGGAAGGAACGGTTCAATATCAGAAAAGACTTCATATAATTCCAAAGGAGACTTCTTTATGCTTGACGAACGCATGTTTCGCATAGTTGTTGCGTTTTTTGTCTCTCTGCTAACGGTTTTAATCCTAACTCCTATCGTAAAAAAAATTGCGATCAAAATAGGTGCAGTTGACCAGCCCAGCAACCGAAAAGTACATGATAAAATAATGCCCCGTATGGGCGGCCTGGCCATCTTTATCGGCGTAGCGGCGGGTGTGCTCGCGGCCGGCATATATAATGAAACAAAAATGACCGCCATTACAGTGGGTGCGTTTATTATTGTTATTTTAGGAATCCTCGATGATAAATACCAATTAAGCGCAAAGGTAAAGTTTTTCGTCCAGCTGGCCGTGGCCATTATGATTGTGAGCACGGGACTGAAAATGGACTTTTTCTCCGTACCGTTTTTAACGGAACGTTTAGAATTGGGATGGGTCGCTTACCCGCTGACTGTGTTATGGATCGTCGGTATTACGAACGCGATGAACCTGATTGACGGTTTGGACGGACTCGCTGCCGGCCTGTCGGTCATCGGACTCTCCACTATCGCCGTTATGGCGTTGTCCGGAGGGAAAATCCTTATTCTGTCACTTTCACTTGTCGTGATAGGAAGCACACTCGGATTTTTATTTTATAATTTTCACCCGGCAAAGATATTTATGGGAGATACCGGATCGCTCTTTCTCGGATACGTCATCTCAGTACTCTCATTATTAGGTCTTTATAAAAGTGTTACTTTATTCAGTATCATCATTCCGATCATCATTTTGGGCGTGCCGATTTTTGATACGACATTCGCCGTCATCAGGCGGATTTTAAACAAACAGCCGATTTCGGCGCCTGATAAGTCACATATACACCACCGGCTGATGGCCTTCGGGCTGTCACATCGCACGGCTGTCATTATCATTTATTTAATCGGCTTTATTTTCAGCGTCAGTGCCATCCTGCTGAAAAGCGCGACCATATGGCTTTCGCTGTTTATTATTTTTGTATTGATTGTATTTATGCAAATCATAGCAGAGGTCACAGGGTTAGTAAATGAACAATTTAAACCATTTACCAAGTTTTACAAGAGATTGGTAAAGAAAAATTAAAAAGAGCAGATCATGCGAATGGTCTGCTTTTTTTGTGGATTCTGCTATTCTCTTATTATATAAAAAAACCCGATCCTGCTCAAAGGATCGGGTTTACTCTTAATAGCCTGTTGTGCCGCCGGACTGTGTGCCGCCGGACTGTGTGCCGCCGGACTGTGTGCTGTCCGTACCGTTTGCACCGGCAGTACCGTTGGTTGAATCAGTGGTACCGCTTGTTCCTGCGCTGCCGGAAGTCGAATCAGCCGTACCGCCTGTTCCTGTGCTGTCAGAAGTCGAATCAGTCGTACTGTCCGTTCCGGTGCTGTCAGAAGCAGGATCGGACGCCGTGCTGCTTCCGGACGGGTAATCCAGGTGTTTCTGCAATTCCTGCCGTACTTTTTCGAGATTGGTCGGATCGGGCTGGAAATAATACGTTCCGCCCGTAGACGCGGTTCCGCCGCCGCCTAAATATAAATCTGATCCTGTTATGGTCAGTGTATCAATCTTTTTGCTGGTAAAGCCGTTGTAAATCTGCTGAAGGGCGAGTCCTTCAGTGATTCGAATATTCGTTTGGACATTATTGCTTGCTGTTTCAGCGATTTTATCGATTTTAGCAATATTTCCAGCCTTAGACATTTGGTCGATCAGTGCATTTAGGATTTGCTTTTGGCGGTCATTACGGCCGAAGTCTCCGCGTTTATCCTGCTTTCTCATGCGTGCGTAAGCCAGAGCCTGCTCACCGTTCAAATGCATGTTTCCTTTCTTGAAGTAGATCCGTTTCTTTTTACTGACGTCACTCATCTCGTCGAAGTCAAAAGGCACTTTTACATTGACTCCGCCGACTTCATCAATAACATCCTTAAAGCCGTTAAAATCGACAGTGACATACTTATCAATCGGTATGCCTAATAAGTCTTCGACGGTTGAGACGGTTTCATCCGCCCCGCCTTTAGCAAAAGCCGCATTGATTTTTGATTTTTTACCGGTTGTATCGCCGGCAAGCGTCACCCGCGTATCACGCGGAATACTCAGCATTTTCATTGTTTTATTTCTCGGATCAAGGGTAACGACAATAAGAGAGTCTGATCGTCCGCCTTTTCCGCTTGTAGCATAATTTTCGATCCCCATAAACAAAATGGAGAACGGTTTTTTCTTCATATCGATGACTTTATCCCGAAGTTTTGATTTGTCTCCGCGGGAAAGGGCATCATATGCATTATCTGCCGCATTGATCGTTTTGTATACTTTGTATCCGCCAAACCCGGCAGCGACTAACAAAACGAGGGTAAGCAGCAGCAAAATTCGTTTGAATATGATCTTTCGTTTGCTTTTCTTTTTCTTTCGAACACGCACTCTTACACGTTCAGCCATTACATTAGTCTCCTTTAGGGCTGACGTCTGTTTCTAAATACGTCAGTTCTCCCTCTGTATTCTTACTCTTGCCGTTCGTCAGCTCTGTCATCCATTTGATAAACGCTTCTTTGTCTTTTTCTTCAACGTACGTTTCAAATTCGACATGATCCGCATAATGGATATCTTTCAGTAAAAAAACTGATTCTCTCAGTTCGTTCTCTATCTTGCCGAGCCACGTATAATCCGCTGATGTATGCATAATCCGCATCAGCTTCCGCTCCGTAACTCCTATATGATTTAAGCCTTCAGACACTGACTTCCCATATGCACGAATCAATCCGCCTGCACCGAGCTTTATTCCGCCGAAATACCGGGTAACCACCGCGCAGGTATCTTTCAGACCGCGTTTTTTTAGCACTTCCAGCATGGGGACGCCGGCTGTGCCGCTTGGTTCTCCGTCATCATTCGCCTTTTGTATATGGTCGGTTTCGCCGATCAGATAAGCTGAGCAGTTATGAGTCGCATTCCAGTGCTGTTTTTTTATCTTTTGTATAAATTCCTGCGCTTCCTCTTCAGAAGCAGCACGGCTCAGGTGACAGATAAAACGCGATTTTTCAATCACAATCTCATGTTCACCCGTTTCTTTAACTGTTAAATAGCTGTGCAGCATGATTGCTGGACCCTCCTGACAAGCATTAAAAGACTTGTTTCTACAAATTCGAACAGACTTTAGAATTTTTGCGCATATTTTGGTATCATGAAAGAGTAAGATACTATATAAAAATGTTTTTTTCTAGAATATACGCATTCTTTCATTATAATTCGACATAAATTGCAGTTCAATTACATTTATAATAAAAATACATAACAACACCGTTACGGAGGGAGACAGATGAATAAATCGAAGATGGACTCCAAAGTTTTGGATTCTATACTTATGAAAATGCTGAAAACCGTGGACGGGAGTAAGGACGAGGTTTTTCAAATCGGAGAGCAGTCGCGCCAGCAATATGAGCAGCTGGTTGAAGAACTTAAACAGATCAAACAGCAGGTCTACGAAGTCATTGAGCTGGGCGACAAACTTGAAGTTCATACGCGGCACGCACGAAACCGCTTGTCTGAAGTAAGCAGAAATTTCCATAAGTTCAGCGAAGAAGAAATTCGCAACGCCTATGAAAAGGCGCACAAACTTCAAGTGGAACTGACGATGATCCAACAGCGTGAAAAGCAGCTGCGGGAGCGCAGAGATGATTTAGAACGCCGGCTTTTGGGGCTTCAGGAAATCATTGAACGGTCAGAATCATTGGTCAGCCAAATAACCGTCGTTCTGAATTACCTGAATCAAGACCTTCGCCAAGTAGGGCTTCTTCTTGCCGATGCGCAGGCTAAACAAGATTTCGGTTTAAGAATCATTGAAGCCCAAGAGGAAGAAAGAAAAAGAGTTTCCAGAGAAATTCATGACGGTCCCGCGCAAATGCTGGCAAATGTCATGATGAGATCGGAATTAATTGAACGGATCTTCCGCGACCGCGGCACGGAGGACGGATTTCAGGAAATCAGAAATCTGCGGCAGAATGTGCGGAATGCCCTTTACGAAGTCAGAAGGATTATATATGATTTAAGACCGATGGCATTGGACGATCTCGGGCTGATTCCGACACTGAGAAAATATCTTTATACAACTGAAGAATACAACGGAAAGGTGAAAATACATTTTCAGTGTATCGGAGACACGGAGAACCAAAGGCTTGCCCCGCAATTTGAAGTGGCGCTTTTCCGTCTCGCTCAGGAAGCCGTCACAAATGCACTCAAGCATTCAGAATCAGAGGAAATTACAGTAAAAGTGGAAGTAACCGCTGATTTTGTCGTTCTCATCATTAAGGACAACGGAAAAGGCTTTGATATTAAGGATGCTAAACAAAAGAAAAACAAGTCATTCGGCTTGCTGGGAATGAAAGAAAGAGTAGATCTGCTTGAAGGAACGATAACGATAGACTCTAAAATAGGTCTTGGGACATTTATCATGATTAAGGTTCCGTTATCTCTCGGCCTATAATTTGTTAAATAGAGCCAAAAGACATATTGACCGAACAGCGGCGTATATAGAACAATAGGATAAGGAGGCGTAGCGTGTGACTAAAGTAAATATTGTTATTATCGACGACCATCAACTATTCCGTGAGGGTGTAAAAAGAATATTGGATTTTGAACCTACCTTTGAAGTGGTAGCAGAAGGTGACGATGGAGATGAGGCGGCTCGAATCGTCGAGCATTATCATCCCGATGTTGTCATAATGGACATCAATATGCCGAATGTAAATGGAGTAGAGGCTACTAAACAGCTTGTTGAGCTGTACCCTGAATCTAAGGTGATTATCCTCTCCATCCATGATGATGAAAACTATGTGACTCATGCTTTAAAAACAGGTGCAAGAGGCTATCTCCTGAAAGAGATGGACGCAGATACTTTAATCGAAGCAGTGAAAGTGGTAGCCGAGGGCGGTTCTTACCTTCACCCGAAAGTAACCCACAATCTTGTCAACGAATTCCGCCGTCTTGCGACAAGCGGAGTTTCTGCTCATCCTCAGCATGAGGTTTACCCGGAAATCCGGAGACCATTACATATATTAACGAGACGGGAATGTGAAGTGCTGCAAATGCTTGCAGACGGAAAAAGCAACCGCGGAATCGGTGAATCATTGTTTATCAGTGAGAAAACAGTGAAAAACCACGTGAGTAATATTTTGCAGAAAATGAACGTTAATGACCGGACACAAGCCGTTGTCGTGGCCATTAAAAACGGCTGGGTAGAGATGCGTTAGTCATGTGTGAGAAGACTTGCCTGTTATGGCAAGTCTTTTTTTACAGCTGCATATCTATTAAAATACTTATTAAGTACTTAATAAGGCAGGTAAAGTGATGAAGATTGCAGTTGTAACAGACAGTACAGCATATATTCCGAAAGAGATGAGAGAAGAACATCATATTCATATGATCCCTCTCCAAGTGGTTTTCGGTGAAAAAACATTCCGCGAAGAAACAGAACTCGACTGGAGAAGTTTTTATAAAGAAGTAAAAAATCATGATGAGCTGCCGACTACGTCTCAGCCTTCTTTCGGTGAATTAATCGCATTGTACGAAGAACTGGGCAAAACATATGATGCAGTCATAAGCATACATTTGTCCAGCGGAATCAGCGGAACATACAACAGCGCCGCCTCGGCAAACACTATGGTTGATCATATTAAAGTTTATCCCTTTGATTCAGAGATCAGCTGTTTGGCACAAGGGTTTTATGCGTTAAAGGCAGCACAGCTCATTAAAGACGGTGTTGACTCACCGGAAGAGATTATAAAAGAGCTGGAAGAAATGAAAAAAACAGTCCGTGCGTATTTTATGGTGGACGATTTATCACACCTCCAGCGGGGCGGGCGTCTAAGCAGTGCTCAGGCTTTTATCGGCGGTCTGTTAAAGGTAAAGCCTATTCTTCATTTTGACAATAAGGTAATTGTTCCTTTTGAGAAGATTCGGACACGCAAAAAAGCGATTTCGAGAATTTTTGAGCTGTTTGGGGAGGATGCAAGTAAAGGAATCCCGATGCGGGCAGCTGTCATCCATGCAAACAGGGAAGAAGAAGCGGCGGATATTATACAGGAGTTAAGCGGTAAGTATCCTCATGTCGAATTCTATAACAGCTATTTCGGTGCCGTGATCGGAACCCATTTGGGCGAAGGCGCCATCGGAATCGGCTGGTGCTTTAAAAACTAAGTGAAAATCTCCGTTTTCAAGGGCGGAGATTTTTTTATTTTTTAATTTTCGCAATTCGACAAGTGGGTTCCCGACAAGGCATACTTTGAGCAGAAAGGAGGCAGGGAGATGTCCGAAGGTGCTTCAGAATTTTCAGAGGTACGGGATTTCTTTTACGGCCGGCATTTATTGAGATCTGAGATACCGTTTTCAGATCAGCGCATCAAGCGTTTTATAGAAAAAGAATATATAACGGACGAGCCGTCAATCATCCGCCGGAAAAACCGTTACGTCTGCCAACGATGCGGTCAGTCTGATCAAGCCAGCTTTGCGGCATTTTGGGCGCCCTCTGCCAAAAGGCAGATTACCTATTGCCGTGCCTGTGTCGTGATGGGAAGGGCTGATGAACTGACATCATTATATTCTTGGAATCAAGCCCATGAAAACAGCTGGGAGCCTGTAAAGCTTTCTTGGGAAGGAACACTGACAGACGGACAGAAGCGGGCGGCCGCCGCGCTTACAGATGCGATAAAAGAGAGACAAGAGCTGTTAGTATGGGCGGTTTGCGGATCGGGGAAAACAGAGATGCTGTTTCCGGGTATCGAGTTTGCTCTGAATCACGGTTTGCGCGTCTGTGTCGCGACTCCGCGTACAGATGTCGTACTTGAACTGCTGCCGAGACTGAAAAAAGCATTTGAGAAAGTCGAAGTTTCTGCTTTGTACGGCGGCAGCGAGGACAAAGGCCGTCTGACTCCGTTAATGATTTCAACCGCTCACCAGCTGATGCGCTACCGAGACATTTTTGATGTCATGATAATAGATGAAGTAGATGCGTTTCCTTTTTCAGCCGATGAGACATTAAGATTCGCTGTTGATAAAGCGAGGAAGAAAAACAGCGCCCTTGTTTATGTAACGGCAACTCCTTCAGACACATTAAAAAAGAAGGCTGAAGCCGGTTTGCTGAAAAGCGTCCGCATACCGGCCAGATATCATCGGAAACCCCTCCCGGAGCCGCGTTTTTTGTGGTGCGGCAATTGGAAGAAGAAGCTTCAGAAAGGAAAACTGCCGCGCTCTGTAACCGATTGGGTCCGCCAAAAACTTCAATCACAGCTGCCGGTTTTCTTATTCGTTCCGTCTGTACATGTATTGAAAAAGACAACGGATTATTTTCAGAAATTAAATGTAAGGGCAGAAGGCGTTCATGCGGAAGACACATTCAGAAAGGATAAAGTGAAACGGTTCAGAGACGGCCGGCTTGACCTGCTGGTAACGACTACGATTTTAGAAAGAGGGGTTACCGTGCCCAAAGTTCAGACATGTGTCCTCGGCGCAGAAGCACCTATCTTTACTGAGAGCGCGCTCGTACAGATCGCGGGCAGAACAGGAAGGCATTATAAACATTTCAGCGGTGATGTCGTCATGTTTCATTTCGGAATCACAAGCGGAATGAAAAAAGCAAAAAAACATATAGAACATATGAACAAATTGGCACAAAAAAGTAAATTGTTGGACTAGTTAATTTCAGAAAACGTGATACAGTATACTCATACTTTCCTATGAGGAGCTGTCAGCATGCTTGTCAATTCAAAAGAAATCGTATTAAAGGAACTTCTCGACCGCCATATGTCTCAGCTTCATATGAAATGCACATGCCGGGTATGCAAAAATGATGTACTGGCACTTTCATTAAACCGGGCTGAGCCGGCATATGTTACAGATAAAAAGAAAGTTGCTTATGCAAAAGCAGAGATAGTTGATAAACAGAAAAATACGGCGCTGCTTGTCATTCTGGCTGAATCAGCGGCGATTGTTTCGGTTAATCCAAGCGAGTTCTGTGAAACTCGGGAAGGAGCGTAATATCTCTGAATTGTTTATTGTGTGACTCACCAATTTCAAGTTCATTGACTTGGAGATCTCTGTTTTCTCTGGCGCCCGAGCAAGAGATATGCAGCATATGCAGCAGCAAATTCGAAAAAATTGAAGGCCCCGTATGCAGTATATGCGGGAGGCCTCAGGAGTCAAATGAAAAATGCGCTGATTGTGCGGCCCGGGAATCAAAAACGGAAAAGCGCTTTTTGCTGCGGCAAAACCGTTCGGTATATTTATATAATGATGCGATGAAGGACTCATTGGCCCGTTTTAAATTCAGGGGTGATGCGAAAATCATTCAAGCATTTGAACGTGACTTTGCTGCCGGCTTTAAAGCGGCATATCCATCAAATACACATACTCTCATCCCTATTCCGCTGAGCGGCGAACGGCTGGCGGAACGCGGATTCAATCAATCCGAGCTGCTGGCCTCTCTGCTCGGAATGCCCGTCATTTCCCCCCTCATCCGACTGAACAACGAAAAACAATCCAAAAAGAGCAAAACAGACAGGCTGTCTGCAGAAAAAAAGTTTTCAGCAGCCGAAAACTCCGCCGAAGGTATGAACGTCATTTTAATAGATGATATTTATACGACGGGCGCCACACTTCACCAAGCCGCCGAAGTCCTGCTGACAGTGGGTAAAGCGTCATCGGTCTCCTCTTTTACTTTAATCAGGAGCTAAATCATTTTTTTTTTCTGCCGATATAATTGATAGAAATATAAGGCAGATTAAAGAAGGAATAGGAGTTAATACGATGGGTGAATTGGCGAATTGTCCAAAATGCAATGCTTTATTTTTTAAAACGAACCTGCAGACCGTGTGCCAGGCATGTATTAAAGAAGAAGAAAAAGCATTTGAAACCGTCTATAAATTTTTGAGAAAGCAGATCAACAGACAGTCGACGATGCAGCAGATCACTGAGGAAACAGGTGTGGATGAAGAGCTGATCCTCAAGTTTATCAAACAAAAAAGAATTCAGATCAGCCAGCTTCCGAATTTGGCATATCCTTGCGAAAGGTGCGGAAATCCAATCAGGACGGGGAAATTTTGCAAGTCCTGTCAGACAGATATTGAGTCACAATTAGACCATATGAACCAAAAAACAGCCGCTGAATTCGAAGATAAAAACAGTACAAAAGACACATACTATGCCTATAATACCAAAAACACCTGATTCCCTAAACTAACTGATAACGCAGTCGATAAAAGAATTAGACTGCGAACAGAAAGCGAGAGGAATCCTATGAAAATCAATCAGTACGGAACACAATCCGTTAATCCATACCAAAAAAATTACGAAAAGCAAGCCGTACAAAAAGAGGCTGCAAAGCCGAAGGACAAAGTGGAAATTTCTTCTCATGCAAAAGAGCTTCAAAATGCGTCAGATGCGGTCACTAAAACACGTCAGGAAAAAATCGCTCAGCTTAAAGCGGATATAGAGAGCGGAACATATAAAATAGATTCAAACAGCATCGCTGAAAACATAGTAAATTTCTATAAAAAGCAATAAAAAGGAGAAAGCCAATGTCAGCAAAGCCAATTATTGATCAACTGAAGCGACTTTGCGCACTGCATGAACATCTGCTCACGCTGTCTGAGGAGAAAACGGAAGCGCTGAAAGCAGGTAAAACAAAAGAGCTCTCCAACATATTGACCAAAGAGCAAAAGTATATTCAGGCAATCGGGCAGACTGAGGAAGAACGAATCAGGTTAACTTCTCAGTTTCTCAGCCGCGGTGAGGACAATACAATTGCTGCATGCATCTCCAGAACTTCGGGCAGTGAAAAACAGGAGCTTGAAGGGTTATTTCACTCTTTGTCTGCGCTTCTTGACCGTCTGAAAGAAGTGAATGAGATGAACAAACAGCTCACGATTCAGGCTTTACAATTCATCTCCGGGGCATTCGATATGATCATGCCGGGTGAAAAAGAGAATATGAATTATAAAGAGCCGCAAGCGGCGCGCAAGCCTGTCAGCCGTTTGACACTATTCGATTCAAAAGCTTAGAACGGAGGATTTTCAATGCCATCGACTTTTATGGGGCTGGAAACAGCAAGGCGTGCATTGAGTGCGCAGCAGACTGCATTGAGCACAGTTTCAAATAACGTTGCAAATGCAAATACAGAAGGATATACGAGGCAGCGCGTCACATTACAATCGACAAGCCCTTATCCCGCAGTATCAAAAAACAGTGATCTGACGGCCGGCCAAATCGGAACAGGAGTAAAAGCCGGTTCAGTTGAGCGCGTCAGAGACAGTTTTTTAGACTATCAGTACAGAACTGAAAATACAAAATTAGGGTACTATACAGCCCGTTCCAATTCCTTGTCGCAAATGGAAGGCGTCATGAAAGAGCTTGACGATAACGGATTAAACGGATCGCTCAGTTCGTTTTGGAATGCCCTTCAGGATCTGGCGACGAATCCGGAAAATACGGGAGCGCGCTCAGTTTTGCAGGAGCAGGGGAAATCTCTTGCCGAAAGTTTTAACTATATATCTACCTCTTTGACTAACATTCAGGGTGATATTAAAAAGAATCTGGATAACACAGCGGATCAGGTCAATTCCATTCTCAATCAGCTGAATGACCTTAACAATCAAATAGCGGCAGTTGAGCCGAGCGGTATGCTCCCTAATGATTTGTATGACCAAAGAGACAGATTGATTGATCAATTATCTTCTATGGCAAATATAAAAGTTTCATATAATAAGTCGGGCGGACATGCCTTGGCGACTGCTGAGGGCACGGTTAACGTCGAATTGCTGAACGGGAACAACAATTCTCTCGGTACGCTGCTCGACGGTAAAACAAAAACAGTTTCAGAAATGAAAATCAACTACGACAAGGACAGCGGCCTCGTGTCGAGTGTGTCAGTCGGCAGCAGTACGGTGAATGCGGATGCATTTACCGGAAAAGGCTCACTTTTAGGTCTTATTGAATCATACGGCTATATGTCAAACGGAGAAGAAAAAGGTCTTTATCCTGAAATGCTGACGGCTCTTGACAATATGGCGCTGTCCTTTGCTGACGCGTTTAATGCAGTTCATGAAAAAGGGAAGACCTATACAGGCGAACAGGGTGCAGCATTTTTTGATTTCAGCGGTGGTGAAGCGGTGCCGGCAAAAGGTGCGGCAGCGAAAATAAAAGTCAGTGACAAAATCCTTGCGTCTACTGATAATATCGCAGCGTCGTTAAACGGAGAAAAAAGTGACGGCACAAACGCGACAAATCTTGCAGCCGTACAGAACAGCAAGCTGACTATTAACGGTGAAACCACTACAATTAATGACTTTTATGAATCCCTTATCGGAAAGCTGGGCGTTAATTCACAAAAAGCGGCCAATCTTATGAACAACTCTGAAAGCAACACTCTTTCAGCCGATGAACGGAGACAATCAGTCAGTGCAGTGTCTTTAGATGAAGAAATGACAAATATGATTCAGTTTCAGCACGCTTATAATGCGGCTGCGCGGATTATAACGATGCAGGATGAAATATTCGATAAAATTATTAACGGTATGGGCACCGGAGGAAGATAGGAGATAAGTAAATGAGAGTAACTCAAGGGATGATCGCAAAAAATTCTCTTCGATTTATCGGCTCAAGTTATGACAAGCTCGATCGGCTTCAGCAGCAAGTGTCTACGGGGAAAAAAATCACGAAAGCTTCTGATGATCCGGTCGTTGCAATGAAGGGAATGCAGTACCGTACTCAGCTTGCGCAGGTAAACCAGTATCAGCGGAATGTTTCGCAAGGCTTTACATGGCTGGAAAACTCGGAATCAAGCGTAAACTCGGAAACGGATATTATGGGGAAAATCCGGGACTTGATGGTTCAGGCGAAAAGTGATTCGAACGGTGAAACAGAATTGAAAGCAATCGGTACAGAAATCGGCCAGCTGAAAAAGCAGCTCGTTTCTGTCGCGAATACTCAGGTAAACGGACGTTATCTGTTTAACGGAACAAATTCAGACGTCCCGCCGATCACTGAAAATGCCGACGGCACATATACGTACAACTATGAGAATTATACAGGTGCTTCGGATGTTAACATCAACATCTCGAACGGAGCAGTGCTGAAAGTGAATTCTGATCCAAACTCAGCTTTCGGAGGCGTCGCACAAAATGGAGATAATGTTTTTGAATTTCTTAACTCCTTAGAAGCTTCTTTAAGCAAAGGCACGCTGTCCGAAGCAGATTCAGATCAAATTCTGTCAGATATTGACGGTTTTACTGATAAAATGAATGCTGAAAAATCCAATATCGGCGCACGCACAAACCGGTTGGAACTCATTCAGACAAGATTGGAATCACAAGCGGCAACCGCTGAAAAAGTATTGTCCGATAATGAAGATGTAGAAATGGAAGATGTAATTGTTGATTATTTATCTCAACAGACGGTTCATAGAGCAGCGCTGTCAGTGAATGCGAATATCATTCAGCCGTCACTGATTGACTTTCTGAAATAATATAACTGATCGTCTTCAATATATAAAAAAGCGACTCACACCAGGGAGATCGCTTTTTTTACTAAAATACTATAAACAGGAGGGGTCTCTGTGCAGATGCCGAGATTGATTATTGACAGTGTGCCTGCTAAAATCGGTATAACCTTTCAAAAGGAAGAAATCGAGATGGAACAGCCGCCCGCTGACCTGGAAATCGAGCAGCCGCCGGCAGAGCTGAACATTGAAAGCACGCCGGCCAAACTGACGATTGACCAGACGAGGGCGTGGGAGAACTTGAATCTCAAATCATTTGAAAAGCTGAACGCTGAAGCCGCCCAGAAAGGTGCGGAAGCCTGCAGCGAGTTTATTGCAAAAACAGTCAGGGAAGGGAAGGAAATGGCGGCTATCGAAAAGAAAACGGGCAATGTGATGGCCCGGCAGGCAGCAGATGTCAGACCGCCCGATCCATTCGGCGAATTCAGCGACTTTCTGCCTGCGCAGTTTCTCGTCGACATTGACTGCATTCCTTCAAAGCTTACGATTGATATTGAAGCCCGCAAACCTTCAATTGAAGCAGCCGTCAATAAACCTGTATGGAATTATACGCCGGGGAAAGTTCAGATTGATATGATGCAAGACCCTAAGGTGACGATTTCGGTAGACGATGGCAACGCAGAATAAAAGATGAAAGTGGTAAAGGATTGTGAAGCATGATAATTAAAACAAAATATCACGGAGAAATCAGAATAGACGAAGGGCAGATTATCTCATTTGAAAACGGCCTGCCGGGATTTAATGACGAGACTCAATTTGTTGTTCTTCCTTTGTCGGAAGATTCACCGTTTTTGGCGCTGCAGTCTGTCAAACAGGAGCACATCGCCTTTATTGTCGCCAGTCCGTTTATTTTCTTTAAAGGGTACGAATTTGACATTGACCATGCGACGCTTGAACTTTTGCATATTGAAGATATAGAGGACGTCGAAGTGATGGCGATTTTAACGCTGGAAGAGCCTTTTGAAAACACGACCGCCAATTTAAAAGCGCCGATTATCGTCAATAAAAAGGAAATGAAGGCGAAACAAATCATTTTACATGATGCTTCCTATGAAACAAAACATCTGATAGGAGGAGGATCATGCTAGTTCTCTCAAGAAAAGTGAATGAGTCCATTCAGATCGGGCCGGATATTGAAATAAAGGTGATCGCCATCGAAGGAGAACAAGTGAAGCTGGGAATTGAAGCGCCTCAGCACGTAGATATTCACAGGAAAGAAATCTACTTGTCGATCCTGGAAGAGAACAACAGAGCTGTATCTTTTAATACTGATTTATTACTTAACTTATCCTCACAAAAAAAGTGAGGATTTTTTTATTTTCAATATAAACAATAGAAACGGCCATCCGATATATATAGTGTAGCCAATGAGAGGAAAAATTTTCTTCAGAATGACGCTGCGCAAATGCACAAGGACGTGCGAAAAACAATTCAGGGAGGAAATACAAAATGAGAATCAACCACAATATCGCGGCTCTTAACACTAGCCGTCAGCTGAATGCAGGTTCAAACTCTGCTGCAAAAAACATGGAAAAATTATCTTCAGGTCTTCGCATCAACCGCGCTGGTGATGACGCTGCGGGTCTTGCGATCTCTGAAAAAATGCGTTCCCAAATCCGCGGTTTAGACATGGCTTCTAAAAACGCTCAAGACGGAATCTCTCTTATCCAAACGGCTGAGGGTGCATTAAACGAAACTCACAGCATTCTTCAGCGTATGAGCGAGCTTGCTACACAAGCGGCTAACGACACGAACACTACTTCTGACCGTGCTGAGTTACAAAAAGAAATGGATCAGCTTTCTTCTGAAGTAACTAGAATTTCTACAGACACAGAATTCAACACAAAGAAATTACTTGATGGTACAGCAACTGACCTGACTTTCCAAATCGGTGCCAATGAAGGTCAAACTATGAAACTTTCAATTAATAAAATGGATTCTGAAAGTCTTGCTGTTGGGACTGCTACTGCAGGAATTGATATCTCTACTTCCGCAGATGCAGCATCTACTGCTCTTACAACAATCAAAACAGCTATCGACACAGTTTCAAGCGAGCGCGCTAAACTTGGTGCGGTTCAAAACCGTTTAGAGCACACAATCAACAACCTTGGTACTTCTTCTGAGAACCTGACTTCTGCTGAATCACGTATCCGTGACGTAGACATGGCTTCTGAGATGATGGAGTACACGAAAAACAACATCCTTACTCAGGCTTCTCAAGCTATGCTTGCGCAAGCTAACCAACAGCCTCAGCAAGTTCTTCAATTGCTGAAAGGTTAATGACGGAAAGATCCTGGTTCTCCAGGGTCTTTTTTTTTATTTCTTCAGCTATCTCCCCCTTCAGCAAGCCAAAGAACCCTATTGACAAAATGAAACATTATATTTTGCAGTTAAATTATTGAAAACCTTTTAATATGACCGATATAAGAATAAGATCATACATTTATGGAGCTGTGATATGATAAACAGTCGGAAACTCACTGTTGTCATAGAGCCGTATACGACTAAACGCCGAAAAGGAGAGGGTACATATGGTCACAAGAATCACAGGCCTTAATTCCGGTCTTGATGTAGATTCTCTGGTGAAAAAAATGATGGATGCCGAAAAGCAGCCGCTTAATAAATTAAACCAGCAAAAGCAGACGCTTGAATGGAAGCGCGATGCTTATCGGGAAGTGAATACCCAGATTGCCGACATGTATTCTACGACATTTAATAATATGCTGATGTCCACAAACTGGAATAAAAAAACAGTAACAAGTTCGGATTCCAGTGTCAGCGCGGTGGCCGTCAGTGCTGAGCAGAATATTTCAACGAGTATGTCTGTACAGCAGCTGGCCACTTCGACGACATATAAATCATCAGGGGCCATCAATTTCACTTCGGGTCAGAGCCAAACATTGAAATTCAATGTCACAAATCCGGGTGAAACGAAGCCGACTGAGGTAAACGTCACGATCGCCGCAACCGATACGATTGACGATGTCATTTCCAAACTGAACAGCTCGGGTCTCGGAGTGACGGCTTTAAAAGAGAAAATTTCCAACGGCACGGATTATGTGGACACGATTGCGTTCACTTCCAATAAAACGGGGGAAGGATTTACCCTTGCCGCAGGTGATGACGCAACCAAAAGCTTTCTGAAAGATCAGCTCGGTTTTGCCGTTGATGATGCAACAAATGAACTGACGGCCAATGCCGAAGGGAAAAACGCGAAGTTTACGTTCAACGGGCTTGAAATGACAAAAACGTCAAATAACTTTACGATCAACGGCATCAAATACACGCTGAACAGCGTGACGGACAGCAATAAAACGGTTACGATTAACAGCACGACTGATACGGACGGCATTTTTGACAACATTAAAGATTTCGTTGATAAATACAATACGTTAATTAAAAGTGCAAACGAGAAGGTAACAGAATCAAAATACCGCGATTATAAGCCGCTAACCGATGAACAAAGAGAAGCGATGACCGATAAGCAGATTGAGCAGTGGGAGGCAAAGGCCAAAAGCGGGTTATTACGGAGCGACAGCACGCTGCAGAACGGTTTGGCTGAAATGCGGCTTGATCTGTACTCAACGGTTACGATTGACGGAAAAAAATATCAGCTTGCCGATTTCGGTATAGAGACGTCTAGTTATGAGGATCAAGGAAAGTTTGGAAAGCTCGTCATTAAAGACGAAGCGAAACTGAAACAGAAAATTACCGAGAACCCCTCTCTCGTGGCTAAGCTGTTTAATGCAGACAGTACAAGTACGATTACAGACAGCTCAACCGGTAAGACTATCAAAAACCCGGAGGAGCAGGGGATTGCCCGGAGATTAAAAGACACATTAAACAAAATGCAGACTCAAATTTCAAAACAGGCGGGTACAGAAAGCTCGGTATCATCCAGCTTTGCCATCGGAAAAAGTTTGAATGAAATAGAAACAAATATTTCCAATATGAAAACGAAGCTGGATGACATCGAATCGAGATATTATAAAAAGTTCAGCGCACTGGATACGGCATTGGAGAAATTGAACAGCCAATCTTCATATCTCACGTCAATGTTAGGATCTTCAACATCATAACCTTGGAGGTTTTATAAAAATGGCAATAAATAATCCTTTTGCTGCTTATCAGCAGACATCCGTCTTTACAGCCGCTCCGGAAGAGCTGACCCTTATGCTTTATAACGGCTGCCTGCGATTCATTAAGCTGGCAAGGCAGGCGATGAAGCAAAACAACCTTGAAGCCAAAAATGAAAATATCGTAAAGGCGCAAAACATCATTCAAGAGCTCAGCATCACGTTAAACCGGGAGATTGAGATATCTGAACAGATGTCATCCATTTATGATTACATCCGCCGCCGACTGATCGATGCGAACGTGCAGAATAACGAAGAGTTTTTAGATGAAGCGGAAAAGCTCGTTACTGAATTTCGCGACACGTGGAAGCAGGCCATGCAGAGTGAACGGAAAAACAGCCACGGCGCGGGCGGCCTTGCCTGATGAACAGCAATGTCTTTTCTTTGTATAACGAAACGAAGAACATGTACGCCGCACTGAAGGATGCCCCGGAAAGCGACGGTCTCATCAGCAGCGTTACGGCATTTACGGAGAAAAGGGAGGAGATGCTTGCGGGCATAAAGCCGCCTTTTTCCGAAGAAGAAAAAACGCTGCTTCAGCAGGTGGCCGCGATGGACCGCCTGATTACCGGCGAAGTAAAACGGATTCAGGATGGTATCCGAAATGAAATAAAAACGCTTAAGAAAAAACGAATCTACCATAATACGTATTTCAATCCGTATCATCAAACGACAAGTGACGGCCGTTATTACGACAAACGCAAATAGGTGAGTGTTTTGAGAAGTTTGAACGATTACCATTTGGTGTCAGCCTATTACCAGCTTCTTTTTACGATTGATGAGGGGCTTTGCTACCTGTTGGACACGCAGGATGATTTTTTTAAGACGGAGGGCGAGCGGATTTACAACGATTTGATTCAGGCTTTTTTTCATCTCGATTCCTCTCATGCGCTTCTGCTGTCTATCATTGAGTGCCGATGCGTGGAGACGGCGATCCGCTCATTTGACGAGATCTTTCAGGATTTCAGCATGTTAAATGATTATGATTTCCCGTCCGCCCCTTTTCAGGAGTTTTTAAAAACCATCTTTCTGCCGCATTATAAGCTGTGGATGGAGCAGACGCACGACTGCATCAAACCGTATGTTCTTCACTAGACCTGCTGCAAGCGGCAGGTCTTTTGCCTGCGTCCTCCGCATATACTTATAATCCTGGCGGAAGCTGCCGGATAAAACCGACACCATTCGTCATCGTTCACCGAATTTACACATTATTTTAACGTTTCAGCAGGGATCAGAAGGGGTAAAAGAGAAATAGTTACATATCCTTAGATAAAGGGAGGCGTTCTTTGATGAACTACAATATCAGAGGAGAAAACATTGAGGTTACACCTGCGTTAAAGGATCATGTGGAGAGAAAAATCGGCAAGCTGGAGCGATATTTCGAGCAGAGCGTCAATGCCGATGTGAACGTCAACTTAAAATTCTATAATGATAAGGAATCCAAAGTTGAAGTCACCATTCCGATGACTGATCTGGCGCTTCGTTCTGAAGTGCATAACGAGGATATGTACAATGCAATTGATCTCGCAACAAACAAGCTGGAACGTCAAATCCGAAAGCATAAAACTAAAGTCAACCGAAAATTCCGCGAGCAGGGTCTTCCGAAACATTATTTCGAGAACGGCAGCGCTGCTGATACGGGCGTAGCGGTTCAGGACGAAATTGAAGATGACAGCCCGGAAATTGTCCGTCAAAAGCGTTTTAATTTAAAACCGATGGATAATGAAGAAGCGATTCTCCAAATGAATATGCTCGGACATAATTTCTTCGTATTCACCAACGCGGAGACGAATCTCACAAACGTCGTTTACCGCAGAAATGACGGCAAATACGGATTAATTGAACCGACTGAATAAACCCATCCAGCCTTCCGTGAACGCGCGGAAGGTTTTTCTCTATCTTTACCTGCAAATTCTTTGGAAATAGCAAAAGGTATGTTATGATAATGAGAGGTATACATGGACAGAAAATTATCATTTATTCCATGCAAAATCTGCATGTGAACATAGAGGAGCGTTATAGATGCTTGGGATTTTAAATAAAATGTTTGATCCGACCAAACGTGCGCTGAACAAATACGAAAAAATAGCAAATGACATTGATGCCGTAAGAGGAGATTATGAAAATCTCTCTGACGAGGCGCTTAAACATAAAACGGCAGAATTTAAAGAGCGGCTTGAAAAAGGAGAAACGACGGATGACCTTCTTGTCGAAGCGTTTGCCGTCGTTCGTGAAGCTTCCCGCCGCGTAACCGGCATGTTCCCGTTTAAAGTACAGCTGATGGGGGGCATCGCCCTTCATGAAGGGAACATCTCCGAAATGAAAACAGGGGAAGGGAAAACGCTGACGTCCACGCTTCCTGTGTATTTAAATGCGTTGACGGGAAAAGGCGTTCACGTCGTAACGGTCAACGAATATCTGGCGAGCCGTGATGCCCAGCAAATGGGAGAGATTTTTGCGTTTCTCGGGCTTACAGTCGGCCTGAACCTGAATTCGATGTCAAAAGACGAAAAGCGCGAAGCTTACGCAGCCGATATCACGTATTCAACGAACAATGAACTCGGTTTTGATTATTTGCGTGACAACATGGTGCTCTATAAAGAACAGATGGTGCAGCGCCCGCTTCATTTTGCCGTTATTGATGAAGTCGATTCAATTTTAGTCGATGAAGCGAGAACGCCATTGATTATTTCCGGACAAGCTCAGAAGTCCACAAAACTGTACGTGCAGGCAAATGCGTTTGTCCGCACACTCAAGAAAGATCAGGATTATACGTATGACGTCAAAACGAAGGGCGTTCAGCTGACGGAAGAAGGAATGACGAAGGCTGAAAAAACGTTCGGCATCGACAATCTGTTTGATGTCAAAAACGTGGCCTTGAACCACCATATCAACCAGGCTTTAAAAGCCCATGCGGCGATGCAGAAAGACGTGGATTATGTTGTTGAGGACGGCCAGGTCGTCATCGTTGATTCCTTCACCGGCCGTCTGATGAAAGGACGCCGCTACAGCGAAGGTCTTCACCAGGCGATTGAGGCGAAAGAAGGCCTGGAGATTCAAAATGAAAGCATGACATTGGCGACGATTACGTTCCAAAACTATTTCCGTATGTACGAAAAGCTGGCCGGTATGACCGGTACCGCAAAAACGGAAGAGGAAGAATTCCGCAATATTTATAACATGCAGGTTGTATCCATCCCGACCAACCAGCCGGTCATCCGTGACGACCGTCCGGACTTGATCTACCGCTCAATGGAAGGGAAATTCAAGGCGGTGGCGGAGGATGTCGCCCAGCGCTACATGACCGGACAGCCGGTTCTTGTCGGTACGGTTGCCGTTGAAACGTCTGAATTGATTTCTAAACTTCTGAAAAACAAAGGGATTCCGCATCAGGTGCTGAATGCCAAAAACCATGAGCGTGAAGCTCAGATTATTGAAGAAGCGGGACAAAAAGGCGCTGTCACGATTGCGACCAACATGGCGGGACGCGGAACCGACATTAAACTCGGCGAAGGCGTAAAAGAGCTTGGCGGCCTTGCAGTCGTCGGTACGGAACGCCACGAATCCCGCCGGATTGACAATCAGCTCCGCGGACGTTCAGGACGTCAGGGAGACCCGGGCATCACACAATTTTATCTTTCAATGGAAGATGAATTGATGCGCCGTTTCGGAGCTGAACGGACGATGGCGATGCTTGACCGGTTCGGTATGGATGACTCCACGCCGATTCAGAGCAAAATGGTGTCACGCGCCGTGGAATCATCTCAAAAACGTGTCGAAGGAAACAACTTTGATTCACGTAAACAGCTTCTTCAATATGACGACGTGCTCCGTCAGCAGCGCGAAGTCATTTACAAGCAGCGTTTTGAAGTCATTGACTCTGAAAACCTGCGTGACATTGTGGAAGGCATGGTCAAGTCTTCTCTGGAGCGTGCGATTGCCGCTTATACGCCGAAAGAGGAGCTTCCGGAAGAATGGAATCTTGACGGCCTCGTGGAGCTGGTGAATTCAACGTATCTTGATGAAGGCGCGCTTGAAAAGAGCGATATCTTCGGAAAAGAACCGGATGAAATGCATGAGATGATCATGGACCGCATCATGACAAAATATAATGAAAAAGAAGAGAATTTCGGCACAGAGCAGATGCGTGAATTTGAAAAAGTCATCGTATTGCGTGCCGTTGATTCAAAATGGATGGATCATATTGATGCGATGGATCAGCTGCGTCAAGGGATTCACCTCCGCGCTTATGCGCAGACAAATCCGCTGCGTGAATATCAAATGGAAGGCTTCGCCATGTTTGAGCACATGATTGAGTCCATTGAGGACGAAGTTGCGAAATTCGTCATGAAGGCCGAGATTGAAAGCAATCTGGAACGCGAAGAAGTTGTTCAGGGCCAAACGACGGCTCATCAGCCGCAGGACGGCGATGAGGCCAAACAAGCGAAAAAAGCGCCGGTGCGAAAAGTTGTGGATATCGGACGCAACGCGCCTTGCCATTGCGGCAGCGGAAAAAAATATAAAAATTGCTGCGGCCGGACAGAATAGTCTCGACTGTATGAAGCGAACATGACCGGGTCTGCGTCTTATGGCGCCCCGGATCTTTTAATGAGGTGAATGGAATGGAATTATCAGAAATCAGGGCAGAGCTCGAAAATATGGCTTCTCGTTTAGCGGACTTCAGGGGGTCTCTTTGACCTCGAAACAAAGGAAGCCCGCATTGCAGAATTAGATGAAAAGATGGCGGAACCGGAATTCTGGAATGACCAGCAGAAGGCCCAAACCGTCATCAATGAAGCGAACGGTCTGAAAGAATACGTGAACTCCTATCATCAGCTGAGCGAGTCTCACGAAGAGCTGCAAATGACACATGATCTTTTAAAAGAAGAACCTGACCAGGACCTTCAGCAAGAGCTTGAGAAAGAGCTGAAGTCATTAACGAAGGAATTGAATGAATTTGAGCTTCAGCTGCTGCTCAGTGAACCATACGACAAAAATAACGCGATTTTAGAACTTCATCCGGGGGCCGGCGGTACGGAATCCCAGGACTGGGGTTCCATGCTGCTCAGAATGTATACCCGCTGGGCGGAAAGACGCGGTTTCAAAGTTGAAACGCTTGATTATCTCCCAGGAGATGAAGCAGGAATTAAGTCAGTCACACTGCTTATTAAAGGCCACAATGCATACGGCTACTTAAAAGCGGAAAAAGGCGTACACCGTCTCGTGCGGATTTCTCCATTTGATTCATCAGGCCGCCGTCACACGTCATTCGTGTCATGTGAAGTCATGCCTGAATTCAATGAAGAAATCGACATTGATATTCGTACCGAAGATATTAAAGTTGATACGTACCGGGCGAGCGGTGCCGGCGGACAGCACGTCAATACGACTGATTCAGCCGTTCGGATCACCCACCTCCCGACAAATGTAGTCGTCACGTGCCAGACGGAACGTTCACAAATCAAAAACCGCGACCGGGCGATGAAAATGCTCAAAGCGAAGCTGTATCAGCGCAGAATTGAAGAACAGCAGGCGGAGCTTGACGAAATCCGCGGCGAACAGAAAGAAATCGGCTGGGGCAGCCAAATCCGCTCGTACGTCTTCCATCCGTACTCCATGGTGAAAGATCACCGCACCAATACGGAAATGGGGAACGTGCAGGCGGTTATGGACGGAGATATCGATATCTTCATTGACGCCTATTTACGTTCTAAACTGTCGTAATCCGGGAACACACCTGCCTTTGGCAAGGTGTGTTTTTTTATCCGTTCTCTTTTTCCATTTTTCACAACAGCGCTTTAGCAAATTAATACGGTATTTGGCTGTTATTTACTTCTAAGCCGGGAAGACTTAAAATGCTATCGAGAGAAAATCGGAGAACGGAGGATTTTGCATGGATGTGAATCACAATAAGCCGCTCCGTCTGATCAAAGATTATATATACATCATGATCGGCGCGGCGATTACGGGGATCGTGTTTAACGTATTTTTGCTGCCGAACCGTATAGCAGCGGGGGGAGTAAGCGGGATCAGCACCATTTTAGAAACGTTTGGTTTTGAACCGGCTTACGTGCAGTGGATTATTAACATCCCTTTGTTTATCGCCGGAGTGATCATTCTCGGCGGGAAGTTCGGAATGAAGACACTGGTCGGTTCCATCGTTCTGCCGCTCGCCGTCTATTTAACAAGAGATCTGCCTGCCGCGACGACCCATGAACTGCTGGCGGCGATTTTCGGAGGCGTCGGGATCGGAACGGGAATCGGCATCGTGTATCTTGGCAAAGGCTCCACGGGGGGAACGGCTCTGGCGGGGCAGATCATTCACAAATACACGGGGCTGTCGCTGGGAACGTGCCTTGCCATCATGGACGGATTAATTGTGCTGAGCGCGATGCTCGTTTTCGGAGTGGAGCAGGGACTGTATGCGATGCTCGGGGTATTTATTTCAAGCAAAACGATTGATGTCGTGCAGGTCGGGTTCAACCGCTCCAAAATGGCTTTAATCATTACGCAGCATGAAGAAGCCGTCAGATCGGCTGTGTTTAAAGAAATCGACAGGGGCGTGACGAAGATTTCCGCAGTCGGCGGGTATACGGAACATGACCGGCCGATCTTAATGTGTGTCGTCGGCCAGACCGAATTCACAAAACTGAAACAAATCGTCAAACAAATTGATGAGTCAGCCTTTGTCATTGTCGCAGACGCAAGCGAGGTGCTCGGCGAGGGTTTCAAACGCGCGTAAACGGGGTTATAATAGCGAAGGGGTGCATCTTACATATGAAATCAAAATGGGCGCTGCTGGCGCTGGTTCTGACCATGTCCGTCCTGCTGGCGGCATGCGGCGGATCCAATGAATCGAAAAAAGAAAGCTCTGACAGCTCAGGCGGATCAAAAGCATCTGCGTCAGCAGGAGAAGAGCTTTATCAGCAAAGCTGTATCGGCTGTCACGGAAAAGACTTAGAAGGCGGCGGAGGCCCGAATTTACAGGAAGTCGGCGGGAAGTATGATGAAGCTAAAATTGAAAGCATCATTAAAAACGGACGCGGCAATATGCCGAGCCATCTTGTAAATGATGAGGAAGCCGCGAAGATCGCAAAATGGCTGTCACAGAAAAAATAACAGAAAAACCTTGCCTGTTATAGGGGCAAGGTTTTTTCACGGTCTGGGAATGAAAAGAAACTGTAATAGTAATATGTCTAAATTTGACGTATAATGAAGTGTACTGAGGAAAAGGAACTTTCAGATTTTTCATCTGTTTCCTGGTAAATCGGCCATAAACCGCAGTATTTTTACGAACTCTATGGCTGCAAGACATAATTAAAAGATTAGGTGATTTCATGATAGAGATGAAAGAAGTATATAAATCCTATCCGAACGGTGTAAAAGCGATTAACGGGCTGTCAGTCATGATTCATCCCGGAGAATTTGTATATGTCGTAGGACCGAGCGGAGCCGGTAAATCTACTTTTATTAAAATGATTTACAGAGAAGAAAAACCGACAAAAGGGCAAATATTGATTAATCATAAAGATCTCGCGTCTGTAAAAGAAAAAGAGATTCCTTTCGTGCGGCGTAAAATAGGTGTTGTTTTCCAAGACTTCAAACTTCTTCCGAAATTGACGGTATTTGAAAATGTCGCGTTCGCGCTTGAGGTGATCGGAGAGCAGCAGTCAGTCATTAAAAAACGCGTGCTCGAAGTGCTCGATCTTGTGCAGCTGAAGCATAAAGCGCGGCAGTTTCCCGACCAGCTTTCCGGAGGAGAACAGCAGCGTGTTTCCATCGCAAGATCTATCGTCAACAATCCTGACGTCGTGATAGCTGACGAACCGACGGGCAACCTTGATCCGGTAACATCATGGGAAGTCATGAAGACGCTGGAAGAGATTAACAACCGCGGAACGACCGTCGTGATGGCGACACACAATAAAGAAATAGTAAACACCATGAAGAAACGGGTCATCGCGATCGAAGACGGAATTATTGTGCGTGATGAGTCAAGAGGGGAGTATGGTTCTTATGATTAAAATTCTCGGGCGCCATTTGCGTGAGAGTTTTAAATCTCTCGGAAGAAACACATGGATGACATTTGCATCCATCAGCGCCGTTACCGTTACATTGATTTTGGTCGGCGTGTTTTTAGTCATTATGCTGAATTTAAACAACATGGCTAAAAATGCTGAAAAAGAAGTGGAAATTAAAGTATTAATCGATCTGACGTCTAATAAGAAAACGCAGGATACGCTGCAGAATGAGATTAAAGACATCTCGGGAATCCAAAGCGTAGAGTTTTCATCTAAAGATAAAGAGCTTGATCAATTGGTCAAAAGCTTCGGCGACAGCGGAAAGGCCATGAAAATGCAAGATCAGGAAAACCCGCTGAACAACGCGTTTATCGTCAAAACGACAGATCCGCATGATACGCCGAAAGTCGCGAAAAAAATTGAGAAGCTTGATCATGTGTATAAAGTGACATACGGGAAAGAAGAAGTCAGCCGTCTGTTTAAGATCGTCGGGGTGTCACGCAACATCGGGATTGCGTTAATCATCGGCCTTCTGTTCACGGCGATGTTCTTAATTTCAAATACGATTAAAATCACGATTTTCGCCAGAAGAAAAGAGATTGAAATCATGAAGCTTGTCGGCGCGACAAACTGGTTTATCCGCTGGCCGTTCTTCCTGGAAGGGCTGCTGCTGGGGGTATTCGGTTCTATCATACCGATCGCTCTCGTGCTGAGTACGTACCAATCGATGGTCGCTTGGGTGGCCCCGAAAGTTCAGGGATCATTTGTTTCACTTCTGCCGTACAGTCCGTTTGTGTTCCAAGTATCACTTGTGCTCATTCTGATCGGCGCGGTTATCGGAGTATGGGGAAGTCTGACTTCCATCCGGAAATTCCTTCGTGTATAAATACAAAAGCCAGTCTGATATAGACTGGCTTTTTTTAATGGTTTCGTTACTGAATGACGGGAAGGGCCGGTGATCCGGGCTTTAATGTAAAGTCATAAGACGATTCGTCACGGTACAGCGGGTCCGCATAAATGGAATCCGAATCGTTTGCCGTTCCTTTTTGGTACGCTGTGAATGAATCATATTCTCTGTTCTTCCAATTCCAAATGCCGTCTTTTCCCGCTTCTTTGTGATAGACGTTATGATTAACGGTATTGCCTTCGTTTTTCGTATAATCATTTGCGATAAAAATCCGTGAACCGCTTGCCGTCATGATGTTTTTTTCGATCGTGTTCCCTTTTGTGCCGTACTGCAGCAGCAGCTGGCCGCCGTCAAGGTCCTTCGTGTCATTTCGATACATAATGTTATGAGCGATCACCGAATTGATGGTGCCGCCGCGTTTCGTGTCATAGCCTCCGATTGAAATACCGGTGTAAGCATTGCCGTACACCTTGTTATCCGTAATCCGGATATCTCGTGCGTATTTCCCTCTATGTTCGGAAGTGGCTTCAATGCCGAGGTCATTGTTGTAAACGGTGTTCTTCTTAATGTCCACATGTTCTGCGCCGTCAACGTAAATACCGCCCGCTGAATATTCATCTCCGTAAGCGGGATTTCCGTAAGAAGAGTTATGGCTCACCGTATTGTTTTCAATGACGCCGTTTCGCGCATAGTCGTTTTGCTTGGACGTTCCTTCGTATCCGATCACGTCAACCCCGATATTGTTATTGTCCCGAATGGTATTGCCGGCAATCTTAAATCCGTCAACATTCCCGTTCAGCACGACCGCTTCGCTTGCGCCGAGCGTCAGTTTTTCAACCGTATTATTTGTGATGCTGATATCCTTCATGGCGTCTGTGCCGTAAAACGCGATGCCGTGTGCATTTCCCTCATCAGCCGTGGTTTTAATGTTTCGGATATGGTTGCCGTCAATGTTGATATGACTGCTTGATCCGGTGACGCAGATCCCCATGGCCGTCGCATCTTCTGATGATACGGAGAGATTCTCAAGCGTAACGCCGTGAATGGTAATGTACTGTTTATTGCGGATTTGAATTAACGGAGTTTCAGAATCGCTTTTTGGCGCAGATTTGCCGCTGATTGAGACATGCTCATTCTGATAGTTCCGAAATGTAATCGGCTTTTCGGCCGTGCCGCTGTGCTTTACTTCAAACGTTTCATCGTACGTCCCTCCCCGAATCAATACGGTTGTCCCGGCCTCTGCCTTTTCAGCCGCATGTTTTAATGTGCGGAACGGCTTTTCTAACGTTCCTTCATTTTGGTCGCTGCCTGCGGGGGAAACATACAAGGCGTCCGTCTGCGTTTTTTCATTGGCCTCTGTTTTTGGCCAGACAAAGGCGGTAATTCCTGCGGCCAGAATCGCCGCGGATAAAATCGATAATTTTATTTTCATATCGCATTCTCCTGTATATTTAATGAATTGCATACAAAATATTATACGTTACCCATATATATGTAACAATCTCGCGTTTTCATTTTTTTGTTGCCGTTACATGAATTCTTTGCAATTTACACATACTATCTCCAGATTTTCGTAAAAGGACTAAGAGGAGGTAAACGATGAAGCAGAAAATGATCGCAGTGATAGCGGCCGTCAGCATCATGTGCGGCGGAGCTCATATTGCCGGGGCAGTACAGCCGAATTCATCAGACGCAGAAAGAAGCCGGGCAATGGAAAAAATCGAAAAAGCATATGAGCTGATCTCGAACGAATACGTGGAAAATGTAGATAAAGAAAAGCTTCTTGAAGGAGCGATTCAGGGGATGCTGTCTACATTAAACGACCCTTATTCCGTTTATATGGACAAGCAGACCGCTAAGCAGTTTTCCGATTCTCTTGATTCTTCTTTCGAAGGGATCGGCGCTGAAGTCGGTATGGAGGACAATAAAATCATTATCGTATCACCGTTTAAGCAATCTCCGGCGGAAAAAGCGGGACTCAAGCCGAATGATGAAATCATCAGCATAAACGGCGAGTCAATGAACGGGAAAGGTTTAAACGAAGCCGTGCTGAAAATCAGAGGAAAAAAAGGATCGAAGGTTTCTATTAAAATACAGCGTCCGGGTACTGATAAACAGCTGTCATTCCGGATTAAAAGAGCGGAAATCCCGCTTGAAACCGTATTTGCTTCCCGCAAAGAATCAGGCGGTCATCATGTCGGCTACATCGGCATATCGACATTTTCCGAGCATACCGCCCAGGACTTCGCCGCGGCGCTGAAAAAGCTTGAAAAACAAGGGATTGACGGTCTCGTCCTTGATGTAAGAGGGAATCCTGGCGGCTACCTTCAAAGCGTCGAACAAATTTTAAAGCATTTCATCACAAAAGACATGCCGTATATCCAAATTGCGGAGCGTAACGGCGATAAAAAACAATATTTCTCAACCTTAAAACATAAGAAGCCGTATCCCGTCAATGTCATCACGGATAAAGGAAGCGCCTCCGCTTCAGAAATTCTTGCGGGTGCGTTAAAAGAAGCGGGACATTATGACGTTGTCGGTGACACTTCTTTCGGTAAAGGAACGGTTCAGCAGGCCGTGCCTATGGGAGACGGGAGCAACATTAAATTGACGCTTTACAAATGGCTGACACCGAAAGGCAATTGGATCCACAAAAAAGGCATTGCTCCGACAATCGCTGTGAGCCAGCCGGATTATTTTGCGGCGGGACCGCTTCAGCTGAAACAGCCGCTTCAGCCTGATATGAACAGCGCGGATGTCAAACACGCCCAAATCCTGCTGAAAGGCCTAGGCTTCGACCCGGGCAGAGCAGACGGCTATTTCAGCAAAACAATGAAAAAAGCCGTTCTGGCGTTTCAAGACCGGTACAAGCTTGATAAAACAGCGGTCATTGATAAAAAGACAGCGGAAAAAATGAATCAGCTGATGAATGAACAGAAATCTGACGAAAAAAATGATTTACAGCTGCAAATGGCGTTAAAATCATTATTTGTAAAATAAATGAAAAGGAGGCGTTTTTTTCGTCTCCTGTTTCTTTTGTCATACCCTAAAAATGAACTAAAAGACATATAATAATGTCGGTTTTGACAAGATATTAAAAAAATTTTCACATTTAAACATTTATAAAGGACAAACATTACCCGATATTTATAGAGAAGAGAGACTTTATGCCGAGTTAATATGTATTCAAAATGAAACTTTTGAAAGTTGCCTCAGTCAGTTTTAGTTCTTACAATAAAAGAAGGTTCTAATAGAGAACAGTTTTAGTTTGGCAGCTGCATTTCAGTATCGAAAGCAGAAGTGTTTGCGGCGCTTCAGCACGGCAGCTGTAATCACCCGTGCTTATCTGGATAAAAAAATGGGGGTTCACAATTGAAGAGGGCAAGTATTGTGCGTGAAAAAAAATATTATGAATTAGTGGAACAACTAAAAGACCGAACAAAAGACGTTACATTTTCATCAACAAAAGCACTAAGTCTTCTTATGCTGTTCAGCAGATACCTGGTCAATTACACAAATGTTGAATGTGTTCACGATATCAATGAGGAGTGTGCGAAGCATTATTTCACCTACTTAATGAAAAACCATAAACGTTTAGGAATCAATCTGACGGATATTAAACGGTCCATGCTTCTGATCAGCGGCGTAATCGAGGTGGAAGTCGACCACTATCTGAAAGATTTCTCTCTCTCAAATGTGACGTTGTGGATGACGGAAGAGAGATAGACGTTTGAGATATTCAAGCCAATGATTATTTGGTAGAATAGAATTAAAATGTTTGGCTTGAGGCGGTGAAAGCAATGTCTGTTCAATGGGGAATTGAACTTCTGAAAAGTATCGGTCTGTTTTTTTTGCACCCGATGTTCTGGTTTTTTATCATCATAAGTCTCGCATGCGGATATTTGCGGATCAAACGTGAACGCCATACGTTTCATACAAAAATCGCGGATATGTATGACGAGCTTATCTTTACATACATAAAAGGACTTATACCGGGTATTCTTCTCTCCATATTATTTTTTGGACTGGGAATTTCGATTCCATTCGGTCTTCTCGGCATAATCGCGGCCGTGACGGCTTTAGCTTCGCTGACGTTCCGTATGAATTGGCTGTCATCAGCTTATATTGTCAGCGCCGGCATGTTCATTGCGTTTCTCCTTCAGTATACCCACACAGTGCCGTTTGCGGATCGGTTTCCGCAGGCATTCGGCGTGAATTGGGCATCGGCGGCCGTGTTTATGGGCCTTTTGATTATCACGGAGGGAGCGGCTGCCTGCCGTTCAGCGCATCTGAAAACATCTCCGGCGCTTGTCGTCAGCAGCAGAGGACTGCCCATCGGCCGACAATTGGCGAATCGCGCATGGCTGCTTCCGCTTTTCTTATTGGTGCCGGGCAGCGGGCTTGAGTCACACCTTTCTTGGTGGCCTGTCTTTACCGTGCCGGGCGGCTCTTTCCATTTGATCTGGATTCCTTATATCGCCGGCTTCGGACAGCGTGTGCAGGGGTCACTTCCGGAAGTCAGCATAAGGATAACGGCGAAACGTGTCATGATTCTCGGGGTTATCGTGACCGCATTCGGGGCAGCGGCCCTTTGGTGGACTCCGCTTGCCGGAGCTGCCGCTTGTATTGCGGTGCTCGGACGCCTGTTTTTATCATTAAGACAGCGGCTGAACGATAACGCGGCTCCGTTTTATTTCTCTAAGCGGGATCAGGGCTTAATGGTGCTCGGCATCATTCCGAATACACCCGCGGACGATCTTGAGCTGAAGATCGGTGAGATTATTACGAAAGTAAACGGCATCCCCGTGAAGCATGTGTCGGATTTTTATGAAGCACTTCAAAAAAACCGCGCATTTGTAAAAATGGAGATCATCGGCCTGAACGGTGAGATCCGGTTTGATCAGCGCGCGTCCTATGAAGGCGAACATCATGAATTAGGTATTTTATTCGTGCAGGATGAACACGAGCACGAAGAAATGACAGCATTATAATGTGATTTTTCATAATTATTCGGAATAGTTTCAAGAACTCCTAAACTAGATTTCAAAATAAAACAGCTAAGAAAATTATATTTTCTTAGCTGTTTTATTTTGAAATAATAAAAAAATAAATGAAGGAGAGGTATGGCTTATTGGAAAGGTTATTGCTAACTCCAAAACCTTTAGAAGATGAATCTTTAGCAGGATATATATTAAGAATAACTGATTATAATGGTTATGTTGGATAGGGGGAGTACATTATAAAAAAGCTTTTACTTAAGAGATTACCATTGATTTCACTTGGAGTTATAGCTTACATACTGACAAAATACGCGCAGAACCATCAGGATTGGGCGGAAAAATACAGTAGGTCTGTATATCCGTTATTGTCAAAAATAGTAGGATTTGTACCTTCTTGGGTCAAGTTTTCTGTTAGTGAATGGCTCGTCGTGTTGGTTGTGTTACTTTTTCTATTTTATATCGTTTATTATGTGCGCAAGGTTATCATGAGTAAAGGTGTACGTAGGATGGTAGTTTATCGTGGTGCTCTAGGAATCGTTACGATCTGTAGCGTGATATATTTTTGTTATACTATTTTGGGTGGAATAAACTATCACAGATATTCTTTTTTGTCTCATACCGAATATAAAGAAGAGAACTACAGCAAGGAAGAACTGGTTAAATTGAGTAAGTCGCTTGCCGTTGAAATGGAATTGGCAAGGGGAAAGTTAGCGGATACTGATCTTTTGGCTCATGTACCAGAGGTTTTTGATTATTATGCACAACACGCAGTGTTCTCGATGCAAATGTTATCAAAGAAATATCCTGTTTTGGAGCATTCATATTCAACACCAAAACCAGTGGTGATGTCAAAACTAATGTCGCATGCAGGGATACATGGTATTTTTGTCCCTTTTACTTATGAATCCAATATCAATGTTAATGTGCCAGTTTTTTTGGTGCCTGCTACTATGGCGCATGAATTGGCACATCAGAGTGGTTTCATGCATGAGGATGAGGCTAATTTTATAGCTTATCTGGCATGTAAGCAGCAGGATGATCCAATGATACTATACAGTGGTTTATTTCTGGCATTTGATTATTCTATATCTGAGCTAAAGAAAGTGGATCCAGATAAGGCGTCTGATATAATGTCCAGTCTGTCCAAAGCGGTGCGGCATGATATAGAACAAAATGAGCAGTACCGGGATAAGTATGAGGGTGTTATTTCAAGTATTTCAAGAAATGTAAATGATGTATATCTGAAGGCAAATAATCAGACAGACGGTTTGAATAGCTATAGTGATATGGTGAATTTGTTGCTGGCAGAGCAGCGAGAGATAGAGAAGCACAATTAAATGTATCTTGAATACTTATAGGTTTATATAGTAATGATAGTGGGCTCAAGTTGAACATAGGAGTGAGTGAAATAAATAAAATAAAAGTATTTCCTATTCCATATGCTGGAGCGTCGGTAAATGCATATTATGAATGGAAAAAACTACTGCCGGATAGATATGAATTGTGTATATGTGAATTGGCTGGAAGAGGAACTCGATTCACAGAGCCTTGTTACCAGTCTGTTGGTGAAGCAAGTGAAGATATCGCCAAAAGAATAAGTGAACAATTAGAATATGACGATGAATATGTTATATTTGGACACAGCATGGGAGCCTTATTGACTTATGAGATATATTATAAACTTAAGCAAATGGGAACTAAGGAACCAAGGCATCTGTTTTTTTCTGGGCGAGATGCTCCACATATTTTTGAAAAGAGAGAAGACATTGAAAATATGACTAATGAAACTTTCTTGACAAAGGTGGAACAATATGGGGGAATACCAGAGGAGTTTTATACAAAAGAGATTATGGATATGTTTCTTCCGATTTTGCGAGCAGATTTTATAATTTTGGACAATTATAAGTTTCAGCCCAAAGCAGAAAAAATAAGTTGTGGAGTAAGCGTTTTTTATGCGGATAGCGATTTTTCGACTCATATCAATGAAATGCATAAATGGAGTGAAGTTGTTGAAGGAAACGTGAAATTTCATAAGTTTAAAGGAGAACATTTTTTTTTTGAATCGGTATCCTAATGATATTGTAAATACTATTGTTAAAGATACAGAGACTCAAAATATTTACCAGGCCACCCACCTGGATCGCCTGGAAATACGGGGGTAATCTCCCCCATTAATTCTATTTTGAATTAATTCAAATGAGAGAAACGTTAAAGTCTCAAGTAGTGGTGTAAAAAAGAACTGTGCCTTTTGACAAGGGAAGCCACGGTATGATTCTACTAAAGTGACGCGACTCAACTTTAGAAGGAGGATCAATGTGTTTTGAAATATTATATTTAAAATAAATTTTATCAGTCTGAGAATCCTTCAATGATTGTTACTTAATTTTGCTTAATTATAAAAGTAATATTCAATAATTGTTTTAGGTAGGTTTTAGTAAGGAGAATTATGAAAAAAATTAAGAAAAAACATTGGAAATAATAAGCTTTCAGTTTTATTAATTATGAAAAATCACATATAAAAAGCCCGGTGCCGCTAACAACACAGCGGCCGGGCTTTTTTTACGGCCGGATTACGGCGCAAGCGGCCGAACTTGATCTGAGCTCTTAGCGATTTACATTTCCCTTTTCTCTTTTAAATAAAAAGATTCTCATAGAGCAAACGGCGTTGCGATACTCTATGCCGCGGGGAGTGCGGTGACACTTTGAGAGAGAAAATGAAGAAGGAAAACTAGAAAAGGTTCCGGAAAGCGGGTGCTCACGGAACCTTTTTTGTTTACGCCGAATGGCTTTTTTTCGTATCAACGGTTTCGCCGGATTTAATTCCAAGCGATACGAACAAGCCGATCACAGAAACTCCGATCAATATGATAAACAGAATATGAAACCCGGAGATTAAACCGATCAGTGCTGAAGAAATAATGCTTCCGAAATAACGGAAGGTGGAGAAAATCCCGGATGCGATGCCGGACATGCCCGGTTCTACCGTCGCAAGAGAAGATACCTGCATGCTCGTCAGCCCCGCACCTAACGCGATGCCTCCGACTATAAGCGATGCCATAAGAAACGGAACGGAATGGGAATAAACCAAAAGCAAAAATAAGAGATTGGCTACGGCCATCAGCCCGAAGGACAGAAAAATCATTCTTCGCGCGCCCCATTTCTGATGCAGCTGAGCTCCGCCCCAGTTGCTGGCGGACATGAAAACAGAAAAGACTGACAGCGCCATGCCGCTGTGCGACGTGTTCATGCTGAAGTGGCCGGTCATAAAGAGCGGCATAATCAATAACACGGCGTACATCATTAAATTGCTTAACAGAACCGACAGATTGGCGCTCGTAAAGGTCGTGTTTTTAAACAGGTCAAAATCAATAATCGGATGTTTCGTGCGCAGCTCCCGCCTGAAAAATAGCGGAACAAATACGAGAATGAGCAGTGCGTACACCCAATAGCCCAAAGAGCTTTCATTTTTCGTCAGAAGAATAATAGATACAATGCTTCCGGCAAGCAAAACGGACCCGATGATATCAAGCGGAGCGTCAGACGTTTCTTCTTTATATTTAGGAAACATCACTAATGCCGTCACAAGTGCGATTGCAAGAAACGGAATGTTGACCCAAAAGATCGAATGCCAGCTGAAGCTCTCAATTAAAAGAGAGCCGATAAACGGACCGAGAGCCGCGCCAAGCCCGGCACCGAGGCCGAAAAAGCCGAATACTTTCGGAAGCCGTTTTTCAGACACGACATGGCGGATGATGGCGATGCTGTTTGGCGTAAGCAAAGCGCCGCCGGCAGCCTGAAGCGCCCGGAAGAAAATCAATAAGAAAAGACTTGGCGAGAGGGCGCACCCCAATGATGCGATGAGAAAAAGGCCGACGCCCCATAAATACATTTTTTTGTTTCCGTACATATCACCGAGTTTGCCGGCAATGGGCTGTGTCACGGCCATCACGATTAAATACACGGTCACTACCCATGTGATGCTGGCAATTGATTCGCTGAATGAGCGGGAAATGGATGAAAGGGCGACTGCGATCATCGTAGAATTGATAGGAACGAGTATGGCTCCCAGCAAAAGCGAAACGATCAGCGCCCATTCTTTCTTTGAACCCATCCTTCATCCTCCTTGGAGCCGGAAAATGACCGGCCGGTAATGCCTTTCATGAAAATCTCAGTGCTGTGTTTCAGCATCGTTTCCTCAGAGAGAGTAATGACTCTTTTCCCCAGCTGCAGCCGGTGTATAAAATAACCGAAAATCATCGTCATAAAGACGTCTGCATTAGCTTCTTCACTGCCGGGGCTTATCATATTTTTCTTTGTCAGCTCCTTAAAGTAAACGATTAAATGCTTTTTCACGGATTGCGGATATACGACAATATCCTGCAGGACGTCTTCGAACAGTTCCGGTTCGCGCAGGCAGATGCGGAACACTTCTTTTTTTTGTTCCAATTGCTGAAGAAGGGTCGCCGCGAAATGAAGAAGATCCTCATACAGATCGCCTTCCGCCTTAGTGATCATGCTTTCCGGAACCGGCGTCTGCTGTTCAATCATGGCTTTCATTAATCCTTGTTTGTTTTTAAAATTACGGAAAATCGTTGCTTCGCTTACTTTTGCTTTTTCTGCGATTTCTTTTGTTGTCGCTGCGCGGTATCCTTTTTGGATGATCAAATTCATCGCGGCGTCAATAATTCTCTTGTTCGTCGTTCTCAACATGTTTCACCTCGCGTAAATACTGGCAGGACAAGTATACACCCGCCCTGCCCGTCAATAAAGAGGGAAACCTAGCATGAAGCGCGTTTGACAATCGTAATCTTGCCGTTTGTCCCGTCCACCGTGACGATATCTCCGTCGTTGAGCCTGTCAGTCGCGGCACGTGTGCCGAGAACGGCCGGGAGCCCGTATTCCCTCGCGATGATCGCCGCATGTGACAGGATGCCGCCCGTGTCCGTAATGACGGCCTTTGCATCCTGGAACAGACTGGTCCACAGCGGTGTCGTCATTTTGCAGACAAGCACGTCTCCTGTTGAAAAACGGGAAAATTCACTTGCGTCACGAATGACTTTCACCGGGCCGCTTGCGATTCCGCTTGACGCCGCAAGTCCGTAAATTTGATGTTCAGTGTTTTTTTCATCTTCTGTGATGGAGCCGGTAATCTGTTCAGCCGTTTTCAGCTGTTCCGAAGTCGGAGTCCCGAGATAAGCGGGGGCTTCAAGCAATTGATATTGCTGGAAGAGCTGTTTTCGTTCAGCGGCTTTTTCCTGCATCGGAACCGGCGACACGAGTGCTTTCTCGACTTCATCGCTGTATAAGTACCACATATCCTCCCGATCATCGATTACGCCTTGTTTTTGAAGCAGCTCGCCGATTTTCAGAAGGCAAAGGCGCGCTTTGGCGTCCAGCATCGCATCAATATAAAAATGGTGATCATCTTTGATGACGGATGAAGACAATGTCCACTGATAATAGCGGTCAAACGTCTCCCGGAAGCCGTCATCTTCAATTCTATCCATAAAGTCGGCGTAGAGCTGTTTTCGTTTTTCTATCGTTTTATGAAACTCACTGTCAAAATCGTATCCGTTCCGGACATAGTTCTGAATGTTGGCCAAAGCGAAATAAGGGTTTTCCGCCCAAGTTTCTTCAATGAGATCATGACTTTTCACAGATCTCCAGCCGTATTCCTGTAAAAATTCACCGACTTGTTCGAGAAAGCGTTTTCCCTCATTTGATTGCAGAAGCGTCTGATGCAGCTCATCGGCATGAGAAACCGTAAAGACGCGCTGCAGCTCAGGGCTGTCTTTTACTTGTCCGGAAAGCAGCCAGAGCTGTCTGTCGGTCTCCAATGACTTATTCATGACGCCAGCCAGCATTTCGTACAGAAGGGAGGTGTTTTCTTTCTCAACCTGTCCGTACATAGATTCCAGCATCATGTTTAACGCAACCTGCGGAAAGATAATATTGAAATGTTCTGCGTATCCTTTTAAATAGAAGTCTTGCAGGTTTCGGAACGCATCAAGGGCAGTCTCCGGCGTATGATGGTCTGTATGCGCCAGTTCGTCCAGCTTTTGATAAAAAGGCAGAAAGGTTTCCTGAATAATATCGTACATACGGTCAGCCAAAACGGGGAAAAGCGCTTCTAACTGTTCTGCAGGCAGCTTGTCGTCCGTCTTATGCTGTCTGGAAAAAACACGGCCCTGATGAAGTTTGACACGCTCGATTTCGATGCCCATTACAGGGAATGCCTTCGTGCTCTCTTTGAGGCCGTATTCCAAAGCCGGCACAATGAGTGAGGCGAATAACGGGCTGACGGGGCCTTCTATATTGGCCTCCATATTGAGCCAAAAATCTTTCTGATCCCGGGGCGTCATGATAAATTCCCGTTCTTCGTCTGCCGCTTTCTGATCCTGCACGATCGTTGTAATCGGCCTGGCCTGAAGCAGATACAGCTTATTTTCGGCAAATCCGAATTCAAGATCCACGGGATAACCGTACAGTTCTTCCGTCTTTATCGTCAGCATGGCAAGCTCTTTGATGCTCTCGTCATCAAGGCAGAAGCGGCTTCTCATGTCAGCGGTCGTCTCTTTTTCCGTCACGCCTTCGTCTTTAGAAACGATATACATTTCTTTTAAGCCGATTTCTTTTTCAATCTGAAATGTGTCTTTATTGACGATAAATGTGTCGGGCGTCACGCTGCCGGAGACGATTGCTTCTCCGAGACCGTAGCTCGCGCTGATCATCAGTTCTCCGTCATCGTGTGTGACGGGGTTGCGGCTGAAAATGACTCCTGAAACCTCGGAATTGATCAGCCCTTGCACGACAACGCCCATTAACGGTTCTGCGGTGTCATTGTTCATTTTCTCTTTATAGCCGCTGACCCGCGCCGAGAAGAAGGAAGCCCAGCATTCTTTCACTTTTCCGAGAAACTCTTCTTCTGTTTTGATATTTAAATAGGTTTCGTACTGGCCTGCGAAAGAAGCCCCTTCAAGATCTTCGGACGCGGAGGAGGAACGTACGGCGACAGAGGCGTATGATTCTCTCAATTCATAAAACGACGCGGTCAGTTCCTCCCGAAGCTCTTTTGAAAACGTGCCGTTCATAATGGCGCGCTCCATCTGTTCCTGATCTGCTTGAAGCCCGTTGTCTTCCATAAAACGTGTCAGGGCATTCGTCTGAATGATAAAACCGCCGGGAACGGGCAGCCCGTTTTTCGTCAGTTTAATCAGGTTCATTCCTTTTGCTCCTGCAGAGCGGCTCGATTCTTCCGCTTTTTGAAATCGCACTGAATACATGCGGCATGACCCCCTTTTTTTCTTCATCCAAGAAAAATGATAGTAAACACTATCATTACATTGTAAAGAGGGAGGAAGAAACTGTCAAAGATACAAAGACCTAAACCTTCTCATCCTTTCGGCTGAAGAAAGGTAATTCGGTTCATCTGGTTAATGGTTCAATGGATTTATATTCACATTTTTTTTGACAGATGATTGAAGACTGCTGAAAAAGGGTATTGTGATAGCAGGGGAACGATTGTCCGATTCTTCATTTTTTACTATAATCAGATGAGATGAAGAATTCCCGAGGAGGGTTTTTGTGATTACAAAAGCCGTTTTTGCATTATGTTTCCCTTTTATGCTGGTCGTCCTTTTTACGCGCGTCACGTTTAACCACTATGTGGCGATCGCTCTCACAGCCGCACTGCTTTTCGCATCCTATTTAAAGGGTTACACCGAAACGTATTTTATCGTTGGATTGGATGTCGTATCGCTGGTGGCCGGAGGGCTGTACATGGCCAAAAAAGAAGCAGACAAAAAGAAAGACAATGCCTGACATGGTGAATATGAAATAGAATGCCTGCTTTTACGCCATAAAAGCAGGTTTTTTATACAAAAATTGACTTGGTAAAAATAAACCATCGAACTTTAGTTCGTATTTTTAGTGATTTTGCCCGTCATTGTGTTACTATATCAATAGGAAGATTTCGTAAAGAAACGGAGGCTTTTTTGTGAAAGATCGTTTTGAGTTAGTCTCGAAATATCAGCCCCAGGGAGATCAGCCGCAAGCGATTGAGAAGCTTGTCAAAGGCATACAGGAAGGCAGAAAACACCAGACTCTCCTGGGTGCGACAGGGACGGGCAAAACCTTTACCGTGTCCAATCTGATTAAAGAAGTGAATAAACCGACACTGGTCATTGCCCATAACAAAACCCTTGCCGGACAGCTGTACAGCGAGTTTAAGGAGTTTTTCCCGAACAACGCTGTCGAATATTTTGTCAGCTATTACGATTACTATCAGCCGGAGGCGTACGTGCCTCAAACGGATACTTTTATAGAGAAAGACGCAAGCATTAATGATGAAATTGATAAACTGAGACACTCCGCGACATCCTCTCTGTTTGAACGGAGAGATGTCATTATTATCGCAAGTGTGTCATGCATATACGGTCTCGGTTCGCCTGAAGAATACCGGGAGATGGTTGTGTCGCTCAGACCGGAAATGGAGATTGAGCGGAACGAGCTGCTGAGAAAGCTTGTGGATATCCAGTATGCCCGCAATGATATCGACTTTCAGCGCGGGACGTTCCGCGTGCGCGGAGACGTTGTGGAAATCTTCCCGGCTTCCCGTGACGAACATTGTATCAGAGTGGAATTTTTCGGAGATGAAATTGAGCGGATCAGAGAGGTCGACGCTTTGACAGGAGAAATTCTCGGCGACCGTGACCATGTCGCGATTTTCCCGGCTTCCCACTTCGTCACCCGGGCGGAAAAGATGGAAAAAGCGATTCTGAATATTGAACAGGAGCTTGAGGAGCGCTTGAAAGTGATGCACGAAAACGGCAAGCTCCTTGAAGCGCAGCGGCTTGAGCAGCGGACGAGATACGATCTTGAAATGATGCGGGAAATGGGTTTTTGCTCAGGGATCGAGAACTATTCAAGACATTTGACACTCCGTCCGCCGGGCTCTACGCCATATACGCTGCTTGATTATTTTCCGGACGATTTTATGATTGTCGTTGATGAATCACATGTGACGATTCCGCAGGTGCGCGGCATGTTCAACGGTGACCAGGCGAGAAAACAGGTGCTTGTCGATCACGGGTTCCGCCTGCCGTCAGCGCTTGACAACCGTCCGCTCCGTTTCGAGGAATTTGAGAAACACATGCACAATATCGTGTACGTGTCGGCGACTCCGGGACCGTATGAAATTGAGCATACGCCGGAAATGATCGAGCAGATCATCAGACCGACGGGACTCCTCGATCCCCTCATTGACGTCCGGCCGATCGAAGGACAGATTGATGATCTGATCGGTGAGATTCAGGCGAGGATAGAACGGAATGAACGCGTTCTCGTGACGACTTTAACGAAAAAAATGTCAGAGGATCTGACCGATTATCTCAAGGAAATCGGTATCAAGGTCAATTATCTGCATTCCGAGATTAAGACGCTTGAACGGATTGAAATCATCCGTGATCTCCGCCTCGGAAAACATGATGTGTTAATCGGCATCAACCTGCTGAGGGAAGGGCTTGATATTCCGGAAGTGTCACTTGTCGCCATTCTCGATGCGGATAAAGAAGGCTTCCTCCGTTCTGAACGTTCGCTGATTCAGACGATCGGACGGGCGGCACGAAACGCGGAAGGCCGCGTCATCATGTATGCCGATAAAATCACGAATTCGATGGAAATCGCGATTAATGAAACGAAGCGCCGCCGGGAACAGCAGGAGCGCTTTAACGAAATTCACGGCATTACGCCGCAAACGATCAATAAGGAAATCCGCGATGTGATCCGCGCGACGCAGGCCGCTGAGGATAAAGAAGAATATAAAACAAAAGCCGCGCCTAAACTGGCGAAGATGACGAAGAAAGAACGCCAGAAAGTCGTTGAGCAAATGGAGCACGAAATGAAAGAAGCGGCCAGAGCGCTTGATTTCGAGCGGGCGGCAGAGTTTCGTGATTTACTGTTAGAGCTTAAAGCGGAAGGATGATGAACACATGGCAATTGACCGGATCGAGGTGAAAGGCGCAAGGGCGCACAATTTAAAAAACATTGATGTAACGATTCCGCGGGATCAGCTCGTCGTCGTGACGGGGCTGTCCGGATCGGGAAAATCATCCCTTGCCTTTGACACCATTTACGCGGAAGGACAGAGGCGGTATGTTGAATCGCTTTCTGCCTATGCGCGCCAATTTTTAGGGCAGATGGATAAGCCGGACGTTGATGCGATCGAAGGGCTTTCTCCGGCGATCAGCATTGACCAGAAAACGACAAGCCGCAATCCGCGGTCAACCGTCGGAACGGTAACGGAGATTTATGATTATCTCCGGCTGCTGTACGCGAGAGTCGGGAAACCGCACTGCCCGGAGCACGGCATTGAAATTACGTCGCAAACGATTGAACAGATGGTTGACCGGATTCTTGAATATCCGGAGCGGACGAAGCTTCAAGTGCTTGCGCCGATCATCTCAGGCAGAAAAGGCGCCCATGTCAAAGTGCTTGACCAAATCAGAAAGCAAGGTTACGTAAGGGTGCGGATTGACGGAGAAATGGCCGAGCTTTCCGACGATATTGAACTTGAAAAAAACAAAAAGCATTCCATTGAAGTAGTCATTGACCGGATCGTTGTCAAGGAAGGGGTTGCCGCCCGGCTTTCCGACTCGCTGGAAACCGCGCTCCGCTTAGGGGAAGGCCGTGTCATGATAGATGTCATCGGTCAGGAGGAGCTGATGTTCAGCGAGCATCACGCCTGTCCGCTGTGCGGTTTTTCTATCGGAGAGCTTGAACCCCGGCTGTTTTCGTTTAACAGCCCGTTCGGCGCCTGTCCGACTTGCGACGGTCTCGGTTTGAAGCTGGAAGTGGACCCTGAGCTCGTCATCCCCAATCCCGAGCTGTCATTAAAGGAACACGCCATCGCGCCGTGGACGCCGATCAGTTCACAATATTATCCGCAGCTGCTTCAGGCGGTCTGCCGCCATTACGGCATTGATATGGAGACTCCGGTCAAAGACCTGCCGAAGCATCAGCTTGATAAAGTGCTGTACGGCAGCGGCAATGAACGGATTTACTTTAAATACGAGAATGATTTCGGACAAGTGCGCGAAAATGAAATTGAATTTGAAGGTGTGCTGCGTAATATTGAGAGACGGTATAAAGAGACAAGCTCCGATTATATCCGTGAACAGATGGAGCAGTACATGTCACAGAAATCGTGCCCGACGTGCAAAGGCTACCGGCTGAAGAAAGAAGCGCTTGCCGTTTTGGTCAACGGGCGCCATATCGGAACCATTACGGAGCTTTCTGTCGGCGACGCGCTTGAATTTTTCAAAAACCTGACGCTGTCTGAGAAAGATATGCAGATTGCCGATTTAATTTTAAGAGAGATTGTAGAGCGGCTCAGCTTCTTAGATAAAGTGGGTCTTGATTATCTGACGCTGAGCCGGGCGGCGGGCACGCTGTCAGGCGGAGAAGCCCAGCGCATCAGGCTTGCGACGCAGATCGGCTCCCGTTTGTCAGGCGTCCTGTACATTCTTGATGAGCCGTCCATCGGCCTTCACCAGCGTGACAATGACCGTCTGATCAGCGCGCTGAAAAACATGAGGGATCTCGGCAACACACTGATTGTCGTGGAGCATGATGAGGATACGATGATGGCTGCCGATTATTTGATAGATATCGGTCCGGGCGCCGGCATTCACGGCGGCCGCGTCATATCGGCGGGGACGCCAGAAGAAGTGATGAATGATGCGGACTCTCTGACCGGACGCTATTTGTCAGGGGCTCAATTCATCCCGATGCCTCCGGAGAGAAGAAAGCCTGACGGCCGGTTCATTGAAATCAAAGGCGCTTCAGAAAACAACCTGAAAAAAGCGAACGCCAAATTCCCGCTCGGCACTTTTACGGCGGTGACAGGTGTGTCCGGTTCCGGAAAAAGCACGCTTGTGAATGAAATTCTGCATAAGGCGCTTGCGCAAAAGCTTCATAAAGCCAAAGCGAAACCGGGAAGCCATAAAGAAATCAAAGGCCTCGACCACCTTGATAAGGTGATCGACATCGACCAGGCGCCGATCGGCCGGACACCGAGATCAAACCCGGCAACTTATACGGGCGTGTTTGATGATATCCGCGATGTATTCGCGCAGACAAATGAAGCAAAGGTGCGCGGCTATAAAAAAGGCCGGTTCAGTTTTAATGTAAAAGGCGGGCGCTGTGAGGCCTGCCGCGGCGACGGCATCATCAAAATTGAGATGCATTTCCTTCCTGACGTGTACGTCCCGTGTGAAGTGTGCCACGGCAAACGTTACAACCGGGAGACGCTGGAGGTCACATACAAAGGAAAAAGCATTTCTGACGTTCTGGATATGACGGTGGAAGATGCTCTGTCTTTCTTTGAAAATATCCCGAAAATCAAACGCAAGCTTCAAACGCTTGCCGATGTCGGACTCGGGTATGTGACGCTCGGCCAGCCGGCGACGACGCTGTCAGGCGGAGAAGCGCAGCGCGTTAAGCTCGCTTCCGAACTGCATAAGCGATCCACCGGCCGGACGCTGTATATTCTGGACGAACCGACGACAGGCCTCCACGTTGATGATATCGCAAGGCTTTTGGTTGTGCTTCAAAGACTCGTCGATAACGGTGATACCGTTTTGGTCATTGAACACAATCTCGACATCATTAAAACGGCGGACTACATCGTAGACCTGGGACCTGAAGGCGGAGCGGGCGGCGGCACGATCGTAGCCTCCGGGACGCCTGAAGAAGTTGTCGAAGTGAAAGAATCATATACGGGCCGCTATCTGAAACCGGTAATGGAACGTGATAAAAAACGGATGAAAACATTGCTGGCTGAAAAAGAAACGGCAGCCACATAATAGATCAATAAAAACAGCCCAAAACTCACCGGTTTTGGGCTGTTGTGTTACAGGCTTTTTTCTGTTGGGGAAGCTGTTTGCTTAAATGCATTAAGTCCTGCAGAATATGGGTGCTGCTGCTGTCCAGCAGCACTTTTATATATTGGATATCATGGGAAATGGGAAGAGGGGCTGCTTTGATCTGTTCCAATTCAGCCAGCATTTCGCTGTTCATTCTTTTCTGTTCGCGAATTAAATTTCGCAGACTCTCTTCCGTTACTTGGGCGTTTTCGGGATCTTTCTCCATTTGTATGTCCTCCTTGCATACGGTCAGGCTTTGTTACATATTGTAATCGGTTCGGGGAAAAGATTCTATAGTGAAATCTCTGAAATCAAAAATTACGTATAACGAAGCATGTCCTTAGCATGAAAATGAAACCCGCCCATTCGTCATACGTATGTATAAGGAAGGGTTTTTACATCAAGGCACAGGGAGTGTTTTTATTGAACCGAAATCAAGCGATTATCGCATCAATCTGTTATTTCAGCGTGTTTCTCGCGCCGCTCATTCTTCCGATTGTGGCTTACTTTGTCGTCGATGAAAAAGAGACGAAGCGGCATGCCATGCGAGCTCTGATTTCCCATATCATTCCGTTTGCGGGATTGCTGATTGTGACCGCGGGTGTTGTCGGCGGATTGATTACGGCTCAGGGGGAGAGTATGGTGCCCGTTTTTGTTATGATAACAGGAGCAGCTGTTTATTTTCTGATCCTCATCGGAATGGTCATTTGGAATATCGTGCAGGGAATTAAGGTGTTACGCCAGGTGTAAGAAAAGTCGGGGGAGGAGTTTTGTATGAAACAGGAGAAAGAACGGATTTTAAAGCTTGTGGAAGACGGCATGCTGACGGCGCAGGAAGCACTGACGCTCATTGAAAAACTGGATCATGAATATAAAGAAAAAGAAGAGCAGATCACCGCATTATCTGCGGAGGTCCAGGAACCTGCGGAAGATTTCGAAAGCGGGGCAAAAGGAAGCCAAAAGCCGTCGCTCGGGGCGAAGCTGTTCGACTGGATTGATTCTGCCGTCAAAAAAGTGAAGGAAGCGGATCTTGATCTGAATTTCGGCCACGCACACGAAGTGCAGCATATTTTTCAATTTAAAGACAGTGAATTCTCGGCCATTGATATGCAGATCGCAAACGGCAGCGTCAATATCGTGCCGTGGGCGGATGAAGATATCAGAGCGGAGTGCCAGGCGAAAGTGTACCGGGCGGACAGTCAGGAGGCGGCGCGCACCGCATTTCTTCAGCACATTGAGTGTGAAGTGAAGGGCAATAAGTTTTTTGTCCGCACGGAAAAGAAAACGATGAAAACCAATGTCACGCTTTATGTTCCCCAGAAAGAGTACGATAAGATAAGAGTGAAGCTGTTTAACGGACCGATCAGAGGGGAACATTTACATGTAAAAGAATTCTCGGCGAAAACGACAAACGGCGTTCTGTCATTCTCTCATTTGACGGCTGATAAAGCGTCGGCGGAAACGGCTAACGGACAAATCAAGCTGGCCGGACATCAATGCGGCGCGATTGAAGCGGAAACGATCAACGGCTTGATTGATTTGCGCGGATCGAGTGAATCCATTGACGTTCAAAGCTTTAACGGCAATATCATGCTTACCGTGACAGCGCCGCACTGCCGCTCCATCTACACGAAAACGACGACGGGAAACGTGGATATCGCTCTGCCTGATGATTCGGCGGTGAAAGCGGAGCTGAAAAGCAATCTCGGCTCTCTCAGCCATGAGCTGATTGATGCGGAAATTTTAAAGGAAAAGAATGATACCATTCAAAAAGAACTGATGCTGGCATCAAATCAAGGCCATGATCAGCATCTCTCGATTTTCTCAGAATCGTTAACAGGAGCCATTAAGCTCAAGCATACTCAGAGGTGATTGGATGAAAAGACTTTACCGTTCAGAAAAAAACCGTAAAATCGCCGGCGTCGTCGGCGGTTTGGCGGAGTACATCAATATGGATGCGTCGCTTTTGCGCATTATAACCGTTGTATTAGCGCTTGTCACGAGCGGAATCGTGCCGATTGTATATATTATCTGGTGTTTTGTTGTACCTTTAGAAGGAGATTTGAAATAAATGATCAAATGGGCAGTCAGCATTTTAGTAAATGCTTTATTATTAATCGTTATCGCGGGATATTTTGATTCCGTCCATATCAGCAGTATCGGAGCGGCTGTCATCGCCAGTGTGATTCTTTCTGTGTTAAATGTGCTGATCAAGCCGATCATCGTCATATTGACATTGCCCGTCACGGTTGTGACCCTCGGCCTCTTTCTGTTTGTCATCAACGCCATTACGTTAATGATGACCGCAGCCTTGATGGGAGACAGCTTTCAGATTGATGGGTTCGGCACCGCCATTTGGGCATCCGTCGTGCTGTCCGTTTTCCACTTGCTGATCCAAAAAGGCATATTGGAGCCGCTTAGAAAAAGGTAAAAAACGAGCTGTCCCGAGAGGGCAGCTTTTTTATGTGTGATTTACATAAGCGGCAGCCTCCTGACGCAACATAATGCATAGGGAGGTAATGAGATGAAACTTGTGATGACGCTCTTTTTTCTGATTGGTTTGCTTTGTGTGAGTCCTTCTGCGGATGCGGCGCGCAAAGAATCGGCAATCCCCGTGAATCAGCAGGAATTCGGACAGCCGCCTCATTACATACCGCTTCTGGAGAATCCTCCCCAAATCGAAGTAAAGGCGGAAATGAAAAGAAACCTGTTCATACAGGCTCATGTACGGAATGCTGACTATCAAGCGTTTTCGGCGTTTCTTTTTTATAAACAAAGCAATGAGCTGGGGTTTAAAATGGTGCCGATGGAGCCCGCGCCAGGCGCAATCCGGCTGTTTACGGCCCAGGTTTCAAAACGGGATATCTGGAATGGAGAATTGGAATATTACCTCGTTTTCACCAACGGCAGACAGCGGGCGGAATCGGAGAAAAAGCGGCTGAAGCTGGACGGCTATCAAGCCGATTTGAATCATATTCCCGAGCTGATGATTACGGAGCTTGCGGTTGATACGAAAAATGAAGACGGCGCTGATGCCTATGAATTTATCGAGGTGTATAACACGACGGACAGGCCCATTCATTTTAAAGACTATCACATCCGCTACCGCTATCCGAAGGAAGGGCCGGAATCAGACATGATATGGAGGCCGAAAGAAGATACCGTCATTCCGTCAGGCGGGACTTACGTGTTTTGGCTGAGGCGCGCCGCATCAGAACTGACGATAGATGATTTCAACCGCTATTACGGGACACGCCTGAAGGAGGGAGAACATCTCGCCGTCATCGAAGGGACGGACGGAATGTCCAACGGCCGCCCGCGTACGGTGGTGCTGTCGGCAAATACCGGCAAGGATATCGCCTCAGCGCAATACCGGAAACACGCTTTCCGCCGGCTGACTTCTTTACTGTACAAATATCCGCTGAACGGAACGGGAGAATTGCTGAAGATCTCCACGAGCGAGCACAAGCCGTCACCGGGCTCCGTTTTTCAGGCGCAGATCCCGCAGCAGAAAAGGGTGATCAAACCCGACAAGGAAAAACCGGTCATCGAAGACCTTACAGACAGAAAGCCCGTCCGGCCCGCTGAAAGCATTGAATTAAAGGCTGACATAAAAGACAAAAACCTTGTCAAAACAGTTGCGTTTTATTACCGGACCAATGAGAAAAAAACATTCAAACGAATTCTGGCCGAAAAAGACCGCAACGACAGCTTATACCATCACATTCTTTATTCCCCGGAACTGCTCGGCCAGGATCAGCTTGAGTATTATATCGCAGCCAGTGATGGAGAAAATGAAGCAAAAACGCCCGTCAAGATGATTGACATTGAACAGACGAGCAAATCACACGGACTCAGAATGAATGTTGAACCCGAAGATACGATATCCGGCACCTATCTGCTCAAAGCGACTTCCGACGTCAGCGCCGATAAGATCAAGCTGTGGATTGACGGCAAGCGGCAGGAGACCCGGCCGGCGCTGGAAAAAGAGGTCTATTTCGCCTTCGATGCCCGGAAAACGAATCTTTATTTTCAAAACACCGTCATAATGGAAAATGAGGTGCTGCACATTTTTGACGATCCGTCTCACCGCTACAGAACGCACTCGGTTCTCCTTCCGGAACGTCTGCTGCAAAAAGGGGGCAAAACGCAGAAAGTATCCATCCGTTCGGGCTCAAAGGTTTCTCCGTATGACACGGGAGAGAATCGGGATGATTTTGTCGTGAAACATGCCCGTCTGGTGCTTTCGGACGGAACGGTGATCAAAGACGGGAAGACGGATCCGGCTGAGCAGCTGTTTATCGGTGACGGCAGGCGGGCGAATCAGCAGAAGACCTTCTCATTCAGCCTGCCGGATCATTTGTTTACGTCACGGCTGCTGCCGTGGAACACGGCGAAGCTTTCTGAAGGCTATCACCATATTTTTGTTAGCGACGGTGAGGAGCAGCTGAGCCAATCTGTGCGGGTGGACAATACGGGGCCGAAGATTGTCCCGGGTATCAAAGAAGGCGCGGCGCTGAAAGGTAATGTTGAGCTGAATGCGGACATCCGTGACAAATGGAGCAAAGTGGAAGAGGTCAAAGCGTTTTTGGACGGAGAAAGCATTACGCTCCCGCATCACACGTCATCAGCCGATCTCAAGCCCGGAAAACATACCCTTACCATTATTGCGGCAGACCTTGCCGGAAATGAAACAAGGTCCGTCCGCACCTTCCATATCAAACGGGAGGAGCCGAACCAGCCGGAGCTTGCCGATCAAAAAATCGGCGCCCACAAAGCAAAGCTGTCCGTCCGGGTAAAAGACCCGACGAAGGATGACATGAATGTATCATTTTATCGCGGCTTCCGTTATACCGCGCGGAATCCGGGCAGCGTGAAAGTGTATAAACACGCCTCATTAACGGAACCGCCGAGGGGCATAAAAGAAAATGAAATGCCGTTTACCCTGCCGGAAATGAACCGCATCTCGGCAAATGACGGAAAAACCGTTTCGGCGGAAAGTATGGAGCGTTTTCCTTATCACCGGTTCGAAGTCTCCGTTGACCCGTCTATCGACGAAACGGATCTGGCCGAGGCGGTCTGGAAAGGAAGCTCTCTGCCCGGCCGAAAGGTAACCATGTATATTTGGAATTACCGGACAAGCCGCTGGCAGGAGGCGGACAGCGTTCTTGCCAAAGATAAAAAGCCGTTTACATTAAAAGCAGCCGTTTCCGCAGCGGATGTGGTGAAGAACTCAAAAATGAATGTCATCGTGCAGGATCAAATACCGGCGAAAGGCAATTACACGTTTGTCTGGATGTCGGATACACAGTATTACGCACAAGGGCACCCGCACATTTTTGACAAAATGACGGAGTGGATCAAAGAAAATAAGGAAAAGCACAATATTAAATATGTCTTTCATACCGGTGATATCGTCGATGATTCAATGGTGATGAAACAGTGGAAAAACGCCGATCACTCCATGCGGACGCTTGACAAGGCGGGAATTCCGTACGGAGTGCTTGCAGGCAATCACGACGTCGGCCATAAAGACGGCACATACCGAACATTCGGGGATTTCTTCGGGAGCCGCCGGTTTGAACAGAACATGCATTACGGCGGATCATACAAAAATAACCGCGGGCATTATGATCTGCTGTCGGCAAGCGGGAACGATTTTATTATGATTTATATGGGCTGGGGCATTGCGGAACAAGAGATTGACTGGATCAATCAAGTGCTGAAGAGGTATCCGGACCGAACCGCCATCTTATGCTTTCATGAGTACTTGCTTGTGAGCGGAAATCGAAGCCCGATCGGGGAGACGATCTATCGAAAAGTCGTCAAGCCGAATCGCAATGTGGCGATGGTATTAAGCGGCCATTACCATAACGCCATGAAAAAAACCGATGCGCTTGACGATGACAGGGACGGAAAACCGGACCGCCTCGTCCACCAGATTCTGACCGACTACCAGGACGGTCCGGAAGGGGGGCAGGGCTTTATGCGCATGATGCAATTCGATCAGGCCGCCAATCAGGTTCACATGTTCTCCTACTCGCCGTACACGGATGACATCAATTACTATGACACCGATCTGTTCGCTGATAAAGACGAATTCTCAGCAGAAATGGATTTACAGCCGAAGAGGAAAAGGGTAGCGACCGATTATTTTGAATGCAACGTCTATACGAACGAACTGCTCGGTCATAAAAAACACGTAAAAAGCGGAAAAACCGCAAATTGGGTCTGGGACGGCCTGCAGCCTGATTCCGTTTATTACTGGTACACCGTTGTTAAGGACCCTTACAACGGCAAAACAATATCACCGCTGTGGATGTTCAGAACGGGAAATACGCCGTATCGCCCGGCTCCGGATCAGTTTGATTTCAGGCATGCCTCAAACCCATAACGAAAACATACAGCCTGCTGATCGCTCAGAAGAAAATCTGACGGTCAGCAGGATTTTTTCTGTGCGTAAATGGCGGCGCCCTGCTGTGATAAGTGCTTTTGACTTTTTTATGTCCCTTTTCTATACTAAAATCGATTGGTTTTCGTAATATGCAGGAGGAAACATAATGAACAGTAAAACCGGGACAAAAGAAAGAATTATTCAAACCTCTGCATATCTTTTTCAGATTCAGGGATACCATGCGACTGGTTTGAATCAAATTATAAAAGAGAGCGGAGCACCCAGGGGGTCTGTGTATCATCACTTTCCAAACGGAAAAGCAGAACTCGCCATTGCGGCGATCAAATATACGGGAAGATGCGTTGAAAAGCAAATACAGAATAGTATGTCTCAATTCGCGGACCCTGTAGAAGCGATTCAGCACTTTATTCATGTAACGGCTGAACAGTTTAATGATCTGCAGAATATTGAGGGCGTGCCGGTTGGATTGCTGGCGGGTGAGACCGCTCTGATCAATGAAACGTTAAGATGCACATGTGTTGAGGTGTTCAAGAAGTGGACGGATGTGTTTGCGGCAAAATTTCTTGAGCATGGGTTTGAACAAGAGGAAGCGGAGAAGCTCGGGGTGACAATCAACTCGATGATTGAAGGCGCAATCATGTTTTCACTGGCTCATAAAAACAAAGAACCGCTGCTGCTGATTTCAAAGCAGGTTCCGTATATTGTCCAAAACAGAGGGTAGCATTTTATTACTCTTTTCTTTATAAAAATAGATACCAGAACCCCAGCCTCTCCGTTTTGACAGAGTCATAGAGAATATTCCCCGGCTTGATTTGAAAATGGCAGATCAAAAAAACATCTCCAACCCGTAACGGTTGGAGATGTTTCATTTCACCCTGTCCATATAGTGCACGAATGTGTAGCGGTCGCCTCTGTAGGCGGATTTGACGTGCTCAAAGGCAGTGCCGTCCTGCAGATAAGTGGTCCGCTTGATATAGAGGACGGGGGCGCCGGGCTGGATACCGAGCAGCTCAGCTTCTTCCTCGGAAGCGGCTCCCGGTTCAAGCTCTTGTTTTGCCCGTGAGATCGGCATCTGATTGTACGCTTCAATATGCTCATACATGGATGATTGAAAATGGGAGGCGTCCAGTTTTCCCGCCTTGTCAAACGGGATGTACGAGGCCTCAATCGCCATCGGGATATCATTTGCCAGCCGGACGCGGATGATTTTATGAAGCGTTGCCGGATAGCCGCATCCCAGGATAGAAGATAATTCTTCCGTCGCCTGAATCAGCTGGTATTCGGCAAGTCTGCTCCCCGGCTTCATGCCCCGGCTTCTCATATCTTCCGTAAAGCTTGTCAGCCCTTGAAGCGGCTGTTCCATCTTCAGTTTGCTGACGAACGTTCCCCGGCCTTTCTGCCTGTATAAAAATCCTTCATTCACCAGATTGGAAAGCGCCTGGCGGACCGTCATTCGGCTGATGCCGAATTGTTCGGCGTATTCCCGCTCCGACGGAAGCAGCGCATCCGCTTTCAGCTCGCCGTTTTTGATTTGTGTTTTTAATTGTTCCATAATCTGAAAGTAAATCGGAATCGGAGATTGTTTATCAATCTGCATAGGTCAAATCCTTTCAATCGCCGCCCGCAGCCTTTTCATCAATCAAGACCGTCACATCCGGATGCGCGTGCAGGGCGGAGGCGGGGAATGCTTCGCTGATGCGCCCGTCCAGAAGCTGCTTCACCGCTTGGGCCTTGCTTTTTCCGGATGCCATGATCAAAATCCGTTTGCCGGACAAAATCGTCCCGATCCCCATTGTCAGGGCTTTTACAGGGACTTGATCAATTGACGGAAAGTACCGCGCATTCGCCTGTCTTGTCTCTTCATTCAGCTCAACGACATGGGTTCGGGATTCAAATGGCGTCCCGGGTTCATTAAAGCCGATATGGCCGTTGTGTCCGATGCCTAAAAGCTGTATATCCGCTCCGCCGAGTGTTTGAATCAATCGGTCATATCGTCCGCATTCGGCATCAAGATCGTCTGCCCGTCCGTCAGGGAGAAAGTGGCGGTCCTTTCGGCTGTCGATATGTGCAAAAAAATGTGTATTCATATAATAATGATAGCTGTTTTTGTCCTCGGGAGAAAGCCCGGCGTATTCATCAAGGTTGATCGTCGTGACATTCCGGAATGACAAGTCTTCTGAGCGGTGCATCCGCACAAGTTCTTTGTATACGCCTTCAGGAGTGCCTCCCGTCGCAAGGCCGAGAACGGCATCCGGCTTTTGTTTCACTGTTTCAGCGATAATCGATGCGGCTTTTTCACTTAATTCTTCATAATGTCTGCATGTGATAACGTTCATGTCCAATCAGCCTCCCTTGAGATATATGCGGTGTTTCCGCGGCAAATCGTTGCCAGCACGCCGCACTGTCCGTCCGTCAGAACAACGTCGGCGTCTTTTCCTTCGGCGATGCTTCCTTTACGGTCGAATATGCCGAGGCGGCGGGCCGCATTTGCCGATGTCATATTTGCTATATCCAGCCATGAGCAGTTTGTAAACCTGCGCATGAGCGCCGCGCCTTCATTCATTTTTAAAATGGAACCGGCCAGCGTCCCGTCAGAGAGAAGCGCCGTGTCCCCGCGAACGGTGACTTTTTGTCCGCCGAATTCGTATTCTCCGTCCTTAAGCCCTTTTGCCCGCATGGAGTCTGTAATCATGATCAGGTTTTTGCTTCCTTTCGCCAAATAGGCAAGCTTAACGGCCAAAGGATGGGAATGAATGCCGTCGGTGATCAGCTCCGCCGTGATGCGGCCGCAGGCGAGAGCCGTACCGATGCCCCCTGGCTCACGGTGATGAAAGGAGCTCATGGCATTGAAGAGGTGCGTCATATGCACTGCCCCGGCATCCGCCGCTTTTTGTAAAAGCTCGGCTCCTGCGTCTGTGTGTCCCATTGACGGGATGATGTTTTGGTCTTTTAAATAACGGATCAGGCTGAAATCAGGATCTTCTTCCGGCGCAAGCGTCACAATTTTGATCATCCCTCCCGAGAGCCGCTCCCATTTCTGAAAGAGCCCGGCATCAGCAGGAGTAATCCATTGTTTCGGCTGTGCTCCCGCCTTTTTCGGAGAGACAAATGGTCCTTCTAAATGAATGCCGATCAACTCAGCGCCTTTTTGGGCCTGCGGTGAGGAAGACGTCCATTCTTTGGCGTTGACGAGCGCTTTTTCAATGTTTTCGTGCTGCTGTGTGATCGTTGTCGCTAGAAAAGAGGTTGTTCCTTCTTCGGGCAGCCGGGCGGACATTGTATCAAGTGCTGCAACATCAGCATCCATCGTATCCGCGCCGTATCCGCCGTGAATATGAATATCAATCATTCCGGGAAGCGCATATGAACCCTCGGGCGCCTTCCATTCCTTCTCATACGTTTCTTGCGGTCTTGTTTTCCCCGCGTAAGAAATGATGCCGTTCTTTATACCGAGAAATCCGTTTCGGATGATTTCTTCTTCTGTTACGATGTCCGCACCGCTGATTAACAAGCTTTCAGCCACTTTAAAACACGCCTTTCTGGTTAGTTGTTAGTTTTATTTTACTCCTTTTCAGACTAGTTATCTAGACCAGTTATGCCGGAATTGTATAAATCTGTTTTGGTTCAGACGGTAAAGTGATAAAATATAACTGTTCAAAGCTCGGAACATCCCAGAACAGGAGGAACATATCTTGGCAAAGGTTCGGACCAAAGACGTAATGGAGCAGTTCCATTTAGAATTGATCAGCGGAGAAGAAGGGATTAACCGCCCGATTACGATGAGTGATTTATCACGGCCCGGTATTGAAATCGCCGGTTATTTTACATATTACCCGAGAGAACGGGTGCAGCTTTTAGGAAAAACGGAGCTGTCATTTTTCGATCAGCTTCCCGAGGAAGATAAGAAACAGCGGATGAAATCGCTGTGCACCGATGTGACGCCGGCTATCATACTTTCCAGAGATATGCCGATCCCGCCGGAGCTTGTAGAAGCTTCCGAGCAAAACGGTGTGCCTGTGCTCAGATCCCCTCTGAAAACAACCAGGCTGTCAAGCAGGCTGACGAATTTTCTTGAGAGCCGTCTCGCGCCGACAACGGCCATTCACGGCGTGCTTGTGGATATATACGGCGTCGGCGTGCTCATTACGGGAAAAAGCGGCGTCGGTAAAAGTGAAACAGCGCTGGAGCTTGTCAAACGAGGCCATCGTCTTGTCGCGGATGACTGCGTTGAAATCCGGCAGGAGGATCAGGATACCCTTGTCGGGAACGCGCCTGATCTGATTGAGCATCTGCTCGAAATCAGGGGGCTCGGCATTATAAATGTCATGACGCTGTTCGGAGCGGGCGCCGTCAGAAGCAATAAAAGAATTACAATCGTCATGGACCTTGAGCTTTGGGAGCAAGGGAAACAATACGACCGTCTCGGACTTGAAGAAGAAAAAATGAAAATCATTGATACGGAAATTACAAAACTGACCATTCCCGTTCGCCCGGGGCGGAATCTCGCCGTTATTATCGAAGTTGCGGCGATGAACTTCAGATTGAAGCGGATGGGCTTAAATGCTGCCGAGCAATTTACGAATAAGCTGGCGGATGTCATTGAGGACGGCGAACAAGACGAATAGGAGTTGGCAATGATATGAATGAAGCAGGAACACCAATCAATCCGATTGCCTTTCAGCTCGGGCCATTATCCGTGCACTGGTACGGAATCATAATCGGCGCGGGCGCGTTATTAGGGCTTTGGATGGCCATGAGGGAGAGTGAAAAGCGGGGGCTGAAAAAGGACATTTTTATTGATCTTGTTCTTTTCGCCATCCCGATCGCAATCATTTGCGCAAGGGCATATTATGTGCTTTTCGAGTGGAGCTATTACTCGGAACACCCCGGGGAAATCATTAAAATTTGGAAAGGAGGCATTGCAATTCACGGCGGATTAATCGGCGCGATCGCGACGGGAATCGTCTTTTCAAAAGTAAGAGGCATCTCATTCTGGAAGCTGGCGGATATTGCCGCGCCGAGTATTCTGCTCGGCCAGGCCATCGGGCGCTGGGGGAACTTTATCAACCAAGAGGCTCACGGTGAAGCGGTCAGCCGGTCATTTTTGGAAAGTCTGCATCTTCCGGATTTCATCATTAATCAGATGTACATAGACGGACAATATTATCACCCGACGTTTTTGTATGAATCGCTGTGGAGTTTTGCGGGCGTCGTGATTCTGCTTCTGCTCCGCCGCGTGAACCTGCGCAGGGGCAATCTGTTTTTGACGTATGTGATCTGGTATTCGATCGGCAGATACTTTATTGAGGGAATGCGGACGGACAGCCTGATGCTTACGAGCCAGCTTCGGATCGCGCAGGTCATTTCCATTGTGCTGATTGTACTTGCGATTATTTTAATGATTTTCAGACGCATGAAGGGGTATGCCGATAAGCGGTATGCCGACACGGACTGACGCCTGAAATCGGAAAGGACATAAGATGACTGATAAACGTGTAACCGCCATTTTATTTGATCTCGACGGCACGCTGATTGACACGAATGAACTGATTATCGCTTCTTACCTTCATACGCTTGATCATTATTGCCCGGGGCAGTTTAAAAGGGAAGATGTGCTTCCGTTTATCGGCCCGCCTCTGTATGAAACGTTTTCAGGCATTAATGCTGAAAAGTGCGATGAGATGATCAGCATGTACAGAGCATTCAACCATGAAAAGCACGATGAGCTCGTCACGGAGTACGAAACGGTTTATGAAACGCTGGATGAATTGAAAAAAGCGGGCTATCGGCTCGGGATTGTCACCACAAAGCTGAGGGATACAGTCAATATGGGATTGAAGCTGACAGGCATCGGGGCGTTTTTCGATACTGTCGTCACGCTTGATGATGTAAAGCATCCGAAGCCTGACCCCGAGCCTGTGCGGCTTGCGCTCAGCCGGCTTGGGTGCGATCCGTCGGAAGCCATAATGGTCGGTGACAATTATCACGATGTCATGGCGGGAAAAAACGCCGGCACGAAAACAGCCGGCGTCGCGTGGACGATTAAAGGCGCACAGACGCTTTCCGCCTATGAACCCGATTATATGCTCGAGAAAATGAGTGATTTATTGCACATCACCGGAGTGAAGTAATCCGTGAGAAAAACAGACCGCCATCCGGTTTCAGGTGCAAATTCATTGTGGCATGTTTATCAGACGGTTCCCTTTCTGAAGGTGATGAAAAATTTCATCATCATTCAGATCGCAAGGTATACGCCGTTTTTAAGCGTGAAAAACTGGCTGTACCGAACCTTTTTGAAAATGAATGTCGGAAAACAGACGTCATTCGCGCTGATGGTGATGCCGGATATCATGTTTCCCGAAAAAATCACTGTCGGAAAAAACAGTATCATCGGCTACAATACGACGATTTTGGCTCATGAATATTTAATACATGAGTACCGGACCGGTTTTGTCACAATCGGTGACGAGGTGATGATCGGGGCAAACACAACCATTCTGCCCGGCGTCACCATCGGGAGCGGAGCCGTTGTATCAGCCGGCACGCTGGTGCACAAAGATGTCCCGGCCGGGGCGTTTGTCGGAGGAAATCCGATGCAGGTGATCTATACGGACGAAGAAATGAAAGAACGAATGGGAAAACCCCGCTGATTAACGTCAGCGGGGTTTTTTTATGACTTGATCACAATGGCCTGGCTGCCCATCTGCTTCCAGGCTTTTTCAAAGTCAGACCGATCTGTTTTTCTGTTTTTATAGCCGTAAGGATCATTGACGTATACATAATCGTGATCATAACCGGTGACGGCTACGCTATGCATGCTGAACGTAACGTCGATCTTTCCGTTCGGCGTATTCCAAGTCTGCATATTATCAACCGGCTTAAAGGATGTGGTGGTAATCACCCAGACCGGCCGCCCTTTTTCAAGCTGGCGGTACACTGAAGAAATGTCTTTTCCCGTCAGATCGTATACTTTGTTTCCCGCATATTCTTTGGCGAGTTTATCAATCGGCTCATGATAAACGCCTAAACCCGGGCCGTTTTCCATATCTCCGGCAAATCCTTCATTCGGATCTCCCTTCAGCCCGCTGCTGTATGTGAGCGGAACTTTATTGATTTTATCCGCCAATGTATTTTTTGATACATGATATCCGGCATTGTTCAAAATCATGGCAAGGCTTGTCACCTCACAGCCATTGTAAAGTCTGGGAGAATCCATCTGTCTGTACAGAACGACATTCAGCGGTGACGCGCTCCCTTTTAACGGTGTTTTCTCATCAGGCTCGTCGGACTGCTGATTGAAAAAATTCAAATGAATATCGTTTGTATAGATGTTATATCCCAGATAGACAAGGACGGCTGTCAGAATCAGCACACATAATGTTCCAAGCGTCTTCATTATCAATTCTTCTCCCTTGTTTCTGTTGAAGCTATTCTATGTATTATAGCACTTCTGCTCAATATGATTCGATCGTTCCGATATGTTTACAGGTTTGTTCATTCTTTAGCCATGTTTATGGAAAAGAATAGGCGGACATTGGGCGTTGCAATTCATTCTTTTATCTGCTAACATATTATCATATTAGCGAACTAAAGGATTCGGAATTTTCCTTCAGACAAAGCGGAGGTGTAAAAGGCAAATGTTTATGTTTGAGAAACCGCATGGCATGAGAGATACGCTGCCCGGTTTATACGAAGCCAAGAAAAAAGTCCGTTCCACACTGACGGATTTAATTGATAAATGGGGTTATCAGTTTATGGAGACGCCGACCCTGGAATTTTATGAAACAGTAGGCGTCCAGTCAGCCATTGAAGAACAGCAGCTGTTTAAGCTTCTCGATCAGGACGGGAAAACGCTTGTGCTTCGGCCTGATATGACCGGACCGATTGCCAGGGTGGCGGCGTCTAAGCTGCACAAACACAATCATCCGCTCAGAGCGGGGTACGCGGCAAGCGTCTATCGCGCTCAGGAGCGGGAAGGCGGACGTCCGGCAGAATTCGAACAGGTCGGCGCGGAGCTGATCGGCGACGGATCAACAAGCGCGGACGCCGAGGTGATTGCGCTGGCGGCCGGCGCTTTGAAAAACGCGGGATTGCACCGGTTTAAAATCGCGATCGGCCATGCCGGACTCGCTGATGAGCTGTTTGTCGAGGTTCTGGGCAATGCTGAGCGGGCGGATGTTCTGCGGCGCTTTCTCTTTGAGAAGAATTACGTGGGATACAGGGAACATGTCAAATCGCTTCCGCTTTCTTCAATAGACAAAAGCCGGCTGCTCGCACTTCTGGAATTGCGAGGCGGGAAAGAGATATGCGCCAAAGCGGAGGAGATCATCGGCATCTCCGGACAAAGCTTGATTCAGGAGCTGGAAGACCTGTGGGACATTCTTGAGGATTACGGATGTGCCGAGCATATTCGCCTTGATCTGAATATGGTAAGCCATATGAGTTATTACACGGGAATTTTATTCGAAGTGTATGCGGCAAATGTCGGTTTTGTCATCGGAAGCGGCGGACGCTATAACAATCTTCTCGGCCATTTCGGCAGTCCCGCTCCCGCCACGGGTTTCGGGCTCCGTATCGACAGGCTGATTGAAGCGCTCGGCATCCAGGAAGAAACTAGTGAAGCGGACGCCGTGATTTTCAGCAAGGAGCAGCGGGCGCAGGCCATTTTATTCGCGGAGGAAGAAAGGGCGAGAGGCAGAAAAGTCGTCCTGCAGGATCTGGCGGGCATTGAAAATATCGATCATATGACAAAATCATTTGCAAACGTCACATACTTTATCGGTGCCAGAAAGGAAGAGCAGAATGGGTAAGGTACTCACAATGGCAATGCCAAAAGGACGGATATTCGAAGAAGCGGCCGGGTTGCTGCGGCAGGCCGGGTACAGGCTGCCCGAGGAGTTTGAAGAATCGAGAAAGCTGATCATTGACGTTCCTGAAGAAAATCTCCGCTTTATTCTGGCAAAGCCGATGGATGTGACGACTTATGTCGAGCATGGCGTCGCTGATGCCGGTATTGCCGGAAAGGATGTCATGCTTGAGGAAGAGCGTGACGTGTATGAGGTGCTCGATCTGAAAATCAGCAAATGCCATCTCGCCGTTGCGGGGCTTCCCGGAGCGGATTGGAACGGAGTCGCCCCGAGGATTGCGACGAAATATCCGAATGTTGCGTCAAGTTATTTCAGAGAGCAGGGCGAGCAGGTGGAAATCATTAAGCTGAACGGTTCCATTGAATTGGCGCCTTTAATCGGGCTTGCTGACAGAATCGTAGATATCGTATCAACCGGGCGGACATTAAAAGAAAACGGTCTCGTTGAATCAGAACATATTTGTGACATCACATCGCGTTTTATCGTCAATCCGGTCAGCTACCGTATGAAGGATGATGTAATTGACGAAATGGCGGCCAGGCTGGCCAGGGTTGTGGAAGGAGAAACGGCACAATGAAAATAACCGCAGTAAATAGAAGCGAGCGGTTCTCACTGAAGCGTTCCATCGACAGCGGAACCGAAGAGCAGCGGAAAACCGTCAGGGGGATTATTGGAGACGTCAGACAAAACGGTGACAAAGCCGTTTTGGCCTATACAAAAACATTTGACGGCATCAGCCTGAACCAAATGGCCGTGAGTGCAGAGGAAGTCACCGAGGCGTACCGTCTGCTTGATGATCAGCTGCTGGAAGTGATCAGACAGGCGATTGCCAATATTAAAGAATATCACGAACGCCAGCTGCAATCCTCGTGGTTTTACCATCGCAAAGACGGCTCGATGCTCGGGCAGAAAATAACGGCGCTCGATTCCGCGGGCGTATACGTGCCAGGCGGGACGGCCGCTTATCCGTCTTCCGTTTTAATGAATGTCATCCCCGCTCTCGCTGCGGGAGTGGAACGGATCGTTCTCGTCAGTCCTCCGGGAAAAGACGGCCGCCTTTCGCCGGGCGTTCTGGCGGCGGCGTCTGAGCTCGGCATAAAGGAAATTTACAAAGCGGGAGGCGCGCAGGCGATTGCCGCGCTCGCTTACGGAACCGAAACGATACAGCCTGTTGATAAGATCACGGGCCCCGGCAATATATTTGTAGCACTCGCGAAGCGCGAAGTCTTCGGCGTTGTGGATATTGACATGATTGCCGGGCCCAGTGAAATCGTGGTCCTGGCAGACGATACGGCGGTGCCCAAAGAAGTCGCTGCTGACCTGCTTTCACAGGCCGAACACGATACGCTCAGCTCAAGCGTGCTTGTCACCGACTCACGGAAGCTTGCCGAAGCCGTATCAGATGAGGTGGATAAACAGCTTCAGACCCTGCCGCGCAAAGAAATCGCCGAAGCGTCGATCAAGGATCACGGCCGCATTTATATCGCGGAATCGATGGAAGATGCAGTGGACACGGTGAATGCGCTGGCGCCCGAGCATTTAGAAATCATGACGCATTCGCCGGAGGCTTTGCTTGGAAGCATCAGACACGCGGGGGCGATTTTCTTAGGGCGATACAGCGCTGAACCGGTCGGCGATTATTTTGCCGGACCGAATCACGTTTTGCCGACAAACGGAACGGCGCGGTTTTCAAGCCCGTTGAATGTAACAGATTTTCAAAAGAAATCGAGCATCATCTCATACAGCCGGAAGGCATTTGAAACGCACGCGGACAGCATTTCCGCCTTCGCGAGACTGGAAGGGCTTGAAGCGCACGCAAGATCGATTGAAGCGAGAAACGGAGGAATGACCGATGAGAAAAGCGGAACGCGCCAGAACAACAAATGAGACCGATATTAAGCTGGCTTTCGAAATAGACGGAGAAGGAAAAGCCGACATCAGCACGGATGTGCCGTTTATGACTCATATGCTTGATTTGTTCACAAAGCACGGGCAATTCAATTTAACTGTTGACGCAAAAGGCGATACGGAGATAGATGATCACCACACGACTGAAGACATCGGCATCTGCTTAGGGCAGGCTTTTTTGGAGGCGCTCGGTGATAAAAAAGGGATCAAACGGTACGGATCAGCGCTAGTACCGATGGACGAAGCGCTCGCCCAAGTCGCCGTAGACCTGAGCAACCGGCCGCACCTTGAGATGCGCGGTGCATTTCCGCAAGCGAAAGTCGGAACGTTTGATACCGAGCTGGTACATGAATTCCTATGGAAACTGGCGCTGGAAGCGAGAATGAATCTGCACGTCATCGTTCATTACGGCACGAATACGCATCATATGATAGAAGCCGTATTTAAGGCGCTTGGCAGAGCGCTTGATGAAGCGTCATCCATTGATCCGCGCGTCAAGGGTGTGCCGTCTACGAAAGGAATGCTGTAAATGATCGGTGTAATTGATTACGGTATGGGCAATTTATTCAGCGTGTCGAAGGCGCTGGAACGCGTCGGCGTCCCGTATGTCGTATCAGACCGGCCGGAAGAGCTTGAAAAAGCGGATGCTTTTATTCTCCCCGGTGTCGGATCATTCAGTGACGCCATGGACAATTTACGCAGCGCAAAGCTTGATCAATTCATACACCGTATGGTTGACGAGGGTAAGCTGCTCCTCGGCATCTGCCTCGGCATGCAGCTCATTTTCGAAGAAAGCACCGAAAACGGCTCTGCAAAAGGACTCGGTTTATTAGCCGGAAAAGCTGTGAGACTCAAAGACAGAGATGCCGAAGGAAACAAGCTGAAGGTGCCGCATATGGGCTGGAACCGGCTGACGTTTCACCAAACGTCTCCTTTGCTTTCGGAAGCGGAAGAAGGCTTCGTTTACTTTGTCCATTCCTATTATATAGACGGGATGGAAGACGGCGATCTTCTGGCAAGCGCTGAGCACGGCGTTCGTGTTCCGGCCGTCGTCGGGAAACGCAATGTCTTCGGTGCACAGTTCCACCCGGAAAAAAGCGGTACGGCCGGAATGGCGATCTTAACGCAATTTACAAAAATGGCAGCGGAACAGAAGGTGAAGAAATGAACGCTTTTACATTATATCCGGCAATCGATATGAGAAACGGCAAATGCGTCCGCCTCATCCAAGGCGATTACGGCAAGGAAACGATATACGGTGACTCTCCTTTAGACATGGCGGCGCAATTTGCAAACGAAGGTGCCGAATGGATTCATCTCGTGGACCTTGACGGCGCGAAAGCAGGCAGGAAAGTAAACGACAGGCATGTTCTTGACATTGCGCGGCAGCTTGATGCCAAAGTCGAGATCGGCGGCGGGATCCGTTCTGAAGCGGATGTGTACGGTTATTTATCACAAGGTGTTGATCGCGTTATTCTCGGCAGCTCGGCCGTTTCCGATCCGGCATTTGTGAAGAGCATGCTGAAACAATACGGCGGCAAAATCGCGATCGGTCTTGATGCAAGGAACGGATATGTCTCGACGGAAGGCTGGCTGGAAACATCCTCGGTAAGAGCGGCCGATCTGGGCCGTGAATTGGCGGCCGAAGGAGCGGAAACCTTCATTTTCACGGATATTGCAACTGACGGCATGCTGTCAGGACCGAACATCGAAAGCACCGTTCAGCTCGCAAAAGCAACGGGAAAAACCGTCATCGCTTCAGGCGGAGTCAGCTCAGTCGCCGACCTCAAAGCACTGGCCCGCTTCAAAGACGCCGGCGTATCGGGAGCGATTATCGGAAAAGCGCTGTATACAAAACAATTTACATTGGCTGAAGCGCTCAGCGGGGTGAAGGACGCATGATCACGAAACGAATCATTCCGTGTCTCGATGTGAAAGAAGGCCGCGTCGTCAAAGGCATTCAATTTCTCGGGCTGAAAGATGCGGGCGATCCTGTCGAGCTGGCCGAAGCTTACGACAGGGAGGGCGCTGACGAACTTGTTTTTCTCGACATTTCCGCCTCTCACGAAGGCCGCAAGACGATGACAGACGTCGTAGAACAGGTTGCGGCAAAACTGGCGATTCCGTTTACGGTCGGCGGCGGAATTAATCAATTAAGCGATATGAAACGAATGCTTCGCGCCGGCGCTGATAAAGTATCCGTTAATACAGCGGCCGTTCTCCGCCCCGAGCTGATTACGGAAGGAGCGGATTTTTTCGGCTCGCAATGCATCGTAGCGGCGATTGACGCAAAGTATGACGAAGATTCGAATTGCTATAAAGTGTACACACACGGCGGCAGACAGAAAACCGAGTGGGAAGTCACGGCCTGGGCAAAAGAAGCCGTCAGCCGGGGAGCGGGTGAAATCCTGCTGACAAGCATGGACGCAGACGGTGAGAAAACAGGCTTTAATCATACGCTCACACAGCTTGTCACACGTGCCGTCCCGGTGCCCGTCATTGCGTCAGGGGGAGCCGGCAGCGCGCGCCATATGCTTGAAGCCTTCACGATCGGTGAAGCGGACGCCGCGCTTGCAGCTTCCATTTTTCATTACAAAGAGACATCTATAAAAGAAGTGAAAGATTATATGAAGAAACACGGGGTGAATGTGAGATGAAACGGGCAGATGAACTGCGGTTTGACGAGGCCGGACTGATTCCCGCCATCGTGCAGGATGCGGCAAGCAAAGAAGTACTGACACTGGCTTATATGAATCGTGAATCCTACGAAAAAACGATAGAAACGAAAGAAACCTGGTTTTACAGCCGTTCACGCGGGGAGCTGTGGCATAAAGGAGCGACGTCGGGGAATACCCAAAAGGTGAAAGCCATCCGCTATGATTGCGATCAAGATGCCCTCATCGTGCTTGCGGAGCCTTCAGGACCCGCATGCCATAAGGGAAGTTACAGCTGCTTTTCTCCGGAAAAAGCGGACGCGCAGGATCGTTTCGGCATCTTAAATGAACTGGAAAGCGTAATCGCCAAACGGCAGGCGGAGATGCCTGACGGAGCCTACACAACGTATCTGTTTCGGGAAGGCGTCGATAAAATCCTCAAAAAAGTCGGCGAAGAAGCCGCAGAGGTTATTATCGCCGCGAAAAACCGCGACCAAGAAGAATTAAAATGGGAAGCGGCGGATTTGCTGTATCATTTGCTCGTTCTTCTGCGTGAGCAGTCGCTTCCTTTGGACGACGTGCTTGACGTCCTTGCGAAACGCCATTCAGCATCTGAGTAAAACAAACCTCACGGAGAGATCCGTGAGGTTTTTAATCTGTCAAACTTAAACATTCAATTAAATATTCCTTATTTCCGCAACCGGAGGCAGATGAATTTGATAATATTGACTAATAGAGTTTATTTTGGTTTTTATCAAAAATATACGTTTTGTTCATATTCCGTTCATGCACATCCGTTATAGTATAAACAGTGATATAGGAGGAAAACATATGCCGAATAAACAACCAAAACCTAAAGGGAAATTCAGCTCATTCTTTTCATTAGTCAAAAAAACAAAACCATCATACGGTATGCTGGCCTTCGCGCTGTCTCTCAGTATTGTGACAACGCTCGTCAGCCTGCTGATTCCGCTGTTGACAAAGCAGCTCGTTGACGGCTTTTCCATGTCGTCGCTGTCAGGCGTGCAAATCGGAATCATCGCAGCCGTGTTTATCGTACAGGCCGCATTAAGCGCCTACGCCACCTACGCCCTGAACTACAGCGGCCAGAAAATCATCTCGGGACTGCGTGATTTGTTGTGGCAGAAATTAATTAAACTGCCCGTCTCTTATTTTGACAAAAACGCCACGGGAGAAACGATCAGCCGTGTCACCAATGACACAATGGTGGTAAAAGAGCTGATAACAAACAATATCAGCGGATTTATTACCGGAATCATTTCCGTTATCGGGTCACTGACGATCTTATTTTTCATGAACTGGAAGCTCACATTGCTCGTGCTGATCGTCGTGCCGCTGGCTGCGGTGATTTTAGTGCCGATCGGCCGGAAAATGTTTAAAATTTCTCGGGAAACACAGGATGAAACGGCGAGATTCACCGGATTATTAAACCACATCCTCCCGGAAATCAGGCTTGTAAAAGCGTCAAACGCTGAAGAAGCGGAATACGGACGCGGAAAAGCAGGCATCATGGCGCTCTTTAAACTCGGGCTGCGTGAAGCGAAGGTGCAGTCGCTCGTAGGCCCGCTTATTACACTTGTATTAATGGCGGCGCTGGTCGCTGTCATCGGGTACGGCGGGATGCAGGTGTCATCCGGTGAACTGACAGCCGGCGCACTCGTTGCCTTTATCCTGTATTTGTTTCAGATCATTATGCCGATGGGCCAGATCACTTCATTTTTCACACAGCTTCAAAAATCCGTCGGCGCAACGGAACGGATGATTCATATTCTTGCAGAAAAAGAAGAAGATATCCAAACCGGAAAAGCCATTGAAAATGCGGATCAGCCGATTAAACTTGAACAAGTCTCATTCGGCTACAAAACAGATCAAACCATCTTAAAAGACATTACTGCAACCATTGAAGCCGGCAAAGTCACCGCGATCGTCGGACCGAGCGGCGGCGGAAAAACAACGTTATTTAAGCTGCTTGAACGATTCTACAATCCGACTGCGGGCAGCATCCTGCTCGGAAATGAACCGATTGATGCGTATTCCCTTGAGTCATGGCGGGAGCATATCGGCTACGTGTCGCAAGAAAGCCCGTTAATGTCAGGCACCATCCGCGAGAATATCTGCTACGGATTAAAACGCGAGGTGACTGATGAGGAACTGAGGCAAGCGGCTGACATGGCCTACGCCCTGCAATTTATTGAAGACTTACCGAAGAAATTTGAAACAGAGGTCGGTGAGCGGGGAATTATGCTGTCAGGCGGACAGCGCCAGCGCATCGCCATTGCCAGAGCGCTCCTTCGCAACCCGAGCATTCTGATGCTTGATGAAGCGACATCAAGTCTGGACAGCCAATCTGAAAAATGGGTGCAGCAGGCGCTGGAAGTTCTAATGAAAGGCCGCACCACCATCGTGATTGCCCACCGTTTATCCACGGTTGTGGATGCAGATCAGCTTCTCTTTGTCGAACAGGGTGAAATCACCGGACGGGGCACACACCATGAATTAATGGCATCCCATTCGCTGTACCGCGATTTTGCGGAGCAGCAGCTGAAGCTGAATGCCGACTTAGAAAACAAAGCTGTGTAAAGCAAGACTTTATGAATAAAAAGCAGCTGAAAAAGCTGCTTTTTATTTTGCAGCCGGAGTCCTGTTCATACGGGTGTACGGTCGGTGAAGAGCAAAGCCATAAGCGTGTATGCCGGTACAGGAGACAATGAAAAAATTCCGTTTTATAGACATCATGTCGATTCATGAAAAGAAAAAAGCAGAAGGAGGGATTTTCATGGCTGTCATATTGGTTGCGGATGATGACCGCCATATCCGTGAGCTTGTCCGCCTTATGATGGAGCAGAGCGGTTTTGACGTCGCAGAAGCGGAAGACGGGGAAGCGGCGGTGCGGCTGATCGAATCAGCACCTATAGATCTCATCATACTGGATGTGATGATGCCGAAAATGGACGGGTTTGAAGTCAGTGAAGCCGTCCGCAGCTTTACGGACATTCCGATTTTGATGCTGACGGCAAAAGGCGAAACGCTGGACAAAGTGCAAGGTTTTACTTCCGGAGCGGATGATTATCTCGTCAAACCGTTTGAGCCGCTTGAGCTGGAAGCAAGGGTCAAAGCATTGCTGAAACGGTACCGGATCACCGCTGAAAAACTGCTGACCATCGGAACGGTCACATTAGATAAGCAATCCCGCACCGTAACGCGTGGCGGCGGAGCGGGATTGACATTGCCCCGGCGTGAATTTGAGCTTTTATTTAAGCTCGCCGGTTATCCGAATAAGACGTTTTCAAGAGAACAATTAATAGAAGATATTTGGGGCTTTGATTATGAAGGTGACGAGCGTACCGTTGATGTGCATATTAAAAGGCTGAGAGAACGGTTTCCGGAAAAAGACTATCCGTTTGCCATCCATACGGTGCGGGGGCTCGGGTATCGGTTTGTGGTGACAGGATGAAACGGATCTTCAGAACGGCTGGAAAAATCATCATCCTTCTCACCGTCACCGCATTCTTATGGCTGGCGGCTCACCTGATTGTTCAGGGATTCGGTCTCATATGGCCGATTTTGCTTGTGCCGTACGCCGAGCAGATTGTGACGCTTTGGCTTGTTTTCGGCCTGCTGTTTGTAACGATGTTTATTTTTTCAAAGTCAGCACGTGAAAGGCATCATGCGATCTGGGATTCGCTGACCGCCACGATCAAGCAAATGTCGAGCGGCAACTTCACAGCGGCCGCTTCCCGGAAAATGGAGAAGATTGAGCGGAACCATCCCGTGACGAAATTGGCTGATGAACTGTCGACACTCGCCGCGGAACTGAGTGAAATGGAAAAACTGAAACAAGAATTTATTTCGAACGTTTCCCATGAAATCCAAACCCCGCTCACTTCATTAAAGGGCTACGCGCATCTTCTGAAAAAACCGGATTTATCATATGAGGAGCGGGGGCGCTACTTACACATCATCGAAACAGAAACAGAACGATTATCAAAAATCAGTGAAAATCTGCTGAAGCTCACTGCGCTCGAACGCCAAACCGAACCGATACAAAAAAAACCGTTTCGCATTGACAAACAGCTGCGGCGCACCATATTGACCTGTGAGCCTGAATGGTCCGCCAAACAGATTGAGTTTCTCATTGATTTACAGGAGTCGTATGTGTACGGAGATGAAGCGCTGCTCAGCCAAGTATGGATGAATCTGATTCACAATGCCGTGAAATTTACCGGTGAAGGCGGCCGCATATCCGTTAAAATTGCAGATCTGCCGGGAGCGGCGGCTGTCGAAATCGCCGACGACGGAATCGGAATGGAGCCTGAACAGGCGGAGCGTGTATTTGAACGGTTTTATAAAGCGGACAAGGCGAGAAACGCAGGAGGAAGCGGGCTCGGCCTGTCCATCGCCCAAAAAATCGCAGAGCTGCACGGCGGTTCGATAGAGGTTGAGAGCAAGCGCGGCGAAGGAACCCTTTTCCGTGTCATTCTTCCAGCCGAGCCTCGTGAAAAAAACAGCTAAAATCTGGTCGAACCAGCCAGTAAAAAACGAAGCCGATCCTGTCTTTTGAACTATTGAGGTGAAACCGTTTTATGGTATACTACTGACGGTAATACGTATAAAACGGAGGATATTTGTGGGAAAACACACTTCTGAACAGAAAAAGCACGCGCAAATTGTCCAGCTGCTTCAGGATGGACAATATTTTTTTCATAAAGGCTTAAAAGCATATAAAGAGCGGAATTTAAAGCGGGCCAGCAAACTGATTCAGCGGGCCGTCCACCTCGAGCCGAATGATTCCGAAATGCTGTCCCGGCTGGCCGTCATTTATTCTGAAATGGGCCACTACCAGCAGTCAAATGAGCTGTTCGACTTTATTTTGGTGAACCTGAAAGAAGAAATGCCCGAGTGTCATTATTTTAAAGCGAATAATTTCGCGCATTTGGGGCTCTTTCAGGAAGCATACAAAGAAGCGGCGGCTTATTCAGATGCCGATCCGGACGGGGAATTCAGCGAAGAGATTGAAAATCTGATGGAGCTATTGGATTTCGGCGAAGCGGGTGAAAACGAATCGCTCTATGACCAGGATGAGCTGCTGATCAGGCAGGATCGGGCAAAAGCGCTTCTTGAGAGCGGCCAGCTTCATGAAGCGGTTGTCATGCTTGAAGAGATTACGGCCGATTACCCCGAGCTTTGGTCTGCATACAACAACCTGGCGCTCGCTTACTTTTACTCAGGCAATGTCACAAAAGCGAAACAAACGGTATTCGAAGTGCTTGAGAAAAATGAAGGCAATCTCCATGCCCTGTGCAACCTCCTTGTATTCTGCTATTACGAGAGGGAAGATGAAAAAGTCGGAGAATTGAGCGGAAAACTCGCCAATGTGTATCCGATTTTATTCGAACAGCGCTATAAGCTGGGGGCGACGCTTGCGCTTGTCGGCAGACATGATCTCGGTTATAAATGGCTCCGTTCTCTTTACAAAAGCGGATTCGAAGGCGACGAAACGTTTTATTACTGGCTGGCCGCCTCAGCCTACGGGACAGGCCGCATAGAATTTGCGGAAACCATTTGGAAAAAGGCCGAAGCCGAATTTCCCGAATCAGACCGGCCCGCGCCTTGGGCGGAGCGGCAGGAACCGCTGCCTGCTTCACTTGAACAGCGGCTTGCCGCCTATTATATCAGCAGCGCTGAAGGAGAGCGGAACCAGCTTGAAAAAGTTCTGACGGCAAAACGCGCCGTTTCACCGTTTGAACAAGATTTCGTCAGCCTGCTGCTTTCCGGTGAAAAAGGCGTTTCAGGCGTCTCCGGTGATGCGCTGTTCACGTATCGGACGGTCAAGCTTCTGGAGAAAGCGGAAGCCGACAGTTTAAAAACTGACGTCATGAGCTGCTGGGTTTTTCACGTCATTCAGCACATCCGCGCCGCCGCTGCCGTACAGAATGAGCGGGCATGGGCCGCAGCCATCGCATATGTATGGAAAGAAGCAAACGGCGAAAAAACGACGAAAAAAGAAACGGCCGCCGTTTTCGGTATAACCCCGGCAACACTTTCGAAATACATCAGACAAATAGATGATATATTAGAATAAAACCGATTCTTTCTATATAAAGAGTCGGTTCTTTTTTTATCAGAAAGGGGCAAAACAGAACTTTACCGCCGAAAAAAGAGGTATTCATACGTATTTTTTTGCTTTTCGAATATGAAATCAGGCCGTAATCACCGTTTATTTTGCAAAATATGAGATTTGCAATCACATTGAAATATAACTGTAATAAAAATTGTCGAAACATGATGGTATAATGAGTCTCGTACATAAGAGATTAGTTTATTTTACATGTGCTGTATAATCTATACCAATTTAAAAGATTTAAAGATTCATACATAAAAATCATCAGCCTCACGGGTATGTGAGGGAGCGTAACTTTGATGTTCATAATAGAATTCCAAATGAGAACAGGTTTAAAGTAAAAGGGAGGAAAGAAAAAGTGAAAAAGAGTTTATTAACACTTGGTTTGGCTTCCGTCATCGGGACAAGCAGTTTTTTGATCCCGTTTACAAAAACTGCATCGGCGGAAACATTAGACAGCAAAAAAGCGAAAATTGAAAGCAAGCAATCTGAGGTGGCTTCAAGCCTTGAAGCAAAAGAAAGAGAATTGTCTAAGCTTCAGGACAAGCAGGCTAAGATTGAAAAAGAACTGAAAGACATTAACGCTAAAGCGTTGGATACAAGCAATAAAATTGAAGATAAAAAAGCTGAAAACGAAAAAACGAAAAAGCAGATCGCTGATTTGAAAAAAGAAATCAAAGAAACAGAAGCGCGTATTGAAAAACGCAATGAAATCCTAAAAAAACGCGTTCGTTCTTTACAGGAAAACGGCGGTTCTCAAGGATACATAGATGTTCTTTTAGGGGCGACAAGCTTCGGAGACTTCATTTCCCGTGCGACTGCGGTATCTTCTATCGTTGATGCGGATAAAGACCTGATCAAACAGCAGGAGCAGGATAAAGCGAAACTCGAAGACGCAGAAGCTGAACTTAACGTGAAGCTGAAAAAAGTTCAAGATGATCTTGCGAAACTCGAGTCTATGCAAAAAGACCTGAACAAACAGCTTGATCAGAAAGACAAGCTTTTCGACGAAGCGAAAAACGGCCAGAAAAAAGCGGCTTCCGCTATCTCTGATCTGAAAAAAGAAGCATCAAAGCTTGCAAACGAAAAAGCTGACACTGAAAAAGAACAGAAGCGCATTAAAGCTGAGCAGGCTGCAGCGGCTGCCCTGATCAAAAAACAGGAAGAAGCGCAAAAAGCTTCTGAAGACCAAAACCAAAAAGATGACAGCCAGCCGGCACCGGCGGTTAAAACTGTGAAAAAAGCGGCTGTTTCAACATCATCTGATTCATCTGACAGCTCAAGCAAACCGAAGAGCACTTCAGGCGGATCATCTCATAACAGCGGCGGTTCAGATGATTCTGACGGCGGATCTGTTATTTCAAATTCAGGCGGTATTGAAGGCGCCATCAGCGTAGGATCAAGCCTTGTGGGTCAATCCCCGTACAAGTTCGGCGGCGGACGCACTCAATCCGATATTGACAACCGTATTTTTGACTGCTCTTCATTCGTACGCTGGGCTTATGCTAACGCAGGCGTTAATCTCGGACCTGCAAGCGGCACAAACACAGATACATTAATCGGAAGAGGTAAGGCAGTAAGCGCGTCTGACATGAAACGCGGAGACTTAGTATTCTTCAACACGTATAAAACAAACGGCCACGTCGGCATCTACTTAGGTAACGGAACGTTCCTGAACGATAATACATCACACGGTGTATCCATTGATTCTATGAGCAACCCTTACTGGAAGAAAGCATTCAACGGCAATGTAAGACGTGTCGTGCAATAATGAATAAGACAAGGGCCTTCTATCCCGGAAGGCTCTTTCTTTATTTGTATACCCGCTCAGGAGCTGCCTAATCACGGTTTTTTAGAAAAATGAGCAAAAAAATAGCGAATTGCCTTCAGATTTAATAGGATATGGGTAAGGAATACGATTGATGGGGATTCTTAGTCATATAGGGTGCGCCCCATTTCGAAAAGGAGTGAATCATGGTGTCAGAAGAAAAAATTTATGATGTGATCATTATCGGCGCGGGTCCGGCGGGGATGACCGCTGCTGTTTACACATCACGAGCGAACTTATCCACATTAATGATCGAAAGAGGAATTCCGGGCGGCCAGATGGCCAACACGGAGGATGTTGAAAACTATCCGGGTTTTGAAAGCATTCTCGGCCCTGAACTTTCTAATAAAATGTTTGAACATGCGAAAAAATTCGGTGCGGAATATGCGTACGGCGATATTAAAGAAATCGTTGACGGTAAAGAATATAAAACGGTCAAAGCCGGTTCAAAAGAATATAAAGCGCGTGCCATCGTCATTTCTGCCGGAGCGGAATACAAAAAGATCGGTGTTCCCGGCGAAAAAGAACTGGGCGGCCGCGGTGTATCGTACTGCGCGGTTTGTGACGGCGCGTTCTTTAAAAATAAAGAGCTTGTCGTTGTCGGCGGCGGAGACTCCGCCGTTGAAGAAGGCGTCTATCTGACACGCTTCGCTTCAAAAGTCACCATCGTTCACAGACGTGACAAATTGCGTGCGCAAAGCATTCTTCAGGCGCGTGCCTTTGACAATGAGAAAATTGACTTCAAATGGAACAAAACCGTAAAAGAAATCCATGAGGAAAACGGAAAAGTCGGCAGACTTACTCTTGTGGATACCGTGACGGGAGAAGAGGAAGAATTCAAAGCTGACGGCGTCTTTATTTATATCGGTATGCTTCCGCTTTCTAAACCGTTCGAGAACTTGGGCATCACAAATGAAGAAGGCTACATTGAAACAAACGCTCAAATGGAAACAAAAGTTCCAGGCATTTTCGCCGCGGGAGACATCCGTGAAAAAACGCTCCGCCAGATCGTAACGGCGACAGGCGACGGAAGTATTGCGGCTCAAAGCGTTCAGCATTATGTGGAAGAGCTTGAGGAAACGCTCAAAACCGTTAAATAATCACTGTAATGTTCAGTTTTTGAATCGTTACTGTGTTTTAATTACGCTGTAACACGGGTGAAATACTGATGTTTTAAGATGAATGTAGTAATTGACCCCCTTTTTAATGAATACACTTTGGCACGGATTCCAGTATCCGTGCCCTTTTTTTGCGATTTTCTGTTTTCTGTCAAATAAAAGAAAAGGATGTCGGTGTCTCTGCATTGTGAGAGACATGCCGAAACGGTATAATGAAGAGACGATGATTTGTTGAGAAGGTTAGGTGACGTACTTGTGCAAAGAGTGACAAATTGTGTGCTGCAGACAGATGATCAGGTTCTCCTTCTCCAAAAGCCGAGACGGGGCTGGTGGGTCGCGCCCGGCGGGAAGATGGAAAGCGGCGAATCCGTCAGAGATTCCGTCATCAGAGAGTACAGAGAAGAGACGGGCATTTATATACTAAATCCGCAGTTAAAAGGCGTGTTTACCTTTATTATTAAGGAACAGGAACAAATCGTGTCAGAGTGGATGATGTTTACTTTCGTCGCCGACTCGTACACGGGGCGAAATGTCGCTGAATCAGAGGAAGGCGTTCTGAAGTGGCATGACGTAAAAGATATCCACAGCCTTCCGATGGCCCCCGGAGACGGACATATCCTTGATTTTATGATCAAGGGCCAAGGGCTTTTGCACGGCACCTTTACGTATACGCCGGACTTCGAGCTGCTCAGCTATCGTTTAGATCCGCAGCTTATCAAATAAAAGAAAGACCGCAGGGGGGAGAAAGATGAGTATGAATGAAAACCATGATATTCAGCTCGTCATCATTACGGGAATGTCTGGAGCGGGGAAAACCGTCGCCATTCAAAGCTTTGAGGATCTCGGCTATTTTTGCGTCGACAATCTGCCGCCTTCCTTGCTGCCGAAATTTTTGGAGCTGATGAAAGAATCAAGTTCAAAAATGAGCAAGGTCGCGCTTGTCATGGATCTGCGGGGACGTGAATTTTTTGACAGGCTGATTGAGGCGCTGGATGAAATGGCGGAAAATCCGTGGATTACACCGCGCATTCTCTTTTTAGACGCTAAGGATTCCATCCTTGTGACGAGATACAAAGAAACGAGGCGTTCTCACCCGCTGGCCGCTACCGGGCTTCCTCTCGAAGGAATCGCGCTGGAACGCCAGCTGCTTGAAGAATTGAAAGGGCGCTCTCAGCTGATCTATGACACATCGGATATGAAACCGCGTGATCTGCGTGAAAAAATCGTGGCGCATTTCGCCACGAACCAAGGTGAAACATTTACAGTGAACGTAATGTCATTCGGGTTCAAATACGGGCTTCCGATAGATGCCGACCTCGTGTTTGATGTAAGGTTTCTGCCGAATCCGTTCTACATTGAAAGCATGAGGCCGCTTACGGGGAAAGATGAGGAAGTGTCATCCTATGTGATGAAGTGGAACGAAACACAAAAGTTTATTGAAAAGCTTGTTGATCTGCTCGGCTTTATGCTTCCGTCTTATAAGCGGGAAGGTAAAAGCCAGCTTGTCATCGCGATCGGCTGTACGGGCGGCCAGCACCGCTCCGTCACGCTCGCTGAGTATTTGGCTGACTATTTTAAAAAAGATTTCTATACTCATGTCACCCACCGGGACATTGAAAAGAGAAGCCGGAAATGAATAAGAAGCCGAAAATCGCAATCTTCGGCGGCGGAACGGGTCTGTCCGTGCTGCTTCGGGGGTTAAAGCATAAGCCCGTTGATATTACGGCGATTGTGACAGTTGCTGATGACGGCGGAAGTTCAGGCCGTCTGCGGGATGAACTTCAAATTCCGCCGCCGGGTGACATCCGTAACGTACTGGCTGCTTTGTCAGATGTTGAGCCGCTCGTTGAAAATCTGTTTCAGCACCGTTTCAACAAAGGAAGCGACTTAACCGGACATTCGCTCGGCAATTTGATTTTGGCAGCGATGACAAATATAACCGGTGATTTCTTTCACGCTGTCACCGAAATGAGCAAGGTGCTGAATGTCCGCGGCAGAGTGCTGCCGGCTGCCAACACCAGTGTCGTTCTTCACGCTGAAATGGAGGACGGGCAGGTCGTCTCCGGAGAATCGACAATCCCTTCTTACGGCCAGCGGATTAAACGGGTGTTTCTTACGCCTGAAAAAATTGATCCGCTCCCGGAAACGATTGACGTCATCCGTCAGGCCGATTTAATCATTATCGGTCCGGGAAGCCTGTACACAAGCATTCTTCCGAATCTGCTCGTACCGAAAATCGGAGAGGAAGTCGTCAAGGCTGCGGCCAAAAAAGTATATATATGCAACGTCATGACGCAGCCCGGAGAGACGCTGCAATACAGTGCGGCCGACCATGTCAAGGCGCTGAACGATCATATGGAGCAGCCGTTTATCGACACGATCTTAATCAACAATGAGGAGATCCCTGACGAAATCAAAAGCAAATATGCGAAAGAGCTGGCCCGGCCCGTCGACTTCAATGTTGAAAAGCTGAAATCCATGGGGCTTGAGGTCATCAGGGATCAGATTATCACGTATAAAAATGGCGTAATCCGTCACGATACACATAAAGTGGCTTCTCTTCTTGTCGATTTATTAAGGGACTAGAGGCCTTTTGAAATGAGGTGGCTAATATGTCATTTGCATCGGAAACAAAAAAAGAACTGACGAATCTGGAAGTGAAGGACTGCTGCGCCAAGGCTGAGCTGTCCGCGCTGATTCGGATGAACGGTTCCCTGTCATTTTCAAACCGCCATCTCGTGCTTGACGTTCAAACCGAAAATGCGGCGATTGCCCGCCGCATTTATACATTGCTGAAGAAACAATATGATGTATCGGTCGAACTGTTAGTCAGAAAAAAAATGCGGCTGAAAAAAAACAATGTTTATATTGTGCGCTTTTCTGAAAATGCAAAGCTGATTTTAGAGGAATTGAAAATCCTCGGAGAGAACTTTGTATTTGAACGGAATATTTCTGAGGAACTGGTGGCGAAACGCTGCTGCAAACGTTCTTATATGAGAGGGGCGTTTTTGGCGGGGGGATCTGTGAATAATCCCGAAACATCGTCGTACCACTTGGAAATCTTCTCGCTTTATAAGGAACATAACGATTCATTATGCGCGCTGCTGAATGAATTTCATCTGAACAGCAAAACGCTTGAACGGAAAAAAGGCTATATTACGTATTTAAAAGAGGCGGAAAAAATCACTGAATTTCTGAATGTCATCGGCGCTCACAATTCACTGCTGCGTTTTGAAGATGTGCGGATTGTCAGAGACATGAGAAACTCAGTGAACCGCCTCGTCAATTGTGAAACAGCAAACTTAAACAAAACCATCGGTGCTTCTCTCAGACAGGTGGAAAATATTAAATACATTGATGAACGGATCGGTCTTGAAGCGCTGCCGGAAAAGCTTCGCGAAATTGCGCAGCTGCGGATTGATTATCAGGAGGTCACGCTGAAAGAACTGGGGGAAATGGTTGCAAGCGGGAAAATCAGCAAATCCGGCATCAATCACAGGCTGAGAAAGCTCGATGAAATCGCAGAACAGCTGCGTACAGGACAAAGCATCACTTTGAAATAACCGTACAGAAAAGGGGAGATCTTATGGTTCAGGGGAAAGTGGAAGTGCGTTTAAAGACGGGATTGCAGGCGCGTCCCGCTGCATTGTTTGTACAGGAGGCAAATCGTTTTGCATCAGATGTGTTTCTTGAGAAAAACGGCAAGAAAGTGAATGCCAAAAGCATTATGGGATTAATGAGTCTGGCGGTCAGCACGGGGACGGAAGTCACTCTGATCGCTGAAGGCGACGATGAAAAGGAAGCGCTGGAAAAGTTGTCCGCTTATGTGCAGGAAGAAGTGTAAACACTTTGTAAGGGGGACGGAACGATGAATGAGTTTCTGAAAGATTGTTATCAAACGATAGGCTGGGAAAAGGATTCCCTCGATTTCAGCAACCTGCCGGAGTTTTTAAAGGCGCTCGCATATCGGTTTCCGTTTGAAAATCGCGCGGTTTTGTCCAAAAAAGAATATGACGTCACGAAAGAAGGACTGTGGCGGCACATGGTGAAGGAACCTCATGGCGGCCTTTGTTATGACTTGAACGGACTGCTTTATTTCATCCTGAAAGATGCCGGATTTGATGTCAAATTGATCCGCGGAACGGTCTGGAAAAACGGCTGGGCGCTGCCCGGCACACATGCGGCCGTACTTCTTTCCGCCGGGGGGAATGAGTACATCGCTGATGCAGGCTTCGGCCTCAATCTCGCCATGCAGCCTGTGCCGATGTCGGGAGACGAGACGGTATCAGCGGCCGGAGCGTTCCGCGTGAGGATAGAAGAGACGGAATTCGGGACATACCTGCTTGAAATGAACAAAGGGGACGGCTGGCAGACAGGTTACGCATTTTCGCTTGAAGAAATCGATGAAAAGGACCTCAAGTCTATGAAACAAACAATCTTTGAACATGAACGCTCTCCTTTCAACAAACGCCTGCTTGCTTCTAAGCGGACACCGGAAGGGCACATGGTTCTGTCTGAACGCAATATAACAATAAAAAAACACGATGGCACGGCGGAAAACAGCAGAATAGACCGGTCAGAGTTTGAAGAAAAATTTACTGCTCATTTTATATGAAGCTCGCAGGTTCTCTGCAAAAAAACGGCCTCCGCAGGGAAGCCGTTTTTTGTATGTGTTTATCTCATTTTTGTAAAGGTTTTATAATGATCTGTCGTCTTATAAATCAGCCAGTCGCTTGAGTAAAGAATCCGGTCTGAATTTCTGAAGCCTGATGTATAGTTAATATCCGCTTCACGCCACGTCCGTCCGCTTTTGGCAGGGAGTTTGCCTTCCCTGTTTGAGAAGATGTCTCCGCCGATGCTTTTCCCCGGAGCGACGTCTGCAAGATTCCCCTTTGATGCAACCCAGCCGAGGGCCTGCGCTTCTGACTTTGTAATGTAATTATCAGGAAGCTTATGATAGGTCTGAAGATAATCCGCAACCCCGTCAAACGTGTTGATAACCTGTGCTTCAGTGTGCGCCTTGTGAGAAGATGTATCCGTCTTGGCAGCCGTGGAAAACAGCATCCCCGCCGCGGAGAACAGCACCAGCAAACAAACGGAAATCCACGATAATCGTTTTTTCAAAGCAATACCTCCCATTTTTATCATGTGAAGCTGATTCCTTTTCATTGTATCAGCATCGAGAGAAAGGAATAGAAAGAATTTAAAAATAGTTCTTTTGATCTAGCAAAAAATAAACCCCGGCTGAAACGGCCGGGATTTTTCATCTCATTGAAATTCCTTCGTGAGGTTTTTCGGCGTTTTTCCGTATACGGCGTCAATCATGTTTTGTGCGGCTTGCTTGAACATATTCAAACGGATTTTTGCCGTTGCTGACCCGATATGCGGAAGCAATGTGACGTTTTCCAGCTGCAGGAGCGGATTGTCTTCGGCGATCGGCTCTTTTTCAAACACATCTAAACCGGCGCCTTTTATCCAGCCCTCCTGCAATGCGCGGATGAGCGCTTTCTCATCAACCGTCTTTCCCCGGGAAATATTGACGAAACATGCCGTATCTTTCATCAATTTAAATTCCCGCTCTCCCATCATATGATACGTTTCGTCAGTAAGCGGCGTAATTAACAGCACAAAGTCTGATGTTTTCAGCAGTGTATCTAAGTCGGCATATGTAACCCCGAGTTCCTTCTCAGCGTCCGGTTTTCTGCTGCGATTATAATACAGCACGTCCATATCGAAGCCGAATTTTGCCCGTTTGGCAGCTTGTTCACCGATTCTGCCCATGCCGATAATTCCTAATGTCTGATGGTGGACATCCATACCGAAAAGAGATTCTTCCTCAACGGTTCCCCATTTGCCGGCGCGGACGAATCGATCCAATTCGGCAACCCGTCTGGCGGAAGACAGAATTAATGAAAAAGCCAGATCAGCGACAGTGTCATCTAAGGTGTACGGCGTATGCGTGCCGACAACCCCGCGTCTTTTCATTTCTTCAATATTAAAATTATCATAGCCGACAGAATTATTGCTGACGACCTTCAGCTTCGGCGCGTGATCCAGTAAATCACTGTCAATCGCCGTTCCGGATGTCAGCAGCCCTTCAGCATCTTTCATTTTTTCGTACAGTTCCTCTTTTGGAATGGTATCTGCTTTCCAGATGTCATACCGGCAATGCTCGCCTATCATTTGTTCGACTTCCGGCGGTATCGGTTTCGCGATGAATACATAGGGTTTCAACGGGCTTCTCCTCCTTTGTCTTTCTTCTCTATTTTATTATATAAGAGAAGCGGTAACGTGAGAAATATTCAAACGCATTACGATAAATTTCTGGTTCTTTTGAACTTAAAATGAAAGAAAAAGAAATGTACATGCTTGATTTCTCCAAACAATAACAGAATCCGCCTATATTTCTGAAGGCAAAATGAGCGGAACCGCTGTTTTTAAAAGCTTTATAGGTTGGTGTAAAGATAAATTTTATTATTTTTGAAAGATATAAATGAACATAATCTGAATTTACAGTTAAATTATCGTGTCTTTTTTTGAAAGCGCTTTTGAGGCCTTTTTCTGTGCTATAATTCCTTACTGTAAGCTGGGTAAGAAGGCTTGCAATACAATCGGATGGGAGATGAATAGAAAAATGGTTTCTTTATCAAGCATTTTGGAGCACAACCAGCAGTTTGTCCAAGAAAGGAAATATGAACCTTACCAAACGACAAAATTCCCGAAAAAAAAGCTTGTCATCGTATCCTGCATGGATACAAGGCTGACGGAGCTTCTGCCGCAGGCGATGGGACTCAGAAACGGCGATGCCAAAATCATAAAAAACGCGGGAGCCATTGTTTCTCACCCATTTGGAAGTGTCATGCGGAGCATTTTGGTTGCCGTTTATGAACTGCAGGCAGAGGAAGTCTGCATCATAGGTCACCGCGAGTGCGGAATGTCGGGATTAAATGCGGCTTCCATATTAAATAAAGCGAAAGAGCGCGGCGTGGAAGACAAATGTCTCAGCCTTCTGCAGCATGCGGGAGTCGATTTGGAAACATGGCTGACCGGCTTTCACAGCGTCGAAGAAAGCGTGGCCCACAGCGTGAATATGGTCAGGCATCATCCGCTCTTGCCTGAAGAAGTGCCGGTGCACGGGCTGGTGATTGATCCGGGGACGGGGACGTTGGATGTTGTCGTTGACGGTTATGAAACAGTCAAAGGAGGATGCAGCTGACGATGCAATTTACCGGCAGATATCAGGGATACAATTTGCAGAAATTTCAGAAAGACCTAGTCGCGGGAATTGTGGTCGGAATTGTAGCGATTCCACTGGGAATGGCCTTTGCCATCGCCTCGGGGGTCGGTCCGGAATACGGGCTTTACACCGTTATTGTGGCCGGAATTCTGATTTCGCTGTTGGGCGGCTCTAAATATCAGATCGGCGGGCCTACGGGGGCGTTTGTTCCCATTTTATTTGCCATTGTGATGCAGTATGGTTTTGAGAATTTACTCGTAGCCGGTTTTATGGCAGGCGTCATGCTCGTCCTGTTTGGCGTATTTAAGCTCGGAAAGATTATGAAATTCGTGCCGAAGCCGGTGATCGTCGGATTTACGGCCGGAATCGCGGTGCTGATTTTCTCGGAGCAGATTGCCCATTTTCTCGGTCTGCGCGATATCCAAAAGCATGAAAGCTTTATCCTCAACATTGCGGAAATCGGCAAGAAGCTCGGAACCTTTAATTTGTACAGCATCCTCATCGCGGGAATTGCTTTGGCCATTTTGCTGTTATCAGCCAGGCTGATGCCGAAGATTCCGGGCGCGCTTGTGGCGCTGCTTGTCTCTACAGCCGCGGCGGTCGTGTTTTTTCCTGACAAAATGGCGACAATCGGTTCTGCTTACGGGGAAATCCCGCGGCAGCTTCCGGCTTTCCAGCTTCCTGATTTCTCAATCGATAACATGATCATGATGTTTCCGTCGGCTCTGATCATTGCGCTTCTCGGCGGACTTGAGTCCATATTATCGGCGATGGTCGCGGACAATATGAAAGGATCAAGGCATGACAGCAATAGGGAGCTTGTCGGGCAGGGCATCGCCAATATGGCAGCGCCGCTTTTCGGCGGTATACCGGCAACGGGAGCGATTGCGCGGACCGCAACAAATATTAAAAACGGCGCAGTTTCTCCGATTTCCGGTGTTGTCCACGGAGTCACCGTCCTCCTCGTCCTGCTCGTCTTCGCCCCGCTTGCCGTTCACGTACCGCTGGCAAGCATGGCGCCGGTATTGATGGTTGTGGCTTGGAACATGAGTGAGCGGAGGGAAGTCGCCAATATGATGCGGCTGAAAAACACTGATTCATTCGTACTGGCGGCAACCTTTTTGCTGACGGTTCTGTTTGATTTAATCATCGGCGTTTCTGCCGGTCTCGTGCTCGCTTTTGTTTTCTTTATCAGAAAAATGAGCGAATCAACACGTATCAAAACACCGCATGCCGCTGTCAAATCGGTTAAAAATGATTCGTCCGTCAGCACATATTCCATTGAAGGGCCGCTGTTTTTCGGTTCAATTGATTCACTGGAAACATCGCTGCTGGAGAGGCTTCAGGAAAAGCCGAAGACGCTTATTCTGCTGATGAATAATGTACATTACATGGATACCTCCGCAGAAGCGGTGCTGGGGAATGTGATGAACCGGATCAAACGGCATAACGGGAGATTGATGATCGTCGGATTGCAATCACAGCCGAGAGAGCTCATCCGGAAGACGGGGCTGTTTCATAAAATCGGGAAACAGCATTTCTTTGAGCATCAGGACGAGATAACGGGATAAATTCAGATACGGCCTGTCCATGAAAAAGCGGACAGGCCGTGTTTTTATTCGGTTTCAAAGCGCTTGATCAGTTTTTCCTGATGGGCTTTCATCGCATCTTCTAACGTGATGCCGTACTTATCAGCAAGGATGGCCAGATTTCCGAGGACGTCACCCATTTCTTCAATCAGCTCCTGCCTGCGTTCAGCCTGGGTCGCGTCTTTTTCATCCGGCCGGTCTCTGCCGATTTCATATGCTCTTACCGCCCGGGCGAGCTCACCCGCCTCTTCCATTAAAAAACCGATTCTGATAAATGGCCCGTACGCCGTCCATCCTCGTTTTTCATAAAAATCTTTCGTCCATTGTTCTGCTTCAGCCATCTGCATGTGAAACACTCCTTATGTCCTGTATGATTCTTATTGATATTATCATATAGAGATGGGACAATATATAGTGTATTTTGATTTATTGATGTACATATATAGATATGGAGATGAAAAAATGAAAACCATTTGTGTATTTGCGGGGTCAAACCCGGGGGTAAATGAAGAGTACAAACGCAAAGCGGCCGAACTGGGTGAATATATGGCGGAGCAGGGAATCGGCCTTGTTTACGGCGGTTCACGGGTCGGTCTGATGGGAACCGTCGCCGACGCGTTAATGGCAGGCGGCGGAAAAGCTGTCGGCGTCATGCCGAGCGGGCTGTTCAGCGGAGAGGTTGTTCATCAGAATCTGACGGAGCTGATTGAAGTCAGCGGCATGCATGAGCGGAAAGCGAAAATGAGTGAACTTGCCGATGGGTACATTGCCATGCCCGGCGGCTTCGGAACATATGAAGAGTTATTTGAAGTGCTATGCTGGGCGCAAATCGGCATTCATCAAAAACCGATCGGACTGTACAATGTGAACGGGTATTTTGAGCCGATGATGAAGATGGTCAAGTACAGCATTCAGGAAGGATTTTCGAATGAGTCTCATTTGAAGCTGATACACAGTTCCTCCCGGCCGGATGAGCTGATTGAGCAGATGAATCGGTATACATACCCGATTTTAGATAAGAAATGGCGGGAATTGTAAGTCAGAGGTCTGAAATATGTTTCGGCGGTTGCATCTAATCTATTCTGATGGAAAATTCTCCGCCTATAGAATACCTTTTCTTTCTGGAAATCGTTTTCTCTTTCTCATGCGTATCACACCTTTCTTCAGGATAAGACATATGTATGAGAATAAGATGAGAAAGAGAATGCTGTTGGGGTTGAAAGAAGAACATCCATTTCCTCAGAGGAGATGGATGTTTTGCGGTTTGCAGACTGTATGCGTTTACAACTTTTGTTGCACGAATGTTTCCTCCGATATGAAATCATCCTGCTGCATCTTTTGTTTTTTTGAACTGATTCCAAATATACCGACTGTCAGTGCACAAAGAAACCAGCAGCCTGTAAAAAACAAGAAAACACTTAAAAATCCGTAGCCTGAATACAGGAAACTGACGACAAAGGGACCGGCTACATTCGCAAGACGTCCTACGCCGTAAGTGAGGCCATTTCCAGATGCCCTGGCTTCAACCGGATATAATTCCGGCGTATAGGCATATGCGATCGAACTGAAAGTACGCTCAAACATATGCATGAGAAATCCGCATATGACAATGACCATCGGCAAAGGATTGATGCCATAAAAGAATCCAAGCGCCATAATAATTAACGATAAAACAGAAATGGCCCACTTTCGATCCACACGGTCAGAGATTTGCGACGCAATGAGAGCGCCCAGTGGGGCACCGATCGTTCCCAGAGTGACGTATACGATAGACTCATCCATTGATACGCCTTCTTTTACCAAAAGGGTGGGAACCCACGTGCCAAAGCCTTGAATTGCAATCGTGGAAGCTGCCCACATCGTCATTAAAACAAAAGTTCTTCCTGCCAAAGGCTTTTGAAATAACGTCCGATATGGAACGGATTTTACAGCGGTTTGTCTGCTTCGCAGAGCCGGAGCTGGTTCAGGCAGTTCACCCTTTTCTTTTTCTGCTTTTGCCTCCAGTTCAAGCAGAATGCGGTGTGCTTGTTCGCTTTTTCCTTTCGTGTCCAGCCATTTCGGTGATTCTTCCAGTTTTCTGGCGATCAGCGGAAAAAAAATACCGACCGCGCCGAATAGAAAGATAAACCGCCAGCCGTAAGAGGCGGACGGCACGACCAATTTAGCCACCCAGCCGGCTGCAGGAATTCCGCATATGCCGATTGTAATACAGATTGCCTGGTACTTACCCTTAGTTGCGGATGGGAAAAATTCGCTGATATACGTACTTGCCACAATCGTTGTGGCGCCGATACCTAAACTCGTAAGAAATCTAAAAACACCGAGTATTTCTGGGTTCCAAGCCAGAGAAGAGAGGAGGGAGAAGAAAGAGAAAAAAGTGACAACCAGAATTAAACCTTTTTTCCTTCCGAAACGGTCTGAAAACCATCCTCCGGCAGAGGCGCCGATAAACATTCCGAAATAGGAGACAGACGTAATAAAAGCGATGGTATGAGTCGAAATGTTCCATTCCTTTAAAAGTGAAGGCGCCGCATATGAAAACGTATTTAAATCGATAAAATCAAAAAAGTAAGCGAATGAAAGGATAACGAGCACTGCTTGATGGGCCCTTGAAAAAGGCAGTCTGTTTAATCGATTAGACGCATTTACATTGATCATCTCGTATTCCTCCGTTTATCTTTGACTTGTCTGAAGACTGGTATTAACCAATGTGATTCAGCGTATTCAGGTTGTAACTTTGCTTTGTAAACACATAGCCTTCAGAGATTTTTCTTGCTGTGCGTACTACTTTAATCGTTGTTCCATCCGGATCAACATCTGCCTCGGTTTCTAAAATGCCGCTTGGATGTCCCAATCGAATTGTTCTTCCATAGAATGAAAATTCAGATAATATTGTATCCTGCAATAGCATGCCGGCAGTCGTACAAACCGCCCCTGTAATGGCTAAAGCTTGATGCGGTTTTTGCATGGACATCATACGAATGACAAGATCCATCTCTTCTGCGTGTCTCTTTATCCCTTTTGTATCGATATAATCCGCTGGAGATGAGATTAATGTTAGTTTTGGTACGGCCGGTGATTTTGCAGCAGCCTCATGTCTCGGAGCGAATCTGCATTTCTCGGCTGCAATCGATCGGATCATTTCGAGCTTTTCCAATATATCCGGAGTATATTCATCCGGAAGTTCTAAGCCGGTAAGCCCCGTGTCCTCTGCTTTTACAAAGACAAGCGGATTAGCGTAATCAATAATCGAGACCGAGATATTTCCATACGGTGTATCGAGAACATCAATAGGCTGACCAGTGGGAAACAGCTTACCGGTCACCGCTCCTTCAGCCTGGTGAAATGAAAGATAAATAGGAGAAGCTGTACCTGGAACCCCGGGGATAGAGCAGTCCCCCTGGTAATGAAATGTTCCATTTCTGACTTCAACTTCTGCTACGATCACTTTTTGAGTGTTTGTATTTAACATTCTGACTTTTGTAACCGGCTCTTCAGCTTGAACGAGCCCTTTCTCAATAGCATAAGGGCCTACGGCAGAAGAGATATTTCCGCAATTGCCTTTGAAGTCGGTAAAATGGTCAGTCAAACTGACCTGAGCAAACGTATACTCAACATCTGCATCCTTTCTGGCGGATTTCTTAATAATGGCTGCCTTGCTTGTGAGAGAATGGCCGCCGCCGAGACCGTCAATTTGTCTCTCGTCAGGGCTCCCCATAATGTCTAAAAGAAAATCGCTCCATAGGTTTGTATCGTCTGGCATGTCTTTTTGATGAATAAAAACGCCTTTGCTGGTGCCGCCTCTCATGACGGTTACAGGAACTTTTTCCATGCTGTCTCATCCTTACATCATTTTGTGTGGATAAAAAGGTACCGGTCCCTTTGGAAAATATCGTATGATAAATAAGGATTATAAGTAAAACATATAATTTTTATAAAGTTGAATAAAAAACTTTTATAATATGAGGAAATTTTATAGCAGAAAAATATTTTGGGGGATTTCATATGGATGAAAAGGATTGGATTGTGCTCATTACATTATTCGAAGAAAAAAATATGACGAAGGCGGCAGAGCGATTATATATGACACAGCCGGCGTTAAGTTATCGGCTCAAAAACCTGGAAGCACAATTCGGAGTGCGCCTTTTTTATAAAAGAAAAAAAGGGATGGAGTTCACTTCAGAAGGTGAACATCTGGTTGATTATTCGAAAGAGATGCTGCAGGAATTCAGAAGAGTGAAGGATGATATGCTCAATATGAGCCATGAAGTCAGCGGGGTTCTCAGATTAGGAGTCTCAAGCAATTTTGCTCAGTATAAGCTCCCGGCGATTCTAAAACGGTTTTCTGATCAGTATCCGTCTGTTCAATTCCACGTCAATACGGGATGGAGTGCGAAGGTGATGGATCTGCTTCATCATTCGGGGGTACACCTAGGGATTATGAGGGGAAATTATGATTGGCAAGGGGAAAAACAACTGCTAAATGAAGAGAGACTGTACCTTATTTCAAAAACTGAAATCAACAGTGAGGACCTTCCCAAATTGCCGATGATTTATTATCAAACTGATGCTTCTTTGAAAAGTTTGATTCAAAAATGGTGGAATAACCAATTTACTGAACCGCCTTTCATTGCGATGGAGGTAGACAGGCAGGAAACCTGTAAAGAGATGGTGAAAAACGGTCTCGGTTATTCTGTTGTGCCAGAAATCTGTCTTCAGCCTTCTGATGAATTATACACATTGGCGCTATCCTATAAAAATAACGAGCCTGTGATACGCGATACTTGGCTTATGTATAATTCTTCAGCGTTAGAATTATCTGTCGTCAAAGCATTCATTACTTTTTTGAATGGGAATAAAGCATAAAAAAACCTGCAAGAGACATCAGCTCTTGCAGGTTTTTTTGGCATTACTTCTGGTCTTCTGTATTGCGTGTCAGCACTTTATCGATTAAGCCGTATTCTAAGGCTTCATCAGCTGATTTGAAGTTGTCGCGGTCTGTATCGCGCTCAATGACTTCAAGCGGCTGGCCGGTACGTTCAGCAAGCACTTTGTTTAATTTGTCGCGAAGCAAGAGAATGCGTTTTGCCGCGATTTCAATTTCTGTCGCCTGTCCTTGCGCTCCGCCAAGCGGCTGGTGAATCATAACTTCACTGTTAGGAAGCGCGTAACGTTTGCCTTTTTCTCCGGCTGCAAGTAAAAATGCTCCCATAGAAGCGGCCATACCGATGCAGATCGTGGATACTTTCGGTTTAATGAACTGCATTGTATCATAGATTGCCATACCGGCAGTGATTGATCCGCCAGGGCTGTTAATATAAATGGAAATATCTTTTTCAGGGTCTTCCGCTTCAAGGAATAAAAGCTGTGACACGATGGAGTTCGCAACGTTGTCATCAATCGCAGATCCAAGCATGATAATACGGTCCTTCAAAAGACGGGAGTAAATGTCATAAGCTCTTTCTCCGCGGTTCGTTTGTTCAATGACTGTAGGTATTAAATTCATAATGCTCCTCCTTCACCTTTTAGGTAAGTATGTATTTACATGATACATTTTTGGTCAATAAAGGTCAAACAAAACGCTGACCAAAATGCCAACCTTTTCTTCTAACACCATTTTTCCCATAAAACAAAAAGTTCAAACAGCAAAGTGAAAATGAGGATGATCAATGCCGGAGCCTTGAGAAAATGATATGGCCGGAGCGCTCAAAATAGACCGCAATCGCGTCGCTACGTACTGCTTTTGGAAGGGTCTGACTACGTTGTCCGCCCTTCCAAAAGCCGTACCGGCAAATACGTTTCCAGCGGCAAATCATCAAATTCGCCTTCAATTTCTTTTGCTAAAATCTCGATGGCTGTTTTGGAAATCAATTCAATCGGCTGCTGGATGGTCGTTAAGTCCGGCAGAACCGATTGAACGGTTTCAGTGCCGTCATAACCGATCACTTTTAATTGATTCGGGATGTCTATTCCCCGTTTTTTGGCCTCGGTCATCACTGCAGCCGCCATGATATCATCGCTGGCAAAAATTCCGTCGGTGTCGGGCTGTTCATCGAATAATGTAGAAATAATGTCATGGTAATGCTGATAAAAGGGTACTTCATATGTAATAGGCTTCCGTCCGTGTTCATGCATGACGTCTTCGTATGCTTTTCTTCTGAGGTTTGCCGGTGTTTCGAGTTCAATCGGGCCGTTGATATGGACGATGTGCCGGCACTCTTTTTCAATCAGCAGTTCTGCCGCCTTTTTTCCGCCGTCATAGTTGTCTGAGCCGACGACGGGAATCGTGTCCGATAAGTAATGATCAATGGCGACAATCGGCAGATTTTGCTTGTGATAATTGAGAATTCCCCGGTTGTAAGTCACGGCGATCACGCCGTCCACTTGGTTTCTTATCAGCATCTCCAAATATTTTTCTTCCTTATCCTTTCGATGTAAACTGTTGCAAAGCAGCAGTTTGTAGCCCATGGACGTACAAATGCTTTCAATATGAAAGGCGAGTTCGCCGAAAAACGGATTGCTGGAGTTTGGGATGATAAGCCCTATTAAATTGGTTCGTTTTCGGAATAAAGAGCGGGCCAGATCGTTTGGAAAGTAATTGATTTCTTCCATCGCCTTGTACACTTTTTCTTTTGTTTTTTCGCTGATATAGCCGCGGTTATTTAATACCCGCGAAACGGTTGTAGATGAAACTCCCGCTATTTTCGCAACATCATGAATGTTAGGCTTCATTCCCGTGCCCTCCTGCTTACTGAAATGGCTTACAATTTCCGTCACGCACTTATTTTAGAGAATCAGGCTGACATGTGCAAGGACATTCCGTGTTTCTGTTTTCATATAAAGAGGGTGCGTTTTGTTTGATTAAAATAATCAGAAAATTATATGTCAACCGATTGACATATGGAACCGGTTGACATACAATTCTTTTTGAAAGCGCTTTATTTAAAGGGTGAAGGGAAGTGACGGGTATGGAGAGATGGCTGGCGGCAATAAAGTGAAAGAATTAAGCAGCGATAGAAAGTAAGCGCTTACTCAGAGATCGCATGTATGTGATGAAAATGAAGAAGGAAGTATGCGGCTCTAAAACGGCTATTAAAAGGTCCTATTAAAGGAGCGGTGCAAATGAAAAGCTCAAAAAGTCTGTATTGGAAACTGAGTGCTTATTTCTTCTTTTTCTTTTTTACTTGGTCTTCCAGCTATTCTTTATTTGCGATTTGGTTAGGACAGGAAATCAATTTAAACGGATCAGCGACAGGCATTATCTTTTCTGTAAACGCCGTATTTGCTCTCTGCATGCAGCCTCTTTACGGTTTTATCTCTGACAAATTGGGGCTGAAGAAAAAGATATTGTTTATGATCAGCTGTCTTCTCATATTCACGGGTCCATTTTATATCTTCGTCTATGGGCCGCTTTTACAATACAACGTCTTTCTTGGCGCCGTTGTCGGAGGCTTATATTTGGGAGCCGCTTTTTTGGCGGGGATAGGCGCGATTGAAACGTACATTGAAAAGGTCAGCCGTAAGTATGATTTCGAGTATGGAAAATCAAGAATGTGGGGCTCGCTGGGCTGGGCGGCGGCTGCATTTTTTGCAGGGCAGCTTTTCAATATCAATCCCAATATCAACTTCTGGATCGCGTCTGTTTCCGCCGTCATATTAACGGCCATTATCATGTCCGTGAAAATAGAAATGACCGATCATGAGAAAAACAGAGCGGATTCGGTCCGGTTAAAAGATGTGGGGCGGCTCTTTTTACTAAGAGATTTCTGGTTTTTTATGATGTACATTATCGGGGTGACTTGCATTTACGGCGTATATGATCAGCAGTTCCCGATCTACTATGCGTCTTTGTTTCCTTCAGTGTCGATGGGTAACCAAGTATTCGGCTATCTTAATTCATTCCAGGTGTTTTTGGAGGCCGGCATGATGTTTCTTGCGCCTTTTATCGTCAATAAGTTCGGGGCGAAAAACAGTTTGATTTTAGCGGGGTTTTTAATGGCTTTCCGCATCGTCGGGTCCGGAATTGCAGTTGAGCCTGTAGGCATTTCATCAATGAAACTCATCCACGCACTGGAATTGCCGATTATGCTGATCGCCGTTTTTAAATATTTGGCTGCCAATTTTGATACGCGTCTGTCGTCCGTCCTTTATCTCGTTGGTTTTCAATTCGCATCTCAGGCAGGCGCGTCGATTCTGTCGCCGCTTGCGGGAGGATTATATGACAGTGCGGGGTTCCGTCAAACCTATCTCATCATGGGAATCGTCGTCTTCGGTTTTACCGTCATCTCCATATTTACTTTATTGGGCCCGAAACAAAACAGCAGGCGTGTCCAGCGTCTGCAAAAAATCGGATAGAGAGGATGTTACAAATGGATAGAATTCAGCAGGCGGAAGAAGCTTTGAAGGAAGCCGAGGGTAAAGTGAAACAAAGGTATCGATTGGGGTACCATATTATGCCCCGGGCGAATTGGATGAATGATCCGAACGGGCTTATTCAGTTTAAAGGAGAATACCACGTCTTTTTTCAGCATCATCCGTATGATGAGCATTGGGGGCCGATGCATTGGGGACATGTAAAAAGTAAAGATCTCATTCATTGGGAGCACCTGCCGGTTGCCTTAGCTCCGGGCGATGCATTCGACCAAAGCGGCTGTTTTTCGGGAAGCGCGGTCGATGATCATGGAAGATTAGCCCTCATCTATACAGGACATAATATAATTGATCAAGAGAAAGACCTATTCTATCAAACTCAAAATATCGCTGTCAGCCAAGATGGAACCGTGTTTGAAAAGCTTCAGGAAAACCCTGTTATTGCGGAACCGCCGGAAGACAGCGCCCGTCATTTCCGCGATCCGAAAGTATGGAAGCATCGCGATGTTTGGTATATGGTCATCGGCAACTCTTCAAAAGAAAACGTCGGACGGGTCGTTTTATACCGTTCACCTGATTTGCGTGATTGGGAATACGCGGGGGTTCTCGCCCAAAGTGACGGTAATCTCGGCTATATGTGGGAATGTCCTGATTTCTTTGAATTAGGCGGCAAGCATGTCCTGCTGATTTCGCCCCAGGGGATCGAGGCGGACGGTGATTCATATCAAAATTTACATCAAACCGGTTATTTAATCGGTGACTATCATGATGAAACAAACAAATTTACACACGGCGCTTTTAAAGAACTGGATCACGGACATGACTTTTACGCCGTGCAAACATTATTAGATGATAAAGGACGCAGAATTGCTATCGGCTGGATGGATATGTGGGAATCTGAGATGCCGACAAAAGCGGACGGATGGTGCGGTGCACTGACTTTGCCGCGAGAACTGACTTTGCGTGATGATCATAAACTTTTGATGAATCCCGTGGAAGAAACCAAGCAGCTGCGGAAAATGGAATACCGGGAATGTGCCGGACGATCGCTTTCAGGGAGTTACTTGGCAAAGACGTCGGAAGACCTGCTTGAAGTCCGGGCCGTGTTTGATGTGAACGATTCCGATGCCGAAACGGCAGGTTTTAAGATTCGCGGCCTTGATGAAGAAGAACTTGTGCTGACATACAATCTAACGGATAAAAAGCTGACGCTTGATTGCACCAAGATGGGGAAAGCGAAAGACGGTGTGAGAAGGGTGCAGACGGATACAAACGGCAAGCTGGCGCTGCGTATCTTTATTGACAGATCCTCGATTGAAGTATTCGCCAATCATGGAGAAACAACGATGACAAGCCGTATCTATCCGAATGAAGGCAGATTGGGGATTGAGCTGTTTTCTGAGAAAGGCGCCGTAAAAGTTGAGGAATTCACCTATTGGACGTTAAAAGATATTTGGAAAAAAAGCTGAAACGGGTGATTACCGCTTTTTCCGCAGTGATTGAAAATGTACCGAGCCGGGGGCAGTCCGCCTGAAATGAGTTTTTTGTGAAAATCAATGCCGGTAAACGATGCAGGATTATGCTGCATGAGGACGCTGCATAATCCTGTTGTGCATTATCAAAAAAGAGTTGCTTTCTGCGCGTTTCTTTATTATAATATAAAGGTATCTGATTGAAAAAACGTGCGCTCGTAGCTCAGTTGGATAGAGCGGTGGTTTCCGGTACCACGTCTGTCGGGGGTTCGAATCCCTCCGAGCGCGTCCAATACGTTATAACCCCGTCATATCAACGTTTTCCGACGGTCCGTTAAGTGTACGAAAAGTGTCCGAAAGGACGCGAACCGGTAAAGAACGGGCCTGGCTTTAATCGGTCGGCTCGCTTCTCCTAAAACGAAATAGTCCGATTCAGCAAACGTAACCTCGCGGATAAATAAATCCGGGAGGTTTTTTGTTATGGCGGTTTTAAAGCGGAGGCAAGGCGTCAGGAATCGGCGCGAGACTGACGGAATAGTGAAGAACTTCAAAGCGGTGAAGACCGTTCATGAAGCGTTGGAAATCGTTTGCGAATTATATGTAACGGAGAACTATCGCGATAGAACGATCAATGATTATCAAGTATTGGGCCGAATTCACGGAGGTAGTCGGTATCATGCCGTCTGATAACGTGACGGACCTCACGGAAGATCATCTGCGGTCTTATATTACAACGATGCTAAACATACGAGATCTTTCGTCTGTAACGATAAATATCCGTTTAGGCGGCATAAAGTCGATCCTTAGCCGAATGACTAAGCGCGGACTTCTAAACGAGAATCCAGCGAAAAGAGTAACGAAGCTGCAAGTCGATGAAAAGACAATAAAAATGCTCACGGATAGTCAAGTGCGGCGTTTCTTTAAAATGATCGATAAAGATACGTTTCCGGGCTTTCGCGATTATGTAGCGTTCCTTATTGCGCTGAAGTGCGGGCTTCGCTCGAATGAGCTTGAAGGACTCACTGGAAGATATCGACTTTGACAACCTCGTTATTATGCTGCCGGGCGCCGTCAACAAGAACCGTAAGAACAGAATGGTACCGATGACTGAACAGGTCGCGGAAGAGTTGCGGCAATTACTAACGGAAATGACGGAGTATTTCGGTACTTTTACGCATGTTTTCGTTAATCAATACGGAGAGAAGATTGCGAAAGATCACTTGCGGAAGAGAGCTGCGAAGTACGGGGAAATGGCGGATTAAAAAAAGGAATGCCGACCGAGCCTTCACAGCTTACGACATTCCTTTGCGATTAACTATCTGAGAAACGGCGGTGATATACGTTCCCTACAAAAAATAATGGGGCACGCTGACCTCGCTTCTACAGAAATATATCTCCATTATGTAGACGATATCGTAATCGAGCAATACAGAAAAGCAAGTCGAAACGACACGTTAAAGATTTAAAAACAAAAAAAAGAACGCCATCCAGCGGAAATAAATCCGAAAGAAAGAACGTCCTAGCCTACGTCTATTATATCGGAAAGCTAAATTCCCCGAACTCCACACGCTACAGATACCGGGTGGCACAGTATTATCAAGACCTAAATTATAAAAATCCTCAAAAATAAAGGAAAGCATAAAGCATATATTATTCATGACTAATATGTGCTTTCCTAAGACTGATAGTAAGACCATCTTCAAAAAGTTTCCTTCAATACTCAAACTGAACAAAATTAGTTAATCCAATGGGAAGGTCGTTGTATATGAGAGGGGAATGTTGTCTTTACATCACCTTTAGCCGAATTAATTTGCATTTGAGTTAAAAACATACTCGTAGATAAGTCTGCTCCCCTTAAATCAGCATCACGCAAATCAGCGCCAATAAAATCAACACCTCTTAAATCTGCATTCCTCATATCTGCAGCAATTAAATATGCTCCCCTTAAATCTAACGCCCTTAAATCTTTACCTCTTAACTTTTTGCCAATCCAATCGGCTCTTTCGTAATTATAATTCTTGGCATTTTTAGTGTCAGGTAACTTTGAAATTAAGCTTTCCCGAATATACTCGCTGGTTTCCGAAAGCAATTTGTTTAATGGAAATCTGTACACCACTAGATCAAGAGATAATAATTCTTCAGCATCGAGTTTTGTTAAGTTCTGCAATTCTTTTAACTGCACACTCAATTTATCAGACAAATCATGGGGAATGTCATACGACAAGGCTTCTGCCGTGTACGCAATCATTTCATGTATTTGTTCCATGATCGGAAACACTCGGAACATTTTTTCTCGAATTTCAGGATTATCTCGCCAACTTTGACCTTTAAAAGTAATTTGAGAAACAACTTGTCCAGAACCTAAACAGTCAAACACTGTACAGCCCTTAAAACCTTTCTCTTGTAAGTTGCTGTGAATTTGACAACCATAATCAGATTGTAAATTAACACAAGGTGCACCTGCTGGCTTGTTAATTGGAAAATCGCTTGATGCTACAATATTAAGCGCTGTGCAGCAAAGTCCAAAGCACTTCGTACAATCAGCCGTTAAACTTTCTCTAATATTTTTGGCTGTTTCATTATCCATTTTTATACCCTCTTATCTTTAGTTAAATAACTTTTGAGTTTAATATACGAGATTCCTAAACAATCTTGATTGTTAAATAATAAATACCTTGTCAACTAGAACTTTTTGTAGACTTCTGCATACGCTACTTTTAATTGGTTTCTAAAATCTTTGTTCTCATGCTCTAGGCGCTTAACTTTCCGCTTTAATGACTCGATAATCGCATCTTTATTATTTTCGTTCATTTCATACTTAACTTGCTTTGCAGAGGGGCTTTTTATCTCGTTTTAAAGCTATTAACGAAAGTTTCTCCGTCGTTCTCCACATTAACAATAAGCTTGGCACTTTCACTGATCCGCTGTGCGAGAGCTTTTTGCGCCTTACCTTCAAAGCTGTTCAATAGTGCTGAATACACTTCATATAATTCATCTTTCAACGTATCCATTTCGAATGTCGGTTTCAGCGTTCGGCGCACTGTCTCCAGTTTTGTCCCCGCTGCCTGTGTCATGACGGTTTTCAGCATCTGCCGCTGCAGCCTTTTCTTCATCGGGTCGTCCTTGTGTTCTAAAAGTTCGTCTAATGTCGGCATTATGTATCCACCTCTATCATCTTAACCAGTTTGCGAGCATCTGGTCTTTTTCCTGAAATTCGTCTGCTATTTTATGTAAGAATCCGCCGATCTCTTCTAGGTCCGTGATCGCCGCCTGCAAAGAATCAATAAACGCCTGCTCAGCCTGAGTGTCGTAAAAAATCGGGCCTTTCTCGTAAGATAGCGCAATATCTTCAATGGTATTGGTCACGTCCTGTGATTGAAGCTGGTCAAACAAGCCGTGTCCGACTTGACCGTAGAATTCTGTTTTCAGCTCGGCGATTTTTTCATCGTGCTCCTGATAGGCGTTCTGCGCTTCTTTTTTCATCGTCCGCAAATCCTCAGCCATGGCCTGCACCTTTTCAGCCAGCTTCTTTGCGTTTGTCGGCGTTACTTTTATCGCGTCTCCGCTTCCGATCGCACCGGCCGGCAGAAGAGCGCCGAGGTTTTTGTCAAAGACTAATTCATCTCCGTTCGGATTTGCGATAGTTCCGTTTCTGTCAAATATGAAATTCGCTTCGTTTAAGCCGTGTGTATCCGGATTTCTCAGAATGACGGTAGTGAAGAAATAAGCGAGATTCTTGCTGATCTGCTCGTTTAAGTTCCCATCAAGCCGCTGCTTCCGGCTGAACTGTGAGAGCGAGGGGTTTTTCGTATAAATCGTTGTCCCGTTGTGGCGGTCATATTCGTTCCAATAACCCGCCCCGACCATGTCGTCCGGATTGATAATTGACCGGATGTAAGGATCGTAAATGCCGCTGTTGATGTCTTTCTGTGTTTCCTCATCGTGCAGTTTCACGACGGAAGGACTGTTAAACGCGACGGCATACACATCATTATTCACCGCGCTGTATTCGGCCTCAGCGCCGCCGAGTGAATGGCCGGTTGTTGAAATAATCGTTGACGTTCCGGCATACTTTTTCTTTACGCTGCGTACCAGCTGATCGGCTTGATCGATTTGCGATGTTTTCGTCATCAGCTTATACTTTCCGGTTGTGAGCATGGCGTCTTGAGAGGGCGTTCCGTGATAGGTTCCGAGTGTTTTTGATGTATCCTTTGCGTCTTTTTTTACAATATAATGTACTTCTTTTTTCGGATCATTTCCGAAAACAATATTGCTGCCGTCCGCTTTTGCGCCGTCATTGATCGGATCTTTTGCGATATCGGTTCCCGCAAAGGCGACGACCACGTTTTCGGGGTTTTTTGATTTGATCCATTTTCTGCTTTTTGTCTTGATGCCTTTTGAGAATACAAAGGCATCAAGCCCCGTATCAGAACCCTGCTGCGCTTTCTCAACGTACCAATATGACGCTTACTTATTTTGTAAGGAGTTTTATATTTCATATGCAGGGCTAACATTTTATAATTGTAAGCTGCTTGACTCAAACAAACGGTAATATTCTTTATCTGTGACATCAGAGACGGTTATTTCTTTTCCTTTTGTGAAATATACATCACCTTTCTTATATTGTAAAATAGTTCCGAAAGGATGATACGCATGAGAAAATACATTATTATCCTAATTGTTATAATTATAGCAGTGGGAGTTTTTTTCGTGAAGCATCAATATGATAAACATAAAAACGAAGAAAAACTTGTGATTGAGGCGCAAGAGCACATGAAGAATTACTTGAAAAAAGACTATAAAAATGTAAAGGAAGTTCATTTTTCAAAAGACTACAATATCGATCCGACAGGCGGAGTTGAAGTTTCAGGCTACATAAATAATAATAAAGAAAAAGAATTTTCCGGTATATATGATCCAACGAACAAGGAGATAGGGATTTCAGTGGTCAATGCCGAAGAAAGGTAAAATACCCACCTCAGGATGAGTGGGTATTTATTTTGTTTAATTATCTTACAAGATTCGAGATATGTTTCTCATACAGTTCAAACCTATTCCTGAGATCAATCGCCTCTACCGTCTCATTTGTCGAGGTATCCCCGATATTAACGGTACAAATATCATGACAACTCAACGATAGGAAAAACGTCAGATCAGCATTTCACTCGCTTTAAGTTCCAATCTTAACTTGTCAGCAACAATCGCGATGAATTCTGAATTGGTTAGCTTTGCTTTTGACATGCTGAAAGTATATTCATATCGAGTTTTCGCTCATTTCGTTTACTTAAGAACGACAGTTATTTATAGGAAGGGGTTGATTTCCAAATGAAGAAAAAGTACATAATTATCCTTATTTTAATAATTATAGCAGTTGGGGGACTTTTTATGAAGCATCGGTATGATCAAAAGGAAAAAGAGTTTGCTCTACTCGAAGAAGCCCAGAATCATATGGAAAAGTTTTTAACAACGAACTATAAAAATGCGGATGATATCCATTTTTCTGAGAATTATTATATTAATCCAATGGATGGTATTAGTGTTAAGGGTTATACTAACGGAGAAAAAGAGTTTGAAGGTCTGTATGATCCAGGCAATAAAGAAATATTATCATATACGGTTGATGCCGAACCAAAAGAAGAATGTAAAGATAAGCTTTCTTTGTACAAGATAAATTAGCCTGCTCAATCGAGCTGGACTAATTTTGTTGTATTGCTCTTCCTCTAATTTAATAATGAATAGTGTTGTGATATCATATCTTGTATTTGTTTTAAATCTGCTTATCGTAACATCAGTTGAACCAACTAAATCAGCCAATTCCTTCTGGCTTTGAATTCCCTTCTCCTTCATAACTTTATTAAATCTAGATCTGACTATAAACTTTTTTAGAAATTCACACACCCTTTAGGCTAGTCTAACTAACGCTTATATAAAAGTAATCTCGATCACTGATATTTGATACATTGATGTTTTTTAGACATGTACAACACTCTGAGGTTGATGTAAATTTAATCTAAGAAAGGATGAGTCTGTGAAGAAATACATGATTGTCCTGATATTTGTAATAACTATAGCGTCAGGAAGTACCTACATGAGGTACCACCATAGTAAAAAAGAAGCAGAGCAAGAACTTTTTAACCAAGCGAAAAATAAAATGGAAAGCTATATAAAAGCTAATCACAAAGATATAAAGCAAATTACATACATTAACGATTATAAAATAAATCCTATGGGTGGTATTTCCGTGAAGGGGTACTTGAATGGTAATAAGGAAAAAGAATTTTTCGGACTTTATGACAAAACGAATGATGAAATAGGAGTTTCGTCAGTCGATGCGGAAGAGAAACCCGAATGTCAGGAAAAAGAATGTGAATACTAAAAGACGCAAAATAAAGAAGTTCTCTTGTTTGCCGGTTTATATGATCCGCTGTGAACATTGAAGAAAAACTTTAAGTCGCCTAAATGGCGTCTGTTTTTGTATGAATTAATGCACCGGATGTCACCGGTCGTTTAGTCCGCGAGCTTCATCATAACTGATGATACGGATGTTTCTGTGAAAAATATATTATTATGTTCATTATCTTAATAGCAGCCGGAAGTTTTATAATGAAGAATAGTAATGATAAAAATGCTCAGGCTGAAGAGATAAAGATTGCTCAAGAACGAATGGAGAAATTTATCAAATCGAATTATGAAGGCATACATAACGTTACATTTAAAGATAAATACGAAATAGATCCAATGGGCGGGATAGAGGTATTTGGCTATTACAACGGTGATACATCGAATAAATTCGATGGTATTTACGATAAGGCAAATGACAAGATCATGGGGCACTCAATAGACGCTGTAAGAAAGAATGCAGAGATAAAGATTGCGATTACTAAGAAGACGCTCGTCTGGCGTTTTTTGATATATGAGTATACAGCAAATGAAAAAGACAAGGGTTTCGGCATGTGCCGCCCTTGTCTTTTTTTATTGAACACTGAAAAACATAACCGGAACAGCTCATTATTTGACAGTCCATTTTAACAGCGTTACAATTAAACATGTAAATAGTTACATGTTTAAATAAACATAATATCTCGGGAGGTGATACGTCCTTGAATGAACCTTCTTTAAAAAAGTCATTTATGAGTCAGTGAACCGCATCATTGATCCCGAGCACGTGTATTTCCGCACTGTGCCTGTGTTTGAAACAAGCAGCGAGGCATATCAGCATCTGCAGGACCGGCTGTTTATCGGGGCTGCGGTCAGATTGCCGGATGACATTCGGTTAGATATTTATGAAGTTCAATAATAAGATGGAGAGTGAGTCAACATGGAAAACTTTATCGGAAGCCATATGATTTACACGTATGAAAACGGCTGGGAGTATGAAATCTATATTAAAAATGATCATACCATCGACTATCGGATTCATAGCGGAATGGTGGGCGGCCGCTGGGTGCGCGACCAGGAAGTGAATATCGTCAAACTGACAGAAGGCGTATACAAAGTGTCATGGACTGAACCGACAGGCACAGACGTTTCCTTAAACTTTATGCCGAATGAAAAACGGATGCACGGAATTATTTTCTTCCCGAAATGGGTGCATGAGCATCCGGAAATCACGGTGTGCTACCAAAATGATTACATTGACGTGATGAAAGAGTCACGTGAGAAATATGAAACGTATCCGAAATATGTCGTTCCCGAGTTTGCGGATATTACGTATCTCAACAATGCGGGAATCAATAACGAAGCACTGATTTCAGAAGCGCCGTACGAAGGAATGACCGATGATATCCGTGCGGGAAAATTAAAATAAGAGAAAAAACCCGGCAGCTTGGCCGGGTTTTTTGTATCCTTTTACGACAGGGTTTTGGTCATGATAAAGTCGACTTGCTTATCATCCCCCATATAAAAAGAGTGTTCTCCAGTTTGGACAAACCCCATTTTTTGATAAAAGGCGATTGCATTTTCGTTTTTTTCCCATACGCCCAGCCAGATTTTCTTTTTATTGTGTGCTGTTGCGATTTTCACAGCTTCATTCAGCAGATATTTGCCGAGTCCGTGTTTCTGGTGGTTTTTTCTTATATAAATTCGCTCAATCTCAAGAGAATCTTCACCCATTTTTTCTGATTGTGCTTCGTTCATGTTGACTTTTACATACCCCGCAAGGTCATCGTGATAATAAACAAAATAGAATTGAGAAGACAGATTGGATAATTCCTTTTTCAGCTGTTCAGAGCGGAATGCATTTTCCAAATAAGCTTTCATATTTTCTGGTGAATTTTGATCCTTAAATGTATCATTGAATGTTTCAATGCTTATCTCCCGGAGCTCTGTTATATCGTTAAGGCTGCACTTTTTTAATTTAATACTCATGGTCATACAGCTCCTTTCTTCATTTATCATATCAGCTGATTTTTTGTTGTATTTGCAATGAAAATACCGTATAGTAAACATACCGTATTTTTGTTGTATTTGCAACATAAAATAAGAAAATGAGGACGATAAAGTGAAATATGTTTTTTATGTTTTAGGAATCATGATCTTGACCTTTGGTATTTCTGTCACGATTCAATCAGATCTTGGAACGTCTCCTTTTGATGCGCTTATTGTGGGATTATCCGTCCATGCAGGGCTTACCGTGGGAAGCTGGGAAATCATCATCGCTTTCCTGTTAATTTGCTGTAATTCAATGTTAAAAAGACAAAGACCGGAATTTACAGGGATGATTACGGCGTTTATAACGGGAATCGGGATTGATATGTGGCTTTTTTTTCTGCACCGAATCATAACGCCTGAACTATGGTACGGAAAAGCGGGCTGTTTTGCAATCGGTTTAGTTGTGATAGGGATAGGAACCGCAACCTATCTGCACACAAATTTCGCACCGATCCCGGTTGATCGGTTAACGTTAATTGTCCGCGAATTAACCGGGAGAAGCATCTTTTTTTCAAGAACGGTCATTTACTTCATATTTTTCATACTGGCCGTGATGCTAAAAGGTCCGGTAGGCATCGGAACGTTATTAACCGTTTGTTTAGGAGGGGTCATTCTCCATTTCTTTATGCCGATTACCGGAAGATGGATAGACGGCATATTAACAGCATCTCCAAAACAGGAAGAAACGAAAACCCGGTAGCGGGGGTTTTTACCCGATTCTATCATTCTTCATTTCATCCGCATGTTCAAGGTATAATAAAAAAGGGGGAGGGATTTTTATGAGCGGTCAAAGAAAGCTCGTTTTTTACGGAGCTGTCAGCGCAGATGGCTATCTTGCGCGGGAAAATCACTCTTTAGATTGGTTAATCGGAACTGAAGGTGAAGACGGCACCGATTATGAAGCTTTCTATGAATCTGTCGATACGATCATCATGGGCAGAAAAACATACGAGGACATATTGGTTTTATTGCCTGAGGAATTTCCGTACAAAGGTAAAGAATGCTATGTGTTTTCGCGGACATTGACCGGGGGCACTGAACATGTGCGGTTTATTCATGAAGAGCCTGCCGATTTTATAAAAGCATTGAAACGCCGAGAAGGCAAGCGGATTTGGATTGTCGGCGGGAGTGATCTGCTGCACCCGGTTTTGGAGGAAAAACTTGTCGATGAGTTTATCATTCAGATCGCCCCCGTTCTGCTCGGCCGCGGAATTTCTTTGTTCAAACCCGGAGACCGGGAGACAGGGCTGAAGCTGACTGATGTCAGGCGCTATAAGCAATTTGCGGAGTTGCATTATGAAGTGAGATAAAATGAAGTGTATGAAAGAAACCCAGTAAAGGTTACCGGGTTTCTTTTTCATGTTTGTTTTTATGTTTTGAAATGGTGTGGGCCGGCCCGCATGAAAATCCTGCAACCATGATAACAACCCCTATCCACCTCACGGCATAGAAATCAGTGTCGCGCAGGAATATTAATGAAACTAAGGTCATAAGCGCCCCGATTATAACGGCAGCTGTGCCGATAATACTTGATTTCTCCATATAAAAACTCCTTTATGAATGTTTGGTTAACGTATTGGGTTAGAATATAACATATCAGGGTAATGCGGAAATGGATTTTCTGCGATGTCTGAAGTAAGATGAAAACGAAACGCCAAGGGAGCCGGCTCCCTTGGCGTTTTTTATGCTTGAAACAAGAAGCGGCGTTTTGCTGAATCGGGATCACTTTCGACAGCGGTATCCGTGTTGAAAAGCAAAGTTTCGCGTGAATCGGTATCATATTCAGGCCAATTGAAGTGAGAGGTGTTCGGGTTTCCGGTTTTTGCAAAAGCGAGCCATGCGGATTGGATTTGTTTGGAAAGCTGTTCTGCGTTATCACCGAGCGGTTCTTGCAGCGTCTTTCTCAAAGAATCAAAGTTTCCGAACACAAACGGCAATTCCAGAGCGTGAACGGCTTTATGAAACGGCGGTGTTTCGCCATGCCAATCAAAGCGGTACATCCAGACCGATGCGTGCTGCGACTGTCCTTGTGCGAAAGCGACAGCCGGCCGCCAGAAAATCAGATCCGTCATCATATCGATTTGTCCCTTTAATGAATGCGGATATAAATCTGCTGCTTGCTCGGTGCAGTTCTCTCCGAGGTAATAATGCAAATAATCTTGCTGCTTTTTCTCGGAATGAATGTCTGTATCAGGGGTGAAAAACAAATATGCTTCATCACGATTGGTTCCGATGATCATAGGTATGCCTTCTGCGGCCCCGTCTGCTATGGCTTTCACCGGTTCCGCAGGCAATGTGGCCGGATCGATGGCGGGCTGAAACAAAAGCTGAAAAATGTTTTGATCTAGTGAGCGCCGCACTTTATCCGCAGTCTTAAGCAGGTCATTAACGGAAAGCTCCTGCAATTGATCAGTGCCGGCTTCATGAATAAATGCCGCCGCGATGTCTTTTGCCATGTCCGCCGGGATCGTATGGGAGGCGCCGCTTTCTAAAATGGCTTTATGAAACAGGCCTTTTGCGTCAGGCATTGCCATAAGCGCAGCGATGCTCATGCCGCCTGCCGATTCACCAAATATCGTGACGTTATCCGGGTCTCCTCCGAATTCGGAGATATTGTCCTTCACCCAGCGCAGCGCGGCGATCTGATCGAGCAGCCCGATATTGGCGGAATACGTGTCATGAATAGAAGACAAATGTAAAAAGCCTAATGGTCCGAGCCTGTAATTGAGTGTCACTACAATGACATCTCCGTCAGCGGCAAGGGCAGATCCGTCGTAAAGCGGTTCGCTTCCGGCACCTAAATAAAATGCCCCGCCGTGTATCCATACCATGACAGGCTTTTTTTCGCCCTCTGAATCGGGGGCGAAAACATTGAGGTAAAGGCAATCTTCAGATTGAGCCGGTACATCTCCGGAAAACGATATAGACAGCATATCATCCGGCTGCGGACAAATCGGCCCGAACGAGTCGGCATGTTTTACGCCGTCCCAAGGTGCGGGCGGCTCCGGCGCTTTAAATCTCAGCTCTCCGACGGGCGGCTTCGCGTACGGTATGCCCTTCCATGTGCGGGCACCGCGGCCGGCAGTTCCTTTCAGTGCGCCGGAGCGGGTTTGAACGGTAAGTTTTGTCATGATTTCATCCCCTTTTTTCTTTTCATTATAAACAGAGATGAAGACATGAAGCGAATAAAAGCCTTTTCATCAGCATATCATCAGTAACGCTTCCGTTCTAAAAATGATCTGACTTCCTGAACGGACAAGCCGAGTTCTTTGGCTTCCTGCATCAGCGCTTTCCATTCCTCAATGTTGGATTCAGTCAGTTTTCTGTTGCGGTAGGGTGCGGGCTCCGGGCGTTTTTCAGTCAATTTGTTCGTAAAGGTGAACAGTTCTTCTTTCGGCATGCCTGACTGCACGGCCTGCACAAGGTGGATGCGCCACTCATCTTCCGTGCCTCCCATGTGATGCAGCATCGTTTCGGCATCAAAAAGCTCCGTCAGATCGACCTGCAGGGTGGCGGATACTTTTTTCAGAAATTGGATGGACGGATTTGAGTGAACCCCCCGTTCTATCTTGCTTAAATAAGATTTAGAGACACCTGCTTCAACTGCTAGCTGATTAATAGAGTAGCCTTTTCTTCTGCGGTATAAACGAATTATTCTTCCAATCATTGTGCTGAATTCTCCCCTGTATACTGGCATTTTTTTGTTCATTATAAGAAATTTTTCGTTCTTTATAAAATTTAAAATTATAAGGTAAGTGCAGTAAATAAGAGGAAAATCATGATAATGTTCTTTAAAAAGAACTAAATGGCTTAATTTGAAATTTTCAAATTTCGACCTTTTCTTTTATAATCCAATCATTAACAGAAGGGGGCGTTTAAGCCTGATGCAATAAGGATGAGGCTGTAATTACATGAATGAGAATATGAGTTTTAAAGAATTATTTGACATTATTAAACACAGATTTTTACTGATTTTTATCATGACAGCAGTTGTAACGCTGGTGACGGGATACATCCAATTCCGGGTGATTTCGCCCGTTTATCAGTCATCGACCCAAGTGCTCATTCATGAAACAAGCGGTGAAAAAAATTCTAATCTCAGCGACGTTCAGCTGAATCTTCATTACAACAATACGTTTCAAACGATAATGAAAAGCCCGGTTGTGCTTGAGAAAGTGAAGCAGACGCTGCATCTTTCTGAGACGGCATCCGCTTTAAAAGCAAAGATCACGACAAGCAGCGAAACCGATTCAGAGATCATTACCGTAGCGGTGCAGGACGAGAATCCGAAACAGGCCGCCGCTATAGCGAACACGCTGATGAAGACATTTAAAAAAGAAGTCCGTGACAGGATGAATATAAAAGGCGTCATTGTTTTGTCTGAGGCAAAAGCATCGGAAAGCCCGATGGTCAAGCCTTCGCGCATCCGAAATATCATGATGGCGTTCGGTGCGGCTCTCATGGCGGGTGTGACGCTTGCGTTTTTTCTCCACTTTCTTGATGAAACCGTTAAAAGCGAGCGGCAGCTCAGCGAAAAAACAGACTTGCCTGTTTTAGGGGTTGTGTATGACATCAAAAATCAGCAGACACGGTCTGATGAAAAACATTTCGGGGAGTGAGGCGTTTGGGATTCAGAAAAAAGAAATCAAGAAGGGGACTGGCTCAAATATCCGTTTTACATCACAAATCATTGGTGGCTGAACAATACCGCACCATTCGGACAAATATTGAGTTCTCCTCTGTTCAGACCCATTTGCGCTCTATTCTCGTCACTTCTTCCGTTCCGGGAGAAGGAAAATCATTCAGCGCCGCCAACCTTGCCGCGGTATTTGCGCAGCAGGAAAAAAAGGTGCTGCTCGTCGATGCGGATTTACGAAAACCGACGATACACGAGACCTATCAGCTTGAAAATGTACAAGGCCTTACGAATGTGTTAGTCGGAAACGCTTCCCTCGGCGAAACGGTGCAAAAAACGCTGATTGATAACCTTTACGTCTTAACGAGCGGGCCGACGCCGCCGAATCCGGCTGAGCTTTTATCTTCAAAGGCGATGGGAGAGCTGATTCAGGAGATGTACAGCCGGTACAGTCTGGTTATTTTCGATTCACCTCCGCTTTTGGCTGTGGCGGACGGACAGATTTTAGCGAACCAGACAGATGGAAGCGTTCTCGTCGTCTTGAGCGGTAAAACGAAAATGGATACCGTCCAAAAGGCGAGAGACGCTCTCCAGCAGTCAAAGGCAAAGCTTTTGGGGGCGCTGCTGAATAAAAAGAAAATCAAAAAAACGGAGCACTACTCGTATTGAGCGGTGCAGGTGATGTCTCCTTACCTTTATCAACGGAGGCACTCGGCTCTGCTGTGGGCGGCGTTTTTCGCCGCCTTAGATGCTGGTCGTCGGTGGCGGGGTGTGAGGACGGGTTAAATGCCCAATTTTATCTTAAGATGATGCATTGTTATCGGCTTAGCTGTTATGTCTGTTTTTACGAAAACCGTATCAGCTAAACCGATAAATGAGGAGGGGAAAGATTGACTTACCGGAGAAGACTTTCAATGATTTTTGCATTGGATACGTATCTCGTTTTACTTTCCGTTGTTATAGGATATCAATTTTTTGAGGATTCTTATCACTTTTATGACTCCGGAGCGTTGCTGCTGACTGCCGTGAGCATGCTGATCAGCCATCATGTATGCGCTTTTATGTTTCACCAGTATAAGCAGGTATGGACGTACACGGGAATAGGCGAGCTGCTTGCCTTAATGAAGGGGATCACGCTGTCAGCAGCTGTGACAGCCGCCGTCCAATACGGGGTGTTCCACACGATTTTGTTCCGGCTGTTGGCCGTCAGCTGGATGGTTCAGTTATTGTTCATCGGAGGAAGCCGGATGATTTCACGGGTGCTGAAAGAAACGATCGGCAGGAAGCAAAATGACTCTTCCAGGGCGCTGATCGTCGGCGCAGGTGCGGGGGGGACGCTGCTCGTCCGTCAGCTTACCCAGAAAAACGATCTCGGAATCATGCCTGTGGCTTTTATTGATGATGATCAGACGAAGCATAAGCTCGAAATCATGGGCCTGCCCGTCATCGGCGGAAAAGAAAGCATTATGCCGGCGGTGCAGAGGCTGAGAATCCACCATATTATCATTGCCATTCCGTCTCTTTGCACCCATGAGCTTCAGACGTTATACAAAGAATGTGTGCAGACGGGCGCCCATATTAAAATCATGCCGCAATTTGATGAGATCCTGCTCGGAACGCAGGCTGCCGGACACATCAGAGATGTAAAAGCCGAAGATCTGCTCGGCAGAAAGCCGGTCACCCTTGATACGAGCAAAATTTCTGACAGCATCAAGGGAAAAACGATTCTGGTCACAGGCGCCGGCGGCTCAATCGGTTCTGAGATCTGCCGCCAGATCAGCGCGTTTCTTCCGCGGGAAATCGTCCTTCTCGGCCACGGGGAGAACAGCATTCATTCCGTACATACCGAGCTGTCCGCACGCTTCGGCAAAGAGGTCCTCTTTCACGCGGAGATCGCCGATATTCAGGACAGAGATAAAATCTTTACTTTGATGAAAAAATACGAGCCGCACGTCGTCTATCATGCGGCTGCCCATAAACATGTGCCGTTAATGGAACATAATCCGGAAGAAGCCGTTAAAAACAACATTATCGGTACGAAAAATGTCGCCGAAGCCGCCGACATGTGCGGAACGGAAACATTCGTGCTGATTTCTTCTGACAAAGCGGTCAATCCGGCCAATGTCATGGGCGCGACGAAACGGTTTGCGGAAATGGTCATCATGAACCTCGGAAAGGTCAGCCGCACCAAATTCGCCGCCGTCCGTTTCGGAAATGTGCTCGGAAGCCGCGGCAGCGTCATTCCGATTTTCAAAAAGCAGATTGAAAAAGGCGGACCCGTCACCGTCACGCACCCGGCGATGACAAGATATTTTATGACGATTCCCGAAGCGTCAAGACTCGTCATTCAGGCCGGGGCGCTTGCAAAAGGGCGGCAGATTTTCGTTCTGGATATGGGAGAACCCGTCAAAATCGTCGATCTGGCCAAAAACCTGATTCATTTATCAGGCTATACGACAGAACAGATTCCTATCGAATTCTCCGGCATCCGCCCGGGAGAAAAGATGTATGAAGAATTGCTGAATCATAATGAAGTACATACGGAGCAGATTTTTCCGAAAATCCATATCGGGAAAGCGGTGGACGGGAATTGGGCCGTGCTCATCCGTTTTATGGAGGAATTCAGCCGTCTGCCTGAAGAAGAGCTGAGAAAAAGGCTGTTTGAGGCGATCGAATCAGTACATGAAGAAGCGGCCGCAGGCGTGTGATGGGAGGACAGAAAGATGACGAAAAAAGTATTATTCTGCGCCACTGTCGATTATCATTTTAAAGCCTTTCATCTTCCGTATTTTCAATGGTTTCAGGATATGGGCTGGGAGGTGCACGTCGCGGCAGGCGGCAATATGAATCTTCCGTTCGTTGATGAAAAGTTTTCCATTCCGATCCGGCGCTCGCCGTTTCATCCCGAAAATCTTTCTGTTTACAGGCGGCTGAAACGGCTCATTCAGGACAACGGCTACGACATGATTCACTGCCATACGCCGGTCGGCGGCGTGCTCGCACGCCTTGCGGCGAGACAAGCGCGCCAAAAAGGGACAAAGGTGCTGTACACCGCGCACGGCTTTCACTTCTGCGACGGAGCGCCCCTGAAAAACTGGCTTCTTTATTACCCGATCGAAAAATTTCTTTCTTCTTACACGGATTGTTTAATTACGATTAATGAAGAGGATTACGAACGGGCCAAGCAAATGAAAAAAACAGCTTGCGGCGCGAAAAAAATACACGGCATCGGGGTGAATACAGACAGGTTTCGCCCTGTGAGCCGGGAAGAGAGTGAACGTCTGAGAGAAAAACACGGCTTCGGCGCCGGGGAATTTATTCTCGTATACCCCGCTGAATTAAACGGAAATAAAAACCAAGGACTTCTCATTGAGACTGCGGCACTGCTGAAGAACCGCATCCCGGAGCTGAAACTCGTATTTGCCGGAGAAGGCGTGATGGAAGCGCCGTACAGAAAAAAGGCTGAATCACTCGGTGTATCCGACATGGTGCGGTTTTACGGTTTTTGCCGCGATATTCATGAACTGATTCAGCTTGCCGATCTGTCTGTCGCCTCAAGCATCCGCGAAGGGCTCGGCATGAATCTGCTTGAAGGAATGGCTGCCGAAAAGCCGGCCGTTGCCGCGGACAACAGGGGGCACCGTGAGATCATCGAAGACGGTGTGAACGGTTTTCTCGTGCCGGCCGGGGACAGCGCGGCGTTTGCCGATCGGATTGAAAAGCTGTACCGCTCACCGTGTCTGCGAAAAGCAATGGGGCAAAAAGGGCGCAGCACGGCGGAATGTTTTTCAGAAACACGTACGGTAAAGGAAATGGCGCACATTTACGCCGGTTATATGGATAAAAAGGAGAAAAGCGTATGAATGCAGGAGCACAACCGAAAATTTCCGTCATCATGGGAATTTATAATTGCGAAGAGACTTTAGCGGAGAGTATTGAATCCATCCTGAGCCAATCTTATAAGAATTGGGAACTGATTATGTGTGATGACGCGTCAACTGACGGAACGTATCAGATTGCGCGCCGTTACGCGGATCATTACGGCGACCGGATTACGCTGATTCAAAATAAGACAAATCAACGGCTTGCCGCTTCGCTTAACCGCTGTCTGACATACGCAACGGGGGATTATATCGCCAGGCAGGACGGTGATGACATCTCCAACCCGAGGAGACTGGAAAAACAGGCCGCTTTCTTAAACAAGCACGCCCACTATCAAGTCGTAGGCACGGGCATGCTCGTATTTGACGAATTCGGTGTAAGGGGCGCCCGGCTTTTGCCGCCCGTGCCGAAACCGGGAATTATGGCGAAAGGCACACCATTCTGCCACGGCACCATTATGATGCGGGCTGAAGCGTACAAAGCGCTTGGCGGCTACCGGTCAGTCAGGCGGACGCGGCGGATGGAGGATATCGATTTGTGGCTGCGCTTTTTTGAAGCGGGTTTCCGGGGGTACAATCTCCAAGAAACGCTGTATAAAGTCAGAGAGGACAGTGATGCGTTTAAAAGGAGATCGTTTACGTATTCCATTGATAACGCGGTCCTCGTTTTTCAGGCATGCAGACGGCTGAAGCTGCCGCTTTCCCATTACGCGTATATCGCAAAGCCGCTCATCCGCGCCATTACGCCGCCCGCGGTCATGAACCGTTATCATAAAAACAGGGACATCCGCCAAAAAGAAGGGCTTGCCGAACATGACTGACAAACCGATGCGGGTGCTGCACATCTTCAGCGGGATGAACAGGGGCGGCGCAGAAACGATGATGATGAATTTGTACCGGAAGATGGACAGAACGAAGGTGCAGTTTGATTTTTTAACCCATAGGAACGATCCGTGCGCTTATGATGAGGAAATTCTCGCCCTCGGCGGACGGCTTTTTTATGTGCCGAGCATCGGCAGCACAAACCCAGTTACATTTGTAAAACAGGTCAAGCGGGTGATTCAGGAAAAAGGCCCGTTTGCCGCCGTGCACGCCCATACCGATTTTCAGTCGGGATTCATCGCGCTTGCCGCTCGTTTAGCCGGCGTCCCGGTGCGGATCTGCCATTCGCATAGTACGTCGTGGCGGGGGCGGGCGTCGCGGCTTGCCGGGATGCAGCTGTTTGTTTTCAGACGGCTGATCACGGCAAACGCCACGGCACTGTGCGCCTGCGGAGAAGACGCGGGCCGTTTCTTATTCGGGAAAGAAAAAGACGTGCATCTTTTGCCGAACGGCATTGATCTCGACTTATTTGCCGGCGGGTGCGCGGACACAGAAGCTGAAAAAAGGAAGCGGGGCATTGCAGGCGGCCGTTTGGTGATCGGCCATATCGGCCGCTTTACAGAAGAAAAAAACCACGAATTTCTGCTCCGGCTGGCCGCTGATATGAAAGAGCGGGACATCGGTTTACAGCTGATTCTCGCCGGAGACGGTCCGCTTCGCACCGACATGGAAAATCTGGCGGCGAAGCTGGGGCTTGATGATGATGTGCGTTTTATCGGCATAGAAGACCGCGTTCATGCCCTGCTGAAAACGCTGGATGTATTTGTCATGCCGTCTCTTTATGAAGGGCTGCCCGTCACGCTCGTTGAAGCGCAGGCCTCCGGGGTGCCGTGCGTGATATCAGACGGCATAACGGAAGAAGCCGATGCAGGGCTCGGGCTGGTCAAAAGGCTCAGCCTCAAAGAACCGCCCGGACAATGGGCATCCGCGGTTTTACGGGCAGCAGAGGCGGCAAAGCCTGACGGGGCGCGCATTAAAGAAACCCTCAGACGGCAGGGATATGACGCGGAAGAAAATGCGGGGGCTGTTATGAAGCTTTACAATATGAATTGGAAAAAGGAACAGTAACGAATGATTGTATACGTAGTCAATATGGGAATTGTGTATATTTGGTCATGGTTCGCGAAAATGTGCGGCGGGCGTGATCAATCGCTTTCGACCGGATACCGGCCGAATCAGCTCGTCATGATCGTTCCGCTGCTTTCGCTCGTATTGGTCTCCGGTTTGCGCTACAGAGTCGGGACGGATTTTCAGACGTACGCGCTGATGTACAAGCTGGCGGGAAATTACGGCAGCATTTGGGAGATCTTCGGGTTCGGAGCGAAAAAAGCAGCCGTTGATCCGGGGTTTACGGCTCTTATCTGGCTCATGAATTTTATCACGAAAGATCCGCAAATCATGTATTTCACCGTGGCGGTCGTGACGTGCAGCTTTATTTTAAAGGGGCTCGTTGAGTTCGGCCGTCCGTTTGAGCTGAGTGTGTTTTTGTTTTTGGGCACGTATCACTATTACGCTTCCTTTAACGGGATCAGGCAGTATATGGTGGCGGCCGTTTTGTTTTGGGCAGTCCGCTACGTGATCAGCGGAAGCTGGAAGCGTTATATGTCAATCGTGCTGCTGTGTTCGCTTTTTCATTCCTCAGCGCTGATTATGATTCCGGTTTATTTTCTCGTCAGAAAAAAAGCCTGGTCGCCCGCGATTTTCGGACTGTCGGCATTGTTTCTTCTTATGACGTTTCTGTATCAGAAGTTCATTTCGCTGTTTGTCGTCGTGCTGGAAAACAGCTCATACGGCCATTATGAGAAATGGCTGATGACCAATACGAACGGGATGAACGTCGTAAAAATCGCGGTGCTGCTTCTGCCGCTGTTTTTGGCTTTCTGCTATCGGGAGCGGCTGCGGAAGCTCTGGCCTGACATTGATGTCATCGTGAATCTCTGTCTGCTCGGCCTGCTCTTCGGTCTTTTGGCGACAAAGGATGTTATTTTCGCCCGGTTTAATATATATTTCGGCCTGTACCAAATGATCTTGATCCCTTATTTTGTGAGAATTTTTGATGAAAAATCAAATGCGCTGATTTATATCGCCATTATTGTCTGTTATTTTCTTTACAGTTACTTGCTTATGCCGGTCGATTCGTCTGTGCTTCCGTACAGAACGATTTTTTCCCGGTAATGGACATTGGAGGTTTATATGGAAACACCCGCGGTCAGTTTATTAATTGCTGTGTATAATACGGAAACTTATTTAGAAAGATGCTTAGATTCATTGCTCAATCAGTCGCTCGCCAATATCGAAATCGTGGCCGTTAATGACGGGTCAACGGATCAAAGCCCGGCGATTCTTGAAACCTATCAGAAGCGGGATGAGAGAATCCGGGTCATTCATCAGCAAAACCGTGGGCTCGGCGCGGTCCGCAACAAGGGGATCGCGGCGGCGCGCGGCGAATTTATCGCTTTTATTGATGCGGACGACTGGGTTGAACCTGATTATTGCCTGCGCATGTATGAAAAAGCGAAGGCTGATCAGGCTGATCTCGTGATTTGCGAATATGCGGCCGAGTTTGCGGATACGGGGAAAACCGCCGTTTCAACGATCGCTTCAGCCTACGCGGGGCGCCCGAAACAACTGTACCTGAAAGATTTATTTGAAGGAAGGGTCAGCGGTTTTTCATGGAACAAGCTGTACAAAAGAACCATGATCGAGCATCATCAGCTGCGCTTTCCGCTTCGTGATGAGCTGGAGCACGTGGAGGATCAGTACTTCAGCCTCAGGGCGCATGTTTTCGCAGGTGCGGTCTCGTACGTGGATCAGCCGCTCTATCATTATCGGATTCACTTGACTTCCATTGTGCAAAGCTATCAGAAAAAGCTGTTTGACTCAGGTCTCGTTCTCTATCGGCTGAACGAGGCTTTTTTGCGTGAAAACGGCTGCTTACAGGAATACCGGCAGGAGCTGGATTTTTTCATCGTTCAGCACGGAACAGTCTGCCTGCTGAATGAATGGAAGCGGAATAACGGCGGCCGGTTTTCTGAGAAGTGGAAGAATATCAGCCGGATATGCGCTGATCCCGTGTTTCGCCTGAGCCTTTCCAAAACCGGAACGGCGCCGTTTGACGCCAAACGCTCATGCCTTCTGCTTTTGGCGAAGCTGAAGCTGATTCCGTTCGTGTCGCTGGCATCAGCCGCGTATCAGCGGGCAATCGAGTACAAAATGAAAATCAGAGGGTGAAGACATGTCGATACAATCTTTAAAAATCAATCTCGCGGAATGGCTGTTGCTTAAGGTCAAATACCCGTCCCAATTTCATTTCGGAACGGCAGCGGATGGGGCGGGGCTTACAGCGGCAAGAAAAAAGATCATTCTGACGCTGCTCCCGTCCCACGATAATCTCGGCGATCACGCCATCGCCTACGCAAGCAAAACGTTTCTTGAACGGGAGTATCCCGATTTTGACATTGTCGAAGTGGATATGAAGGATATATACAGATCGGCAAAAGCGCTGATCAAAAAGCGCCACCCCGATGATATGGTATTCATCATCGGCGGCGGGAACATGGGGGATTTGTACCGGTATGAGGAATGGACGCGCCGCTTTATCATCAAAACATTCCGGCAATATCGGATCGTTCAGCTTCCGGCGACGGCTCACTTTTCTGAATCAAAAAAGGGACGGAAGGAACTGAAGCGCGCCCGAAAAGTGTACAATGCGCATCCCGACCTTTTGTTAATGGCGAGAGATGAGACGACGTATCAATGGATGAAGCGTCATTTTCCCGGAAAAAAAGTGCTCAAACAGCCTGACATGGTCTTATATTTGGATAAAAGCGAGCGGCGCATCCCGCGGGAAGGGATCTACCTCTGTTTACGGGAGGATAAGGAGAGTGCGCTGACGGCTGAGGACAGAACGATGGTAAAAGAAGCTTTGGCAAAAGAGTACGGAGAGCTGTATTCCTTTACGACGACGGTCGGCCGGAGGGTCAGCCGCCATACGCGTGAAAAGGAGCTGGAGGCGCTTTGGAATACGCTGAAAGGCGCGGAAGCTGTCGTCACTGACAGGCTTCACGGGATGATTTTTTGTGCGCTGACGAAAACGCCTTGTGTCGTCATTCGTTCGTTTGATCATAAGGTGATGGAAGGCTATCAATGGCTGAAAAACATACCGAACATGACATTGCTTGAACGTCCAGACCCTGAAGCCGTAACGTCTGCCGTAAACCGGCTGATCAGCGGCAAGCATGAGGAAGGCGGTTCTTTGCGCAGTGTTTATTTTGCCGGGCTGCGCTCGAAAATCAGCGGTGATGCCCAATGACCGCGCCGCTTGTGAGCGTGATCGTGCCGATGTATAAGACAGAGCCTTTTATGAAAGAATGCGCGGTTTCTTTAACAAAACAGACGCTGAGAGACATCGAAATCATTTTCGTCAATGACGGTTCACCGGATCAGTCAGGGCGGATTGCTGAACAATTCGCCGCAGAAGATGCGAGAATCCGGGTGATTCATAAAGAAAACGGCGGCCTCAGCTCGGCCCGCAATGCCGGAATAAAAGCCGCCCGCGGCCGTTATATCGGTTTTGCGGACGGCGATGACTATGTGACGGAAACGATGTTCGAGCGGCTTTATGAAGAAGCGGAGAAGAACCGGCTGGATATCGCCGGATGCGGCTATTATAAGGAAACGCCGTCTAAGAAAAGAACATATATGCCGCCGTCCCTTCCGCCGGGCCGCGTCTTCACAGCGGATGAAATGACTGCATTGCTGACCCGCGCGCACGAACATCGGTTTATTTGGTATGTGTGGCGCTATATATACCGGAGAGAAGCATTGCAAGGGCTGTTGTTCCATGAAGATATCCGGTTTGCCGAAGACTCTCCGTTTAATTTGGCAGCGTTCCGCCAAGCCGCGCGTATCAAAGTGATAGACGAAGGGCTGTATATCTACCGGGAAAATCCGCAAAGTCTTACAGAAACACCGTTTAAGCCCCACTTAGATCACGAACTGCAAAGGCAATATAAAGCGAAAATGGCTTTTTATGAGGAAAACGGGCTGACGGACGCCTGCCGGAGCGATATCGATACATATTTGTGCAAGCATCAGATTCCGATGCTGATCGCCAACGCATGCGCCGCCCCGCAGCCGTCACATCAGATTACGGCGCACATCGGCAGAATCTTAACGTATGACATGGTAAAAACGGCGGTGCGCAGGACGCCGTGCCGCCATAAACAGCTGCTGGCGGGGGAGCGCGTGGTGCTCGGCCTGTGCAAAATGCGCCTTCCTCTTCTTCTGCATGCGTTTTTCGAACGGAAATCGAAAGAGAAAGGCAGTGCGGAAGGAGCATGAAATTTGCCATTAATTTCGGCGCCAATGTGACGGCGTTTTTACTATCGGTGTTTTTATCAGTGTGGATGACGCCCTTTATTGTGAAAACATTAGGTGTGGAGGCTTTTGGGTTTGTCCATCTGACACAGAATATCATTAACTATTTCTCTATTATTACCGTTGCGCTGAGCTCTGTCGTTGTGAGGTTTTTCTCCGTCGCCGCCCACAGGGGGAACAGGGATGAGGCCAATGCGTATGTAAGCAATTATTTAGCCGCGTCTGTCGTGATATCTCTATTACTCGCTGTGCCGCTCGCCGGGACGGCTTTTTTTATTGACAAGATTATGAATGTGCCGGCCGGGCTCTTAACGGATGTGAGGCTCTCTATTGTAATCGGCAGCGTGCTGTTTATGCTGACGTTTTTTATGGCGGGTTTCGCGACGGGGCCGTTTTTTGCCAACAAGCTTTATATCACAAGCTCCATTCAGGCCGTGCAAATGCTGGTCAGGGTGCTGTGTGTGCTCGCTCTATTTACGTGCTTGCCGCCGAAAATCTGGCAGATCCAGCTTTCGGCATTAGCGGGAGCCGTCTGTGCGGCCGTGCTGACTTTTTTCTTTTTTAAGAAATTGATTCCGTGGTTTTCTTTCAGCCGTAAAACCTTGTCATTACAGACGAGCAAAGTGCTGTTTTCAGCCGGTGCCTGGAGCTCTGTCAACCAGATCGGCGTGCTGCTGTTTCTGCAGATTGACCTCATGACGGCCAACCTCGTGCTGGGGCCGTCTGAGGCGGGTGTCTATGCGGCGATTATTCAATTCCCGCTCCTGCTCAGAAGTCTTGCCGGGACGCTTGCTTCACTGTTTGCGCCGGTTTTGACTTCCTATTACTCAAAAGGGGATATGGAAGGTCTCCTGTCTTACGCCAATAAGGCTGTGCGGATGAACGGGCTTCTGCTCGCGCTTCCCGCCGCATTATTAGGAGGGCTTGCCGAACCGTTTCTGGCGATTTGGCTGGGCCCGTCGTTTGTGCAGACGGCGCCGCTTTTATATATTCACGCCGCGTATTTGGCGGTCAGTCTCTCTGTCATGCCGCTTTTTTACGTATGGACGGCTTTTAATAAACAAAAAATGCCCGCCGTCGTTACTTTATGTTTAGGCGGACTGAATGTCATATTGGCCGTGGTTCTCAGCGGACCGGCACATCTCGGGCTGTACGGCATCACCATCGCCGGTGCAGTCTCTCTCATTTTGAAAAATGCTGTCTTCACGCCGCTGTATGTTTCGTATATTACGGGCTTTCAGAAAACCGCGTTTTACAAAGGCATGTTCGGCCCGTTGGCGGCGGCCGTATTTGCCTGGGCTGTCTGCCGGGGTATCCGGCTGTTTTCACCGCTTGACAGCTGGGCCGGCCTGATCGCCGCGGGGCTTGCCGTATGCATGAGCTATGCCGCATTCGCTTTTTTCTTCATTTGTACGAAAGAAGAAAGGCGGCTTGCTTTACAGAAATGCCGAAAAGTGAAAGGAGCTGTTCAGATTTGAAGGCGAAACGTGTATTTGATATAGCGGCCGCGATGTTGTTATTGTGCGGCGCGAGCGTCATCCTTCTCTTCGCCATGGCAGCCGTCAGATGCGCCATCGGGTCTCCGGTATTGTTCAAACAGACGAGACCGGGGCATAACGGTCGTCCGTTTACGTTGTATAAACTCAGAACGATGACGGATGCGCGTGATGAAAACGGTGTGCTGCTTCCGGATCATCTCCGTCTGACCAAAACGGGAAGGTTGATCAGAAAACTGAGCATCGATGAGCTTCCCCAGCTTTTTAATGTGCTCAAAGGAGATATCAGTCTTGTCGGCCCCCGCCCTTTGCTGATGGATTATCTGCCGCTTTACACGGCGGAGCAGGCGCGGCGCCACGAGGTGAAGCCGGGGATTACGGGCTGGGCGCAGATTAACGGGAGAAACGCGATTTCATGGGAGGAAAAATTCAAGCTCGACGTGTGGTACGTCGACAACCGCACATTTCTTCTCGACTTAAAGATTCTGCTTTTAACAGTGAAAAAAGTTCTCGTGTCAGAAGGCATACATCAAGCCGGCCATGTGACGGCAAAGCGCTTCACAGGCAGCGGAGATATGTCATCATGAAAAAGGTCGTGCTGATCGGAAACGGCGGACACGGAAAAGTCGTGAAGGAAATCGTGCAGGCCCGTTCCGATATGGAGCTTGCGGGCGTATTGGATGACGGATTCAGCGGTTTTGCCGTTCGGAACGGTTTATATACGGGTCGGACGAAAGACGTGCCCATGCTTCGGAAACTCGTCCCCGAGGCCGTATTCACGATATGCATCGGCCGCAACGGCGTCAGAAAGCAGTTCGCTGAAACGCTTGGGCTTGAAGATGACGATTATGCCGCACTCATTCACCCCGGGGCGATCGTCAGTGAAACGGCTTCCGTCGGACACGGAACGGTTGTGATGGCGGGCGCCGTCATTCAGGCGGGCGCTGACATCGGCGCCCATTGCATCATCAATACGGGGGCGGTTGCCGATCATGACAATGCAATCGGAGATTACGTCCATCTTTCACCGCGCGCGGCGCTTGCCGGCGGAGTGAAAGTCGGGGAAGGAACGCACCTCGGAATCGGCGCGTCCGTCATACCGCAGATTGACATCGGCCCTTGGTCCGTTATCGGCGCGGGGGCTGCGGTCATCAGCCGGATTCCCGGCCATGTGACGGCGGTCGGCGTTCCGGCCCGCGTCATCTCCCCTATCCATAATGAAAAAGGATGATTTCATGCAAACAAACAAACGGATTTATTTGTCTCCGCCTCATATGAGCGGAAAAGAACAGGAATACATCGCAGAAGCCTTCCGTTCCAATTGGATTGCCCCGCTCGGTCCGCTCGTCAATTCGTTTGAAGCGCGGCTCGCGGAATATGCGGGAGTGAAAAGCGCGGCGGCCGTAAGCTCGGGAACGGCCGCCATCCATCTTGCCCTGCGGCTTGCGGGTGTGAAAAAAGGAGACGTTGTATTTTGTCCTTCCTTTACGTTTGTCGCCACGGCGAATCCGATTGTGTATGAGCAGGCTGAGCCCGTTTTTATTGATTCGGAATGGGAGACCTGGAATATGTCGCCCGATGCGCTTGAGCGGGCGCTGCGGGATGCAAAGCGGCGCGGCAGACTCCCGAAAGCGGTGATCGCCGTCAATCTTTACGGCCAAAGCGCGAAAATGGATGAATTAATGAGCCTTTGTGACGCATACGGCGTCTGTCTGATTGAAGACGCTGCCGAGTCCTTAGGATCAACATATAAAGGCAGGCAGAGCGGCACGTTCGGCCGTTTCGGCATTTATTCCTTTAACGGCAACAAAATCATTACAACATCGGGAGGCGGCATGCTCGTGTCTGACGATGAAGCCGCGATTGAAAAAGCGAGGTTTCTTGCGTCCCAGGCGAGAGATGCCGCCGTTCATTACCAGCACAGCGAGCTCGGGTATAACTACAGGCTCAGCAACATTCTCGCGGGCGTGGGGATATCGCAGCTGGAAGTGCTCGAAGATCGCGTTCGGGCGAGGAGAGAAATCTTTCACAGGTATCGGGAAGCGCTGGAAACATATCCGGGCATCCGCATGATGCCGGAGCTTGAAGGAACGGTTTCAAACCGCTGGCTGACGGCTCTGACGCTTGATAACGGCGTGACGCCGGAAGAAGCCGTCGCCTGTCTTGCGGAACAGAACATTGAGGCCCGGCCGCTGTGGAAACCGCTGCATACGCAGCCGCTTTTCTCATCTTCCGTCTTTTATCCTCACAGCGAACATGAGCGTGTCTCTGAGAACCTTTTCAGCCGGGGCATCTGTCTGCCGTCCGGGTCTGACTTGTCTTCTGAGGAGCAGCAGCGTGTCATTGACGCACTTGCGCAATTGTTTGAAACGAAAGGGGAGAAAACATGGACAGCCGCCATGTTATGAACCGATTAAAAGAGACGCTGACGGGTCTGCTCAGCGTTATACCGCCGCAATCTGACATCATTTATGCCGACTATCCCCTCTACGGAAATGTAGGGGATTTATTGATTATGAAAGGGACGGAGGCGTTTTTTAAAGCGCACGGCATCCGCGTCAGACAGCGCTGGAATCCCGACAATTTTCCATTCGGGCGCCGGGCGGACAAAAAGACGATCATCGTCTGTCAGGGTGGCGGAAATTTCGGGGATCTCTATCCGTACTATCAGACGTTCAGGGAAAAAATCGTCAAATCCTTTCCGGAAAAAAGGATCGTCATCCTGCCGCAATCCATCTATTATCAGGATGAGACACGGCTTGAGAAGACAGCGGCGCTTTTTGCGGAGCACAAGGATCTCCACCTGTTTACGAGAGATCATGTGTCATACGAGACTGCGAAACGCTTTTTGTCGGCGAATCATATCGGGCTTATGCCTGATATGGCCCATCAGCTGTATCCGATGGCGGCGTCAGCGGCTCCGTCACGCGGCAGGCTTCATTTTATCCGCACGGATGGGGAAATCAATCCGAAGCTGCAAAACAATTCTTCCGTTAAAAGCTGCGACTGGCAGGATGTGCTGTCAGCAAGCGACCGCAGGGGAATCGCTTTTTTCCAAACGCTGAATGTTTTGAATAAAAAAGCGGGAAACCCGCTGCCGATTGCGCGGTTTTGGAAACGCTATTCCGATTTCTTAACGAAGAAATCGGTCCTGTTTTTCAGCAGGTACGAATCGGTGGAAACGTCAAGGCTTCACGGCCACATTCTGTCCTCGCTTCTCGGGAAACCGAATACCGTCATTGATAATTCATACGGGAAAAACGCCAACTATTATTACACCTGGATGCACGAAGCGCCGGATGTCCGTCTGATCGGGGAAACCGCCGGCACGAAGGAAAACCTTCCGCTGTGAATGAGCGGAAGGTTTATTTTGTTTCTCCGCGTTTTACTTTGTTGTACGCCTCATCCAAATGCTGAATTCTTTTGAGCACAACCGAGTTTTTCGTCAGCTGATCCTGAACAAGGGTTGAGACGACGGAGCGGTAATAGCTGTTCATCGCATGAATTCGGTCTTCATTCGGATTCATTTCAATGTGCTGTGTAAAGTTTTCAATAAAATAAGGAACAGAAAAAAGTTCTGACATCTATAAAGCAACTCCTTTTAATAAGTATATACGGTATGAAACCAATCATGTACAATGAAAAAAGGGGAGTGAGCATGATGGATATCAAACTTCAGCAAACACAAATGTTAAAGCCTCAATTAACGCAAGAGCTTAAACAGGCTATCACATTACTCGGATACAATTCCGCGGAACTGGCCGGATATATTGATGAGCTCTCACTGGAAAACCCTCTGATTGAACGAAAGGAAACAGACACGCCGCCACTATCTTACCATAAAACAAGTAAAAACAGGATGAAAGAACGGGACGGAAGCCAGCAGATCAGACATACCCGCAAAACGCTGCAGGATTCGCTCAAACAGCAAGCCTTAGATATGAAGCTGTCCGATGATGAGAAAAAGATTTTCAATTATCTGATACATTCATTGGACTCAAACGGATATTTAAAAGAGGACATACAAGCTGCCGCCGACCATGTATCCGCTTCACAAGAGGAGACGGAAGCGGTTCTGAAAAAGCTCCAGTCCCTTGAGCCCGCGGGAATCGGCGCCCGGTCTTTGCAGGAATGCATCCTTCTTCAGCTCCGCCGTCTTCCCGAACGGAACGAACAGGCGGAATGGATTGCCGGCGCCTATTTTGAGCTATTTGCAAGAAAGAACTGGAAAGCGCTTACACTGAAAACGGGCATTCCGCTTAAAGCCATTCAGGACATCGCTGACATGATCAGCGCCCTTGATCCGAGGCCGGGGCTCCGTTATGCGCATGAGGAGCCGGGTTTTTACGTGGAACCGGATATTTTCATCACAGTGAAAAACGGCATCATTCAAGCACGGCTCAACAGCCGTTCGTTTCCTGACATCCAGCTTCATACCCATTATCAGCCGCTCTTGTCAGCTGCCGGGTGCCGTGACACGAAAAATTATCTGTCGGCAAAATATCAGGAATGGCGCTGGCTGAACCGGGCTTTGTCGCAAAGAAAACAAACGATCACGAGAATTATCGGCGTCCTGACTGAACGGCAGGAATCCTTTTTTCTCACAGGAAAAAGCGGAATGCAGCCGCTGACCTTAAGAGAGGTGGCGGAAACGCTGGAGCTCCACGAATCAACGATCAGCCGGGCCATCAAAGGGAAGTACGTTCAGACGCCGTACGGACTGTATGAAATGAAAACATTTTTCTCGGCGAAAGCTGAATCGTCAGGGGACGGCGGCGCCTCCAATTATGCCGTAAAAGCGCATCTGGAGGCATTGGTCGGTAAAGAAGATAAAAAGAAACCTTTTTCAGACCAAAAGCTTGCCGATCTGCTGCATGAACAATATGACATCCGAATCTCAAGGCGCACCGTCGCCAAATACCGTGACCAATTAAATATTCCGCCGTCATCGGCGAGAAAACGGTACAGCTGAAACCTCCCCGAGCCAAACCCCGGGGAGGTTCTCCGTGTTACGGGATCATCCATGAAAACAGATGATGCTGTAAAAATGTAATGAGACAGACGAGCAGAAGCAAAAACAGACTGTGCTTAATCGTAAAACGGAAAAGGTCGGCTTCCTTGCCCGCCAGACCGACAGCGGCACAGGCAACCGCAATGGATTGCGGAGAAATCATTTTTCCGGTGACACCGCCTGATGAATTGGCGGCAACGGAGAGAACCGGGTCCATCCCGACAGAGAGCGCCGTCACCTTTTGCAATCCGCCGAACAATAGATTGGCCGACGTATCAGAGCCGGTAATAAATACGCCGAGCCAGCCGAGCACCGGCGAAAAAAAGGTAAACATCGCGCCCGTCATGGCAAGCGCAAGACCGAGTGTCGTGCTCATGCCGGAAGCATTCGTCACATAAGCAAAGCCGACAACAGAAACAATGGTCACGACCGGAAGCGTTAATTCCTTCACCGTTTCTATAAACGCTTCGCCCCATGTCTTCCACGACATGCCGAGGGCGAACTTGGAGATGACGGCGGCAATCAGAATCGCCGTCCCCGCTGAACCGAAAAGCTCAAGTTTGTACACGGCTTCAATCGGCGTGCCGTCCGCCTGAAGAATCTGCTGATTTACAAATGGGACGGGAGGCGTGAAGGTCAATGCACGCCCGGCTGCATTCAGCCAGGAAAGCCACATTGACGTTCCTTCATAATGACCGGTTAAGGCAGCCTTCACGCCGGGAATCCCCCAAACGGATATCATGGCCGTCAGAAGAAGGAAAGGAGACCACGCTTTAAACACCGCGGCGCCCCCGTACTTGATCGGCGCCCGGTCAGCGGCCGCTGCTGATTCCCGTTCTGCCGCGAAACGAAAGGCCGTTTTCGGTTTCCAAAATTTCAAAAACACAGCGAGCGCGGCCATGGAAACAAGCGCCGACAGCACATCCGGAAGCTCAGGCCCTAAAAAATTCGAGCTTGCGTACTGCACGGCCGCAAAGGAGACGCCGGAAACAAGAATGGCCGGCCATATCTCAAAAGCCTTTTTAAACCCGCTCATCAAAATGATTAAGTACAGCGGAATAAAGACGGATAAAAACGGAAGCTGCCGGCCGACCATTTGAGAAATTTCCATTGCCGGTATCCCGGTCGGACCTTCGACGGCGGTAATCGGAATGCCGATCGCGCCGAAGGCAACGGGCGCCGTATTGGCAATCAGGCAAATTCCCGCCGCATACAGCGGCTGAAAACCAAGTCCGACGAGCAAAGCGGCCGAGATCGCGACGGGAGCGCCGAAACCGGCGGCGCCTTCTAAAAACGCCCCGAATGAAAAGGCGATGAGCAGCGCCTGCAAACGCCGGTCATCTGTAATTGAGAGCACCGAACTCCGGATAATCTCAAACTGTCCCGTTTTCACGGTGATTTTATACAGAAAGACCGATGTGACGATAATCCAGCCGATCGGAAGCAGCCCGTACACCGCTCCCTGAGAAGCGGACATCACCGCTTTTTCAGCCGGCATGCCGTAAACAAATACAGCGATTAAAAGTGAAACGGCTAACGTTAAAAGCCCCACGATGTACCCCTTCATCCGTTTCACCGCAAGCGCCCAAAAAAAGAAGATAATCGGCACGAGCGCGCAAGCTGCCGATAAAAGCAAATTTCCCCCTAAAGGAGCGTACCCCTGTGTCCATTGCATCCCTAAAAAACCCCTCCTTATGTCATGTAAGCGATTACTTTTTATGATAAGGTCATCTGATGACCGGGTTAATTAGCATTATATTTTGAAAGTTTTGAAAGTACAATACTTTTCTTGAACAAATTGTCTGAACCTGTCGGCGGTGCGAAAAAAGAAGTATAATAGACGATAAACATCAAGATTCACAAGTGATGGGGTGATCGCGTTGAAATATAAACAAATTAAAACGAAAAAAATCTACGAGGAAGTCGCTGACGCATTGCTGGAGAAGATAAAAGCGGGCGAGCTTAAGCCGGGTGAAAAGCTTGATTCCGTTCAGGCGCTTTCTGAGAGTTTTCAGGTCAGCCGCTCGGCGGTCAGAGAAGCGCTGTCGGCTTTGAAAGCGATGGGGCTCGTCGACATGAAGCAGGGAGAAGGCACATACATAAGAGAATTTGAGCCGTCTCATGTTTCCCAGCCGCTTTCTTCCGCCCTCTTGATGAAAAAAGAGGACGTCAAACAGCTGCTCGAAGTCAGAAAGCTGCTTGAACTCGGCGTCGCCGCCATGGCCGCTGAAAAACGCACGGAAGACGATTTACAAAAAATCCGCCAAGCTCTCCTGGAGATGAAAGACATTGACGGAGACGAAGAATTGGGCGAAAAAGCGGATTTCTCCTTTCACATGGCGCTGGCGGAAGCATCACAAAACGGGCTGCTCAAGCATCTCATGAATCATGTCTCCGCGCTCCTTTTGGAAACGATGAGAGAAACGAGAAAAATTTGGCTGTTTTCTAAACGAACGAGCGTGCAGCGATTGTATGAAGAGCATGAACGCATTTACAGCGCCGTCGCCGCCAAAGACGCGGATGAAGCGGAAGCCGCGATGACCGCGCACCTGACGAATGTGGAAGAAGTGCTGGGGGCTTATTTTGAAGAAAATGTATAGAAGCTGACTTGTGAAAGGGGATAACATCACATGCAGGCCGAATCTTTTTTTTCTGACCATGTAAAGAAAGCTCTGACAAACGATCCTCCCGGGGAATGGATGCCGGCAGTTCCGAAAGCGTGCATCCCCCTGCATTCCGGCTATCCCGATCGCGCACTCGTTCCTGATAAGGAGCTGAAAGAAGCCGCCGCCCGCCTTCTGGATGAGGAGCGCGATCTGCCGCTGCATTATATGGGAAGCCCGAGGATGGCCGTATTAAAAAAGCAGATTCAAGAACGGTTAGCCATCCGCGGCATTCACTGTCGGGACGATGAGCTGCTCGTGACGTCAGGCGCCTGTCAGGCGATAGATCTGGCTGCACGGGTTTTCCTCGATGAACAAACCGCCGCTGCCGTTGAAGCTCCGGTCTACATGGAAGCGCTCGAGATTTTTAAAAATTACACACCGCATATCATGAGCGTTCCGACAGATCAAGAGGGCCTGCAAACAGAAACATTAGCGTTCATGCTTGAGGAAAGAAAACGAAAAGGGCTTCTGCTTCCCCGTCTTCTCTACACGATACCCGCTTTTCAGAATCCTGCGGGAACCGTAATGTCAGCGAAGCGGAGAACCCGCCTGCTTCAGCTTGCCGAAACGTATGATTTTCTCATCTTGGAGGATGATGCATACGGCGAGCTCGGATTCACCGATATTCCGCCGCCCTTGAAAGCCATGGGTCAAAACGGCCGGGTGCTGTACGCCGGTTCATTATCAAAAGTCATCGCCCCGGGTATGAGGATCGGCTGGATTGCAGGGAACGCTGCATTCATCACGGCATTGTCATGGTTAAAAAAAGACTTAGGCCACCCGTTTTCCCAAGCGGTGACCGCCGTCTATCTGGAACAAACGAATGTTGAAAAACGGCTCGCCGTCTTGCGGGAAGCATATCAAAGCAAACGTGACGTTTTGCTCGCCGCATCAGCTCGATATCTTCCGGAATCCGCATCCTGGCACGTGCCTGAAGGCGGTTACTTTGTATGGGTGAAAGTGCCGGGAGCGGATACATCCGCAATGCTGGCGAGGGCTCTGTCTCACGGCGTTTCCTATGTACCCGGTAAATATTTTTTTCTGCATCAGGAAGACGGTGCGGAATATCTTCGCCTGTCGTTCAGTTATGCCGGTAAAGCCGCGATAAAAGAGGGTGTGCAAAAACTGGGACGTCTGCTGGAAAACGGGATGTAGAGCAGCTTGAGGAGCTTTCGGGCTTCTCTTTTTTTTGTCCCCTTCAGCGCATCGGACGAAAGGATTTTTCAGAAAAACCTTCCAATCCATATTCAGAATAGTGTAGGATATTCATAGAGCTTTCCCAAAAACAGGTCATCAGATGACCGGATCACATATTGAGGATGAAAGAGGGGTTCATCATGAAAGTCTCATTATTTGTCACGTGCCTTGTGGATATGTTCCAGACCAATGTCGGAAAGGCGACGGTTGAGGTGCTGGAACGGCTCGGGTGTGAGGTGGATTTTCCCGAGGGGCAGATTTGCTGCGGGCAGCCCGCATACAACAGCGGGTATGTGACGGATGCGAAAAAAGCGATGAAGCGGATGATTGCCGCGTTTGAAGAAGCGGAGTACGTTGTCAGTCCGTCAGGTTCCTGTACGACGATGTTCCGTGAATATCCGCATCTGTTTCAGGACGATCCGAAGTGGGCGGCAAAAGCGCAGCAGCTTGCGGACAAAACATATGAGTTAACGGATTTTATCGTCAACGTTCTCGGGGTGGAGGATGTCGGGGCGGTGCTGCATAAAAAAGCGACAGTCCATACATCGTGCCATATGACGAGGCTGCTCGGCGTGTCGGAGGAGCCGATGAAGCTTTTGCGCCATGTCAAGGGGCTCGAGCTGACCACGCTTCCCGGAAAGCACCAATGCTGCGGATTCGGAGGAACGTTTTCTGTGAAAATGGCGCAAATCTCTGAACAAATGGTGGATGAGAAGGTCGCCTGCGTGGAAGACACGGAGGCCGAGGTGCTGATCGGAGCGGATTGCGGATGTCTGATGAATATCGGCGGGCGTCTTGACCGTAAGGATAAAAACGTCAGAGTCATGCACATCGCCGAAGTGCTGAACAGCAGATAACACGAGAAACAACAAGGGGGGAAAATCATGGCGATGAAAATCGGTACCGCCGCTTTTAAAGAGCGGGTATCAGAAGGAATAGATAATGAGTTTATGAGAGGAGCCGTCTCCGGAGCGCAGGAACGGCTCAGGACAAGAAGGCTTCAGGCGGCCGAAGAATTGGGAAACTGGGAGGATTGGCGTTCTCATGCGGAAGAAATCAGACAGCATGTGCTGGACAATCTTGATTTCTATTTGGAACAGCTCGCCGAAAATGTCGCCAACAGAGGCGGACACGTCTTTTTCGCCGAAACGGCGGAAGAAGCGTCCTCCTATATCCGCGATGTCATCCGGCAGAAAAACGCCAAAAAAATCGTAAAATCCAAATCCATGGTGACAGAAGAAATCAATATGAACGAAGTGCTTGAGGAAGAGGGCTGTGAAGTCACAGAAACGGATCTCGGCGAATACATTCTCCAGATTGACGATCACGATCCGCCGTCACATATCGTTGCTCCCGCTCTTCACAAAAACAAAGAGCAGATCCGTGACGTATTTAAAGAGAGACTCGAATACAAACAGACGGAAAAACCGGAAGAGCTCGTCATGCACGCGCGCAGCGTTCTCCGGAAAAAATTTCTCGAAGCGGATGTCGGCATTACAGGCTGCAACTTTGCGATCGCGGATACCGGATCGGTCAGTCTCGTGACGAACGAAGGAAACGGCCGCCTTGTGTCCGCGCTGCCGAAGACGCAGATCACCGTGATGGGAATGGAGCGGATCGTTCCGTCATTTTCTGAGTTTGAAGTACTTGTCAGCATGCTGACGAGAAGCGCCGTCGGCCAGCGGCTTACAAGTTACATTACGGCGCTGACGGGTCCTCGTCAGCAAGGAGAAGCTGACGGGCCTGAGGAATTCCACCTCGTGGTTGTGGACAACGGGCGTTCCCGCATACTCGGCACGGAATTCCAATCGGTGCTGCAATGTATCCGCTGCGCCGCCTGCATCAACGTCTGTCCCGTGTACCGGCATGTCGGCGGACACTCGTACGGGTCCATCTATTCGGGTCCGATCGGCGCCGTCTTATCGCCTCTTCTCGGCGGATATGACGAATACAAGGAGCTCCCGTACGCATCTTCCTTATGCGCGGCCTGTACGGAAGCATGTCCCGTTAAAATTCCGTTGCACGAGCTGCTGCTCAAGCATCGGCAGAACATCGTGGAAAAAGAGGGCAAAGCGCCGATCAGCGAAAAACTGGCGATGAAAGCCTTCGGGCTCGGCTCGTCATCCCCGTCCCTTTATAAAATGGGATCGAAATGGGCGCCTGCCGCCATGACGCCGTTTACGGAAGATGACAAAATATCAAAAGGGCCGGGGCCGTTAAAAGAATGGACGGCAATACGGGACTTCCCGGCGCCGCATAAATCGAGATTCAGAGATTGGTTTAAAGACCGGGAAAAACAAAAGGGGGAAGAATGATGATGAAAGGGACGGTTACACATCAGGAATCCTTTTTAAACCGGATCGCCGAAAGTCTGGGCAGAGAGCGCAGGAAATCAGGCGTGTCCCTGCCTGGATGGAAGTATCAGCCTCAATATCAAACGCATGCGGGCTGTACGGAAGACGATCTTGTCACGATGCTCAAAGACCACTGCGTCAACATTCATACCGAACTGATCGAAACGGATGCAGCCGGGCTTTACGACGCTTTGCGCACGCAGGTGAACCGCTTTGAAGGAGGGCCTGTCATCATTCCGAAGGACAGCCGCTTTGAAACGTACGGCCTGCAGACCCTTATGACAGAAGAGTGGCCGGATGAAGGGATTCCCGTTTGGGAATGGGACGCGGAACAAGGAGCGAAAAATATTGAAAAAGCGGAACAAGCGAATGTGGGCATCACATTCAGCGAGATCACGCTTGCGGAATCAGCCACCGTCGTTTTGTATGCGTCAGAGCATGCCGGCCGTTCTGTCAGCCTGCTTCCGACCACCTATATCGCAATCATCCCGAAATCTTCCATTGTGCCGAGAATGACACAGGCCAGCGATATACTGAAACAGCAGATCAGAGACGGCGTCACCGTTCCTTCCTGCATCAACTATATTACTGGACCGAGCAACTCGGCCGATATCGAAATGGATTTGGTTGTCGGCGTCCACGGACCCGTTAAAGCCGCTTATATCCTCGTGAATGACCGATAAAAAAACAAACCCCGGTTTTCTGATATGATCCCCTCATAGCAGACAGAAAAAAGAAAGCATACTGATCTGTCTGCAATGGAGGGGATTTTTTATGGGGAAAATACGTAAAACTTATGATATTCACTTTAAGAAAAAAGTTGTTGATCTTCACCTAAATGATGGGATGGGTTATCAGACAATCGCCAGAGAAATGAACATTGAAGTAACAAGTGCTTCGTCCACGCTTCCTAATTTATCGACTGTTTTTTTACGTTTGTCCTCTGTATCTGCAAGTTCGTCTTTGAAGTCTTCTGTCGAGAACAATTCAAGCGGAAGAATATCATTGATATCAAGCAGGATACCTTTCAACGCTTTCTTCTGTTCAGACATAATGGATTTTGACTTGGTGCAGGCGTTAGCCAGCTCGTGTTCCAGCAAGATTCTTCTTTGTATGCGTCAGACAAGCTGGCGTCCTCTAAAGCGCCTGAAATGCTTGTCAAAAAAGCAATTTTCATATCAATTAGATCAATCCAATTGTCAGCCACATCAGCGTGATCTTGATAAAATACTTTGATGTTGTCAGCGCCTTTTCCGGAAAACTCACTGTCATCTAAGTCAGCTACGGCTTTGAAGGCTTTTTTAAGATTGACCATCTGGCTTCTTAATTCTTTGTATTCTTTTGCCCGTTTATCTGCCTCTGATAGCAGTGTTTTTGGCTTCCAATACTTTCATATTCATATCCTTTTGTTTAAATGGATCAACAAGATCTTACCATGGGGCAATGAAGAAACAGACGAAATGTGATACAAAAGTAAGAAATGATCAATTTGATCCGTGTTATTTTATCTTTTGCGATCTTTTGTTTTGAAACCGACGCCGATGTCTCAGCAATTTCACCTGATGTATGGGTTTTCTATGATTGTATTTACGAACGAAAAGAAAGTGCATATAGACAGTTTTTTGACAGTGAAAATAAAGTCCGCTTATTTTAAAAGAGACATTTTTGAAAATTTAATAGAATTATCTGTTTTTTTGTTGATTTAAAATTGGGAATAAGTTACAATCTTCATGTGATCACCTAAAATATGGAAAAGGGGGAGGTATTTGATGGGTAAGAAAGGCTTTTTTTCACTGTTAATGGCTTTCACACTTACATTAGTAACGATTTTTTCTTTTAATACTAGTGTTAAAGCTAATTCAAATGTTTTAGGGAAAGCAAAAACAAATTGTACGTCATGCCAATCAGGGGTTCCTGAGTCATCGGGACCATTAGAAGATCAACAAAAAGCAAAAGAAATTGTCTATGCCTCAAAGGAATTCAAACAAAACAAGTTGGTGAAAAAACCAAAAAACAGCTTCTTTGGACTTTCAAATGAACAAAATGAAGAGATTGTAAATGTAAAAGAAGGCATGGCTGTGGTAACAATTCCTGTTGATGATATGGAGTCTGGATTAACATCAGCACAATATTTTGTTGATCTGAAAACTGAACAAATATTCGATACCATTGAAACTTACATTATATTTGATGAATCAGAAAAACTTCTTAATTTACAAATAAAACAATCCGGTAAAGTTGTCGAAGATGTAAACTTAACAGAAGGCGGAAAAGTCAAACTGGATAATGGAACAGAAGTTTCTGTAGAAGAGTACTTAAAGGATTCAAAAGATTCTGCGGAAGAAACAAAAGCATCAACTATGATGAGCTGCAGAGCGGCTGTATCTTGGTTATATGATATAGCAAATGGAGGCTCTTGTGCTCTTTCTTGCTTAAGAATTGCGGCCATCAACCTAGCAATTGGTATTGGTTGCGGAACAGTTTGTGTTATTATCAAGCACAACTCAAAAAGCAAAGCAATAAAATTAATTTGCGGATAATTAAGGAGGGGGGGAAGAAATACCCCTCTTTTTTATCATTATAACGATGCATTGAAAATGATTAGGCGCATATTATAAGATTTAGGAAATATTGTTATAAGGTGGTTTTGAACAACTCATGAACAGTATTCAAAAAGAAACTGAAAAGAGCAATGCATCTAGGGACTGGTTGATTTATATCACAGTATCAGTAATCTTTTTAATAGCAGTATCGATATTTAGCTTTTTTGAGTCGGAAGTTGATTTTAACGTTATGGCTCTCCGATTATTTGATGCTTTGATCAGCTGTATCTTGGTTATAAACGGTCTTTATTTTATGCAGAAAAACAAAGGGATAGCGGTCGTTTCCTTCCTTTTAGGAATAATTAATCTAGGGATATTAGCTGTTCTTTTGTTTCGTTAAAGAAAGAAGAGCCCAGCTCATATTGATATGATCCCCTCATAGCAGACAGAAAAAAGAAAGCATACTGATCTGTCTGCAATGGAGGGGATTTTTTATGGGGAAAACACGTAAAACTTATGATATTCACTTTAAGAAAAAAGTTGTTGATCTTCGCCTAAATGATAGGATGGGTTATCAGACAGCTGAAGCAGTTCAAGAAGCAGTATGTAAATATATTCATTTTTACCAATCATCAACGGTTCCAAAAGAAGTGAAACAACCTGAGCCCATATCAATACAGGACTCAGGCTGCTTCGTGTCTTTTTAACACTGTCTGCTTGACAGGGGTCACTTCATTCGGCCGGGGTTTGTTTTTATATAAACGCGTTAATGATCATGATAAAACAGATTGCACTGACAGAAATAATCGTTTCCATCGCCGTCCATGTCAGGAATGTTTCTTTGACCGTCATTCCGAAATACTCTTTAATGAGCCAGAAACCGGAGTCATTGACATGTGACAGAATCAAAGAGCCCGCTCCCGTTGCCAATACGAGAAGCTCACTGCTGACGCCCGGCATGACAGATGCAATCGGTGCAACAATGCCGGCCGCCGTCATCATGGCGACAGTCGCTGAACCTGTGGCGACACGGATGACCGCCGCGATCGTCCAGCTTAAAAGAACGGGAGAGAAGCTTGAATGCTTCGCCATGTCAGCGATATACGTGCCGACGCCTGAATCAATCAGGACGTTGTTAAAAGCGCCGCCGGCTCCGATCACAAGCAGAATGGAAGCAATCGGTCCCAGACAGTCATTGCTGAATTTTAAAATGCTTTCTCTGTCAAAGCCCTGATAAAAACCAAGGCTGAAAAAGGAGTAAACCGTTGCGATTAAAAGCGCCGTGACAGGGTCGCCGATAAATTTAAAAGTTTCATAGAGCGTGCTTTTTTCCGGAAGCGCAATTTCGGCAAGCGTTGCCATAAGCATCAGGATCACCGGTACCAATATCGTAAACAATGTATTTGCGAATCCCGGAAGCTTGCGTTTTTCATTCCGTTCAATAAATTGTTTTTTCAACAGTTCGGGAACGGGTTTGTGAATGCGCTTACCAATCCATTTTCCGTAAAGCGGCCCCGCGATGATGGCAGTCGGAATCCCAACGATTAAAGAAAACAAAATCGTTTTTCCGACATTGGCGTGATAAATGCCGACAGCCGCCATCGCCGCCGGGTGGGGCGGAACCAATCCGTGCACGACGGAAAGTCCCGCAAGGAGCGGAATTCCGATCGTCACTAATGAAACCCCGGTTTCAATCGCAATCGTAAACAAAAGCGGCACGAGCAGGACGAAGCCGACCTGGAAAAAGACCGGGATGCCGACAATAAAAGCGACGGCCATCATCGCCCAATGCACTTTCTTTTTGCCGAAGCGGCCGATCAGGGTGTGGGCGATACGCTCCGCACCGCCTGATTCAGCCATCATTTTTCCGAGCATCGTACCGAGGGCCAGCACGATCGCAAGCAGCGACAGCGTATTGCCGAGCCCGGTTTTCATCGAAGCGATAATGTCCGGCAGATTCATGCCCGTTGCGAAACCGACAAGGATGGATGTAATCAAAAGACTGATAAACGGATTTAATTTAGCGACCGTAATCAATAAGAGTAAAACGATAATAGCGGCAATGACAATAAACAGTAACATGACCTTTTCACCCTTTCAAAGAAGAATTAACGGCTTTGTTTGAGCTGAAATTCACTGATGACGTCAAATTCATCTTTGAGCTTGTCATACAGCCGCTCGTATAAGTAAAACAGCTCAATATATGTTTCGCTGTTTTTGACGTTCGGTTCATGGCGGTGAGAAATTCTGATCCAGTCCTGAACATCCTCGATCCGTTCCATTTCGCCAAGGCTGTGCAAAGCGAGAACGGCCGCTCCGAGCGCCGAGGCTTCGTAACTTTCCGGAACGAGGACTTCCCGTCCCATCGTATCGGACAAAATCTGCCTCCACAGCGGCGACCTCGCAAATCCTCCCGAAGCCCGCACGTCTTTTGCGGGGCCCGCCAAATCTCTCAGTGCGACACCGATTGAAAAGACGCTCATGATGACGCCTTCCAGCACCGCTCTGATAAAATGCTCCCGTTTATGGCGGAGGCTGATGCCGAAAAACGTTCCGCGGGCATTCGGATTCCAAAACGGCGCGCGCTCCCCTGATAAAAACGGCAGAAACAGCAATCCCTCAGAGCCTGCGGGCACTTTATCAGCGATATCAATCATTAAATCATACGGATCAATGCCGAGCCGCTTCGCCGTTTCGACTTCCGGAGAAGCGAATTCGTCTCGAAGCCAGCGCAGCATAATGCCTCCGTTATTCGTCGGGCCTCCGATGACCCAATGCTTGTCAGTCAGCGCGTAACAGAATGTCCGCGCTTTTTCATCCGTAATCGGCGCATCCGTCACCGAACGCACGGCTCCGCTTGTTCCGATCGTAACGGCCACTTCGCCTTTGCCGATCGCGCCGACTCCAAGGTTGGCGAGCACGCCGTCATTTGCGCCGATAATAAACGGTGTATCCGCATGAATGCCCATCCGTGCAGCGATTTCCGGCGCAAGGCCGCGCAGCTGATGAGTGGTCGGCACGATGTCCGACAGCTGATCTTCCCGGATTCCGGCAATCCGGAGCGCTTCTTCATCCCAGGAAAGCGTATCTAAACGGAACAGCCCTGTTGCCGAAGCGATCGAATAATCGACGACATAAGTCCCGAAAAACTCGTGCAGAATATATTCTTTAATACTGATGAATTTGGCGGTTTTCGCGAATGTCTCCTTGTCCTGTTCTTTCATCCACACAATTTTGGAAAGCGGAGACATCGGGTGAATCGGCGTACCCGTTCTTTTATAAATATCAAAACCGTTCATCTCTTTTAAAATCCGTTTTGATTGCTCGGCGCTGCGGTTGTCCGCCCAAATGATGCTTTTGGTCAGCAGGCCGCCGTTTTGATCGACAGCTATCAATGAGTGCATGGCGGTGCTGATGCCGATTGCAAGCAGATTGTCAGGGCTCAGTCCGGCCTTTGTGACGGCGCCCCTGATGCTTCCGATAACCGCTTCCAGAATGTGCTCAGGATCCTGCTCGGCCCATGCCGGCTTTGGCTGTATTAAATCATAGTGAACCGAATGCTTGGCTAATACTTTGCCTCTTGGTCCGAACAGAACGGCTTTCGTACTGGTCGTGCCGATATCCAGACCGATAACAGCTTGGGTTTCCTTCATAATATATCCCGCCTAATCTGATTGAATAATAAGATAGATTAATAATGTATGCCCTTACAAAGTCAATTATAGGAATAATTTTTTTATAAATCAACGATGAAGAAGAAAATTTTTTTCATAAAATTGCCTCAATTCCCGCTGTATCGGCATTCTCTCTTTTGAAAAATAAATATTACAAACGTTTGTGCGCGATCATTTTTCTGATTTGCTGCAAGTTGGCGAGCGTTTTCTCCTGCCGCAGCCGGGCCGTGGCGAAATACAGTGTATCAATGACCGACAGCTGGGCAAGCCTTGCGGACATTGCTTCCGTTCTGAAAGCCGTCTCCCTTGTTGATGTATACAGCACCACGTCGGAAATCTGGGTGAGCGGCGACTTTTGGTAGCTTGTAATGCCGATCGTGCCGGCGCCGAGCGATTTGGCCGTTTTCACCGCGTCGAGCACGTCCTTGTTGCTTCCCGAATGAGAAATGCCGATGACTGCGCTTTCGGGACCGAGAAGACCCGCTGACATCGCCTGAAAGTGAGAATCCGTGTGCGCGATGCAATTTATACCCGTACGCATAAATTTATGATATGCGTCTGTGGCGATCAGTCCGGAACCGCCGTTTCCGTAAAATTCGATTCTGTCCGCGCGGTGGATCATTTCTACCGCTTTTTCAACGTCGGCCGGATCTAATAAATGAAAGGTATCGGTCAGACCGGAAATGTTTGTGCGGAAAACTTTCCGGATGATGACTTCGATATCGTCGTCGGGGCTCATTTCTTCATGAATGTGCTGCACCGGCTCCTGAACGATCTCCTGAGCAAGCGCGATTTTTAAATCCTGATAGCCGGAAAAACCGAGCCGTTTGCACAGCCTGAAAATCGTCGCTTCAGAGCTTTTCGTTTTTTCCGCCAGCTGAATGATGGAAAGGTGAATCACGTCTTTCGGTTCCTTCACGATATGGTCTGCAATCGCTCTCAATTTTGGCGACAAACCTTTGCTGGCCGCCTGAATCTTCCCGATGCTGCTTGAATTCACAGGGGTCATGCTATAACCTCCCTACTCGAATGTAAACGCATACTTTTATGATAAAGCAAGTTCTGTCATAAGGGAATCAGGTTTTGCTTTCTTTACTGCAAATGAAAGAAAAGAGAAAAGTATATCGGGGACACCGCCTCAATGACACTTCATACATCCGATTTTTACAAAAACTGAAAAGTGCCGGTGCCCAAGTCGCCGGCCATAAGTCAAACACATGATGGAAAGCTGTCCTGCTACAGTCCGATTTCTAGTGAGTTGCCAGCGCTTGAAGTTCCAGATGAATTTCTTCAAATTAGTGTTCCGCCATTAGCAGTCAGTTCTTTATTAATTGGATTGATCAAAAGAGAAGGATCATTAAGCAGGAGAACACTTGAGAAGCACAGGTCTAATCAGCTTCTGGAGAAAAACTTCAAATTAATATAATAATCTAATTGCTCTGAAACGCGTACCATACATTATACTTTCAATGATTTTTAAACTCTGAGGAGGAAATTCACATGAAAGTAATTGCAATTGACTTAGATGGCACGCTGTTATCAGAGAACTTAACTATCCAAGAACAAGATGTAAGAGCTTTAAAGCTCGGACAAAAACAAGGTCATCTTGTAACAATCGCTACAGGGAGAGCTTTATTTGATGCAAAACACATCATCAATAAATATGATTTGGATTTTCCGATTATTGCTTCAAACGGCGCTCAAATTGATGTGGGAAATCAGGTAATATTCGAACATTTTATGGATTCAGATGTAATCCAACCTATCATAACATGGTTAAATAAAGAGGAAATCTATTATCAGCTTTACTTATCTGACAAAATTGTCGTATCAAATCAAGGAATTCAGCAGCTTGAAAAAGAACTTTACAATACGGTAATGGAAGAACCTCATTTTAATCAAGAAGTATTTTGGAGTTCTATTAAAGCTCAAATCCATCAATACGGGTTAGAGGAAATACCGGGTACAATTGACCCTATCGATTATCGGTATGTCATAAAATGTATGATCGTTTCGCCAAACCAAAGAAAATTAAAAAAAGCTAAAGAATATTTTGGACAACTGAAGGAGTGTGCCGTAACGAGTTCAGGAGCATTCAATCTTGAAATCACAAGTGCAGGAGTAGATAAAGGAGCGTCATTAAATAAACTTTGTGAACATTATGGAACGGATGCGCAGAATGCAATCGCAATAGGTGATAATTTAAATGATCTGCCTATGTTTCATGCAGCAGGAATAGGGATAGCCATGGGAAATGCAGATAAGAAGCTTATTCAATTGGCTGCTTTTAAAACGTTATCGAATGATGAGTGTGGTGTATCTTATGCTTTTGATCATTACATTCTGACGAAAGAAGAAGACCCTAAACCGCGGAGTATACAGCCATGAGCCATTTTGTGAAAAGATGTTTAATCTATATTGTCGGATTGTTTATTTTATCCGTAGGGGTTGTATGTATGATTAAATCTAATACCGGGATTGCCCCCTGGGATGCTCTAAACGTGGCTTTATCAGAACTCATTGGCCTTACAATCGGGTCATGGGTTTTCATTGTCGGAGGAATCCTTATCTTTATAAACAGCCTCATAAAAATGCGGTTTCCTAATCTAGCCGGTTTTATTCCGATTGTTATTATTGGAAGTTTTGTTGACCTTTTAAACTTAAAGGTTCTTTCGTTCTTAAAAACAGATTCTGTAATTCTTCAATGGAGTTTATTTTTGATAGGGTTGTGTATATTGGCTATGGGAATCGCTATTTATTTAAGAGCATCTTTTCCTTCGATACCGAATGATGAATTAATGTTGGCTATTACTGAACGCACAGGTTGGGGTATTAATATTACAAAGACGATAGGGGAAGCTTTAGCTTTTGTGCTTGCAATCATTCTTCAGGGGCCGATTGGGATAGGAACCATCATTGTGTTGCTATGTCTGGGGATATTAGTAGGTTTATTTGACAAACTATTACACAAGATGGGGAAGCCCCGTTCTATTTATAGTGTGGGACATGAAGGCGCACATATTCATGCAGGCCATGATAAAACTATTCATTAAATGCTTTTTTCCCCTTGTGTTATTCAGTGTGAAATCCTGATAACGCTGTCTAAGAAGGAGTAACAGTAATGACAAACATTACAGAGATAGCAAAGAAAGCGAACGTTTCTCGGACAACAGTTTCCAGAGTTCTCAATAATCATCCTTATGTAAAACCTGAGAAGCGGGACGCTGTGTTAAAAGCTATGAAGGAATTAAATTATGTACCAAATTTCAACGCGATTAACCTATCCAGGGGGAAGACAAATGTATTCGGAGTCATTGTTCCTAAAATCAACCATCCGTTTTTCAGTAAACTGATTGCCGGAATAGGCGAAGAGTGTAATAAACATAATTATAGTTTACTTGTGCACCAATCAAATAACGATCCTGAACAAGAAATGGAGTTTTTTAACAGATTGAAATACAAACTGATTGACGGTCTTATTTTGGGATCCTGTGTAAGCCCCCATCACGTACTCGACGAGATATCTGAGTTTGGCAATATTGTTTCCTGTGAAGCTTCTGCAAGCAAACAGGTTGCACATATATTTATTAATCATGAGTCAGGAATCAAAATGGCAATTGATCATCTGCGAAATCAAGGACATCAATCCATTGGTCTGTGTATAGGAAATCCTAAGAGCGGTGTTGGCATAAGCAGAAAAAAATCATTTTTTCACTTTCAAAATGAATACGGATTGAAATGGAGTGATAATTGGTACTTTGAGGAACAGTACACTATTGAGAATGGTATAGAAATAGCAAAATTATTACTAAATAAGTCACCTCGTCCTGAGGCAATGGTTGTAGGAAGTGATTATGTTGCGGCAGGGATCATTTATGAAGCGAAAAGACAGGGAATACGAATACCTGAAGAACTGGCGGTTATAGGATTTGATAATCAGCCGATATCTAAGGTAATAGAACTTTCAACGATACATCAACCTATTAAAGAGTTGGGACAAACAGCAGCAAATTTATTATATAACTTAATGAATAACAAAGATGTCCCCAATATAAATAAGTTGAACCTAAAACTTATGAAAAGAAAGTCAACTTAAAAAGACCACTTTATGGTGGTCTTTTTTGCTTAGCGCAGAATTAGCTCTGGGGCAGGCGCTTTGAAATGAGCTCTTTTTTTCGTTTCATCTATAAAACTGAAGGGCTTCATGGATAGGTTTTCAAGTTCATTTAGGAAATGACAAGCTTTTAATGGCACAAATGATGTCATATTCCATACAACTTTCTCATTAAAACCTATAGCACGAATATTATGCATAAGCCGATCAATTGTGTAAGACCCTGCTGCTACATACCCTTTTCCTTGATACCACAGATTATTCCCTTCAATTTTCTCCAGTGATTGGCCGCACATGGAATCTGTGTCAATGCGATCTGTCATTGCTATAATACCCTTAGAGCCAACAAGTTCTACAACCCGCCGTGCAACTTCTAAGTCTACATGTTCACTATCAAAATTCATACAAATGGTTAATAAACCTTCTTTCGCGGCTCTCATCAAAGTACCGGGAACTTCTCCGACAAGTGTGTTTATATTATCTATGTTCCATTTATCTAACCGAGCATCTTTTAACCCCTCTAATCTATGTACTCTTTCTTGGGGCGTTCTCCAGGTGTGTTTAAAATTGTTCGGCATATCATTAAACAAATGATCTGTTAAAACGGCATCTGATCCAGTGTAATTGCTGCGTTTTTGCGCTGTATCTATAACTTTCATTATAAGTTCAGAGGTTTCCTCCGGGTATGCTTTTTGGAAGTGACCCAGCGCCGGTTTTACTCCAGCCTCCACAAGTGTATCTACAATCCATTCTAAACTCGGATGTTCTTCGGTGATATATTTCTTTAGATAGGAGTTTTCAGTCATAGCATCTGGGGACAGTACAGTATAAATAAGACCGTATTCTCCGCAAGAAGCGATCTTTTCCCATTCTTCTTTTAAGGGTGCCCAATTCCCTTTTTCCGGTGTGCCTGCAAAGCTGGCCAATAATGGTCCTTCTAGTGAAATACCTAAAATATTACGGTAACGTCCCTTTCTCTTTTGTGTATGGAACTCTTTCATAAAGGCTGCAAATTGATCTAATTGATTATGAGGAAGAAAAATAGAGGGTACACAGAAAATCCCTTCTATTTCAGCTAGTGTATTGATCTTTTCAATATCTAATTGATCTAAATTGCTAAAATCATAGTGACCGATTCCATGACAATGAAATTCTACTGGAAGAGATGGAACTAAATAAGAACCTGATTTCTTGAAAATTCCTTCTCCTCCAATGTCGAAGTTCAGCCATTCGTTATTACTATAGGTTATATCAGCGATTTTCATTACTCCATTTGTTTCAAGGTAAGCTGGGCTATTAAATGATGTGCTAGACTGCATAGGAAACTCCTCCTGGAAATGTTTATTTAGTATTCAGTGAAGACACATCATCATCTTAAAGTATGAAACCCGTACCATATCAACCTTTTATTATCAATTTTTGTAAAAATATAGGTTTTTTATTCAACTTTCTACACCTGATGTTCTCGTTATTGTTATTTGTATCCTGAAAATCTCCTTTAAACACTCAAAAACACTAGCTGTAACGCCACAAATGCTTCTATACTGTTTCGTGTTACTCCAACTAGTGTTCTCCACGAGTTTAATTTGTGGAATTGGTTTCATGTCAATAGCTTTAATAAATGGAATATGACTTCCGGGTATAGAACCTTGTGGAGTCATTGGAGTTGAACGATTAGAAATGATATGCAGTTACTAAGCTGGGATACCAGCATAAGAGTAAAACCTTTCATATTTCTGCTAACTTTTTGCCGCTCAGTCCATATATCGTAGAAAACCTTTCGTCGGAATTTCTGTTTGAACAATATACATAAAGTGCTGATTACGCTATATTAGGGGCCGGCTCACCCCGCATATGAATATAAACATGGTCAGTCAAAATGTCTTAAATAGGTGATAAGAAAACCAGCGGAAAAAATTAGTATTGACTTTGAAAATAGAAGACTGTATATTATGTTACTATATTCAGAAAATAAAAACTCAAGAGATTCATTTAACATAAAACACTGTGAACGGGAGCAGTAAAAGAATCCAATCAGAAAAAGAGAGCCGCGGGTTGGTGCAACGCGGACTGATTGTTCTTTGAACTCGCCCGGAAGTGGCAGGGCGGAACGGAATTATCGAAATATTCCCTATGTCCTAACGGCTGACCTTCGTTAAAAGGTTTTTAAGCTGGATTCCGGATATTCGGGATCAACAAGAGTGGTACCGCGGCTGCCTGAGGCACGCCGTCTCTTTTCTAAAAAGAGGCGGCGTGCTTTTTTATGTGATGAACACTTTTTGCGAGAGGGCGTGTGATAGATGGAAAAGGACAAGCAAACGTTAAAACGGACGATGTCGTCCAGACACATTATGATGATGGCGCTTGGAGGCGCAATCGGGGCCGGGCTCTTTAAAGGCAGCAGCACGGCGATTGATGAAGCGGGGCCGTCCGTGCTGCTGGCCTACCTCCTCGGCGGAATCATTCTGCTGTTTATTATGCAGGGGCTGGCCGAAATGGCTGTCAGAAACAAACATGCAAGGACGTTCCGTGATTTGGTTCAGCAGTCTCTCGGGTCGTACGCTGCATACTTTTTAGACTGGATCTATTGGAAAATGTGGGTGCTCAATATTGCCGCTGAGGCGGTCGTAGCCGCCATTTTCATTCAATATTGGCTGCCGGAATGTCCGATATGGATATTGGCTTTGATCATTTCCATCGTGGTGACGGTCGTAAACATGCTTTCTGTGAAACTGTTTGCCGAGACGGAGTACTGGCTCGCGCTCATTAAAATTACAGTGATTGTCATCTTTATTTTATGCGGGATTCTGCTTTTATTTTTCTCATTCGGCAATCACACGGCGCCGGGGCTGTCTCATTTAACGGATCACGGAGGGTTTTTCCCGCATGGAGCGGGGGGGGTCATTACGGCGATGCTCGTCGTGATCTACTCATACGGCGGAACGGAAATCATCGGCGTCACGCTGGCGGAGACAAAAAACCCCGAAAAGGTGATCCCGAAAGCTGTCCGAAGCACGTTAACGCGGATTGTCGCTTTTTACTTGCTGCCGTTTTTCATCATCGTCAGCCTGATTCCTTGGAATCAAGTCAACAGTGTTCCCGAAAGCCCGTTTGTCATAGTATTTAAGATGATCGGGATTCCGGGTGCCGACCATATTATGAATGCCGTCATTCTTCTTGCGATTATCTCGTCTATGAACTCGGGACTGTACGGATCATCCCGCGTCTTGTTTACACAGGCTTCTGACGGCCGGTTGCCGAAAATCTTTTCAAAACTGTCGAAGAAAAAGGTTCCCGTTTATGCGATTCTGACTTGTACGTCATTTTTATATGTAGGCGTCCTGATTTCTTTATTCGCAGGAAGCCAGACGTTTAATTATTTGATGGGTTCCCTCGGCTATACCGTGCTGTTCATCTGGCTGATTATCGGATTCGCCCATTTGAAATCAAGAAAACATTCAACAGAACAGCCGGCTTATTACGTCAAATGGTTCCCGTACACGACATGGTTTGCGGTGCTTGCGCTTTTGGCCATCCTGATCGGCGTAATTGCGACGACATCCATTGTCATCACATGCATCACTGCGGCCATCTATCTCCTCATTACGGCTGCGTATCTCGTGAAAGGGAGACGACAATAAATAAAAAAACTCTTGCCCCGCGGCAAGAGTTTTTTTAATGAACGGCCTTTTTTTCTGCGGCCAGAGCAGGTGTTTTCAGTTTCTTCGGTGTTATATTCACAAAACAAATGCTTGTGACGATCAGAAGCAGTCCGGCTAAAAGGCTGACGGTCAGCGGCTCATGCAGGAATATCGAGCTGACGGTAATGGATATGAGCGGGATCAGGAAGGTGTAAGAGGCAACCTTGCTTGCTTCCCCTGAACCGACAAGCGTAAAAAAGGCGAGCCAGCCGAGCGCGATAACAAAAACTGAAATGAACAGAAGGCTGAGAATGAACGGAGCTTTCCATTGAATCGCTGAAAAGCTTTCTGAAAAATGGCCGGAGCTGACAAGCAGCACGCCGCCGATCAGAAGCTGCAGAGCGACCATCCAGATAGAGTCCGCGCGTCCGCCCGTTCTTTTCACATATACCGTGCCGAGCGCCCAGCTGACCGCAGAGCCTAAGGCCAAAAGAATGCCGGCGATGGAAATATGGCCTCCGAAACCGGCTGCGCTGATGACGGCGACACCGGCAAAGCCCAGAATAAGACCGGCTATTTTTAAAGGATACATCGATTCCCCGAGCCACAGCCAAGAAAAAACGCCCATTAACACCGGCTGGAAAAACACGATGGCTGAAAATAAGCCGGCAGGCAGGTAATTCAAGCCGACCGTTTGCAGGCCGTAAAATAAAGTAATATTTAAAATGGCAGAAATAAGATAGATCGGCCACGTTTCTTTAAAACGCAGCTTTTTAAAACGGGGCAACGCCACCATTAATAATAGAAGTCCGCCGATCAGCGTGCGGATTCCGGCAAACAGAAGAGGCGGCGAATAGGCAAGCGCGGCTTTTGTCAGCGGCCAGTTAATTCCCCACACCGTGACTAGAAACGCCAGCATAAGAGCCGTCTGTATTTTCGAAAGCTGTTTCACGTCGTTCACTCCTTGTAGAACAATTCCATCATATGATACGGTAATCAGTAAGATAAATAAAATGAATCTTTTTTATAAGGAGCATAAGTAAAACGTTATGACGATTACACAACTGCGGGTTTTTGTTCAAATCGCTGAAACGGGAAGCTTTACAAAAGCGGGGCAGGCGCTGAATATGACGCAGCCCGCCGTCAGCCATGCCATCTCTGCGCTTGAGTCAGAGCTCGGCATCAAGCTGATCGTCCGCGAGCGCCGCAACGGCGTAAGGCTCACGGACACGGGCGGAAAAATTCTCGTCCATATCAGAGAGGTGCTCAAAGGGATAGAAAAAGCCGAGCAGCTGGCGGCCGCGGAAAGAGGGCTTGAACAGGGAACGATTCACATCGGCACATTTCCGGCCGCTTCCGCTTATTTCATTCCAAAGCTGATCAGCGTGTTTAAAAAACGGTATCCGAAGCTTGAGTTGGTGCTTCATGAAGGAACGGTTAACGAAGTAAAGGAATGGCTCCGCTCCCGGGTAATAGATGTGGGTATCACTCTTTTTCCTACGGAAGACATGGAATATCTGCCGCTGAAAAAAGATAAAATGGCCGTCGTGCTTAGAAATGATCATCCGCTTTGCAGCTGTGAGTCAATCACTCTGAAAGATCTTGACCGCCAGCCGATGATCATCTGTGACGGAGGATACGAATCACCGTTTATTGATATGTTTAAGGAGGCAGGATCTGTGCTGACTGCCGCATTCACTGTTTACAACGTCAATACGTCCATCAGCATGATCAAAGAGGGGCTGGGAATTGCGATATTATCACAAATGTCTATGTCGGGAATATCGCTGCCGGAAAATGTCGTGACAAGAGAACTCAATCAGGCGGTGTACCGAGATGTTCTGCTTGCCGTTCCTTCTATAAAGGAGGCTTCATTGGCGGCAAAACTTTTTATTCAAATCGCGCAGGAACTCACAAAGAACGAATAAAAAAAGACCCTAATAATCATAGGGCCCTGAATCTTATCGGTTAATTTTAAAAGAGTTTGTCGTATTGACAAGTTTTGAACCGCTGAACGTGGCTTTGACACGATAATAACCTGTCTTGCATCCTTTTAAAGAGAATGACTTAGTCACCCTTACTGAGAAAGAAAAGGTTGTTTTTTTACAAGTCGTCCATTTCTTTCCGGACTTTCGCTGTAAGTATAGGTTTCCTTTAAAAGTTCGATCTGACGGATACGCTGTACTGAGAGTAAAATCGACACTTTTCGCTTTTTTCGTGTAGTAGGAGGCATCGGTAAATCCGCTTACATTTAAATGCTGCTGAGTGCCGGAGTAAAAGTCTGCGGCATATGCCTTATCGGTGTTTCCTGTAAAGAAGATTGCTGCCAGTAAAGCTGTTGTGAGTGCCATTAAGATTTTTTTACGCATATAGACAATGACTTCCTTCCTATTCAATATCATACATATCTTAACATTATTGGGTTTGTTCTTTCAACGATAGATTTTCACTTTTATAGGATGAAAAGCTCATCATATCTGAATGTAATAGATTCATTCATACAGAGTTCACTAGTGACGACCGCTGACTGATTGTTCGAATATCATCGAATCAAATTGTTTAACTCACGGGAAAAGCTGTGGTAAGGTGTGTGGTAGAGACCTTGTTTAAGATCTGCTTACACTAAACCATAAAGGAGAAAACGATGGCTGAACATACATTGAAAGATACTGCGTTTTCCGTATTGAATTTATCGCCGGTCGTACAGGGGGGAACGGTTGCTGAATCGTTCCGCAACAGCATGGATTTAGCGCGCCGCGCCGAGGAGTGGGGCTATAACCGCTATTGGCTTGCGGAGCATCATAATATAGAAGGAGTTGCCAGCTCGGCAACGGCGGTGCTGATCGGCCACATCGCCGGCGGCACGAAAAAAATCCGCGTCGGTTCTGGGGGTATTATGCTGCCGAATCATTCTTCACTTGTGATCGCGGAGCAATTCGGAACCCTTGAAACGTTATATCCGGGGCGGATTGACCTGGGGCTCGGACGCGCGCCGGGGACCGACCAATTAACGGCCAGAGCCTTACGAAGAAACATAAACAGCGGGGAAGATTTTCCGGAGCAGCTTGAAGAATTGAGAAATTACTTCAAACCGTCCGGCAATGTGCGCAATCAAGTCCGCGCCATTCCGGGCGAAGGGCTGGACGTGCCGATCTGGCTTCTGGGCTCAAGCGGATTCAGCGCGCGTCTTGCGGGAGAGCTCGGGCTTCCGTTCGCCTTTGCGGCTCACTTTTCACCGAAAAACACCGTGCCCGCCCTCGAGCTGTACCGCAGCTCCTTCCGTCCGTCAGACGTACTGGATCAACCGTACGCGATGGTCGGCGTCACCGTCATTGCCGCCGATACGGATGAAAAGGCGGAGCATCTGGCAACATCGCATTATCAAAGATTTTTAGACCTCGTCCGCGGCACGCCGAACCAGCTGAAGCCTCCTGTTGAAGACATGGATCAAATCTGGTCGCCGTATGAAAAAGCGATGGTCAATGAACAGCTCAGTTCAACGATCGTCGGCGGACCGGAGCGTGTGAAGGAAAAGCTGGAAAGCTTCATCCGGACAACACAGGCGGATGAAATCATGGTGAATTCAGAAAGCTTTGAGCATGCCGACAGAATGAGATCATTTGAAATCATTGCCGAATTAAAAAACAGCTGAGCAAAAAAAGCAATGTGCCGCGCACATTGCTTTTTTTATTCGCCGATCCGCTTGACTGAATTCCGGATGACGAGTTCCGGTTCATACACGACGTCGTCCTTCTTCGGTTTTTTATGTTCTAAGCAGTCGATGACGTATTTTGCCGCCGCTTTCCCCATAATGGATTTCGGATGCTTGACAGAGGTGAGCTTCACCTCGGAAATCTGGGCGAAATGTGAATCGTCATAGCCCATGACCGATACGTCATCAGGTACCTTTAACCCGAATTCCCTGAGAAGATTAATCGTCTTCAGCGCAATTTCGTCATTGTAGCAAAGAATGGCCGTCGGGTGTGATCCGCTGTTTTGCTCAAGGGTATGCTTAATTTTTTGGAGAAGCACGGTTTCTTTTTCTTCAGTCGTGTAAGTGACGATCATGTCCGGAGACGGGAAAATCCCGCGCTCCCGATGCGCCTGCAGATAGCCGTTCATCCGTTTGACGCCCTGCGTGTCATCCGCTTTAAAGATTCCCATAATGTGCGTGTGGCCGAGGGACATGACGTATTCGCAAGCCATCATGCCGCCTTTGACATCATTGACGGAAAAGCTTGGTGCGGCCAGCTCCGCATAAGAGGCGTTAATCATGGCAAACGGAATGCCGTTTTTCTCCAGATTGAGATAGTAGCCGATGTTGGGCGTCTGCAGCGCGCTTTTCGTAGGCTCGACAATCAGCCCGTCTATATTTTTGGACAGCAGGTTTTCAAGACCGCGCCGCTCACTTTCTGTATTGTTGTTGGTGCTCGTCAGCAGCATGGAATAGCCCTGTTCGCTTAAATAAGATTCGATTCCCCTGATGATGCTCGGGAAAATATAGTCTGATATGTACGTTGTAATGACGCCGATCGTTTTGTTTGAATGCATGGCTGATTTCGCCGTGCGTGAAGCGACAAAGGTGCCTCCGCCCTGAACGCTGTACAGCAGCCCCTGCGAGACCAAATCTCCGATCGCCTTTCTGATGGTATGGCGGCTGACGCCGAACTGCTGCATCAGCTCATTTTCCGTAGGCAGCTTTTCGTCCGGCTGTATTTTTCCCTGATTCAGCCATGAACAAATTTCTTCTTTTACTTGAGCATATTTCGGTAGCATATCAATTCCTCCAAAATGTATACGGACAAATTCCAGTATAACATAGTAAGCCCTTTCATCAAGCTGTAAAAATAATTGACAGATTATGAAAAACTGCTTATTCTTTATTTGTACGTACTAATTTCCCTTATTTTTAGATAAAATTCTTTATAAGTACGTACAAATGTGGCGGTTCTGAAGAAAACAAAGCAACATCAAGCGCCGCACTCAGATTTGTAAGCGTTTTTATTCTATTATTCGCGGGAGGGTAAAATTCATGAAGAATCACCCGGCACCAATTGGCTCAAATGTACCTGTCACTCGGCAGCATTCCAAGTGGTTTGTCATTCTCATCTCATGCGCGGCCGGACTGGGAGGGCTTTTGTACGGTTATGACACGGCGGTGATTTCCGGCGCTATCGGTTTCCTGAAAGATTTGTACCGCTTAAGTCCTTTTATGGAAGGGCTCGTGATTTCAAGCATTATGATCGGCGGTGTTTTCGGCGTCGGGATTTCCGGATTTTTGAGTGACCGTTTCGGACGGAGAAAGATTTTGATGGCAGCGGCGCTGTTGTTTGCGGTGTCAGCGGTTGTCTCTGCGCTTTCTCAAAGTGTGTCTTCCTTAGTGATCGCCAGAGTCATCGGCGGTCTGGGAATCGGCATGGGCTCCTCGCTTTCTGTCACGTATATTACCGAAGCGGCTCCGCCGGCCATACGCGGCAGTCTGTCTTCACTGTATCAGCTGTTTACGATATTAGGGATATCCGGCACTTATTTTATTAACCTTGCCGTCCAGCAGTCCGGCTCGTATGAATGGGGGGTGCACACCGGCTGGCGGTGGATGCTCGCTTACGGCATGATTCCGTCCGTCATCTTTTTTATCGTACTGCTTATCGTGCCGGAAAGTCCGCGCTGGCTTGCGAAAGCGGGGCGCCGGAATGAAGCCCTCGCCGTGCTGACGCGCATTAACGGCGAGCAGACCGCGAAAGAAGAAATCAAACAAATCGAAACGTCTTTACAATTAGAAAAAATGGGGTCATTGTCTCAGCTGTTTAAACCGGGGCTGAGAAAAGCGCTTGTGATCGGGATTCTGCTGGCTTTATTCAATCAGGTCATCGGCATGAACGCAATTACGTATTACGGGCCGGAAATTTTCAAAATGATGGGCTTCGGACAGAATGCGGGGTTTATCACGACATGCATCGTCGGTGTCGTTGAAGTGATTTTCACCATTATCGCGGTTCTTTTAGTCGATAAGGTGGGCCGGAAAAAGCTGATGGGGGTCGGATCTGCCTTTATGGCGCTGTTCATGATCTTAATCGGGGCATCCTTTTATTTTCAGCTGGCGAGCGGTCCGGCTTTAGTCGTCATCATATTGGGATTCGTCGCCGCTTTCTGCGTATCAGTCGGGCCGATTACGTGGATCATGATTTCGGAGATCTTTCCGAATCACCTCCGCGCACGCGCCGCCGGTATTGCGACGATATTCTTATGGGGGGCCAACTGGGCGATCGGCCAGTTCGTGCCGATGATGATCAGCGGGTTAGGGCTCGCGTACACCTTCTGGATATTCGCCGTCATTAATATTCTCTGTTTCTTGTTTGTCGTGACGATCTGCCCTGAGACGAAAAATAAATCATTAGAAGAAATAGAAAAACTCTGGATAAAATGAAAGCGTTTTACGACAAAAGTCCGCTCCGGCGGGCTTTTGTCTGTCACCTTCATTCCGTTTCTGTATATAATGACTGTATAAAGGAGATACTGGTAAATCCTGCGAAGAATGTCGAGGAATTGACCTTTAACAGTTGAATTAACAAAGTCATCCTGTTAAAATAATTAAAGAAAGCAGACATAATTTTTTTTGGCTATGATGGGACGTTTTTTGTCATAGCGGGACATTTTCTGTCCAGTATGAATAGGAAGGAACGTTTGAGTCATGAACCAGTTAATACAAGCTCAAAAAAAATTATTGCCTGATCTTTTGCTTGTGATGCAGAAAAGATTTGAAATCTTGCAGTATATCAGGCTTACCGAACCGATCGGCCGCAGAAGTCTTGCAGCCAGCCTCGGATTGACCGAGCGCGTTCTCAGAAGCGAGGTTCAGTTTTTGAAAGAACAGAATCTCATCGATATTAAAACAAACGGCATGACAATGACGGAAGAGGGCTATTCACTGCTTTCGATTCTGGAAGATACGATGAAGGATGTTTTAGGGTTGACGCTTTTGGAAAAGACATTAAAAGAGCGGCTTAATCTGAAAGACGCCATTATCGTTTCCGGTGACAGCGATCAATCTCCTTGGGTCAAAAAAGAATTAGGGAGAGCGGCCGTTGCATGTATGAAAAAGAGATTTTCAGGCAAAAATATCGTCGCTGTAACCGGCGGTACGACAATTGAAGCCGTCGCCGATATGATGACGCCGGATTCAAAAAACCGCGAGCTCCTGTTTGTGCCCGCAAGAGGCGGTTTAGGCGAAGATGTGAAAAACCAGGCGAACACCATATGCGCGCATATGGCGGAAAAGGCTTCAGGCACTTATCGGCTTTTGTTCGTTCCCGGACAGCTGTCACAAGGCGCCTACTCATCTATTATTGAAGAACCTTCCGTAAAAGAGGTGCTTCACACGATTAAATCAGCGAGTATGCTCGTTCACGGAATCGGCGAAGCTAGAACAATGGCGGAGCGAAGAAACACGCCTTTGGAAGATTTGAAGAAAATAGATGACAATCATGCGGTGACAGAGGCATTCGGCTACTACTTTAATGCGGACGGAGAAGTCGTTCACAAGGTGCATTCAGTCGGAATGCAGCTTGATGACCTCGATGCCATTCCCGACATTATCGCGGTAGCGGGCGGATCATCAAAAGCAGAAGCAATCGAAGCTTATTTTAAAAAGCAGCGAAACACGGTTCTCGTCACGGACGAAGGAGCCGCAAAGAAGTTATTAAGGGATAACAGTCCCTCAATATAAATATCTCTCACTTATTTAAAGGAGGAAATAATCATGGCAGTAAAAGTCGGTATTAACGGTTTTGGTCGTATTGGACGTAACGTATTCCGCGCAGCATTAAACAATCCTGAAGTTGAGGTAGTAGCGGTTAACGATTTAACAGACGCTAACATGCTTGCTCATCTTTTACAATATGATTCCGTACACGGAAAATTAGATGCAGAAGTTAAAGTTGACGGCAGCAACCTTGTTGTTAACGGCAAAACAATCGAAGTTTCTGCTGAGCGCGATCCTGCGAAACTCAGCTGGGGCAAACAAGGCGTTGAAATCGTAGTTGAATCTACTGGTTTCTTCACAAAACGCGCAGACGCTGCGAAACATTTAGAAGCAGGCGCGAAAAAAGTTATCATCTCTGCACCTGCTAACGAAGAAGATATCACAATCGTTATGGGTGTTAACGAAGACAAATACGATGCGGCTAACCACCATGTTATCTCTAACGCATCTTGCACAACAAACTGCCTTGCGCCGTTTGCAAAAGTACTTAACGACAAATTCGGCATCAAACGCGGTATGATGACAACTGTTCACTCTTACACAAACGATCAGCAAATTCTTGATCTTCCGCACAAAGACTACCGTCGTGCGCGTGCAGCAGCTGAAAACATCATTCCTACATCAACTGGTGCTGCTAAAGCAGTTTCCCTTGTTCTTCCTGAACTGAAAGGCAAACTGAACGGCGGAGCTATGCGTGTGCCGACTCCAAACGTTTCTCTTGTTGACCTAGTTGCTGAACTGAACAAAGACGTAACGGCTGAAGATGTAAACGCAGCTCTTAAAGAAGCGGCTGAAGGCGATCTTAAAGGAATCCTTGGCTACAGCGAAGAGCCATTAGTATCCGGAGACTACAACGGCAATGCTAACTCTTCTACAATCGATGCTCTTTCTACAATGGTTATGGAAGGCAGCATGGTAAAAGTAATCTCTTGGTACGATAACGAAAGCGGCTACTCTAACCGCGTTGTTGACCTTGCAGCTTACATCGCAAAACAAGGTCTTTAATTCATAGCTCCCGGAAAGGGCCGGACTTGGTTCTTTCGGACAGAAACGCTATAATGAAAGCGGACAAGGGAAGGGGACGGACTCCCTTTCCCTTTTTCCATGAGAACCGGCTTTCAGAAAGCGCCGGATTGCTGCAGAACGTCCGCGTTTTGAAGTTTCCGCGGCACTTTCGTTTTCTGAGCCGCCTGCCCTGGCTCAGAAGACGATCTGCCCCGTGCCCGGAAGCTGCAATCTGCCCCGCGGCGGAAGCATCATGAGGCGGTTTCACGTTTCACGTTTTTCGTGCTATGCAAACCATTTTGAAGGAGGATCTCCTAAGGCATGAATAAAAAAACAGTAAAAGACATCGACGTAAAAGGCAAAGTCGTATTCTGCCGCGTTGACTTTAACGTTCCAATGAAAGACGGGGAAGTAACAGACGATACTCGTATCCGCGCTGCGCTTCCAACAATCAAACACCTTGCAGACCAAGGCGCGAAAGTCCTTCTTGCGAGCCACTTAGGCCGCCCGAAAGGCGAAGTGGTTGAGGAGCTTCGTTTAACTCCTGTCGCTGCACGCTTAGGCGAACTGCTCGGCAAAGAAGTGAAAAAAGCGGATGAAGCTTACGGCGATGCTGTAAAAGCACAAATTTCTGATATGAAGGACGGAGACGTTCTTGTATTGGAAAACGTACGTTTCTACCCTGGTGAAGAGAAAAACGATCCTGAGCTTGCTAAAGCATTTGCTGAGCTTGCGGATGTATATGTCAATGACGCATTCGGTGCTGCCCACCGTGCTCACGCATCTACAGCCGGAATTGCCGAGCATCTGCCGGCGGTTGCAGGATTCCTGATGGAAAAAGAGCTTGACGTTCTCGGCAAAGCCGTGACAAATCCTGAGCGCCCGTTTACGGCAATCATCGGCGGCGCGAAAGTAAAAGACAAAATCGGCGTAATCGAAAGTCTGCTTGATAAAGTGGACAACTTGATCATCGGCGGAGGTCTTGCTTACACATTCGTAAAAGCGCTTGGTTATGAAGTCGGTAAATCTCTTCTTGAAGAAGATAAAATCGAACTTGCAAAATCATTCATGGACCGCGCGAAAGAAAAAGGCGTTAAATTCTATATGCCGGAAGACGTTCTCGTTGCTGATGATTTCTCTAACGATGCAAACGTCCAAATCGTGCCGATCTCTGAGATCCCAAGTGATTTAGAAGCGATCGACATCGGAACGAAAACCCGCGAAACGTACGCTGAAGTTATCAAAAACAGCAAACTTGTCGTATGGAACGGACCGATGGGCGTATTCGAAATCGACTTGTTCGCTCAAGGCACAAAAGCAGTGGCTGAAGCATTGGCAGAGGCAAACGATACATACTCTGTCATCGGCGGAGGAGACTCTGCGGCAGCCGTTGAAAAATTCGGCCTTGCTGACAAAATGAGCCATATCTCAACAGGCGGCGGCGCATCCCTTGAATTCATGGAAGGCAAAGAGCTTCCAGGTGTAGCTGCGCTGAACGATAAATAAAAACTGCTATAAGGAAGTGGAACAGATGAGAAAACCAATTATAGCCGGTAACTGGAAAATGAACAAAACACTCGGCGAAGCTGTCAGCTTCGTTGAAGAAGTGAAATCTTCCATTCCAGCAGCAGACAAAGCGGAAGCCGTTGTTTGCGCACCAGCTCTTTTCTTAGAAAAGCTGACTTCTGCTGTTAAAGGAACTGACCTGAAAGTCGGCGCCCAAAACATGCATTTTGAAGAAAACGGTGCGTTCACAGGTGAAATCAGCCCGGTCGCTCTGAAAGACCTTGGCGTGGATTACTGCGTCATCGGCCACTCTGAGCGCCGTGAAATGTTCGCTGAAACTGATGAAACAGTTAACAAAAAAGCGCATGCCGCTTTCAAACACGGCATTGTGCCGATCATTTGCGTAGGTGAAACGCTTGAAGAGCGCGAAGCCGGAAAAACAAATGATCTTGTTGCCGATCAAGTGAAAAAAGGTCTTGCGGGTCTTTCTGAAGAGCAAGTTGCTGCTTCTGTTATTGCGTACGAGCCAATCTGGGCAATCGGAACAGGCAAATCTTCTACAGCGAAAGATGCTAACGACGTCTGCGCGCATATCCGTAAAGTCGTTGCTGAAAGCTTCAGCCAGGAAACTGCTGACAAGCTCCGCATTCAATACGGCGGCAGCGTAAAACCTGCAAATATTAAAGAATATATGGCAGAGTCCGATATTGACGGTGCTTTGGTCGGCGGCGCAAGCCTTGAACCGCAGTCATTCGTTCAATTATTGGAGGAAGGTCAATATGAGTAAAAAACCAGCTGCACTCATCATTCTTGATGGGTTCGGATTACGCAATGAAACAGTCGGAAACGCAGTCGCACAAGCGAAAAAACCGAATTTCGACCGTTATTGGAACCAATACCCTCATCAGACGCTGACGGCATCAGGCGAAGCAGTCGGACTGCCTGAAGGACAGATGGGGAACTCTGAAGTCGGTCATTTGAATATCGGCGCAGGACGTATTGTGTACCAAAGCTTAACACGCGTGAACGTTGCCATCCGCGAAGGCGAATTCGAACGCAATCAAACGTTCCTTGACGCCATCAAAAACGCGAAAGACAACGACAGAGCGCTGCACCTGTTCGGCCTTCTTTCTGACGGAGGCGTACACAGTCATATCAATCATTTATTCGCGCTACTGAAGCTTGCGAAAAGTGAAGGACTGACGAAGGTGTATATTCACGGTTTCCTCGACGGCCGCGATGTAGGTCCGCAAACGGCGAAAACTTACATTCAGCAGCTGAATGAGCAGATCGAAGAAATCGGTGTCGGCGAAATCGCCAGCATTTCCGGACGCTACTACTCCATGGACCGCGACAAACGCTGGGACCGTGTGGAAAAAGCGTACCGCGCAATGGCTTACGGCGAAGGCCCGTCTTACCGCAGCGCGATGGATGTAGTCGACGATTCTTATGCGAACGGCATTCATGATGAATTCGTCATTCCGTCCGTCATCACAAAAGAAAACGGTGAACCCGTTGCGAAAATTCATGACGGCGATTCTGTGATTTTCTATAATTTCAGACCAGACCGCGCCATCCAGATTTCAAACACGTTTACCAACAAAGATTTCCGCGATTTCGACCGCGGTGAAAATCATCCGAAAAACCTGTATTTCGTCTGCCTGACTCACTTCAGTGAATCTGTTGACGGATATGTGGCTTTTAAACCGGTAAACCTTGACAATACAGTCGGTGAAGTATTGGCACAGCACGGGTTAAAACAGCTTCGCATTGCAGAAACTGAAAAGTATCCGCACGTTACGTTCTTTATGAGCGGCGGCCGCGAAGAAGAATTCCCGGGCGAAGAGCGCATCCTCATTAACTCGCCGAAGGTCGCGACATATGACCTGAAGCCTGAAATGAGCGCGTATGAAGTGAAGGATGCTCTTGTAAAAGAAATCGCGGCTGACAAGCACGACGCGATCATCCTGAATTTTGCAAACCCTGACATGGTCGGCCACTCCGGAATGGTCGAACCGACGATTAAAGCAATTGAAGCAGTGGATGAATGCTTAGGCGAAGTGGTTGACGCCATCATCGCTAAAGGCGGACATGCCATCATTACCGCTGATCACGGTAATGCGGACATTCTGATTACAGAAACAGGCGAACCGCACACTGCCCATACGACAAACCCAGTCCCTGTCATTGTGACGAAAGAAGGCGTGACGCTGCGCGAAGGCGGAATCCTAGGCGACCTCGCACCAACGTTATTAGACCTTCTCGGTGTTGAAAAACCGAAAGAAATGACCGGAACATCTTTAATTCAAAAATAAGCGTAAATCAAAAGGAGAGACAAACTCATGCCATACATTGTTGATGTTTATGCACGCGAAGTCCTTGACTCCCGCGGCAACCCAACAGTTGAAGTTGAAGTATATACAGAAACAGGAGCTTTCGGCCGCGCATTAGTGCCAAGCGGAGCTTCTACAGGTGAATACGAAGCGGTTGAGCTTCGTGACGGCGACAAAGACCGTTACCTTGGAAAAGGCGTGTTAACTGCTGTTAACAACGTAAACGAAATCATTTCTCCAGAGCTTCTCGGCTTTGACGTAACTGAACAAAACGCAATCGATCAGCTTTTAATCGAGCTTGACGGAACTGAAAACAAAGGCAAACTCGGTGCGAACGCAATCCTTGGCGTATCTATGGCTTGTGCGCGCGCAGCTGCTGATTTCTTACAGATTCCTCTTTACCAATACCTTGGAGGATTCAACTCAAAAACGCTTCCTGTACCGATGATGAACATCGTAAACGGCGGAGAGCATGCTGACAACAACGTAGACATTCAAGAATTCATGATCATGCCTGTAGGCGCGCCTAACTTCCGTGAAGCGCTTCGCATGGGCGCTCAAATCTTCCACAGCCTGAAATCAGTTCTTTCTGCTAAAGGAATGAACACAGCTGTAGGTGACGAAGGCGGATTCGCTCCGAACCTTGGTTCTAACGAAGAAGCGCTTCAAACAATCGTTGAAGCGATCGAAAAAGCCGGCTTCAAACCTGGCGAAGAAGTGAAACTTGCGATGGATGCTGCATCTTCTGAGTTCTACAACAAAGAAGACGGCAAATACCATCTGTCTGGCGAAGGCGTTGTGAAAACATCTGCTGAAATGGTTGACTGGTACGAAGAAATGGTTTCTAAATACCCAATCATCTCTATCGAAGACGGACTTGACGAGAACGACTGGGAAGGCCACAAACTTCTTACAGAGCGTCTTGGCAAAAAAGTTCAGCTTGTCGGAGACGACCTTTTCGTTACAAACACGAAAAAGCTTGCTGAAGGTATCAAAAACGGCGTAGGCAACTCTATCCTGATCAAAGTAAACCAAATCGGTACATTGACTGAAACGTTCGATGCGATCGAAATGGCGAAACGCGCGGGCTACACTGCCGTTATCTCTCACCGTTCAGGTGAAACTGAAGACAGCACAATCGCTGACATCGCTGTGGCAACTAATGCAGGACAAATCAAAACAGGTGCTCCGTCCCGTACGGACCGTGTTGCGAAATACAACCAGCTTCTTCGCATCGAAGATCAGTTGGCTGAAACTGCTCAATACCACGGTATCAACTCTTTCTATAACTTGAATAAGTAATGGAATGGACGCCGGGAGATATTCTCCCGGCGTTTTTTTATGCTCCCGGGCTTTTCCCTCCTTTTTCATCATCTTCATTTGGTCAATAATATTCATTTTTCCCCTTTTTAAAGGAATCAGTGTTCTTCAATCGAAAGGGAAGAGGTGTTAATAAGAGGAGGGATTATGATGAAATTTTCATTTATGTCAGCCGCGGTGGCAGCAAGCGTCATATGGGGCGCGTCTGCCGGGCCGCTGTCCGAAACTCATGCTTATTCAGCCGTGGCCGCGCCGGTTTTTGATGCTGATGAGGCATTGGACACGATGCATGATCTGAGTGAAACCATCGGACCGCGGGAAACCGGAACTGCGAAAGACAAGGAAGCGGCTGAATACATATCGAATCGCCTGCGGGCTCAGGGCGCCAGTGTCAAAGTACAGTCATTTCCATTGAAAAAGTACTTTTCAGGTTCAGTCACAGCGGGAGATCATGAATTCCCGCTCCGCTCCGCTGATCAATCCGCTGTTGAAAAAGAGCTGAGAATTGAGGGAGGGATTTTTGACGGCGGCTGCGGATCACGCGATGACGTAACAGGAGCCAAAGGAAAGATTGCAGTGATACGCGAAGGAAAGATCCCCGTTTCTCAAAAGATCAAACATGCCGAACAAGCGGGAGCCAAAGCAGTCATTATTTATAATCAGACAACAAAACCGCTCGCCGTCCGTCCGCATACCGATAAAGGAATCACGATACCGGCGGCGGGTATGAAAAAAGAAGACGGTGAAGCACTGCTGCAGGAAAAGCAGGCAGTCATTCAATTTAAAAACTATAAAAACCGCACCTCACAAAATATTATAGGAACGCGCAAAGCGGCACAGGCCAACTCTTCTGATGCTGATATTATTTATGTCACAGCGCATTATGACAGCGTAAAAGGCGCGCCCGGAGCGGATGATAACGCCTCAGGCACATCTGCCGTTCTGGAAATCAGCAAGCAACTCAAACACATACCGAAAGACAAAGAGATCCGCTTTATCCTGTTCGGTGCAGAAGAATTATGGTCTGCGGGTTCATCTTATTACGTCAGTACACTCACGAACAATGAAAGAAAGCACAGCCAGGCCAATTTTAATGCCGATATGATTGCGACTGACTGGGAAGAAGCGAGTCAAATGTGTGTCACGACTCCTGACGGCAAGGAAAACCCGAGCGTCCGGTATGCTGAAAAAGCCGCTGAAAAATCCCGGTTGGTCAAGCCAAACCTGATTCAGCTCGGTTACTCAGACCATGTCTCTTTTTATGAAGCAGGGATTCCGTCGGCTAACTGGATTTGGCTCAGCCCCGATACACAGGAGCCGGGGCCCTGGTATCACACTGAGAATGATAATATGAAACACATCAGCAAAGAACGATTAGAGAAAGCGGGATCACTCGTTTCTGCGGCTGTAACTGAGGCAGTGAAAGAATAAAAAACAGGCTTCGGCCTGTTTTTTTATTATTTTCTGTATATTCTCTCAATTAAGGGAGATTTTCTCACTCGTTACCAGATATATACCATTTGACAGGATTTTATTTTACAAATAAAAGAAAAATAAATAGATAATACCTAATTTATAAAAGGATGTAAAACTCATTTATCAAATTTTAACTTTTGTTATAATTGCGATATCGATCGATATTTGTTTTAAATTGTAAAAAACAATACTCTTTTCTATCTATTAGGGGGCGAAAAATGAATACTGTCACAAAAGAAGCCAGCAACCTTGGTCAAAAACGGCTGTTACATCTGATTGAAACGAAGCAGGCGATTGTAGGCGTGTTAGGCATGGGATATGTGGGATTCCCTCTTGCGCTGGAATGTGTCGATAAAGGATACAATGTTATCGGATTCGACAAAAACAGTGAAAAGGTTTCCTTGTTAGCCGCCGGAAGCAGCCATATTCAAGATATAGAGGACGACAGACTGAACTCGGCTTTACAAACAAAACGCTTTCAAATCAGCGCCGACATGTCGCTCATCCAACAATGCGACATCATTGTGATATGTGTGCCGACACCCCTGAACAAAAAAGACAAGATCCCCGATTTAACCTACATCGACAGTGCAGTTGACAGCATGATTGCTTATGGAAGGCAGCATCAGCTTTTAATTTTAGAAAGCACCACCTATCCCGGAACAACGAAAAAAAAGATTGCCGACAGAATGGCATCAAGCCGCGGCATGAAAATAGGAACAGACTTTTTTACGGCTTATTCTCCGGAAAGAATCGATCCGGGCAACAGGCAATATGAAGTTTCAGATATTCCTAAAGTAGTCGGCGGAACCACACAGACTTGCACAGAACTTGCCTCAGCGTTTTACAGCACCATTGTTACAAGCATTCACCCGGTCACCTCACCCGAAGTAGCTGAAACAGCTAAACTCCTAGAGAATACTTATCGTTATGTCAATATAGCTCTTATCAATGAAATGGCGCTTAATTGCCGTGAACTTGATATTGATATATGGGAAGTCATCTGCGCGGCGGACACGAAGCCGTTCGGCTTTCAAAAATTTATCCCGGGCCCCGGAGTCGGAGGCCATTGTATCCCGATTGATCCTTTTTACTTCAAATGGATCGCGAATGAAAAAGGGCTGCAGACAAAATTAATTGATCTCGCGGACGAAATCAATTCCAACATGCCGATTTCTGTCTCTGAGTATGCTTTGAAACTGGCGGGCAAAGACAAATGCAGCATCTTAATAATAGGGGCAGCTTATAAAAAAAATACAAATGACCCGCGTGAATCCTCAGTGTTTACGATAATGGAAGAATTGATGGACAAGGGATGCGCGATTGATTATCATGATCCGTTTATCAGCGAGATCCGCTTGAATGACGGAAGCCGCAAACAATCTGTCCCTTTCACAAAAGAACAAATCAATCAGTACGACGTCATCATCATTCATACAGATCACGATGTAATCGACTACAGTATTTTGAAGGATGCCTCACCGATTATCTTTGACACAAGAAATGTATGCAAGGAAAAATCAGCCGACAATTGCAGAGTTGTCACTTTATAGGAGGGAACGGTCATTAGTAATCGATTTATCTCTTTTCACAGACCTGATATGACAAACGAAGAAATCGCAAGCGTAACCGAAACGATTCAATCGGGCTGGATTTCGAAAGGCCCGAAGGTAATCGATTTTGAAAAAAAGCTGGGAGAATGTATAGGAGCCGAACACGTCATCAGCTGTAATTCAGGCACCGCTGCATTACATATGGCTTTATTGGCGCTCGGTGTGGGAGAAGGCGATGAAGTCATCGTGCCGAGCTTCACGTTCTGTTCCAGTGTCAATGTCATCCTGCACGCCGGAGCCGTTCCGGTGTTTGCGGATATATGCGAGAAAAGTCTATGTGCCGATCCTGAAGATGTCAGGAAGAAAATAACGCCGCGCACAAAAGCGGTAATTGCGGTTCATTTTGCCGGCTATCCGGCTGATCTGGAAAACTTGCAATCCATTTGTAAAGAAAACGGATTGTATCTGATTGAAGACGCCGCTCATGCGCTCGGTACAAAATATAACGGAAGCATGATCGGCACTCACGGCGATGCCGTGTGCTTCAGCTTTTATGCCACCAAAAATATTACAACGGGGGAAGGCGGAGCCCTCGTTATGAAAGACGAACAGGCCGCAGAAAGAGCGAGGCTGTACGGATGGCACGGCATCACAAAAAATGCCTGGAACCGGTACGGTGAAAAAGGCAGCTGGAGATACGACGTTTTACTGCCGGGCTTTAAATATAATATGACGGATATTCAGGCCGCGCTCGGTCTGGTTCAATTGAAGCGCGCAAACGACATTCAAGAAAAACGGGAACAGATCGCTCAATTTTATGTACGTGAACTGTCAGGTCAATCTGACAAAGCGGCGCTTCCGCTTTCTGACATTCCAAGCGGCATAACGCACTCATGGCATTTATTTATTTTGCGGATTCGAGAAAACGGCGGTATGGACAGAGATCTGTTTATTGAGAAAATGAAAGAAAAACAAATCGGGCTGAGCGTGCACTTTATTCCCGTGCATTTGCATCCTTACTATAAAAAACATTTTCCTGCCGAGCTTCCGGTAACTGAACGTGTTTTCCGGGAGATCGTATCACTGCCTCTTTACAGCCAGTTATCAGATGAGGATTGCAGCTATATTGTCAAGTCTATAAAAGAAGTTTTGACTATCAGCCAGGAGGTAGGATCATGAAACATATTGCGATTATCGGAGGGGCCGGTTTTATCGGAAGCGAACTGGCGGCATTATTACAGGCTAAAGGTTATCACACCATCATTGCAGACCAAAAGAAGCCGGCTTTTGACACTGAATACCGCCAAACGGATATCCTTGACCGGACGTCCCTCCGCGAATCACTGCGGGGAGCGGATGCGGTTGTCCATTTGGCGGCAATGGTCGGAGTGGACAGCTGCCGAAGCAATGAAGAAGACGTCATACGGGTCAATTTTGAAGGAACGAAAAACGTCACTGAGGTATGCGGTGAATTGGGAATCAGCACACTTCTTTTCTCATCGAGTTCAGAAGTGTTCGGAGATTCACCGGATTTTCCTTATACCGAGACAAGCAGAAAGCTTCCGAAATCGGCTTACGGAAAAGCCAAACTGCAATCAGAGGAATATTTGAGAGAACAGGCTTCCGACGAACTTCATATTCGGGTCGTCCGGTACTTTAATGTATACGGGCCGAAACAGCGCGAGGATTTTGTCATCAACAAGTTTTTCAGCCTGGCCGAGAATGGCTCTGAGCTGCCTCTTTACGGGGACGGCGGACAAATACGCTGCTTCAGCTACATCAGTGATATCATCACCGGAACTTATCTCGCTCTCATTCATGAAGGAGCCGTCTTTGAAGACTTCAATATCGGGAACGACCAGCCGATCACGATAAAAGAACTGGCTGAAAAAGTCAATGTGCTCTCAGGCAGAGAGAAGGATAACTATCTGTTTAAAAAGCTGGGCGAAGACGGCGTGAGGGGAAAAGACATCGAGATTTTTAAACGGGCGCCGTCAATCGAGAAGGCGAAACGTTTGCTCGGTTACGCTCCGAAAGTAAGTCTGAATGAAGGCCTGGAGATCATAAAAGATGAAAGACAAAAGCACAAACTTTCACTTTCCTAAAAACCCGGAAGTGGTCAAATATCCCGTTTATCCCGGACAGTTTTCCGTCAGCGGCCGTCTGCGCGCAGTGAAACACTTGCTTACTGCCGGACAAAGCGGACTGACTGAAAAACTGGAAAAACGTTACGGGAAAGGGGTTGTGCTGACCTCCAGCGGCAGTGCGGCACTGGTGCTCGCATTAACTTATTCGGGGGCCGGGCCGGGGAAAGAAGTGATTTTCTCATCCTTCAGCTGCCCGAATGTCATTGATGCCGTACTGCAATCCGGTGCGACGCCTGTGTTTGCGCAGCTGGATGAGCATCTATTCTTATCTTTTGAGGATGTCAAAAAAAAAGTGACGAGGCGTACGTGTGCGGTTATCCTCACACATGTATACGGCCGGAGAGAAAATACCGCCATCATTGACTGGGCGAAGGAAAACGGAATTGCTGTCATTGATGATGCCGCTCAAGCCATGTTTACAAAACAAGCGGATACATTTGCCGGCGGTTTGGGCGATTTCGGCATTTTAAGCTTCGGCCCCTCAAAGCCGCTTGCGAGTATCGGAGGCGGCGCGTTAATCGCGCCGAAAGAATGGCTTCGGCAAAAAGCAAATCTCCCGATGGAACAGCGCAGCCAAGTGGCAGCTGACTATCGAATCTATATCAGAAATCAAAGAATCCAAGCTGTAATGAAACGGAAACGGCATCATCCTATTTCATATATGTTTAGAAAAGCGGGCGCCATGCCTTCCATGAAAGCCACAAAGCTCGAAGCTCTGCCGGATAAACCGGCTGTTGTACCCGTGCTTCGCATGCATCCGGCAAGGGAAGCCATTATTGATGATCAGCTTTCACGTATGGATCAGCTTGTAACAGCTTCGCTTCGAAACTTAGAGACGGCGGGAGAAATCTTTGCAAAGGCGGGAGAAACAAACGGCATAAGAATGATCCAGCCCCAAGAAGGAGAACATCTGAATTATTTAACAATTGTATTTCCCCGGGATGAAGAGCGGTACGGGTGTTCCGTTTATTTAGCCGAAAGAGGCATCCAAACATGCTGGAACTACCTTCCCCTCGAACGTATTCCGATTTATGAAACATACGCGGGGGAAGGCGGGGAAGACCCGCTTTGGAAGAGAGTTCTTTCTCTGCCTTTTAAACCTCCTCTTCAAAAGGAGCAAGTCAGATATATAGCCGAATCCGTTTTATCATATTATGAGCAAAAGAATAAGACTGAATAGTGGTGATAACTATGCAAAAAACAGCAGTATGCACGACCCGCCAGGCATGGGATCGGGCCGCTGACATGTATCAGGCGGGGTTGTTTCAAAGCTATGATTGGGGAATCCTCATGGAAGAGCTTCCCGGCACGTCATTTCACCCTGTCAGACTGACAACGGACGGAGGACAGGTCATCTATCTTCCGCTTTTTGAACAGAAGGGCGTATTATCCGGCAACATGATCGGATACGGCGGCGTTATTTCAGATCGCCCCATCTCATTTGAATGGCTTCAAAGTGAAATCCAGGCCATATTCGGTCGGAACATATCCCGGATGCTGCTGCCGTACGGTCAGACTTCTTTTACAGAAGAAATCAGGGAAGGATGGACGGAAAAGGCAACGCGGATTCTTTCGCTTCCGGACACGTTTGACGAGCTTTGGACGGGCATTTCCGGAAAAGCCCGGACGGCAGTCAGATACGCTGAAAAAGAGAATATTGTCACCCGGCTGATCGGGCGAAAAGAACTTGGCGCGTTTTATGACCTCTACAAAGAGCATACAGCGTCAATCGGCGCAGCTTATGTGCTGAGCCAGGGCTTTTTCCAAAAGCTGCTTGACACGTTTGCGGACCGGATGTTTTGGATCGGAGCATATCAGGATGAGACGCTGATCAGCAGCAGTATTTTTCTCTATGACCGCTCTCATTTCTATTATTGGCAGAATGTAAACAGCCTGGCGGGAAAAAAAGCGCAGGCCTCTTACTTATTGATGCGTGACGCCCTGCAATTCGCCATTTGCCGCAAGCTTCAATGGGCTGATTTTGGCTATTCACACAGTAAAGAAATCGCGAGACCGAAACGATATTGGGGAGCTGAAGAAAAACAATGCCGACTTTTTACGAAACCGGAATGAAAACAATAAGCGGCCATCAATCCAGTTATCTGCCGTGGTACGGTTTTTTTGAAAAAATGTATAAGTCGGATCTGTTTGCCATTCATGACACAGCCCAATTTGAGAAAAAAGGATTCCTCAACCGCAACAGAATCAAAACGCCGCAAGGCCCCAGATGGCTGACAGTGCCTTTGCAGATGAAACAATATAAAGACATAGAGCTTCGGCATATGAAAATCGACCAGACACAGGATTGGCGGAAAAAACATTGGATGGCGATTAAAATGAACTATGCGAAAGCTCCCTATTTTGAGCGATACCAGCATTTTTTTCAAGATGTCTATCAGCGGGAGTGGGAATATCTCCATGATTTGAATATGCACATCATTGAATTTTTCCGAAAAGAGCTCCGAATTGAAACGCCGCTCTGTTATGTCTCTGAGCTTGAATGCCGGAAGGAGAAAAAAAGCGATTTTGTTTTAGCGCTTTGTCAGGAGCTGGGGGCGGACCGTTATTATTCAGGCAGTCAGGGTTCCGACTATTTAATAGAAAGCGATTTTGAAAGAAACGGAATTGTCATTGAGTATCAGCAGATCCGACATTTTGGCTATCCTCAATTATTCGGGGAGCATATCCCTCACCTCTCCATGCTCGATATGCTGATGAACTGCGGAGCGGATACAGCTGAAATGTTAGTTAAAGGAGGGCAATATGATGAAAGTAATGGTATTTGCAGCGCATCCCGACGATGAAATTATCGGCGTCGGCGGCACGCTCGCCAAACATGTCCGCCAAGGTGACAGCGTGTCGGCAGTCATTATGGCGGAAGGCAAGTCATCAAGAAAAACGGATTACAAAAAGCCTGAAGATTCCGTTATGGAGCATTCTAATCAAGAAACGGAGCAGGCGCTCAGCACTTTGGGCATCCATGATTTTGTCAGGCTGAACCTTCCTGATAACAGAATGGATTCAATGGATTTGCTGGATGTCGTGAAGGAAGCGGAGAAACAAATCAATCGTTTTCAGCCTGACATTGTGTATACCCAGTACGGCGGTGACATTAATATTGACCACTCCGTCGTATTCAGAGCGGTCATGACGGCAACCCGTCCGCTTCCCGGTCATACGGTAAAACGGGTTTTTGCCTATGAAACATTGTCTTCGACGGAATGGAATTACTGTCAGAAGGATCAGTTTCATGCCAATTTCTTCGTTAATATTGAAAACGAGCTTGAAACGAAATTGAAATCGATGGCGTGTTACGGTTCCGAGCTCAGAGACTTCCCTCATCCCCGCTCTTTGCAGGCGATCGAACATAATGCCCGTGTGTGGGGAGCAAAAGCGGGTTTTTCGGCTGCGGAAGCGTTTATGCTTGTGAGAGGAACATGGTGACTGTCCTATGATTGCTCAAATTCCGTTTTTCGGACTTGATCCGAAGCAAATCGATGAGAAATGGGTGGAAGCGGGATACGGTCTGGAAGCGAATATTTTTGACGGCCATTCCTTTGGGGAAACGGATTATCTCAAAACATTCAATCAGACGCTGGAATATGCGAAACAGCTTGATCCTTCATTATTGACGCTGCATTTCCCGACAGATCATGCCGATTATGTGCATGAAGATCACATCAAAAAACAGCTTTATCACTTTGCGGAGCTAGCTGTGAAATACGGCGCCAAAGGCATAACCGTTCATGCGAATCAATTTATGACGGTTGAGGAATTTCAAGTCTATGACCTGGAAGGAAACCGTAAAAAAATCGTTGAGTTTTTCGCGGAGTTTGATGAGCGGCTGAAAGGGACAGACATTTGGATCGGTGTGGAAAACCTTCCGATCATCGGGAATCTGGGAGAGGATTTTGATCCGATTTTCATTTATCCTGAGGATTTTACAGAGCTGGTGGAGCTGGATCTGAAGCATGTCGGTATTACGTGGGATCTGTGCCATTGGGCGATTACCTATCAGACTCACTTGTCTTCCGCCCTTATGTTCAGAAATGATCAGCTGAAATATCCCGATTTCTTTCAGTTTCTTTCGATAAAAGAGAGCATTAAGCATTATCACTTCAGCTCATTTCGCCAGCTTGCGTTCCCGCATGGCGGCGTCCGCTGTTTTGAGGGCCGCCATCCGAGTGAAGGGACAATCGCTGAGGAGCTGCTGAGACGTGCTGCAGATACTTTGCAGGAGCTTTATCGGACTCAAGATACCGGCATTGTATTTGAGGTGATGGAAGAGGATTATACGGAAAGACGGGAATCATGGAGAACGCTGGAATGGTTCGGCGGTGTTTCTGATGACGAGGATCAAAAAAGGGTCTGATATGACATATCGAACACCGAACTATGCAAAGCTTTGGTGTGCACAGGTGTTTTCTTCAGCAGCGGATGGGGTCTGGCTCATTGCTTTGCCGCTGTTAGTGTTAGAATTGACCGGCAGCAAAATTCTAGTCGGCGTTATTTCTTTTATCGAACTCGTGCCGTTGACATTTGGCGTGCTGGCGGGGCCGCTGATTGATTTATTCCGAAAAAAGTCGATCTTGTATTTGTGCAATACGGGCCGGGCCGCCATTATGATCCTCTTGGCGGTGCTCAGCGCGAACGATTTATTAACCGTGTGGATAGCCGGGGTGTGCGCCTTTTGTCTATCTCTGCAATCGATGCTGTTTGCGCCGGCGAAAGTCGCGATCATTCCGCTGCTCGTCCGCAAACAGCATCTTGATCAGGCGACATCTCTGATCAATACGAGTGACTTGATCGGACTCATCGTCGGAAAATTGATCAGCGGGATCATGATTGCGGCTATTCCGTTCGGGATGCTGTTTGCCCTAAACGGCACTGCTTTTTTGATCTCTGCGGCATTTATCGCGTTCATTCGTATTTCAGAACAGCCCAATGAAAAAAGCAACGGAACTGAAGATGTAAAAGCCGGTTACAGAATGCTGAAAGGAAATGCGGCATGGCTGACATCGGTCGGATACTTTTTCGTCGTAAATCTCGTCATTGCCGGCCTTATTTCAGTAATGGGGCCGATTCTTGCTGTGGAGCGTTTTCAGCAGAACTATTCTGTATGGTTTGCCGTCATGTATTCAATGTTTCAGGCGGGGATGCTTTTGGGCAATCTGGCCGTATTTTTCAAATGGAATACAAAACGCTTGAACCGGCTGTACCCGCGGACGTTAACGGTAGCGGGACTGCTCATTATGCTGCTGTTTTTTCCCCTTCATGGGTTTGAGTGCATCATCTTCCTGGTGCTTGGCATCATCATCTCGTATATTGATGTGCAAACGGTGCTGTATTTCCAAAAGACGGTTCCGGCCGCATATTTCGGAAGGGTCTTTGCACTGATTTTTTCCATTGTCAAAATGGGTGAACCGCTGTCGGCCGCTGTCTACACAGGGCTTCTGCTGTTGATGAATGCGGATTATATTTTCGCGGCGGTCGGACTGACCCTTACGATCGTTTTTGCTATTTTTTCAGTCAGACAAGGGAGTCAAAGAAATACAGAGAAACAAGCGGATCAATCCGTCTGAATGGTAAACGAAGGGGCGCCGATGTCAGCCGGCGCCCTTTTTATCATAAATCCAAATAAAGCCGTATCATATCCCGGCATTGAATGCCGTTTTCAAAAATGTCTTCATCATAATGTCTGATAAAAAAATCATGGTCGACAGCCTGAATGCGGAATCCGCATTTTTGATAGAGTGACAGCTGATGAATACTGGAATTTCCGGTGCCGATTTCAATCGTGTCAGCTCCCGATTGTCTCGCTTTTTCAATGGCATCCCGCACCAGCTGTTTTCCGAATCCCCTGTTCTGCAGCGATTCTTTTACCGCGATGTTTACGATTTCTATCGTTTTAGGCCTTGTTTGCAATAAAACGTAAACCCCTGCAAGCTCGTCTGACGTCCAAGCCGTATAGCATTCTCCTCTTACAAGATAATCATCGACAATCTCTTTCGACGGATCGGCCAGCAGCAATAGTTCATACAGCGCTTCATCCGGCTCCGCGGCTTTTCGGATGCTCAGTTTTTGCATGTCCGTTTCTCCTCCTCCGTTATGATCGACAGCTATTTTTGAAAATAACTCCAAAATCATTCTACTTTATTATAAAATATGAAACATAGGAAAAGTTATACAAGTTTTGCAGATTGAATAGGAGGAAAGTCATGTTTTTTTGTAAGCATTGCGGCCAGCAGAACAATGAAGAAGCGCATTTCTGTAAAGAATGCGGAAAACCGATCGGGAAAGGAAGCCGGCTGGAGCGGCAGGCGGCTGTAAAAGCGGCTGAACCTGCTTCACAAATGAGAAAGCCGATCCCTAAAAAAACGCTCTTCATGTGGGGCGGCATTGCCGCAGCGCTGATCTTATTGATTGCCGCATATAAAACCGGAGCCTGGCTGACATCTGAAAAAAGGCTCACGGATCAATTCGAACAGGCGGTTCATGACGGGGACACGAAAAAGCTCGCAGCCCTGCTCACTCCTTCAGACAAAAAACTGAAGCTGAATGAGACCAATGTCAAACCGCTCCTTGCATACGCAAAGAAACACGATGAACTGCTGGCATCGCTTCGCGGCAATTCATCAGAAACAGATGCGGTATACGTCAAAAAAGAGGGAAAAACCCTTCTTTTGTTTGACCATTACGAACTGAAAGTCGATCCGGTTTATTTCCGGGTCACAAGCAATTATAAAGGCGCCGATCTTTATATCAACAGCGAGAAAACAGGTACGGTCAAAAAAGCCGATGAAACCCAAATCTTCGGCCCGTATGCACCCGGTGTCTACACGGCGGAAGCCAAGCTTAAAAATGAGACGGTTGACGTTGTCAAAAAGCAAGAGGCAGAGGCGGCCGGCAGCCGGAATGTTGAGTTTGACCTGCCGTTAGACGCCGAGGATGTGACATTCACTCCGGCAGACAGCTTCAAAAGCGCGAAAGGCGATCTGCTGATAAACGGCAAGTCTGTCCATAAAGATCCGTTTACATCCGTTACATATGGTCCGCTCTTAACTGACGGTTCCATGACAGCCGCCGTGGAGGCTGATTTTCCTTGGGGGAAAATGAAAACTGCCGATGTCCCGATCAACAGTACTGATGTGGACTTAACGCTTATCCCGGATCAAGATACACAACAAACAATCATGGACACGATTGTCAAAACAACGAAGCAGTATACAAAAGCGATGGCAGACGGAAATACCGATCAGATGACCGAGGCTGGTTCCGCCTGGAAAGAGCAGACGAAAGAAGTGGTATCCGGCATGAAGAGTTCCGGCACCTTTTTGAAGGATCAGTATAAAGAGACAAGCTTTGATCTGGATTCATTTGCGATTTCTCAAGAGAACGGCCGCTGGCAAGTAACTGTTACGGGTAAAGAGCTTCATGAGTCTGCTTATTTCGACGGGAATACGAAGCCTGATATGGAAGAGGCTGAGCCGAGCTTTCACTATGTACTCTCATATGATACAAAACATAAAAAATGGGTTTTCGAAAAAGCTGACCCTGCCTCAGATTCTTCTGGGACAAATGTAAAAAAAATAAAAAACGACCAGCCGAAAACCTATACATCCGCATGGGCATCATCCAAAGGAAATACAGCTTCAGGCAGCCTCACGAATGAACAAGTCACATCGTTTATGACTGATTACCTGACAAACCAATCAAGCGCCGTCAGCCTTAACAATTTCGCGATCATGGAGGGTAATTTAGAAGAGGGAAGCCCTTTGTATGCTGATCAGCAGAAACTGGTCAAAAAACTGCACAGCGAGGGGACGACCGAAGTATTTAATGAAGTGAATGTCAAAAGCTTTTCACAGAAAGGCTCTCATCTGACGATTCATACGTACGAGGAGTTTTATATTACGAAAGCCGGCGGCAGTCCGAAGCTCAGAACATACAATTGGACGTATGGCGGCATTGTTAAAGACGGAAGAATTTATTTAACATCCATTCAATAAAATAAACCCCCGCGCCAATCAGGCGGCGGGGGTTTCCGTTTTTAAAAGAAGAAATAATTCATGAGTTCTTTTATATAATGCTTGATCGTGAATTGAAACGTTACGCAAATGATCAAATAGATGACGATAACAGAATAAATGATATCCGCCTTAGTAGTGAGCTGATGCTGATAGCTCGCCAGCATGAGCGGAGGCACGGCAAACGCCGCTCCTAAAAGACCGACAGCCAGAATGGTGAAGCAAACGGTTGTATGAAGCAGCATAAAAATGAGGGCAAGAAGCAAAATAGCTGTAAACGGAATCAAAAATGCCCCGAATCTGGACAGCGAATCTTTAAATGACACCTGCGCGCCGCCGGCCTTCAAAGCGATAAAAATCAAGAGATACAGGCAAAAAACGCATAATGCAAAGGTAAGCGCCGGTTTGACCACAATCGCGGTAAAACTGACGTCACGAAAGCCGTCTGATAAGAGAATATAAAACATAATCGGCGTCACCAGGCAGAAAAGCACCATGTTGATGATGCTGCTGACAAGCTGTTCGCCTCCTGTCGTTTTACATGTTTGATACGGTCGCTTTAACACATCAAGCACGAATAAGGCAAATTGCTTTGAAGCCTGCTTAGCCGCGGCGCCGGCCTGAGCGGCCTGGCCCTGCGTTTGGCCTGCGCCTCCCTGCCCGGGCTGGGGCGCCCCGCACTTTTCACAAAACTTTCCGCCATCAGTATGATGGCCGCATTGAGAACAATACATTCTAAAACTCCTTTTACAAGTAATATAGGGATTTTGTTCAATATTTACATTATAAAAGAAAATAGGACGGATGTAACGGAGTTTTCTAAAGATATACAAATCACCTTCTCTATGAATTGATAATAGAGAAAAAGTACCCTTTATGGTAGAATTTTATTGGAGCTGATAGATATCATGTCTCTCGGCGCATTGATTCAGAGTGAAAAAGGAAATTAACGCATGCTAAAAAAATTGAAAATGCTTTATCGGCTGTTGAAATTCGGAAAAGGCTTATGGAGATAGCAAACAGAAAAAACCGTCCTTACAAGGACGGTTTTTTCTGTTTCCGGATTGTCCGGCTGAGGTTATAAAAAGCAGACCCCGGGGTAAAAACCATGCATAAGAAACAGCGGAGAACAAAACATAACTCAATAACGGCAAGTCATAAGGAGGTACGCATGTTTTCATTCATCATTCATGTCTTCATTTCACTGTTTGCAGTCTCCAATCCCATCGGAAACGTGCCGATTTTTCTTTCACTGACGGAAGGGTACTCGGAGAAAGAACGGACAGCGATCGCGCGCAAGGCTTCCGTGCTGTCGTTTATCATCTTGGCGGCTTTTTTAATCTTCGGCCATCTGATCTTTAAACTGTTTGACATTAACATTCATGCCTTACGTATCGCGGGCGGCATTTTTATTTTCGGCATCGCTTATAATCTTCTGAACGCGAAGAAATCTCATGTACAGTCTCTCCATCATGAAGAGAAAGGGGAGAGCAAGGAGAAAGCCGATATATCTGTGACGCCTTTGTCGATTCCGATTATCGCCGGACCCGGTACGATCGCGACGGTGATGAGTCTGTCGGCCGGCCATGGCGGCATCTTCCATTACATCAGCGTGCTTATCGGCATTGCGGCCGTCATCGCGATGACGTTCATCTTCTTTCACTATTCATCTTTCATCAGCAATAAGCTCGGGAAAACCGAAATGAACGTCATTACCCGACTGATGGGGCTGATTTTGGCGGTGGTGGCCATCGGCATGATCGGCGCCGGTCTGAAAGGCATGTTCCCGATATTGGTTTCCTGACTTAAAAAAGCAGCGCCCGGTTATCTTCGGGTGCTGCTTTTTTCTATTTTCGGCACATGCTGAAACACTTCTTCACTCTCAAAAAATTCTATCAAACGGCTCAGCCAGTCATAATAATGGAGCCAATCCGTCAGTTCATCCAAAAGCTGACGGGCTTTTTCTTCAATATCGGGACTGAGATTTTCCGATTCCAGAAGCTCAGTCAGCTCGCGGTTCAGCTTTTTATAGAGCATTTTGTTTTTGCTGACCGCCTTTGTCCAATTTGCCGTAAACAGGGAGATAAACGTCTGGTAATAATCACGCTCGACGTCATAAAGGTCTTTCCGAACGCCTTTTTCAAACACTTTTTCAGCCAGATTGACATCGGTCATTTCGCGGACCACCTGGCTCATCCTCGTTTTGCTCATCCCGGTCGCCTCTGACAGCTCATTTAACGTCATCGGCTTGCGGTTCATATAAATAATACCGAGCACACGTCCGAGTGTGGCCGGCATTCCGAATGTATGCATATTCTCGGCGATTCTCTCAATGAGATGCTCTTCAGCATGCCCGATGATATCAAGAGCGTTTTTTTCCACGGCTGATCATCCCTTCACTGGCTTTTCATGCTGACAATATATCATATTTTTTACAGTTGATGAAAAAGATGATGCGGCAGGATATGCGAGCTATCGGGAGCGATTGTAAGGACATCCGCATTGTCAGCGGGATAACATGAAAAAATACGTATATTGTATATAATTTCAACACATTGTAAACTTTTTATTTTACAAATTTCATCTTATAATAAAGATTATACTTTTCAGAAAAATAACGGAACCCTTCGGAGGTGCACGGATTGCTGAGATTAGAAAATGTATCAAAAGTCTATAAAGGCGGAAAAAAAGCTGTCAACAGCATTGATTTAAATATCGAAAAAGGCGAGTTTATTTGTTTTATCGGGCCGAGCGGCTGCGGAAAAACGACGACGATGAAAATGATTAACAGACTGATTGAGCCGTCATCCGGAAAGATTTTTATCGATGGCGAAAACATTATGGAGCAGGACCCGGTGGAGCTGAGACGGAAAATCGGCTACGTCATTCAGCAGATCGGACTTTTCCCTCATATGACCATTCAGCAGAACATTTCCCTCGTGCCGAAACTGCTGAAATGGCCGGAACAAAAGCGGAAGGAACGGGCGCGGGAGCTTTTGAAGCTCGTCGATATGGGCCCGGAATATTTAGACCGCTATCCTCACGAGCTGAGCGGGGGACAGCAGCAGAGAATCGGCGTGCTGCGCGCCCTTGCAGCGGAACCTCCCCTTATTCTCATGGATGAACCGTTCGGAGCGCTTGACCCGATTACGCGGGATTCCCTTCAGGAAGAATTCAAAAAACTGCAAAGAACATTGAATAAAACGATTGTGTTTGTAACCCACGATATGGATGAAGCCATTAAGCTGGCTGACCGGATCGTCATTTTAAAAGCGGGAGAGATCGTTCAGGCCGGCACTCCTGATGACATCCTCCGGAATCCGGCTAATGAGTTTGTCGAAGAATTTATCGGCAAAGAAAGGTTATTGCAATCAAGACCGGATATTGAACGCGTCGAGCAGATGATGAATAAAAAGCCTGTCACCGTTACGGCGGACAAAACGCTTTCACAGGCGATACAGGTGATGCGGGAGCACCGTGTCGATTCCCTGCTTGTCGTTGATGACCTGAATGTGCTGCAAGGGTATGTGGATGTCGAGATCATTGATCAGAACCGGAAAAAAGCGAGCCTTGTCGGCGACGTGCTCCGCTCTGATCTGTATACAGTCGAGCAGGGGACACTGCTGCGCGATACCGTACGCAAAATTTTAAAGCGCGGAATGAAATATGTACCCGTCGTTGATGAACAAAGGCATTTAGTCGGAATTGTCACGAGAGCGAGCCTTGTCGACATCGTTTACGATTCAATCTGGGGCGAGGAAGACCAGCTGGTGACAGGCTGACAAGGGGAGGAACGCTTACAATGAATGAAATGATCAAGTTTTTGCAGACGAACGGCGGAGAACTGTTATATAAAACGTGGGAGCATTTATACATTTCGATCATCGCCGTCATATTAGGCATTGTCGTCGCCGTTCCGCTCGGAGTGGCGCTGACGAGAATGAAAAAGGGCGCAGGCGCCGTCATCGGCGCCGTCAACATTGTGCAGACCTTGCCGAGTCTCGCGATACTGGCGTTTTTTATCCCGCTGTTAGGCGTGGGAAAGGTGCCCGCGATCGTCGCGCTGTTTTTCTATTCGGTGCTGCCGATTCTCCGGAACACGTATACCGGCATTCAAGGCGTAAACAAAAATCTGCTGGAATCGGGAAAAGGCATCGGCATGACGGTCTGGGAGCAGATCAGGCTTGTGGAACTGCCGCTTGCGGTTCCGGTGATCATGGCGGGCATCCGCACATCCACCATTTATCTGATCGGCTGGGCGACGCTTGCTTCCTTTATCGGGGGCGGCGGGCTCGGAGACTATATTTTTATCGGCCTGAATCTCTATCAGCCTGAATATATTATCGGCGGCGCCGTGCCGGTCACCATTTTAGCCATTATCATTGATTATCTGCTAGCGGCGACGGAACGGAAGGTGACGCCGAAAGGGCTGAAAGGACTGAAGGAAGTATCATAAGGAGTTGGCTGTTTTGAAAAAAAACCAAAAGAGATGGATGTGCGCACTGGCGCTGTCAGCTGCTCTGCTTCTAGGCGGCTGTTCCCTTCCCGGCCTGAGCGGGGCTTCCGATGATACGATCAAAATCGGGGCGCAAAGCATGACGGAATCAGAAATTATCGCCAATATGATCGCACAGATGATTGAGCACAATACAGACTTGAATACGGCATTAATTAAAAACCTCGGATCGAACTATGTCCAGCAGCAAGCGATGCTCGGCGGTGAAATCGATATCGCCGCGACGCGCTACTCGGGAACGGATTTAACGAGCACCCTCGGCATGGAAGCGGAAAAAGACCCGAAAAAAGCATTATCCATCGTACAGAAAGAATTTGAGAAACGCTTCCATTACAAATGGTTTGATTCTTACGGATTTGAGAACACATACGCTTTTACCGTCACGAAAGAGCTTGCGGAAAAAGACCATTTAGACAAAGTGTCCGATATTAAGAAGCATGCGGATCAATTTAAGCTCGGTGTAGACAATGCGTGGCTGAAAAGAAAAGGTGACGGCTATAAAGGCTTTACCGACACGTACGGTTTTGAATTCGGCACAACCTATCCGATGCAGATCGGACTTGTATACGATGCCGTGAAAAACGGGAAAATGGACGCCGTCCTCGCTTATTCAACGGACGGACGGATTAAAGCGTACGATCTGAAAATTTTAAAAGACGACAAGCAATTTTTCCCGCCGTATGACTGTTCGCCGGTCATTCCCGACAGCGTGCTGAAGCAGCATCCTGAACTGAAGGGCATTGTGAATAAACTGATCGGCAAAATCGATACGGAAACGATGCAGGAATTGAATTACGAGGTGGATGGCAAGCTGAAAGAACCGTCCGTCGTCGCTAAAGAATTTTTGGAGAAACATCATTATTTTGAATAAGAAATGAGGTGGGGCAAATGGAAGTGCTGCAGCAGCTCGGCACTTATTATTCTCAAAACGGCGCCTATGTGCTTCAGGAGTTTTACCGCCATTTTCTCATGTCGGTATACGGCGTTTTATTTGCGGCGATCGTCGGTGTCCCGCTCGGCATCTTCATTGCCAGGCACAGAACATTAAGCGGCTGGGTATTCGCGGTGACAAACGTGATTCAGACCGTGCCGGCGCTTGCGATGCTTGCGGTGCTGATGCTCGTCATGGGGCTCGGCGCCAATACGGTGATATTGTCGCTGTTTTTATATTCGCTTCTTCCGATCATCCGGAATACGTACACGGGAATCGCCAGTATTGAACACGCTTATCTTGAATCGGGAAAAGCGATGGGCATGACCAAATTTCAGGTGCTCCGCATGGTGGAGCTGCCGCTTGCGCTTTCCGTCATCATGGCGGGGCTGCGGACGGCGCTCGTCATCGCGATCGGCATTACGGCAATCGGTACGTTTGTCGGCGCGGGCGGGCTCGGTGACATCATTGTCAGGGGCTCAAACGCCACGAACGGAACCGCGATTATTTTGGCCGGCGCCATTCCGACAGCGCTGATGGCCGTTATCGCAGATCTTGTGATGGCGTGGCTGGAGCGGGCGCTGAGTCCGGTGAGAAAGAAAAAACGAACCAAAGCGCCGAATGCGGCATGAAAAAAAACGCCTTGCGGGTCAGGGCGTTTTTTTCTTATGGCTTCGGAACATGCTTGAAAATTTCTTCGCTTTCAAAAAACTCGATCAGGCGGCTGATCCAGTTGTAGTAATCAAGCCAATCCTTTAATTCTTTCAGCAGTTCGTTGATTTTTTCCTCAGCTTCTTCCGGCACGCCGTTTTCAAGGACGGCCGTCAGTTCGCGGTTCAGCTTTTTATGCATCATTTTATTTTTGCTGACGACCTTGCTCCATGTGGCCGTAAACAGCGTAATAAAGGTTTGGTAATAATCCTGCTCGACGTCGTATAAATCTTTGCGGACGCCTTTTTCAAACACTTTTTCCGCCAGATTGACGTCAAGCATTTCACGGACCGCCTGGCTCATTCTCGTCTTGCTCATGCCGGTCGCTTCTGATAATTCAGTTAAGGTCATCGGCTTGCGGTTCATATAAATAATGCCTAAAATGCGCCCCACCGTCGCGGGCATTCCGAATGTATGCATATTTTCAGCGATTCGTTCTATCAAATGATCTTCAGCTTGTTCGATTACGTGTAACGGATCTTTCTCCAACAGTTTCAATCCTTTCAGTCAGCAATTCCGATGTCAATATACCACATTTTTAAACCGGCGGAAATGCTCTTCCGAGAGAATTTGGCAGTAATCCGGAGCAATAAGAAGAACTTTGCCGGTCAATACGGGTTAATCAGTGCTTACACAACCTTTATATATAATATGGACAAATTGTAAACTTTTTAATTTACAAAGTTTAATTTATAATGGAAAACGTTCAATTGTCTGAAAAGTTAAATTTGAATTTAACGAATTGAATAAACTTAATCGTGGAGGTGTGAGTGTTTGCTGACATTAGAAAATGTCTCGAAAATGTATAAAGGCGGGAAAAAAGCCGTCAACAGCATCAACCTGAATATCGCCAAAGGCGAATTTATTTGTTTTATCGGGCCGAGCGGCTGCGGCAAAACGACGACGATGAAAATGATCAACCGCTTAATTGAACCGACAGAAGGCAGAATCCTGATAGAAGGCCGAAACATTATGGAACAAGACCCGGTGGAACTCAGAAGAAGCATCGGCTATGTCATCCAGCAGATCGGGCTGTTTCCGCATATGACCATTCAGCAGAACATTACGCTCGTTCCGAAGCTTTTAAAGCATCCTGCCGAAAAACGGAAGGAACGGGCGCGGGAGCTTTTAAAGCTCGTTGATATGGGGCCTGAATATTTAGACCGTTACCCTCATGAACTGAGCGGAGGACAGCAGCAGCGAATAGGTGTATTACGGGCACTTGCCGCAGAGCCGCCGCTCATCTTAATGGATGAACCGTTCGGGGCGCTTGACCCGATTACGAGAGATTCCCTTCAGGAAGAATTTAAAAAACTGCAAAAAACCTTACATAAAACCATCGTATTTGTTACCCATGATATGGACGAAGCCATCAAGCTTGCGGACAGAATCGTCATTCTGAAAGCGGGAGAAATCGTCCAGGCCGGAACGCCTGATGAGATTCTCAGATTTCCGGCGAATGAATTTGTTGAGGAGTTTATCGGCAAGGAACGGCTGATCCAATCATCCAGCCCTGATATTGAACGGGTGGAGCAGATCATGAATCCCGATCCCGTGACGGTAACACCTGAGAAAACACTGTCAGCCGCCATTCAGCTGATGCGTGCCGAGCGGGTGGATTCGCTGCTCGTCATTGATGAAAAGAACGTTCTACAAGGTTATGTCGATGTGGAGATGATTGACCGCAAACGAAGACAAGCGGTAACCGTCGCGGAAGTGCTTGAGCGGGATCTGTACACGGTCAGAAGCGGCACTCTGCTTCGCGACGCCGTCCATAAAATTTTAAAAAGAGGCATGAAATTTGTGCCGGTCCTTGATGAAGCCGGCCGGCTAACGGGAATCGTGACAAGGGCAAGCCTCGTTGACATCGTCTATGACTCCATCTGGGGAGAAGAGAATCAGCTCGCGGTGATGTCATGAGGAGGCTTCAATTGATATGAATCTGACCGTGCAATTTTTACAGGCAAATGGAGGAGAGATGCTTTATAAAACATGGGAGCATCTGTACATCTCATTAATCGCCGTCATGGCGGGCATTCTCGCCGCCGTTCCGCTCGGCGTCCTGCTGACGAGGATGAAAAGAGGAGCCGGCGCCGTCATCGGCATCGTCAACATCATTCAAACTTTGCCGAGCCTTGCCATTCTTGCGTTTTTTATTCCGCTTTTAGGCGTAGGAAAGATCCCGGCCGTTGCGGCGCTGTTTTTCTATTCGATGCTGCCGATTCTCAGAAACACGTATACGGGGATTCTCGGCGTCAATCGGCATCTTTTGGAATCGGGAAAAGGAATCGGCATGACGGCATGGGAGCAGATCAGGCTTGTAGAGCTCCCGCTTGCCGCTCCGGTCATCATGGCGGGCATCAGGACGTCTTCGATTTATTTAATCGGCTGGGCGACGCTCGCCTCCTTTATCGGCGGAGGCGGGCTGGGAGATTACATTTTTATCGGCTTAAACCTTTATCAGCCGGAGTATATTATCGCAGGCGCCGTTCCGGTCACAGTGCTTGCGGCAGCCGTCGATTACATGCTGGGGATGACAGAACGGAAAGTCACGCCTGACGGGCTGAAAAGCATAAAGGACGCTTCATAAGGAGGAGGTCTCTCATGGGGAATAGATGCAAAAAACGGCTGCTCGCAATCGCCTGTATCGGCATGCTGCTCCTTGGCGGATGCTCGCTCCCGGGATTGAGCGCCGCATCGGAGGACACCATTAAAATCGGCGCGCAAAGCATGACCGAATCAGAAATCATCGCGAGCATGCTCGGACAGATGATCGAACATCACAGCGGGTTGAAGACAACGGTTATTAAAAATCTCGGCTCCAATGCCGTACAGCAGCAATCCTTGATAAACGGTGATATTGATATCGCCGCGACGCGCTATACAGGAGACGCGCTGACGGGCACGCTTCGCATGGAGCCGGAAAAAGACCCGGACAAAGCGCTGCGGCTCGTTCAGCGTGAATTTCAAAACAGATATGACATGAAATGGTTTGATTCTTACGGCTTTGATAATACATACGTCTTTACCGTTTCCGGACAGCTTGCCCGCAAGTATCATTTAGAATCGGTATCCGATGTCAAAAAAGAAGCGTCTCATCTGAAATTCGGCGTCGATAACTACTGGATGAAGCTGAGAGGCAACGGATATCAGGATTTTATGAACACATACGGAATGTCATTTGAAGGTACGTATCCGATGCAGATCGGCCTTGTTTACGACGCGCTGAAAAGCAGAAAGATGGATATCGCGCTCGCTTATTCCACCGACGGAAGAATCATCGCTTACGGACTGAAAACGCTGAAGGATGATAAGCGGTTCTTTCCTCCGTATGACTGTTCACCCGTCGTTCCGGATCAAGTATTAAAAGAGCATCCCGAACTGGAGGGCGTGATCAATAAAATGATCGGCGCGATTGATACAAAGATGATGCAGAAAATGAATTACGAAGTTGACGGCCGATTAAAAGAGCCGTCCGTCGTGGCCAAGGAATATTTAGAAAAACATCATTACTTTGAATAACGGAAAGGAGATGTGCGGATGGACACGATGAAGGAGCTGTTTACGTATTATGCTCAAAACGGCAGTTATGTTCTGTATGAGTGCTGGCGGCACTTTCTCATGTCGGCGTACGGCGTCGTTTTCGCCGCCGTTCTCGCCATTCCGGCCGGAATTGTGACAGCAAGGCACGGGCGTCTCGCCGGCTGGGTGTTTGCTGTGGCGAACGTGATTCAAACCGTTCCGGCGCTTGCGATGCTCGCCGTCCTGATGCTCGTCATGGGACTCGGCGCCAATACGGTCATCACGGCTTTGTTTTTGTATTCACTGCTGCCGATTCTCAGAAATACGCACACGGGCATTATCAATATCGAGCACGCTTATCTCGAGTCGGGAAAAGCGATGGGCATGACGAAATACCAAATCCTTCGTATGGTGGAGCTGCCGCTTGCGCTTTCCGTCATTATGGCGGGTCTCCGAACGGCGCTCGTCATTGCGATCGGCATCACGGCGATCGGCACCTTCGTCGGGGCGGGCGGCCTCGGCGATATGATCGTCAGAGGGTCGAACGCGACAAACGGAACCGCCATTATTTTGGCGGGCGCCATCCCGACCGCGCTGATGGCGGTAGCCGCAGACCTGCTGATGGCGTGGCTGGAACGAGCCCTCAGCCCGGTGAAAAAACAAAAAAGAAAGCTGATCGTACGCTCAGCCTCATGAAAAAAAGCATTCTTCCGCGTGAAGGATGCTTTTTTTTGATTTCTTGATTAAATTTTGATAACTGCGCTGTAAAGTCTTACTTATCAAATAACAAAGCAGAGGGGTAATCAAATGAGCAACATCATAGAAACGAGACAGCTGCAAAAATCATTCGGCAGACAACAGGCAGTGGCTGATGTGTCTCTATCAGTAAAACGCAACAGTATATACGGCCTGCTCGGTCCGAACGGCGCGGGAAAATCAACGACACTTAAAATATTGACCGGAATCTTGCAGCAAACATCCGGCGAGGTTCTGTTCGACGGACATACATGGAAGCGCGAAGATTTGAAAAGCATCGGTTCCCTGATTGAAGCGCCGCCGCTTTACAGCAACCTGACAGCCGCTGAAAATCTGAAAGTCCGCTGCGTGATGCTCGGACTGCCTGATTCAAGAATTGCGGAAGTGCTGGAAATCACGGGATTAACGGGAACCGGAAAAAAGCGCGCCGGACAATTTTCTATGGGAATGAAGCAGCGTCTCGGCATTGCGTTAGCATTATTAAACCGTCCGTCGCTCTTAATTCTTGATGAGCCGACAAACGGATTGGACCCGATGGGAATTCAGGATTTGCGGGAATTTATCCGCTCTCTGCCCGGACAGGGAATGACGGTTATTTTATCTAGCCACCTGTTATCAGAAGTCGAGCAGATCGCAGACCATATCGGAATCATCAGTGACGGCGTTTTAGGATATCAGGGAGAAATCAGCCGGGAAGACGATCTGGAGCGGCTGTTTCTGGAGGTTGTCAAATCAACACGGGAGAAAGCGGGGACTGGGAAATGATTCAGTACATGCAGGCGGAACATCTTACATCTAAAAGAACATTTATCAGAAAGCTGATCATTCTTATCCCGCTTCTGAACACGGCTTTTTCTTTTCTGCTGAATGCCGCCTATTTTATGACGGGCACGTTCAATTGGTGGGCGGTTATTTTCATGCCGCTCATGATTGCTCTAATGTGCGGTTTATCTGTTAAAAAAGAGAAAAAATCAGCGAATGACCGTGCGGTGTACTCACTGCCGGCTGACTTGAAGAGCATATGGTTCTCAAAAATAAGCTTGATCGCGCTGTATTCACTCCTGTCGCAAATCGTCTTTTTAGTCATCATGTTTTTTCTTGGCCTTGTGTTTCCGGCAATTGCTGCGGTTCAGCTGAAAGGTATTGAAGCAAGCTCCCTTCTGTGGCTGTCTACGCTTTGGGAAATTCCGTTCTGCTTATGGATTGCCAGACAGTTCGGGTTTACGGCAGTGATCCTCATGAATATGATCGCCGCCTTTGTTTTAGGCATTGTGCCGGCGTCAGGCTCATTGTGGTGGCTGAGTCCATGGAGCTGGTCAGTCCGGCTGATGTCACCGATTCTCGGGATCCATCCGAACGGAATTCCGCTTCCTGCAAACAGCGGCTTATTAAACGGAAACGTGATCATTCCGGCTATTATTCTTTCTATTCTTTCTTTTATCGCGGTAAGTTTTGTTTCCGCCGTGTCTTTTTCAAAAGGGGGAAACCGGTCATGACCGTGCTTTTACGATATATGTGGGCCGATGTATTAAAAATGAAGCGTACGCCGCTCATATGGATGCATGCTGCGGCGCCGGTTTTATGCGCGGGATTTTTCCTGTTGTATATGTATGGAAGGGTTCAGGAGCCTTATATGCTGTACAGTGTGTTTTTCAGCGCGATTGCCGTTTTATACCCTTTAATCATCAGTATTGTCTGCGGCATGTCTGCCTCGGTTGAGGAACAGGCGGGCCATTTTCAGATGATGCTGGCGGTCCCGCATTCTAAAATCATCAGTTTTGCGGGTAAGCTGCTTTTGCTGCTCCTATTGAATGTGTTATCGGTAGGTCTCGCCATCTGTCTTTATTTGGCGGGGATGAAATTTGTTCTTCACATCAATGATCTCCCGTATCTTCTCTTTTTAAAAGGAGGGGCGTGGCTGATTGCCGGCAGTATTCCGCTTTATATGATGTCTTTTTTTGTCGGCATAAAGTACGGCATGGGACCGTCCGGGCTTTTAGGGGGAGCGGGTTTATTAATGGCGGCGCTCATGAATACGGGACTTGGCGATACCATCTGGCGTTTTTTCCCGTGGGCATGGAGCGTACGGCTTTCAGGCCTTGCAGGACTGCTGCATTTTGACAAAGTCAAAAAAGAGTTCCTCCCTTATGTAAGATACGATATGAGATTCGGAGAAATAATGTTATATTTTTCTATAGTGATATTATGTCTGGCCGGCCTCTATTGGTGCAGAAGATGGGAAGGGCGGCGTTCATATGAATAAAGGCAAGGAGCGATTCGGCCGGTGGCAAACATTTTAGCAATTGATGATGAAAAAGATATTCTCGTTCTGATCAGAAACATTTTACAGCGTGATCAGCATACAGTAACGATTCTGGAAAAAGCGGAGGATCAGTCATTGGATTTTTTTCAAGGCTATGATTTGATTCTTCTTGATGTCATGATGCCCGGAACGGACGGGATTGAACTCTGCCGGCGGATTCGGCCGCTGGTGGACAGCCCGATCCTGTTTTTAACGGCAAAGTCTGACGAAGAATCCATTGTGAAAGGCCTCATGACAGGCGCTGATGATTACATCACAAAGCCGTTCGGCGTACAGGAATTGATGGCAAGGGTAAACGCGCATGTCAGAAGGGAACGGCGGGAAAAGCATCAGACGAAACGGCTGATATCAGGCTTCATGTTTGATTTTGACAATAAAGAAGTATGGATTGATGACCGGAAACTGCCTCTTACGAAAAACGAATATAAAATCGTTGAATGTCTGGCACAGCATAAAAACAGAACATTCTCACGGGAGCAGATTTACGAGGAAGTGTACGGCTTGGACGGCGATGCGCTCTATTCAACCATTACGGAGTTTATCAGAACCATCCGGAAAAAATGTAAAGAACACGGGGCTGATCCGATCAAAACGGTGTGGGGTGTCGGATACAAATGGGAATAGCAAAAGGAAAATCCAGCATCCGCAAAGAGCTTGTCAAATTTACGATCACACTGTGTCTGAGCACGATGGGGGTGGCGGCATTATGTGTCGCCTTAAATGCCATTGCTATGAATGCCGGAGCGATCCTGCCCGCAAACTACAGCGAGCATGAGGCGGAACAGATCAAACCCCGCCTGAAATCAGCGGAAAAGATAACAGAAGACATGATCCCCGCAGGTATGACATACGCCGTTTTTGATAAAAAAACAAAGCGGATGACAAAAGGAACGATGACGGAACAAGATGCGGCCAACGCGAGAAAAAAGATTCAGCATCAGCCGTATTTTAATTATGCTCAAAAAGGATTCATGGTGATAAATCGGAAAGATGAATACGGCGTTCTCCAATATTCACTCAGGTCGGAATTTCAGTCGCCGCTGTTAAGGCGCTATCTGCCGAATTATGAATGGACGGGTCTTACGATTCTGATCACTTTGCTTCTTTTGACCGTTTTTATTGTGACGACGCGTTTCGCCAATCAGCTGAGACGGCATTTCAGCACACTCAGCTCCATTACGGCAAGCATTCAAAAACAGAATTTAAATATCAATCCAAAAAGGTCGCGTATAAAAGAATTTGACGATGTCATTGACTCTCTGCTGAAAATGAAAGACGCGCTTCAGGCATCTCTGGCGGCGCAATGGGAGGCGGAGCGGATAAAGAAAGAACAAATCGGCGCGCTTGCGCATGATATTAAAATTCCGGCAACGATCATTAAAGGAAATGCCGAACTGCTTCAGTTAACAGAGCCTGATGAGGAGCAGGCGGAATATGCGCAGTATATTCTGGATGCCGGAAACAAAATCGAGCATTATGTCGGACAGCTGATCCAGCTTTCTAAAGCGGAGGAGGCAGTTGCCGTTCATGTGGAATATACCGACCTCAAAGAGTGGATTCAAAACATATATCGTGACGCGGCGGCGCTTGCGGGGCCGAAACAGATTGATCTCGTCCTCAGCGAACGGGGAATTGACAGAAAAGAAGCGCCGATCGATCATGAGCTGCTCCACAGGGCGGTCATGAATATCGCGGCAAATGCCGTCGACTATACGCCGGAAGGAGGGGAAATCCGTGTGGACGTCCTGTGCACCGATTCCGCCCTCCATCTCGCCGTATCCGACAGCGGAAGCGGGTTCTCGCCGGAAGCGCTGAAAAGAGCGACACAGCTTTTTTACACGGAGGATAAAAGCAGACATTCGGCGGGGCATCACGGCATGGGGCTTACATTCGCCCATCATGTCGTACATCTTCACCACGGCGAATTAATACTTGAAAATCAGGAGTCTGGAGGAGCCCGGGCGGAGATTCGAATTCCGCTGGAAGGCGTCAGACAAAAACAAGCCCTGCACGCCTGAGGGCTTGTTTTTCTGTTTAAGAAAAGCAAAAATAAAAACGGCTGTCCGTTTGAGAGATCAGCCGCTTATGAGGAAAAGAGTTTATCAGGAAGGATCAATCCATGTTGAAGACCACTTGGAAATTTCCTCTAAAATAGGGGCTAATGCGCAGCCTTTTTCCGTTAAAGAATACTCAATGCGGACAGGCGTTTCGGGGATAACATCCCGTTTGATGACACCTTCTGTTTCAAGTTCTTTCAGACGTTCTGACAAGACTCTTCCGCTTAAATTCGGAAGCGCCGCTTCAATTTCGCTAAATCGCTGCTGTCCGTTCAATAACTGAAAGACGATTAGAGCCACCCAGCGTTTACTTAGGATGTCGACCGCTTTTTCGAATCTGGGGCACATTTCTGATTGGTTCATGCTTTTTCACCTCGTCTTCTGCTATTATACCGCAAAATCGGAGGGAACGTACGTCTGGCGCTTGTTAAGTTGAGGAGAGGATCAAAAAGAGGATGAGGAATCCGGGGAGCGCTTTTTCGCTTCAGCCGCGATAAAATCAAAGTATTTGCTGACGCTTTCAATATCTTCTTTTGTGAAATGCTGCCACTTTTTGCTGTCAAACAGCGGCAGATGCTCCGCGCCTCTGTCAACGGCGGTCTGATAGATGGCGCAGATGGATTGATAGCTTTCGGAGGTTTCGCGGATTTCTTCCTGAAATGCCTTGATGTGTCCGGCCCGCGCCATTAACTCCTCGTACGGAATTTTTAATGTGTCCGCCAATTTTCGGATGGTCGCGGGTTTAGGAATGCCGCGGTGCCCGTTTTCAATTCTGGAAATGGTCGCCGAGCTGACGCCGGAATAGACGGCAAGCTGATTGACGGTAAGCTTCCGGGCGCGGCGCAGCTCTCTTAATTGCTTTCCGAATGTGTTCAATAAGATCGCCTCACATGTGCAAAGTCATGAGTCTTCATTTGTTCTTTTTTTGGCTTCAGCCGATAAGAACGCAAAGTATTTATCAAGCAGAACCAAGTCTTCTTTCGACAGGTGCCGCCAGTTCTCCCGCTCCAATAGGGATAAATCATGCAGCTCATACGTTTCGGCTTTTTCCAGCAAGGTGCAACCCGTGTCGTACGGGGCTCTCGTTTCCTGAACGGTCTCTATATATCCCGCCGTCTGCATCAGTTCCTCATACGGGATTTTTAACGCATCTGCGAGCTTTTTAATGGTTGCAGGTTTCGGCACCCCGCGTTTGCCGTTTTCAATCCGCGAGATTCCCGCGGCGCTGACGCCTGAATACGTTGCCAGCTGATTCACTGTCAGATGCCTTTTTTCCCGCAATGTCCGCAATTGTTTCCCGAAGCTTTCCACAGTCTCTCCCCCTCCCGCGGTCTATTTATATTCTAGTATGTTTATTGACTAAAGGGAATAGCCAGGCTGGAAAAGTATTGACAAAAGTTAACAAAAGCCGTATCTTATGTATAAGAAAGAAAGTATTTGACAGAACGGAAGGTGAAGAAAGTGGTCGAAAAGATACAGATCAGAAGAGATTATGTGCTGCAGTATATGGTCAATAATGACTACTCGTTAAACCAGCTCGCCCTGGAGATCGGAATATCTCCCGCCACACTGAGCCGTGTACTGAATGGAGAGCGGAGGCCGGGCCAGCTGGTCATCGGAAAAATGCTCTATTACTTTGACATGAAATTTGAAGATCTTTTTTACTACGACTTTGTTGACAAAAGTCAATGATGATGGAAGATTCAAACGCATTTCCGTTTTTCTGACATGATGTGCACCGATACGGCGTGACATGCCTTTGTTTTTCATGTAAAATAGAAGCAATGTAGGCCAGTCAGTCTGGAGGTGTATGGGATGCACACATTATTGATTACCTTATTGGTCATCGTCAGTATTGCACTTATTATTGTCGTATTGCTTCAAACCAGCAAAAGCGCCGGTTTATCGGGTGCAATTTCAGGCGGGGCGGAGCAGCTTTTCGGAAAACAGAAAGCAAGGGGCCTTGATCTGATTCTTCACCGCACAACCGTTGTGCTGGCAGTCTTGTTTTTCGTGTTGACGATTTCGCTGGCGTATATCGTATAAGGCAATGTTTGTATAAGGTCTGATTTAATATCAGGCCTTTTTCTTGTTGAGAGACGGCGTTTGTTTCTCGCAAAACTGTGGAAAACTAAATTGAATGTGCAAAAAAGGGGTTATGAGCATGAAAATTGTGACACCAAAACCATTTACATTTAAAGGCGGAGACAAAGCGGTGCTTCTGCTGCACGGATTTACGGGAAATACGGCAGACGTCAGAATGCTCGGCCGCTACTTGAATGAGCGCGGCTACACTTGTCACGCGCCTCAATATAAAGGGCACGGCGTTCCGCCGGAAGAGCTGGTACTTACAGGGCCTGAAGATTGGTGGAAAGACGTCATGGACGGTTATGAATATTTACGGTCTGAAGGCTATGAAAACATTGCGGCCTGCGGACTGTCGCTTGGCGGGGTTTTTTCATTGAAATTGGGTTACACTGTACCCATAAAGGGAATTGTTCCTATGTGTGCGCCGATGCACATTAAAAGTGAAGAGGTTATGTACGAAGGAGTTCTTTCCTACGCGCGCAATTATAAAAAATTCGAAGGAAAACAGCCGGAGCAGATTGAAAAGGAAATGAAGGAGTTTGAAAAAACACCGATGAATACGCTCAAATCGCTTCAGGAGCTGATTGCCGATGTGCGCAAAAACGTCGACATGATCTATTCCCCGACATTTGTGGTTCAGGCACGGCATGACCATATGATTAATACAGAAAGTGCGAACATCATTTACAACGAGGTGGAAACGGACGACAAACAGCTGAAATGGTATGAAGAATCAGGCCATGTCATTACGCTCGATAAAGAACGGGATCTCGTTCATCAGGATGTGTACGAATTTTTAGAGAAACTCGATTGGTAACAAACAGGAGGTCGAATAATGGAAAAAGAAGCGTTTATGGACCGTCTTCTCGCGTTTATGAAGGAAGAGGCGTACAAGCCCCTTACCGTTCAGGAACTTGAGGAGATGCTGAACATCACGGAAGCAGATGAATTTAAAGAGCTGGTAAAAGCGCTGGTGGCGCTCGAGGAGACGGGACAGATCGTCCGCACCAGAAGCAACCGCTACGGGCTTCCGGAAAAAATGAATTTAGTAAAAGGAAAAATTTCCGCGCATGCAAAGGGATTCGCGTTTCTATTGCCGGAGGATACCTCTTTAAGCGACGTGTTTATTCCGCCGAATGAGCTGAATACGGCCATGAACGGCGATATCGTCATGGTGCGGCTCAATTCCCAGTCAAGCGGATCGAGACAGGAAGGCACGGTCATCCGCATCTTGGAAAGAAGCATCGACCGCGTCGTGGGCACATACACAGAAACGAAAAGCTTCGGTTTTGTCATCCCGGATGATAAGAAAATCACGAGTGATATTTTTATTCCGAAACATGCCAATAACGGCGCTGCGGAAGGCCATAAAGTCGTCGTCAAACTGACAAGCTACCCTGAAGGCAGAATGAACGCTGAAGGAGAAATCGTTGAAATACTCGGCCATAAAAATGATCCGGGCATCGATATTTTATCAATTATCCATAAGCACGGCCTGCCGGGAGATTTTCCGGCTGAAGCGATGGAGCAGGCAACAAGCACGCCGGATACCATCCATGAAAAAGACATCAAAGACCGCCGTGATCTCCGCGATCAGGTCATTGTCACCATTGACGGCGCGGATGCGAAGGATCTGGATGACGCCGTCACCGTGACAAAGCTTGATAACGGCAGCTACAAGCTCGGCGTCCATATTGCGGACGTCAGCCATTACGTCACGGAGAATTCCCCGATTGACAAAGAAGCGCTGGAAAGAGGGACAAGCGTGTACTTGGTTGACCGGGTCATTCCGATGATTCCGCACAGACTGTCTAACGGAATCTGTTCTTTAAATCCGAAGGTCGACCGGCTGACGCTTTCCTGCGAAATGACAATCAACCAGCAGGGCCAGGTGACAGAGCACGAGATCTTCCAAAGCGTCATTAAAACGACGGAAAGAATGACCTATTCAGATGTCAACCAGATACTCACAGAAGACGACGCCGAGCTGAAAGAAAGATATGAGCCGCTCGTCCCGATGTTTAAAGACATGGAACGTCTGGCGGAAATTCTCCGGGCGAAACGGATGGACCGCGGCGCCGTGGATTTTGATTTCAAAGAGGCGAAAGTGCTCGTCGATGAGGAAGGCGCCGTTAAAGACGTCGTCATCAGAGAGCGCTCAGTAGCGGAAAAGCTGATTGAAGAATTCATGCTTGTCGCAAACGAAACGGTGGCCGAGCACTTCCATTGGATGAACGTGCCGTTTATTTACCGGATTCACGAAGAGCCGAACGCCGAAAAACTGCAAAAGTTCTTGGAGTTCGTCACGACATTCGGTTATATCGTTAAAGGAAAAGCCGGAGACATTCATCCGCGCGCGCTGCAAAGCATTCTTGATGAAGTGCGGGACCGTCCGGAAGAAACGGTGATTTCAACCGTCATGCTCCGTTCCATGAAGCAGGCGAAATACGACCCGCACAGCTTGGGCCATTTCGGGCTGGCGACTGAATTTTATACGCACTTCACATCGCCGATCCGCCGCTATCCTGACTTAATCGTTCACAGGCTGATCAGAACGTATTTGATCAACGGACAATCGGACGAAGCGACTCAAGAAAAGTGGGCCGAACGCCTTCCGGAAATCGCTGACCATACGTCAACAATGGAACGGCGCGCCGTTGATGCAGAGCGGGAAACGGACGATCTGAAAAAAGCGGAATATATGCTTGATAAAATCGGCGAGGAATTTGACGGCATGATCAGTTCTGTCACGAATTTCGGAATGTTTGTCGAGCTGCCGAATACGATTGAAGGTCTTGTGCACGTCAGCTTTATGACGGATGATTATTACCGTTTTGACGAGCAGCATTTCGCCATGATCGGCGAACGCACGGGCAACGTTTACCGGATCGGAGATGAAATCACGGTCAAAGTCGTCGACGTCAATAAAGATGAGAGAAACATCGACTTTGAAATTGTCGGCATGAAAGGCACCCGCCGTCCGAGAGAAACGACAGGCGACCGCAGAAAACGCGGCAGACCGGCGCGGAAACGTGTGTTAAACAGCAATACCCCGGCTTCACCGCCGAAATCGGAGGAAAAAGGGGAATGGTTTACAAAACCGAAGAAGAAAAAGAAAAAACGGGGTTTCCAAAACGCGCCGAAACAAAAACGCAAAAAGAAGAAGTAAATGCGAAAAGCAAATGGGGCAAAATGCTCTGTTTGCTTTCTTTCGCAAGCCGCATTTTCATTGTCGCGGAACGCTCCATTTGCTAAAATAAAGCGTATCGCACACATGAACGGTTTTTGCGGAGAGAGGAGGAGAAGGCATGCCAAAAGGATCAGGCAAAGTATTATCGCAAAACAAAAAAGCAAACCATGATTACTTTATAGAAGAAACCTATGAAACAGGCATCGTGCTGCAGGGAACAGAGATTAAGTCCATCCGCGCCGGCCGCGTAAACATGAAGGATTCCTTTGCGAAAATCGAGCGCGGCGAAGTGTTCCTCCACAACATGCACATCAGCCCGTACGAGCAGGGAAACCGCTATAACCACGACCCGCTCCGGACGAGAAAGCTTTTGATGCACCGGAAAGAAATCAATAAGCTGATCGGCCTGACAAAAGAGAAAGGCTATTCCCTCGTGCCGCTGAAGCTGTATTTGAAAAACGGCTTTGCCAAAGTGTTAATCGGCCTCGGAAAAGGGAAGAAAACATACGATAAACGCGAAGATTTAAAACGAAAAGACGCCAAAAGAGAAATCGAAAGAGCGTTCAGAGACAGACAAAAAGGCTTCTGATGCCTGAGCCTTGATGTGATAACTGCCGTATGCTATACTGTTCACACATCAGATTCACAGGCTGTTTTATTGAAGACATTCCCAATTGAATTTGTCTGTGATCATGATATAATAACAGTACAGCCAGTTAAGCAAGAGCTTGATAGATCTCCCGTATACCCTTAACAAGGGGACGTTACGGATTCGACAGGGATGGATCGAGCTTGAGCTGCGAGCCGAGAGGCGATCTCGTTAACACGCACCTAAATATAACTGGCAAAACTAAAAGTTTTAACCAAAACTTAGCACTAGCTGCCTAATAAACGCAGCGAGCTCTTCCTGACATTGCCTATGTGTCCGTGAAGAGCACATCCAAGTAGGCTACGCTTGCGTTCCCGTCTGAGAACGTAAGAAGAGACTGACAGACTAGCTCTCGGAAGGCCCGCCCGCAGGCACGAAGACGAGTGAAACACGAAATATGCAGGCTACGCTCGTAGACGCTTAAGTAATCGATGTTTCTGGACGTGGGTTCGACTCCCACCGTCTCCATACATAACAGAGGAACCGCAGTGCTGTCACATGACGCACTGCGGTTTTTTTCATGCCGAAAAATCAAGGAGTGAATGTAAATGGAAATCGTCATCATAGACGGAAAAGATGTTACAAGCACAGAAGCTTTACACCGAATCTTAAAAGATCAATTAGATTTCCCGGACTTTTATGGTGAAAATCTGAATGCCTTATGGGATTGTCTGACAGGCTGGATCGAACTTCCGCTGACTTTGGTGTGGAAGAATTTTGAGATCAGTCAGAAGGAATTGGGTTCGGATGCTGATAATGTATTAAGGATATTAAAAAAGGCTCAGGCAGAATTAGATGGTGAATTTTTCATTCAAATCGATCAGCCGTCAGCCGGGACAACGGACAGGCACTAAAAAGTGCGTACTTCCCCTCATCTATTTTTCTATCCGATAATAGGGACGGAAGGTTTCAGGCTTTCGATTTCTGTCCATATATAAGAAGAGACTTGCGATAGGGAGGAATGGATGATGGATTTGCAGTTGAAAGGAAAGACGGCGCTTGTGACGGGATCTACGTCAGGCATCGGGAAGGCGATTGCGGCTTCGCTGATTGCAGAAGGTGCGGCCGTGATCATTAACGGCCGCCGTGAAGAAAAGGTGAACGAAACGATCCGGGAACTAGAAAAACAGACGCCGGATGCCCGTCTCTATCCGGCCGCATTTGATTTAGGCACGGCGGAAGGATGCGGCGCGATTTTTCAGCAGTACCCTGATGTGGATATTCTCGTCAACAATTTAGGAATCTTTGAACCTGCGGAATACTTTGATATTCCTGACGAAGAGTGGCTCCGGTTTTTCGAGGTGAATATCATGAGCGGCGTGAGGCTGACACGCCGGTATGCAAAGCGGATGATTGAACGGAAGGAAGGGCGGGTGATTTTTATCGCGAGTGAAGCGGCCGTCATGCCTTCTCAGGAAATGGCCCATTACAGCGCTACGAAAACAACGCAGCTGTCGCTGTCACGCAGTCTGGCCGAGCTCACGGAAGGGACGAATGTGACGGTGAATACGGTCATGCCCGGCTCCACGAAAACAGAGGGCGTCGAAACAATGCTCGAGTCGCTTTATCCCGGTGAAAACCTGACCGCGGCGGAGGCGGAGAGACGATTTATGAAGGAAAATCGTCCGACGTCGATCATTCAGCGATTGATCCGTCCGGAAGAAATCGCCCACTTTGTCGCCTTTTTAAGCAGCCCGCTGTCGTCTGCCATTAACGGATCTGCATTGCGGATCGACGGCGGCTTGGTGCGGAGCATTATATAAGATGAATATACAAAAACCCCCGCAAAGTGGCGGGGGTTTTTGTAATGCGGATCACGCTGAAAACCGGCCGATGATCCTGCTGATTAAATCTTTTGTGGCGCAGTCAAAATGCTCTTCTTTTTGGTTTGTCAACAGCCCGACCGGCGGTGAAATTGTTAAGTTATGGATCGGAATGACCTTCGTGCCCTCGATCGGTTCTGAGTGCGCCGTCGCCGTAAAGATTGAGACGCCGATATTTTCCCTGACATAGTATTGGTGAGCCATGCTGCTGGTCAGCTCCATTTTTCGATAGCGGCTGCCGATGGACCGCTGCAGGTGCTGTTCAATTTGAATCCGGATCGGGCAATTGGCGGGCGTAAAAATCAGGCATTCATTTTCTAAGTCTTCGAGATTGATGCTTGCTTTGGCGGCAAGGGGATGTCTGTCGGACACGATGACATTGAGCGAGTCATGGAAAAACGGATCGAAATAATTCTCCAGAATCAGCTCCGGCTCGCCGCATACGGCAAAATCAATGGCGCCCTCCAGCAGTTTGCGGCTGCATGTATTGGCATCATCCACGCTGACATTGACCGACATGTCAGGATAATCATCTAAAAACCCCCGCAGTACGGCAGGGAAGATCAGGCTTGCCGTCGGTTCGGATATGCCGATGTGAATAAGGCCGGCCTGCCCCTGTCTGATGTCGGCCAGAGTATGGTCAAGCACCTCGTATTGCGCGAGAAGCTGCCCGGCCCGCTCATGAAACAGCCGCCCCGCCCTTGTCAGCTTCAGCTTCTTTCCCCGTTCAAACAGCTGCGCGCCTACATCCTGTTCCAGCTGTTTAATCCGCATTGAAATCGTCGGCTGTGAGTAGTTCAGAATTTCGGCGGCTTTATAAAAGCTGCCTGACTGTACGATCGTATGGAACGTTTTAATGGTGCGTAATTCCAACGAAATCCCCTCCCGGCTGTTCATTAATTTTCTTGAACCTTTCCTTTACTTTTTTTGATTAGTCAAATAAATCAGTTTGCTTTATAGTATAAACAATCAAAGCTTAGTAAACAAATTGGAATTATATATTTTTGCGGGGAGAGTGACCGGAATGAGTGAAGACATATTTCGATTGGCTGAAAAAAAGGATGCGCCGGAGTTTTTAGAGCTGCTGTACAGCGCATTTCAGCCGATCCGCAATTTGGAGATTGACTGGCCGTCGGCGCGGGCCGACATCGATATGGTAACAGAAAATATTGAAAATCATTCAGCCGTCGTGCTCGAACGGGACGGACGGCTTCTTTCAACAATTACGATCCGTTTTCCGTGGGAGAGTGACACGCCTCCGTCAAAATATCCGTTCGTCTGGTGGTTTGCGACGCTTCCTGAGCTGAAGGGGCAGGGCATCGGCAGCAAACTTTTGACTTATGTGGAGGAACACGTGCTGCGGGATACGCTGAAGGCCCCGGCCATCACGCTCGGCACTTCGGCGCGCAAGCATCCCTGGCTTGTAGATATGTACAGACGGAGGGGGTATGAAGTGTATTTTGAGCAGGAGAAAGACGGAGACATCGGAGTCATGATGAGAAAGGTGCTCATACCGGAGCGGTTTGACGCGTCGCTGTTAGGCACACCGAGCTGGGCGCAATGATAAAAAAACGGATCAGAGCCGGCTGTCTGCTTCTGCTGCTCGGCGTGCTGGCCGGGTGCGGGCAAGGAGAAAGCACAAAAGCGGGGAGCGGCGTGCAGACCGTCATTGTCGGCACGGGAACTGATTTTCCGAACATTGCTTTTATGGATGAAAAAGGCGAGCTGACCGGCTATGACATTGAAGTGATGAAAGCCATTGATAAACAGCTGCCGCAATACAAATTTGTCTTTAAGACGATGGATTTTTCGAATCTGCTTACAAGTCTCGGAAACCGGAAAATTGACGTGATCGCGCACAATATGGCGAAAAATAAGGAACGGGAGAAACGCTTTTTGTATCACAAAATCCCGTATAACTACTCGCCGATGTACATCACGGTGAAGGCGGATAATGACGCGATACACACGCTCCGGGATTTAAAAGGGAAAACCGTCATCGTCGGCGCGACGTCAAACGCGGCGGATTATATGACGGCATACAACAAAACCCACGGCAGCCCGATACATTTGAAATACGCCGGGCAGGGCAGCAGTGATACAGCAAACCAAATGGAGACAGGACGCGCTGACGCCACCGTATCCACGCCGTTTGCCGTCGATTTTCAAAATAAGACGCACGCGTTCAAACAAAAAACGGTCGGTGATGTGCTGCTGGATACCGAGGTGTATTTTATGTTCAATAAAAACAGCCAAACCCTGGCCGACGATACGGATCGGGCGATTCAAAAGCTTGAGAAGGACGGCACATTGAAAAGACTGAGTGAAAAATGGCTCGGCGCGGATTATTCAAAATCAAGTTTCACGAAATAATTGAAGCAGAAAACGGGGCGATCACATGAAAATAAGATTGGCGGTCATGTCATTAACAATTGCCGCAACGGCGGCGTTATCAGCCTGCGGCGCGGGCGGGGAGGCGGCATCAGGCAATCAGAAAAACGTGAAGAACATCACGGTCGGCACGGGAACTCAATTTCCGAATATTTGCTTTATTGATGATAAAGGCAAATTGACGGGCTACGACGTTGAGCTGGTGAAAGAGCTTGACAGGCGCCTGCCGGACTATCGTTTCACTTTTAAAACGATGGATTTCTCCAACCTGCTTGTCAGCCTCGGCCAGCATAAAGTCGATATCGTAGCCCATCAAATGGAGAAAAGCGCCGAACGGGAGAAAAAATTTCTGTTCAATCAAGTCGCGTATAACAACTTCCCGCTGAAAATCACGGTGCTTCAAGAAAACGGGAACATTCACGGCATTGATGACTTGAAAGGAAAGCGGGTCATTACAAGTCCGACGTCAAACGGCGCGCTTGTGCTGAAAAAATGGAATAAAAAACACGGCAGTCCGTTTGAAATCGCTTATGCCGGCCAAGGCTCCAACGATGCGGCAAATCAGCTGAAATCCGGCCGCGCCGATGCGACGATTTCTACGCCGTTTGCCGTCGATTTCCAAAACAAAACGAGCGCGATCAAAGAAAAAACGGTCGGCGGGGTGCTGTCAAATGCCAAAGTGTTCTTTATGTTTAACAAAAATGAACAAACGCTGAGCGATGACATTGATAAAGCCCTGCAGGAAATCATTGATGACGGCACGCTTAAAAAGCTGAGTGAAAAGTGGCTCGGCGCTGATTATTCAAAGGAGCAATATTAAGTGAAAAAGAGAGGGATCGGCAATGGAAAAAGCGTTTGATATCAGTATGATCGCGTCCTTTGTGCCGACATTGCTCGGGTATTTGCCCGTCACGCTGTATATATTGGCGGTGTCTTTGCTGTTCGGCTTTCTATTGGGGCTGCTTTTGGCGCTGCTCCGCATCTATCGTATTCCCGTTTTGAATCAGTTTGCGAAGCTGTATATCTCTTTTTTCAGAGGAACGCCCATCATGGTGCAGCTGTTCATTGTATTTTACGGTATTCCGGCGCTCACGGCGCTCGCCGGGATTGATACCTCCAAAATGGACCCTTTGTATGCGGCCATCGCCACGTACGCGCTGAGCAGCGCGGCAAGAGCGGCCGAAATCATCAGGGGAGGTGTGAACAGCGTCGACCGCGGGCAGGCGGAGGCGGCTTTCAGCATCGGGCTGAACGGGGGGCAGACATTCCGGCGCATCATTCTGCCGCAGGCGCTTGTGCAGGCCTTTCCCAACATCGGAAATATGGTGATCGGTTTCTTAAAAGATACATCACTCGCTTTTTCGATCGGGGTGATGGATATGTCGGGCAGAGGACAGACCTTGATTACATCGAGCAATCATTCTTTAGAAGTGTATATCTCGCTTTCTGTTCTGTATTATGCGGCCGCCCTTTTATTTGAATGTGTCTTCAGATGGGCCGAAAAACGAATCAAGAAAGATGAGACGCGCCTTGTGACGGTTTTTGACATGAGCGCGCACGGCTGAAAAGGAGGGAGAACAGTGGAGCTGGACATTCCATTTATCGGCACTGCGATCAAACAAATGATGAAAACCGTTCCGCTTACATTGGCGATGACGGTCATTCCGATTATTGCCGGATTTTTCATAGCTCTCGGCAATATCACGGTGCGTATATTCCGCATCAAATGGCTGCTGGCCTGCTCAGCGTTTTACGTGTCTTTTTTCCGCAGCACCCCGGCGATTCTCCATATTATGCTGATTTATTTAGGGGTTCCGCTGATTGCCGATCAATTCAGCCGCGCGTTTCATCTCGGCTGGTCGGCCAATCAGATTCCGGTCGCCGTGTTTGTCATCATGGCACTGTCATTAACGGCAGGCGCTTATATGACGGAAATTCTCCGTTCCGGGATCATGGCCGTCGATACGGGGCAGGCGGAGGCGGCATATTCAATCGGCTTGACGCGGGGACAGATGATTCGGCGCGTGGTTCTGCCGCAGGCGTTCATGATATCGCTGCCGAACTTCACCAACATAGGCATCGGCTTTTTGCATACCACTTCCATCGCGGCAATTGTTGCGGTGCCTGAAATTACAGGAACGGCGACGATTGCGGCATCCGATAACTATGCATTTCTGGAAGCATTTATCGGGGCTGCCGTGATTTATTGGGGATTAACGCTGATTCTCGAAGCTGTAAACAGTCTGGCGGAAAAAAGGGCGGCCAGATATCAAGGAGGCGCATTATGATCGAAATCCGAAACATTCAGAAACATTTTGGCAGTCATCACGTGCTAAAGGGGATCAATTTAAGTGTCCGGAAAGGAGAAGTCGTGACCATCATCGGCCCGAGCGGTTCCGGGAAAACCACTTTTCTGCGCTGCCTTAATTTACTTGAGCGGCCGGATGAGGGCGCCATTTCGCTGCACGGTGAAGTCATTAACTGCAAAAAGCCTGCCAAAAAAGACATTCTCAGACTGAGGAAACAGACGGCGATGGTTTTTCAGCAATATCATTTGTTTTCGCATAAAACGGCGATTCAAAATGTTATGGAAGGCCTGACGGTCGCAAGGAAAATGAAAAAACCAGATGCGTACGCCATTGCCGAGCGGGAACTGGCCAAGGTGGGGCTTCAGGATAAATTGCACGCCTATCCGAATCAGCTGTCGGGAGGCCAAAAGCAGCGGGTCGGAATTGCCAGGGCGCTTGCCATTCATCCTGATGTGATGCTGTTTGATGAACCGACCGCAGCCCTTGATCCGGAGCTTGTCGGCGAGGTGCTCGAGGTGATGCTTAACATTGTGCGGACCGGCGCCACCATGATCATTGTCACACATGAAATGGAATTCGCCAGAAAAGTGTCCGACCAAATTGTGTTTATGGATGAAGGAGCAATCGTGGAACAAGGAACGCCTGAGGAAGTCTTTTACAAGACGAAAAAAGAAAGAACGAAGAAGTTCCTCCGCCGCGTGCTGCCTGATTACGGTTATGACATAAAAGAGCGCATAAAGGAGCCTGTCGTATGATTCGTTTAAGCATTTTAGACCAAAGTGTCACCGCGGAAAACCAAACCGCAGAAGAAGCCTTGCGGCAAACGGTGAGATTGGCTCAGGAGGCCGAACAATACGGATATGACCGTTTCTGGGCGGCGGAGCATCATAACAATGAAGAGATAGCGGGATCAGCGCCGGAAATTGTTCTGGGGTATCTTGCCGCAAGCACGAAAAAAATCCGTCTCGCGTCCGGCGGGGTGATGCTGCAGCATTACAGTCCTTATAAAGTGGCAGAGCAGTTCCGGGTTCTGTCCGCTCTTGCTCCCGGCCGTGTGGCGCTTGGTGTCGGCAAAGCGCCCGGCGGATTTCAGCTGTCAACCGATGCGCTGCAGCGGGAGCTTATCCAGCCCGCCCGTTTATTTGAAGAAAAGCTTGAGGAGCTGACTCATTTCATCCGAAATGATTTTCCGGACTCGCACCGCTATGCGTCATTGCGGCCGGCGCCGCATACTGAGTATGCGCCTGACCTCTTTTTGCTCGGCGGCAGCGCGGAAAGCGCGATATCCGCGGCCAAACTCGGCATTTCCTTCGTTTTCGCCTATTTCATAAACGGTGAAGAGGCTGCGTTAGAAAAAGCGCGCCACGCCTTTGACGAGCATCTGCCGAAAGGATCGAAGGCGGAGTTTCACCTTGCGCCGATGGTCTTTACCGCGCATACAAAAGCAGAAGCGGAAAAACACGTGGTATCGCGTGAGTCGGTCAAAATCATTCTCGAAGACGGCAAAAAGGTGAATGTCGGTTCCCGGGAACAAGCGGAAGCGTTTCTTGAACAAGTCACGCAGCCGTATAAGCTGATTACACAAAAGACGGGTGTGATTGCCGGGACAAAAGAAGAGACTGCCGCCGAGCTGCGACGATTATCCGTTCAATACAGCATTACTGATTTTGTGATTTTGTCGCCTATCAAAAACGCTGAGGAAAAACGATTGTCTTACCGGCTGTTAAGCGAAGCGGTGCAGCCGGCCCCACAATTATAGGAGGGATGAACATGAGTTATGAAGTAAACGTTGTGGTCTGGAGCAAACAGGGCTGCTCCTATTGCGATGAAGTGAAAGGATATTTGCGGGAAAATGCCGTTGCATACGAAACAATTGATGTGACAGAACGGGACGAATTGCGTGACGTGCTGCAGACGAAGTACGGCATCCGTCATGTTCCCGTCGTTGAAATCGGCAGCGGTGACAGCCGTGTGTATCAGGCCGTTACTCAAGTCGGCATTGAACATGTAGAACGGGCGCTTGCCGATTACGAGGGGAAAAAGGGGGAGAGAAAATGAGCCGGACGGATCTTATTCAATTCGGAGCCATGATTCACGGTGTCGGCGGCACAACGGACGGCTGGCGTCATCCCGACGCCGATCCGACAGCAAGCACGAATGCGGCGTTTTACAGGCAAAAAGCGCAGACTGCTGAAAGAGGGCTGTTCAGCTTTGCTTTTATTGCGGACGGCTTGTTCATTTCTGAAAAGTCCATCCCGCATTTCTTAAATCGGTTTGAGCCGATCACTATCTTATCGGCGCTTGCCGCCTCTACAACCCATCTTGGTTTAATCGGCACATTTTCCACATCGTTCACTGAGCCGTTCACCATCGCAAGACAGCTGATGTCTCTTGACCATATCAGCGGCGGCCGGGCGGGCTGGAATCTCGTCACCTCTCCGCAGGCGGGAGCCGCGCGCAATCACAGCAAAGAAAGCCTTCCCGACCACAGCCGGCGCTATGCCATCGCCCAGGAACATGTGGACGTGGTGCGCGGTCTGTGGAATTCCTGGGAAGAAGATGCCTTCGTCCGCAACAAAGAAACCGGGCAGTTTTTTGACCCTGACAAACTGCATCGCCTGTATCACAAAGGCGAGTATTTCAAAGTGGAGGGCCCGCTGAATATCGGCCGGTCCAAACAGGGAGAGCCGGTCGTTTTCCAAGCGGGGTCTTCAGAAACCGGCCGGTCGTTTGCCGCGAGGAATGCAGATGCAGTCTTTACGCACTCCAATTCACTTGAGGAAACGAAGGCTTTTTATGATGATGTGAAGAAGCGGGCGGCGGATTACGGCCGGGACGCTACCAAGCTGCGGATCTTTCCGGGAATCAGTCCGATTATAGCCGGCTCACAAGAAGAAGCGGAAGCGAAATACCAAGAATTCGCCGAGCTGATTCCGATAGAGAACGCTGTTAAGTATGTGGCCAGATTTTTTGACGATTATGATCTGAGCCGTTTTCCGCTGGATGAGCCGTTTCCTGATTTGGGCGACGTCGGGAAAAACGCGTTTCAAAGCACGACAGACCGTATCAAAAGAGAGGCGAAAGCCCGGAATCTTACGCTGCGTCAAGTGGCGCGCGAAGCCGCGTTTCCGCGAACCAACTTTATCGGGACACCGGAACGTGTGGCATCATTAATTGAAACATGGTTTCAGCGGGAAGCGGCGGACGGGTTTATCATTCACTCTGACATTCCGGGCATGCTTGAAGCCTTTGTGGATCAAATCATACCGATCCTCCAGGAAAAGGGGCTGTACCGAAAAAGCTATCCGGCCGATACACTGCGGGGGAATCTCGGGTTGGATATTCCGGTCTGTAAATCAAACCCGATTTTGAGCAGAAACTAAATGTTTCTGCTTTTTCTGCTGCTTGCCATTCCTGTCATTAAAGGGATCCCGCCAGCATTTTGGATAAGAAAAGAGCCGGTTTACCCCGTTAACCGTTAAGAGTAAATCGGCTCTTTATTATTTAAAAGACGTAAGGAATGAAAACCTGCTGAATGCAATCCTTCAAACTTATATTCCCTAAGAAATTGTTATAAAAATAAGTTAAATCTTTAAGAGGTTAGCAATATTTCCGCCTAGTACTCGTTGTACGACTTCTTCACTTGAAGCATGGCGTTCAACTGCCAACTTATTTAGGAATGGATCACCATATGGAAAATCAGAACTAAATAAAGTGTTCTCTGGGAGTTCTTTTATAGCCAAAGATAATGCATAGGTTGTATAAAATGCAGAAATATCTAGGTAGGCGTTCTTTGTTTCTTTTGTTAATGCAATAACTTGCTGCCAATGAATCCCTCCCAAATGGCCATAGATTACAGGGACAGTGGGATATTTACGAGTTAAAGCGAACAATTCCTGAATATCATTTAAATTGAGTGGATGGAATGTATGCACCCAAATCGGAAAGGAATTATAAACACCAGCTGCCTGGAATACAGGCTCAAGCATTTTAATTTGGCCTGAACCAAGGGTGAATTCTCCAAGTCCCTTCATTTTATAATCTTTTACAATCTTCTCAACCCAATCACGCAGTTCTCCGGAGGAACTTAAAAGGGGAACTGATCCAAATCCAATAAAACGGTCAGGATATTTTGCGATAGCATCCCTTAATTCTTCTAGAGCTTTTGATCGTGCTTCTAGGGGATTTATTTCGTTATTTAAAATTTGATTCAGTACATCCATTTCCTGAATAAATTCATCGTAGCTTTCACTTTTTTCTGGATGAACAAGCGTAGAGAATAAAATAGTTTTATCTATCCCGCTTGAATCCATCATTTCAATGTGTTTTTCTACAGGTAGAACTACGTGGGCATGACTATCAATGATCATTTTTTACTCTTCTTCCAATAAATTGGATGACAGCTGATTTCGTCTTTTAGAAAATACTTCAGTAGCTATTGTTAAAATGGTATTTAATGCGACAGGAAAGCCTGCATAAATTAACATTTGCATCATAGCTTCCACAATTTCTTCTTCGGTCCATCCGACATTTAAAGCTCCGTTAATATAAAACTTTAATTGTTCTGTATTTCCTAAAGCAGTCAGACCAGCAACTGCTGCAAGAAGGCGGGATTTTAAATCTAATCCCGGTCTGGAAAAAATTTGACCGTAATTAAATTCCACAGCCAAAGTTCCCAAGTCAGGTGCTGCTGAATCTTTAAAACTGTTCACGATATTTTGATAGTTGTGCGGATCTATTTTTGATAGGACTTCCAATCCCTTTTTGTAGTTTTCTGTATTTTCAGACATTAGATATGACTTCCTTTCTCGAATTCTCTATTTTTTACTGTTCTTTTTTTAGGTAAGCTAAATAAGGAACTAAAAGCAATACCTATCATGAGTATCCCAACTGTACATACTCCATACCAATGCCATTTGCTCCAAGCAAGTACACCTAGATATGATCCTAAAGATCCGCCTAAGAATGTAGATACCATGTATAAACCATTTAATCTGCTTCTCTTTTCAGAAGATAGTTGAAAGATAGCAGCTTGACAAGCAACTTGATTTGCTTGCGTGCCAACTGTTACTAATAGTGCGCCAAGGAGTAATCCCGGTAACCAATATCCTAAGAATATTAAGGTCAGAAAAGCGATTAAAGAAATAAACATACATAAGGTATTAGCAAATTTTGATCCTTTTTTATCGATCACCCGGCCAATCATGGGAGTTGCAAAGGCTCCAGCTATTCCCACTAAACCTATTAAACCTGCCGCGGTGCTCCCATAAGAATAAGGAGAAGTATTTAATAAAAAAATAAGAGTTGTCCAGAAGGCACTAAAGGAACCAAACATCATTCCTTGACTCAGGCAAGCTTTTTGCAACACTTTTTCTTTTTTAAATAACGGGCCTAAAGATGCAAGTAATGTTTTATACTGCATTGCATGATTTCCTTTGCTTTTTGGAAGATACATTGCCATTAAAATGATCATTATCATTGTGCCAGCAAAAGAAGCCCAATACATTGATCTCCATCCAAAATGGGAATCTGCAAAACCACTGATAAATCGAGCGCCTAAAATCCCACACACTAAGCCAATGGCAACATTCCCTAACACTTTTCCTCTGTTCTCTTCTGAAGCTAAATTAGCAGCAAGAGGAACAATAATTTGAGGGACTATGGTAACAAATCCAAGAATTAAGTTTGCTGCAATCAGCCACGTTACATTCATTGATAAAGCAGTTGCGGCTAAAATTATACATACAATAGATAATAAACTTAGGATCAATTTTCTCCGTTCAAAAATGTCACCTAATGGTACCAATAAAAGATTTCCCAATGCATATCCCACTTGAGTTAAAGTTGCTACAATTCCTATATAGTTTTCAGAAACGTGAAAAGTATTTGCCATACTGACTAAGAGCGTTTGATTTAAATAGACATTAGCTACTGTAAAACCACATGCTGCAGCCATGAGGAGAACTAATCCTTTTGGGAAAGGCTCAGCCCTATTTTTGAAAACCATAAAACTCACCTCCTTCATTTATTAGAATAGATGAAGGTTTATAATGGGAATAGGAGTGTGTTTATCCTATTATTAAAACTACTACTTATAAGGGGAGATGTTCATGTTAAGTGACAAAGAAAGAAGGAAAGAACTAGGGGATTTCTTAAAAACACGACGGGCGCGATTATCTCCTCAAGACTTTGGTTTACCTATTGGTCCGCGCAGAAAAACAGAAGGACTGCGCCGAGAAGAAGCAGCTCAGCTGGCAGGAATAGGAGTAACCTGGTATACATGGTTAGAGCAAGGGCGTGATATACAGGTATCTTCAGACGTATTGGAGGCTATTTCGCGTGTATTCAGGTTAAATGAAGAGGAAAAAGAGCATCTATTTTTATTAGCAAATCGGCCATTGCTATCTAAGGTGGGAAGACCTCTCGTTGAAAGTGTAAATAGCGTCCTGAAAAATGTATTGAGTCAATTAGAATACTGCCCTACATATGTAACCGACGAAAAATTGAACATAGTAAGCTGGAATAAAGCTGCTGCCGTGGTTTTTGGTGACTTTAATAAAATGAATGATCGAGATCGTAATGCAGTCTGGCGTTGTTTTACGTCTAAAGAATACCGAGACCTCTTTCTTAATTGGGAAGATCATGCGCAACGCTTGATTGCTCAATTTCGTTTAGCCTATACACGTTTTGTCGGTGATGAGTGGTTTAAAGATATCATTAAAGAACTTACCAATAAGAGCCCTGAGTTTCGTAATTGGTGGTCCAAACATGAAGTTCTAGGTACTCCTTGCGGCAAAAAAACACTGCTGCATCCTTTAGTTGGAGAAATGATTATGGATCATATTACTCTTCAAGTGTACGATGCCCCTGAACTAAAATTAACCATTTACCAACCTCGCCAAGAAGGTGAAACAGAACAGAAAATGAAGCATTTGTTAAACTGGCAAGCAGACCTGCAATAAAAGAGTGTGATAAATTCGAACGTATGAAGCGGAATTCGTTTGTCTCTAATATAAGAGCAGGAACATTTTGCATGGATAAATTCCACACAACTGTCTGAAATGAAACAGCCGATTTAGGCTTAACATGGTCAAAATCGGTCTTTTCTTTGTCGAAATTTGCTTAACGCGGGTTTTTTTCGATTTGCTGGAGGTACTTCTTGCAGCCTTTTCAAAAAAATATACTGATTTCGAGATATTATTGTTGCGAAAAGATTTTTTTGTAACTATAATTATTACAGAACTGATCAGTATAAAAAAACATTCATATTTCATAATAAATGTGTGTGTAATCTGAAAACGAAAGGGCTGTTTACAATGGCAAAAGTACTTTATATCACTGCTCATCCTCATGATGAAAAGACATCTTACAGCATGGCGACAGGAAAAGCGTTTATCGATTCTTATAAAGAATCAAACCCGAATGATGAGGTTGTACATATCGACCTTTACAAGGAGAACATTCCTCATATCGACGCGGATGTATTCAGCGGCTGGGGAAAACTTCAATCCGGCACAGGTTTTGAAGAGCTTTCTGAAAACGAAAAAGCGAAAGTCAGCCGTCTGAACGAGCTGAGCGATCAATTCGCGGCAGCTGACAAATACGTATTCGTCACACCGCTTTGGAACTTCTCATTCCCGCCTGTTATGAAAGCGTACCTTGATTCTGTGGCTGTAGCCGGAAAATCATTCAAATATACAGAGCAAGGCCCGATCGGTCTGTTGACAGACAAAAAAGCGCTCCACATTCAGGCGCGCGGAGGCTATTACTCTGAAGGACCGGCGGCTGACATGGAAATGGGCCACCGTTACATCGGCATCATGATGAACTTCTTCGGCGTTCCTTCTTTCGACGGATTAATCGTTGAAGGCCATAATGCTGAACCGAATAAAGCACAGCAAATTAAAGAAGATGCGATTGCCCGCGCGAAAGAAGCCGGAAAATCATTCTGATCTTAAAAAAACCTCCCCGCCGTACGGCTGGGAGGTTTTTCATATTAAAGGGCAATCGTCCGTTTTTGTTCGCTGCTTTTCATCGCCGCTTCAATGACACGGATGACATCGATGCCTTCTTTTGCCGTAACGGGAAGCGGTTTTCCGTTTAAAATGCTGTCTGCCAGCAGTTTGTAGTACGTAAGGTAAGAGCCGTTCTCAGAGGGGATTGTTTCTGTATACCGTTTTTCATCCGCTGCGATTGTCAGCTCTCCGAAGTTGTCAGGATCATCGGCGCCCCAGCTGTCGTCAATCGGCTTTTTGCCCGCTGAAAGCGCATCTTCCTGTCCATCCATTCCGTATTTGATAAAGCTTGCATTCCGTCCGTGAATCTGATAGCGCGGGCCGCTTGCCGCATTCATGGAGCCGGATTGAAGAATGACCTGAAGTTTGCCGTAATGGAGCGCGGCCAGAAAATTATCAACGGTTTCACTGTTGTCCCGCTGTTTCATCACATGTGCGGTGACGGATTCCGGCATTCCGAAAAGCAGAAGTGTCTGGTCAATAATATGTGAACCGAGATCATACAGCGTTCCCGTGGCGGGTCCGTTCTTTTCGCGCCATTTTTCCTGTACAACCGGGTTGTATAGATCGTAGCTGACTTGATATGTATGAATGTCTTGAAGCGCCCCGTCCCGAATCAGCTTTTGTATCGTTAAAAAGTCATTGTCCCAGCGCCGGTTGTGATACACGCTCAGCAAGACGCCTTTATCTTCAGCCGTTCTTCTCAGCTCCTCCGCTTCTGCTGAAGTCGCCGTCATCGGTTTTTCCACGACGGTGTGTTTTCCCGCCAGGAGACATTTCATCGCTGATTCATAATGCATTCCGCTCGGTGTCGTGACGATGACGAGATCAATGTCAGGATCACCGGTAATGTCTTCAATCGCGCGCACGGCTTCAACTCCCGGCAGATCACGTTTGACCTCATCCGTTCTGGACGTCATGACTTTTTTGATCTGATAATCATCAAGGACGTCCAAAAGCGGCGCATGAAAAACTTTACCCGACAAACCATATCCCAATATGCCGACTTGTATCGTTTTCAATGAGTTTCCCCCTCTTGATAAGTGATAACATTATATACCCCGCGGGTGTACTGGTAAAACTTGTGTGTTGAAAATTTTTTACACCGGATTTTCAAGTCTGTATAATGAAGATAACGAAGAAAAAAACCGAGGTGGAAAATGGACAAACATACCGAGCATCAATCGTTAAATCATAAAAGCGCCAAAGAAAAAGACCAGATCCTGAACCGGCTGAAACGGATTGAAGGCCAAGTCAGGGGCATTCAGAATATGGTGGATAACGAACGATACTGCGTGGATATTCTCGTGCAGATTTCAGCCGTACAGGCGGCCATGCAGAAAGTCGCGTTTCATCTGCTGGAAGATCACGCCCATCACTGCGTAGCCGGCGCCATTGAGAGCGGAAACGGGGAGCAGGCGATTGCCGAGCTGCTTGATGTTGTGAAAAAAATCGCAAAATCATAAAATAAAATGTTTTGAAATACCCTACAGGGGTATGGTAACATAAAAAAGAAAAAACAAGACGTGGAGGGAATTATCATGGAACAAAAAACACTGCAAGTCGAAGGCATGTCATGTCAGCACTGCGTCAAAGCAGTAGAGACCGGAGTAGGAGAACTGAACGGAGTGACGGCGGTTCAGGTGAAATTGGAAGCCGGACAGGTGGATGTGACGTTTGATGAGAACAAAGTCTCCGTATCAGATATAAAAGACGCGATTGAAGATCAAGGTTATGACGTCGTATAGGATTTATCGCGCTGCGGAAACAGGCGCGGTTTTCTTTTATGAAAATGATACCCCCTGGGGGTTTGTGAGAAGAGGTGAGGGCATTGAGTGAACCGAAAGAGATGACCATTCAAGTGGGAGGCATGACATGCGCCGCCTGCGCTTCAAGAATTGAAAAAGGGCTGAAACGGATGGACGGCGTCAATGACGCTTCCGTCAATCTTGCGCTTGAGACCTCAAATATTTCCTATCAGCCTGACAAAATCGAAGCTGGCGCCATAAAGGATAAAATTGAAAAACTCGGCTACCATGTTGTGACGGAAAAAGCCGAGTTTCAGATTGAAGGCATGACGTGCGCCGCTTGCGCCAATCGGATTGAAAAGCGCCTGAACAAAGTAGGGGGAGTTGACAGCGCACCGGTGAATTTCGCTTTGGAAACGGTCACCGTTGAATACAATCCGAAAGAGGTGACACCGAAAGAGCTGAAAGAGACCGTGGCAAAACTCGGCTACAGATTAGACGAGAAGCAAGCGGTTGATGGAGATGGCGGATTATCCCAAAAGGAGAAAGAGCAGCGAAAGCAGCTGATCAGGCTGATATTTTCTGCCGTTCTCTCCTTTCCGCTTCTATGGTCGATGGTCAGCCATTTTTCTTTTACTTCTTTTATCTGGATGCCGGATATCCTGATGAATCCGTGGCTGCAATTCGCGCTTGCCACCCCGGTGCAGCTCGTCATCGGCTGGCCTTTTTATATGGGAGCGTATAAGGCGCTGAGAAACAAAAGCGCCAATATGGATGTTCTCGTTGCGCTCGGAACGACGGCCGCTTACGCATACAGCCTGTACATGACGATTGCGTCTCTCGGACGAGACGGACATGTAGAGGGGCTTTATTATGAAACGAGCGCCATTTTGCTGACTTTGATTTTGCTTGGAAAGCTTTTAGAGATGAAAGCGAAAGGCCGCTCATCAGAAGCGATTAAAAAGTTAATGAAGCTTCAGGCGAAGACGGCGGCGGTTGAGCGGGAAGGGAAGGTACAGGTGATTCCGATTGACGAGGTCCGGACGGGGGATATCGTATATGTGAAACCGGGAGAACGTGTTCCTGTCGATGGCGAAGTGATTGAAGGCCATTCCGCAATTGATGAATCGATGATTACGGGGGAGAGCATGCCTGTCGATAAGTCTCCCGGAAGCACCGTCACCGGGGCGACGATCAATGCAAACGGCTTTCTCAAAATCAGAGCGGTGAATGTCGGGAAAGATACCGCGCTTGCACACATTATTAAAATCGTAGAAGAAGCCCAAGGATCAAAAGCGCCCATTCAGCGGCTCGCGGATCACATTTCAGGCATTTTCGTCCCTATTGTGCTGGGGCTGGCCGTGCTGACTTTTCTCATTTGGTATGTATGGGCGGCGCCGGGACAGTTTTCTGAAGCGATCGGCAAATTCATCGCCGTGCTTGTCATTGCCTGTCCGTGTGCACTCGGGCTCGCCACTCCGACGAGCATTATGGCGGGCTCCGGCCGTGCAGCTGAATTCGGCATTCTTTTTAAAGGCGGAGAGCATTTAGAAAAAACAAAGCGTCTGACGACCATCGTACTGGATAAAACAGGAACGGTGACAAACGGCAGACCGGTTCTGACAGATGCCGTACCGGCAGAGGGAATGAACGAAGAGGAACTCCTGCGGCTGGCGGCGGCCGCCGAAACGGGATCAGAGCACCCGCTTGGAGAAGCCATCGTGTCAGGAGCCGAAAAACGGGGGATTGCCATCCCAAAAATCACCCGGTTCCAAGCCCGGATCGGTTCGGGAATATACGCCGAGGCTGACGGCAGAACGATTCTTGCCGGATCAAGACGGCTGATGGAATCGGAACATATCGAACATGAGGCGCTGCTTCCTCACATGGCCCGCTTGGAGGCGGAAGGAAAAACGGTGATGCTTATTGCGGCAGACGGCAAAGCGGCGGGCCTTATCGCAGTCGCCGATACAATCAAAGACACATCTCCGGCCGCGGTGAAACGCCTGAATGATATGGGGCTTGACGTCATCATGATGACCGGTGACAACAAAAAGACCGCGGAAGCCATTGCAAAAGCCGCGGGCATCGGCAGCGTGATCGCTGAAGTGCTTCCCGAACAAAAGGCGGCGGAAATTTCCCGGCTGCAAAAAGAAGGCCGGCGCGTGGCGATGGTCGGTGACGGCATCAATGATGCTCCGGCGCTGGCTGTGGCCGATATCGGAATGGCCATCGGCACCGGCACAGATATCGCAATGGAAGCGGCGGATATTACGCTGATCCGCGGTGACCTGAACGGCATTGCCGACGCCATCGGCATGAGCAGGCTGACCATGAGAAACATCAAGCAGAATTTAGGCTGGGCATTGGGATACAACAGCATCGGCATTCCGATTGCGGCGTCCGGCTTTCTGGCCCCGTGGGTGGCAGGCGCTGCCATGGCGTTCAGCTCAGTATCGGTCGTCCTTAATGCTTTGCGTTTACAGAGGGTAAAAAAAGACAAAATAGGTTGAGGCCTGTTTTGTCTTTTTTATTGACACTTTATTCAAAGCCTGCATATAATAGAGAAAACACATATATGAGTATATGTTCATATATATAAATTCGTTTAGCTGTATTGATGTTATGGGAATCCTATTACGGAAAGTAGGGTGAGTCGAAAATGAAAGCAGCCAAAGTTGAATTTGTATTAGACGGACTTGATTGCAGCAACTGTGCAAAAAAAATAGAAAACGGCGTAAAAGCCATTGACGGCATAGACGGCTGTGCTGTCAATTTTGCGGCAAGCACCATCACGGTCTCAGCCGGCGGCAAAAACGAACAATGGATGAAAGATGAGGTTGTGAAAAAAGTAAAGTCCATTGATCCTCATGTGACCGTTCGTTCGAAGCACGAAGACAAACCCGGCGAGGATGAGTACCGCAAAAAGCTGCAGCTGATGTTAGTGAGGCTGGCTGCGGGAGCCGTTTTGGCCGTCATCGCTTACTTCGCGCACACGGGCGCCGTCCTTGAGTTTCTGCTCTTTTTTGCTTCATATTTGATTATCGGCGGCGATATCGTAGCCAGAGCGGGAAAAAACATTGTCCGCGGCCAGGTATTTGATGAGCATTTTCTGATGGCGCTTGCCACGATCGGCGCATTTATGATTCATCAGTATCCGGAAGGCGTCGCGGTCATGCTGTTCTACCAAATCGGTGAATTGTTTCAGGGAGCGGCCGTCAGCCGATCCAGAAAATCGATCAGCGCGTTATTGGACATCCGTCCTGAGTACGCCAATGTGAAAACGGAAAACGGCATGACTGCCGTTTCGCCGCAGGACGTCAAAGTCGGACAGGTCATCGTCGTGAATCCCGGAGAACGGATTCCGTTGGATGGAAAGGTGCTGAGCGGTTCTTCGATGGTTGATACATCCGCTTTAACGGGCGAATCCGTGCCAAGAAAAGCGGAGCCGGGGCAAGATGTGATGGCCGGATTTATGAATCAGAACGGCGTGCTTCATATTGAAACCTCTAAAGGATATGAAGACTCTGCCGTGTCAAAAATATTGGATCTCGTCGAAAATGCGGCCGGACGCAAAGCGAAAACGGAAAACTTTATTACGAAGTTTGCCAAGTATTATACACCGGCCGTTGTCATTGTTGCGGTGCTTCTCGCCTTTTTACCGCCGCTTCTCGTGCCTTCAGCCGCGCTATCCGACTGGGTGTACCGCGCGCTGATTTTCCTTGTGATTTCTTGTCCGTGCGCACTCGTCGTCTCCATTCCGCTCGGGTTTTTCGGCGGTATCGGAGCTGCGTCTAAAGCAGGGGTGCTCGTGAAAGGCAGCAACTATTTAGAAGCGCTCAATCAGGTGGCATACGCCGTGTTTGATAAAACGGGAACCTTAACGAAAGGCAATTTCGCCGTTACTGATATCAAGCCGGCGGCGGGATTTACGAAAGACAGCCTGCTTCATGCGGCCGCGCTTGCGGAAGTCCATTCCAATCATCCGATTGCTTCTTCCATCCGTGAAGCTTACAATCAACCGCTCGCGGCAGACGAGATTGAAGAATATGAAGAAATACCCGGACACGGCATTCGGGTGAAAACCGGCGGATCAACGATTTTGGCCGGAAATCAAAAACTGATGGCAAAAGAACAAATCGCTTCCGGCACAGCTGAAAATAACGGAACCGTCGTCTATGTCGCCGTTGATCAGCAGTATGCGGGGGCGATCGTGATCGCCGATGAAATCAAAGAGGACGCCAAACAGGCCATTGCCAATTTAAAAGCGCTCGGCGTGAAGCGGACAGTGATGCTGACGGGTGATTCAAAGCAGACCGGAGAAGCTGTCGGCCGAGAGCTCGGTATTGATGACGTGTACACAGAGCTTTTGCCGGGTGACAAGGTAGACCGCGTCGAAGAACTTGAAGCGGCGCTTTCACCGAATGAAAAACTGATGTTTGTCGGCGATGGGATTAATGATACGCCTGTGCTTGCCAGAGCTGACATCGGAGCTGCCATGGGGGCTCTCGGCTCTGATGCCGCCGTCGAAGCGGCCGATGTCGTCCTGATGACAGACCAGCCGTCAAAAGCAGCCGAAGCCATCCGGATTGCACGCCGAACACGCCGGATCGTCTGGCAGAACATCGGATTTGCTTTAGGCGTAAAAATCATTTTTCTCCTGCTTGGCGCATTCGGATTCGCCACCATGTGGGAAGCGGTCTTTTCAGATGTAGGCGTCACGCTGATCGCCGTTGCCAACGCGATGCGCGTCATGAGAGTGAAAGCGGAATAATTGTCAAAGATAATTCGTTTTTCAGGGTTTTCTTAAACAAGGTTGTCTTGGTAAAATAGAGAAGCGGGCCATCCGGCATCCGCTTCTTTTTTATTTTAAAAACAATGAGGTGTCTGAGTGAAAAAGAAACAATCGTCTGCGAAATTTGCGGTGATTCTGACGTTAATCGTTGTCGTTTTATTTGCGGCCATCGTAATTATTAACAACCAAACGGAAAAAGCGGGCGAAACAGTCGCCGAACAGCCTTCCATTAAAGGACAGCCCGTGCTTGGCAAAGACAGCGCCCCTGTTACGGTAGTTGAATTCGGAGATTACAAGTGTCCGTCATGCAAAGTATTTAACAGCGATATCTTTCCGAAAATCAAAAAAGATTTTATCGATAAAGGCGACGTGAAATTTTCATTTGTGAACGTCATGTACCACGGAAGCGGCTCGCGTCTGGCGGCTCTTGCTTCAGAAGAGGTGTGGAAAGAAGACCCGGCATCATTCTGGGCATTCCATGAAAAGCTGTTTGAACAGCAGCCGTCAAGCGAACAGGAATGGGTCACGCCTGCATTGCTTGAAAAAACGGTCAAAAGCACCGCGAAAAAGGTTGATCCTGACAAGCTGAAGGAAAACCTTGATAAAGAGACATTTGCAAAAGAGCTGAAAGCTGACACTGACCTGAATGATAAATTAAACATTACGGCGACACCGACGATTTACGTAAATGACAAAGTGATTAAAGACTTCTCTGATTATGATGAGATTTCAAAAACGATTAAGAAAGAGCTGGAAAATGAAAAATAGAATCGTATTTTTATATGCTTCTTGGGTGATAGCTCTTGCTGCCATGCTCGGCAGCCTATATTTCAGCGAGATCAGAAAATTCATACCGTGCGAGCTGTGCTGGTATCAAAGAATTCTCATGTACCCGCTTGTCCTGATTTTAGGAATCGCCACCTTCCAGGGTGACACGCGCGTGAAAAAATATGTGCTGCCGATGGCCGTCATCGGCGCGTTTATATCGATCATGCATTACCTTGAGCAGAAGGTGCCCGGTTTCAGCGGCATCAAGCCGTGTGTTTACGGCGTGCCTTGCTCATCTGAATATATTAACTGGTTCGGTTTCATTACCATTCCTTTCCTGGCATTGACGGCATTTATTCTCATTATTATCTGCATGTGTTTTGTCAAAACGGAACGCACGGCAAAATAAAGAGCCTGCTCCATGGGAGCGGCTCTTTTTCTATTATTTGTACCAAGCTTTGTTTGTCGCAATCTGTCTGTTATGGGAGCTGTCCCAAATATCCACGGAATAGGCATAATCATAATTCATGACGCAGCGGATGCCGCTGCCTTGGGCGTCATGCTGAAGTCCGAAGTTATGGGAAAACTCGTGCTGTGCCGCTTTCGCCGTGTTGGCCGTTCCTTGATCAAGGTTCACGCTGAAAGCCGGGCCGCTCGGTTTGCCGTTATATACATACGCGATACCGCCGGCATCAAAACTTGATTTTGCGGTAAAACCGACGACAAAATGATAATTTTGATTTCTGAAGCTGCCTTGGAGATTCGATAAAATCTGAGAACTGTTTGAGCCCGAGGAATTCCAAGCCTGCACGGCCTGTACGACGAAATCAATGTTGTGATCACGGTTAAAAGCAACATCCGCCTGCTCCACGATCTGGACGATTCGCGTTTGCCAGTCGCTGTATTTGGCGCGGTATTCAGCGTCCGCCACCGCCAGCACTCTGACCTTCTGGCTGCCCGTGCTGGCTTTAGTTGAGGCTTTATCCTGACTGACATTGGCATTGAATCGTTTCGTGCCGACCTGCTTGCCGTTTTCATCCAGAATTTTTGTGTCAACCGTCTGTTCGACTTGGACCGGGCCCTTCAGATCTTTAAAATGATCGGCTTTCGGAAGCGGGTCCGTATACACCGTTTTCGCCGGCTCCGCATGAGTGTGCGAATGCGTATGGCTTTCGGCTGACGGCAGGCCGGGAATTAATCCGGCGGCCAATAAAACAGGAAAAACAAGTGAACTGATTTTCATCTCATAACCCCCTTTTTGTTAGAGAAAGTATTCAATGAAACTTCCAATAAACCTCCCAAAATAGTATAAAATAGGTAAATGTTCTTGCTCCCAGCCGTTGCGAGTGAGGTTGTCCCGGGTTGGAATCAGAATCTTTCAAAAATAAGGTTGATTTTAAGAGAAAGCGATTATAAAATCTAATGGTCGTCAGAAAATTTAACAAATAAAAAGGAGCATATGGAATGGCCTGGGAGCTGCTTAGTGTAATCGGCATCATTGCGTTTGCGGTCAGCGGAGCGATTGTTGCGATGGAAGAGGAGTATGATATTTTAGGCGTGTATATCTTGGGGATTGTAACGGCGTTCGGCGGAGGAGCGATCCGAAATCTGCTGATCGGTGTTCCGGTCTCCGCCTTGTGGGAGCAAGGCGCGTTTTTTCAAATCGCTCTCGCATCAGTTACGATTGTCTTTTTGTTTCCGAAGCTGCTGTTAAGGCATTGGAGTAAATGGGGCAACCTATCCGATGCCATCGGGCTTTCGGCATTTGCCATCCAAGGCGCTTTATATGCCGTGAAAATGGGCCATCCGCTCAGTGCGGTGATTGCGGCAGCGGTCCTCACCGGCAGCGGGGGCGGCATCATACGGGATTTGCTCGCGGGCAGGAAGCCGCTTGTGCTCAAGGCGGAAATTTATGCAGTCTGGGCCGCGCTCGGAGGGTTAATCGTGGGCCTCGGCTGGGCCGGGGATGCCGCCGGTTTGTATGTGCTGTTTCTTGTGCTTGTGGCATGCCGCATCTGCAGTTATGTGTTCAGGTGGCGCCTGCCGAATCGTTCCTATCATATAGATCAGTAAAAAACCGATTTCATAAAGAAATCGGTTTTTTTTCATAACGGCTTCTGATAAAAAAAGACGCCCGATATGATAAGAAAAAGGGTATTTGACCATAATGCTGAATAATATGTTGCATATATGTTTGTATGATGAAATCCGGATTTGTCAGCTTGATGTCGGAGGTGCCGCTGATGGCAAAACGTGATAAAGAGTGGAAAGAAGAGCAGGAAAGAATCAATTTTGTCATGAAGGAACTGGAACAGAAACAAACTCATCTTGAAGCCTCATCGGGCGGATTGAAGCAGGATATTGTCGGGCTGAGAAAAACGTTTTGGGATGATGTCACCGTGAATATGGATGACGCCCACGAAGCGGCTGAGACATTTTCAAGCATTAAACAGCAGGCAGAAATGCTTTCAGAACGTGAACGGACGCATCGGCTTCAATACCGGCATCTTCAAAAAATCCAAAAGCTGAAAACCTCTCCTTACTTCGGCCGTGTCGATTTTACGGAAAAAGGGGAGCCCTCTTCCGAGCGGATTTATATCGGGCTGACTTCTTTGATGGATGAAAACAACGAGCAATTTCTCATTTATGATTGGCGCGCGCCCATCTCCTCTCTTTACTATCAATATTCCCCGGGAAAAGCCCGCTATGAAGTTCCCGAAGAAACGATAGAAGGAGACATCACACTGAAGCGGCAGTTTATCATTAAAAACGGGACGCTTAAAGCGATGTTTAACACGGATATGACGATTGGTGACGAAATGCTGCAAGAGGTGCTGAGCGGGCATTCCGGACAGCATATGAAAAACATCGTGTCAACCATCCAAAAAGAACAGAACGAAATCATCCGGGATGAAAAAAGCAAATATCTCATCGTTCAGGGAGCCGCCGGAAGCGGGAAAACATCCGCGGCGCTTCAGCGGGCCGCTTACTTGCTGTACCGCGGGCGCGGGGTGCTTGATGCCCGTCAGATTGTATTGTTTTCCCCGAATATTTTGTTCAACAGTTATGTGTCCGCCGTATTGCCGGAATTGGGAGAAGAGAATATGGAGCAGGCCACCTTTCAGGAATATATCATCCGCCGGCTCGGACGAAAGTTTGATTGTGAAAGCCCGTACGAGCAGCTTGAATATTGCCTGACTGAACAAAATCAGGACGCACTTTCCGTAAGGCTCGCAGCCATTGCTTACAAAGCGTCATCAGCTTTCCGGGCCATGATTGACCGCTACGCCTGCTCGCTTTCCGGCTCGGGCCTGATGTGTAAACAGATCAGCTTCCGGGGAGACATCCTGATTTCAAAAGAACGGATTGAAGCCTATTTTTATTCGCTTGATCAGCAGCTGCCGATTCCGAACAGAGCGGAGCTGACAGCGGAATGGCTTCTCGCGGAAATCAGCGCTCTCGAAAAAAAGGAGCGTAAGAAGGAATGGGTCTTGCAGGAGAGCGAGCTGCTTGATAAGGAAGACTATGCTGAGGTTTATCAAACACTCAAGAAGCAGGCGGCAGATGATGAACCTGCATTTGACGACCATCAGCGCGAACAGCGGCTGCTTGGCGCCATTATTGTCGGCAAAGCCTTTAAACCGATTAAGCAGGCCGTCAGACGGCTCGGCTTTCTCGATATAAAACGGATGTATCTCCGGCTGTTTTCAGACTGGGGAGCTGATGAAAAGCCCGATCATTGGGAGAGCATCGGCGCTTTGACCAGAAACGCATTTGCAGAACGGTCACTTCCGTATGAAGATGCCGCTCCGTATCTGTATTTGCAGGATCTGTTAGAAGGAAAAAGAAAAAACACACAAATGAAGCACGTCTTCATTGATGAAGCGCAGGATTATTCCCCATTTCAGCTCACGTATATTCAAAGCATCTTCCCAGCGGCAAAGATGACGGTTCTCGGTGATGTCAGCCAGTCGATTTATGCCCACACCATTACGGGCCCTTCTTCCCTCGCCGGCTGCTTTCGCAATGGTGCAGAAAAGTATGTCAGCCTGAAGCGGACTTACAGATCGACGCGGCAGATTGTTGAATTTACGAAAGCGCTGCTGGCTGACGGCGATGACATTGAGCCTTTTAACCGGAACGGGGAAAAACCGCGTGTTTTGCGGACGGATACAGAAAATGCGCGGCAGGAACAATTGGCGGATACAATCCGGGAGCTCAGACAAAAAGGCTGGGAGACGGTCGCCGTCATCTGCAAAACGGCCGCGGAAGCCAAAAAAGTGTTTCAGGCGGTCAGCGCCGAGAGCGGTGTCCGCTTGATCAATAAAGAAAACCAGCCTTTTCAAAAAGGGGTATGCGTCATTCCCGTTTATTTGGCAAAAGGCATTGAGTTTGACGCCGTCATTGCCGCTGATGCCTCTGCTGCCCAGTACAAAAGCGAACATGACCGTAAGCTGTTATATACGGCCTGTACGCGGGCGATGCATCATCTGACCGTATTGTCTCCGGGAGAACACTCTCCTTTTATTAAAGAAGTGCCCGCCGGCTTATTCGTGTAAGCCCTTTGCCAAGTGCAAAGGGCTTTTTATCATTAGTAATCTTAATCGTTGTCATCATGATTATATATTTTACTTACATACAAACTTTCGGTAAAGTTTCAATTAGAATATTATTTTGACAATTCCTATAGAAATAACGTACGTTACGTTTAATTCCTTGTGAGGTGGATATCGTTGCAACTTCAGGTCATGAACAGTCCGTTTAATCAGGAGCAGGCAGAGCTCCTTAACCGCCTTCTGCCGACCTTGACAGAATCACAGAAAATCTGGCTGAGCGGTTATTTGGCTGCGGCCCGGTCCGAATCCGGTGAAACAGCCGCACCCGCTGCTCCGGCTCCTGCAGAAAGCCCGGCAGTCTCAAGAGAAGTGACCGTATTATACGGATCGCAAACGGGAAATGCGGAAGGTCTTGCGAAACAGACGGTAAAGACGCTTGAGGAACGGGGATTCCAGGTCACCGTCGCGTCGATGAACGATTTTAAGCCGAATAATCTGAAAAAAATAAACAATTTACTGATCGTTGTGAGCACGCACGGAGAAGGCGATCCGCCGGATAACGCGCTGGCCTTTCATGAATTTCTTCACGGCAGACGCGCGCCGAAGCTTGAAGCGCTCCGTTACTCCGTTTTGGCGCTCGGGGACAGCTCGTATGAATTTTTCTGCCAGACCGGCAAAGAGTTTGACGAGCGTCTTCAAGAGCTCGGCGGCACACAGCTTGCGCCGCGGGTTGATTGCGATCTTGATTATGATGAGCCGTTTTCTGAATGGCTTGACGCGGTCATCGGCGGTTTGAACGAAGGAGCGGGAAATCAAACAGCCGAAGCGCCTGCCGAGACGCCGGCTCTCGGTGAATCCGTTTATTCCAGAACGAACCCGTTTCGGGCGGAGGTTCTTGAGAACATCAATCTGAACGGACGCGGTTCGAATAAAGAAACACGCCATCTCGAGCTTTCGCTTGAAGGATCGGGCCTCGCGTATCAGCCCGGAGACAGCCTCGGCATCTATCCGGAAAATGATCCGGCGCTCGTTGATGAGCTGATCAATGAGCTGAAATGGGACCCAAAACAGGAAGTGGCGGTGAATAAACAAGGAGAGCGCCTCCCGCTGAAAGATGCGCTTACTTCTCATTTTGAAATAACCGTTTTAACAAAACCGTTCCTGCAAAAGGCCGCACAGTTTACGGCTGACCAAAAGCTGAGTGAACTTCTGGCCGAAGGAAACGAAGAGCAGCTGAAAGCGTACATCAACGGCCGTGATCTGGTTGATCTCGTCCGGGATTTCGGTCCGTGGGAAGCGACAGCGGAAGACTTTCTTTCCATCCTGCGTAAAATGCCGGCCCGGCTCTATTCGATCGCAAGCAGTTTAGAAGCGAATCCGGAAGAGGTGCATCTGACAATCGGAGCGGTCAGATATGACGCGCACGGCAGAGAACGAAAAGGCGTCTGCAGCATTCTGTGTGCGGAAAGACTCCAGCCGGGAGATACGCTTCCGATTTACATTCAGCACAACCAAAACTTCAAGCTGCCGGAAAACCCGGATACACCGATCATTATGGTCGGGCCGGGGACAGGCATCGCGCCGTTCCGTTCCTTTATGCAGGAGCGTGAAGAAACCGGAGCTGAAGGGAAAACATGGCTGTTTTTCGGGGATCAGCACTTTGTCACTGATTTTCTGTACCAGACGGAATGGCAAAAATGGCTGCAAAACGGTGTTCTCACAAAAATGGACGTCGCTTTTTCCCGGGATTCGGAGGAAAAAGTATATGTGCAGCACCGCATGAAAGAACAAAGCAAAGAGCTGTATGAATGGCTGCAGCAGGGAGCCGCCGTATACATCTGCGGTGATGAACAGCATATGGCGCATGACGTGCACCAGGCGCTTCTCGATATCATTCAGGAAGAAGGCGGCATGAGCCGTGAAAAAGCGGAAAGCTTCCTGGCAGACATGCAGCAGAAAAAACGCTATCAGCGTGACGTATATTGATTTTGGTTTGAAAGGAGCTTATTCAGCATGGTGAATAACATTTTAAAAGCGCCGGAAGGCCCTCCAAGTGATGTTGAGGAAATTAAAGAAAAAAGTGATTATTTGCGCGGCACATTGAAAGAAGTCATGCTCGACCGGATTTCAGCCGGCATCCCGGACGATGACAACCGGCTGATGAAGCATCACGGAAGCTACTTGCAGGATGACCGCGATCTCCGTAATGAACGTCAAAAACAAAAGCTTGAACCGGCTTATCAGTTCATGCTGCGCGTCCGGATGCCAGGCGGCGTGTCAACTCCGGAACAATGGCTTGTCATGGATGAACTGGCGCAAAAATACGGAAACAATACATTGAAGCTGACAACGCGTGAAACGTTCCAAATGCACGGAATTTTAAAATGGAACATGAAAAAAACGATTCAGAAAATCAATGCGGCGCTGCTTGATACCATTGCGGCCTGCGGAGATGTCAACCGAAACGTCATGTGCGCTTCAAATCCGCACCAGTCTGAAATTCATGCGGAAGTATACGAATGGTCGAAGAAATTGAGCGATGACCTTCTTCCGCGCACGAGAGCCTATCATGAAATCTGGCTTGATGAGGAACGTGTGGCGGGCACTCCTGACACGGAAACGGAACCGATGTACGGGCCGCTGTACCTGCCGCGGAAATTCAAAATCGGAATCGCCGTGCCTCCGTCCAATGATATCGATGTCTTTTCTCAAGATCTCGGCTTCATTGCCATCGTGGAGGAAGGCCGTCTTATCGGATTCAACGTGGCAATCGGCGGCGGTATGGGAATGACGCACGGCGATACGGCCACTTATCCGCAGCTTTCAAAAGTCATCGGCTTCTGCAAACCGGAGCAGCTGTATGATGTAGCGGAAAAAACCATTACGATTCAGCGCGATTACGGAAACCGTTCCGTCAGAAAGAATGCCAGATTCAAGTACACCGTTGACCGTCTCGGGCTGGAAAACGTAAAAGCCGAGCTGGAAAACCGCCTCGGCTGGCAGCTGGATGAAGCGAAACCTTATCATTTTGACCATAACGGCGACCGTTACGGATGGGTGAAGGGTGTAAAAGGTAAATGGCACTTTACGATGTTTATCGAAGGCGGCCGCGTCACGGACTATGAGAATTATAAGCTGATGACGGGATTACGTGAAATCGCCAAAGTCCATACGGGAGATTTCCGTCTCACCTCTAATCAAAACCTGATTATCGGCAATGTCTCGAGCCAGAAAAAGAAACAAATCAGCGCATTAATCGAACAATACGGTCTGACAGACGGCCGGCAGCATTCCGCCCTCCGCCGCAGTTCAATGGCTTGCGTCGCGCTTCCGACATGCGGGCTCGCCATGGCCGAAGCCGAGCGCTATCTGCCGAAATTGATTGATAAGATTGAAGACATTGTTGACGAAAACGGGCTGCGGGATGAAGAAATCACCATCCGTATGACCGGGTGCCCGAATGGCTGCGCCCGCCATGCGCTCGGCGAAATCGGATTTATCGGAAAGGCGCCCGGAAAATATAATATGTATTTAGGAGCGGCGTTTGACGGCAGCCGTTTGAGCAAAATGTACCGGGAAAATATCGGTGAAGAGGAAATTCTGAATGAGCTTCGCACCATTCTCCCGCGCTACGCGAAAGAGCGTGAGGAAGGCGAACACTTCGGCGATTTCGTCATCCGCGCGGGCATCATTAAAGCGACGACAGACGGCACGAATTTTCACGAATAAGATGAGCACTTAAAACCAAGGATAGAGACACACTGACGGTGCGTTCTCTATCCTTTACTAAGCAGCATAAACGCTGCACCGCGTCATGAAACAGATGACGCAGCTTGCGAAAAAGCCTGTTTTCAGAGAAAACAGGCTTTTTCTTTTTCTAGAAAAAATGTAGCTGAAGGCAAAAAAAGTTCGCCGTGAGCACGTTATGAGAAATTTTAAATAAAAACGGGTAAAATAAAAGAAGAATGGTTGCGTGCGGAAAATATATTGAATCTGCCCGATCATCGGCTCCGGCCTTTGGCAAAGGCAGAGAACAGGCAATAATGATATGATGCAGCAGATGAAGGAGGTCATGCTTTGGACATATTTTTAGTCGTACTCGTACTTTTAACCATCATCGCGATCTCAAATATCGTAAATCGGTTTGTCCCCTTTATCCCGGTGCCTTTGATTCAGGTGGCGCTCGGTATCATTGCGGCGTCATTTCCGCAGGGACTTCATTTTGAACTGAATACCGAATTGTTTTTTGTTTTGTTTATCGCTCCGCTGCTTTTTAACGATGGAAAACGGACGCCGCGTGCGGAACTTTGGAATTTAAGAGCGCCGATTCTGCTGCTTGCGCTCGGGCTCGTGTTTGCCACGGTGATTGTCGGCGGTTACACGATTCATTGGATGATTCCGAGCATTCCGCTGGCTGCCGCGTTCGGGCTGGCGGCGATTCTGTCACCGACTGACGTTGTCGCGGTCAGCGCGCTGTCAGGGCGAGTGAAGATGCCAAAAGGCATTCTGCGTCTCCTTGAAGGAGAAGGACTGATGAATGACGCATCCGGCCTGGTCGCTTTTAAATTTGCGATTGCGGCTGCCGTGACGGGCGCATTTTCGCTGGCGCAGGCCGCCTTCAGTTTCGTTCTGATTTCAGCCGGCGGTTTACTCAGCGGTGTCGTCATTTCTTTTTTGATTATCCGTTTCCGGCTGTTTTTGCGCCGCCTCGGCATGCAGGATGTCACGATGCATATGCTGATTCAAATTCTGACGCCGTTCGTCATCTATCTCGCGGCTGAAGAAATCGGCGTTTCCGGCATTTTAGCTGTTGTGGCCGGCGGCATCACGCATGCGGTGGAGCAGGACCGTCTTGAATCAACGATGGTCAAACTGCAAATCGTCTCTTCAAGTACGTGGAATATTATTTTGTTCATTCTGAACGGTCTTGTTTTCGTTATTTTAGGGGCGCAAATACCGGATGTGGTTTCCGTCATCTTTAATGATACCGCGTTTAACAATATGATGGTCATCGGGTACATTATCGTCATTACGCTGACGTTAATGATTCTCAGGTTTTTGTGGGTGCTGTTTTTTTGGAACGGCAAGTGGTTTTTTAACAAGGATCAGAGCATTTATAAACCCGGCCTGCGCTCGACCCTGCTGATTTCGGTTTCAGGCGTCAGGGGAGCGGTCACGCTTGCGGGTTCCTTTTCCATTCCTTACGTGCTCTCTGACGGCTCACCGTTTCCTGAACGGAATTTGATTCTCTTTTTAGCCGCGGGTGTTATTATGTGCACATTGGTGCTGGCGACAATCGTACTGCCGATTTTGACAGATAAGCCGGAAGACAATGTGAAAGAGAAGAAAGTCAAATTGCTGACAGCGAGACGGAAGCTGATAAAGGCAGCCTTAACCGCCATTAAAGAAAATATGAATGAGACAAACAAAACGGCTTCTTTTGCGGTTATTGCCGAATACAATGAGAAAATGAAAAATCTCAGGTTTCAGCAGTTCACCGTAAAAAACCGCACGAAAAAAGATGAGCGGAAAGTCCGCGCCCAAGGGATACAGGCTGAACAGGAAGAATTGCTGCGGCTGATTGAGCGGGGCGACATACCGGAAGAAACGGCTGACAGCCTTCAGGAACGGTTTGATGAACTGGAAGTGCTGTATACGAATCCGTTTAAAGTCGGCTTATCTAAGAAAAAGCTGAAACGCCTGATGTACTGGATCTTTTTCGGTGAACAAAAAAAGCCGGAAATGACGATTTTAAATGAAGAAGGCCTCATCCGCGCCACAAGGGTTAAAACGGCAAAAGCGGCCATTGAAAGCCTGAAAAAACACATGACTGAAGAAAATAAAGATGTGACGCTTGCCGTCATTTCCTTTTACAATCACCTGATTTTCAGGCTGGGGCACTCGTATCACGAACAGAATCCGAGCCGCCGTTTTGAAAATCAAAAACTCGAAATCAAACTGCGGGCCGTGCAGGCCATCCGCAACGAAATCCAAACATTGTTCGAAGAGCGGGAAATTTCCCGCGATATGTCACATGAGCTTCGCCAATACATCAATGATGTGGAAGCGGCCATGCTTGACGGAGATGAATAAATCAAAAAAGTCCGGCATCTGTCGCCGGACTTTTTTTGATTACGGACGATGGAATTCGACGTGATCGCCCTCGCGGTCAAACCAGCCTCTGAAGGCCCAGTTGATCCAGCCGCCATCACCTTTATTGGTGAAGCTTCCGTCTTCAAACACCCAAATGCCGTACGTGATGCCGTCATAAACGGCGGAACCGTAGAACTGAACACCGTTAAAATGATCTTCATATTCCTGGCTTAAATTAAACACCATGACGTTATATTTTTGTCCGGAAGCGTAGAATGAAGATTCCATTAAGTTTTTGACGAAGCCGTCACGGTTTTGCGCCGACTTAATCGCGTCAGCAATCGAATTGCCGATGCCGAGCAGGTCAACGTCAATGTTTAATCCGACATCTTTTGCTGAGGCATCTGATGATTGCTGTGCCATGTTTTGAGGGACCGGGGTTTCTTTTGCGGATACAAAGGACAGAGGAGTCAGAGACAAAGCGGCGCCAAGGGCAACGGACATCGGGATACGCATACGTTTCATATGATTTCCTCCTTCAATTGTGTGGTGGCTACAGTAGCGATTTACCCGGACAGTTACCCGGTTAACCGGAATTTTTGAAAAATAGGAAAATAATAACGGAAGTGGTGCTTGGGCACTAAAGATGGTTTTTGTGATGACGATGAGCGTATAATTGGTTTCTTACGGCGGAAATGTGAGATAATAATAACCGTTTACATAATGACTAGAAAGGATGGTTCAACGTGGCAAAAAGCTTAAAAGATACTGTAAAGCTTCATAATGGCGTTGAAATGCCGTGGTTCGGCCTTGGCGTCTTCAAGGTGGAAAACGGAAGCGTAGCGGCGGACTCCGTCGAAGCGGCAATCAGAAACGGCTACCGCAGCATTGATACGGCGGCTATTTACAAAAATGAAGAGGGTGTCGGCGAAGGCATCAGAGCTGCGGGCGTTGCCAGAGAAGAGCTGTTCATCACGTCAAAAGTGTGGAATGAAGATCAAGGATACGAAACGACACTTGACGCGTTTGAGAAAAGCCTTGAGCGCCTCGGCCTCGATTACCTCGACCTTTACCTGATTCACTGGCCGGGCAAGGATAAATATAAAGACACATGGCGCGCTCTTGAAAAGCTGTACAAAGACGGCAAAATCCGCGCCATCGGCGTCAGCAACTTCCAAGTGCATCATTTAGAAGAACTGCTGAAAGATGCTGAAATCAAGCCGATGGTCAACCAGATTGAATTCCACCCGCGCCTGACTCAAAAAGAAGTAAGAGATTTCTGCAAAGCGCAGGGCATTCAAGTGGAAGCATGGTCTCCATTGATGCAGGGACAGCTCCTCGATAACGAAGTGCTGTCACAAATTGCGGAAAAACATAACAAATCGGTTGCTCAAGTGATTTTGCGCTGGGATCTTCAGAACGAAGTCGTTACCATTCCGAAATCGATTAAAGAGCACCGCATCATAGAAAATGCCGATATTTTTGATTTCGAACTGTCACAGGAAGAAATGGAAAAGATCAGCGCATTGAACAAAGACGAGCGTGTCGGCCCGAATCCGGACGAGCTTCTGTTCTAAGAAAAAAACAGCCCTTTACGGGGCTGTTTTTCTTTACATAAATGTCTGTGTCTGACGTTTTACGCTGAACCTGTATGCGGCTATTAATAACAGGGCGGCGGCGAAGGCTCCCAAAATGATGATGTTCAGCATCAGGCTTTGGAACGTGCGGCCTTGCTGCAATTGATCCACCGTATCGAGCACCCAGCGCTGAGGCAGAAATTCGGCGATTGTCTGCACCGTTTTCGGCATAATATTGCCCGGAAAGAAGCAGCCGGCCAGCAAGCATGTCGGCACGACGATCAAATTCAAAAGCGCCGATGCCGAAGCGCTGCTATTGGAAAAACCGACGGCAATAAAGGCGACCCCGATCGCGCTTAATGCAAACAGCATCATCAGGACGAACAGCTGCCACAGCGGGAATGACGGATGAATATGAAAAGCGGCGCCCATAAAGAGAACGGCGAATAGAATTTGGACGGCCATGATAATGATATTCACCGCCGCGTTCGCCAATACATACTGCTTTGATGTGATCGGCGTTGACAGAAGCCTGTAGTATGTCCTGTTTTCTCTCTCTTTAATCATTAGTTCCGTCAGGTTGCCGGCGGAATAGAGCATAATGATAATGAGATACCCGATGACTGAGTAAGTCATTTCTTTATGGTTCGATGTATCTTGTAAAACAGCGGACTCCGTTTGAATGGGAGAATGCTTGAAATCGGCGTACATCGCCTGAAAGGCCTTTGCGTCTCCGCCGGAGGATTTGCCGATTGAGGCGATGCTGTTCATATAATTGTACAAATAAGAGCTGACATATCCGGTGACCTGGGCGCCTTTCAGCGAGGTCATGCCGATGTGAGACGGTTTCCCGTCTTTTACGCTTTGGGAGAAGCCTTTTTCAAACGTAATGAGCGCCTCCATTTTTCCTGAAGCGATTTTTGATGTGGCGGACGCAGCTGTTTCCTCCGAAATCTTCACATGATCCAGTCCTTTTAAAAACGCGGCCGTATCCTGCGCCACTTCTCCGCCGTCTTGATCGAGAATGCCGATATTGAGCGTTTCGGCTCCGCCGTTGGCATTGGTCATGAAGGAGAGGAAGACGCCGATCAGCGGAGCCCCGATATAAAGAATGAGCTGTTTTTTGCTTTTTGTAATCCCTTTGAGAGTGTGCGCAAACAGCCACCAGAAGTTTTTCATATTACAGTCCCTCCCGTCTTTGAAACGTAAATGCGGCGATCAGCAAAAAGAGTGCCGCCAATGCTGTATTTAAACCGAGTGCAGGCCATGCCGCTGATACATCATTTGCGTAAATGATGCTGTTAATCGCCTTATTGATCCAGGATAAGGGCGACAGGGCGGAAATTCCTCCGCCTTCATATTTGTAATAGGCGCCGCCGATAATGGACATCACCTGAACGATGATGACGGTGATTAATCTGGCGCTTTCGGGTTTTCTGGTCAAATAGCTCAGGCTGAGTCCGAAGCTGACGGCCAAAAGAATTTCAGAAACGAGAATCAAAAGCACAAGTCCCATGTGGCTGCCCCAATTCGCTTTTAAGATAAATTTGCTGAAGGCGACAACGGCAAGAATCGTCAGAACATTCACAGCCAAAATGCCGAGCATCTTTCCGAGAAAGATATCGCTTTTCCGGAGCGGGGCGGCGATCAGGCGATCCGCGGTGTGCCGTATTCTTTCCCCGCGGAATAAGGTGCTTGCAAAAATCGAGGCGTACAGCCCGATCATCGTCGTCATGGATATCGCGTAAAAATCTTTCGCTTTCGGTTCTTTCGCTTTGTGTAAAGACGTCTGCTTCATATAATCGCTTTTGATTTGTCCGGCGGAAGGTGCCTTATGCGCCTTGTAAGCGGCGGCGCCTGCTTTGTATTGATTGGTAAAAGCGGTCAGCATGCCTTGGACGATCGTGCCGTTTATGCCGCTCCGGTCATTTGTATAGACTTGAAAACCGGTGTTTTTTACAGTGACGAAAGCATCCGCCTGATTTTCTCGAACCTCGTTTTTGCCTTTTGCCTCCGTGTCCGCTTTTTGAAAATAGACATGCTCTTTTTTTGCGGCTTTCATAAACTTAGTAAAATCATGAGAAAGAGGGCCGTTTGACTGGTCCGTATATACCACCTTGATGTTTCCGACCGTCACCTCTGAATCAAAGGCGTTTGATAATGCCGCAGTGAAAATCAGCATGAAGACGATCGGAAAAGCAAGCATGAAAATAAAAGTCCGTCTGTCGCGGAAACTGATTTTGATTTCTTTCCCGGCGATGTGCAGAATATTCATTTGCAATCCTCCTTTCAGTGAGGTCAGTCGCGCAGGCTTCTGCCTGTCAGCGTGAGAAATACCGTTTCTAAGTCAGGGGCCTGTTCCTGCAAGGAGCGGATTTCAATTCCTTTGTCCATGAAGTACCGGATCAGGCGGTTTAAATTGTTGACCCCTGTGTCAGAGCTGATTTTCACGCTGTTTTCTTCCAGTGTGGCGGCTCTGACGCCGGGCAGCTCCTGAATGTCGCCGAGGCTGATGCCGTTTCCGGATGACAGCTCAATCACGACGTCCTTCGTGTCGGTAATGATGGAGGTCAGCTGTTCTTTTGTGCCTTCTGCGATGACCTTTCCGTGGTCGATGATGGCGATGCGCGTGCATATTTCTTCCACTTCCTCCATGTAGTGGCTCGTGTAGATGATCGTGCAGCCCATTTCATTCAGCTTTTTCACTGATTGCAGAATATAATTTCTTGATTGCGGGTCAATGCCGACTGTCGGTTCATCCATGATGATCAGTTTCGGCCGGTGGGCAAGGGCGCAGGCGATATTGAGCCGGCGTTTCATTCCGCCGGAAAAATGCTTCGGCAAATATTTGTGTTTATCGCTCAAGCCGACGAATGTCAGGGCTTCCTCGACCCGTTCTTTCAGAGCGGCCCCTCTCAGGCCGTACAGCCCGGCGAAGAACTTCACATTTTCATAGGCGTTTAATTCTTCGTAAATCGCGAGGTCCTGAGGGACGATGCCGATATTCATTTTTGTTGCTTTGCTATATTTGAAAATATCTTTTCCGAGAAACAGAATGTCTCCGCCTGAAGGTTTTAAAAGGCCTGAGATCATATTGATCGTCGTGCTTTTTCCGGCTCCGTTTGCGCCGAGAAACCCGAAAATCTCACCTTCTTTTACGGCAAGCGACATCTGGTCAACGGCGGCATAATCACCGAATTTCTTACTCAGCTGTTTGAGCTCCAAAATGTTCATGTTTCCACCTCTATGTCTTATGATGCTCTTATTATAAAAAAAAGAATGAACGGCCGTTAGTGCAGCTGTTCATTCCTTTGACATGAGAATCTTCATATTTTTCACATGAAAACATTCACTTATTCAACCGGAAGCAATGTCGTGACGGAAAAACCGGCCGTGCCGTCAAAAATAACGGTTCCGTGCAAAACGGCCGCCCGTTCTTCCATACCGAGCATGCCGAGGCCTTTTTTAAAGCGGACGGCGCCGTTTCCGTTATCTTTCACTTCCGCTTTCACGGCTTTGTTCAGCACATGGATATCAATGAAGATCTGTGTGGCATCGGCGTATTTCATTGCATTGGTCAAGGCTTCGGTTACGTTTTCCTGAATGACTCTCCAATGCATTTGCGTCAGTCTGTCCAAATCGCCTTGATGCGTAAACGGAACCGGCATCCCGTTTTTGGCCGAAAATTTATCAATAAACGTTCTTAATCTGTGAATGCCCATTTGTTCAGCGGGCGGTTTCATATTTTTAAGCGTAATGCGGATATCCTCTATGCCTTCTTTGGAAATGGTAATGGCGTTTTGGAGCAGTTCAGCCGCTTTGTCCGGATGGGAGCCGAGCATCCGCTTCGCCGCTTCCATCTGAATGAGCGCGCCTGTCATGGAATGGCCGATTTTGTCATGGATGGCTTGGGACAACCTGTTTCTTTCTTCGAGTTTGCCGGTATACTCCGATTGTTTGATATATTCTGTGCTGCTGTGCAGCTGTTTCGTCAGTTTTTCAATGCTTGAGCGCATATTGTCTGACTGCTCTTCATATTTTTTCAGCCGGTCGCTGGACCGGGCGGCCAAAACGAATATCGCCAAGCAGAACAAGGTCATGACGATATAAGTCGGAAGGTCGCCGTACGAGATAAATAAAAACGGCAAAAACACGAGCAGGCAGAACACATAGCGGTGAACCGGATATTCGGCAAGAACGGCAAAAATGGCGGGCGGCAAAAGAAATAGAAACGCCGGATGGCCTAAGGCGGAAAGCCAAGCGGTCAATACCAGCGTCATGAGGATGATCCCGCGCCTCCAAGCGGGCGGCCTGATCATGCAGACCGCAATGCCCAAAGACAGATAAAGCAGCAGAAACAAGACGGCGTACGGCGTGTAAGGGCGGTCTGCCGATACGAACAAAAAAGCCGTATAAAAAATGGCGATCAGTCTGCTCATCAGCATCCAAAAATCCATACCGTTCAACGCCCGTTATCCACCTTCCCGGTGATATAATAAATCGCGATCTGCGTTCTGTGCTCAAGCCCTGTTTTCCCTAAAATAGATGAAATATAATTGGCCGTCGTCCCTTCAGAAATGAAAAGCTGTTTTGAAATTTCCCTGTTCGACAGTCCTTTCGCAATAAGCGACATGATACTGAGCTCTCTTTCAGTAAACTGGCTTTCATCAATCTGATGCGCTGCTTCCGCCGGCCGGAAAAGGCTGTCTTTTATTTTATCCAGCACGGTGTCCTGAAGAATGCTGTGCCCGTTGAAAACGCTTTTGATCGCATCGCGTATCCGTTCCGGTTCGGTATTTTTTAATAAATATCCTTTCGCGCCGTTTTTAATCGCTTCTAAAATATACTCATCGTCGTCAAATGTCGTCAGGATCATCGGCTTCGTATCCGTTTCCTCCGCGATCCGTTTTGCGGCTTCGACACCGTTCATCAACGGCATGCGGACGTCCAGCAAGGCGATATCGACGGGATTGTGTTTACAATACTCTGCCGCCTCGAGTCCGTTTTCCAACGTTGCCGATACAGTAAATTCCTCATATGTATGCAAAATGATTTTCATTCCTTCTCTGATGAAAGAATTATCATCCGCGATAATGACATTAATCTTCATGGCCGCACCCTTTGTGTGTTTTTTGTTTCATTATATACCATCCGATTTTAAATCAAAAAGCCTTCCGGCGAAAGGTGCGCGGAAGGCGGATCGGTCAAGCGGGTTTTTTCAATTGAATGAAAAACAGCATCAGGAAAGAAATGATCACAATACAGATCACCCACACCCAGGCGAGTGTTTCATTGCCGGAGTCCATCGCGACGTAAATCGCTGTCGGCAGCGTTTGGGTGACGCCGGGAATATTTCCCGCAAACATTAAAGTCGCCCCGAATTCACCTAGCGCCCTTGCAATACTGAGAATGCTTCCGGTCAAGAGGGAGGGAAAGGCAAGCGGGACGGAAATACGGGTGAACACCTGCCATCTGCCGGCTCCGTCTACTTTCGCCGCTCCCTCGATGTCAGCATCAACCGCGGCGAAGCCCGTTTTAGCGGACTGATACATAAGCGGGAAGGCAACAATGGCCGAAGCGATCACCGCGGCCGACCACGTGAAAATGACGGGCTGGTGAAAAATCCGCTCAATCGCCCGGCCGATAAAGCTGTGTTTCCCGAAAATAATAATGAGAATGAAGCCGACAACGGTAGGCGGAAGAACGAGCGGGAGCATAAACAGGGTCTCCACAGCCGTTTTTCCGGGAAATCGCGCTTTCGCCATCCAGGCGCCGGCAAGCGTCCCGAGAATGATGACGGCGATGCCTGATGCCAAAGCCACCTCAAAAGACAATACGACTGGGGTGAAAAATTCCGAAGCCGTAATGTTACTTGGCAGTAAATCCATATTTCTTAAACACTTTCATTGCTTCATCTGACTGCAGATACTGATAAAACGCTTCTGCTTCTTTACGGTGCTTTGTATCCTTGACGATGCCGAGCGGATAAACGATCTGATCGTGCGTTTTCGCCGGCGCTTCATCGGTGATTTTCACCTTTTTCGAAATCAGCGCGTCTGTTTTATAGACAAGCCCGGCATCGACATTTCCGGTTTCAACATAAGAAAGCACCTGGCGAACGTCTTTTGCATAGACGACTTTATCTTTTACCTTGTCCCACAGGGATAATGCCGTCAATGACTGTTTGGCGTATTGTCCGGCCGGAACGGATTCAGGCGTGCCGAGCGCGATTTTTTCCGCGCTGTCTTTTTTCAGGTCATTCAGATGTGTCAGGTGTGCGCTGTTTTTCTCAGGTACGATCATGACGAGATCATTTTTCAAAAGATCCGTGCTGTCCTTTTTGTCGATATCTCCGTCATGAACGAGCTTTTCGAATTTATCTTCGGCTGCCGAGAAGAATAAATCAGCTCCCGCGCCTTGTGAAATTTGTTTTTGCAATGTGCCTGATGATCCGAAGTTGTCTTGAATGGTTACGTTTGAATGTGATTTTTCGTAGTTGGTCTGGATTTCTTCAAGTGCATCCTGAGCGCTGGCTGCCGCAGAAACGGTCAGCGTGACTTTTTCGTTTTGTCCGCCTTTGGACGATTGTCCGGATGAGCAGCCCGCAGTTGCCAGGAAAACGGCCATAGCCGCAGTTGTGAGTAGTGTCGCTTTCTTTTTCAACATTGTGCACCCCTTATAGCTAAATATCATTAGATCAAACTAATTATAACGCAATTGTACGTGATGGTGCGGTTTTTTTTCAATATCTGAACAGTTATAATAAAAACGGAGCGTGATAATATGACAGAAGCCACTTCCTATACAATAGAAGAAGTTGCGGGCCTTTTGAAGGTCTCCAAACTGACAGTATATGATTTGATAAAAAAAGGACTCATTCCGGCGTACAGGGTCGGAAGACAGATGAGGGTCGATGAAGAGGACTTAAAACAATATAAAGCAAACATGAGAATGTCAAAAAAGCCATCCGCAGCAGAAGCGCCTGACCCGTCCCGCGGGCGGGAGCCGGAAAAAAGGCAGTCCGTTATCATCAGCGGGCAGGATGTGTCGATGGACCTCCTCAGCAAACAGCTGGAACAAACAATACAGGCGGCTCCGCTCCGCAAGTATAGCGGCAGTTTGAACAGCCTGATCGAGATGTACCGCGGAGCTTGTGACATCGTCAGTCTGCATTTGTACGATGGGGAGACGGGGCAGTATAACATCCCGTATGTCAAGCGCATTCTTTCAGGGGAGCCGTTTGCGCTTTTTCATGTCGTGCTGCGGCAAGCCGGATTATATGTGAAAAAGGGCAATCCGCTGAACATTCAGGGCTTTCAGGACATGAGCCGAAAAGATGTCCGCATCGTCAATCGCGAAAAAGGATCAGGCGCGAGGGTGCTGCTGGATGAACAGCTCAGATCTTTCGGCATTACGCCGAATGATGTCGCCGGCTATCATGACATTGTCACGGATCATCTGTCAGCGGCTTCACAAGTATCAAGCGGAAAGGCGGATATCGGAGTCGGGTCGCAGCATGCGGCGCATATGGCAGGAACGGATTTTATCCCGGTGATCAGTGAGCAGTACGATGTGGTCGTCTTAAAACAAAACCGGGAACTTGTTCAAAGCGTGCAGGACATTCTTAATTCTGAGGAATTCAAGTCTCAGCTTTCTCAATTATCCGGATATGATACGAAAATGACCGGACGGCTCATATATGAAACATGAAAAATCCCTCCAAATAACGGAGGGATTTTTTTATTGCTTATAAAACCGCAGCAGGTCGCCGTTTAATATTTTATCGGAAAGCATCAGCTCTTGTTCCGCTTTTTCTTTCTCATCGCTGCACCCGCTCATGTCAGAAAGCGGTTCACCCGTTTTACGGCTGTAACACGTATTTTTCGTATAAATATGATCATCCGTGATAAAGCTGCCGTTTCTCAGCACCGCAAACGGCGTCCGCTCTCCGGAAAACAGATCATTGCCGAACTGAATGCTGCCTTTCGTTTCAATGCCGAGCAGGTGAAGCAGCGTCGGTCTTACATCAACCTGTCCCGCGGCCGAAGCAATCGTTTCCGGCGCACGGTCGGTCACCCCGGGAATATGAATGATAAACGGCACGCGCTGAAGCTGAACCGTATCAAACGGAGTGATTTCCTCTTTCCCTAAGAATTCGGCAAGTCCTTGATTATGGGCTTCGGATATACCGTAATGATCTCCCATCAGGACGATCATCGCGTTGTCATACAGTCCTTCTTTTTTCAGCTTCTTGAAAAAGTGTTTCAGGGCCTCATCTTCATAGCGGACCGTCGTCACATAGCGGTTTAATAACTCGCTGCTTGTGTCCGGTTCCTCAATGAGCTGATCCTGTTTATCAATTTCAAAAGGAAAATGGTTGGTCAAAGTCAGCAGGCTCGCGTAAAACGGCTGCGGAAGCTTCTTTAATTTTTCCGCTGACTGTTCGAGAAACTCCTTGTCCTTCAGGCCCCAGCCTGTTGAATTTTCCTGTGTCACCTTAAATTCATCCGCGTCGAAAAAACGGTCGATTCCGAATGCCCCGTACATCTCATCCCGGTTCCAAAAGGCCTTATGATTGGCATGCAGAACGGCTGAATAGTATTGACGGTCTTTTAACATATGGTACATCGTATTGAACCGGTGGCCGCTTTTTGTGAAAAAAACGGCGCCGCTTGAAGACGGATACAGCGAATTCGCAGTAATGAATTCTGAATCTGAGGTTTTTCCCTGTTCAGTCTGCTGATAAAAATGAGTGAAGTCATAACTTTTTTTCCGCAGTTTATTTAAAAACGGGGTAATCTCCCGCCCGTTGACCCGCTCATCCATTACAAAACGCTGTGTTGATTCGAGCGTAACAAAAATCACATTGCGCCCCTTTGCGAGCCCGAACTTTGATTCGGACGGCCTGCTGTAGTCGGCTTGAGTGTAATTTGCGACCGCCGCAAGGCTGTCTTCGTCGGCAAACGCTTTAGCCCCTGCATTCAGCGTCTGCGAAATGGTGTCATACAAATGAAAGTGGAACAGGCCGATTCCTTTTACGAGCGCTTCACGATCAAAAGGGTGCTTGAACAGCTTCGGCTGCTCAGCCTCAGACAGCGCAAGGTTGCACAGCATGAGGCCGGCTGATGCCCACGCATATGCTTTAACGGTACGGGCGCCCGCTTTTCCTTTACCAGCTTTATGCCTTTTACCAAGATAAAACAAAACCGCAATATCCAAAAATAAAGCGATATAAAGCGGGTGAAACAGCTCTTGGACGCTGCTTCCCATATCGCCCATATTGCTCGCCTGAAACAAAACCGGTATGGTGATAAAATCAATATAAAACCCGTAAAACACCGTATTCGCGATTAAAATCCCCGTCAGCATCACATTCGCCGAAAGCAGAAAGATCCGCTGTTTTTTTTCCGTCAGCAGCAGGGCGATGCCGAACAGCGGCACAATGAAGCTCAGCGGATTAATGAGAAGCAGACATTCCTCAAGAACCGAATTGTTCTGCAGATCAAAACCGAGCTTATAAACGGCATAGGTTTTCATCCACATGAACAGGATGGACAGGCATAAAAACCGATGATTGCTGAAAAAGGTTTTCTTCATATGTATGACTCCTCACCCTAAAAGCGAAAGATGCTTTTTGTTTAAGAGATGCGGCCGTGAACCAGTTCGTATAAATAATAGCAGGATACAATCGTTAAGCCGGCCAGCACAAGCTGCTCCGAAAAGCTCCCCGTTCTCATATAAAGGGGAAGACGGAAGCGGATGGCGGACGGAAACAGCAGTTTAATGCCGTTGACGGTCCATGCGTCAAGCACAAGATGACTCACCATTCCGATCATCAGTCCGGCGGAAATGCTCGGATTCGGAATATAAGTTGCCGTAATGAAAAACATAATAAGCATAAACAGCAGGCTGTGTGTAAACGTTCTGTGGCCGAACACCGTGCTTACGATTTTGGACAGAACGGGCAGCGTTCTGCCGATTTTGCTTTTCGTATGGCATATGTCGGGAATCAGCGCCCCGAGGGCACCCGCTGAGGTCATAAGGACCGGATCATACCCGTAATAATACGCAATTGCGGAACAAGAAGCGATGCCTCCCATGATGTGTGTTTTTCCTGTCATTTTTCGCTTCTCCTTTTTATTTTTGCCAAAATCCCCTGAATTACAAATATATCAAGAGAATGCATGTTTGATCAACAAACTTTACCTGTTCCGCCAAAAGGAAGGAGACGCGGATTCCGCATATTCTGCCGCGGAAAAAGACACATTATAGGTGTACCTATATTTGATAAAGAGGTGATACAGATGGCTTTCTTTAACAAAGAAAAAGGAAAAAACAGCGATAAAAACAAAAACGTCATTCAAGGCGCGCTTGAAGACGCCGGTGCAGCTCTAAAAGACGATCCGCTTCAAGAAGCTGTTCAAAAGAAAAAAAACAACCGCTGACCATATAAGACGGGTAGGGCGAACGCTCTATCCGTTTTCATCTAATTTTTCCCTTTGACAGATCTTTTTATCTCTGATAACCTCTGAGTAGAATTGAATGATAAAAATCCTCACTCTTTCTCGGTGAGGTAGAGGTTGCGCTTGATGATGAGTCGCACATGCCAGGCTGATAGGGGCCGCAAAACATGTGTTAAAGGCATCAGCGCCGAAGTGTAAAGAAAGCCGATCCTTCTTTATGCTGGGACTGTATCTGAATAAGTGCAGGACTGCCGCGTGCTTTTTCGCGGAGGGCTATCCGGAGATCAAGGGTGTGTGTGTTTCTTTAAGCATGGACTTTTGTTCAGGCTTTTTTTGCGTGTAAATATGATCTCGGGGTCTGGTCCGTACGAATGAACAACCAGGAGGTACAGGAATGGAACAGACGAAAAAATGGGGTTTTTGGTTATTAACGGCGTTTGTCGTAGGAAATATGGTAGGCTCGGGCATCTTTTCGCTTCCGAGTTCGCTCGCAAAAATCGCGAGCCCGTTCGGCGCCACATCGGCATGGCTTTTAACGGGAGCCGGTGTGTTAATGATCGCGCTGGTCTTCGGCCACTTATCCATCCGCAAGCCTGAGCTGACGGCGGGGCCGCAAAGCTATGCGCGTGCGCTGTTCAGCGATCGGAAAAAAGGGAATGCAGCGGGCTTCACGATGGTGTGGGGCTACTGGGTGGCGAGCTGGATCAGCAACGTGGCGATCATCACGAGCCTTGCCGGATATTTAACATCATTTTTCCCGATTTTAACGGATAAGCGTGAAATGTTTTCGATCGGCGGTCAGGCGGTTACGCTTGGCCAGCTGCTGACGTTTGCCGTATGTACGGTTTTATTATGGGGCACTCACACGATTCTCGTCACCAGCATTAACGGTGCGAGTAAATTAAATTTTGTCACGACGTTTTCAAAAGTATTAGGATTTATCTTCTTTATCATTGCAGGTTTATTTGTGTTTCAAACGTCGTTTTTCGATCATTTTTATTTTCCGGTTCAAACAGGTCCTCACACAGTTGAGGGAATCGGCGGACAGATCCACAATGCGGCGATTTCAACATTATGGGCGTTCGTCGGAATTGAATCGGCAGTCATCTTATCCGGGCGCGCCCGTTCGCAGCGCGACGTGAAACGCGCCACCATTACCGGATTATTGATCGCGCTCAGCATCTATATCATCGTGACATTGATTACGATGGGCGTGCTTCCGCATGGTAAGCTTGTCGGCTCGGAAAAACCGTTTGTTGACGTATTGTACGCGATCGTCGGCAATGCGGGAAGCGTCATCATGGCGATTCTGGCGATTTTGTGTCTGTTCGGAACGATGCTCGGCTGGATTCTTCTCGGCTCTGAAGTTCCGTATCAAGCGGCGAAATCAGGAGACTTTCCCGCTGCTTTTGCAAAAACGAATAAACAGGGCAGCCCGGTTGTGTCGTTAATCGTAACGAACGTGATGTCACAGATCTTTATCTTTTCAGTTATTTCCCGGACGATCAGTGACGCGTTTACGTTTTTAACGACGGCGGCGACGCTCGCTTATCTGATTCCGTATCTCGTGTCAGCGTTTTACAGCCTGAAGCTCATTTTTACGGGTGAAACGTATGACGAGATAAAGGGTTCAAGAGTAAGAGACGGTATCATCGCCATCCTTGCCTGCATTTATTCTTTTTATGTCATTATTACCGGAACGGCCGATTTAACGACCTTTATTCTCGGTATCGGGCTGTTTTTCGTCGGTTTGCTGTTATATCCTTTCGTCTCAAAGAAATTTGCAAACAACAGACAATCGGTATGACAAAAAGACATCTCACGTCTGTGAGATGTCTTTTTTATTTGCGGCAGCGGGTTACGTTTTGACGGCGTGTATATAATGAATGGTCTCGAATGCGGTTAAATGGTCAGTGCGTCCGCTGAAAAAACGGTCAAGTGTAAAGCGTAATAAAAAGCCGCTGTGACAGCGGCTTCGGGGTTACTTCGTTAAGCTTTTTGTGATGTAGTCGAGCTGGCCTTCAAGTGAGATCGGGTCTGAGAAATAGAAGCCGATCGGATCAATGCGGTAGACATGGTTTTGTTTGACGGCATCGAGGTTCTTCCAGATTGAGCTGTCAAGCACGCCTTTGTCGTCACCGCCGGCCTGCCATGGCCCCATAAAGATGTAGTCTCCCGCGAAGTCAGGCAGTTTCTCGAGTGAAATGCTGGCGTAGCCCGGCCCTTGATTAATGGCTTTTTCCTGCGTCAGTTTTGTGGCCTTCAGCCCGAGTTTGTCATAAATGATGCTTCCGCCGCGGCCGAAGTCTTTACCGAATACATAGATGTCTTTTCCGTTTGTCTGCATGATGGAGATGGTTTTTGAGCCGACCGCTTTTTGAACCTTTGTTTTAGCGGCAGCGGTTTTCTTATCCCATTCAGCCAGCCATTTGTCTGCTTTATCTTCAGTGCCTGTCATTTTCGCAAACTCTTTGAATTGATCAATGTTGCTGAGCTTGTCATATTTAATGGCGATGGTCGGCGCGATTTTTTCCAGTTTTTCAATATCGGCGCCTTGTGTCGTCCAGACAACGATTAAATCCGGCTTTAAGTCAATGATTTTTTCAACGGACGTGCCGTCGCCGATGTTTGTCACACCTTTTGTTTTCCCTTTGTAATAAGGGTTTTTAAATACGTTTTGCGGCGCGCCGACAACATTGATGCCGAGCTGTTTAAAGTCGCCGTAGTAGCCGTCAGCCATGACGACGACCCGTTTCGGGTGCTTCGGAATTTTAATATTGCCGTTTTCGGCTTTATACGTGATGGTTTCTTCTTTTTCAGAAGAACCTTTCGTGTCTGAAGAATTGCCGCATGCGGCCAAAGCGGCGATGAGCAGCATGGCAATCAGCGCTGCGCCGATTTTCTTGTATGTATGGAACATCTGACATTCCTTCTTTCATGAAAATTAGTGATAAAGAGAATCATTATCAGTGTGATTATATCACTGCTTTCATAGAGAAGCACGCTCTTTTTTAAGAAAAACTTTCTTTTTTTATATGAAATTAGGTCTATTAAAAGAGAAGATAAAAGTGCTATACTGAAACAAGTCATTGATAATCATTATCATTACCATTCTTGTTTTGAGAAAGGAAGAACGAGTGTTGGGTCTATTGAAAAAGAAACAGACAATGACGGCTCTAGGGGCATCAGGGAGTGAAATCCAGTGGACGGCGCGTTCATTCAGAGCGGCTGTGCTGCTGTGTGCCGGGATTGCGGTTTTATTGATCGGCGCGGCTCTGTCTGTTTCCATCGGAGCTGCCGATATTCATCTGCGGACGGTGTGGGATGCTCTCTTTCACTTTCAGCCGCAAAATACATCTCATCAAATCATACGCGATCTGAGGCTGCCGAGAACCGCCGCCGCCGCGCTCGTCGGGGCTTTTTTAGCTGTGTCCGGGGCGATTATGCAGGGGCTGACGCGGAACCCGCTTGCTGAGCCTTCCATTATGGGCGTGACGTCGGGGTCAGGATTTGCGATCGCATTGGCGTTTGCTTTTTTTCCGGGGCTCTCTGCCGCTGGGCTTGTTTTGTGGTCCTTTGCGGGAGCGGGAATCGGAGCGCTTATTGTGTTTGGCATCGGCCTGTTTTCAAAAGGCGGTCTGACACCGGTGAAGCTCGCGCTGGCCGGTACGGCAGTCGGCTATTTCTTAACGGGGCTTTCAAGCGCGATTGCGATCCGTTTTGATGTCGCCCAGGATGTGAAGTTCTGGTATGCCGGAGGAGTTGCTTCCGTGAAATGGGAAGGCGTGCAGCTGCTGTTGGCGGTCGGGGTTATCGGACTTTTGCTGGCATTTCTGATTGCGCGCTCAGTGACGGTGCTGAGCTTGGGTGAGGAGCTGGCCAAAGGGCTCGGGCAGTACACATCGCTTGTGAAAGTAATCGGAATGTTTGTCGTTGTCCTCTTGACGGGGGCTTCAGTCTCAGTCGCCGGAGCCATTTCTTTTATCGGCTTGGTGATTCCGCATATCACCCGATTTTTAGTCGGGGTAGATTACAGGTGGATCATTCCCTGTTCGGCGGTATTCGGCGCCGTTCTGTTAGTCTTCAGTGATATTGCCGCAAGACTCGTCAATGCGCCGTTTGAAACACCGGTCGGCGCTTTAACCGCCCTTATCGGCGTTCCCTTTTTCTTTTATTTGGCGCGCAGGGAAAGGAGAGGGCTGTAATGAATGTAAAATCGAAAAAACCGCTGGCGGTCATGGCCGTTACGTTTTTGCTCATATGCATCGTCTTTTTTATCAGCTTAAACATGGGCGTGATCCGGATTGCGCCTCTTGATACGCTACGTGTCTTTTTCGGACAGGGGGATGCCCGGGATCAGCTCGTTTTATTTGAATTCAGACTGCCGCGCATGGTGCTGTCATTGCTGGTCGGCGCCGGAATCGCAGTTTCAGGCGCGATTTTTCAAAGCGTGTCTCAAAATGACTTGGCGGAGCCGGGCATTCTCGGTATTAACGCCGGGGCGTCTTTGGCGGTCGTTCTGTTTATCTTCTTTTTCCAAGGATCAGCTGTTGATTTAAGCATGGCCGGTACATGGCTGCTTCCGGTGAGCGCTTTGGCGGGGGCTTTTCTGGCTGCGCTGCTCATCTATGTGCTGGCTTGGAAAAAAGGCGTTTCACCTGTCCGGCTCGTTTTGGTCGGGATCGGCGTCAATGCGGGGTTTAATGCGCTGCTCTTGATTTTTCAGCTGAAAATGGACCCGCGGGATTTCATGCAGGCGCTTGTATGGATTTCCGGTTCGATTTGGAACGCCAATTGGAAAATGGTGCTGTCCATTTTGCCGTGGCTGCTGGTTCTTTTACCGTTCAGCCTCTATAAAGCCAGGTATTTAAATGTGCTCCAGCTCGGTGATCAGCTGGCGGCGGGGCTTGGCACCCGGGTTGAAAAGGAGCGGCGCGTTCTGCTGATGTGCGCGGTTGCCCTGACCGCGTCATGTGTTGCGGCAGCCGGCGGAATCGCTTTTCTCGGACTCATTGCGCCGCATTTGGCCAGAAGGCTTACCGGACCGCGCCACCAGACGCTTATCCCGGTTTCAGCTTTAATCGGAGCATTTTTATTTCTGCTTGCCGATACGCTGGCGAGAAATGTGCTTGCACCGTCCGAAGTTCCCGTCGGCCTGGTGATTTCCGTGCTCGGAGCGCCGTATTTTGTATATTTGCTGATGAAAACGAAATAGAGGAAGGAGACTGCCGCGATGAACTCATTATCGGCGGAACAGCTTACTGTCGGTTATGGCGACCGTTTGATAGCGAAAGAATTGGATATCGCCATCCCGAAAGGAAAAATTACAACGCTGATCGGTCCGAACGGCTGCGGAAAATCGACGGTTCTCAAAACGATGTCAAGAATCATGAAACCGAAATCCGGCGCCGTCTATTTAAACGGACAGGCGATCATGCAAAAATCCACGAAAGACATCGCCAAGGAAATGGCAATTCTTCCGCAGACGCCTGAAGCGCCGAGCGGGCTGACGGTGTACGAACTTGTTTCTTACGGCAGGTTTCCGCATCAGTCCGGAATGGGCCGTTTGAGTGATAAAGACCGTGACATGATCAAATGGGCGCTGGAAGAGACGGGGATGGCCGAATTTTACGACCGGCCGATCGAAGCGCTTTCCGGTGGGCAGCGGCAGCGTGTGTGGATCGCCATGGCGCTCGCTCAAGAAACGGAGCTGCTGCTTCTTGATGAGCCGACCACTTATTTAGATCTCGCCCATCAGCTTGAAATTTTGCAGCTGCTGGACAAATTAAACAAGGAGCAGGGCCGTACCATTTTAATGGTCATTCATGATCTGAACCATGCCGCCCGTTTTTCCCATTACATGATCGCCCTGAAAAAAGGACGCGTCATCAAGGAAGGAACGGCGGAGGAAGTCATGACTCCCGGCATATTGAAAGACGTTTTCCAAATTGACGCACAGATTGTAAAAGATCCGCGCACGAACAAACCGGTCTGCTTAACCTACGATTTAATCCGGCATGAAAACGCAACGGTATGATGAAAAAAAACGCAGAGCCATTCCGGCCTGCGTTTTTTTATTGCGCCCGGGGCTGCTTTTGTCCGGAGACGCATTTATCCAAAACGAAAAAAACCCCCGCCACAATCAGCTCCTCCGTCGTTGACAGCCAAATCTTTTCAATCAGTTTATCCGTCGTATACGCGGTCATCCAGAGGAACAGCAGCTGAACGGTGCTGGCTAAAAGGAGAAAAGGCAGCCTGCCCGTCCCAAAAAAGGTAAAGCTATGTATCATCAGCCGCTCAAGCGGTTCAAAACATAAACCGAGAAGAATAAAAAGCACGGAAAAAAGCAGGACGTACGCTATCGATCCGTAGCTCGTCCCGGCTAATGAAAATACGGCCATCATCACGATAAAATACCCGAATAATACGGCAGCGGCTGCCAGGGCATACCGGAGCACATGAAGAAAAAACATTTTCGTCCCGTTTTGATTGATCATCTGTTCAGCTCCTTTTCACACAGAGGAGACTTGCAGAGACGGAACTCTGCAAGCCGGTGTGTATCTTCAGCATTTCTTTTTGACGACAGGGTGTTTCTCTTTCGAAAGAATATCCGTAAAGTCTTTGCCCAGATCCAGATGCTGCTGGACGAATTTCTCAGGAAGCATGGCAAGCCATTGGTTCAGGGACACATCGGCATAGTGGTCATCCTTGAAGATTTCCAGGAAGACGAGCGGCTCATCTCCCAAATTCTCCACATAGTGGCCCATTGCGAACGGAACGTAACCGACATCCCCGGCCTGATAGTTAAATGTTCTTGCATGGCCGTCCGATGCAAAAACCGTCATCCGCCCTTTACCGGAAATATAATACTGCCATTCATGCGTGTTCGGATGCCAGTGCAGCTCTCTCATTGCGCCCGGTTCGACCACGACAAGCGCTGAAGCGATCGTTTTGGACACTTTGAAGTTTGTGGAATCCGCGATATATACTTTGCCGCCATCCGTCTCAGCAGTCGGGCCTTCATCCAGCAGGCGGTAAGTGAACGGATAAGGCACTTCACCGTTCGGGCCTTCCACAATGTCATCTTTCAGCTTCCCGGGAACCGGCTCTTCAAAGATATATTTTTCTTTCCCGGGCAGGCCGGCGAGGTCTTTTTCTGAAACCCCGAAGTTGCTGGCGATGACATCAAGCGGTGTGTGGGCAAGCCAGTCAGTCACTTGGAATGTGCTGTTTTCTGAGAAAGAACCGTCATCAAAAACCAAGAGGAATTCACAGCCTTCTTTCAGCGCCTGAATGGAGTGCGGCAGGCCTGACGGGAAGTACCACAGATCTCCTTCCTTCACGTCATCGATAAAACTGCGTCCCTGTTCATCAACAATCGTGACCCGCGCTTTGCCCGTCAGCATATATGCCCATTCCGCTTCTTTATGCCAGTGCAGCTCACGGATGGCGCCCGGTTTTAAACGCATGTTGACAGATGCCAGATTTTCAGAGATCGGCAGCTCGCGAACGGTCACCTCACGCGCGTATCCGCCCTTTTCCAGCCGGTTGTGCACATCTGAGAAAGAGAATTTCATATTATTCACTGTGCCGTGATCCGTTTCCGGCGGCGTCAGCATATCCGGATTTTGGCGGTCTCTTTCAAGGTTGCGCGGAATCGTGACGGTCGCCCCTTTGTCTCCTCTGATCGGCTGCGGGATATTGCAGTTATTTTCTTTTGACATGTAAATCGTCTCCTCTCAAGCTTTGTTTTTTCAGAAAGAGAATGTGAAAGGCCTTTCGTTTTCCCTTCTGCTTTGTTAAGTGATGCGTTCCGATGAAAAGTCAACTTCGTGTGAAAATTAATTTTTCATTTTCTGATCTTTCAGTTCCGTCATCAGTTCGATCAGGGCGTCAAACTTCTTCTCAAACCGTGTGAGAAGACACATGGCAATCAGAGCCGGAAAGCCGAGATTGCCGATCTGTCTGACCGCTTCTTCTATAAAAACCTGATCCATTATCAGCCACCTCCTGACTTGACCTGCAGTCATGTATATAAGTGAAAGAAAGAGCGGCTCCTGTAAACCTGATATCGCAGTTGAGGGTCTTTTTTTTGTTCCGGCAAAACCGGGACATAAGGAGTGCGGAATCTTAGTCGGAAAGGAGTAGTTTACTTTTTTTTGCTTTCTTTCATTTAATTTAAATAGGGGGCGGTTTTATGGACTATCAAGTTCTTTTACGGTCAAAATGCAAGGAAATTATGAAACATCCGATCGTTAAACATTTTTTAAGTGACCCAAAGCATTACGAGAAATTTAAAAATGTGCTGGAACATTCAGACGAGAAGGATGCAAAATCACTGGACGACCATTTTAAACAGTTTTATAAGGAAATCCGGATCATCAAATATATGAACTCTATGATCCGGATTTTCTCCATCGATTTTGACAAGCGCATCCGTAAAAATCAGAAGCGCTATCCGCTGACGGTGGACCAGCCGGAAGGAGGTGAAGCGCTTCCCTATGAAATGGGAAAAGACGCGTATGAAGAGTTTCTGCGGAAGCAGGGGGATTTGAGCCAGCATGTCCAAAACCGTGATTTATACGAAGCGCTTCAGACGTTAACCGATAAACAAAAAAGCGTGCTGACGAATATTTATCTTCACGGAGCGACGATGAAGGAGATTGCCGAGTCGCTGGGTGAATCACGGCAGAACATTTCCAATATTCATAAAAAAGGGCTCGATAATCTCAGAAAGCAGCTGGACAAGCAAAAAAAGGGGGAAAATAAGCAGTGAACGGGCCATTTGACTTCAACAAAGAGAACACAGATACCGACGAAATGGAACTTTTGATTTCGCGTTTTTCGCCAATGATAAAAAAAAAACTGAGCAATACATCATACCAGGAAAGAGAAGATCTTGAACAAGAATTGAAGATTAAAATAGTTGAAAAAGCGGACATGCTGTTATGCCAGGAAGTGCCGGGTTTTTGGGAATTTATTCTTCATCTTATAAATGAAAGCTCCTGACAAAAGCGGCGGAATGATGGATATTCCGCTCTGACAACATGAGAAAAACGAGAAGAGATGTCCGGTCTCGTTTTTCTTTTCTGTTTCCCCGCAAGACCTCCGCACTAAAAAAGTACCAAATCTTATCCATATAATGATATGATGAAAAAAACAAAGAGAAAGGAACGTCCAAGGTGGAAAATGCGTCAATTTTAATTGTAGACGATGAGAAGGCGATCGTTGATATGGTCAAACGCGTTCTCGTCAAAGAAGGCTATCACAACATTAAGACAGCCGGAAGCGCTGAGGAAGCGATCGAGTTTGTTAAACATGAAACCGCGGATCTGCTCGTGCTGGATGTGATGATGGAAGGCATGTCCGGTTTTGAAGCATGCACCGAAATCCGGAACTATACCGACGCTCCGATCTTTTTTCTGACCGCCCGTTCTTCTGATGCGGATAAGCTGTCAGGATTTGCATTGGGAGCTGACGATTATATAACAAAGCCGTTTAATCCGCTCGAATTGGCGGCGCGGATCAGAGCGACGTTAAAGAGAACCTATAAGCGCGAAGAGAAAACGGCGGTAAAGACGTATTCATACAGTCATTTTTCCTATTCACCGCAAAACGCCGAGCTGATCGTCGGGGGCGAGCCCGTCAGCTGCTCCGCACAGCTTCTGCAATTGCTTCAATATTTCTGTGAACACCCTGATGTGGTGCTCTCAAAAGATCAGATCTATGAAAAAGTATGGGGATATCCGTCTTACGGCGACAACAACACCGTCATGGTGCATATCCGCAAGCTCAGAGAAAAAATTGAAAAAGACCCCAGCAATCCGTCTTATATTGTAACGGTGCGCGGCCTCGGTTATCGGTTTATTCCCGATCAAGGAGAAAAAGGAACCCGCTCATGAGAATGCGCGGGAAATTTCTGCTCCACTTTTTCGGACAGCTGCTGCTTGTCATCCTGCTGATGTCCGTTTTGGCCGTCGCTTCTTTCTTCTATTTGGATTGGCGTTTCAGCGAAGCGGAAGCCAATGCGGGACTGACCAAAGCGACGGCAGACTCGTTTGAAGCGTGGCTTGATAAAAATGAAGACGGCACATGGGATGTCGATGAGTTTTTAAAGATGTCGGTCCGAAAGCAGAAGGGCTGGCTGCAGATCATTAATGATAATGAAAAAACGGACTACGCGTACAGAGTGCCGAAAGACGTCCCGAGCCATTACAGCAGAAAAGATCTCTTATCCATTTACCAGTACCGGAATTTTGACAACTACAAGCTGAATTACTGGACGGTCACGATAAATGATGAGACCTATTTGATTCTGTTCGGCTGGAAATCCGCCAGTGAGCAGCTTCTCACTTACATCGAATCACAGGAGCCATCCCTCGCTTCCCTTTCTCAATATAAAAAGAGCACGGTTGATTATATTAAACGGGAAAAAGGGGCGGTCTACCTTCTCGAAGACAGCGGCAGACTGCTCGGGGATATCAACAGCACGAAAAAAGAACGGAACACCGTCAATGAGCTTGAATTGCTGAAATACAGTTCCAAGCCGTGGAATTACAAACGGGAAATTTCTTTTAAAAGACTCGATAAAACGAAATGGATGGTCGCGTCGGTGCCGAACCCCGTGTACATCCCCGATCACGAGTTTAACAAATCATTTTTGAGAAATGTGATGAAAACCCTCTTCCTCTTGATCGGAATCTTAGTATTTATGATCTGCATCCTGACCATCTGGTACTCTTTCCGTTTCGGCTGGCCGCTGTTTCATACCATCAAATGGCTCGTCAATTTATCAAAGGGCCGGCTTGAAGAGCCGAAGAACCGCAAAGGACAGCCGGTCAGCAAAAACAAAAAAGGCAAAACAAAGCAGCCGTTCCGCTTTTTCGCCGAGATTTTCGAATCGATGGATCAGCTGACCGACACGCTGAAGCGGGATAAGAAAAACAGAGAAAAAATCCAGGCGACAAGGGAAGAATGGATCGCCGGGCTGAGCCATGACTTAAAAACCCCGCTGAGCACGATTTACGGCTACAGCATGATGCTTGAATCGAAGCAATACGACTGGACCCCGGAAGAAGTCAAAGAAATGGGGCAGATCGTCCGGGAAAAATCAGAATATATGTCCAAGCTGATTGAGGACTTAAACTTAACATACCGTCTCAAAAACGCGGCCCTCCCGATCGAACGGCGGCTGATCAACGTCGTGCCGTTTATCAGAAACGTCACGAACGATTTCACGAAAAACACGTTCTCGGAAGGATATGACATCGCCTTTGAAACCAAAAAGGAAGACATTCTTTTCGCCATTGATGAAGCGTGGTTCCGCCGTATTCTGGAGAATCTGCTGGCAAACGCGGTTAAGCATAATAAGAAAGGGACCGCCATTCGGGTCGTGCTTGAGGAATCAGCCGAACAGCTCATTCTGAAGGTGAAAGATAACGGAAGAGGAATGGACGACGAAACGATTCACCAGCTGTTTAACCGTTATTACCGGGGAACGAATACGAAAGGCCCGTCAGAAGGAACGGGACTCGGGCTCGCCATTGCCAAGGAGCTGGTTCACCTTCATAACGGAACCATCCATGTCAACAGCAGAATCAGCGCCGGAACGGTGATTACGATTCTTTTTAAAAAAGATTGAGTTTGGACGCCGCTTTGTCGGGAATAACAATAGAAGACTGACAAGCAAAAGAGGTGTTCACACATGGAAGCAGCATTACGAGCAGATACGAGAGCAGTTATCGGAGAAGGCCCTTTATGGGACAAGGACAAGCAATGCCTGTACTGGGTGGATATACTGGGCAGCCAGCTGCATATCTTCACTCCGGCTGACGGAATCAACCGTTCCGTTAAATTCAAATCATTTGTCACGGCTCTGGCCTTGTATTCAAAGGAAGAGCTGGTGATGACGATGAAAGACGGTTTTTACCTGTACAATCTTCGGGAAGACACATTGACGAAGATGAAGCAGCCGAAAGATATGCGGGAAGATATCCGTTTCAATGACGCAAAATGCGACCCGTCCGGCAGATTATGGGCGGGAACGACGAGCATGGAAGGCAAAGAAGAGGAGGCTTCGCTGTACCGTCTGAATACGGACGGCAGCCTTGCCAAAATAAAAGACCAGGTCTCCACCTCGAACGGTTTGGATTGGGATCGGGACCGAAACTTGATGTACTATATCGACACTCCGACGCAGGAAATCGTCTGTTATGCATACGATCCTGAAACCGGAGCCGTATCAGATCCGAAAACGGTCTACCGCTTTCCAAAGTCGCAAGGATCTCCCGACGGAATGACCATTGACCGTGACGGAATGCTGTGGGTGGCTCTGTTCGGAGGCGGCCGTGCCGTCCGGATTGACCCGTTTTTGCATAAGGAAATTGCATCTATCGAAGTTCCGGCGAAATACGTCACCTGCTGCGCGTTCGGAGGCAGAGACTTGAACACGTTATACATTACGACCGCGACGGAAAAATTGACGGAAGCCGAAAGACTTGAGCAGCCGCATGCGGGCGGCCTGTTTTCAGCAGAGCTTGAGACGGGCGGCTGGGAGCCGGTTCCGTTTGCAGGCATGATGTAAAAAAAAGCCCTGGCATATGGGGAAGTCCCCATTGTGCCGGGCTTTTTTGTGTTAAATGGAGCGGATGATGCCGCCTTCAACCCGCTGTGCGGTGCCATTAATGGCAGAAGCCGCTGATGAAGCGAGAAATACAATCGTATTGGCGACTTCTTCCGGGGTTGCATAGCGCTGAATCAATGATGTCGGTTCATTCACTTTAAAATAATCCCGGACGAAGCTGTCTGTGTCTTCTCCGGCAGCCTTTGCGGCTCCTTCCATGTAAGAAGCGACGCCTTCGGTCCATGTCGGTCCCGGCAGCACGGAGTTGACCGTGACATTTGTGCCTTTCGTCATTTCCGCCATTCCCCGGGACAAGCTGATTAACGCCGTTTTCGTCATTGAATACGGAATCATTTGCGCAAGCGGTTTGACACCGGCTTCACTGGAGATGTTCAGAATCCGTCCGCTGTTTCTCTCGAGCATTTGCGGCAGAAAACGCCGGCACAGGCGCACGGCGCTCATAACATTCACTTCAAAATACCGAGTCCATTCGTCATCAGACACCTCAGTGAAGTCCTTTACTTCAAAAAAACCGAGATTATTGACGAGAATATCGACTTCCCCGATTCCGCCGGCGCGCTTTATCAAGTCATCCGCCTCATCCTGACGCGATAAATCCGCAGCGATGCCGTGAACCGTTCCGTAAGCGGAAAGCTCCTCAACCGTCTGTTCCACAGTTTCTTTTTTTCTTCCGTTTATAATCACCTCGGCGCCTTCGGCTAAAAAGCTTTTTGCCGCAGCTTTTCCGATGCCTGAGGTTGATCCTGTAATCAACACGAGCTTTCGTTCAAGCTGTAATTCCATAATAATCCTCCTTTTCACACCATTGTGTAACAGTATACATGATGAATTTTAGTGTGTACGAACAATTTGCTTTCATGCAAAAAGGCCGGATATACAAGCCTTAAAGACTTATAGTATAATTACTGCGAAAAAAGGATACGAATGTCAAAGAGACAATCGTTTACCATAATCAGGGGGAGTTAAAAGAATGAAGAAGATCACTGCCGTCTGGGCGGCGCTCTTGGTCACCGCCCTTGTGATCGCCGGCTGTTCCGGCGCACAGGAAGAAGGAAGCGCGGCCAAACAAAAAGCCGTCTCAACCGAAGCATTCCCGGTAACCATTAAGGATGCCGCGAACGAAAAAGTAACCATAAAGCAGGCACCGGAAAAAATCGTTTCCCTCATGCCGAGCAATACGGAAATTACATACGCGCTCGGACTGGGAGATAAGGTCGCAGGCGTCACGACAAATGATACATATCCGAAAGAAGCGGTAAAAAAACCGAAAGTCGGAGATATGAATGTGAACGCTGAAAAAGTCATCGCGCTGAAGCCGGATCTCGTGCTTGCCCACGCGTCCTCTATGTCCGCTTCCGCCGATGCGATGAAGCAACTGAAAGATGCGGGCATCACCGTCTTAACGGTCAATGATGCGCAATCGTTCCAAGACGTGTACAAATCTATCAGCATGATCGGGAAAGCGGCCGGCAAAGAAAAGCAGGCGGATAAGCTGATCAAATCGATGAAATCCGACCTTTCCGGCATAGAAAAGAAAGCGGCGGCCATTTCTGAAAAAGACGAAAAGAAAGTATTCGTCGAAGTGTCTCCTGACGGCTACACGACGGGGAAAGGCACGTTTATGAACGAAATGCTTGAAGATATACACGCGAAAAACGCCGCCGGCAGCCAGACCGGCTGGGTTCAGCTTACGGATGAAGCGATTGTCAAAATGAATCCGGACGTCATCATTACGACAGACGGCGTAAAGGCCGCTGAAGTGGAAAAACGCGCCGGCTGGGGTGCCGTCAATGCGGTCAAACACCACAATGTCTATTCTGTTGATCCCGACCTTGTCACACGCTCAGGCCCGCGCCTTGTCAAAGGGGTCGAGAAGCTTGCAGAAAGCGTTTATCCTGAAACGTTTAAAAAGTAACCGCCCGCTGGCCTACACGGTCAGCCTGCTGTTTTTAGCCGTTTGTACGGCACTCGGCATTTCAATCGGCAGTCTGCATATTCCTTTATCCGACGTTTTTTGGATCGGGATCGGCCGGACATCCTCGGCTGACCCTATGAATGTAAATATTATGATGAATATCCGCCTGCCGAGAGTCGTTCTGGCTGCCCTTGTCGGAGCCGCGTTATCCATTGCGGGAGCGGCGTTTCAGGGACTTCTGAAAAATCCGCTCGCCGACCCTTATACACTCGGGGTATCTTCGGGAGCCTCGGCGGGAGCCGTTATCACCTTGTTTTTCGGCATTCAGATTCCCGTCATCGGCCGGTTCACACTACCGGTTGTCAGCATCGCCGCAGCCATTGCGGTCATGGCGGCGGTTCTGTTTTTCAGCCGCCTCGTTCATGCGTCGATGTCGGTTTCGACGCTCATTTTGACAGGCATCATCATGAATTCTTTTCTCGGGGCTCTTATTTCGCTTGTGATCGCTTTAACGGGCAATGATCTGCTCCCGATTGTCCGCTGGCTGTTAGGAAGCGTGTCAATGAGGGGCTGGGGCTATGTCGCGCTGTTTCTGCCTTTTTTTCTGGCCGGGACGGCGCTTCTGCTTATCAATGGCAGAGAATTAAACATTATGACTTATGGAGAAGAAAAGGCAAGGCTGTTAGGCGTCAGTACGGGAAAAAGAAAATGGCTGATGATCGCCGCCGGATCTCTGCTGACGGGAGGAGCGGTTGCCGTCTCGGGGACGATCGGATTTGTCGGCCTTGTCATTCCCCACGTGACACGGCTTTTGTGGGGGACGGATCATCGCCATTTACTGCCGCTGTCAGCATTGACGGGCGCCGGGTTTCTCATTTTGGCGGATTTGTTTTCCCGCACCGTCATTGAGCCTGTCGAATTGCCGATCGGCATTATGACGGCTTTGGCGGGAGCGCCTGTGTTTGCCTTGATTGTGCTTCGCCAGCATCATGGAGGGAAACGCTTATGATCAGGGTGAGCAGCCTGTCCGGCGGGTACGGAGGCCGGATGATTGTGGAAGATGTCAGCTTTACCGCCGGAAAAGGTGAATTTGTCGGCATACTCGGTCCGAACGGCTCGGGAAAAACAACGCTGTTGAAATTGCTGACGGGAATGCTCTCTCCGTCAAAAGGCGAGGCGCTCGTAGCAGGCAGGCCCGTCGGCGGATACAAGCCGCGGGAACTTGCGAAAATCATGGCCGTTTTGCCGCAGCATACGGAGCAGGCTTTTACATTTACCGTTAAGGAAACAGTGTCTTTCGGCAGATACCCGTATCAAAAAGGACTCTTCAGACAGATGGATCAACATGACGAAGACATTGTCCGGGAAGCGATGGAAATGACGGGCATCGACCGATATGCGCAGCAATCCGTCCGCAATCTGAGCGGCGGGGAGCGGCAGCGCGTCTTTCTGGCGCAGGCGCTGGCTCAGCAGCCTGAGGTACTGTGTCTGGATGAGCCGACGACCTTTCTTGATCTCAAATATCAGAAAGACCTGCTTGATACGGTGAAGCGGCTGACGAGAGAAAGAGGCCTGACGGTCATCAGTATTTTTCACGACCTAAACGCCGCAGGCCAATATTGTGATCAGCTCCTGATGATGAAAGACGGACGCGCTTTTCCGAAGCAGACGCCGGATCAGGCTTTGAAAAAAGAGACGATTGAAGACATTTACGGCATCACCGTCAGCGCTGTTGCCCAGCAATCGTCGCCGAAACCGCTGATCGCTTTCATGCCGGAAGCGCAGGAGGAAAGAGAGCCTGTCAACGTTCCGTTCGCCTCTCTGATAAACAAAAGCGGAAATACCGTAACGCTTCATACAGAACGGCCGTTCAGAATGTTGTCAACCGCATCTGACGGCCCGGGCTTTTCGTGGAGCTGCCGGCTTTCCAGCTCAGCGGCCGCTGGTTTGATCTGCCGTACGTTTGATTCGGTCACAATTGCCGTGACTGCGCAGCTTACCGTTTGGGTGCTGATCAGCGGACGTTTATCGGAACAGGGATTTGTACGGCTGTTAACGGCAGCGACTGAAGCGAGAATGCAGGCTCTTTCCGGCAGACAGGCAAAAGGCGACATTGTCATTTGTGCCTTGCAGACAGGAGAGGCGATGGACGTCCCTCACGCGGAAAGAGCCGTCAGAAGAGGAACCGCGGCATGTGTAAAAGCGGCGGAAGAAGGAGGAATACAACGATGAAGCTGTATACGAAAACCGGCGATAAAGGACAGACAAGCCTGATCGGCGGCAGAACGGATAAAGACAGTCTGCGGGTTGAAAGCTACGGGACGATTGATGAGCTGAACAGCTTTATCGGGCTTGCGCTTGCGGAGCTTGATGATTGTGAGAATTGCGGTGATGTGAAAGCCGAACTCCGAAACATTCAGCATGAGCTGTTTGACTGCGGCGGCGACTTGGCGACGGTCACTGAACATAGAAGCTATACATTAAGAGAGACATCTATTTCCGCATTGGAAGACTGCATAGACCGTTACACGGCTGAAGCGCCCCCGCTTGAGAAATTTATTCTTCCGGGCGGGCATAAGGCGGCTGCTCAGCTTCACATCGCGCGGACCGTCACGAGACGGGCTGAGCGTCTCGTCGTGAAACTCGGCAAAACAGAAGAGATAAACGATACAGTGATGCGTTACTTGAACCGCCTGTCTGATTATTTTTTCGCGGCGGCAAGAGCAGTTAACGCAAGACAGGGCGTTCAGGATATAGAATATGAAAGAAGCGCCGCGGTATTCCGTGATGATGAATAACGTTTTGTTCAGCCGGCATCAGCAAGCCGGCTGTTTTTTTATAGAGATATCCATCAATTGAACCTTTATTGACAGGAGGAAAATGTATCTTATGCATTATTGACTGAAAAATTAAAAAATGAGATATTATAAGAAACATTGTAAAATAATGGGGGATTTGATAGATGGATACATATAATAAGAGCGAGAGCATCTGGAATAAAAATTTCACCCTTCTGTTTATCTCAAGGCTGGTTAAATTGTCAGGCGACGGTTTTGCCTTTAATTCCATTCTGTGGTTTTTGATTTTTGACGGGGAAGGCGCGATCGGCACGTCCCTGCTCATTGCGGTCACGTTCCTTCCGGAGGCGATGCTGGCGCCGATTACCGGGCCTTTTATGAAGCAGCATACGCTGAAATTCTGGATGTATTTCTCCGACCTCACGCGCGCGGCGGTCGTGTTGATCATTCCGGTCTGTTACTTTAACGGTTTTTCTCCTTTGTGGTTTGTCATGCTTCTCATGATTGTGCATTCAGCCACGGGAGCCGCTTATAATCCTGCATCTATCTCATTAATCCCCAATATTGTCAGAGAAAACAGCCTGCAGAAAGCGAATGCGGTCATCCAGTCATCAGGCCAGATCGTCAGGCTTGCCGCCATTACGCTGAGCGGGGTGTTCTTAACATTTATCAGTCCCGCTTATTCTTTGTTTATCGCTCTTATATTCTATCTTCTATCAGGTTTTCTCGTACTCTTTATGTCATACCAAGTCCAGCATGCCAAACAGGATACAGTCGCCGTCAGACAGCGCGGGACGTATTTCGGAAGGCTCAAACGGGGTTTCGTTCTTGTCAGGAAACACCAGATTTTATACCCGCTCGCCATCTATTGTATCTTCATGAATTTTGCGGCCGCTCCGTGGGAGGCGCTCTCTGCCGTTTATGTCGCCGAAGATTTAAACATGCCGCCGATCATCTACTCGCTTTTGAAAGCGACAGGCACGGGCGGAGCCTTTTTAATGGGTTTTATTTTGGCTAAGGTGAAGGTGAACAAATACGGTCTCCTGTTTGTGTCAGCGGGAATCATAGAAGGAGCGGCATTTTTCATCACCGGCCTCAACACTTTTCTGCCGCTCGTCTTCCTCGCCGCATTTGCGTTCGGATCTGCCGTCAGCGCTATTAATGTGCCGGAATATACGATTATTCAGACATCTGTGGACCATGATGACCAGCCGCAAGTCTATGCCGTCATCCATATGATCTCAAACATATCCATTCCGCTCGGCGCGGTTCTTTGCGGATACGCGGCTAACGCCTTCGGTCCCGGAAAAGTCATTGCCGCCGGCGGTCTCGTTGAAGTCCTGTCCGGTCTCGGAATATTGTTCTTTACGAAGCTGGCCAAAGCCGAACGCTCAGATCTCATCAGGGAAAAAGAAGCGAGTATCAGAATATAGATTTTTCGTGAAACGCCCTGCGCCGTCCGGTGCAGCGGCGTTTTTTTATGCGAAGGTCCGGGGGCTTATACGACTCCGGTCTGATATGAAAATCAATCTCTGACTCGTTTTGCCGGCCGCGGGATTTGTTTATAGTAAAGACAAGGAAAACGAAAGGAGGATCTGCATGAATATAAATGGTAAAACGGCAGGCGGCTTTCTGCTGATTGTGTTCGGACTTTCTGTCTTTTTCGGAGGAGGCCATTTCGCATTTATCATACCGCTGGCGATCGGAGGCCTGATGCTTTACTGGGGAATCAAACGTTTTTCAAAAGGCCGGGCGGTATCGGGTATCATCGCGGGCGTCATCGGAGCTATGATTCTCGTCGGTTCGCTTCCATTTATCGTTGCGATCGGACTGGCCGGCGCCATGGTGTATTTCGGGTGGAAGATGATGAAGCAGGGCGGCTCAGATACCGCTTCCCGCCAGTATGAACCGGAAGCGGCATCACCGGGCTATCAATCCGGATTTGACTCTGAATGGGAAGAATTTCTGAAGAAAAAATAAGGAGGAAGACAAAATGGTCTTAAAAAGAATAAGAAATATGTTCGTCGCATCTGTTAACGAAGGGCTTGATAAATTAGAAAATCCGAAAGTCATGCTGAATCAATATGTGCGTGATATGGAAAGTGACATCGCTAAAGCGAAACAAACGATTGTCAAACAGCATACGATCGTCCATCAGTTTAAGAAAAAACAGGAAGATGCCTCCGAAACGGCGGCAAAACGGAAAAACCAAGCTCAGCTTGCTTTTGACGCCGGGGAAGAGGAGCTGGCGAAAAAGGCGCTGACTGAAATGAAATACCTTGAGGGAAAAGCGGCCGAACATGAAAAAGCGTATGAGCAGGCGAAAACACAGCTGGCAGAGCTGAAAGAGCAGCTGGAAACTTTAGAAACGCGCCTCCGCGACGTAAAGGATAAAAAACAGGCGCTCATCGCCCGCGCGAACGCGGCAAATGCGAAGGAACATATGAACGCTTCTTTCGACAAAATTGACAGCGAAAGCGCCTACAGAGAGTTCCTTCGAATGGAAAGCCGCATTGAAGAAATGGAAGTCCGCGTCAAATACGGCACTTCAGCTGAGGCGAACACAGAATACAGCCGCTCCCAATATTCAGACGAGGTGGAAGCTGAGATTGAAAAAATGCGCTCGCTTTCTCTGGAAAAAACAGAGCGTCAAAAAGCGGCTCATGAATAATGTGCACAAGGGAAGATCGGCGCGTTTACGCCTCTTCCCTATACGCACGTATCAATTCTCCGGCTTTTCCTTTATAATAAAATGAATGAAAAAGGATGGAACGTAATGAAGCGTAAGATTGCCAAAAGACTGATGGCGGCGTCCGTTCTGATCTGCTGTCTGTTTTTGGTGAAAGAAGTGTTTGCCGGGCGTTTTTTTCCGCTGTACGAAACAGAAGCGGAATCGGCAAGCATACCGCCGCGTGCCGTCAACAGCCTGTCGGTTTCATCGGAACAGACGGATGTAAAAATCATCGCGGAAGCGCGGAATGATATCGCGGCAAACATGACGGGACCGGCGGGGAAAATGTTTGTCCAAAGCAGGGGAAAGACCCTCAATCTTAAAGCGAAGGAGAAAGGGTTCCAATTTCTGAATCTCTTTCAGCGCCCTCTGCTGATTGTCCGCATTCCGTATGATTATCATCGGGACATCACCGTCCATACATCAAGCGGCAGCATTGCCGTCGACGGAAACAAGGGGCTGTCTCTTGCGCACCTCGGCGTCCGTTCTGTAAGCGGGAACATGTCGCTGAAGCACGTGAAGACGGATGTGTTTGAAGCGAAGGGGCTGTCGGGCAATCTCACAGCAGCAGGCCTTGCGGCAAAAACGGGGGCTGTCCGTTTATCCTCGGGGCATGTCGGGCTTCAACATGTGGCGGGCGCCCTTGACGTGCGGGTCGCTTCCGGCAGTGTCGATGCCTCGCTTGAGACGGCGGATGCTCCCGTATCCGTCAGGCTTGCGAGCGGCAGCGCAGCGATCAGCCTGCCGAAAGACGGAAGTTTTACGGTGAACGCCGAGACGGCAAGCGGAAGGATCCGGCCGTCTTATTCCTTTGAGAAAACGAGTAAGGAAGGCGGGGCATTTACCGGCATGAAAGGCAGCGGCGCCAGGCCGATTGATATAAAAGTGACGAGCGGCAATATTGCACTGCAATAGTCAAGGAAAGGAGGGGCAAGCAGCTGATGGCAAAAAAACAGATTCTCGGACTTATCATCGCCTTATTAGGCATCAGCATGTTTTTGCGTATTATCGGCATCGGCGACTTCTTGTTTTGGCCGCTCTTTTTTCTGATCACAGGTTATATTTTTAATAAATATTCCCGCGGCTGGCTCGGCTCCGTCCTGTATATCTTCGCCGCTTTTTTATTTTTGAGGAACCTGTTCAGCGCCACCTTTAACCTGTTCGGCTATGCCTTCGCCGCCTTTCTCATATACGCGGGCTACAGGCTCCTGAAAGGAAAGCGCGTGTATGAACATAAAGAGAAGAAAATCAATCTTGAAAAAGAAGAGCAGCCAAAGCCTTCCGCCCAGACGGAAAGCAGACAGCCGGACCTCCGCAGCTTTTTTATCGGCGAGCTCCGGATGATGAAGGACCCGTTTGAGCTGAATGATTTAAATGTTTCCGGATTCATCGGCGATGTGAAAATTGATTTGTCAAAAGCGATGATTCCCGAAGGAGAAAGCACGATGACCATCAGCGGTGTCATCGGCAATGTCGATGTGTACATCCCGCCGGATATCGAAGTGTCCGTCAGTTCATCGGCTTTTATCGGCGATATGAACCTGCTCGGCTCTAAGAAAAGCGGCATGAGCCCGAATCTGTATAAAGTATCGTCTGAGTACGGCGACTCGCCGCGGCGGATTAAAATTTCAATTTCGTTATTCATCGGCGATGTGGATGTGAAGTATTTATGAGGAAAAAATTACTCGCCAATATTCAGTGGCGTGCCATGCGGATGACCGCGGGACTCAGTCTGCTCCTTTGCGCGGTGTTTATTACGCTGATGCTGCTGTATTACGGGCTTGACCCGATGCTGCTGTTTTCTTCCGGCTGGTTCGGTATTCCGTTTGTGGTGATCCTGCTTCTGGCGTCTCTTTCGGCGGGGTTGATTTCCGGTTATGTATATGGCGGCCGCCTTAAAACAAGAATGGATACACTGATTGAAGCGGTTTTGAAATTTGAAAACGGCAATTTTGCTTATCGGGTGCCGCCGCTCGGCGATGATGAAATCGGTCTGGCGGCAGACCAGCTCAACGAAATGGCCAAGCGGGTCGAGCTCCAGGTCACATCGCTGCAAAAGCTCTCCAACGAGCGGGCGGAATGGCAGGATCAAATGAAAAAATCAGTCATCACTGAAGAACGCCAGCGGCTGGCGCGCGATCTGCACGATGCCGTCAGCCAGCAGCTCTTTGCCATTTCTATGATGACATCCGCCGTCTTAGAGCAGGTGAAAGATGCGGATGACAAAATCGTCAAACGGATTCGCATGGTTGAACATATGGCGGGGGAAGCGCAAAACGAGATGAGAGCGCTGCTGTTGCATTTGCGGCCCGTCACTTTAGAAGGAAAAGGCTTAAAAGAAGGGCTGATTGAGCTGTTAAAAGAGTTCAAAGCGAAGCAGCCGCTGGATATTGAGTGGGACATCAGCGATACGGGTGTGTCAAAAGGCGTTGAAGACCATCTGTTCCGCATCGTGCAGGAGGCGCTTTCCAACGTTTTCAGACATTCAAAGGCGACCAAGGTCACCGTCAGGCTCGGCGCGAAACATCAAAAACTTCAGCTTAAAGTCATTGATAACGGGGCGGGTTTTACGATGGATCAAGTGAAAGCATCCTCATACGGCCTGCATTCCATCAAGGAAAGAGCGAGTGAAATCGGCGGCATAGCGGAAATTATCTCCGTAAAGGGAAAAGGCACGCAGATCGACGTGAAAGTCCCGATTTATCAGAAAACAAAAGGAGAGAACGACAGTGATTCGAGTGTTACTGATTGATGATCATGAAATGGTCAGGATGGGTCTGGCCGCGTTTTTAGAAGCACAGCCGGACATTGAAGTCGCCGGTGAAGCATCAGACGGGCAGCAGGGCGTCGATCTGGCCGCAGAGCTTTTGCCGGATGTGATTTTAATGGACCTTGTCATGGACGGCATGGACGGCATCGAAGCGACAAAACAGATCTGCGCGACACTCAATGACCCGAAAATCATCGTGCTGACGAGCTTTATTGATGACGACAAAGTGTATCCGGTGATCGAAGCGGGAGCGCTCAGCTATTTGCTGAAAACGTCCAAGGCGGCAGAAATAGCCGAAGCCATCAGAGCGGCTGCCAAGGGCGAACCGAAGCTTGAATCGAAGGTGGCTGGAAAAGTGCTGTCAAGGCTGCGCCATTCAGAGAATCAGCTTCCGCATGAAACGCTGACAAAAAGAGAACTGGAAATCCTCTGTCTCGTCGCGGAAGGCAAGACGAATAAAGAGATTGGTGAAGAGCTGTTCATTACGATTAAAACGGTGAAAACCCACATTACGAATATATTGTCAAAGCTTGATGTCAGTGACCGCACGCAGGCAGCCGTATATGCCCACCGCAATCATCTCGTGACATAAGAAAAGGAGAGCGGCGCCAGCACACTCTCCCGAGGGACGGGGTCATTGGGACATTCCCTTTGTTCCGAAATCCCTGATGGCGACTTTGACTTTGTATTCAATATCCGATTCACTGAAGTGATGATCCCAGTCAGAGGATATCTTTTTCCATTTATCGGGATAATGAATCCGGACTTGATCGCCTAACCCGGTAATATCCACTTTCAACTCATGCTGCATGTAATCAATGAATGCCATGACATCTGAATGAATGCTGCGTTTTACCGCGTTTTTGATTTCATTTATATAGGACTCCTTGAAAGAATCTTCTTTAGGGTTCCAATCCTCAGACAGACGGCCTTCAACAAACCGGGTTACGATAAACTTGAATTTTCCATTTTTATATTTTGTTTTTACATTATATTTGCTGGAAAATACTTCGAAGGATAAATAATGATTGTCATGCTTTGCAAACGTGACGCCTCCCTTTACCGTGCCTGTGAACAGGTTCATATTCTGGACTTGTAAAGGCGTTAAATTCGCATACCAGAATTTATTTTTAATAATGGTAGCGCCCCAGATTTCCAGTCTGCTGCCCACTTGGCGCACTTGAGGAAGGGCAAAGGTCTCGCCCTTGGCGATTTTCTCTGATATTTCCCCCAATGTCACGGGCGCCATCATCCGGATGGTGACCGAATTATTCTCCGTTAAGTCATAGATCGTATTTGACGCAGGTTCTCCCTGGTCACTGATTTTGAAAATATCTTTCGTTTTATCCGGCACCGTCATCACATTGCAGCTTCTTCTCGTACCGTTGTCCCTGATAAATTGGTTCATCAATGCGTCAAGCGGGATGTGATCCTTTAACAGCGCTTCGGAAAACAGCATGATGCGCAAGTGCTGGGAGAATGCGGGGTGATTTTTTAACGATGCCGTCCTTAAAGCTTGATGGACGGTTTCCCCGGGAGTGGAAGTCACCTTTGTCGTATTGCCTGACGACGACTGCTGGGAACTTGCTTTTTGCGGAACCAGAATCTGCTGTGTCACTTCCACGTTTTCTTCCTCGGGTTTATCGAGCCCGACTCCGATTACGAGGCTCAAGTCTTCTAAATTGCGGCTGTCCCAGCAGCCGGCCAAAAGCAATGTGCAAAGGATGATTACGATGTATGTCTTCATTGCGCTTTTTTCACCTTCCTTTTCACAGCGACGACTCCAAACATCAGTAAAGGCAGCAAAAAGAAAACCAAGAAGATATAGCCGAGAATATCACTGAACAGCATCAGCTTGTTAGCGTCTTTTGGCATCAATGATCCGAGGAATGTCGCGATGCCTACGAAGATGACGCCCTTTTTCTGCTTCAGCCCGAAAATTTTATTAAGAGCTGAAGTCGCGAAATATCCGTATGATACATAGGTGGCGAAAAACTGGATGATCCAGACAACAAGCAAAAAGGACTCGAACCTTTCGATAAAAAGCCCTTTGATTTCAAATGATTGAAAGAGCGCGATCGTAGGCCAGATCATTGTTTTGACATCTTGGGTGGTTAAGGCGCCGACGACGAGAACGTAGGTAATGATGTATAAAATAATCGGGATGCCAAAGCCCATGGCCGACACGCGGAATGTGTGCTTTTTATTTTTGAGGTACTCGGGGAGAAACAGCATAATCTCAATTCCCAAGAAGGAAACAGAAACGACGGTCAAGGAAGCCATAACGGGAGAAAACCCCTGCCCGAGCACCGGCCGCAGGTTATCGAGATCAAATATTTTAAAGCTGAAAGAAAACACCACCAGCAAAATAATGATCGTAATCGTTAAATAGAAAGGAAAAAGCCTGCCGATATCGCTCATGCCGCCGATAATTAAATAAACGGAACAGGCGATAAAGATAAACAGCGTGACCGGCACGGGCGTTCTTTCCAATAAAAAGAACTTGACCATTTCCGCCATCGCCCGGGCTTCGAAGCTGGCGACTCCTATAAAATAGAGACAGATCATAAGATTGACGATATTTCCCGCCCATTTGCCGAGTCCTTCATTCATATAATCAAATAATGATCCGTACTGATGCTTTTTCATAATGAGCGTATTGAGATAAATCAAAAAGATAAAGATGACGCCTTCCAGACATAACGCGATCCAGCCGTCCGGCGAATTTGCCCTTGATGAAAGCGCCCGCGGCATGGTGAGGAGTCCCGCGCCGAGCATCGTGTTTGAAATCAATGCTGTCCCTTGATAGCTTGTAAGCTTATTGTGAGTTGTTTTCTGGCTCATTTACGTTTTTCGCCTCTTTTGGTTGATTTTTAATAGGGAGACGGAGAATAGAGTCGTTTGCGTTTTTTAAGCTGAAAAATCCATTCGGCGAGAAATACGGAGAACCGAAGCTTCGCTGTCTCGATAAATGAGTGTAGATCGCCAGCATAAATAAAATCATGCCGTACAGCCCGAAAGCTGCCGCGGTAAACATCGAAATGAAACGGAGCACACGGAACGACAGACCCATCCCGTACTGCGGCACCGTAAATGAAGCGAGCGCGACAATGCTGACCACGATGACCATGATGGAGCTGACAATATTCGCTTCAACGGCCGCCTGGCCGATGACGACTCCGCCCACCAATCCGATCGTCTGGCCGAGCGGGCTGGGAAGCCTCAAGCCCGCTTCTCTCAGCAGCTCTATCGTAATTTCCATTACCATCGCTTCAATGATAGGCGGGAAGGGAACGTTTTCTCTGTTCGCCGCGATGGTGACTGCAAGCGATGTCGGCAGCAGCCCTTGGTGAAACGAAACGAGGGCGATATAAATGGACGAAAAAAACAGCGTAATAAAAATAGACGTAAACCGCAGCACCCGGATGAGCGAGGCGGAAATCCACCGTTCATAATAATCATCGGGAGACTGCATTAAAATTCCTAAAGAAGCCGGAACCACCAGCGCAAACGGCGAGTTGTCGACAAGGATGGCGACGCGGCCGTTGAACAAGGCGGAAGAGACTTTATCAGGCCGTTCCGTATTTTGTATTTGCGGAAAGGGCGAATACTTATTATCCTCAATAAGCTCCTCAAGCGTTCCGGAATCCTGGATGTCGTCCATCTTCACTTCGCTGAGGCGCTTTACAACATCGCTGACGACAGACGGGTCCGCCTTATCATCTATGTACATGACCGTGGCGTATTTTAACTTATTTTCTCCGATCGGAACCTTTTTCGTTTTCAGCTTCGGATGGTTCGTGCGCTGCCTGATCATGGCGACGTTTGTGTCAGAATCTTCTATGAAGGCGATTTTCGGACCTCTTACGACCTTTTCGGATGTGGGTTCATTCACGCTTCTTTTTTCTCTTTTTCCCGTGGACAAAATGTATACGCTGTCAAGTCCGTTAATAAACACGGCGCATTTTCCCCGCAGAATGGAGATGACGGCTTCCTTCGACGTAAAGACGGGACGGGCGTCGATCTTATCAAGACGTTTCGTCACCGTATCCAGCGTCAGAGTGTCTTCCTCCTGAAGCAGCGTTTCAATCGCCTCTTTTATTTTGTCTTCGTCGTTCATTTCACTCAGATACATATAATAAAAAACAAGCCCGTTCGGAAGCATCTTTTTATTTTGAACCAGGTCATCATTCTGCTCTACGTGGGGAAGCACCAGTGCCAGATTAACGTGTATGTATTCCTTGAATTCCGATTGCGCCATCGACAGTCACCCGCCTTCCAATCCTTAATTGAGGTTATCTTTTCCTGTTAAAAAAATGATATACTATGATAAAGTATTTAATGGTACAAGTTTTTTTATGAAAGCGGAGGAGAGATGTGGCACAAGTCAGACTGGCAGGAAATGCCGAAGAAATTGAACAGCTCATCAAATCATTTGAAGCGCATTACGAAGTGGCTTACACGTCGAAAGAATACCGTAAAACAAATCCGAAGTATAAATACTCTAAGGATTCGCGCGTCTATCTTGAGCTGAAATTAAAAACGGCCAAGGCCGAAAAATAAAAAGGGTTTCATCTGTTACTGGCGAATAATACTCAGGGTGAAGCAACTGTTATGGAGGGATACATAAATGGACTACAGAATTGAAAAAGACACCATGGGAGAAGTTAAAGTTCCGGCAGATAAATTTTGGGGCGCTCAGACACAGCGCAGCAAAGAGAACTTCAAAATCGGTTCAGAAAAAATGCCTCAGCGTGTTGTGAAGGCGTTTGCAATATTGAAAAGAAGCACAGCGATCGCCAACGAACGCCTCGGCAACTTAGAGTCTGAAAAAGCACAGGCGATTGCTGCTGTATGTGACGATGTTTTAAACGGCAAATACGACGATAACTTTCCGCTCGTTGTCTGGCAGACGGGAAGCGGCACGCAAAGCAACATGAACATGAATGAAGTGGTGGCCAACCGCGCGACTGCTTTATTGAAAGAAAAAAATTCCGAGCTGAAGATTCATCCGAATGATGACGTCAACCGCAGCCAAAGCTCAAACGATACATTCCCGACGGCGATGCACGTTGCGGCGGTTCTTGCCGTATATGAGCAGCTCGTTCCGGCGCTTGATCAGCTGCGCGCGACGCTTGATGAAAAAGCGAAAGCTTATCAGGATATTGTGAAAATCGGACGCACGCATTTGCAGGACGCCACTCCGCTGACGCTCGGACAGGAAATCAGCGGCTGGGTATACATGCTTGACCGTTCGAAAGAAATGATTCTTGAGTCAACGGAAAAAATCCGCGCGCTTGCCATCGGAGGCACGGCAGTCGGCACGGGAATCAACGCCCACCCGCAGTTCGGTGAATTCGTCGCGGAAGAAATCACAAAAGTAACGGGGCAGACATTCAAGAGTTCGCCTAACAAATTCCACGCGCTCACAAGTCATGATGAAATCACTCACGTTCACGGCGCGTTAAAAGCATTGGCTGCCGACCTGATGAAGATTGCCAACGATGTCAGATGGCTGGCAAGCGGCCCGCGCTGCGGAATCGGCGAAATCGTCATTCCTGAAAATGAGCCGGGAAGCTCTATCATGCCGGGCAAAGTCAACCCGACGCAAAGTGAGGCGCTGACAATGATCGCCGCGCAAGTGATGGGAAATGACGCGACAATCGGATTTGCGGCCAGCCAAGGAAACTTCGAGCTGAATGTCTTCAAACCGGTTATCATTTATAACTTCCTGCAGACCGTGCAGCTGCTCAGTGACGGAATGAATTCCTTCCATGACAAATGCGCTGTCGGTATTGAGCCGAACCAAGAGACGATTCAGGAAAATCTCTCTAACTCATTAATGCTTGTTACGGCGCTTAACCCGCACATCGGTTATGAAAACGCCGCGAAAATCGCCAAGCTTGCCCACAAAGAAGGCCTGACGCTGAAAGAAGCGGCATTACAGCTGAACCTTTTGACAGAAGAACAATTTAATGAAATGGTGCGTCCGGAAGATATGGTGCACCCGAAAGCATAAAAAGAAAGAACGGCTGCAGTCATTGCGGCCGTTCTTCTAAATAAACTGCTGTTTCAGTAAAAATCTGAGCTGTTCTGCATCTTCAGCCAGCAGGTCGGATTCCTTCAAATTCAAAATCATTCCTTTGATGATTGCCGGTTTCGGCGACTTTTTCTTCATTTCCGCTTCCAGAATATCCAAGCTCTCGGTGAATTCAGATGCTTGCGTCTTGTCCATCGTGCCGATGCGCGTGCGGAGGGTCTGCAAGATCGATTGGCTTAAAGGATCGGGCTGCCCGTTATGAAGGGGGCCAAACAGTGAGCTTGCCTCATCAAGAGAAATAAACGCTTCATCATGTCTGTCCGCCATTCCGTTTACGATGTCATCAATTCTGTGAATCACGGTATTTGCCAAAAGCGAAGGCTGTACGGACCGGCCGGTCAGAATGAGATATTCAAGATACATCTGACTGATTCCTTCTATTAAAAAACAAAGCTCGGCTGTGTATGGTTCAACTTTTTCTCCGTAAATCGCAAGAAGACTGTCGATATGAAACTGCAGGATCGACCGGCGGATTCTCTTTCCGCACTGCGCCGCTTCTTCGGTATAAGGAAGTGAACCGTCTTTCATCTGCACGGTAATAAAATCCTGATGGGCGAGAATCGATTCGTAAAACACCGCAAGCTGTTTTTGGTAAGCGGCTCTCGGACTGTCACCCTCCGTTTGGATCGTCGTGATTCGGGTAAACGTTTTATCATAGTAGTAATTCAGCATGGATAGAAGCAGTGCTTCTTTGGAAGGAAAGTAAAGATAAAAAGCGCCTTTTGAGATTTTGCATTCATCGGCGATTTCCTGAACCGATGTAGATTTGTACCCTTTTCGGGCAAACAGTTTAATTGCTGCTTCAATGATCAGCTTTTCTTTTTCCTTCAATGGTTCCACCCTTTCGGAGCCAGGAGGCTGGCTTGTGCTTCTCATGTATGACTATATGGTCATATTGATATTCCGTAAATTTAACCTGATTGTAACTTGTTTTTTTGTTTTGTTTTATTTATATTATAAAGTGAGCTGACCGAATGGTCAAAGTTCTGGCGAAAGGGTGAATCTGAAAATGAAAGAATTAGATGAAATGATCAGCCGCTTGCGAAACAGAGGAATTAAAGTCGAAAAGGTGAAATATCCGAAAAAGACAATTTGTGAAAAGAAATGGGTTCATCAATGCCAAAAACCGCTGAAAGCAAACTACAGAGATTTTAACGGCTATTCCTTCACATAAAAAAAGACTGCAATGAAACACTACAGTCTACTTTGGTATGATAATTCGGTAGATTACACCCGATTGGTCATTTTCAATTGAAATTGATGCTTTATGCAGGGTTAAAATCCGTTTTACGATGCTGAGTCCTATGCCGAACTCGCCTTTCTTCCCTTTATTAAAAGGCTCGTACAAGCTGGATAGCATCTCATCCTCAATCGGAGGCCCGTCATTTTTAACCGTCATGACAATCTGCTGCTGATTTTGGCTGATCCGAATGTGAATCGCCGTTTCTGCATAGCGGATTTGATTTTCGAGAATGTTTTCAAGAAGTTTGCTCCATTGCTCCGGATCACCGGGCATCATTAATGCATCTTCTGTTTCAACGGTCCACGATAATTCCTTCCGGGCCCATTTGAGCCGTTCAATGACTTCTTCCGTGACCTTCACAATGTCAAATGTCTCATGGTGCACCCGCTGCTTCATTAAATAATCAAGCTTCGTTAAATATAATAAATCCTTAATTTTCTTCTCGAGTTTTTCTGCTTCGCCTTCAATGACATCAATTGTGGTTTCCAGATCCCCCTTAGGAAAAATCCCGTCCTTTATTGATTGAGTATAGCCCCTTATCACCATGACAGGCGTTTTTAAATCATGAGAGATATTTTGCAGGAGCGTTCTTTCCGTTTCATCCTTTTGCACCAGCTTGCTCCGCATGTCTTCAATGGTATGGCCTAATTTTCCGATTTCGTCTTTTCTGTCGACGATGACCGGATCATCCCAATCCTGTTTTGAAATCCGTTTGACATGCTTTTCTAAGGAAACGAGCGGGCGCGAGAGATATTTGGCAAGCCAAATCGCCGGAATCCAGCTTAACAAAATCACGCCGGCAATGATAAAGAGCAGCTGCTTGAACAGGGTGAATGCCAGATCATCACGATAAGAATCAAGGGCGTAAGACAGCATCATCGCATCCTGGCCGTTAATGGTGAGGCCTTTTTTAATGACGAAAAATACTTTTTCACCGCTGATATCCGCGCTGTATCGTTTCGTGACGCTGTGCTGGCGGCCCGCGAGCTTGTACACCTTATGGATAAAGGAAGAAGAAAAGTAGTTCAAGTCTTTGTCACTGGCCGATTCCTCCCGTTCCGGCAGAAGAACGTGCTGAACGGATCGGAAAGTCGTCGGCGCGGTCGCATCCTCGCTGTAATATCCCCGCTCGATCGATCCGGGCAGCCGGTACTCCGTCAGTACATGCTGTTCATTTTCAATGGTCGTATACGTTTCATCCGTGAAAAAATTACGCAGCGTATTTGAGAACAGCACGAGAAGCAGAATCGAAATGGCTAAGAGGATGCCTGAAATGACCACCCATATTTGAAAAGCAAGCGGCTTATTTTTCATGACGTCATCATCCTGTAGCCGAATCCGTAAATGGTTTCAACCTTTAACCCGGGCATTTTTTTTCTCAGCCTCCGCACAAGATCATCGACCACCCGGTCAGTGCCGAAATAATCATGGCCCCATATTTTCAGCAGGATATCTTCCCTGGAAAAGGGGTGTCCTTTATGATGAAGAAATAAAAGCAGCAGATCAAATTCCTTAGACGTCAAATTGACCAGGCTGCCGGTTTCATCATAAACCTCTCGGGCATCTTCGATCACATTGTAGGAAGAAACGGTGATGCCGGTTTTTTTGGGAGCGGGCTGTTCTTTATACACGAGCTGGAGCAGCTTCTGGACCCGTATAATAAGTTCTCTCGGCAAAAAGGGCTTGGCGATATAATCATTGCTTCCAAGCTCTAATCCGAGGACTCTGTCAATATCGGCATCCCGCGCGGAAATGAAAATGACCGGCACATCGGGATCTTTTTCTTTTATTTCTTTTATCAATGTATAGCCGTCCGTATCCGGAAGCATGATGTCAAGAATCCACAAGTGGGGAGACGGCTGCATCTGCTTTCTGGCATCTTCGCCTTTTGTGAAAGATGTAATGTTCCAGCCTTCATTCTCTAAATATTTTGTGAGCAGTTCATTCAGGTTATCCTCATCTTCAACTAGATAAATGGTGTATGACAAGGCATTTCACATCCTTTCAACGTCATTATACTAGTTTTAACACACTCAAGCCGCATTTTCATAATTTCACATATTCTTTTCATTTTTATCCCACAATGTTTGTTTATGATGTGTATAAGGGAAGAAAGGAAGAAAAAAAGCGGGGAAGATAACATGTTCAAACACATTTTGTTTTGGAGCTTTGCTTTTCTCCTTATTATTGGGACAATAGAACTTGTACATGCGATGAATATGTAATCGATAGAATGAAAACATGCTGAAGGAGTGTGCGTGAATATGAATGATCATCGAGATGACGGCAGAAGCCGCGATCAGTCAGATCTTTCACATACGGAACAAAACAGAAATGAACAGCAGCAGATCAGCCATCAGGAGCCGGAGCTACTCGAAGGGCCCGTCTCGAAAGAAGCGGAAAACGAGACGGCGGCCGGTACGGAATTTGAAAAAACGGCTGCCGTGAAAAAAGAAAAAAAACGGAGAGCCGCTTGGCTGAGCCCGATTTTAGGCGGCATTATCGGCGGCGGCCTCGTGCTTGGCATTGTGCCAAACCTGCCGGGTGAGCAGCATAAGACAGAAGCCGTTTCTGATACGAAACAAGTTCAGTCTTCGAATTTTACGTCAACGCCTTTGAAAAATACCTCAAGCGTAGCGGATATGGTGGAAGACTTGGAGCCCGCGATTGTCGGAGTGTCCAACTACCAAGCTTCGCAAAGCAGCCAGTTCGGACTTGACGGCGGTTCAAGCTCTGAAACGGAAAGCGGCACGGGGTCAGGCGTCATCTTCAAAAAAGACGGCGGAAAAGCGTACATCATTACAAACAATCATGTCGTAGAAGGGGCGAACAAACTGTCGGTCACTCTTTACAATGGGAAAACCGAAACGGCAAAGCTTGTCGGAAAGGATGCCATCAGTGACTTGGCTGTATTGGAAATCAGCTCGTCCAATGTCAAAAAAGCGGCCAGCTTCGGGGATTCCTCCAAGCTCCGCATTGCCGATAAAGTGATTGCCATCGGCAACCCGCTCGGCCAGCAGTTTTCCGGCACCGTCACACAAGGTGTCATCAGCGGGCTGAACAGAACGGTAGACGCCGATACATCCCAAGGCACAGTGGAAATGAACGTGATTCAGACGGATGCGGCGATTAACCCCGGAAACAGCGGCGGCCCGTTAATCAACTCAAGCGGCCAAGTTATCGGGATCAACAGCATGAAAGTCAGTGAAAACGGCGTGGAGTCACTCGGCTTTGCCATTCCGAGCAATGATGTAGAACCGATAGTCGACCAGCTGCTTGCAAAAGGAAAAGTCGAGCGCCCATTTTTAGGTGTGCAGATGATTGACATGGCGCAAGTGCCGGAAACCTATCAGGAAAACACGCTCGGACTGTTCGGCGACCAGCTGTCTAAGGGTGTTTACGTAAAAGAAGTGCAGTCCGGCTCGCCGGCTGCGAAAGCGGGCATCAAATCAAATGACGTCATTGTACAATTGAACGGCAAAGATGTCGGCAGCAGCGCCGATATCAGACAGATCTTATATAACCAGCTGAAAATCGGCGATAAAACGACTGTTCAAGTGCTCAGAAGCGGAAGCAAAAAGACGCTGAACGTCACATTAACAAAACAAACCGAAAGCGCAAGCTGAACGCATAAAAAAAGCTGAACCTGCAACTGAGGTTCAGCTTTTTTCGTTATTCTCCCAAGTAGGCTGACAGCATCCACACATGCTTGTCCGCTTCTTCAACTAATCCGACAAACAGGTCGGCAGTTGACGGGTCATTTTGTTCCTCGGCGATGCCGATGACAAATTTTGATTCGCGGCTGATTTGTTTATAGTCTTGAACCAGTGATTCCACCATTTCAGAAGCCGTTTTTTCCTGACCTTGATCCGTAATGGAAGCTTGTTCAAGGTAAGCGTGTAAAGTCGCCGCAGGCTGTCCGCCGATGGCCAGAAGTCGCTCTGCGATGGCATCCGCCGTTTCCGCCGCTTCGTTATACAGCTCTTCAAATTTTTCATGAAGCGTAAAGAAATGAGGGCCTTTTACATACCAATGGAAGCGGTGCAGTTTAGAGTAAAGGATAAACCAGTTTGATAATTGTGTGTTCATTGATTTCTCAACAAGAGTTTCAGTTTTTTTCGCGTTTTGTGTATTCATATCCATCGTCCTCCCTGTGATCTGATAATTTAATTATATCACGTATTAAATAAAAATCAATACTAAATTATAATAATTATAATTTAGGTTTAAGTGAACAGCTTTTTCTTTATAATCGATTCCCAGGCAGACCACGGAAAGAGTGAGCGGAAAGCCAATGTCAGCTTAACGCCCCTGCCGATCGGATACCGCAGTTTCTTCAGCCGTTTCCTTTGTGCCAATTGATAAATCAGCTCCGCTACGTCATCAGGATCGCCGCTTTTGGATGCGTTGGCTTTGAAGTAAGCTTCTATTTGCTGATAATAGCGGTAATAAGGCGAATCTTTGCCGGGTACCGTAAGATGATTGGAGAGAGACGTTTCCCATATAGATGTTTTGTAGGAGCCCGGTTCTATTAAAGCGGCATCAATTCCTAAAGGCAGCAGTTCGAGGCGCAGGCTCTCTGTAAACCCTTCAACCGCGAATTTGGAAGAGACATACGGAGATAGAGCCGGAAAACCGGTCAGTCCGCTGATACTGCTGATATTGAAGATTTTCGCCCCGCTATGTTTTCGCATATAAGGCAGCACGGTTTTTGTGACGTGAATCAGACCGAATACATTTGATTCATACTGCTGTCTGTAATGTTCCATCAGCACATCGTCAATAAACCCCCCGTACGCAGTGCCGGCGTTATTGACGAGCAGGTCAATCGGTCCGAAACCGCTGATGGTGTTCCCGAAGTCAGACACCGACTGCTCATTTGTCACATCTAAAGAAACGACCGTAACATGTTCGGATGCACCCGCTTGAGCGGCGGCCTCTTTCAGTATTTCAGCTTTCTCCGGCTGTCTGGCTGTTGCGATGACGTGATAAGACCGGGCGAGCTTCAGCGCTGTCAGCAGCCCAAATCCGCTCGTCGCGCCGGTTACAATGGCAATTTTTCTGTTCATAATAATCCTCCCCGTTTGTTCTTATCTCATAGTGTATAACATCTCGCGGAAAGAAGGAGAAATCGTTCGGAAATATGTCAGAATTGTTTTATAATGGAGTCAGCTTCGGATAGAAAGGGGTAAAGAAAAGATGGCATTAGAGGGATTGAAGGAAACATGGGATTTAAACTCCATTTTTGAGGGCGGGAGCCGGTCGGAAGAGTTTCAGCAATACATACAAGAGCTCAAAAAGCATCTAAGCGCTTTTCAACATGCGGTTGAAGCATTTACAGTTCCGACGCATGCGGATGAAAGCCGGGAGCTGATCAATCTGATTGATAGGTTTGAACGGTCAGCGATCATGATCAGGCAGGCGGGAGCGTTCGTCGGCTGTCTTCAGGCTCAGAACACTCATGATCAGAAAGCGAATGAATGGAGGGCGCGGATCAATCAGCTGAGCAGTGATTTTAAATCCGCTCTGGTCACCCTTGACGATACACTTGCCCGGATTGACGAGCGGGTCTGGGAGGAGCTGCTGCAAAAACCGGAACTTCAGGATCTCACATATGTTTTAAATGAGAGAAGAGACCGTGTCAAAGAGAAGCTCAGCGCTTCAGAAGAAAGGCTGATTGAAGGCCTGGCCGTTGACGGCTATCACGCATGGGGCGACCTGTATAATGCGGCTGTCGGCAGAATGAAGATTCCGTTTGAGGATAAAGAGCTGTCGGTCGGCCAAGCGGAAAATATGATGGCGCACCCGGACCGGCGGATCAGACGTCAAGTGTTCAAAGAGCTTAATGAAGCGTGGAAAGGAGAAGAGGAGCTTTTCGGCAGCACGCTGAACCATCTGGCCGGCTTCCGCACGGAAATCTATAAAGCGCGGGGCTGGAAAAGCGCTTTGGAAGAACCGCTTGCGATCAACCGGATGAAAAAAGAAACGCTGGATGTCATGTGGCAGGTCATTACCGATCATAAAAAGCCTTTTGCCGAATACCTGAATCGAAAGGCGTCTCTTTTAGGGCTTGAGCGGCTGAACTGGTATGATGTGGACGCGCCGATCGGCGAGGTTCCGAAAGAATACACATATGATGAAGCGGCCAATCTGATCGTCAGCCAATTTTCGACGTTTGGCAAAAAGCTGTCCGCATTTACGGAAAAAGCGTTCCGTGATCGGTGGATAGAAGCGGAAGACCGCAGCGGCAAACGGGTCGGCGGTTTCTGCACCAGCTTTCCCGACAGCGGAGAATCCCGGATTTTTATGACGTTTTCCGGAAGCGCTTCGAATGTATCGACGCTGGCGCATGAGCTCGGTCACGCGTTCCATCAGGAGGCCATGCTTCAAGTGCGGCAGCTGAACAGAGCCTACGCTATGAATGTGGCTGAAACAGCCTCGACCTTTGCGGAAATGATCGTCGCCGACGCCGCTTTGAAACAAGCGGAGACAAAGGATGAAAAGCTGTTCTTGCTTGAAGATAAAATTCAAAAAAGCGTAGCCATGTTTATGAATATTCATGCGAGATTTTTATTTGAAACGCGTTTTTATGAAGAGCGCAAGCAGGGCGTCGTTCCGGCTGAGAAACTGAATGAACTGATGGAAGCGGCGCAGAAAGAAGCGTTTTGCGATTCATTAGGGGAGTACCACCCTCATTTCTGGGCGTCGAAACTGCATTTTCATATTACGGGAGTGCCGTTTTACAACTTTCCGTATACGTTCGGTTACTTATTTTCGCTTGGAATATATGCAAGAGCTCTTCGGGGAAACGCGGATTTTGAAGAAAAATATATCGCGCTTTTGTGTGACACGGCTTCGATGACTGTTGAGGATTTGGCGATGAAGCACCTTGGAGCGGATCTGACGGAACGGTCGTTTTGGGAAGACGCGGTCCGCCTTGCCGTACAGGATGTGCAGGAATTTTTAGAGCTGACTGAATGATAATCTTGAGATGAACCGGCCGGAGTGTTATCGCTCCGGTTCTTTTTTGTTTAATGAATGACAGCCGCCTCCCTTGGAAATACCTAAAAACGATCGGAATGGAATGGGAGTGAACCGCATGAAATGGATCAGAACGGCGGGCGTTTTATGTCTTACGCTGATGCTGATTGCCGGCTGCCGATTGAATGAAGAAAAACGGGAAGCGGAACAAGACAGCACACCCGTATCATCCGCGAAGCCGGTTCCTTACAGCAGCTTTGCACTACGCGTCAGCTACGGAGCCGGAGAGCATAACCGCTATGAAGGTTTGTATGAAAGTAAAGGCGGTCATGAAAAGGCTGACATCCGGGACAAGCTCTCAGGGGTTCACAGAGAGGGCGAGGAAGCGCTTGATGAAATGAAGATGATCCTCGGAGAACTTGCCGTAAACAGCCGGATGCAGGAAGGCGAGGTCGTCCGGCAGGTGCTCTCTGCTTTTAATTTGGACAGCCGCTATGACCATTTTTATCTGAAACTGATAAAGAACGATGGAGAAATGACGGAAATAAAAAAATAACCGCCGTCCGCTGCTTTTTTGCCCAAAACTAATTGATAATGATATTCAGAGTCATTAATTTCTGTTACAATATAATCATGATCTCACGTTGAATGTTTAGGCAATTTGTTTATATACATAGTGTTGGGAAACTCAAAAAAGGAGCGGTTAGCGGTATGAGTGCAATTTCTACAGAGACGCTGAGCTTAGGGTACGGAGAAACTGTTATCATTGACGAATTGGATGTCGCGATTCCAAAAGGCGAAATAACTGTATTGATCGGAAGCAACGGCTGCGGAAAATCGACACTTTTACGTTCATTGGCCCGGCTGATGAAACCGAGGGGCGGTTCTGTGCTTTTAGAAGGAAAAGCCATCGCTAAGCTTCCGACGAAGGAAGTGGCAAGAGAGCTCGCTATATTGCCGCAGAGTCCGTCAGCTCCCGAAGGCCTGACGGTGCATCAGCTTGTGAAGCAGGGAAGATACCCTTATCAAAGCTGGCTGAAGCAATGGTCCAAAGAGGACGAAGACGCAGTGGCAAAAGCGCTTAAAGCGACGAAGCTTGAGGAAATGGCCGACCGTCCGGTGGATTCCTTGTCAGGCGGACAGCGCCAGCGCGCATGGATTGCGATGACACTCGCTCAGGATACGGATATCATTCTGCTTGACGAGCCGACAACCTATCTCGACATGACGCATCAAATTGAAATTCTTGATTTGCTGTTTGAATTAAATGAAAAAGAAAAACGCACAATCGTCATGGTGCTGCACGACCTGAATCTGGCATGCCGTTATGCCCATTATCTGGTCGCCATTAAGGATAAACAGATTTACGCAGAGGGCCGTCCCGAAGAAGTCATCACTTGCGAGCTTGTACAGCAGGTCTTTGCGATGAACTGCCAGGTAACGCAAGACCCGCTGTTCGGCACGCCGCTTTGCATTCCGCACGGACGCGGCAGATGTATCGTGCAGGAAGCGGCCCTCACCGCCCGATTGTCATAATCATGAAAAAGGGAAGGGAACGGTATGGAAGAAAAACTGCAGCAGCAGCTGGACGGCCTGCTTGAGAAATACACGGAACTATTGCTTGGCGAAACAAACCCGGATGTAAAGGAAGAAGTCAGGCAGTGGATTTTGTATACACATATCGCAAAAAGCATGCCTCCGCTCGTCAAACATTGGAATCAATCCTACCCGGACGCCAAAGAGGGCATCAAAGCTGCGATACAGCATATTAAACAGCTCAATGAAGCACACAGAAAAAAACAATAAAAAAGCTTTCGGCATCAAAGAGAGGTGCCGGAAGCTTTTTTTGCTGAAAAGGAATCAATAAAGGCGCCGTTCAATTCATAGCGAAGAACATTAATGTAACTAATGCACCCGTTTGTTAACGTATATTTCTTCCGCTCGCTGAACCAAGAAAAAAGGACCGCCGCAGCAATCCCTTTCTCTCTTTCCTATATATCACATTTCCTTTCGGATACGTAATAACTCTTCAAATGCTTTTATATTTGTATCAAAATTGGGCACTGTTTGAGATTCCTCGGCACATTTGACTTGTGCTACAACCAAATCATGAAAAGGTGTTGAAATGCCAGTACCTTCTGCCATTTTGGGAATAACTCCATTAATATAATCAATTTCAGTTTTGCGTTTTTTCTCAAGATCCTGGAGCATACTTGCTCTTAGCAGCCTAGATGGTTCCATGGCTGACCTAAATGTTTGGATACGTTCAGGAATATCATTTTCACTTCTTAATTCCAAAGATTCTAAATCAAGGCCGCCCATTTTCGCAAATTTGACACCATTGGCGTGTCCAACCTTAATCGTCTCATCTGCGATATGGACTGCACTAACAATGCCGATTTCATGGTCAAGAATGTCTCCGTATTCTCCGTTTAATGCAGCCGATAAACCACTGAATGCATTATTGATAAGTAATTTTGACCACTTCGTTCCAACTAAATTATCGGAAATATGTGTTCCGCCGATAAGGTCTAAAACCGATTTAATACGCTGGATTCTTTCTGTTGTTTCACCATGTAATTCTCCAATTTGAAAAGCGTACTCTTTAAATTGAGTATACTCAGTTGTAAGTCTGGATACGCCTGGTTCAATAAACGTGGCACCAAACTCAACAGAACCTGCAATAACACGTTCATCACCAACGATCGAAGCAACTTTCTGTTCAGGTATACCGTTTTGCAAGGAACATACTACACTGTCATCCTTTAAAAAAGGCAGCAACTCTTTAAGGATGGAGTCATTATATAATTGTTTCGTCAGAAGTAATATTAAATCATACTTGCCTGATTTGTTTTCAGGGGTGATGGCTTTCACCTTTGCTTGAAATTCCGTTGTACCAACTACTTTAGCACCAATTTGATTTAGAGTATCTACATGTTCTTTGTACGAATCAATCAATTCGACATCCATTCCGCCAGCAGACAGATATGCTCCAACAATGGTTCCTAAAGAACCTGCTCCTAAAACTGCAATTCTCATTGTAAACGTCTCCTTATTTTTCCTCTAAGTAGTTATAAACCGGCTGTGCTGCATTTAAGGTTAAATCCGTAATAATATGAGATGCTGAAACGACTTCTAATACAGGCAAATCTGCAAGAGGTGCCAGAGCATGTTCAAATAATTGAAGCCGCGCCGGTCCAGTCCAGGCACCTTTAACTTCTATATTCGTTATTTGCGTCCGCACCAAATCACAAACCCTTAAATCACCATTGTAATCAGTGGCAATCTTAACCATAAAATTAGGTCGGCAAATTTCCCTTTTCGCTTTTTCCTTATCCATTTCGAAATGTTTATATCCCATAGTCGCAGTTGCCACACGAAGACTGCCATAATCCAATGTGCCAACAAGAGTATCAGAGTCTATATACAGCTTAGGGGCACCCAATTTCTTTGGATATGCAGTAAGTTCCCGTCCGCTTGCAATAGCCGGGAAATTGTCAACATACATAGAATGTACATAATCTCCTTCGTCACCATTAAAGCTGACAGGGATGACTTGTCCTGCCTCTGTATAGGCACCAAGTCCGGAAACATCGGGCATCCACATGACTTCGAATTTCACTAAAGGTTCAGTAATTTCAAGAGGTTCCGGCACTGCCGCACGTAAAGCTTTTTCATCCGTTCGGTAAATAATATTTAAATATTCACGGTTAACAAATTGATAATTTGGGATAGGATAAGCAGGGGCTGTTAGTGGCGTACTTAAATTTTTTGCTATATCTTTCACATCAATTTTCATTGAATGACACCCTTTCCTTTTCTTTAACTATGCTATTATCTTACATTCGCATTTACATTTAATCCAATACATAATAAGGTATATATATATTTATTGAAATAAATGAGGGGGGTGCAGACAGATGGAATTGCTGCAGCTAAAATACTTTCAGACAGTTGCCTATACTGAACATATTTCTAAAGCAGCAGAACAATTAAAGATTGCCCAGCCTTCTTTAAGTCTCACTATAAAAAGACTTGAGAATGAACTGGGAACAACCTTGTTTGAGAGAAAAGGCAGAAATATTAAGCTGAGTTCAGCAGGGAAAATTCTTTTAAAACATGTAAACAGGATTTTTACTGAGATTGAAAATGCACAAACGGAAATTCAATTGGAGGAACATCAAATTTCTGGCACCATCAGAATATCTATTTCCAATCCAAGATTCCTTGCAGGACTGATGAGTGAATATATCAACCGCTCTCCTCAATCAAAAATTCTCCAAGCAATCGGAGTTAAAAGCGAGATCATAACAAGTTTAAAAAAAGGGGACATTGATTTAGGAATAACAGGTCATCCGATTCAAGATGAAGAGATAGAGAGTTGTGTGCTGGTAAATGAAGATATCGTTCTGGCTTTGCCCTCAAACCACCGATTTACGGGTAAAACTGAAATTTCTTTACGTCTTGTCGCCGATGAACCATTTATTACCCTTGCTAATAATGAAGAGTATAGAGGTTTCACAGCCTCGCTTTGTGAGAAAGCTGGTTTCACCCCAAATATTGCATTTGAGGCAGATTCTCATTTACTGGTCGAGATTATAAAGCTGGATCAAGGTGTGGCGTTGCTTCCTATTTCAGTTTGCAGAACATTGGGGCTGAATTTTATAAAAGTGACTGATCACTCTGCTTCATATCCAGTCGGCTTATCTTGGTTGAGACATAAGCTATTATCTTCTTCGGTAAGAAATTTTCGTGACTTTATTATGTCGTACTATAAAGATAACTATGAAATGTTTAAGGTTTATTAAAGAATTCCATCACTATTTTTTTGAATTTTCACCCCCCATTTCCAATGAGGCGGAAGACTGGTCATTCCCAGATGATATAAAAAAATCCCGCGGCATCCGCGGGATTTTTCTTTGTTAAACGGCTTTCGCCTTTTCTTCTTGTTTGCCTGTCTTTTTATTTGTCAGCTTAATTGATTTAACAAACAGCGTGAGGATCAATCCGGCAGCGATAAAGGCCAGGCCTGTGAAAAACACGCTGTGAAGCGAATCCATCAGTGACGTTTTCAAAACCGGCACGATATGGGAAGAAAATGCGGCCGGAATCTGCTTAATCGATTCCTGGCTGAACAAGGATTGAAGCAGCCCTTCAGGATTCTTGTCAATCATACCTTTAAACTGGGCGGCAAAGGCACTTGCCTGTTTCGGGAGTGAGTCTAAGTAAGGCACCAGTCTGTCGGTTAAAAGGCTTCCTGATCTGGCATTCATGACAGCGCCGAGCACCGTAATGCCGAACGTTCCCCCGATCATCCGGAAAAATTGGCTTGAAGAGGTCACAACACCCAGCTCTTCTTTTGAAAACGTTTCTTGCAGAGCGAGTGTGAGAAGCGGCATGACGAGCCCCATTCCCAGACCGATCACGGCCATATAGCATGTAGCCGCGAGCTTGCTTGTATCCAGCTGCAAAGTCGTTAATAAGAAGAAGCCGACGGCCATGATCAGCATGCCGATCATGATTTGCGGTTTAATACCGATCTTATAAACCAGCTGGCCTCCGATAATACTTGTGATAATCATAGATACCATCATCGGCGTCATAATCGTGCCGGAAGCGGTGGCGCTGACTCCGATAATTCCCTGCATAAAGAAAGGAACGAACGTAACGGCGCCGAACATGCCGATACTCATGAAAAAGCCGATCAGATTCAGTACGGTAAACGTTCTGTTTTTAAACAGGTACATCGGCAGAATCGGCTCTTTTGCTTTGATTTCAGCGAAAATGAATCCGACAATCCCGGCAAGTGCAAGCGCAAAGAGACCGAGAATCTGCCAAGAGCCCCATGCGTAATCCTTTCCTCCGAAGCTGAGCGCGAGGAGGAGGCTGACGATTCCGACGATCATTGTGAAAATGCCGGCGATGTCAAAGTTAATCGGCCCGGTCTGTTTTCTGCCTTGAAGTCCTCTTGCGATAAAGATCACGGCTAAAATTCCGACAGGCAGGTTGATATAGAAAACCCATTTCCAATTTAATGAGTCAACAATCCAGCCCCCGATTTGCGGGCCGATCACGGAAGCAAGCCCGTAAATCGCCCCGAAAAGCCCTTGGAACTTGGCACGCTGTTTCCCTGTGAACAAATCCCCGATGACGATCATAGCCATCGGCATCATGACACCGCCGCCGATTCCCTGAAGTCCGCGGAAAATAATCAGTTCCGTCATGTTGCTGGCCATTCCGCACAGTGCGGAAGCTCCCATAAAAATCAATAAACCTGATACATAGACGACGCGGCGCCCCAATAAATCTGCAAGTTTCCCCGCAATCGGAACGATCGTCGTCGAAGTTAAAAGATATGCCGTGGTCAGCCACGTCATCATGCTTAATCCCCCGAGGTCACCCACGATTTTAGGAATCGCCGTTCCTACGATGGTGCCGTCAAGGGCTGAGAAAAACATGGCGATGATTAAGCCGGTTATTAATAATGTGCGTTTTGGATCTTTCTTTTCAATGCTCATGTTTCGGCAGCTCCTCTTTTCTATTCGTTTTCTTTTTGCTCAGCCGCGTATTTCTCGGCGGCTTCCGCTACTTTGCGGATGATGTTCACGGACTGAATCAGTTCATCTTCAGTCAGAACGGATAGGTTTCGCGCCAGTATCGCTTTCCGTCCTTCCACAACATCTTCGAATTTTGTTTCGCCTTTTTTGGTGAGGCTGATGTCGATGACGCGTCTGTCCTGCTGGTTATGTTTGCGGACGATAAGTCCTTTTTGTTCGAGGCGGTCGGCCATCAGCGTCACTGCGCTCGGCTTTACCTCCATGCGTTCCGCAATTTCGGAAACTTTGCAGCTCCCGTGTTTTTTCAGGCTGGCTAAAACAAATAATTGGGCAGGCGTCACCTCGTGTTTTGCCATGCTTTCCACCATTTCGGGCTGTATGTTTTGCAGCAGCGTCTGAAGAGATTTCTGGATATCAGACACATATTGATCCGCGTTTTTCATAACTCCTCCTCATCTTGTTCCTCGAGAAAATAATTAACATTAGTTAAATATAAATAAGGATTAATGACAAGTCAATCTTTTTGTGCAAAAATAAAAAAAGGATTGATGCTTGTCGAAAACATCAAATCCTTCTTCGTTTTACTGCTGGTAGGGAGACTGCTGCTGAATGGTCTGCCGGAACTTCTGATACGATTGCTGAAGCTTTTGGGTATCGGCTGCTTCAATGGAATACCAGCCATTTTGAAACATCACATCGTATAATCTTCTTTGCGCTTTTTGTGACTCATCGAAAATCGCCTGAATATCTTGATAAAGAGACTCGTGGCTGAACTCGTGCAGGGCTGTGCAATATGAAGCCGTGATGTATTTTTCCGTCGTCAGCAGCTCATTCACCAAGTCTCTGTCATTCATTTGCGCCGTATTGGGCACGGGCGTTTGCGGATTCGTGATTTTTTGGTTTTGCTGTTCCATGTATTGTCCTCCTATTGCATATAGCCTGTTGTTGTCTGTCCGCCTTGATCGGGGTTCAAGCGGCCCAATATGTGCTGATAATGCTTCTGATGCATCCGGCCGATCTGATCAAGCTCTTGTTTTAACGTCTGATTCTGGCAGTGTTCCGCCATAAAATGCGCTTTTTTCATGGCAAGCAGATTCCAGTTCAGCATGTCCTCAAGATACAAATGGTCTTTCGTTGAGATGACGGCAGGCGGCAAGTTTCCGTGCTGCTCTTGGTTGTTCATATAAACGCCTCCTTCAATTCTGTTCTTTTTAGCTTTCTCTGCGACCGGAAATTCATACACGAATAAAAGAAAAAGGAGGGAGTTCATCCTTGCTGCGGAGCATATGTTTATTTTTGTCGAAAAATAAAATGCTTACAAAATTCGCCCAGGCTTACGGAATCCGCTTCGGTGCGGGAAGGTTCGTTGCAGGGGAAACACTCACGGAAGCTGTGAAAACGGTAAAGCGGCTGAACCAAAAAGGGCTGTCGGCTTCGATTGATTATCTAGGTGAATATGCGGGTTCAGAGAAGGATGCGAGAAGGACGGCGGAAGAATGTAAAAAAGCAATCAGGGCGATTGCCGAGAATCAACTGGATTGTGAGCTGTCGCTGAAATTAACATCCATCGGTCTGGATATTTCCGAGAAGCTCGCGGAACAGCATGTCAGAGACATATTGACGGAGGCAAAAGAACGCGGCGTGCCTGTAACGATTGATATGGAGGACTATTCAAGATGCGGCCGTACGCTTGAGCTGTATAAGCGGTGCAAGCCGGATTTCCCGATGCTCGGCACCGTCATTCAGGCTTATTTGTACCGCGCAGCTGAAGACATCAGCGGTCTGATGCCATACAAGCCGCGGCTCAGGCTTGTAAAAGGCGCTTATAAAGAATCGGCGGCCGTTGCATTCCCTGATAAAAGTGCAACCGATCTTCATTTTCAGCAGCTGATTAAGCTGCAGCTTTTGAGCGGCCATGAAACGGCGGTGGCGACACATGATGATGACATCATTTCTTTTACGAAAACACTCATCAGCGAACATCAGATTCCCCGGGAGCAGTTTGAATTCCAAATGCTGTACGGCATCAGAACGGAGCGCCAGAAGGAGCTTGCCGAAGAAGGATACAGGATGAGGGTGTATGTCCCGTACGGAACCGATTGGTACGGGTACCTGATGAGAAGAATTGCCGAGCGCCCGGCAAATGCGGCATTTGTGCTGAAAGGGATCTTCAAAAAATAACGGCTGCTCCAAAAAGCAGCCGCAGCATGTTATTCCATGTTGTCTTTTTTATATTGCTGATTTTGGCTCGTCCGTTTGCCGCCGCCGTATTTTTGCTTCGGTCCCGCATTTCCTTTCATGCTGGCCGCGCTCACTGCGGCAGAAGACGGATCTTTTCTCCCTCGCACCATTCCCTTCACCTCCGGGTTTAAGTTTCCCGCCCGAGCCATGGAACATGCGGAAGCAGAAAAATTTAAAAAAATTCCATATTTGCTATTGAAGTCATCCTGAAAATCTTTTAAGATGTAAGAAGAAAAGGGTTTCATTTTTTTTGCCGAAAAAATGAATGACTATTCATTCAAAGTTCAAGGGGGATGACTCATGCACAAGTTTATAAAGAAAGCAGCCGTTCTCGGATCAGGCGTCATGGGGTCCGGAATTGCCGCGCACTTGGCTAACATCGGAATTCCCGTCCTGCTGCTTGATATTGTGCCAAACGAGCTGACAAAGGATGAGATGAAAAAAGGGCTGACATTAGAAAGCCCGGAGGTCCGCAGCAGACTGAGCCGATCGGCCATGCAAAAGCTGCTGAAGCAAAAACCGGCGCCGCTGACTTCGGCTGCCAATCTCGACTATATAACGGCGGGGAATTTGGAAGATGACGCAGCTCAATTGAAGGATGCTGATTGGATTATTGAAGTCGTCGTCGAAAATCTTGACGTAAAAAAACAGATTTTCTCACTCGTTGATGAATACCGGAAACCGGGAAGCATCGTGTCGAGCAATACGTCCGGTATCTCCGTCACAAAAATGGCGGAAGGCCGATCTGCCGATTTTAAAGCTCATTTCTTAGGAACCCATTTCTTTAATCCGGCCCGCTACTTAAAGCTTCTGGAAATCATTCCGATTCAGGAAACAGATCCTGACGTGCTGGAGTTTATGACTTCATTTGCAGAAAACACGCTCGGGAAAGGGGTCGTCATCGCAAAAGACACGCCTAACTTTATCGCCAACCGCATCGGTACGTACGGCCTGCTGGTCACGGTAAGAGAAATGCTTTCTTCCGGCTGCCGCATCGGCGAGGTGGACACGGTGACCGGGCCTTTGATCGGCAGACCGAAAAGCGCGACCTTCAGAACCCTTGACGTTGTGGGGCTAGATACTTTCGCCCATGTGGCAAAAAATGTGTATGATAAAGCCGATGGCGCTGAAAAAGACATGTTTAAGCTTCCTGAATTTATGAATGACATGCTGAAAAACAATTGGCTGGGCAGCAAATCAGGCCAAGGTTTTTACAAAAAAGAAGGTAAAACAATATATGAACTCGATCCGCTGACCATGACATACGGTGAGCGCTCGAAAATGAAGACACCCGCTTTAGAAGCCGCCAAACAGGCAAAGGGTGCCAAAGGCAAAATGAAAGCGCTTATATACTCTGATGACCGCGCCGGGCGCCTGCTTTGGAATATTACATCGCAAACACTCTTATACTCAGCCCGGCTTTTAGGTGAGATCGCTGATGATATCAAAGCAATTGATGACGCCATGAAATGGGGCTTCGGATGGGAGCTCGGACCGTTTGAGATGTGGGATGCCATCGGCGTCAGAAAATCAGCGGAGCGGCTCGAAGAAGAAGGCGCAGCACTCCCCGGCTGGGTGAAAGAAATGCTTAATCAGGGCCATGAAACATTTTATATGAAGGAAAACGGAACACCATTTTACTATTCAGACGGCCAATACAGGGCTGTGAAAGAAAATCCGAAACGGATCAGCCTGCAAACGTTAAAAGAAACAAAAGGCGTTATCACTAAAAACAGCGGAGCAAGTCTGATTGATCTCGGCGATGATGTCGCGCTGCTGGAATTTCATACGAAAAGCAACGCGATCGGCTTAGACATTATTCAGATGATTGACAATGCGCTTGAGGAAACGGAGCGGAATTATAAAGGTCTTGTCATCGGTAACCAAGGCAGACATTTCTGCGCGGGGGCAAACCTTGCGATGATTTTGATGGAAGCTCAGGATGATAACTTCATGGAAGTCGATTTTGTCATCCGCCGTTTTCAGCAGACGATGCTGAACATCAAATACAGCGCTAAACCCGTTGTCGCGGCGCCATTTGGGATGACACTCGGCGGCGGCACGGAAGTCTGTCTCCCGGCGGCACGCGTTCAGGCGGCGAGCGAATCGTATATGGGTCTTGTTGAAACCGGCGTCGGCCTTATTCCGGGCGGCGGAGGAAACAAAGAGCTGTACATGAATTATTTGGACGGCGGAAGTGAACTGATGGACGCAGCGATTAAAACCTTCGAAACAATCGCGCTTGCCAAAGTGTCCGGTTCGGCACACGAAGCCCGTGATATGAAGATTTTGTCCGCGGCAGACCGTATCAGCATGAATCAGGATCACCTGCTGCACGATGCGAAACAGCTGGCTGCTTCCTTATATGACAGCGGATACCGCCCGCCTGCCCGCAAAAAAGTGAAAGTCACCGGGGAAACCGGGTGTGCGGCATTACTGCTCGGAGCAGACCAAATGAGACGGTCGGGTTATTTATCCGATCACGATATGAAGATTGCGAAGAAGCTGGCCCATGTCATTGCCGGCGGAAGAGTCCCGTTCGGCACGGAGGTTTCAGAAGAATATTTACTCGAGATTGAAAGAGAAGCCTTTTTAAGCCTCGCTGGCGAGGCGAAATCTCAAGCGAGAATGCAGCATATGCTCGTCAAAGGCAAACCTTTACGGAACTAGGAGGGTGTTTATGAGAGAAGCAGTCATTGTGGCCGGTGCGAGAACTCCGGTCGGTAAAGCGAAAAAAGGATCGCTTGCAGCCGTTCGTCCTGATGATTTAGGAGCGCTTTGTGTAAAAGAAACGCTGAAACGGGCAGGCGGCTATGAAGGAAATATCGATGACTTAATTATCGGATGTGCAACACCTGAAGCCGAACAAGGATTAAATATGGCGCGGAATATCGGTGCGCTGGCGGGGCTTCCTCATACGGTGCCGGCCATTACGGTGAACCGCTATTGCTCTTCCGGGCTCCAATCCATCGCTTACGGTGCTGAAAAAATCATGATCGGCGCGGGTGACACCGTCATTGCGGGCGGTGCGGAATCCATGTCGCAAGTTCCGATGATGGGGCATGTGACACGGCCGAATATCGCTTTGGCGGAGCATGCGCCTGAGTATTACATGAGCATGGGGCACACAGCGGAGCAGGTAGCCGAAACGTACGGCGTATCCAGAGAAGACCAGGATGCATTTGCCGTCCGCAGCCATCAGAATGCCGCAAAAGCCCTTAAAGAAGGGAAATTCAATGACGAAATCGTGCCGGTTGAAGTATCGCTGACAGAAGTCGGTGATGACCATAAGCCGCGGAAAAAACAATTTACCTTTTCTCAAGATGAAGGCGTTCGTCCCGGCACATCGGCTGATGTCTTGGCGAAGCTCCGTCCGGCTTTTTCTAAAACGGGAACCGTGACGGCCGGGAACTCTTCACAAACAAGTGACGGCGCGGCGGCTGTCATGCTGATGGATCGCGAAAAAGCTTCGTCGCTCGGATTGGCGCCGCTTGTCAAATTCCGTTCCTTTGCCGTAGGGGGCGTTCCGCCTGAGGTAATGGGGATCGGTCCGATTGAAGCCATTCCGCGGGCGCTCAAGCTTGCCGGACTCGAATTACAGGATATCGGGCTTTTTGAATTGAATGAGGCCTTTGCTTCACAGGCCATTCAAGTCATCAGATCGCTTGGGATAGATGAAGAAAAAGTGAACGTCAACGGAGGCGCCATCGCGCTCGGACATCCGCTCGGATGCACGGGAACGAAGCTGACCCTGTCACTCATTCATGAAATGAAACGGAGAAACGAGCAATTCGGCGTGGTGACGATGTGCATCGGAGGCGGCATGGGAGCTGCCGGCGTATTTGAACTCATTTAAAAAAAGGGGGAAACGAACATGAAACAGGAAACGGTCAACGTCAAAAAAGGCGGCAGCTTTCTGATTGAAGAGACGGGATATGATCAAATATTCACTCCGGAGGACTTTACAGACGAACACAAAATGATCGGCAAAACGACAGAAGACTATGTCGTAAACGATGTGCTTCCTTATATCGATGAAATTGAAAATCATCAGTTCGAGCATTCGGTCAGACTGCTGAAAAAAGCCGGAGATCTCGGCCTCCTCGGAGCAGACGTGCCTGAAGAGTACGGCGGAATCGGCCTGGATAAAATCAGTTCAGCTTTCATTACGGAAAAGTTTTCACGTGCCGGCAGCTTTTCGCTGTCTTACGGCGCCCACGTCGGGATCGGCTCATTGCCGATCGTGTTCTTCGGAACGGAAGAACAGAAAAAAACCTATTTGCCGGACTTGGCTTCAGGACAAAGAATCGCGGCATACGCCTTAACTGAGCCCGGTTCAGGTTCAGATGCCCTCGGCGCGAAAACCACGGCTGTTTTGAATGAAGCGGGCACACACTATATTCTTAACGGAGAAAAGCAATGGATTACAAACTCCGCCTTTGCAGATGTCTTTGTCGTCTACGCTAAAGTGGACGGAGATAAATTTTCCGCATTTATCGTAGAAAAGAACTATCCGGGCGTGTCAACGGGCCCGGAAGAGAAAAAAATGGGGATTAAGGGTTCATCGACAAGAACGCTGATTTTAGATCAGGCGGAAGTCCCGAAAGAAAACCTTCTCGGCGAAATCGGAAAAGGACATGTCATCGCCTTTAATATTCTGAATATCGGGCGCTACAAGCTTGCCGTCGGCACAATCGGCGCTTCAAAACGGGTGATTGAGCTGTCTGCCGCTTATGCGAACCAGCGCCGGCAATTTAAAACGCCGATCTCAAGCTTCACGCTCACTCAGGAAAAGCTTGCGACGATGTCAGCTCGGCTTTACGCGATGGAGAGCTCTGTATACAGAACAGTGGGCTTATTCGAAGATAATATGAGCAGACTGACGGAAGAGGAGCAAAAAGACGGACGCGAAGTCGCGAAGTCAATCGCCGAGTACGCGATTGAATGCTCGCTCAACAAAATGTGCGGTTCTGAAACGCTTGATTATATTGCCGACGAAGGCGTTCAAATTCACGGCGGTTACGGATTTATGCAGGAATATGAAGTGGAGCGCGCTTATCGCGACTCAAGAATCAACAGAATTTTTGAAGGCACAAATGAAATCAACCGCCTGATCGTCACGAGCACGTTCCTGAAAAAAGCCGTAAAAGGTCAGCTGCCGCTCTTTGAAAAAGCAAAAGCGCTCCAAGAAGAACTCATGATGCTGATGCCTGAAGAGCCGGGCTCAGAACCTCTTGAACAGGAAAAATACATTGTCAGACAGGCGAAAAAGATCGCCCTCTTGACAGCGGGTCTCGCGGCGCAGAAATACGGCAAAGAGATCGAAGGCGAGCAGGAAATCATGGTGAACATTGCCGATATTGTCAGCGCGCTGTACGCTTTGGAATCAGCCGTCCTCAGAACGGAAAAAGCAATTGCGGCGGACGGTGCCGAAAAAGCCGCGCAGAAGCTGTTATATACGGAAATCTTTGCCCAGGAAGCCCTTCAGAACATTGAAGCGCACGCCAAAGAATCACTGATCGCCATGGAGGAAGGAGATTCCCTCCGGATGATGCTTTCCGTGCTGCGCAAACTGACGCGCCTGACGCCGAAAAACCTCATTCAGAAAAAACGTGAAGCGGCAGCCGCCGTCTTCCGTGAAGAAAAATATACGGTCTGATCACATGCTGAAAGCGCTCCTTCATCAGGGGCGCTTTTTCATGAAGCAACGTTATAGGTTTTTACAAGTGATTGTGTTAAAATAACGACGATCATTTACAAGGGGTGAAGAAGATGTCGTTAAATTTTTACTGGTACCCTAAATGCGGAACGTGCCGTAATGCGAAAAAATGGCTGGAAGACCGCGGTAAGGAAATAAACGAAATACATATCGCGGAGGAAACTCCGTCGAAAGAAGAAATTAAAGACCTTTATGAAAAGAGCGGTCTTGAGCTCAAAAAGTTTTTCAACACGAGCGGAATGAAATACCGCGAGCTGAACTTAAAGGAAAAACTGTACCACATGTCAGAGGATGAACAGCTTGAACTCCTGGCATCAGACGGTATGCTCCTGAAACGCCCGATTACGACAGACGGCGAAAAAGTCACTGTCGGCTTTAAAGAAGACCAATTCGAAAAATATTGGATGTAATGCCAGGTTCAAAGAATTATGGTATCTTCTTATTATAAGAAAAAAATGGAGGGATTTAGATGAGCACACCGAAAGATATGCGTTATTCCAAAGAGCACGAATGGGTCAAAGTTGAGGACGGAAAAGCCCGCATCGGGATTACACATTTCGCGCAAGCCGAACTTGGCGACATCGTCTTTGTCGAGCTTCCGGAAGTCGGCGCCGAAATTAAAGCGGACGAGCCATTCGGCAGCGTGGAATCCGTCAAAACCGTTTCCGAACTGTACGCACCGATTAACGGAACGGTGACGGAAGTGAACGAAGACCTTGATGACAGTCCTGAATTCGTAAACGAGTCTCCGTATGAAAAAGCGTGGATGATCGTCGTGGAACCGGCTGATGCTGAAGAAATCGAAAACCTCATGACTTCCGAGCAATATGACGAAATGACACAGGAAGACTGATCGGATAGCAAAGGGGCCATTTGGACATTCTATCTGTAACGGGAGGTGTCTAAAATGGCTTTTGATAAACAAAAGGTCGATGTGACGGAGAACGTTACGGGCCGCTTTCAAAACGGCCGGTTTTCCTTATTTCATGAAAATGAAGCCATCGGCGAGATGACAGGCATGGACCAGTACGAGCTCAAACAGGGCTTTTCATTTGAAAATCAAAAATTTTATAAAACAGCCGATGTCATAAACGGCAGCGATCCGAAATATGTCGATTGCGATTATGAGAATGGCTGGTGTTAACAGTTGGCGGTGAATTTCACTGCCTTCTTTTTCAATCTGACGCTAAAACAATCGGCAGGTGACGCGCTTATGTACAACGGAGATGAAAAGGTCATTATCGTAGAAGGAAAATCTGATAAAATCAAAGTCAGGGAAGTGCTCATCGAACCCGCGGAAATCATCTGTACAAACGGGACGATCGGCCAAACCGAACTGGAAGATTTGGCGGACCGCCTGTTTGACAGAGACGTCTATATTTTAACGGACGCAGATGACTCCGGAGAAAAATTAAGAAAACAGCTGAAACGGGAGCTTCCCGAAGCGCGCCATATTTATATAGACAGAACATACAGGCAAGTCGAGTCGTGCCCGGGCCATCATCTCGCATCCGTGCTGCTCAGAGCCGGCTTTGATGCTGACACTGTATTTTTGAAAAAGAACGACCTGAGGTGGTAATCATGAAAGAACTCCAAGAAAATGAACTCGAATCGATTCAGGATGACGTTTATCTCCTGTATTTGTACACCCCGTTTTGCGGCACATGCCAGCTGGCGTCCAAAATGCTTACTGTCGTCGAAGAAATGCTGCCCGGCGCCGCCTTCTATAAAAACAACGTGAATTATTCCCCCGCATTCGCCAAAGCCTATCAGATTGAAAGCGTTCCGTGCTTTTTGCTGTTTAAAGGCGGAGAGCTTGTTGAGAAAGGATACGCCTTCCGCTCCGTTTCCTATTTATATGAGCTGATTAAACAAAAAACATCGCAAACGTTCCCGATGTGACAATATTTACAGGAAAATGTCGTGCGGTTTATAAAGGGTTCTGTCCGTTAAAAAGAGAAAGTGTATGTATGGCCATTAAAACGGGAGGTTATACGAGTGGAGAAAATAGAAGTTTCAGAGAATGACGGACAGCATCTGTTTTTGAAACCGCTATTAAACGCCTCAACGCTGCTGATTACATTCCAAGGAGAAACAGAAGCCTTAACGGTCTCAATTAACGGACAGGGAGAAATGAGAAAAACGTCGGTTTCAAAGGAAAAATCTAATTTGACCTTTTACGGAAACCAGACGGAAATCATCCATCTCCTGCATGGTGATGTCTCTTTGCAAAAGCTTATCCAAAGCGGAAAACTCAAAGTGAAAGGATCATTCAGAGCTCTGCTGAAGCTGGAGGCCATCCTCTGGCTGACAAACGGATTTTTTCAGGCGATCAGTAAACGGCCGTAACTGCCAATCTACTATGTGACAATAGCTTCCAATATTTATTTTATTGACTTTTTATCATTCGCCGTGCTATTCTACAGTAAGAATTTCCGGACGAAAATACGATATGTTTTCTCTTATCAAGAGAGGTGGAGGGAAGTGCCCTATGAAGCCCGGCAACCATCAACAATGTTGAAATGGTGCCAATTCACTCGAAGCGGTCTGCTTTGAAAGATGAGAGAAAGGCCTTTTTCAATAAGCCTTTCTGCTCATTTTTGCAGAAAGGCTTTTCTTTTGCGGAGAAACCCGGAAGATTTCTTAGAATAGTGTAAGGCGGGTGATTGCTTTGATCCATCTTCAAAATGTTTCAAAAATTTACAAAGCGAAGCATGGGGATGTCAATGCTGTCCAAGATGTCACTCTTGATATCAAAAAGGGCGAAATATTTGGAATTATAGGATATAGCGGAGCTGGTAAAAGTTCCTTAATCCGTCTCCTGAACGGCCTTGAAAAGCCGACGTCGGGAACCGTGGAAGTCGCGGGGACGGAATTAAATAAAGTAAGCAGCCGCGGGCTGAGAAAAGCGCGCCAGGAAATCAGCATGATCTTCCAGCATTTTAACCTTCTGTGGTCGCGCACCGTTCGGGAGAACATTATGTTCCCGCTGGAAATCGCCGGCGTGAAAAAAAGCGAACGGGTCCGCCGCGCTGATGAATTGATTAAACTGGTCGGATTAGAGGGGAAAGAAAAATCTTATCCGTCGCAGCTGAGCGGCGGTCAAAAGCAGCGTGTCGGCATCGCCCGGGCGCTCGCCAATAATCCGAAAGTCCTTCTGTGCGATGAAGCGACATCAGCGCTTGATCCGCAGACGACCGATTCAATTTTGGATCTTTTATCCGATATAAATGACAGACTCGGCCTGACGATCGTGCTCATTACCCATGAAATGCACGTCATCCGAAAAATCTGCAACAGAGTCGCCGTCATGGAAAACGGGAAAGTCGTTGAAGAAGGCGAAGTACTCCAAGTTTTCAGAAACCCGCGCGAACCGATGACCAAGCGTTTCGTTCAGCAGGTGACAGAACCGGAGGAGACGAAAGAAACCATCCAGCATTTTCTGCAGGAAACAGCGACAGGAAAAACGATTCAGCTTTCATTTGTCGGGCAGGCCGCCGAGCAGCCACTCATTACGGAAATGATCCGAAACTTTGATGTGGACGTCAATATTCTGCAGGGGAAAATTTCACAGACGAAGGACGGAGCCTACGGTTCTTTATTCATTCATATTGACGGTCAGGAAAAAGAAGTAGAAAACGTGATCCGGTTCATCAAAGACAAACAGGTAGAAGCAGAGGTGATCACAAATGTTTGAAAAATGGTTCCCGAACGTTGATATAACCGAGCTGTGGACGGCCACATACGAGACCCTTTATATGACGGTCATCGCATTAGTTTTTTCATTTGTCATTGGAGCGATTCTCGGTCTTCTGCTCTTTTTAACGGGCAAGGGAAGCTTATGGGAAAATAAAATCATTAACACCGTGATTGCGGCGGTCGTTAATATTTTCAGGTCTATTCCGTTTCTTATTTTAATTATTCTGCTTCTCGGCTTTACTAAGATTTTGGTCGGATCGATTTTAGGACCGAACGCCGCATTGCCGGCGCTGATTATCGGCTCCGCGCCGTTTTACGCCCGTCTTGCGGAAATTGCGCTGCGGGAAGTCGATAAAGGAGTCATCGAAGCTGCCAGATCAATGGGAGCAAAGACATCGACGATTATCTTCAAAGTGCTGATTCCTGAATCAATGCCTGCGTTAATTTCAGGCATCACCGTTACGGCCATCGCCCTGATCGGATCTACCGCCATTGCCGGCGCCATCGGTTCAGGCGGACTCGGAAACCTTGCATATGTAGAAGGCTACCAGTCCAATAATACGGATGTAACGTTTGTAGCGACAGTATTTATACTCATCATCGTCTTTATCATTCAGATTATCGGTGATGTAATTACAAATATAATAGACAAAAGATAAGGGAGGATTTACATTGAAAAAGATTGTATTAAGTGCGCTGCTGCTTGTGTTCGCGGGAGTTTTGGCGGCCTGCGGATCAAACGGCTCAAATAAAAAGGAAATCGTCGTCGCCGCGACAAAAACACCGCATGCTGAAATCTTAAAAGAAGCGGAACCGCTCTTGAAGGAAAAAGGCTATACATTAAAAGTAAAAGTGCTGAACGATTACAAAATGTACAACAAAGCGTTAGCTGATAATGAAGTGGATGCGAACTACTTCCAGCACGTTCCTTACCTTGAACAGGAAATGAAAGAAAATAAAGATTACAAACTCGTGAATGCAGGAGCCGTTCACCTTGAGCCATTCGGAATTTACACGAAAAAATACAAATCACTGAAAGACCTGCCTAAAGGCGCGACCATCATCATGACTAACAATGTCGCTGAACAAGGCCGTATGCTGGCGATGCTTGAAAAAGCCGGACTGATCACACTTGATCCGAAGGTAAAAACGATTGAAGCCACTACGAAGAACATTACGAAAAATCCGAAAAACCTGACATTCAAAAAAATCGCCCCTGAATTAACGGCGAAAGCATATAATGAAGAAGAAGGCGATGCAGTCTTCATTAACGTCAACTATGCGATTCAAAACAAACTGAATCCGTTAAAAGATGCGATTCAAGTGGAATCAACGAAAAACAACCCATATGCAAACATCATCGCCGTACGCAAAGGTGACGAAAAATCAGAGAAAATCAAAGCGCTTATGGAAGTGCTTCACTCTAAGAAAATCAAAGACTTTATTGAGAAAAAATACGACGGAGCCGTGCTTCCCGTATCTGAATAAAACGAAAACCCCGGATGAATCATCCGGGGTTTTTTTCGGGTATTAATCAGAGAACTGTCCATAATAAAAAGGAAGGTTAACTTATTGGAGGGAATGGCAGTGGCTCAATACCAGGATAACGGAAAAAGCGTGCATGACGCATTGAAACAATATAAAGAAGGTTTAGGCATATTCGAGCAAAAAATGCCGATGATGGGGCGGAAGTTTAATGAATTTACTGAACAGTGTTTCTCAGCGGATTCATTAACTGAAAAAGAGAAACAATTAATCGCTCTGGGCATCAGCATCAGCGCTCAAGATGAATTTTGCATGATTTATCATACGAAGGGCTGCCTTGACCAAGGGGCGACAGAAGAAAACATTCTTGAGGTCATCGGCGTCGCGGCGGCATTCGGGGGCGGTGCGGCTCTCAGTCAGGGAGTGACCCTCGTGCAGCAGTGTATTCAGGAATTCGGACATACGACGCATTAGAAAGAGCAATCGTGTGAATACCGTTTTTCAGATAAAGCGAGCGCCGGATTCCGGCACATTCGAAAGGATTCAGGGGCACACTCTCTTTGGCCGGAGCAGCGGATCATTGTTACAATAGAAACAAATAGATGAAGGGATTGATTCATTATCTGCACCAGCCACGAGAGACTGGACCTTGACTATACGCCTGAAATGGAAAAAGCGATGCAGAAGTCACACGGCATCGGCTACGAGGAATACGGACGGCGTCTTTCAAAAAGGATGGAAGTCGAACGGCAGAGGGAGCTTGAATATCAAAAAAGCAAGTTCCTCGCAGCGCAGCTTAATGAGAAAATCGGTCAGTAAAAAAGGGTGGATTTCCGCCCTTTTTCTGTTTCAAACAGCTTTAATTACGCCTTGATCTTTGATAAACTTTAGGAATGTTCCGGGTAATATAAAAAGTTGTATTTACTTTTCATTTGTTATAAAATTAGAATGAGAATAAATTGAGAATAATGATTATATATTTTGGAGGTATAGATATGGCTGCTTCAACATTAACGATCAAGGATCTTCACGTTGAAATCGAAGGAAAAGAGATCTTAAAAGGTGTAAACCTTGAAATAAAAGGCGGCGAATTCCACGCTGTCATGGGGCCGAACGGTACCGGTAAATCCACGCTCTCAGCAGCGATTATGGGACACCCGAAATACGAAGTTACAAAAGGCAGCATCACGCTTGACGGCAAGGATGTACTGGAAATGGAAGTGGACGAGCGCGCTCAGGCGGGTCTTTTCCTGGCGATGCAGTACCCAAGCGAAATCAGCGGTGTGACAAATGCCGATTTCCTTCGCTCTGCGATTAACGCCCGCCGTGAAGAAGGCGATGAAATTTCTCTTATGAAATTCATCCGCAAAATGGACGAAAACATGGAGTTCCTTGAAATGGACCCTGAAATGGCGCAGCGTTACCTGAACGAAGGTTTCTCAGGCGGGGAGAAAAAACGCAACGAAATCCTTCAGCTTATGATGATCGAGCCGAAAATCGCCATTCTTGACGAGATCGATTCAGGTCTTGATATCGATGCACTTAAAGTCGTTTCTAAAGGAATCAACAGAATGCGCAGCGAAAACTTCGGTTGCTTAATGATCACTCACTACCAGCGCCTTCTGAACTACATTACGCCTGATGTCGTTCACGTTATGATGCAGGGACGCGTAGTGAAATCCGGCGGCGCGGAGCTTGCACAGCGCCTTGAAGCGGAAGGTTATGACTGGATTAAACAAGAACTAGGCATTGAAGACGAAACTGTAGGCCAAGAAGCGTAAGCGTTAGGGGGATAATCATGACATTGGAAACGAAACTATCCGTAGATCAGGAATATGTCAAAGGCTTTTCCGAAAAGCATCAAGAACCTGCCTGGCTGAAAAACCTGCGCTTACAGGCTCTTGAAAAAGCTGACGATCTGCCGCTGCCTAAGCCTGATAAAACAAAAATCACAAATTGGAACTTTACAAAGTTCAACAAGCATACAGTAGAAAATGCGCCGCTTGCTTCTTTAGAAGATTTAGCTGATGAAGCAAAAGCGCTGATCGATATCGAAAACGAAGACAAAACGTTATACGTGCAGCGTGACCAAACGCCCGCTTTCCTTTCTCTTTCTAAAGAATTGAAAGACAAAGGCGTCATCTTTACGGACATCTTAACGGCTGCTCGTGAGCACAGCGACCTCGTTGAGAAGTATTTCATGAAAGACGGCGTTAAGGTCGACGAACATAAACTGACTGCGCTTCATGCAGCATTAATGAACGGCGGGGCATTCCTTTATGTTCCTAAAAACGTTCAGGTGGAGACGCCTGTTCAGGCCGTTTACGTTCATGAAAGCAATGACACGGCATTGTTCAACCACGTGCTGATCGTCGCTGAAGACCACAGCTCCGTCACTTACGTTGAGAACTACATCAGCACGGTGAATCCGAAAGAAGCTGTATTCAACATTATCAGTGAAGTGGTCACAGGTGATAATGCCAGCGTGACGTACGGCGCCGTTGACAACCTGTCAGCAGGCGTCACGACATACGTCAACCGCCGCGGAGCCGCGCGCGGACGCGACAGCAGAATCGAGTGGGCGCTCGGACTGATGAACGACGGCGACACGATTTCTGAAAACACGACAAACCTCTACGGAGACGGCACATACGGCGATACGAAAACCGTAGTTGTCGGAAGAGGAGAACAGACGGAAAACTTTACGACGCAGATCATCCACTTCGGTAAGGCTTCTGAAGGCTATATCCTGAAGCACGGAGTCATGAAAGATGCCGCATCTTCCATCTTTAACGGAATCGGCAAAATCGAGCACGGTGCGTCTAAAGCAAACGCTGAACAGGAATCCCGCGTTCTGATGCTGAGTGAGAAAGCACGCGGAGATGCAAACCCGATTCTTTTAATTGATGAAGACGATGTAACTGCAGGACATGCGGCATCTGTCGGCCGTGTGGACCCGATCCAGCTTTACTACTTAATGAGCCGCGGAATTCCGAAAGAAGAAGCGGAGCGCTTAGTCATTTACGGATTCCTTGCTCCGGTGGTAAAAGAGCTTCCGATTGAAGGAGTTAAGAAACAGCTCGTCTCCGTCATCGAAAGGAAAGTAAAATAATGAATATCACCGATATTCGTGAACAGTTCCCGATCCTTCATCAGCAAGTGAACGGACATGACCTCGTGTACCTTGACAGCGCGGCGACTTCCCAGAAGCCGCGTGCTGTCATTGAAGCAGTGGATCAGTATTACAGCAAATACAATTCCAATGTCCACAGAGGCGTTCATACTCTTGGCACGAGAGCGACAGACGGCTATGAAGGTGCGCGTGAAAAAGTCCGTAAGTTTATCAATGCGAAATCAATGGCTGAGGTCATTTTCACAAAAGGCACGACAACTTCACTGAATATGGTGGCGCTGAGCTATGCCCGCGCCAGCTTAAAACCCGGTGATGAAGTGGTCATCACCCAAATGGAGCATCATGCGAATATCATTCCGTGGCAGCAGGCAGTAAAAGCAACCGGCGCGACTTTAAAATATATCCCGATGCAGGAAGACGGCACGCTTTCGTTAGACGACGTCCGGCAGACTGTCACAAGCCATACGAAGATCGTGGCAGTCGCTCATGTGTCAAACGTGCTCGGCACGATCAACCCGATTAAAGAGATCGCCAAAATCGCTCATGACAATGGCGCGGTCATCGTGGTGGACGGGGCGCAAAGCACACCGCACATGAAAATCGACGTTCAGGACTTGGATTGCGACTTCTTCGCGCTTTCTTCCCATAAAATGTGCGGCCCGACGGGAATCGGCGTGCTGTACGGCAAGAAAGAACTGCTTGAGAATATGGAGCCGGCCGAATTTGGCGGCGAAATGATCGACTTTGTAGGGCTTTATGAATCAACTTGGAAAGAGCTTCCGTGGAAATTTGAAGCAGGCACGCCGATTATCGCAGGCGCGATCGGATTGGGAGCTGCGATTGATTTTCTTGAAGAGATCGGACTCGACGAGATTTCCCGGCATGAGCATAAGCTTGCAGCCTATGCGCTTGACCGTTTCGAGCAGCTAGACGGCGTGACGGTATACGGTCCGAAAGAGCGGGCGGGACTTGTGACATTTAATCTTGATGAGGTTCACCCTCATGATGTCGCGACTGTCCTCGATGCTGAGGGCATTGCGGTCAGAGCCGGACATCATTGCGCCCAGCCGCTCATGAAATGGCTGGATGTATCTGCTACTGCGAGAGCGAGTTTTTATCTGTATAATACAGAGGAAGAGATCGATAAGCTCGCGGAAGCCCTCCAAAAGACAAAGGAGTACTTTACAAATGTCTTTTAATGCAAATTTAGATACATTATACAGACAAGTGATCATGGATCATTACAAAAATCCGCGCAACAAAGGGGTTTTGGATGACAGCATCGTCGTCGATATGAACAACCCGACTTGCGGCGACCGGATCAGACTGACAATGAAGCTTGACGGCGATACCGTTCAGGAAGCGAAGTTTGAAGGGGAAGGATGTTCTATCTCCATGGCTTCAGCTTCCATGATGACGCAGGCGATTAAAGGAAAAGATATTGATACCGCCCTTTCCATGTCTAAGATTTTCTCAGACATGATGCAAGGGAAAGAGTATGACGACTCGATAGATCTCGGGGATATTGAAGCTCTTCAAGGCGTTTCGAAATTCCCGGCCCGGATTAAATGTGCCACCCTTTCATGGAAAGCACTTGAAAAAGGAGTCGCTGGCGAAAAAGGCGGCAATTAAAAGATTGGAGTGAAAATGGATGGCTAAAAAAATGCCTGAAATTGGTGAATACAAGTACGGTTTTCACGATAAGGACGTTTCCATTTTCCGTTCAGAGCGCGGATTGACAAAAGAAATCGTAGAAGAAATTTCACGCATGAAAGAAGAGCCTCAATGGATGCTTGATTTCCGCCTGAAATCTCTTGAGCATTTCTACAACATGCCGATGCCGCAGTGGGGCGGGGATTTAAACTCTTTAAACTTTGACGAAATTACGTATTACGTAAAGCCGTCTGAGCGTTCAGAGCGTTCTTGGGATGAAGTGCCTGAGGAAATTAAACAGACATTCGACAAACTCGGTATTCCTGAAGCTGAGCAAAAATACCTTGCCGGTGTTTCTGCACAGTACGAATCCGAAGTTGTTTACCACAATATGAAAGAAGATCTTGAAGAGCAAGGCATCGTCTTCAAAGACACAGACAGCGCGCTGAAAGAAAATGAAGACATTTTCCGCGAGCACTGGGCGAAAGTCATTCCGCCGACTGATAACAAGTTTGCGGCGCTGAACTCAGCTGTTTGGTCCGGCGGATCTTTCATCTACGTGCCTAAAGGCGTGAAGGTTGAAACACCGCTTCAAGCTTACTTCCGCATCAACTCTGAAAACATGGGTCAGTTCGAACGTACGCTGATCATCGTTGACGAAGAAGCAAGCGTTCATTACGTAGAGGGCTGTACGGCTCCTGTGTACACAACAAACTCGCTTCACAGCGCGGTTGTTGAAATCATCGTCAAAAAAGGCGGCTACTGCCGTTATACAACAATTCAAAACTGGGCGAACAACGTTTACAACTTAGTAACGAAACGTACGGTTTGTGAAGAAAACGCGACGATGGAATGGGTTGACGGAAACATCGGTTCTAAATTGACGATGAAATATCCGGCTGTCATTCTGAAAGGTGAAGGCGCGCGCGGAATGACGCTTTCTATCGCTCTTGCGGGTAAAGGACAGCATCAGGACGCAGGCGCGAAAATGATTCACCTTGCACCGAATACGTCATCCACAATCGTATCAAAATCGATTTCGAAACAGGGCGGAAAAGTAACATACCGCGGTATCGTCCACTTCGGACGGAAAGCGGACGGCGCCCGTTCAAACATCGAGTGTGATACGCTCATTATGGATAACAAATCAACTTCTGATACAATCCCTTACAATGAAATCCTGAACGACAACATTTCATTGGAGCACGAAGCGAAAGTATCAAAAGTTTCTGAGGAACAGCTTTTCTACTTGATGAGCCGCGGTATTTCTGAAGAAGAAGCAACAGAAATGATCGTTATGGGTTTCATCGAGCCGTTCACAAAAGAACTTCCGATGGAATACGCAGTTGAAATGAACCGTTTGATTAAGTTCGAAATGGAAGGCTCCATCGGTTAATAGTAAAACCCCGCCATATGGCGGGGTTTTTTTGTTTATTGAATAGTGAAATTACCGTATTCGCTTGACCGGACATGAATCGGCCCGTTTAAATTGTAGTTCTTCTCTTTGACAATATCGCGGAAAACGTCGACACGGGCAACCGATTCTCTCCATTCATCCTGGGTGTCCTCATCTGACGGATTCATCAGATCGTCATAGCGCACATCCAAGAATTTATTGAGCCATTTCTTCTCGTCAGTTCCGTCTTTCGGTGACCCGCCCATTTTTTTGTTCGTGCGTTTAATCAGGGCATAAAAGGAGTCTGGATCATCGCCGTCGCCATGCTGAATCACCGTATCGTACATCACTGCTTTTGCCAAGGCCGTTTTCAGTCCGGCATTTTCTGAACGTTCCATCGCCGGCTGATAATACAAGCTGTCATTTACCTTATCCTGGGCAGCGCGGAAGGCTTTATCATTGCCAAGTGAGCGCCAGGCAGAAGCGAATCCTTTCAAATTGCTGATGTCATCGCTTTCGTCCTTCGCAAGACGCCGCAATTCAGGCAAATACTTTTTCAATTTGTTATTCGGCACCGCTTTCGTGTATACTTCGACTACTTCCAGCGCATCTCCGGTAGCCGTCGTAAAGCCGGCCCGCCCGCAAGTGTAACCTCTTCCGTCATCCAACGCTTCAACATATCCGTATTGGATTTCCGTCTTTCCGTTTTCAAAGATGCTGGTCAGCTGTTCCGCCCGGCGCTTCTGATCCTTATTCAGCCCGGCCGCTAAAACCGTACCGCTCATCATCAGGGTAAAAAACATGGTGAAAATAAGTGACGAAACCGCCGTCTTCTTCCAAAAATCTGCTTTTTTCTTCAAGCTGATTTTCATTGCCATACCCCTTTCATATGTAAGTTACGCACTCAGTATACATGAGAGGGTTGTTTTTTTGTTGAAAACACACGAATTTGTTAATATTTTGAATCCTAAGCCCTATCAGGCGCTTCATAAAAAGAACGCACCTTCATCAGACAGACAATCCCGTTCTCGCATCATTCTCATCTGTAACATAGTCAACGCGGAGAAATCCGCATTGTACAGCCTGCTGATAAAGGGCTTCGAGCATATCCGGATCTTTGCAATATAACGTTACATACGAGCAATCTGCAATGAGAAGCACAAGCTCACAGGAACTCTCCAAATACTCCTCGTACGTATTGATTTCCGTTACCATCCCGCCCGGGAAAGCTTTCAATTCAGCAAAAATCATATAATAAGGGTTTCCTTCCAGACGCTGACGGAGTTCTTGACCCTGAATGATGCGCTGATTTTGCGGAAACAGGTCTGTATCGGTGTCTTCTTTGAATTCAGTATACGCCTCTCCATCACCGATAAACCACGTATAGGAAGAGATGGGGAACGGTTGTAATATATCTGCCGCAAACCGTCCGAATTGATTTGGGATGTTAAATGTAATGCCGCGTTTCATATGGTCGTATCTCCTTTCAGCTTTTGTTAGAATAATATGGTATACCATTTGGATAAATATTGAAAGGGGTGAGTGTTATGACAGCACGATACGGAATTGATGCGCCTTATGGAGCGTTTGGATTTATCTTTCTTGCGCTCCTTTATGCTGCAGCCACGTTATGCGGTATGATTCCTCCTTACTGGGGCTGGCTGACGGGCACCTTGTTTTTATTGCTCGGTCTTTGGATGCTCTTGTATTCAACGGCCATTAAACTTTTACACCGCCATCGTATTCTTGCGCTATCCGGTTTAAAGCCGGACATGAAGGTGCTTGATGTCGGTACGGGGCGGGGGCTATTAGCCATCGCCGCGGCTCAAAAAGGCGCTGACGTCTCAGCGATTGACAAATGGTCAAGCTGGGACCTGGTCGGAAACGGAAGAGACGCATTTGAAAAGAACAGACAGGCTGAAAGAGCGCCGGAAATTGATCTGTATGACGGACTGGCGCAAGACATGCCGTTTCCTGATGAGACGTTTGACCTTGTCATTTCGCATTTTACCGTACACAACATTTCAGGCAGAAAAAAGAGGGAACGGGCGATTGCGGAAATGGTGAGGGTGCTGAAGCCTGGCGGCACATTGGCCGTGTCAGATATAAAAAATACATCACAATACAGAGCAATTCTTGAGGAAAACGGCTTTCAGACAAGAACGTATTCCTTTTATTATACGTTTCCGTTTTCGAAACTCATCATTGCCGTCAGGACTCCGGTAGGAACCGGGCGCTCCATTTGTTAAAATAAATAAGACAAAACAGATAGAAAAGGTGTTACACATGAAGTCTTATATAATTATCGGGGGCGGCATTCTCGGTGCGTCCGCGGCTTATCATCTCGCAAAGGCCGGGGCGGATGTAACGGTCATTGACCGGAAACACCCGGGGCAGGCGACTGACGCCGCGGCGGGGATCGTCTGCCCGTGGCTGTCACAGCGCCGCAATCAGGCATGGTATGCGATCGCAAAAGGCGGAGCCCGTTATTATGAACGATTGATACAGCAGCTTGAAGCGGACGGAGAAACAGAAACCGGTTATCAAAAGGTCGGAGCCGTCAGCCTCCATACGGATGAAAAAAAGCTCAGCCAAATGGAGGAAAGAGCTTATAAAAGAAGAGAGGACGCCCCTGAAATCGGTGACATTACAAGACTGACTCCGGAAGAAACGAAGGCGCTGTTCCCCGCGCTGTCGGAGGAATACGGGGCGGTTCATGTCAGCGGCGCGGCCCGGGTGAACGGGAGGGCGCTTCGTAAGGCGCTGTTGAACGCGGCCGTTAAGCACGGCGCGGCGGTTTACAATGAAGAAGCGTCAATATTGACAGAGGACGGTGCCGTCATCGGTGTGAAAACCGCAGAACGCACGCTTACTGCCGATCAGGTTCTCGTAACGGCCGGTGCTTGGGCGAGAGAGCTGCTTGAGCCGCTCGGCATCCGCTTTTCAGTATCGTTTCAAAAGGCGCAGATCGTTCATTTAGAGCTTCAGGGAGAGGAGACGGGCGGCTGGCCCGTCGTCATGCCCCCAAACGATCAATACATTCTCGCCTTTGACAGCGGCAGAATCATAGCGGGCGCGACTCATGAAAACGATACCGGCATGGATTTGCGGGTGACGGCCGGCGGTCTCCGCGAGATTTTTGACAAAGCATTAACCGTGGCGCCGGGGCTTTCAGACAGTACTGTAATAGAGACAAGAGTCGGTTTCAGGCCGTTTACTCCCGGTTTTCTTCCCGTCATCGGCAAAGTGCCGAATATCAGCGGACTCCTCGTTGCCAACGGGCTGGGCGCCTCAGGACTGACGAGCGGGCCGTATCTGGGGGCTGAACTGGCGAAACTCGCGCTCGGGCAGCAGACGGAAATTGATTTAAGCCTTTATGATCCGGCCGGGGCGCTTGAATAAAAAATAGCTTTTGGCGCATTCTTATGATAGGATGGAGCTTTAATGAATAAGAGGACGTGACCCATTTGATAAAAATAAACCTTCCTGCTCCTGATGTAACCATTACGGAACGGCAGCAGTCACCGTCGGAGAATGAACCGGCGATTAAAGCGATTTACGGTTTCATTGATTTTCACCAAATTCCGAGAGACAAAGGCGGCATCTTTATGTTTTATAACATTCATGATGAGCTGCTGTTTGTCGGGAAAGCCCGTAAATTAAGACAAAGAATCAAAAAGCATTTTGAAGACAATGTGTCGCCTGTTAAACATCACAGGGACGAAGTGTATAAAATTGAAGTATGTGTCGTAAATGATCCCATGGAAAGGGAGATTTACGAAACGTACGCGATCAATACCCTTCAGTCGAAATACAACATTGAGAAAGTATTTTATAAATAAGAAAAACCGGAGCTTAAGGGCTCCGGTTTTCTTTATGTTTACAGTGCCAGCCACATCACGGCAATATGCACGATCAGCAGACAGTAAACGATGAGGAATAGCTGGACGACCTTTTTTCTGAATAACATGCAGATCATCATGAGCACGGGAAAAATCAGGACGCCGGCCGTTTTATTGATTGATGTATTCGGACGGTTCGACACGTCATAGTGAATGGCCATATCAGCAGGAAGAAACGGATAAAACACAATCGACAGAATAAAGGCGAGAACCACAGCTCCCCACAGCACTTTATCATTCATCAAAAACATATGAACACTCCCTTTTTACATATAATAGTATATTAGTCCGAAAAATCTGATTTATCAATATTTTACCTGTTGATTGGTGTATAATCATGTCAATGAAATTTCCATCCGCTAGGAGGGTTTCAATTGACTGACAAGAAGCAAACCAGCATGTTTTCATTCTTTCTTTTTATCATGGCCGCCTGGATCATCGTTTTGTTTTTTACCATCATCGCGGCATTGCCAAGCTCCGCCATCCAATTAACCAAGCATCAATCCAAAACCGTTTCCATGATTTATCCGCAAAGCTGGGGATTTTTCAGTAAAGATCCGAGAGAAGACAGCTTGAACATCTATCTTCTTGATGCCGATGAGGAGCTCAGATGGCCGAATAATTCTCTGAAAAATGTCATCGGCTTAAACCGCTACGGCCGGACGCAAGGGATAGAGCTCGGCCTTATGCTGGAAAAGCTGCCTTCCAAAGAGAAGTGGAACGACTTCACGACTGGCCAAGACATTAAGGATACCACATTTTTGAAAATGAAAAATGAGTCTCCCTCCCCAAGGCTGAAAGGGAAAATGATCATTACATATGAACGCATTACCCCATGGGCATGGAGCCAACATACCGAAACGAAAAGAACCATCAAAAAATACATCGGAGTGGATGTCAATTGATTCAGGATGCAAAAAAGCAGCTCACCTTATGGATGATGAAGAATCCGCCTTGGACAAATGTGTACGGGCTTGCCAGAAGCTTAATCGCGCTCGGCACGCTGCTGACATTGCTGTTCAATCCGGCGTCTGTCTTCTTCAAAACGCAAAATCAAATGCTCAGTTTTTCCGACACGTTCAGCCTGTTTCTGCTGTTTCCCGATTTCCGTTACATTGAGATCGTCAAAGCCGTTTGTATCTGTATGTTAATCCTTGTCGTCATTGGCTGGCGGCCGCGAATCACCGGTTTTTTTCACTGGTGGATTTCGTACAGCTTCCAAAACTCCGCCGTTACCCTTGACGGAGGAGATCAGGTGGCTGCCGTTTTTACACTGCTGCTGCTCCCGCTGACATTAACCGATCCGCGGAAATGGCACTGGTCTCCGTACGAGGCGTCTTTTGAGAAAAGGCCGCTTGAGCCTTATTACCGCTCCTTGTGCTGGGCGACGCTGACAATCATCAGAATACAGGTCGCAATGCTGTATTTTAACTCCGTCATTGCTAAACTGATGGAAGAAGAGTGGCAGAACGGAACTGCCGTTTATTACTATTTGAACGATCCGATGCTGGGTCTGCCGGATGCGCTTCACGGTCTGTTTGACTTTATCCTGCAGTCCAAGCTTGTCATCATCCCGACGTGGGGCACGCTTATTGTGCAAACCATTATGTTCTGCGCTTTGTTTGCTCCGAAAACATATTGGCGTCTGATATTGTTTATCTCCATTTTTATGCACGAAATCTTTGCCGTTATGCTGGGGCTTACCTCGTTTTCCATTACGGTGGCTGGTATTTTGGTCCTGTTTTTGGTGCCGGCAGAGAAAACAGTAGCTTTGAACCATTACAATCCCCTTTTTATCAGATACAATTTTTTCAATAAAAGGAAAAGGAGGAAATTATATGGTTAAAAGCAAAAGGTCTGCTGCCGCCATGATGCTGGTGTTTGTTTTAATGGTTGCATTAGTCGGCCCGCATGCCGCGGCGAAAACTGAGCCATCCGTCTCTTATTCGGGTGAAGACATTTTTTCCGGCATCTTTTTCGGACAAGGTGAGGTCGCAAAGCTCCTTCCTGAAGTATGGGATACCAAGGCTGTCAAAAAGATTGATCAGGATGAATTAAAGCAAGTTTCCGATCAGGTGATCGCTGATATTAAAAAGTCATCGCCGAATTATTTTAAAGAGTTAAACGCGGCGGTCTACAGCGGCGATTATGAAAAAGTGAACAGCGTCATTGATCAAGGTTCGCAGATTATGGCGAAAGTGCTGAAAGAAGAGTTTGACAAAAAAAGCATGGACAAAGGAAAATCAACGGCCATCGGCCAATGCGCAACGGCTGTATGGGTATTTTTAAACGCGGCGGCCGCCATTGAGACGATCGCTCTTGCGGTAGCGGCCATCATTTTGACAGTAGCAAGCGTTGACGAAGATTCCGACTTAGGAAAAGAGCAGCTCATCGCTAATGTCGTTGACCGCATTAACGCGCAGCACTGAGGCTGAAGAAAGAAAACGCTAAGGAAACGAACCTTAGCGTTTTTTTGATTGAAGCATCTGTTTTAAATATGCTTCTGAATCAAAGCCGAGTTCCTCGTCGGCTTCTTTTTTCAGTTCAAGCTGAAGTCGCACGTATGTGTCATATTTCGGGCTGAGCTTTTGAAGAAGATTGCTGAAAGGCGATCCCTCCTTCAGCGCGGGCAGATCAGAAGCTGATTCTCCGACCTTGATCAGGCTTTCCCTGTATTCTTCATCTGTCTGCACTCTTTTCACAAGCTGAATGATGATGTTTTTATGAGTGTCCCAAGTGGCGGGGTCTCTCTCTAAAATCCGCTCGATAAATTGATCATGCTGGACTTTGTGCTGCTGAAGCTGAGCCGGATCCTCCTTGCCGACCAGCTGCATCATCGGGTGTGCAGCCGGAACTTCTTCCATATCATCCAATACTTTAATAAGCTCCGCCCATATCGTTTTTTTCTCATCTGTATCAATAGAAAAGTCGAGGAACGGTTCAAACAGCGCGGCGATAAATTCTCCGAAATCTCCCGGGAACAGTTTTTTCAGCTGAAGTCCCATATACTTCGGTTCATCTATTTTGACCTCGCCGATATCATGCAGAATTGAATCGACATTTTCCGCATCTTCCACGCGCTTGATCAGCATTTCAGTCAGTTTCCGTTCCTGCTCAAGCTCTTCAATCTGCCGGCTGAGCTTTTGATGCTGCCGGCGCAGTATATCATGCAGACTGCTGCCCTCTAAGAGGAACGCTTTAATATCGCTTACAGACAGTGCCAGCATTCGGAGGGCGGCAATCATTTTCAGCGTATTCACGTTCTGATCGGAATACTCACGGTATCCGTTATCAGGGTTTTTGCTGACGGTGATTAAACCTTCCTGCTCATAATATTTGATGGCTTTTTTCGTGAGACCCGTCTGTCTGGCGGCTTCTTTTATATTCATTCTGAATCACTCCCTGTTTTTCATTCTAAACGTGTCTCTAAGGGTCAGGTCAAGAGAGGGCGGGAAATAAGCCGGGTTTATTTTATATTTTAGAAATTTCAGAAAATATGATTGACAACGCACCTTTGCTGCGATTAATATAACGTTATATAATGTTATATAACGTTATATAATAAAACACTGAGGAGTGAAGGATTTGAGTCAAACTGCCGCACAAGTGAATCACAAGGTTCAGGCTTTCTTGGATGATCTGAAAGGAAAAACGATTGACCACGTCTTTTTCGTCGCTTGCGGGGGTTCTTCAGCCATTATGTATCCGAGCAAGTACGTGTTTGACAGAGAGGCGAAAGCCATCAGCTCTGATCTCTACAGTTCAAATGAATTTATTCAGCGCAATCCCGTTCAGCTCGGAGAGAACTCTCTCGTGATTTTATGTTCTCAGTCAGGCAATACGCCGGAAACGGTGAAAGCCGCCGGTTTCGCCAGAAAAAAAGGCGCGCTTACGATTGCGATGACCTTTGAGCCTGATTCGCCGCTAGCGAAAGAAGCCGAATATGTCGCGGTGTATGACTGGGGTGAGAACGCACAGGCGATAAATACGAATTACGGGGTTCTGTATCAAATCGTGTTCGGCGCTTTACACGTGCTGGAAAACCATCCCGCGTTTGAGCCGGCGATCGACGGACTCAATAAGCTCCAGACCGTATATGACAAAGCGCTTAAACAAGAAGCGGATCACGCAAAGGCATTCGCGAAAGCCCACGAAAAAGAAGATATCATTTACACGATGGCAAGCGGTGCGAACTACGGTGTCGCTTACTCCTACAGCATCTGCATTCTCATGGAAATGCAATGGATTCATTCCCACGCCATTCATGCCGGAGAATATTTTCACGGACCGTTCGAAATCATTGATGAATCCGTTCCATTTATTATCCTGCTCGGCTTAGACGAAACAAGACCCCTTGAAGAGCGGGCGCTTTCCTTCTCAAAAAGATACGGCAAAAAACTGACTGTGCTTGATGCGGCAGCATATGATTTTTCCGGAATTGACGATTCTGTAAAAGGCTATCTGGCTCCTCTCGTATTAAACCGGGTGCTCAGAAGCTATGCGGATGCGCTGGCGGAAGCAAGGAACCATCCGTTAAGCCAGCGGCGTTACATGTGGAAAGTCGAATATTAAGAACGCGCATTATATTTCACCGGACTATAATGATATATAACGTTATAGTCCGGTGACAAAGGAGGAAAAGCATCTGAAAAAGCTCATCTGCCTGTTCGTTCTGTTAGCCGTATGTCTGTCAGCCGCCGCCTGTTCAAGCCAAAGCAGTTCCTCTGACGGAAAAGTGACTCTGAAGTTTTTTCACAGGTGGCCGAAGGAGCCGGAAAAAAGCTATTTTGAAGAAGCGGTCAAAGAATTTGAAGCCGCTCATCCGGATATTCATATCCAAACGGAAGCGGTCTTAAACGATTCTTATAAAGACAAGGTGAAAGTCATGCTCGGAACAACGAGCCCCCCTGATATTTTCTTTTCATGGAGCGACCGGTTTGCTTATAAATTCATCAAAGGAGACAAAGCCCTCGATCTGTCGTCTTACTATCAGCAGGATAAAGATTGGTCCTCACAGCTGGTGCAGTCACAAATCAAACCCTTTACGCATGACGGAAAACAGTACGGTGTTCCGTGGCAAATGGACGCTAAATCATTCTTTTATAATAAGGACATTTTTAATTCATTACATTTGAAGCCCCCGGCGACATGGGATGAACTGATCACAGTCTCTGAGAAATTGAAAGAGAACGGATATATTCCGATCAGTTTCGGCACAAAAGCGCCTTGGACCATTTCTCATTATATCGGGACGCTGAACCAGCGTATGGTGGATGAAAAAACGCGGGCGAAAGATTACAGCCCGGAAACCGGGGAGTTTACGGACGAAGGCTATGTCAAAGCGCTTGAAAAGCTTCAGGAACTTCTGCCGTACTTTACAAAGCACGTGAACTCCGTCGATCACGAATACGTGCGCCAGCAGTTTACGAGCGGAAAAGCGGCGATGATTTATGCGGAAACGGCAGAAATTAAGCTCGTCGAACCGGTCAATCTGGGCTTGTTTCCTTTCCCGAAAATCAGCGGCGAAAAGGGATCTCCCCGTGCACTGACCGGATCTCCGGAAGGATTTATGATTTCCTCAAAAACGAAGCACCCGAAAGAAGCCATGGAATTTCTTCAGTTTTTAACCTCGAAAAAAATGGGAGAGAAGCTGATAAAAGACGTCGGTAAATACAGCGCGGTTCAAGGAACGGCGACAGAAAACAATTCCGCCCCGATCCAGCGTGAAGCCGTGCAGGATATCGTCCGCGCCGAAACAATGGTGCCGTGGTTTGATATGGATGTTGACGTTGAAATCGCCGATGTGTATGCGGCAGGCGTTCAGCAGATGCTCGGCGGCACAATGACACCGCGCGAGGTGATGAATTCCGTGCAGAAAGCGGCGCGTCAGGTCAAAGCGTCATCTGAATAGAACAGATTTCTTTGGAGAAAGGAGATGAGGATTTCCTTGGTCAGCCGAAAACGTTTCATTCCGTATCTGTTTCTCGCGCCCGCGCTGATTTTTCTGCTGTTCGTTTACATTCCGATTATTGAGAATGTGTTTTTCAGTCTGTTTGAATGGAGCTCATTTCAACCCGAAAAGACGTTTATCGGTTTGAAAAATTATATTGACCTGTTTCACGATCCCGTATTTTTTACAGCGCTCCGCAACAATGTGCTGTATGCGGTCATATCGCTGATTTGCCAGGTTGGCGGCGGCTTAATTCTGGCGGCCGTGCTGGAAGACAGACTGGTAAGAAAATGGTCGCCGTTTTTCCGCACGGTCTTTTTTCTTCCGGTCGTCATTTCCATGACCGTCATTGCGCTGTTGTTTGATTTTATTTATAACCCGGAAATCGGGCTTTTGAATCAGCTGCTGGAAGCCGTCGGACTTGATGAACTGACCCGCGCGTGGCTGGGCGATGAAAACACCGCTATGCTGTCTGTCATTTTTGTGTCTCAATGGCAGTCTGTCGGTTACATCGCCATGCTGTACATTGTCTCGATTCAGAGCATTCCCGCTGAATTATATGAATCGGCGCAGCTGGACGGAGCCGGAAAAATCCAGCAGTTTTTTCACATTACGGTGCCGCAGACGAAAGAAATGTCGTTTGTTGCCGTGGTGATGACGCTGACCGGCGCATTTACCGTATTTAATGAACCGTATATTCTGACCGGCGGAGGGCCGGGCAATGCTTCAGAAGTGCTGAGCACATTTTTGTATAAGAGTGCTTTTACAAAGGATATGATGGGCTACGCTTCTGCGATCGCGACGGTGGTGCTTTTGCTGACGCTTGCTCTGTCGCTTATTCAGATGAAATTCTTTAAGACCGGAAAGGAGGAGTAGCCGATGCTTCCTGAAAAGACGGACTTGCGTCATGCCCATCAGGCCGTCAGAACAGGCGGAAAACCGAGAAAATGGAATGTCGGGGAAACGTCTGTGTGGCTGTTTCTCTTTATCTACCTCATTGCCGTTGCATATCCGCTGTTATGGATGGCGGTCAGCGCCTTTAAAAGCTCGGATGAGATTTTTGAGCACAGCTGGTCGCTGCCCTCTGTCTGGCATCCCGAAAACTTCGTATCCGCATGGAACCAAGGGATTTCCGCTTATTTTATGAACAGCGTCATTGTGACCGTGCTGACTTGTCTCATCACCGTATTTGTGAGCGCCTGGGCGGCATACGGGCTGGCCCGTTTTCAATTTAAAGGAAAAGGGTTTGTGCTGATCATTTGTCTTGGCGGCTTGATGCTGACGCCGCAGGTCAGTCTTGTGCCGCTGTACTCCATTATCCAGTCATTGGGACTGTACAATACGTATTGGGCATTGATTCTTCCGTACGCCGCCTACCGTATTCCGTTTACCGTGATTCTGATCCGGTCCTATTTTTTGTCGATTTCCAAAGAGCTTGAGGAAGCTGCCTATCTGGATGGATGTACAAGTTTCGGAATATTTTTCAGAATATTCTTACCTATGAGCGTGCCGATTCTGGTGACATCAGGCATTTTGACGGCTTACCATACATGGAATGAGTTTATGTTTGCGATTATTTTTATCGATGATGAAAATTTACGGACGATTCCGGCCGGGCTGATGCAGTTCAGAGATGCGCTGCAGACGGATTGGGGCGTGCTGCTGGCCGGGCTGACGATTTCTGCTGCTCCGATCATCGCGCTGTTTTTATTGATGCAGAGATATTTTATCCGCGGCATTGCTGCGGGAAGCGTGAAAGGATAAGGAGGATGAAAAGATGAAACTGATAGCGGCCGGAGATAATGTAGTAGATTATTATCAGGATCAGGAAACGTTTTACCCGGGCGGAAATGCGTTAAACGTAGCCGTGCTTGCCCGGCGCTTAGGCCACGAAACTTCTTATATCGGGATTCTCGGCAGTGATGAAGCGGCGGATCACGTATTGAATGTGCTGAAACTGGAAAAGGTGAATGCCGATCTGATCCGCCGGGCATACGGAGAAAACGGGATGGCGGTCGTCACGCTTGATGAAAGAGGGGACAGGATATTTGCCGGATCAAATAAAGGCGGCGTGCAATCGCGTCTGACGCTCGCTTTTCAGGAGAATGACATCTCATTTATCGCCGGACATGATCTGCTGCATACGAGCGTATACAGCAGGATAGAACGTGACCTCCCGATGCTGAGCGGCCATGTGCCGATTTCCTTTGACTTCTCTGTAAAACGTGACGAAGCCTATTTAGAAGCGGTCTGCCCGTACGTGACGTATGCGTTTTTTTCCGGGAGTGATTTGAGTGAAAGTGAATGTGTGCGGCTTGCCGAAAAAGCCCGCGGTTTCGGAGCGAAAATCGTCTGTCTGACAAGGGGAGAATATGGCGCGGTGTTATCGGATGGGGAACGCGTCTATCATCAGCCGGTGGTAAGAGCTGATATAATAGATACATTGGGCGCGGGTGATTCTTTTATCGCCGGGTTTCTTACCGATTTTTTCGAGCATCAGGATATTCGGCGAGCGCTTACTGCGGCCGCCGGGACGGCTGCCAAAACATGCGGAGGGTTCGGAGCATTCGGTTACGGGCATCCCTACAGGCCGGGCGGCGGGAAAAGCAGTGAAAAAACGAGAATACGATAAGCATTGTCTCGTTTTTTATACTTGTTACGCATAGGGACTGTTAATGGTAAACGTGACGCGGTCGGTATGCATTACAAACAGCGAGCTGTATATCGGCTGGTCTTTTGACATAAAAGCGGTTTTGTCAATTTCAAAAAGCGCATCCCCGATATCACAAGCCAGATAGCGGCTTTCTTCCTGCTTGGCGTATACGACATTTAACAGCTTCGTATTATGGGTGGGCACCACCTGATAGTGCTGTTTCAAAATGTCATGCATCGACACGCCGCCTTTAATATGCTTGCCGATGTCGGGAAATAAACTGAGCGGATAGTGGGCGATTTCGAATGAGAGCGGCTGGTCGTCGTGAAATAAAATGCGTTTTAATTCAAGAACGGGACTTTCGGAAGCGACGCGAAGTTTTTGGGCGATGGATTTAGGCGCTTCAATGATTTCATAGGAAAGGATCTGGTGTTTCGGTTTTTTCCCCGTTGATTCCATAAATTCAGAGTAGCCGTTGACCGCGATGAGCTCCCGCTTCAGTTTAGGGCTTTTAACGAACGTTCCTTTTCCCTGCTGCCGGACGAGCCAGCCTTCTTCCACAAGATCAAGGATGGCCTTCCTGACCGTTATGCGGCTGACGTTGTACGTTTCGCACAGCTCATTTTCGGTCGGCAGTTTTACGGACGGCGAATAAACGCCCTTCTTGATATCGTCCGCGATAATTTGTTTCAGCTGAATATATAAAGGTTTCGAGCTCCCGTTATTTAACAATGGGACGGACCTCCTTTGTCAAGTAGTAGTACTATTATATGTATTATGACGTTATAATACAAATTTGCTTTTCATTTATGAATCTGTCAGAAACCCCGAACATTTTTAACATAACAGAAAGATGTGGCGGTTTCCAGTATTGGAGGAGTTTTTCGAATGGCATCATTAACATTTGACCATATCAAAAAAACATACGGCGCCCAATCGGCGGCAGTGAAGGATTTTCACTTAGATGTAAAAGATGAGGAGCTGCTGGTGCTAGTCGGGCCCTCCGGCTGCGGCAAATCTACGACACTCAGAATGATTGCCGGACTGGAGAGCATTTCTGAAGGGAAGCTTTATATCGATGGAGACGCGGTGAACGATCTGCCCCCGAAGGATCGCGATATCGCGATGGTTTTTCAGAATTACGCGCTGTATCCCCACATGACGGTGTTTGATAATATGGCGTTCGGTTTGAAGCTCAGAAAGCTGCCGAAAAAAGAAATCGCAGAGCGAGTCCGGACGGCCGCTGATATTTTGGAAATCGGGCATCTGCTCAAGCGGAAACCGAAGGCTCTTTCAGGCGGACAGCGGCAGCGGGTTGCGCTCGGCCGGTCGATCGTGCGGGAGCCGAAAGTGTTTCTGATGGACGAGCCGCTTTCCAACTTAGACGCGAAATTGCGAGTGACGATGCGCGCCGAAATCAGCAAGCTCCATCAGCGTTTGAAAGCGACCATCGTTTATGTGACGCATGATCAGACGGAAGCGATGACAATGGGCGACCGGATTGTCGTGATGAATGAAGGAGATATTCAGCAGGCCGCAAGCCCCCATGAGATTTATCATTATCCGGCGAATCTGTTTGTGGCGGGTTTTATCGGTTCTCCGAGTATGAATTTTATAAAAGGCGCCATTGAAGAAAGTCACGGGCAATGGTATTTTGCCGGTTCGTCCGTTCGTCTGCCCATTCCGAAAGAAAAAGCGGCCGTTCTTGTGCAGAAAGGATACAGCGGTAAGGAGATGATTGCGGGGCTGCGTCCGGAGCATTTGACGCTTGCCGGACAATCAGAGCACCCGGCTGAAGCGGTGTGCCGCGCTGTGGCGGAAGTATGTGAAAACTTAGGCGCGGAGATGTACGTTCATGCGGTGAGCGGAGATGACCGCATGACGATCCGTCTTGACGGCGCTTCACAGGTGAAACCCGGCGATGCCATTCTGCTTGCGGTCAATATGAACCGGGCCGTCTTTTTTGATGCCGACACTGAAAACGCCGTATATTGAAAAAGGGAGCCTGATGATCGGGGCTCCCTTATCACTTCTTATGATACGATTACCAGATTTCGTCCGCCCATTCCGGATGGTCGATAAACGGATTGCGGTTATGCTGATAGTCTTCGTAAATGATTTCGTTCCGCCGTTTTTCCTTACTGTCGACGGGGTCTTGTTGATTCCATTTGAGCAAAACGGACAGTTTTCCCATGTAAGGAGCTGAGCCGTTTCCGGTTTTATCATTCAGCTCAAGGTCAGGATACCCGTCGTCTCCTTCATAACGCACCGCCATGTAAAACAGCATGCGGGCGACGTCTCCTTTAACCTCATCGCGCGGCTCCCAGGAATCACCGTCGTAATAATTGCCCGGCGCTTTCGGGTATTCTGAGCCGCCGTTATCAAAATCCATATTTCCTCTGGCACTGTTCACCTGGACGTCTGCAGGGCGCAGATGATGAATGTCCGTCCCGGGGCCGGCAGCTGTTCCGAAGTTTCCGTGTGACTTTGCCCACACGTGTTCGCGGTTCCAGTCCCCGACGCTGCCGCCGTTTTTACTTTTGGCCCGTGATTCCTGGGTGTAGAGCAAGATGACATTGTTCGGATTTGCCGGATCTTCGTCAGTTTCCTTCAATGCATTCCATACTTGGCTGTAAGACAGCTTTGTATGTCCGCTGATGATGCGGTGCAGGGCGCTCTTTAAGGCTGTTCCGCTTTTTCCGGAAGCTTCTTTGTAATATGTGTCCGTATCCGCAGACGGAGTGATGACAGCTGAGGCAGTTTGCGGAAAAAGAGTTGTGCCGCCGGCAGTTGAAACCGCCATCCGGCTGTACAGATTCGTGTCAGCCGGCGCGCCCGCAGAGGCTGACGGCGCGGCCCATCCAAAAATGAAAAACAGGCAGACAATCGGCAGAAACCAAAGTTTTTTTGTCATGATTTGCCCTCCTTTACCTCTATTATCCAAAAAATAAATCTAATATTCTATCTTTTTTGAAAAATGGTTCCTTCGACTTATTGGTCAAAGTATCCGGAAAATCATTGATTTTTTAGAGGATATGATAATGAACTCGTTATGCGCTCCTTCTATAATGAAGATCATCTTGTCAGTTTTTCAGTTTAAAAGGAGGGCGTGTATGGAACATCAGCAGCTTTCGTCGGCGAATATCGGGATTTCCGATGACATACAATGGCTGTCTCAATTCGGCGCTTCCGCTTCCGGCGGAGTGACGAGGCTTTTATATACGAAAGAATGGATGGACGCCCAGCTTGCCGTCAAAAAGAAAATGGAGGCGTTCGGGCTGGAAACGGCATTTGACGATGTCGGTAACGTGTTCGGCCGGCTGAGCGGCACAGAATCACCTGATGAGGTGATTCTGACCGGGTCGCATATTGACACCGTTATTGACGGCGGCAAATATGACGGTGCGTTCGGCGTGCTGGCGGGCATGCTGGCGATCCGGCATTTGCATGAGACGTGCGGGCGTCCGAAAAAAACGCTGGAGGCTGTGTCGCTCTGTGAAGAGGAAGGGAGCCGTTTTCCCATCACCTATTGGGGCTCAGGCAATATCACCGGTGCTTTCTCGCTTTCAGATGCGGAAACGCCGAAAGACGCGTCCGGCATTTCTCTGAAAGAAGCCATGCGGCAGAACGGCTTCGGTGCAGGCCGTTATCCAGCACCGCTGCGCACTGATATTAGTGCCTTTCTGGAAATTCATATTGAACAGGGGCAAACGCTTGAACGATCGGGAAGGGATATCGGGATTGTCACCGGGATTGCCGGACAGAGACGCTATACCGTTACGCTTGACGGTGAATGCAACCATGCCGGCACCACTTCAATGAAATGGCGGAAAGACCCGCTCGCGGCGGGAAGCAGCATTATCCACGAACTGATGCTCTCAGCGGAAAGACAGCCGGAAGAGCTCCGCCTGACGTGCGGGAAAATGACGGTTGAACCGAATATGGCGAATGTCATTCCGGGCCGTATCCAGTTTTCCGTTGATATTCGCCACCCGGAGGAAGACGTGCTGGCAGCCTTCCATCAGAAACTGGTATCGATTGTTGAAAACATCAGCCGCAGCAAAGGAGTCAGGCCCGTTATTGATGAATATATGAGGATAGAGCCGGTTCAAATGAATCAGACACTGACGCGAACCGCAGCGGAGGCTGCAAAAGAACAGGGGGCGGACCCGGAGAAAATCGTAAGCGGAGCGGGACATGACGCCCAGATGCTCGGCAGAACCTTTCCGGCCTGCATGCTGTTTGTGCCGAGCCGTGACGGAATCAGCCACTCGCCGCTTGAATTCACACCCGCACATCAGCTTGAAACCGGCGTCCTTACGCTGGCGAATGTATTACATAAACTTGCCTATTAACGTAAAGGGGGAATCGGCGTGCCGACCAGAAAAGAATTGTGCATTCCGCAAAGAACCATTATGACACCGGGACCGACAGAAGCTGAACCGAGAGTGCTGAGGGCGATGGGCGCTCCGATCATCGGCCAGTTTGACCCGGCATTTACCGGCATCATGAACGAAACGATGCAAATGCTCCGTGAATTGTTTCAAACGGAAAACCGCTGGGCCTATCCGATTGACGGCACATCAAGAGCGGGGATTGAGGCTGTTCTCGCAAGTGTGATAGAACCGGGCGACAGCGTGCTCGTTCCGATATACGGACGCTTCGGATACCTGCTGACTGAAATCGCCGAGCGGTACGGAGCGGACGTTCATACGATCGAGTGTGAATGGGGAACGGTCTTCCGGCCTGAAGAGATTATCAGCGAGATGAAAAAGATTTCCCCGAAAATCGTCGCTATGGTGCACGGAGAAACATCAACGGGGCGGATTCACCCGCTGAAAGAAATCGGGGAAGCGTGCCGCGCCCAAGACGCACTCTTTATCGTGGATGCCGTGGCCACGATCGGAGGCTGCGCCGTAAAAACGGATGAATGGAAGATTGACGCAGTCATCGGGGGAACGCAAAAATGCCTATCGGTCCCCTCCGGAATGGCTCCGATTACTTATAATGACCGGACGGCAGCTGTCATTGCCGCGCGTAAAAAGGTAGAACGGGGCATTGCGACGGCAGCTGACGGCAACATGCTGTCCGGTCATCGGCCGATTACGAGCAACTATTTTGATCTGAGCCAGCTCGAGGATTATTGGAGTGAAAGAAGGCTAAATCACCATACAGAAGCGACAGCAATGCTTTATGCGCTGCGGGAGGGTGTGCGTCTTGTCCTGGAAGAAGGACTTGAAGAGCGGTTCCGCAGGCATCGGCGTCATGAAAAAGCGCTTACGGCGGGACTTGCAGCAATGGGACTTGATTTATTCGGCGATCCGGAGGCGAAGCTGCCTGTCGTCACATGCGTGAAGATTCCGCTGGAAGCAGACGGCGAATCGATCAGAAGGATGCTTTTGTCTCAATTCGGAATTGAAATCGCCAGCTCATTCGGTCCGCTGCAGGGGAAAATTTGGAGAATCGGAACGATGGGCTACAGCTGCAGAAAGGAAAATGTGCTGTTTGTGCTGGCCGGACTTGAAGCGGTTCTGATCAGACACGGTGTTGTCGTTAAAGCCGGGGAAGCGCTGCAGGCGGCCCTTAACATATATGATCTGCCGGCTGAAACCGGTGTGCTGTCATGAGACATGAAAACGAGATTGAAATCATCTGGACTTTTTTCCCTTTTCCCCGTTATACTGAATGGTATAAAAAATGACAAATATGGAATAATCATCCGTTTGTCTGGGGAGAAGGTAAGAAATCATGGCGTACATAGGCCGATTGTCAATTTTAATGCTGAATATGTTTATTGCGATGCTTGGAATCGGATTGATTATTCCGATTATGCCCACCTATATTACCGAATTTGGAGCGACGGGCAGCACGATGGGTCTGCTTGTTGCGGCGGCGGGGCTTACACAGCTTTTATTCGCGCCTATTGCCGGGGAAATAACCGACAAATACGGACGGCGGAAACTGATTATTTTCGGCATCGCCGCCTTTGCCGTGTCACAATTGATCTTCGCTTTTGCCGGAAGCCTGTGGCAATTGTTCGCATCCCGCCTTTTGGGCGGAATGGGCGCGGCGTTTTTAATGCCGTCAATGTTCGCTTACATAGCGGATATTACGACCGAAGAAGAACGCGGGAAAGGAATGGGGCTGTTCAGCGCGGCGATGACGCTCGGTGTCGTCATCGGGCCCGGTGTCGGAGGCTATTTGGTTCATTACGGCATGTCTGTGCCGTTCATCGTGTCTGCAAGTCTCGCCTGCTTTTCAACGGTGCTTTCATTTTTCTTTCTGCCTGAAACGCTGGGACGTGAAAAGCAGCTGGAAGCCCGGGCAAAAACGGAAAAACGTGAGCATCTGTTTAAGCAAATGTCACGCGCGCTCAAATCGCCGTTCGCGTTTATGCTGATTCTGGTTTTTGTGCTGAACTTCGGAATTATGAACTTTGAATCCGTTTTCGGCCTTTACGTTGACCATAAACACGGATTTAAAGCCTCTGATATTGCCTTTATTATTACGGCTGCGGGTCTCATCGGCGTGTTTGTGCAGGCGGTCGGCGTCAGTTATCTCGTCCGCAGGTTCGGGGAAAAGCGCGTCATTAACGTGACGTTGATCGGGGCTGCTGCAGGACTTGTGTGGTGCCGGTTTGCGGGTTCATATTGGGCCGTTTTTGCCGCGGCAATCTTTTTCCTGACGCTGACATCGCTGCTCCGGCCGGCCGTTAATACGATGCTGTCGAAGCTCGCCGGTGACCAGCAGGGGTTTGCCGGCGGGATGAACACCTCATTCATCAGCTTAGCGAATATCGCCGGACCGTCAGCCGCCGGTTTTCTCTTTGACGTAAATATGGAATTTCCGTATATGCTGGGAGCGGCCATTCTCGCCATCAGTTTTCTGGCCGCGCTTGGCTGGGGCAAAAAGACACAGACCCGGCCGTTCACGCAGCAAGGATAAGAATCAAAGCCTCCGTGTATCCGGAGGCTTTTTGCTATCTCATAGGGAGGAAAAAAATGAGTAGACTTAAAACCCTGTTTATTTTCATTTGCATACTGATCGTCACAACCTCTTGCGGTCTCATCCCAACTGGGAATGAAAAAGAGGAAAGAAGCAGCAATCAAAAGACTGTATTAAAGGATATTGACAATGCAAAATTTATTGTTGGTTTTTCTAACACTTTAGATAGGGGAAGTGAGATTGGGGTTTACGGTGAAGATGGTATTAAAATGGATAGCGTGGAATTGAAAGATGGTATAAATTTCACGATGTCTTCACATAACAAAAATAATACGTTCTTTCTATCAAATAGAAGCAATAATCACTTGATGATAGACAATAAAACCGGAAAAATAAACAAAATAAATGAAAAGAGTTTGTCAAAAACAACTGAGGATGAAGGTGCTTTCTTTATAAATAGTTCTGACGGTTATATCATCCATGACATTAACGTTGGATATACAGACAAAGGGCTGGAAAGTGAACTGGTATATTGGAAGGGGAACAGCCGAAAAAACAAGAAACAAATAAAGCTTGACGGAGAACTTGGATCAGCAATCGTCGCTAAAAATAAAATTTATGTTATTTCAAGTGATGAAGAAAGTATGTCCATCCTTTCAATTAACCCAGAGACAAATAAGCAAGAGAACAAGGCATCCATACCGAATAAAGGGATATACTTCATGGATGAAAAGGATGCATTCCAAGCTCTAGATGAAAATACATTTGTACTGGCAGTTAATGATAACGTGAATGAGAAAGAGAATTCTAAGCTCATATTAATAGACAGAGAGACTCTTAAGGAAAAAAAAGAAGTCGAGATGGAGAAAGGGTTTCATCCTGCAAAATTGAAAATATTAAAAGATAGCATCTTAGCTGTTTCTTTTGATGGGAAGCTGCAGATATTTGATAAAAAAATGGTTAAGAAAAACTCTTTCAATTTTTATGCGGGGGATGATAACAAATTAATGAATGATGTTCAATTCACTGACAGAGAGATGTATGTTTTACTCAAAAACTTTGATATCCAGCGCGATCAGAAGCTTGGAGACATCACGTCTTATGATTTGAAATCAGGCAAAAAGCTAAAAACAATCCCGCTAAAAGCAAACAAAGAGTGGGAAATTGCACGTTTTGAAATTTTAAAATAAGTTGAGATGATTAGATCAACTCAGTTACATTCTGCATATATTATACTCATCATTACCGGGAGATTCCAGCATGGTTCAGGTGTAAAGGGCAATAAGATAAGCGAAGGGATGGATTGACATAAATAGTATCAGGTACATATTGTATTTTGTGATTTCTTTCGTTTTACAACTTCTCTGGTTCTTCTTAGTAAAAGAAAATTCTAATGTAACTATACTAGACATGTTGATTATGTCTCTGTTATTCACATTATTTATGTTCATCTTAGATAAATTTCTCAAAAAAAAGCAGGCTGCATAGGGACTGCTTTTTTTGTTGTAGACTTAAAACTCAAACCAAGATTTATGATCAAGACGAATGAAATTTTGCGGTTTTATTGCGGATATACATAATTTTGGAAATGTTAGAATATTATATAAAAGGAGGAGTGGCCTTGTGAGTTCTGTTTTACCATCATCGGAGGTTGGCGTTAAGATTAATGAATGGTACAAAATGATACGTCAGTTCAGTGTTCCGGATGCGGAGATTTTGAAAGCGGAAGTGGAACAAGAAATAAATGAGATGGAAGAAGACGAATATCTACTGATTTACTACACCCTCATGAAATTCCGCCATCAGCTCATGCTGGATTATTTAGAACCGGTGACTACCCGTGTGAGACCGACAATTGACGAGCTGTTGGAAAAAATCGAAGCATCAAATAAAGGAATTTCCGGCCTGCTGTGCTATTATTCTTTATTTTTCCGCGGCATGTATGAATTTGATCAAAAGCAGTATGTAAAGGCGATCGGCTTTTATAGAGAGGCTGAAAAACAACTCGTTCATGTGCATGATGAAATTGAGAGAGCGGAGTTTCATTTTAAACTGGCTGAAGCATATTACGGTATGAAACAAAGCCACGTCTCTATGCATCACGTAAAGCAAGCGCTCGATATTTACGATCAGTATGAGTTGTATAAGGTCCGGAAAATTCAATGTCTATTTGTCGTATCAGGGAACTATGTAGACTTTAAACGTTATGAAAAAAGCTTGCCGCATTTAGAAAAAGCTTTAGAGTTGTCGAAACAAGTAAACAATAATGAAAGGCTGCTCAGTTCTGCTTATTACAACATAGGAAAGAATTACGGAGACTTAGAAGAATACAGTAAAGCTGAAATCTACTTAAAAAAAGCAGCGGAGATATCTGAAAAGTATAAATTGGGTAACCTTCCACATTCCTTGTTTACATACGCAAAGCTTCTATTTAAACAAGGGAAAACAAGCGAGGCGATTCAAATCAGCAAAAAGGGACTTTCATCAGCGATATTTCAAGGAGATAAGCTGTTTGAATCTCTGCAAAAATATTTGGAGGCTTTATATATTAATGCAATAGACCAAATAGGAATCAAAAAAACAATTGATTACCTTGAGAAACATAAAAACTATTCGTATGTAGAAGATATTGCTCTTGATACGGCTGCTGTTTATGCAGAGTCAAAGCAATATGACAAATCTTATTTTTATCATCAAAAAATGATTCAAACGCAAAAACAAATTCAGAGGGGAGAATGCCTGTATGAATTTTAGAAAAGGCGTATTTATCATTGTGTCGGCTGTCGTTTTAATGTCAGGGGTCGGTCTAGCAACATCGGCTGTTTCATTTGATGGATCATATCAAGTTTCGTCTGATCGTAATCAAACCTAAGAAGGAGAATGCCTGTATGAATTTTAAAAAAAGCATCTTCATTATTTTGGGTCTGTCGTTATCTTTAGTATGCGGATTGGGTGTGAACACAGTGGAAAAAACACATGATACCTTTCAAACTGCTTCGGATCGTTTTCAGACTTGAACAGCAAAAGCCTTTTCTTCGGGAAAGGCTTTTTTAGTTTAGATTAGAGTCTGCTGAAAATCATAACTAACGGCTGATGATGTCAATGGAAGCAGATGTTGATGGCAGCATTTTTTGAGAATTAAGCTGAATCAATCCCCCTTAAATAGGATGCGGGAGAACACCCGCATCCCTGTCTCTAACGATTCCTTAACCGATCAGCCGCTGCATTCTCAGCGCGAGCCGCAGGCGCATCGTCGTCTCCGGATCTTTTAAGCTTTTGCCGAGCAGTTCCTCGCATTTTTCTAAACGATAGATCACCGTATTTCGATGGACGTACAGGCGCTTAGCCGTTTCTGAAATCTGGCAGTGGGTCTCCAGATAAACAGACAGCGTATGAAGCAGGCTTTGGTCCTCCTTTTGCCGGTCGGCCAGGCTTTGGAGGGTGGCTTCGTAAAACTTCTTCACATCTTCCGCCGGAAGCAGGCGGAGCAGCTCCGGCACGTCTTTGGCATGATAGATTTGAATAAACTCCGCGCTTCTGGACAAATGCCCGGATGAAATGGCGTCTGAAGCTTCAGTAAAAGCGTCAGGGACGTCGATCAGCTTTTGGCATATGTTTGAGATGCCGAAGGAGACAGTCCGTTTAAACTGCGTCCGGACCTGCTTTTGAAACTGCTCCAAAAAGCTGATGACAGACGCGTGCATTTCATTCCAGCTGTCTGTCGCTTCAATTAAAAGAATACCGACATTTCCTTTAATAAAGAGATGAGGGGGAAACGGGAAGGATGACAGCTCCCCTTCAAGCAGATCAAATACATGATCGGAAACGAGCTGATTTTCGGTAAAGCTGATCGTTTTCTCATTTCGGTCAAGCTTTCCGCAAATGCACATGTATTTCTGATCCCAGCGGAGCCGGAATTCTTTGGCGCGGCTTTTGATTTCTTCATGGCCGGTAAACGAGCGGTCGATGAAATTACTGAAAAATTCATTGCGTGCCCGTCTGCTGAATTGTTTGACGGCATTTTCTTTCAGCAGTTCAAAGGAAATGACGTTAGCCGCCTGTTCAATAGTCAAAATCACGCCTTTATCAGCGGTCTGCACCAGCTCCGGTATCACCAGATAACCGCAGTTTTTTTCAACATTCAGAATCGGCAGGACAGAATACGCCTTTCTGTCGGACAGCATGGAAAAGCAGGTGAAATAAGGCCCGGAAAGGGAATAACAGATGTTTTTCAATAAAGACGTGTCAATGGGTATGCGGTGGGACGATGATAAGAGTTTTGTATGCTGATCCAAAAGCAGCACGGGAAGCCGGAGAATGTCTGAGAGCTTCTTAAGCAGGGATTGCAGCCCTTTGCCGCTCATGATGTGGTTTGTGAATTTTTTATGGGCGTAAATGGCCTGCTGGAGCTCATTTGAACGCATATCAAGAATATGGCTCAGTGTGGCGTTGACGATATCTCCGAGCCTGATGTCTTCCGGCAGCTCAATAATCGGAAATTCATACCGGTCGGCAAGCTCCGCGGCATCTTTCGGAATGACATTAAGATAACGCTTCGTTTTGATCCCCAGTCCCGCGCAGCCCCGTTTTGCCATGAGGCGGATCAAATCTTTCAACAGCTGCGGGCGGTCCTTCAAGTGGTAAGCCGTCGTGACGAGCAATTCGTTTTTATGTAAAAAATCAGCGATGTCCGGCGCATCCATCATGTTGACGTGCTGCACCTCCCTCCAGCCGCCGGATTTGCCTGCGATTAATGCGGCCCGCTCATAAGCGGGAATCTTCATCACGTCATAAATGTTCATCAGTCAGTCTCCTTTCAGGTTCTAAAGACAACCATTGGTTAATATGAATAAAAATCATCAAAAATTATAGCGGTTTTACTGATGTATTACGATCATAGTAGCAGTAAACTGGCAATCATAGACGCATGTTGTGATAAAAACTGACAGAAAAATCGTCATCCTTACAGGGAGGAAGATAAAATGGCCTATGACGTAATTGTAAAGGGTGCGAAAGCTGTGCGAAAAGGCGGAACAGAGCGGGCTGATATCGCCGTCAAGGACGGTAAAATTGCCTTGATCGGACCCGGCATTGACGAAAACGCGGAACAAGTGGTGCAGGCGGACGGCATGTATGTGTTTCCGGGCGCGGTCGATTGTCACGTGCATTTCAATGAACCCGGCCGAGAAGAATGGGAAGGCATTGAAACCGGCTCAAACATGCTGGCTGCCGGCGGCTGTACGGCTTATTTTGATATGCCGCTTAACTGCATTCCTTCGACGGTAACTGCTGAAAACCTGCTGGCAAAGGCGGAAATCGCCGAACGGAAGTCAGCGGTTGATTTTGCGCTTTGGGGCGGTTTGATGCCCGGATATACCGAACATATCCGGCCGATGGCAGAAGCGGGGGCAATCGGGTTTAAAGCGTTTCTGTCTAAATCGGGAACGGATGAATTTCAATCAGCCGATGAACGGACTCTTTTAAAGGGAATGAAGGAAATCGCGGCGTGCGGCAAGATTTTGGCCCTGCACGCAGAAAGCGACGCCCTCACCCGATTCCTTGAAGCCGAGTACGCGCTCCAAGGGAAAATTGATGCCCGCGCTTACGCTTCCTCCCGTCCGGAAGAAGCCGAATGCGAGGCTGTGCAGCGGGCGATTGAATATGCAAGAGCGACGGGATGCGCGCTTCATTTTGTACATATCAGCACGAAACGGGCCGTGCTCTCCATTCAGCAGGCGAAAAAAGACGGATTGGATGTCACCGTTGAAACGTGTCCGCACTACTTATTATTCAGCTTTGAAGACTTCCTCAAAAAAGGGGCGGCCGCCAAATGCGCTCCGCCGCTCCGCTCAGAGGCTGATAAAGAGGAATTGATCGGGGTTTTGGCAGAGGGCCTGATTGATATGGTGTCTTCGGATCATTCTCCCTGTCATCCGTCTTTGAAACGCGAGGATAATATGTTTCTGTCGTGGGGCGGGATCAGCGGAGGCCAATTTACGCTTCTCGGCATGATTCAATTAGCGATCGATCATGGGATTCCGTTTGAACATGTGGCCCGATGGACGGCCGAAGCACCGGCCAAGCGCTTCGGTTTAACGAATAAAGGCCTGCTTGAAGAAGGATTTGACGCTGATTTTGCCATCGTCCGGCCGGAACCTTTTACCGTCACAAAAGAAACGATGTTTTCCAAACATAAGCAAAGCCTGTATGAAGGCCGCACCTTTCCATACCGAATTGCTGCGACCTACAGCAAGGGACGCTGTGTGTATCAGGATGGCGGCCGTAAGCAGAGCGGGGCTTTCGGAACATTCCTGAAGCCTTCTGAAATAAAAGAGCCGATTCTCTGATGAGAATCGGTTTTTTTTGTCGTTTGGAAAGCGGGTCTCGTGGTATCTTTTTATAAAAAGGAGTAAAACACATTGTATGACCAAATCTTGAACATATTAACGGCATCCTGGTCGCCCAAGACTAGTACAAAATGGACGGAAGATTGCCCGGCCAAAGGCCAGTGCGGCGTGACGGCTTTAGTCATCCAAGATGTTTACGGCGGTGACATTCTCAAAACAAAAACCGGCACAAGCTGGCATTTTTATAACCGGATAGACGGGGAGATATATGATTTCACGAGCGGTCAGTTTTCAGAGCCGATCGTCTATCAGCACATTCTTTCATCCAGGGATGAGGCATTTTCGGACACCAATGAACATCAATACCGGTTCCTGAAAAGTGCATTCAGAAAAAACATGGAAAGTGCATTCAGAAAAAACATGGAAACAGAAAGAGAAAAACACCTGTGATAAACTAGAGTGAGAGGTGAAGGATTGTGATTTATATCGGACTGACGGGATGGGGGGATCATGACAGCATCTATCCGCCTAAAACAGCGGGCCCGCAAAAACTGCAGGCGTATTCCTCCCATTTTCCCATCGTTGAGCTGGACGCGAGCTTTTACGCGATACAGCCCGCCCGCAATAATGAAAGATGGGTCAAAGAGACGCCGGAATCTTTTCAATTTGTCATTAAGGCATATCAAGGAATGACGGGCCATCAGCGCGGCGATATTCCCTATGAATCGAAGGAAGAAATGTTTGAGGCGTTTAAGCTGTCATTATCGCCGTATATAGAGCATGGAAAGCTTGCCATGGTGCTGTTCCAATTCCCGCCGTGGTTTGACTGCAAGAAAGAAAACGTCGCATATTTAAGATGGTGCAGGCAGCAGATGGGCGATATTCCGTGCGCGCTTGAATTCCGCAACCGGTCTTGGTTTTCCCCGCCATTTTATGAACAGACGCTTTCCTTTATGAAGGAGGAAGGCTGGATTCACAGCATATGTGACGAGCCGCAAATCGGCGAGGGCAGCATTCCGACCGTCCTGAAAGCAACGGATGAAGAAAAAACGCTTGTCCGTTTTCACGGGCGGAACAAGCAGGGCTGGATCAAACCAGACGGCGGACAAAACTGGCGTGAGGTCAGATATTTATACCGCTATAACAAACAGGAGCTCAAAGATTGGAAAAACAATCTTCAGGAGCTGAAAAAACAGTCGCGCAATCTGTATGTGCTCTTCAACAATAACTCAGGCGGAGACGCCGCCGATAACGGGCTTGAGATGCTTGAAATGTTAAATATCTCATATACCGGGCTTGCTCCGAAGCAGCTCGACCTATTCAGCTAGAAAAGAGGTTTCAAGACACATGTCTTATCTTATTTTGATCATATTAGGATTTATCGCGGGAACGGTCGGCAGCCTGATCGGGCTTGGGGGAGGAATTATCATCGTGCCGGCAATGCTCTATTTAAGCACGATGACTCCGTTTTTCCATGACGTAACACCGCAGACTGCCATCGGCACGTCCCTTTTGGTGATTATTTTTACGGGCCTGTCATCAACTCTGGCCTATATGAAATATAAAACCGTTGACTACAAAAGCGGACTGATCTTCTTTATCGGTTCCGGCCCGGGAAGCATCATCGGCGCGTATTTGTCTAAACTTTTTAATGCGCATACGTTTTCCGTCTGGTTCGGACTTTTTATGATTTTGATTTCCATTACATTAATGCTGAAGGCGAAAGCAAAACCGGTCAATAAAGCGCATAAAGGCATGATCCGGACATATGAGGATGAATCGGGTGAGCTTTATACATATTCGTACCGTATTTTCACCGGTATCGTGATTGCCTTTTTCGTCGGTTTATTGGGCGGTCTTTTCGGCATTGGCGGCGGCTCTCTTATGGTTCCGGCCATGATGCTGTTATTTTTGTTCCCGCCGAAAGTGGCTGTGGCGACGTCAATGCTCATTATTTTCTTATCCTCCGTGACGGGTTCCGTGTCACATATCGCAGAGGGCCATGTCAATTGGCTGTATGCGCTGTGCCTCGTTCCGGGCGCGTGGTTCGGCGGCAAAATGGGCGCGTGGGTCAATAAGCGGGTGCAGACGAAAACGATCGTGCTTTTCATGCGGGTCGTCTTGATTTTGATCGGCTGTGAATTGATTTATCAAGGGATATTCAGCTAAAAGGTAGGAGAGATGGTATGTTAGAGAAGCTCCGTTTATATCATACGAATGATTTGCACAGCCATTTCGAAAATTGGCCGAAAATCGTACATTATATTGAGCAGAAGAGAAATGAACATGAAAAAGACGGGGAGGAAACACTCGTATTCGACATCGGCGATCATATGGACCGATTCCAAATGATAACGGAAGCGACCTTCGGCAAAGCGAATGTCGACTTGTTAAACCGGCTTGAGATCGATGCGGCTGCCGTCGGGAATAATGAAGGAATTACGCTGCCTCACGATGAGCTGGCGGATTTATATACCCATGCCGCGTTTCCCGTCATTGTGTCTAACCTGTTTGACGCGGACGGACAGCGCCCGGAATGGGCCGAGCCCTACGTGATCAAAACGCTGAAAAATGGGATGACCGCCGGCATACTCGGCGTCACGGTGCCGTATTATCCCGTCTATCAAAAACTAGGCTGGACGGTGACGGATGCGGAAAAAAGCATTCAAGAATCACTTGACGATATCAAGGGCAAAGCGGACATCATCATTCTGCTTTCTCATTTAGGCCTGATCGATGACCGGGCCGCAGCGGAAAAATTTCCCGATATCGATGTCATTCTTGAATCACATACGCACCACCTTCTTGAGGACGGACAAGACATAAACGGCGTATTGCTTGCATGTGCGGAGAAATACGGGAACTATGTCGGCTGTGTCGAGCTGACATTAGAAAGTGAATCACGAACCATTGTCAGCAAACAGGCGTCTGTACAGAAAATGGCTGATTGGCAAGGGGAATCTGAAGATACGGCGGCTTTTCTGAAAGAGAAAGAACGGGAAGCGGAAAACCTGCTCTCCGAACAAGTCGCCAACCTGAATGAAGAAGCCGGCGTGAAGTGGTTTGAGGAATCGCCCCTCCCGCTTCTATTAGCCGAAGCGCTGAAAAGCTGGTGCGGCTGTGAAGTCAGCATGGTGAATTCAGGCGTCATTTTGGGGCCTTTACAGAAGGGGCCTGTCACAAAGCTTGATCTGCACCGTATCTGCCCTCATCCGATCAATCCGGTGGCCGTTCGTCTTTCAGGCAGAGAACTTCAGGAAACAATCAGCCAGGCCGCCTCGGAACAAATGGAGCAGCTGCGGATAAAAGGCCTCGGCTTCCGCGGGGAAGTGATGGGCAGGATGGTATATGCCGGAGCGGAGGCAGAGGCCGGCATTCTTGAAGACGGTGTGACGCATCTCCTCAATGTGAAAGTGAACGGAGAAGAGATTGATCCGGAGCGGATATACTCGGTTGCCGTTCTCGATATGTTTACACTCGGAAAGCTGTTCCCTTACATCCGCGATTCAAAAGAAAAGCAATACTTTATGCCGGAGTTTTTAAGGGATCTGCTCGCCTGGAAGCTCGCGCAGCAGCCGTAATGTCATGTAGCTGCCCGCCGTTCCATTTCACCCGAATGAGTGAAAGCGGGACTTTTTAAGAGTGAAAATAAAATACTATGTCCCCTCTTACAAGCATACATTGTGATATGTAAGGGGGGATTTTTCTTGCCTAGATACCGGAGCGCTCTTCGCAAGAGAGGGCCTTTGCCTTTTCGATATGTGCTTCTTCTGTCGTTTGCTTTTTTTATCATATCGACGGTCATCAGCCTTTGGATGATCAACTCCTCAATCAAACCGGTGCTGATGAACATAGGAGAAATGGAAACCAAACGGGTGGCGACAGAGGTCATTACGGAATCCATTGAAGAATACATGTCTCACAGCGACAATGTGAAAGATATGGTCGATATGAAAACGGATGAAAACGGAAAAGTCACAACGATGGATTTTAATACACAAATGGTCAACAGTATGAAGGCGAAAGTGACAAAGCAGCTTCAGGCTCATCTGAAGGAAGCTGAGTCGAACAATAAGCAGCATGAAACAGAAAAAGGCGCGAAAACGGCCGATGAAATTATGATCGATATTCCCTTAGGGCAGGTCACGGGAAACAGCATTCTCGGAAATCTGGGGCCGAAAATCCCCGTGCGCTTTAACCTGATCGGTGATGCGTTAACTGATGTGAAAACAAAAATAAAGCCGTACGGCATTAACAATGCCCTGATCGATATCAGTATTTTTGTGGAAATAAAAGTGAAGGTCATTATTCCGTTTGCCAGTAAGACATCAGTCGTGACAAATAATATTCCGGTCTCCATTAAAGCGATTCAAGGAGAGGTGCCGCAGTTTTATAACGGAAGCGGCGGGTCAGGTGTGACGCCTTCCGTCCAGCTGCCGAGTGAAAAACAGAAGAAAGATAAATAAAAACACACAGCCGCAATCTTTCCTGGCGGCTGTGTGTTTACTTTTTCCTGCGGATTTCTTTTCGTTCCCATGCCCTTAAATGGGGATACGGATCAAAAGACCATTCCGATCTGCCGTTATCTTTATACATCCCGTAGTGAAGATGCGGCGGGAATTTTCCCGCGGTGCCCGGCGGTCCGTACCCGGAACTGCCGACAGAGCCGATCACCTCTCCGGGTTTGACGATCTGGCCTTTATGCACACCTTTTGCAAAGCCGTTCAGGTGAGCGAAGTAGTGATACGTGTTATTGATATCCCTGATGCCGATTCTCCAGCCGCCGAAACGGTTCCAGCCCTTCATTTCAACAATACCGTAGCAGGTCGATCTGACGGGGAGCCCGTAATGAGCGAACAGATCCGTTCCTTCGTGAATCCGGCGCCCGCCGAAACCCCGTGCGGCGCCCCATGTGCTGCGGTAGCTGTAATCCGTCTTCACGGGAAGCGGAAAAGCGTGCTCTCCGAGATCAAGGCGGCCGAACGTTTTAAACAGTATCATGAATTCGGTGATAATGCCGACCGTCTGATCACGGCGGTAATAATTCCAGAGACCGATGCGGATATGGTCAAGATCGGTTCCGAATCCCGCTAAATACTGAGCAAATGTATAAAGGATATCCTCATCATTGCTTACCTCGGCTTTTCCGTCGCCGTCGCCGTCCAGGCCGATCCCGTCAAATACTTTAATGCTGAGAGGCGCATCGTCCTTAGGATTTGGATTTTCAGGGCCGCTCCACAAATGATCCGGAATATAAATGCTGATGATTCCCGCTTTTTCCGGCAGATCCTTTCGGTTTGAGCGGACATTTTCTTCATATTGATCAACTGCCGCAAGCACATACCAAGGAATCTGCGTGACTGCTTCGGCTTTGCGGTACAACTGCATCCGTTCGCCGTAAACAGGAGCCGATTGTTCTTTCCCGCTTGCAGCCGGACAGAAAACTGAAAAAAGGAGAAGAGCAGATAACAGAACTTTCACAACATGATCTCCTTTCAGGATTGAATACAAATAGTTTGCGGCAACAATCCGAGAAAATGTAAGTAATTCTCTTCCCTTGTCGAGAAATTTTTCCTATGTTAAAGTGACTATTGAATAGAAATCCGCAAGTTTTATATCCATCGTGAAATAGAAATTTTTCGCACACGAACATGAATAAAGGGATAATGGAGATGATGGGGAAATGGCAAAGAAAGACGAGCATCTGAGAAAGCCGGAATGGCTCAAAATAAAGCTGAACACGAATGAAAACTATACGGGTCTGAAAAAATTAATGCGTGAAAATAATCTGCATACCGTATGTGAAGAAGCAAAATGCCCGAACATCCATGAATGCTGGGCTGTCAGACGTACGGCGACGTTCATGATTCTCGGTTCCGTCTGTACGAGAGCATGCCGCTTCTGCGCTGTAAAAACGGGTCTGCCGACCGAGCTGGATCTGCAGGAACCGGAACGCGTAGCTGATTCCGTCGCGCTGATGAATTTAAAACACGCCGTCATCACGGCCGTAGCGCGTGATGATCAGAAAGACGGCGGAGCAGGCGTCTTTGCGGAAACGGTCCGGGCGATCCGCAGAAAAAGTCCGTTCACGACAATTGAAGTGCTGCCATCCGATATGGGCGGAAATTACGACAACCTGAAAACATTAATGGATACCCGTCCTGATATTCTGAACCACAACATTGAAACCGTCCGCCGCCTGACACCGAGAGTCCGGGCCCGCGCAACATATGACCGTTCTTTGGAATTCTTGCGCCGTGCGAAAGAAATGCAGCCTGACATCCCGACGAAATCAAGCATTATGATCGGTCTCGGCGAAACGAAGGAAGAAATTATTGAAGTGATGGACGACCTGCTTGCGAACAATGTCGACATCATGGCGATCGGCCAATACCTGCAGCCGTCGAAAAAACATTTAAAAGTCCAAAAATATTATCATCCGGACGAATTTGCCGAACTGAAAGAAATCGCGATGCAAAAAGGCTTCAGCCACTGTGAAGCAGGCCCGCTTGTCCGTTCTTCCTACCATGCGGATGAACAAGTGAACGAAGCGTCTAAAAAACGCCAGGCCCAAGCATAAGATAAGCCGAAAAAACCCAAAACGCCGCAGGTTTTGGGTTTTTTGTGATGGAGCCGTTTTTGCAGGGAAAAATCATTCTTGAATAAGGATCGTCTGAACCGCTACACTGGATATAAAGAGGAAAAATTCTCCGTCCGTCCGAACCGTCTCATTTTGCAATTGATGGACAGAAGTCAATGAATTATGATAGTAAAGAGTGATAAAAGAGGTGAAGACATGATTCTTATTCAAAATGCCGAGTTTGAACTCGTACACGATTTTAAAAACGGCTTTAATGAAGAAGCGTTCAAAGCCCGCTATTCAGACATATTAAATAAATATGATTACATTGTGGGAGACTGGGGATACAGTCAGCTGCGGCTCAAAGGCTTCTTTGATGACCAGAATCAAAAAGCAACCTTTGAAACGAAAATCAGCACATTGGACGAATACATTTACGAATACTGCAATTTCGGCTGCGCGTATTTTGTTTTAAAACGAATCAGAAAATAATTGATGCAGAAGGGGATGCTGTCACGTGTATTTTGTTGACAGAAATAATATCGAACAAACACTCCGTTTTTTTGAGACCCAGCTGGCGCTGTTTGACAGCACGCCTGCATGGGAGAGCGAGATCGAAAAAAGGGCGCTTGAGCGGATCAGCCATCTTATGATCGAATGCATTCTCGATGTCGGAAATGATATGATTGACGGCTTTATCATGCGCGATCCGGGCAGTTATGACGACATCATGGATATTCTGACGGATGAAAAGGTGGTAGCTGAGGATGAAGGAAATAAGCTGAAGCAACTGATCTCTTCCAGAAAGCAGCTTGTCCAGGAATATCAGCACGCCGATCATCAGGAGCTGTTTACGCTGATCACGTCAAACAAAGATGTGCTGAAAGCCTTTCCGGCCCGTGTAAGAACCTACCTGGAAACAGAATTAGGGCCTGTTTCCGCATTTAAATAACAACGAGTGAGAAAATCCACAGGAGTGTTGAGTATGAAGGATTATAAAGGATATTTGATAGATTTGGACGGCACAATGTACAACGGGACGGAAAAAATCGAAGAAGCGTGTGAATTCGTGAGAACGCTTAAAGCGCGCGGCATTCCGTATTTATTCGTGACGAACAATTCTTCCCGGACGCCGAAGCAGGTGGCGGACAAGCTGATGAGCTTTGACATTCCGGCATCTGAAGAGCAGGTCTTCACGACGAGCATGGCGACTGCGCAGCATATCGCCCAGGAGAAAAAAGACGCGTCGGTGTATGTGATCGGCGAAGAAGGCATCCGTCAGGCCATTGAAGAAAACGGGCTGAGCTTCGGAGAAGAAAACGCGGACTTTGTCGTTGTGGGAATCGACCGCGGCATTACATATGAAAAGTTGGCAACGGGATGCCTTGCGATCAGAAACGGCGCCCGGTTCATTTCAACAAACGGCGACGTCGCCATTCCGACTGAAAGAGGACTTTTACCAGGGAACGGTTCGCTCACATCCGTTTTGACGGTGTCAACGGGCGTTGAGCCTGTCTTTATCGGCAAGCCTGAATCCATTATTATGGAACAGGCGATGCGTGTGCTCGGAACGGATATTTCCGAAACACTCATGGTCGGCGATAACTATGCAACGGATATTATGGCCGGCATCAATGCGGGCATGGATACGCTGCTGGTTCATACCGGAGTGACAAAGCGTGAGCATATGGCAGATTACGGCCAAAAGCCGACATATGCGATTGACTCTTTAACCGAATGGATTGAACATCTATAAAAAAAGGGACGGCCATGACGGCCGTCCTTATTCTGTATTTCTTGCGCTGTGAGCAAGCCGGCTTGAAGCCGCTGCTGCGATTGCGCCGACGATATCATCAAGAAACGTATGGCATTCGCCCGTAGATTTATCATTTAACCGCCCGAGAATACCGGGTTTTTCTTTGTCAATGTAGCCGTAATTCGTAAAGCCGATTGAGCCGTATATATTCACGATAGAGAAGGCGAGCACCTCGTCAACCCCATACAGGCTTTCATCAATCGCCAGAATGGTCTGAAGCGGTTCAGACAGCTTTTTTTGTTCGGCGAGCACATCTAATTCTATTCCTGTTAAAATGGCGTTTTGCACTTCGCGTTTTGCGATGACACGATCCACATTGAGCCTGCATACCTCCATCGTCAAATCAGGATGATATTTTTTTTGAAGGAAATACACCAGCTCGGCAATATCGTCCGTCTCAACCCCCCGTTCTTTTAAACGCGCCCTGGCGACAGCTTCCACCTGATTCAGTTGTTCCTTTTCTGACATTTGCTTCACCCAATCTTTTTTTACTAGTTTATACAACACTCTTCCGATGTGTACGATGTTTCTCCACTTGATTCAAAGGATTACAATATGTATTCATAATTCCGCCGGCGTATGACTACGATGTGAATAGCTCTAATTTTTCAGGCAGGTGATTATGATGAAAAGCATCATTAAAGAAAAGTACGGCATCCACGTCAGACAGCTTTCCGTTTATCAGAAATACCAATGCTTCCAGACGCCTAATTCCTTCTTTCTTATAATTCCCGTTTCCGGGTTTTCGCAATCAGAGCTGACGGAGCTTTACTACATGAGTCAGTATTTACAAGAACAAAGTGACCCATACGTTTCAGTGTTTATCTTTACGAAGGAAGGAGAACTGACCTTTGAGGACGAAGGCAAAACGTATGCGCTCTTAAAAGCGCCGATTCCCGTCTCAAACCGGTCGTTTTCCGTCGGAGGGGAGCTTGCCGAATTTCACAGAAAAGGGCGGGGTTTTCCGTACGAAGTGAAAGAAGCGGGCAGGATCGGCCAATGGAAGGACTTATGGGGAAAACGGGTGGATCAGCTGGAATCATTCTGGATGCAAAAAATTCATATGTCTCCGCTTGAACCGTTCGAAAAGAAAATGATCGAAGCATTTCCTTATTATTCAGGCTTAGCGGAAAACGCCATTCAATATTTAGTGGATACGGAGCTGGATGACAATCCCGGCGCAGAAGACTCGGGGACAATCTGCCATCAGCGGATGGAACGGGATACCTGGTCGGAGGAATCATTGATCCGCATTCCGGGCGATTGGGTATTCGACCATGCTGCCCGTGATATTGCGGAATATATGCGCAGCACATATTTGTATCATCGTGACGACCTGCTCAAAGATGGGTTTTTGTTTCTGCAGGAATATGAGCAAGTTACGCCGTTATCCTCCTTTTCCAAACGCCTGTTTTACAGCCGCCTGCTGTTTCCGCTCCATTTCTTCGAGACGGTGGAGAGCTATTACATTTCTCATGATTCTGAAAAACAGTATTACGAAGAGCAGCTTGACTACATTCTTGCCGACTGCACCCGCTATGAACAGTTTTTACAGACATGTCACAACATGATGAATGTCAGGTCGGCGCAGGTTTTTGTCCCGCCTGTGGCGTGGCTCGGGAAAGGAATCAGTTCGTAAGAAAATATGACGTAAAAATATTTAGAAAATAGGGAATCTTGTCATATCAGTGTGTTAAGCGTTTTCATATCCGTAGAAACAATATTCAGCCGCTTGTCAAAACAAATGCGGGCTTATATAATATTTGTAACTTAAATGTCTGTGAAGGGTTAACAATTGTCCTTTTCTAGTGGACAAAAGGAAGAAAGGTGGAGTTTCTCTTTGGAAGCGATTCGTATTGGACTGTTAGGACTGGGAACTGTGGGAAGCGGAGTCGTCAAAATTATACAAGATCATCAGGATAAGCTTATGCACCAGGTCGGCTGTCCGGTGACGATCAAAAAAGTGCTAGTTAAAGATATTGATAAAAAACGAGACGCAGACCTGCCGAAAGAAGTGCTGACGACAGAAGTCTATGATGTGATCGATGACCCTGAAGTCGACGTGATTATTGAAGTCATCGGCGGTGTCGAACAGACGAAGCAATATCTTCTTGATGCCTTGAAAGCGAAAAAACATGTTGTGACCGCAAATAAAGATCTGATCGCCGTATACGGGTCAGAGCTTTTAGCCGCCGCAAAGGAAAATGGCTGTGACTTGTATTATGAAGCGAGTGTCGCCGGCGGAATCCCGATTTTACGCACGCTCGAAGAAGGCCTTTCCTCTGACCGGATCACAAAAATGATGGGAATCGTCAACGGAACGACGAACTTCATCTTAACGAAAATGATTAAAGAAAAAAGCCCGTATGAAGAAGTGCTGAAGGAAGCGCAGGATCTCGGATTCGCGGAAGCGGACCCGACCGCCGATGTAGAAGGGCTCGATGCCGCGCGCAAGATGGCGATTTTAGCCCGTCTCGGCTTCTCTATGAATGTCGATCTGGACGATGTCAAAGTAAAAGGAATTTCTCGGATAACGGATGAAGACATCAGCTTCAGCAAACGGCTCGGCTATACGATGAAGCTGATCGGCATCGCCCAGCGTGATGACAATAAAATCGAAGTCAGCGTTCAGCCGACACTGCTGCCGGATCATCATCCGCTCTCTGCGGTGCATAACGAGTTTAATGCCGTTTACGTGTACGGAGAAGCTGTCGGCGAAACGATGTTTTACGGCCCCGGAGCCGGAAGCATGCCGACTGCGACATCGGTCGTTTCCGATCTCGTCGCGGTCATGAAAAACATGCGTCTCGGCGTAAACGGAAACAGCTTTGTCGCCCCGCAGTTTGAAAGAAATCTGAAGCAGCCGTCTGATATCTATGCCCAGCAGTTTTTAAGAATTCACGTCAAAGACCAGGTCGGCTCTTTTTCAAAAATCACATCGGCCTTCTCAGAGCGCGGCGTCAGCTTTGAAAAAATTCTGCAGCTGCCGATCAAAGGCCATGACGACCTCGCGGAAATCGTCATCGTCACGCATCATACATCGGAAGAAGATTTCAGTGACATTCTGCAAAACTTAAATGACCTCGAAGTCGTACAAGAAGTGAAAAGCACATATCGCGTAGAAGGGAACGGTTGGAGCTAATGTGGAAAGGACTCATCCATCAATATAAAGAATTTCTGCCGGTGACGGATCAGACGCCGGCCCTGTCATTACATGAAGGCAACACGCCGCTGATTTACCTGCCGAAACTTTCCGAAAAGCTCGGAATTGAACTGCATGTGAAAACAGAGGGCGTTAATCCGACGGGATCCTTTAAAGACCGCGGCATGGTCATGGCGGTCGCCAAAGCGAAAGAAGAAGGCAATGATACCATCATGTGCGCCTCTACAGGGAACACATCCGCGGCAGCTGCGGCATACGCGGCGAGAGCCGGCATGAAATGCATCGTCATCATCCCGGACGGAAAAATCGCCTTCGGAAAACTTGCGCAGGCCGTCATGTACGGTGCGGAAATCATCGCGATTGACGGAAACTTTGACGACGCGCTGGCCATCGTCCGGTCGATTTGCGAAAAATCACCGATTGCATTAGTGAATTCAGTAAACCCTTACCGGATTGAAGGGCAAAAAACAGCGGCCTTTGAAGTATGCGAACAGCTCGGCGAAGCGCCGGACATTCTGGCGATCCCGGTAGGAAACGCCGGGAATATCACGGCCTACTGGAAAGGGTTCAAAGAATACCATGAGAAAAACGGCACCGGACTTCCGAAGATGCGCGGTTTTGAGGCGGAAGGTTCTGCGGCTATCGTCCGCGGCGAAGTCATTAAAAATCCAGAGACCGTTGCGACGGCAATCCGAATCGGGAATCCTGCCAGCTGGGACAAAGCGGTGCTCGCTGCGGAAGAATCAGCCGGAAAAATTGATGAAGTCACAGATGAAGACATTCTTCACGCTTATCAGCTGATTGCCCGTGAAGAAGGCGTGTTTGCCGAACCGGGCTCCTGTGCATCCATCGCCGGCGTTTTGAAACAGGTAAAATCCGGTGAAATTCCAAAAGGCAGCAAGGTTGTCGCAGTTTTGACCGGAAACGGCCTGAAAGATCCGAACACGGCTGTAGACGTATCTGACATAAAACCGATTACGCTGCCGACAGATGAGGACAGTATCCTGGAATACTTAAATGGAGCGGCGCGTGTATGAATGAGGCGGAGATGCTGTTTTCCATTACGGTTCCGGGAAGCACCGCCAACTTAGGGCCCGGGTTTGATTCCGTCGGGATGGCGCTCAGCAGATATTTGAAGCTTTCGGTTTTCCGAAACGATGAATGGCAGTTCTCGGCGGAAACCGAAACTGTCGCGGGCATCCCTCAAGGAACGGACAACCTCATCTACCAAGTCGCCAAACGGACGGCTGACCGCTATCAGAAAGAGCTGCCGCCCGCCCATGTCAAAGTGTGGAGTGACATCCCCCTTGCACGGGGTCTCGGAAGCAGCGCGGCCGCTATCGTCGCCGCCATTGAGCTTGCGGATGAGTTATGCGGCCTGCAGCTGTCTGAAAGCGACAAGCTGCACTTAGCCAGTCTTGAAGAGGGACACCCTGATAATGCCGCTGCTTCTCTTGCAGGAGGGCTTGTGATCGGCCTTCACGAAGAAGATGAAACACATATCGTGCGTGTTGCCGAAGCGGATATCGACGTTGTGGCAGTGATTCCGTTTTACGAAGTTCTGACCAGGGACGCAAGAGACGTGCTCCCGAAAGAGCTGCCTTACCGGCACGCCGTTAAAGCAAGCGCCGTCAGCAACCTTCTCGTTGCTGCGATCATGTCAAATGACTGGGCGCTCGCCGGGAAAATGATGAGAAAAGACATCCTCCATCAGCCGTACCGCGCCATGCTTGTTCCTGAGCTTTCAAAGGTGGAACATGCGGTCGAAATGAAAGGCGCTTACGGAACGGCGCTGAGCGGAGCGGGACCGACGATTCTTGTCCTAATTGAAAAAGGAAAGGGAGAAGAGCTGAGAAAACAGCTTTCTGAGCATTTCCCCCACTGTGAGATTGCGGCGCTTACCGTCCCGTCAGAAGGAAGCGTAATTGAACGGAATCCTTTAGAACAGGTGAAAAGTGTATAATGATAAAAAAGCGTTCTTCCCATCAGAGAAGGACGCTTTCTTTTTCTGGAGAAGGATTTTTATTTAGGGAAGCGAAATAAAAAAGAAAAGGAGGAGAAACGATTGAAAAAACTCATAACCGAGGAGGACATTGCGACTCTCGTATCCGTGACAGACCCGCAATATGCCCCTGACGGCAGAAGAGCCGCTTACGTCCGGACAACAGTCAATCATAAGCGTGATTCCTATTCCTCAGCCATTATGGTATATGACACAGAATCCGGCATCTCAAACCCGTGGACTTTCGGGGACAACAGAAATACAAGTCCGCGGTGGTCACCTGACGGACGGCGCCTCGCCTTTGTTTCTGACAGGGAGAACGGCGTCCCTCAGCTGTACATCATCAACGCTGCCGGAGGAGAGGCGGAGCAGGCGGCCGATATTCCTTGGGGCGTATCAGATCCGATATGGGCGCCCGACGGCAGATCCGTGCTTGTGTCCGTCAGTCTGACATCAGCGGAGCGCGCCGATGAGAAAGAAAAAAAGAAGCATGACGAGTATGAGCCGGTTGACATTCAGTCATTAACATATAAACGTGACGGGAAAGGCCTGCTGAACGGAAGCTGGGCCCAGCTTGTGCTGATTCATCTTGAAACGGGGGAGATTCGGCAGCTGACGGATCATGAAGCGGATCATTATGGCGCGGCCTTTTCACCGGATGGCAGGCAGCTTGCGTTTACCGCCAATTTATGCGAGCCGGGTGACGCCGGAAAGCCGAGCGATGTCTATCTGATGAATCTGGCGGACGGAAGCCTGAAGCAGATTACGCCGCACCGCGGTTCTTTCGGTTCCTGCGTGTTTTCACCGGACGGTTCTTATATCGCGATGCTGGGCCATGAAAATGAATTTCGCAATGCGACTTTAGAGAAAGCGTGGCTGTACGACGTGAAAACTGAGCGGCTGTCCTGCCTGACCGACATGCTGGATGTTCATTTGAGCGATGCGCTGATTGCGGATTCAATCATAGGAGGAGTGACGCTCCGGCCGGTATGGACAAACGACGGGCAGGGTTTTTACGTTCTCGGGAGCGAGCAGGGAAGCACCGGTATTTATTATATCTCGATTGACGGCCTCGTCTATCCGATCCGATTAGAAGAAGAGTACGTGAACGGTTTTGCTTTTCATCCTGATCAGAAAAGCTGTATCGCTGTCATTGCCAAACCCGCACAGCCTTCCGAGCTTTACAGCATTTCGCTCGAAGATGGGGAAGAGAAGCAATTGACATCCGACAATGATCGGTTTATTGAGGAGCGCATCATATCCGTGCCGGAAAAGCTGCAATATGAAACAAAGGACGGGCTGACGGTAAACGGCTGGTTTTTAAAGCCCGCCGTTTTTGAAGAGGATCAAACTTATCCGCTCATTCTATACATACACGGCGGGCCTCACATGATGTACGGCCATACGTATTTTCACGAATTCCAAGTGCTGGCCGCACAAGGATATGCTGTCGTGTATGTCAACCCGAGAGGAAGCCATGGCTACGGGCAGGATTTTGTCAATCGTGTCAGGGGTGATTACGGAGGCGGAGATTACCGTGATGTCATGCAGGCGGTGGATGAAGCCGTTCAGGCGTATCCGTTTATTGACAGCGGCCGTCTCGGTGTGACGGGCGGAAGCTACGGAGGGTTTATGACGAATTGGATTGTCGGGCAGACAGGCCGTTTTAAAGCAGCCGTCACGCAGCGCTCCATTTCAAATTGGCTCAGCTTCCACGGTGTCAGCGATATCGGCTTCTTTTTTACAGACTGGCAGCTCGGACATGATTTGTTTGAGGAAGCGGATAAGCTTTGGGATCGTTCTCCTGTAAAATATGCGTCCCGGGTTTCGACGCCGCTTTTGATCCTGCATGGTGAGCGAGATGACCGCTGTCCGATAGAGCAGGCGGAGCAGCTCTTTACCGCATTGAAGAAACTGAACAAAACGACGTCGTTCATCCGGTTTCCGAAAGCCACGCATGAGCTGTCGAGAAGCGGCCATCCGGAACAGCGGATGAAACGCATCCGTTATATTTGTTCATGGTTTGATGACTATTTGTAAAAAATAAAAAACCAGGCTGTCATGCAGCCTGGTTTTATGATTAAAATACTTGTTCTACTTCAACGACACCCGGTACTTCTTCAAGAAGGGCGCGTTCGATTCCGGCTTTCAGCGTAATCGTTGAACTTGGGCAGCTGCCGCATGCGCCAAGGAGGCGAAGCTTTACAATGCCTTCGTCTACATCAACAAGCTCACAGTCACCGCCGTCACGAAGCAGAAACGGACGTAATTTATCCAATACTTCCTGTACTTGCTCTTTCATTTCAACCTCAGTCATGAGATTCGCTCCTTTCATATACATAAAACCATTATATTCACAGTAACGGTAAAAATCTAATGTTTGGTTTGCAAAGCTGCTTTCCCCATTATAGCATATTTAAACTTGAACATAAAAACCGTTTTTTATACAAAAGCTGCCCCGTCCTTTGTATACTGGTGTAAAGGGGATGATATACATGACAAAGCCGGTTACGCTCAGTGTTTACGGCGCTGAAACGCTTTGCGCAAGCTGCGTGAATATGCCGAGCGCCAAAGATACGTTTGAATGGCTGGAGGCGGCGCTGCAACGGAAATATCCGGAGCAGCCTTTTCACATGCGGTATATTGATATTGACGCACCGCCTCAGCAAAAGGAGACAGAAGAGCTTGCGGAGCGCATCAGAAACGATGAATTTTTCTATCCGCTCGTGCTGGTGGAGGATGTCATTGTGGGGGAAGGGAATCCGCATTTAAAAGATATATATGAAGAAATGGAAAAGCGCGGCTATGTTGCGGGCTCTTAAAAATGGCCGCTGATCGCAATCAGCGGCTTTTTTCTTATCAGCCGTTATGATGCTTGTACATCCATAAAAGGCCTGATTTTAATAAACGGGGCACACGCCCGATGAGCGGACGGTCGTTGACAAGACCGAAGCCCGCTTTTTTTCCGAGTGAACCGAGAACGCCTTTCAGCTTAAATTGCGGCATTGTTTCCGGCAGCTCTTCATTGTTCCAGCGTTTCAGGAGGATCTGCACAATTTGTTCCGCCTGTGCTTCAGCCAGCTGGGCGCTCGGCGCATGCGGCAGGCTCGCGCAATCACCGACGACGTAAACATGCTCATCGCCCGGAAGGTTGTGATGCGGTGTTAAAATGATGCGCCCCTGCGGATCTTTTTCAGCGTCCAGTTCTCTGACGGCTTTATTCGGCTGAATTCCCGCCGTCCACACGATGGCATCGGCCGCTATTCCTTCATCATGATTATAAACGATCCCGTCTTCCACTTTTGTAATATTCGCATTATTGATAATGGCGACGCCGTGTTCTTCAAACCATTTCTGAACATACTTGCTGAGTCTTTTCGGAAAGCTTGATAAAATCAGGTCGCCCCGGTCAAATAACATAATCTTCAGATCGTCACGGCTCTCTCTTAATTCACTGGCAAGCTCCACGCCGCTTAATCCCGCTCCGACGATAGCGACAGATGCATTGGCGCCGAGGTTGTTCAGCTTTTGATAGGCTTCGCGTGACTGATCAATGGTCTGAATGCTGTAAGTATGTTCCGGCGCGCCGGGCACGTTATGATACTTATCCTCGCAGCCCAGTCCGATCACCGCGTCATCGTAAGAAATCGGTTCGCGGTCATGAAACAGAACCTGTTTGTTTTTCGTGTCGACGGAAGCCACCTCACCGTATTGAACATCCAGATTCGGATGCTCAGGAAAAGACACCCTGATATGATGATCAGAAATCGTGCCGGCGGCGAGCGCATAATATTCTGTTTTTAAGCAGTGATACGGGTTTCTGTCAATCAGCGTGATGGATATATCTGACGGAAGCTGGTTCGGCAGTAAGCGGTGCAGCACCCGCATGTTTCCGTAACCCCCGCCGATCAAGACCAATTTTTTCATAATGATTCCCCTTTTGCCCGAAAAATATGGTAGTCAATGTTGTTACAAAATAACGAACTATGTAAAATAACATCTAGAATTATATCGAATTTGATCTAAAACCACAATAATAGTTTTAAAATAACCTACAAATTGACCAGAAAACACGTAATAGTAAAACCTTTAACCTGAATTAATATGTTACGATAACATTGAGCGTGAAACCGGATCTTTGACGAATAGAGGAAATTCCGTTAGGATAAGGTACATATGTGAGGTGAAACCGCATGATTCCGATGATTGAATTCTGTGTCAGCAATTTAGCGCGCGGTTCCCAGGAAGCACTTGAGATCTTAGAGAAGGATCCGAACTTGGACGTGCTTGAATACGGCTGTTTAAGCTATTGCGGGAAATGCATGGAGTCCCTGTTCGCCCTGGTCAACGGCGAAGTGGTCACGGGAGGCACGCCTGCTGAACTGGTTGACAACATATATACATTCATAGAAGAAAATCCGATGTTTTAATCAGAGGCTCCGAATGGGGTCTCTTTTTTATTGCGCCCCGGGTTTTGCAAAATAAAAAATTTGTAGACAGCAAAAATAAATATTGTTATCTTAATAAAGACTTTTTTTAAATAAAATTTTAGAGGTGGATTCATTGAATATCGTTTGGGGGCTGCTCGGGGCAGTTGCTATATTAGCCATTGCTTTTTTGTTATCAGAGAAGAAAAGCAAAATTAACCTGCGAACCGTCATTGTCGGTTTATGTTTACAAATGGCCTTCGGATTCATCGTATTAAAGTGGGACGCCGGACGGGCCGTATTTTTATGGTTCTCAAGCCGTGTGCAGCTTCTCATTGATTATGCGAACGAAGGCATCAGCTTTATTTTTGGCCCGCTGTTAAAAGTGGGCAGCAGCCCGGCTTTTGCGCTGAGCGTTCTGCCGGTCATTATCTTTTTCTCAGCGCTGATTGCCGTTTTGTATCACTTGAAAATCATGCAGCTCATCTTTCGCGTCATCGGAGGCGGACTGTCAAAACTTCTTGGGACAAGCAGAACGGAATCGCTTGCGGCGGCTGCGAACATTTTTGTCGGACAGTCTGAATCACCGCTTGCCATTAAACCGCTGATTGCGGGATTGACCCGTTCCGAGCTGTTTACGATTATGACGAGCGGCCTTTCGGCTGTAGCGGGTTCGACGCTTTTCGGTTACGCCCTGTTAGGCATTCCGATCGAATACTTGCTGGCGGCCAGCTTTATGGCGGCTCCCGCCGGTCTCGTGTTCGGAAAAATTTTAATACCTGAAACGGAAAAAACGCAGACGATAAAAGGCGATTTTAATATGGACGAAGAAGGCGAAGGCGCCGCTAATGTGATTGATGCAGCGGCAAAAGGCGCGTCCACTGGCCTTCAGATTGCTCTAAATGTCGGCGCCATGCTGCTTGCGTTTGTCGCGCTCATCGCCGTAGTGAACGGAATTCTCGGCGGAATCGGCGGCTGGTTCGGTTTCAAACATATTACATTAGAATCCATTCTCGGTTACGTGTTTTCACCGATCGCATTTGTAATCGGCGTTCCTTGGCATGAAGCGCTCGGAGCGGGAAGCTATATCGGACAGAAACTTGTGCTGAATGAGTTTGTCGCTTATTCAAACTTCGGTCCGCATATTGCGGACTTTTCTAAAAAAACGTCTACGATTATCAGCTTTGCGCTGTGCGGATTTGCCAACTTCTCTTCGATTGCGATTATGCTCGGCACACTGGGCGGTTTGGCCCCAAGCCGCCGTTCGGACATTGCGCGCCTCGGATTAAGAGCGGTTATTGCGGGAACACTCGCAAACCTTCTCAGCGCGGCGATTGCCGGCATGTTTATTTAGTAAACGATAAAAGCTCCCTGCATATGCAGGGAGCTTTTATGTATGAAAAACGGGGGATATTTGTATTGTGTCCGAGCAGAAGAGCTTTTATACTAAGTAAAAGAAAAAAAGTTGGAGGCCGATATGAATTCATTCCGTTTTACCAAGATGCACGGTCTTGGAAACAGTTATATATATGTAAATCAATTTGAAGAACAGCTGCCGGAAGAACGGCTGGCTGAGATTGCCGTTAAAGTGTCCAGCATTCACACGGGCATCGGCTCTGACGGAATGATCCTCATCTGTCCGTCAGAAAAAGCGCCCGTCAAAATGCGGATTTTTAATAATGACGGCTCAGAAGGGAAAAATTGCGGCAACGGCCTTCGCTGTGTGGCAAAGTACGCATACGAACATAAGCTGACAGAAGAAACGTCCTTTTTCATTGAGACGCTTTCAGGTCTAGTGAAAGCAGACATTACAGAGGACAACGGGATTGTGCGTGAAGTCGCCGTTGATATGGGCGAACCGCGCCTCACCAAAAAAGAGCTGCCGATGCTCGGCAATGAAGATGAACGGACGATCGATGAAACCTTTGTTTTTGGAGAAACGGAGCTTTCCGGAACAGCCGTATCAATGGGAAACCCCCATATTGTTTTTCCGGTTGCGGATATCAATCAAGCACCTCTTACAACGCTCGGTCCCGTCATTGAAAAAGACCCGAGATTTCCGGAAGGCGTCAATGTCGAATTTGTGGAAACCGTCAGCGCCGATGAACTTCATTTCCGCGTATGGGAACGCGGCTCCGGCATTACACAGGCTTGCGGAACAGGCGCCTGTGCGGCGGCTGTCGCATCCGTATTGAACGGTGTTTCCGAACGAAACCGGGATATCACCGTTCATTTAGCGGGAGGCGACCTTGTGATTAATTGGCAGGACAACGGGCACGTACTGATGACGGGACCCGCCGAAACCGTATGCAGCGGCGTCTATTATTTGTAAACAGCTCGTTTGAGAAATACTCTCCTCAAGGTTTATAATAGATATCAGCATCCGTTTTTAAAAAAAGGAGGTCTACCTATGAGTGTTCCAGTAACCATCACTGAAGCAGCGGCTTTGCATATAAAAGATATGATGAAAGAGCATGAAGAAGAAAACGCGTTTCTCCGTGTGGGCGTAAAAGGCGGCGGCTGCAGCGGCCTGTCTTACGGAATGGGATTTGAGCACGAAAAAGGCGAAAAAGACAGCATGTTTGAACAGCACGGAATCACCGTTTTGGTCGACAGCGAAAGCCTTGATATTATGACCGGCACGATCATTGACTTCAAACAGTCCATGATGGGCGGCGGTTTCACCATTGACAACCCGAATGCCATCGCTTCCTGCGGCTGCGGTTCATCTTTCCGCACGGCCAAAAACGCCGGTACGCCGGAAGAGTGCTAAGGGTCAACCCGCCATTCTTAGGATGAAAAAATATGACGTCTTTCTTTCCGGTGGCGCTTGCACCATTGTTAAAAAAGGCGTTTATCTGTTTAATAAAAGGAAAACCCGCTCAACAGAAGCGGGTTTTGCTTTTTCAAAGAGGTTATTCGATTGTATGTTTCATCGCATGGTACATATTTGCCGTATGTTCATCGGCTTTATCCCGTGACATGCGCAGCCGTTCTTCTGAAGAACCATATCCGATTTCTTGTTTGCCCTCTTTCAGTCCTTTAAAAATCCCATCAGCGAATTCATCCAGCGGTTCCCCTTGCGTATGCAGCCCTGCTCCGCCTAAATCTGTATTCACCGCCGGAGGCGCAACTTCAATCACTTCTACAGATGAATCAGAAAGCTGATGTCTCAGACTCATTGTAAATGAATGAAGCGCCGCTTTCGTTGCTGAATAGATCGGTGCAATGGCAAGCGGTGTAAAAGCCAATCCCGAAGAGACGTTAATGAAAGCCGCATCTTCTTTTCCGGCAAAAAACGGAGCGAACAGCATAGACAGGTGGAAGGGAGCTTCAATGTTCGTTGTGATTTCTTTATTGAAATAGTCCCAATTGTCCTTCGCATCCGCTTTCAGTACATGAAAACGTTGTTGAATCCCCGCGTTGTTTACTAACACATTCACTTCCGGATAATTTTCTTTCACCCAATCAAACAGTGATATACGTTCAGATGGAATGCTCAAATCACTGACATATGTAATAAGATCCGGGAATGTTTCCTTTGCTTTTTGAAGAGCGTGCTCACGCCGTCCGGTCACGATGACTTTATTTCCCGCTTTTAAAAACCGTTCTGCGAAAGCCAATCCTATTCCGGCATTTCCGCCTGTAATCAGTATTGTATTTCCCGTCAGTTTCATATTATCTCCTCTTTTCCGATTGTTTTTACATTTCTTTGTCAACATTTCAGCTTTGATCCAATCAATATATTCATCCCGCAAATAGGCATGAAATAAGACAGCAGTGATTCTGTAAAATTGATTTTTAGATCATCGGGAAACCCGCCAAAACTATTCTTTCCTTGTCACAATATGATGATACGGCTTAAAGCACGGTTTAAGTCAACAAAAGAACCTTGTGCTTCCGTTTCGGTTACTCACATCAGACATAGGTCACGAAAGGAAAGATGAACGTAAAGTCTTGGAATTTTCTTGATGCGATAAAGCGTACCGTATCACATGGGTGAGAGGCAATTAAAAAAACGTTTCTGATCAAAACAAAAGGACGGCGATGCATATGCAGGAAGGAAACAGCGTTGATATCAGGCCGCTCAGCTTGAATGATGCAGAGCAGGAACTGGTTTTGCAGACGGAAAACCGCATGTTTTTTGAACGGTTTGCCATGTCGAGACAAGAGGATTTTTATACGCTGGAAGGCCGGAAAAAACGAATTGAACAATCACTGAAGAATGCGGAAAATGATACTGAATACAGCTTCGGCATTTTTCTTCAGGATCAGACCCTGATTGACACGATCAGCCTTTTTCAGGTGGTTCGGGGTTCCCTCCAAAGCGCTTTTATCGGTTATTTTTTAGATGGCAAATATAACGGGAAAGGCTATGCGACGAAGGCTGTCAAGCTGGCAGTCGATTATGCATTCAATGACCTGAAACTGCATCGGATAGGAGCTGGAGTCATGCCGCACAATAAGGCGTCAATCCGGGTGCTCGAAAAAGCTGGCTTTCATAAAGAAGGCATTGCGAGAAAAAATGTAAAAATAAATGGAAAATGGGAAGATCATCAGGTGCTGGCGATCATACATCCGGAGGATACATGACGATATCCTCCTTTTTTATATCCTTCGTCTCTTTCGACAGGTTCTTCCTAAAACTTCAAATCAATTGTCTAAATCATACTATTTGCAAATTCGAAAAAAAATAAAGGGTACATAGAACCAAAAACTCTGAAAGATGTGCTCTTTGTCAACACGTTCTAAAGTCATATTTTTCGAAAGGATATTGATTTTTTGATAGGATTAAACTAAATTGTAAAAGTATAGAATAGTTAATTTATTTTGTAAGAAAAGGATGATAATATGATAGGTCAATTGAGCAATAAAAAAATATTTTTAAGTTCTTTTTTCATCATTTTGATCTGTTCATTACTCTTCCAATTCAGTATTTCAGATAAAGTTCTGCAGTCGTATTATTCTTCCGTCGGAGAAAATACCTACGATATCGGGGAGAAAAGTGTTCGTACGATTGTCATGTTTCTGCAAGGGTTTATGATCTTCACAACTTTTGTGGAAATTCTGATAGGCGGATTTCTGTTATTCGTTGCCGCTTTTATTCTCGGTACAAAAAAACCGAAAAAAATATATTTGCTTCTATATACGCTGACTTCTTTAATCTCGGCATTTAAAATGTTGATTCTTTCAGTTGTTAACTACTTAACGGCTGATTCCTCGCTTATATATTCTGCCGGCGGCACCAGCTTGAGTCTGCAGCTGCTGGATCCATTTCTGCTCATATCAATCGCGGCTCTTTATGCTGCTGCGGGAAAACTGACCGATCTCAGTAAAGGCAAGAGAATCATTTTGACTGGATGTTTTGTTTTACTAAAACTCTTTACTATTTTCTTAAACTATTTTATGGCGGATAAAATTTAGCTCGGGAGAGAGTCAATTAAGCTGAATTTTATTATAAATTAAAAAAACAGAGTAGGGAGATGTTATGATGAACTTAGTAAAATCTAATAAAAAGTCTTTCATTTTGTTTGGCGCGGCTCTTGCTGCAGCAACATTGGTTTATGCACTATTATTAACGGGAACTGAATTAAACGTGGCGGCGGCTCATGCATTCTCAGCCAATGCTGAATTAGCTTCTACTCTCGGCATCTCTACAGCAGCAGCTAAAAAAGCAATTGATATTATTGATGCGGCATCAACAATTGCTTCTATCATTTCTCTTATCGGTATCGTTACAGGCGCAGGCGCGATTTCTTATGCAATCGTTGCAACAGCAAAAACAATGATTAAGAAATACGGCAAAAAATACGCAGCTGCTTGGTAAAATCGATCAATAAATAATTGCTCTTTTTGTACAAGCTGCAAAAAGAGCCTCTCTCCCAAATACATATGTAAGGATTGAAAGTATGATAGTCAAACAAATTGCGGCTCTTATCAAATATAATACCCTGTCATCGTTTCGAAAAAGAAAGGAAGATTGGGGCATTCCTCAACTCAACAGCAAACTGCTGTCTGCCATTATTATTTCTCTGTTATGTTTATATCTCGTTTTCCTGGGATGCGGTGTTGTATTCGGGACAAAACTGATTCAGCTGCCCCTCAGCGCATGGGGGCAATTTGTTTTAATCGCCGTTTCACTTGAGCAGCTGTTTTGGGCTGCCGGCTTCTTTAAAGAACACCACAATGCCTTTCTGCTGGATACGCGCAAGGTCATTCATCAATTAAAAAAGGTTCGTTTTTTACAGCTGTTTTCTGTTTTTGCCGGCCAGGCGATCAAAAAAACCATTTTCGTATGGTATCTTTTTGTTTTTCCGGTCTTTTTGTTTTTATCAAGCGCAGGCATGACCGGGTCTGCGGCGGTCATCGTATTTTTCTTGGGCTTCGTTTATTTTCTTCTCAATTTATTTTTATCTATGCTGTTTTCTTATGTTGTTTATCTTCTTACAAATATGTGGAGCAAATTGTTTTACTTGAAAATCATGAAAGGCATTTTATTCAGCGTCAGCCTGCTGGTTCCGCTTGCAGTCGGGTATGCCGTTTATCTTCTCGTGTTTGGGGAGTATACCGCAAAGGATATTTCAAGCTTTACGGAGTCACCGGCTTTCCGGAACATCCTCATGAATACGCCGTATGTATGGTTAGCATTCCGCTCACATTCCGTGCTCGTTTTCGCTGCGGTGTTTGCGGCCGCCGTCCTTTTAACGGCGGGGATGTTTAAACTGTGGTCGGCCACGCTGAAGAAAATGGACCTTATTCCTTATATGTTTTTGACAAACGCAGATTTTGCGCCAAAGCTGAAATTATATAGAAATAACAAAATATTTCATGCCGTTTTTCAAAAGGATCTGCTGTTTTTATCGAGAATTGACGGGTTTTTTATCAGGAACTTCGGCAGTATGTTGTATTTGTTCATGCTGTTTTTAGGTTTTTGTATTCCGCTTCTATCGCATCATTTTATCGGGTATTCGGCAGCCGCCATCGTGTCTGCGGCGGTTATCATTGCGAACTTTTCGTATCAGCTCGTCGGAGATGCGCTCAAAACAGTATTATCAGTTGACGGAGAAATAAAAAATCAGCATCTGTTTCACCGAAATATCAAACATGCGTGGCAGCTGGTGTTTCCGAAAGTATGTATTTATAATCTCGCCGCTCTTATCTATTCGTTCATCATCACCATTTTGATTACGGTGTTTTTTCCGTATTCCGCGGCGCTGACGATCTACTTGTTTATTGTGTTTTTATGTTCGGGTTTTTTATACAGTCTTGTCCAGATTTCAAGCACCGCCTTGTATCCTAAGAAAAACTGGGAGCATCTGTACGAAATTGGAGAAGCGGGGAAAGCAAAGACGTATAACAACTTATACGGGTCTTTCATTTTCATTGTGTCGCTTCAAATCGCTGCGATCACGTCGTATTTTATCTATAAAAAGCCGGAACTTGAAATGATGCTTATTCATTCTGCATCAGGTATTTTTGTCCTGTTCACACTATTAAACTATGGAGTCATGTTTCTGTTTCTTCGCAGAATCAATATGGCGGAAAGGTTTGCGAACAATGATTAAATTAGTGAATATACAAAAAAACTATAGTGAAAAACAGGTGTTGAAAGATATTTCGTTTGAGGTGAAAAAAGGCTCAATTTATGCTTTGCTGGGGACTAATGGAGTCGGGAAAACAACGACTTTGAAAATCATTTCGGGCCTGCTTAAACCGACTTCAGGCAGCGTCATGATTGACGGTAAGGAACTGGATTCAGAAGAGGGGGGGCAAATATCGGCTGATATCGGTTTTGTGCCCGACCATGCCTTTTTATATGATTATTTAACGGGAGTCGAATACTTGCGTTTTACAGCGGAAATGTTTCAAGTGCCGTCTCAGCGGACAAATGAGTATATAAAGAATATGTTAGAGACGCTGAAGCTTGCTCAAGACGGAAATCAGCTGATTAAAACATATTCACATGGAATGAAACAAAAATTATCAATTGCGGCCGCGCTCATTCATCAGCCAAAGATATTAATTCTTGACGAACCGCTGACGGGCATTGATTTAATCAGCGGTAAAACGATACGGACGTTATTAAAGGAGTACGTCAAGCAGGGACATACGGTCCTGTTATCGACCCACCTGTTGGAGCTGGCGCATTCGCTGTGTGATACGATCGGTATTATACATGAAGGCGTTTTTGCTGCGGAGTATCAGTCATCCGAGCATTCATTAGAAGAGATTGAAGAATTGGCTGAGAGTATCTATACATGATGAACCGCATGTTGCCGGCAATCAGGACGTCCGTCATTCCGTTAACCGCGTCATTGCTGTTTTTTTCAGGCGGTGTGATCGCTGCGTTTTTTTCCGATCACTTTGTTTCAACCGCGTCTTACAACGGCTCGTCAGGCGCGGTTGAACTGCTGAAAAACAATGCAATCGCTTGTCTGTTTTTAGCCGCGGGTTTTTTTACCTTTGGGTTGACCTCAATCTTTTATTTATTCACCAACGGGTTTATTTTAAGCGGCTCTATTATAGAAAATCTGCATAGCGGGGTTCCTTTTTATCAGATTTTTTTACTGCTAATTCCTCATGGTATATTTGAAGTTCCCGCGTTATTATTAAGTGGCGCCATTGGTTTTAAGGGCGTTGAATTGGTTATCAGGCTGTGTTTTTCTAAGGAAAAAAAGATAATGGCTTCAATGTTCAGGCATATTGGAATATTGGTGCTCATAATTATTTGTCTGCTGATCGCCGCTGCCATTATTGAAGCTTACATCACACCAATTTTTAAGTAAAAGGGGCAGAAATCATATGAGAAGTAAATTATCATTAATCGGTGTGCCGATTGTTATGATTATCGGTTATATCATTTCTTTATCCTTTGAGTGGCTGTTTCCTGTTCTTACTTTTGGGGTGGCAGGACTATATCTCTTTATATTTGCTCCGGTGCAAAATAAATTCATTCGTTACATCTTTTTGTTTATTTTTGTGATTAATCTGTTGGCCAGTGCGGCTCTTTATTTCGGTATTTAATGAAAAAAATGACATTCATATTGAATGTCATTTTTTTATCTTTGAGCGGCCCTGCTGCGTGTTAAAATCTGTCGCCGTTGAAAATAGAGTTTTTTACGATCACGTAGTCGACATTACGAATGGCTTCGAGTGTATTGCCGCCGGCGTAAGAGATGGAAGATTGCAGATCCTGCTCCATTTCAACCAGCGTGTCCTGTAAAGACCCTTTATGTTCGACATGCATTTTTTTGCCTTCGACGTTTTTCTTTTCGCCTTTTTGAAATTCAGAAGCGGAGCCGAAATATTCTTTGTACAGCTTTCCATCGATTTCGATCGTTTGTCCCGGTGATTCTTCGTGGCCGGCGAATAATGATCCGATCATGACCATGGATGCGCCGAATCGGATGGATTTCGCAATATCGCCGTGCGTGCGGATGCCGCCGTCAGCAATGATCGGTTTGCTCGCCGCTTTCGCGCACCAGCGAAGCGCGGCTAATTGCCATCCGCCGGTTCCGAAGCCGGTTTTAATTTTGGTGATGCAGACTTTCCCGGGGCCGATTCCCACTTTTGTCGCGTCAGCGCCCGCGCGTTCCAGCTCCCTTACGGCTTCAGGCGTCCCGACATTCCCTGCGATGACAAAGCTTTCCGGGACATGTTCTTTAATAAATTGAATCATGCTGATCACGGCATTGGAATGGCCGTGCGCGATATCAATGGTAATATAATCCGGCACAAGCTCCTGTGCTTTCAGCTCCCGGATGAATTCATAATCATTTTCCTTCACGCCGACACTGATGGAAGAAATCAGTCCGCGCACTTTCATATCCCGGACAAAAGCCAGGCGTTTTTCCGGCTCGAAGCGGTGCATGATATAAAAATACCCGTTTTCCGCGAGCCAGGCCGCGATGTTTTCATCTATTATCGTCTGCATGTTGGCCGGCACGACCGGAAGTTTAAACGTGTGTCCGCCCAATGTAACTGATGTATCACATTCAGATCGGCTGTCCACAATGCATTTTGCAGGAATCAGCTGAATATCTTCGTAATCAAATACATTTTCCATATATAACACCCCTAAAAGCGAATAATAGAATTAAATAAAATTAAAATGTTCGTCTTTTTATAATGTACTTTGTTTTGTCAGGAATGTCAAATGATTTCATGCTGCCTCATATGCGGTCAGCTTGTCATCCATTTGCAGTTTGGTTATCATAGTAGTATTGGGTGTTGTAAGACATTTGTTACGATAGATAGATTTGCAAAGAAGGGAGGGGCCGGTGTGGAACAAAAACAGCCCGGGCACAGCCCGAAAGCCCAGAAAATTCAGGACCGGATTATTTTAGGCACGATTTGGGTCGTGTCGGCGCTTGTCATTGCGCTCGTTGTCGGAACCGTCATGAATTATATTTGGATGTTTAAATAAAAAAGAGTCTGTGCCGGTATGACACAGACTCTTTTTTATATTATTTTTCAAACATGCTTGTAGAATGCAGAGGCTGGACGCGCGCTTTCGGGTCCATGTAAGCCTTCGCGTTGTTCACGGCTGTCGGAGCTTCGCCGAAACCGCTGGCGATCAGCTTGACTTTGCCTTCATATGTGCAGATATCTCCGGCGGCAAAGAAGCCTTCAATATTCGTTTCCATCGTGCTTTTGACGACGATGGAATTTTTCTCGATGTCAAGGCCCCAGTTTTTAATCGGGCCGAGAGAAGAAACAAAGCCGTAGTTTACGATCAGGTCATCAATTTCGATGATTTCTTTACGGTCGCCTTTCACTTCTTCGAGAACGAGCTGTTCGATCCGATCTTCACCGACAAGTTCAGCGGGAACAAACGGTGTCAGCACGTTGACTTTAGAATTATGCAGGTTTTCGACACTGTGCTCATGCGCGCGGAATTTATCACGGCGGTGGATGATGCTGACTTCTTTCGCGATCGGCTCAAGCATGAGCGCCCAGTCAACCGCGGAATCGCCACCGCCCAGAACGGCAACGCGTCTGCCTGCGAATTGATTGAGGTCGTCTATGAAGTAGTGAAGGTTTTTGCCCTCATATTGTTCCGCTGATTCCAGCTCAAGCTTTCTCGGCTTAAATGCGCCGTTTCCCGCGGTGATAATAACCGTTTTTGAATAATGCGTTTCTGAATTCGTGACAAGCTTAAACACACCGTCCGCCTGTTTTTCAACAGATTCAACGGCCTGCTCTAAGCAGATGGTCTGATCAAACTTTGCCATTTGCTCTTTTAAATTGTTCACAAGTTCTTGGGCGCGGATTTTCGGGAATCCGGCTACATCATAAATATATTTTTCAGGGTACAGCGCGCTGAGCTGGCCGCCAAGCTGAGGCAGGCTCTCGATGATTTTGACGCTCGCCTGTCTCATTCCCCCGTAAAAAGCGGTAAACAGGCCGACCGGGCCGCCGCCGATGACCGTAATATCATAAACCTTTGAATCCTCTTGCATACCAAATTGCCTCCTAATTGAAAATTGTTATTAATTATAACATACAATTTAAAAGGATGACGAGTGCCGAAAACTGCCCGGCCGCTTCATTCTTGAAAAAAATTGCGGCCGCCGCTAATATGGGGACAAATTCCAATCTGTTTTTTCCTGAATGTTTTCTGATTCTTCCGGATAGTATGGTGATATGCAGACATGTGCGGTTTTCTAAAAAATTTTATATTTCATTTCATAAAATCCCGCCAATAAGCTGAAGCTAATACAAATGTTGATTTGATTATGCGTCTAACAGCAAAAAAAAGAAGGTGGATGTGATGGCATTGAATAAACCCAAAATCGTGGTTTTAGGTGCAGGTTATGGTGGATTAATGACAGTAACAAGGCTTCCGAAGCATATCGGGGCAAATGACGCTGACATTACTTTGGTCAATAAACACAATTATCATTATGAAACGACATGGATGCATGAAGCGAGTGCAGGAACGCTGCATCATGATCGCTGCAGATATCAAATAAAAGATGTAATCAATGAATCACGGGTCAAATTTGTGCAGGATACCGTAAAAGCAATAGATGTGCAAAATAAAAAGGTGACGCTTTCACAAGGGGACATCCCTTATGATTATCTTGTCATCGGGCTTGGCGCCGTCCCTGAAACATTTGGGATTAAAGGCTTAAAAGAATTCGCTTTTCCGATCGCGAATATTAATACGTCGCGCCAGCTGAAAGACCATATTGAGCTCCAATTTGCGACATACAATACGGAGGCCGAAAAACGCCCTGACCGCTTAACCATCGTTGTCGGCGGAGCGGGCTTTACGGGAATTGAATTTCTCGGTGAGCTTGCGAACCGCAAGCCGGAGTTATGCAGATATTATGATATAGATGAAAGTCTCGTCCGGATCGTCTGTGTCGAGGCCGCCCCGACGGTTTTGCCGGGATTTGATCCGGAGCTTGTCGATTACGCCGTTCAATACCTTGAGAGCAAAGGCGTTGAATTTAAAATCGGCACCGCGGTTCAAGAATGCCGCGCAGACGGTGTCACAGTCGGCAAGAAAGATGAAGAGCCGGAAGAAATCAAATCCCAGACCGTTGTCTGGGCGGCGGGCGTGCGCGGACATCCGATCGTGGAGGAAGCGGGTTTTGAAAATATGCGCGGCCGTGTCAAGGTCAACCCTGATCTTCGGGCGCCGGGACATGATGACGTTTTTATACTCGGCGACAGCTCGCTCTTTATCAATGAAGAGACGGAACGGCCGTACCCGCCGACTGCTCAGATCGCGATGCAGCAAGGAGAAACGGTCGCCAAAAATCTGGGCGGTTTGATTAAAGGAGGCCAGCTTGAAGAGTTCAAGCCTGACATTAAAGGAACCGTCGCCTCCCTCGGTGAGCATAACGCTGTCGGAGTCGTATACGGCAGGAAGCTCAAAGGCACGCCGGCGTCCTTTATGAAAAAGGTCATTGACAACCGCTCGCTCTTTATGATCGGCGGGCTGGGCCTGACGCTGAAAAAAGGGAAGTTTAAATTCTTCTGAAAACCCGCGGCCGCGGGTTTTCTCTTCTTTTAAAAAAGAGCGCTATCAAAAGAATGTAAAAGAAAAAAATAAATGTTCTCGCTTACATGAGTTATTTTGTTACATATTCTGACTTGGTGCTTGACAAGTAAATATGATATATTATCAGAAAATTAAGAAAAAGGGTGATCCGCATGAAAACGACAGCACAAAGCACGGCGGCGTGTCCGTTCTGCTCAGGTAAAGGGTATTTTCAATTGCTTCTTGGCGGCTCCGAAACATGTCCCTCCTGCCAGGGAAGCGGCAAAGAGAGACGCTGATTTTTCCAGACGTTGACTTTTTTACCGCCCCCGAGGTACACTGAAAGTGCTGTAGGGGGTGGATGTTTGTGATTAGTTTGCCGGTTGTCCTGATCTCAATTGTACTATTTTTTGTACTGTTTTTCGGCATAGGCTTTCTGTTGAACATGCTGCTTAGAATGTCGTGGATTATGGCTGTTGTCTATCCGATTGTATGCCTTTTCATTATAAGCAATAAAAAGATGATCAGTTACGTGCAGGCGCCGGGGGAATCCTTTCAAAGCCTGTTTCAGCGCATCATGTCATTAGCGGTTGCGGATGTCGTGATTTTGGCGGGCGGACTGGCGGGAGCCATCATGTCAGGCATTGCCATAAAGGCGCTCAGAAAAAGAGGATATCAAATGTTTTAAGCCGCTTTCTTATTCGAGAAAGCTTTTTTTGTGCCGCGGCGCTTTTTGTATAGCACCCCACCGAGTTGGGAACAATGACTCGGAGGAGAGTGATTTCAGATTGACGATAATCAGACGCGTATTCATGATCGTGCTCTTTTTGGGCGCATGCCATGCGACATACTTTTCCATAACCGGTGTTGAAGCAAAGGATCTGACAAATTGGATGACGGAACATCGCGGCGCCGTTTTGAAAAACATGGGCACTCCGTTTCAATCCTTACAGAATCAGCCGGAAAAGAAGGCATCAGGCAGGATAAAACCGCTGGAAGAAGCTTTTGACTGGGAACGCTATCCGTCACAAAAGGTGACGGCCACCGGTTATACCGCCGGAGCGGAATCTACCGGAAAATCTCCCGGGCATCCGCAGTACGGAATTACATATTCAGGCGTGAAGGTCAAACGCGATTTATATTCAACTGTTGCGGCCGATCCGTCTGTTTTCCCGATCGGGACGATTCTGTTTATACCGAATTACGGATACGGGGTTGTCGCCGATACCGGCTCAAAAATTAAAGGAAGCCGCCTTGACCTCTACTTTGACACCGTCAAGGACGTCTATAACAATTGGGGCAAAAAAACACTTGATGTCTACATGATTAAAAAAGGGAACGGCACAGTGACCGAGGACGAACTTGTAAAGCTGAACGAAACCAAGTCGATGCAAGTGTTCAGAAATCAATACAAAACGGTAAAAGAATAAAAACGCTTCAGCATCCGCTGAAGCGTTTTTTACATAAAGAAATAATCTAAAATCAATGTCAGCACAATACCGGTGACGCCGCCGAAGAAGACTTCAATCGGCTGATGGCCGAGCAGTTCTTTCAGTTTCTTCTGTTTTTCCTTCTCTTCCGCTTTCTGAAAGTCCTTCGCTTCGCTGACAAACCGATTAAAGTCGATGACCAGTCTATTAATGACCGTCGCCTGTTCACCCGCATGCCGCCTGACACCTGTAGCGTCGAACATCGTAATGACGGCGAAAATCGCGGCGACTGCAAACAGGGGCGAATCCAGTCCCTGTTCCAAAGCGACTCCGGTTGACAGCGCGGTGACGGCGGCGGAATGGGAGCTCGGCATGCCGCCGGTGCTCGTCACAAGAGACCAGTCAAGTTTTTTTGATACGATAAATTGAATAGGCACTTTTACAACTTGGGCAAAAATAATGGCGGCAAAACTCGCCAGTAAAGGAAAATTCATAAGTACATCCATATGCAACATCCTTTCTGTATCTGCTGATTCCGATCGTATCGAAAAACTGCAGAAAACGCCCTTAGTTTGGTAAAATAAAATCAATGAAAAATGTTTTTTCATTATACCACTTTACATAACAAATACCCACATAAGGAGTGTGTACTCATGTTTTATGCATCTGATCAACTGCGGCATCCCGAAACACTGGTCATCGGTCTTTTTCAAAAAAGCACGCTGAACGGATTTACGAAGGAATTGGATGATAAATTGGACGGTCATCTGACCCAGCTGTTAAAGGATGGTGATGTGTCCGCCAAACGCAATCGTGTATCAAAAGTATACCCTCCGGCTGCGACCGGTATGAAACGTATTTATTTTATCGGCCTGGGAAGAGAAGCGGATTATTCGTTTGAAGATACGAAAGAATGCTTTGCACGAGTATTTCAGCAGATTCATCAAGATAAAAAACAGGAAGTATCCGTTTTGCTCGATACATTCGTCTCCGGGGAAGTGCCTGCCGCCGATGCCGCTCATGCGCTTTCAGAAAGCTGTCTGCTTGCGGTTTACGAAGTGCAGGATTATAAACATAAATCAAATGAGCCGGATCAGGAACTGAAATCAGTCTGCGCCGTGACCGAAGAAGACCTGAGGGAAGTGCAGGCCGGCCTGAACGTCGGAGCGGCATACGGCCAAGGGACGAATTCAGCCCGCACGCTTGTGAATATGCCGGGTAATATGCTGACGGCCACTGATTTGGCGTCATATGCCGCTGAGCTGGCGGCAAAATACGATTTCGAGTGTGAAATTTTGGAAAAAGATGAAATGGAAGAGCTCGGCATGGGCGGGCTGCTTGCTGTTAACAAGGGCTCATCCGAACCGCCGAAAATGATCGTTCTGAAGTATCAGGGCAAAGATCAGTGGGAAGACGTCATCGGCCTGGTCGGTAAAGGAATTACCTTTGATACGGGCGGATATTCAATTAAGCCGAAAACCGGCATCGTCGGCATGAAAAGCGATATGGGAGGGGCCGCCTCGGTATTGGGCGCGATGGAAATTATCGGCGAACTGCGGCCTGAACAAAACGTGCTCGCCGTCATACCGTCTACGGACAACATGATTTCGTCCGATGCGATGAAGCCGGATGATGTCATCGTTTCGCTCAGCGGAAAAACCATTGAGATTCTGAACACCGATGCGGAAGGGCGTCTCGTGCTTGCCGACGGCATCACATACGCCAAGCAGCACGGAGCCTCTGTCCTCGTAGACGTCGCAACGTTAACGGGCGGTGTCATTGTCGCCTTAGGGAACGAAATGACGGGCGCCATGACCAATCATGCCGCGTTTTATGAACAGGTGGCGGAATCGGCGAAAGAATCCGGCGAGCCGATCTGGCAGCTTCCGATTACAGAAAAGGATAAAAAACGGGTGAGAAACAGTCAGATGGCTGATTTGAACAATTCTCCGGGAAGAGAAGGCCACGCGATTATGGCGGGGGCATTCATTGGTGAATTCGCGGAAAACACGCCGTGGGTTCATCTCGATATTGCGGGAACCGCAACGGCGAATAAAGCGACATGCTTCGGCCCTGCCGGCGCAACAGGCGTCATGGCAAGGACGTTGGCTGTTTTGACTGAGCGCTTTACGCCCGAAAGATAACAGCATCCCGCTGCCTTGATGCAGCGGGTTTTTTGATTTCCAAAATCTTTAGTTGACTAAAGCGCAGAATATATGGTAACTTTAATTATCTACTACATTAGCAAACTAAAGGATTTTTGGAGGGACTCATCAATGAATGCTGTTGTTGTCGCAGTATTGCTTATGCTCGTCTTAAGCCTGCTGCGTGTCAATATTATTATAGCTTTAATGATCGGCGCGCTTGCCGGCGGGCTGACCGGCGGCTTAGGCCTCGGAGAGACGGTGAAGGCTTTTACGGACGGTCTCGGCGGAAATGCCACCGTCGCGGTCAGCTACGCGCTGCTCGGAGCATTTGCCGCGGCGCTGACAAAGACGGGGCTTCCCGATGCAATGGTGGAAGCGTCTGTCAAACTAATCGGAAAAAAGGAAGATTCGCGGAAAAAAGCACTGTCAAAAGTGTTAATCGTACTGATTATTTTAATCATATCCTGTTTCTCGCAAAACGTGGTGCCCGTTCACATTGCGTTTATTCCTGTATTGATTCCGCCGCTTTTAAAAATATTTAACGAACTTGAAATAGACCGCAGACTGATCGCGTGTGTGATGACATTCGGACTGACTGCGCCTTATATCGTTCTGCCTGTCGGATTCGGACAGATTTTCCAGGGGATGCTGAGAGATAATATGGCGTCAGCCGGTTTAAAGGTGCCGCTCAGTGATATCCCGTATGCTTTAATCATTCCGACGGCCGGGATGGTAGTCGGTTTAATTTTAGCCGTCATCGTCTTCCGGAAACCGAAGAAATATGAGACGAAGGAGATTGCCGGACTATCGTCTTCTCCTTATACGAAAAAAAGCATTGCCATCGCCTTGATCTCCATTGCCGTGTCGCTTGCCGTTCAGCTCTATCTGTCACAAGTGCTCGGAGTGGAAGGTATGATCATGGGTGCGCTTGCCGGCTTGTTTACGCTGTTTATCAGCGGAGTCATGAAGCGCAATGAAGCGGATAAGCTGATCACGGACGGCATGATTCTGATGGCTTTTATCGGGTTTGTCATGCTTGTTGCGGCCGGTTTTTCAAATGTATTGAATAAAACGGGTGATGTGGCTTCCTTGGTCAAAGCATCAACAGGCTTTATCGGCCACAGCCAATCATTAGGCGCGCTCCTGATGCTGGTGGTCGGTTTATTAATCACGATGGGAATCGGATCATCATTTGCAACCGTACCCGTCATTACGACCATATTTGTCCCGCTGTGCGCTCAGCTCGGATTCAGTCCGATGGCGACGATTGCCGTAATCGGAGCGGCCGCCGCGGTCGGTGATGCGGGTTCTCCTGCAAGTGACAGTACGCTCGGGCCGACGTCAGGCCTCAGCGCCGACGGACAGCACCACCACATTTGGGATACGTGCGTACCGACATTTATTTTCTATAACATCCCGCTTGTGATATTCGGCTGGATTGCCGCGCTTGTTCTGTAAAAAAAGGCTCCCGGGAAGGGGAGCCTTTTTTATGATGAGAACATCTTACGCCGGATTTCTGCTGAACCCCGTCGCTTTATGAATAGACCTGTAAACGGCAGGCGCGATAGATGCCAATAACAGTGCTAAAATGATATCTTTTATGAAAAACCATATCATGTAAAACCAGGCCATTCCGTAGCTGATCGGAGCATAGAGCCATAATTTCAGCGCAATATACGTATAGGTCGTGCCAATGATATAAATGACGGCGGTACCGATCAAAGAGGCCCATGCATAATGCAGGCGGCCGGGTTTTTTTGTTTTTTCCAGCAGCCATCCGGCTGCAAATGCCGCCGGGATATAAGCGAGAATAAATCCGCCGCTCTTTCCGATAAACGGCGCAAAGCCTGCTGAGAATTGAGCGAAAACAGGCGCCCCCGCGAGTCCGGCCAATGCGTATACCGTCATTGCAATGGCTGCCCGTCTGGCGCCGAGAAGCATCGCGGCTAACAGACAAAAGAAAGGCTGCAGCGATAACGGAATTCCCGCAACTTGCAAAAAAGGAGCCATTGATGTAATGTTGGCGCCGACGGCCATCAGTGCGGCAAACATGCCGATAAGCGCCATATCGCCCGCGCGAAGGTTGCGTTGTTTCATTTGTTTTTCCCCCTTACACTTGTACCAGATTAGCGTAATCGAAGGGTGATTGATTGTCAACAAAGATTTAATACAGGTTTACTAAATGGAGGGAGCCATATGTTTTTCGGGAAAACGAAACAAACAAAACAGTCGGAACGGATTCCGCCAAACCAAAATGTCACAACGAAGTTTCCCGTGCTTCACGCCGGAAATGTTCCTTATTATGAAGATATGTCAAAATGGAATCTGCAAGTGTACGGACTTGTTGACCGTCCTATGCTGTTAAGCTTTGAAGATATCAAAGCCTTTCCTGAAGCCGAAGTGAAAAATGATATTCATTGCGTTACGGGCTGGTCCCGTCTTGATAATATCTGGCAGGGAATACGCGCCAAAGACATCGCTGAGAAAGCGGGCGTGCACAAAGAAGCAGGATTCGTCATTCTGCACGCTGAAGAGGGCTGGACGGCCAACCTGCCGCTTTCTGATTTTGCGCGGGAAACATCCCTGCTGGCATATGCGCATAACGGCGAGCCGTTAACGCCAGAGCACGGCTATCCGCTCAGAGGCGTTTTCCCCCATCTTTATTTTTGGAAAAGCGCAAAATGGCTGCGCGGCATTCAGTTCACAAAGGAAAACCACCCCGGCTTTTGGGAGAAAAACGGCTACCATATGAGGGGAGATCCATGGAAGAATGAGCGCTTTACATGGGATTAAGCCCCTATCACTATATAGTTCTTAGGTACCTTATTGAAATAAGGTGCTTTTTTTATATCAAAAATCCATTGACTTTGTTTGGCAAAAAACCTATTATTTGAGGTGTCTTTTGATATTGAAAATCATTATCAATAAGCATAGATAAAGCAATTGCCGCAAAGGGGATGAACACATAATGGACGGAAAACAAATAAAGCGGGGTTTCGCGCCGGCCGGCCGATACGCGGTTCCGGGCACAGAAGTAAGAGAAATGCGCTCAAAAGGAGGCCGTACGTATCGTATCTTTGTCTCTTTTCCTCAGGAAGAACCGCCTGCATCCGGCTTCCCCGTCATATACCTGCTCGATGCGAATTCCGTATTCGGCACAATGGCCGAAGCTTTGCGGGTGCAAAGCCGACGGCCTGAAAAAACAGGCGTTGTTCCGGCGGTGATTGTCGGAATCGGCTACCCGACAGATCAGCCGTTTTCCGCCGAACGTCACAGTGATTTTACGATGCCGCTTTCTGAATCAGAACTGCCGGTGCACCCGCGCGGCGCGGCATGGCCCGAACAGGGAGGGGCGGAAGCGTTTCTGAGTTTTATAGAAGAAGAAGTAAAGCCCGCGATGGAGCGGGATTATCCGATCGACAGAGGCAGGCAGACGATTTTCGGCCATTCGCTGGGCGGTCTTTTTGTGCTGCAAGTGCTTTTGACGAGGCCGGACATGTTCCAGACCTATGTTGCCGGGAGTCCGTCAATTCACTGGAACAAGCGTTTTATTCAGGAAAAAGCGGAGCGTTTGTCAGACCGGCTCTCTGCGGAAAATCTTCAAGTCAGCGTATTGCTGGCTGCGGGAGAAATTGAAAAAACACATAAAAGCAGAATCCCGCAGCACGCAGAGGCGCTGTACTCTTTATTATCCGGATTTGAAGATGATGGAGTCCGTGCTGAATACAGCGAGTTTGAAGGAGAGGGCCATATTTCTGTCCTGCCCGTTTTAATCAGCAGGGCCCTGCGTTTCTGCCTGAATCCGGGAGGACCGCATACCCCGTATTCTCCCGCATGAGAAAAAACAGGCCCTTCGAACTAAATGCGGCTGATTCTAATTTTCTAATTGACTGCGTGTTTTGATTTGGATATGATTGTCTTGAATCATAGTTGATAATGATAATCATTATCAATATAGAAGGGGAATGATAATATGGACGCATTGGGAATGAAAGGGAAAACGGCCGTTGTCACCGGCGCCGCTCAAGGCATCGGAGAAGCAACAGCGCTTGCCCTTGCTGAACAAGGCGTAAATGTGGCAGCTATAGATACAAATGAAGACCTGCTTCTCGGGCTTACTGACAGACTTCGGCAAAAAGGCGTGCAGGCGCAGGGGTTTGCCGCAGATGTATCTGACAGTGCGGCTGTCGATGATATCATCGCCGCCGTTGAACGCGACATGGGGCCTATTGAAATATTGGCGAACGTTGCGGGCGTGCTGCGGCCGGGTCCGGTGCAATCCCTCAGTGATGAAGATTGGGATCAAACATTTTCAGTTAATTCGACCGGCGTATTTCATGTGTCGCGGGCTGTAAGCCGGTACATGATTGAGCGGAAAAAGGGCGCCATCGTTACGGTCGGTTCGAATGCAGCCGGCGTTCCGCGTGCTTCCATGGCGGCTTATGCGGCGTCAAAAGCGGCTGCCGTCATGTTTACGAAATGCCTCGGACTGGAGCTTGCGGCCCATCATATCCGCTGCAACATCGTATCTCCGGGTTCAACGGAAACCGACATGCAGCGGGCGCTGTGGCAGGACGAGAACGGAGCCCGGGACGTCATCAGAGGTTCGCTTGATACATATAAAACGGGAATTCCGCTTCAAAAGCTGGCGAAGCCTTCTGATATTGCAAATGCCGTTTTGTTTCTGGCTTCTGAACAGGCAAACCATATTACGATGCATGATTTATGCGTTGATGGCGGCGCTACTTTAGGCGTTTGATGTAACGAGAAGGAGGGACAAACATGACAAATCAACATTTATTGGCGGAAGTGTCTGCAAAAGAGGTGCTGGACGCTTACAAGCCCGGGGCGTTCTTTTTAGCTTCCCCGAAAAGTACGATGCTTGCGGAAGGAATGTTTGCGGAAGTGCCTGATACAGACGCGGAAAATCAGCTGGATTCACTGCCTGAACGCGTGAGACAGACGCTTCTTGAGGCAAAGCAAGCCGGCATCAAACATCCGATTGCGGCCGGCGCCATTCCTTTTGACGGCAGAAAAGCTTCCCGGCTTTTTGTACCGAAGAATGTCCATACGGCAGGCCCGCTTTCGTTTGCGGAATCTTCCGCAGAAAAGCCGCAATCCAATACATATGACATCCGTCCCGTTCCGGAGCCTGAGGGCTTTATGAGCGGTGTGGAACAAGGCGTATTCAGCATTACGGACGGTCCGCTCAGCAAAATCGTGCTGTCAAGGACGCTTCATCTGACCGCTGAAAAGGATATCGACATTCCACAGGCCGTCAAGCATTTGGCGCAGCACAACCCGCGCGGCTATACATTCGCTGCGGATGTGACGGGAACGTCAGAAACAAGAAAAACGCTTTTCGGCGCAAGTCCTGAACTGCTGCTGTCCAAAAACGGGACATCGATTCTGTCCAATCCGCTGGCAGGCTCCAGACCTCGCAGCACAGATCCCGCCGAGGATCAGAGAAGAGCGGAAGAACTGCTGCAATCAGCAAAAGATCTGCATGAACATGCCGTAGTCGTGGCCGCCGTGGCTGCCGCCCTTAAACCGTTCTGCCGTGTGCTTGATGTGCCGGAAAAACCGTCACTCATTAAAACTGAGGCGATGTGGCACCTGTCCACCGAGGTAAAGGGAGAGCTGCGTGATCCGTCAACGACATCACTTGAGCTGGCCATCGCCCTGCATCCGACGCCCGCGGTATGCGGAACACCGACAAATGCGGCGAGAGAAGCGATTCAGGATATTGAGCCGTTTGACCGCAATTTCTACACGGGAATGGCGGGCTGGTGTGATGGTGAGGGTGACGGAGAATGGATTATCGCACTCCGCTGCGCCGAAGCGGAAACAAGGTCTCTCCGGCTCTTTGCGGGTGCCGGGATTGTCGCCGGATCAAAGCCGCAGGATGAACTGGACGAGACCTCGGCCAAATTCCGCACCATGCTCCGGGCGATGGGGCTTTACCAAGATGAGTTGTAAAAAAGGAGGGAACGGATCGTGCTGACTGGATTTACGCCATGGCCGGAAGAATGGGCTGACAAATACCGAAAAGGCGGCTGCTGGAAGGGTGAGACGTTCGGAGGAATGCTGAAAGAGCGCGCGGCTTTATACGGAAATCAAACTGCCGTGACGTGTAAAGATGTACATTGGACCTACAAAGAATTAGATGAAAGGGCAGATCGTTTAGCGGCGGGGCTGCATAAGCTCGGAATTCAAAAGGAAGACCGCGTTGTCGTTCAGCTGCCGAATATCGCTGAGTTTTTTGAAGTGATTTTCGCGCTGTTCCGGCTCGGAGCGCTGCCCGTTTTCGCGCTGCCTTCTCATAGAAGCAGTGAGATTACGTATTTCTGTGAGTTTGCAGAGGCGAAAGCATACATCATTCCTGATATGCATTCAGGTTTTGATTACAGGGCGCTTGCCAGACAGGTGAAAGACAAACTTCCGGATTTGGCGCATGTCATTGTGGCCGGCGAAGCTGAAGAGTTTCAGGAACTGAGCAGCCTGCATAGAGAGCCTGTTCAGCTGGAAGATGTAAGCCCGGCGGAAGTCGCCTTTTTACAGCTTTCAGGAGGCAGTACGGGGCTGTCCAAGCTGATTCCGCGAACACACGACGATTACATATACAGTTTGCGCATCAGTGCGGAAATATGCGGCTTGGATCATCACAGCGTTTATTTGGCCGCTCTGCCGACAGCGCATAATTATCCGCTCAGCTCGCCAGGTGTGCTGGGAACTTTATATGCCGGAGGCCGGGTTGTTCTGTCACCGACGCCGAGCCCGGATGACTGCTTCCCGTTAATTGAAAAAGAACGTGTCACGATTACAGCGCTCGTCCCGCCGCTTGCGATGGTGTGGATGGACGCATCCGGTTCGCGAAGTGATGATTTATCAAGCCTTCAAGTGCTGCAGGTGGGAGGCGCCAAATTCAGCGCTGAGGCGGCCCGCCGCGTAAAGAGCGCTTTCGGATGCACCCTTCAGCAGGTTTTCGGAATGGCGGAAGGATTGGTGAATTATACGAGACTGGATGATCCTGAAGAGATCATTGTCAATACGCAAGGCAGACCGATGTCCCCTTTTGATGAGGTAAGGGTTTTAGACGATGACGGGCGGGATGTCGCCCCCGGTGAAGCGGGACATTTGTTTACACGCGGCCCTTACACGATTCGCGGATATTATAAAGCGCCTGAACATAATGAAAGATCATTCACAGCCGACGGATTTTATCAGACCGGCGATATCGTCAAACTGACGGCGGACGGCTATATCATCGTCGAAGGACGTGCGAAAGATCAAATCAACCGGGGCGGTGAAAAAATAGCCGCTGAGGAGGTGGAAAATCACCTTCTTGCGCATCCTGCCGTTCATGATGCGGCCATGGTTTCAATGCCGGACGATTTTCTCGGGGAGCGATCCTGTGTGTTCGTCATCCCGAAAGGAGAAGCGCCGAAACCGGGAGAGCTGAAAGCATTTTTGCGTGAGCGCGGACTGGCGGCATATAAAATCCCCGACCGGATTGAATTTATCGCTTCTTTCCCGAAAACCGGCGTCGGCAAGGTCAGTAAAAAGGATCTTCGCGAAACGATCGCCCAAAAAGTAAAGCCGGCTGAAATCAAACAATCTTAAAAAAGGAAGTGTTTACATTGGCTATACCGTCTATTCCCGCATATGCGCTGCCGACAGCGTCAGATATGCCTGAAAATAAAGTATCGTGGACGCTGAATCCGAAACGCGCGGTGCTTCTGATCCATGACATGCAGAATTATTTCGTCGATGCTTTTGCGAAAGGTGAAGCTCCGATCACAGAGGCGTCTCAGAATATCAAAAAAATAAAAGAGCAATGCAAAGCACTTGGCATTCCGGTGGTGTATACCGCACAGCCGGGCAGCCAAGACCCGGCGGACCGTGCACTGCTGACGGATTTTTGGGGGCCGGGGCTAAAAAGCGGGCCTTATGAAGAAAAGGTCATTCCGGAGCTTGCCCCGGATGATCAGGACATTGTCCTCACAAAGTGGAGATACAGCGCGTTTAAACGGACAAATCTCCTTGAGATCATGCGTGAAAGCGGCAGAGACCAGCTCATGATTACGGGAATTTATGCACACATCGGCTGTCTCGTCACAGCCTGTGAAGCATTTATGGATGATATCCAAAGCTTCTTTATCGGAGACGCCGTTGCTGATTTTTCTTCAGAAAAACATAAGATGGCCATCGAATATGCGTCTCAGCGCTGCGCTTACACAGCTTTGACAAACGAAGTGCTGGAGCTGCTGGGCGGCGCACCGGTTTCTGAAGGAGAAAAGAAGGCTTCCGCCGTATTGACAAAAGACCGGGTGCGGGAACAAATTGCGGCGATTCTTCAAGAATCACCGTCTGATATTCCGGATCATGAAGACCTGCTGGACAGAGGTCTTGACTCCGTCAGAATCATGAGCCTTGTCGAACAATGGCGCCGTGACGGAGCTGAAGTGACGTTTGTGGAACTGGCGGAGAACCCGACGCTGGAAGAGTGGTGGAGACTTCTTTCTTCCCGATCTCAAAAAGTCTTGCCGAACGCAGATTATTTATAAAGGGAGAGAATAGAATGCATGATACACGACAGCTGCCTCTGACAGGCGCACAGGCCGGTATCTGGTTTGCGCAGCAGCTTGATCCTGATAATCCGATTTACAATACAGGCGAGTACGTTGAGATAAACGGCGCGATCGATGTGAACATATTTAAAACCGCTCTCGAACGCGTGCTGACGGAAGCCGCGTCATTACACGCCCGCTTCGAGGAGGGAGCAGACGGGCCGAAGCAGATCATCAATCCTCCATTTGAAGCTGCGATCGATGTCATAGATGTGAGTTCAGAAGCTGATCCGAAGCAGGCCGCACTCAGACTCATGCAGACAGATTTGGCTGAGCCCGTTGATATGGCGGCCGGGCCTTTGTTCCGCGACATTTTATTTCAGGCGGGACCGGAACGCTTTTTCTGGTATCAGCGCATTCACCACATAGCGATAGACGGCTACGGTTTTTCACTGCTGGCACGGCGTACGGCGCAAATGTACACCGCAATACGGGAAGGACGTCCGGATAACGGGCGCTCCTTCGGTTCTTTGGAGGATCTGGTAAAAGAAGATCAAGAGTACCGCGCGTCTGATCAATTCCTGAAAGATCGGGAATTTTGGATGGAGAAATTTGCGGATGAACCTGATGTCGTCAGTTTGGCAGAAAGAGCGCCGAGAACGTCAACAAGCTTTCACAGGAGCACGGCTTATCTTTCTAAAACGGCTTTACAGCATGTAAAAGCGATTCCGAACTGGCATGAAGCCGTCACGGCCGCAGCGGCGGTATATGTCCATCGGATGACAAACGCAGGGGATATCGTGCTCGGTTTGCCGATGATGGGACGGATCGGCTCGATTTCACTGAATATTCCGAGTATAGTCGTGAATCTTCTACCTTTGCGGCTTTCTCTCCGCGCGGATATGAATTTTCATGAGGCCGTCAGCCAAGTGGCAAAAGAAATCCGAAACATCCGGCGCCATCAGAAATACCGCCATGAAGACATGCGCCGCGACCTTAAATTGCTCGGAGAAAATCGCAGGCTGTTCGGCCCGCAAGTCAATGTGATGCCGTTTGACTACGCGCTTGATTTCGCCGGAGCGCCAGGCACCGTCCATAACTTATCAGCAGGGCCCGTTGATGACTTGTCAATTAACGTTTACGACAGAGCGGACGGAAGCGGAATGCGTGTGGACTTTGATGCGAATCCGGAAGTGTACAGCGCCGAAGATATTGAAAATCATCAAAAACGATTCCTGCTTCTGTTGGAATCCGCTGTGAAAGACCAGACACAAAAAATCGGCACACTCAACCTTCTGCTTGAAAGTGAACGTCGCCGCGTACTGGAAAGCTGGAATGACACGCGCAAGGCCGAGAAGCAGAAAAGTCTGCCGGAGCTGTTTTACGAACAGGCCGTAAAAACACCGGACCGGCCGGCAATCATCACCGAAAACGAAGAGCTCAGCTATGCCGAATTGAACAAGCGCGCGAACCAGCTTGCCGGCATGCTAAAGGAAAAGGGGCTCGGACCGGAACAATTTGCCGCTTTGCTGCTTCCGCGGTCACAGGAGTTGGCCGTGAGCATGCTGGCCGTTTTGAAAACGGGAGCCGCATACCTGCCGCTTGATCCTGATTTTCCTTCTGAGCGGATCACATACATGCTCAAAGATGCACAGCCTGCATGCCTGATTACAACGATGGAATTATCCGGCCGCATGCCGGAAGACAGTGATGCAAAAAGGATCATTCTCGATGACCCGGATACGGTAAAAACCGTTGCCGCTCAAAATGCTGACTGTCCCGCTCAGGCGGAATGTTCGTCTTTGCACCCCGCTTATATCATTTATACATCGGGCTCAACGGGCAAACCGAAAGGCGTAGTCGTCACATTAAAAAGCGTAAGCAATTTCCTCTTATCCATGCGGGAAATGTTTACGATCGGCGAACAAGACCGCCTGCTTGCCGTTACGACTGCGGCGTTTGATATTTCCGGACTTGAGCTCTTCCTTCCGCTCATCAGCGGGGCGGGGTGCGTCATCGCACGTAAAGAGACGATTCAGGAACCGCGGGCGCTTGCGCACATGATTCACTCATACGGTATTTCAATCATGCAGGCAACGCCGACATTGTGGCATTCATTAGTCACCAATGAACCGGATTCTCTCCGGGCGCTGCAGGTGCTTGTCGGAGGTGAGGCGCTTCCGAACGCGCTTATGCATGCTCTGCTTGAATCAGGCTGTACGGTGACGAATCTGTACGGGCCGACTGAAACAACAATCTGGTCGGCCGCACAGCCGCTTGCAAAAGACCATACAGGGGCGCCTCCGATCGGAAAGCCGATTTGGAACACGCGGGTATATGTGCTGGACGCCGCATTGCAGCCCGTCCCGCCGGGAATCGCGGGCGAGCTTTATATAGCGGGCGAGGGGCTTGCCAGAGGTTATTATAACCGTCCTGATTTAACAGCTGAAAGATTCATTGCCGATCCGTACGGGTCCGCGGGCGCGAGGATGTACCGGACGGGAGATCTCGTGCGCTGGCGTGAGGACGGCTCGCTTGATTATATCAGCAGAGCCGATCACCAAATTAAAATCCGCGGGTTCCGGATAGAATTAGGAGAAATTGAGTCAGTGCTGTCGAAATATCCGGGTATTTCGCAGGCCGCCGTCATTGTCCGTGAAGACCAGCCCGGAGATAAGCGGCTGGCGGCTTACGCTGTCGCGGATCAGCCCCTTGATATCGGCAGACTTCGTGAATATATGGGCGAAAGCCTGCCGGATTATATGGTGCCGGGCGCGTTTGTACAGCTGGAAGAATTGCCGCTGACACCGAATAAGAAGCTCGATCGCAGCGCTCTGCCTGCACCTGATTTTTCCGCTGTCCTGTCTGACAGAGGGCCGCGGACGCCGCAGGAAGAAATATTATGCGATCTGTTTGCCGAGGTTCTCGGTCTCGCGCGGGTCGGAATTGATGACGGGTTCTTTGAATTGGGCGGACATTCGCTCTTAGCCGGACGCCTGATGAGCCGGGTCCGGGAGACGATGGGCGCAGAGCTTGGCATCGGCCGTCTGTTTGATACGCCGACCGTTGCCGGGCTCGCCGCACAGCTTGACACCGCAAAGAGTGCGCGGCCTAAGCTCAAGCCGTTTGACCGGCCGGAGCACATCCCGCTGTCATTTGCGCAGCTGCGTCTATGGTTTCTCTACTGTCTTGAAGGGCCAAGCCCGACTTACAACATTCCGGTGATTGTCCGCATGTCAGGCAAGCTTGACCAATCAGCGCTGAAACACGCCTTTTACGATGTTGTCAGCCGTCATGAAAGCCTGCGCACCGTTTTTCCGGAAAATAAGGGATCATCTCATCAGCTCATTTTATCTGCTGAAGAAGCCCGCCCTGTGTTTACAGTGACACGTGCAGACAAAAACGAGCTCCAAGACATGCTTGCCGCTGCGGCACGATATCGGTTTGATCTCGCTAAAGAGCCGGCCGTCCGGGCTGAGCTGTTTGATCATGGTGACGGCGAGTATACGCTGATGGTTCTCCTGCATCACATCGCAGGTGACGGCTGGTCCTTGAATCCGCTCATGCGTGACTTATCCATAGCCTATATCGCCCGGCAAACAGGTGAAAAAGCAGAATGGGCGCCGCTGGCGGTTCAATATGCGGATTATGCGCTTTGGCAGCAGCAGCTTTTAGGCAGCGCGTCTGATTCTGAGAGCTTAATTGCGCGCCAGCTTGATTTCTGGAAGAAAACGCTTGAAAATGTACCGGATCAGCTGGAGCTGCCGTCTGATTTTCCGCGTCCCGCTGAATCAAGCTACAGGGGCGGCGTCATTCCGGTCAACATCGGCCAAGAGCTTCATGCCCGTCTTCTCTCACTTGCCAGAAATCAGCGCGTAAGCCTGTTTATGGTGCTTCAATCAGGGCTTTCCGCGTTACTGACCCGGCTCGGTGCAGGGACCGATATTCCGATCGGCAGTCCGATAGCCGGCCGCAGTGATGACGCATTAGGAGACCTTGTGGGTATGTTCATTAATACACTCGTACTGAGAACCGATACCTCTGGCGATCCGAGCTTTTGTGAGCTTCTTGAAAGGGTCAGGGAAATGAATCTCGCAGCATATGAACATCAGGACGTGCCGTTTGAACGTCTCGTGGAAGAATTGAATCCGGTTCGTTCCCGGTCAAGACATCCGCTGTTCCAAGTGATGCTCGCATTCCAAAATACGCCTGACCCTGTACTCAGTCTTCCTGAGATGGAAACAAGCCTGCAAATCAGCAGTGTCGGATCGTCCAAATTTGATTTGACGCTGGAATTGGCTGAACAGCGCCATGACGACGGCACGCCTGCCGGTATTGAAGGCCTGCTGGAGTTCAGTACGGACTTATTTAGAAAAGAAACGGCTGAAGCACTTGCCGGACGCCTGCTTCTTCTGCTCGAAGATGCCGCATCACATCCGGATAAACCGATCGGAAGCTTAACCATTCTTTCTGATGAAGAGCGCCGGAAGCTTTTGCCGGTTAAACGTGCAAAACAGCATATTCAGCCTCGGCAGACACTGCCTGAACTGTTTGAAATACAGGCCGCCGCAAAATCGGTTGAAACGGCGGCAGTTTTTGAAGAGAGCGGACTCACTTATAAAGAGCTGAATGAAAGAGCCAATCAGCTCGCGCACATGATGATTGCCCGCGGCGTCGGCCCGGAGCAGTTTGTCGCACTGGCGCTGCCGCGTTCTTTAGATATGATTGTCGGGCTGTTAGCCGTCCTGAAGACGGGGGCAGCGTATCTGCCGCTTGATCCTGATTATCCCGCGGACCGCATTGCTTTTATGTTACATGATGCCAAGCCTGTATTTATGCTCACCAACCGTGAAGGCGCAAGTAAGCTCTCTATCGAAAGCGGCATGCCGGCCTTCATCTTGGATGACCCGCAGAATAAAGAAACACTTGAGCGATATGCCGTCAAGAACCCTGCGGACGCTGACCGGATTCGGCCGCTGTCGCCGCTTCACCCGGCCTACGTCATTTACACGTCGGGATCAACAGGTGTGCCGAAAGGTGTCATCATTCCGCACAGCAATGTTATCCGGCTGTTTGAGTCGACGCGGCATTGGTATCACTTTCATTCTGATGATGTATGGACGATGTTTCACTCCTACGCTTTCGATTTCTCTGTCTGGGAAATGTGGGGGCCGTTGCTTCACGGCGGACGTCTCGTCGTCGTGCCGCATGACATCAGCAGATCGCCGGAAGCGTTTTTACATCTCCTCGTGAAAGAGCGGGTAACCGTGCTTAACCAAACGCCGTCAGCGTTTTACCAGCTGATGCATGCGGAAAAAGAACACAAAGAGCTGGGGCGTCAGCTCGCACTCAGATATATCATCTTCGGCGGCGAGGCGCTTGAGCTGAGCCGGCTTGAGGATTGGTACAGCCGCCACGCAGACAATCAGCCGGTGCTCGTGAATATGTACGGCATTACGGAAACGACGGTGCACGTCAGTTACCTTGAATTAGACAAAAACATTGCCGAGCTGAGAGCAAACAGCCTCATCGGCTGCGGCATTCCTGATCTGAACGTATATGTGCTTGATGACCGGCTGGAGCCTGTGCCCCCGGGCATCACGGGCGAAATGTATGTGGCCGGAGGAGGCGTGGCACGCGGCTACTTAGGGCGGCAAAGCCTGACCGCCGAACGCTTTGTGGCTGATCCGTACGGCCTGCCGGGAACGAGAATGTACCGGACGGGGGATTTAGCCCGTCTGCGGACGGACGGTTCTCTTGATTATATGGGCAGGGCGGACCACCAGATTAAAATCCGCGGCTTCCGGATTGAATTGGGAGAAATCGAAGCGGTTCTCGTCAAACATCCGGATGTTGAGGATGCCGCCGTAGTCGTCCGTGAAGACCGGCCGGGAGATAAACGGCTGGCCGCCTACCTTGTCCGATCTGCCGGCAGCACCTTGGACACGGGGGACATGCGTCGGTTTGCCGAAGAAAGCCTGCCGGATTACATGATTCCGTCAGCTTTTGTCCAAATGAATGAACTGCCGCTGACACCGAATGGAAAGCTTGACCGAAAAGCGCTCCCTGCGCCTGACTTCCAAACGGAGGTCACCGGCCGGGGACCGAGAACGCCGCAGGAAGAAATGCTGTGTGAGCTGTTCGCAGAGGTGCTTCATCTGCCGCGTGTCGGTATTGATGACAGATTCTTTGATTTAGGCGGCCATTCTTTGCTTGCGGTTCATTTAATGAGCCGTATTCGGGAAGCGATGGGAGCCGAGCTCAGTATCGGAACACTATTTGAAGCTCCTACGGTGGCAAGTCTTGCTGAAAGACTTGAGTCAGGAACGGGCGCAAGCGCGCTTGATGTTCTTCTTCCGCTCAGAACGGCAGGAGAAGAAACACCGTTGTTCTGTGTCCATCCGGCCGGCGGTCTCAGCTGGTGTTATGCCGGGCTGATGTCTTCTTTAGAGGCTGATTTTCCGATATACGGCTTACAGGCGAGAGGCATCGGAAAAAAAGAATCGCTTCCGCAAAGCCTAGATGACATGGCGGCGGATTATATTGAAAAAATCCGCACCGTGCAGCCGAAAGGGCCGTACCGTCTGCTTGGCTGGTCTCTCGGAGGGAATGTCATTCAGGCCATGGCGACACAATTACAGAGCCGGGGTGAAGAGGTTTCGCTATTGGTGATGCTTGACGCGTATCCGAATCATTTTCTGCCGATAAAAAATGCGCCTGATGACGAGGAAGCCGTCCTCGCGCTGCTTGCCCTGGGAGGGTACGACCCGGACAGCCTCGGGGATCAGCCGCTTGATTTTGACACCGCGCTGACCATTCTCCGCCGTGAGGGAAGCGCATTAGCCAGCCTGGACGAGTCAGTGATGATGAATCTGAAAGACACGTACATTAATTCTGTCGGGCTGTTAGGAACATACAAGCCGAAGCCGTTCCACGGAGATGTGCTGTTCTTCAGATCAACGATTATTCCGGAGTGGTTTGACCCGATTGAGCCGGATACTTGGAAACCGTATATTACGGGGAAAATTGAGCGGTATGACTTAGACTGCCGCCATAAAGATATGTGCCAGCCGGGCCCGCTTGCCGACATCGGCGCGATTCTGGCAGAGAAATTAAACGGACGGCGTACAGTCCGGTAAAGAAAGGAAAGAGATGATATGACAAATCCATTTGAACGGGAAGACGGCTCATACCATGTGCTCGTCAATGCTGAAGGCCAGTACTCACTGTGGCCGGCCTATCTGGATGTGCCGGGCGGCTGGGAAATACGCCTCACGAATGAAACCCGCCCAGTTTGTCTCGAATATATTGAAACAAACTGGCGTGATATGAGGCCGGAAAGCCTGAAACAGGCCGAAGCCGCTAAAATGTAATAAGAAAAGCCTGCCGTTATTTCGGCAGGCTTTTTATGCGGACATCAGCCGTTAAGCTGTGTATGATCACAAAATGTATAAGGGTGGCCTTCTTCATTCGTGCACCATGACTGAGACAGAAAAGCCAAAAAGACCGCGGCCCACTGGTCTGCAAACTGGATTAAAATACCTCCGTCGTGCCACGTTCCGTTATCCTTCTTCCAGCGTGTATCAATTGGGTTTCCCTGATTCATATGAATATTATGCATGCCGTTTGTCGGCTTGAACCCGAAAATCTTATCAGCGCCCGGCTCCGGCCCGAATTTAGAGCCGTAAATATAGACGGTGGCTTTTTCTGATTTCGCTTTTTGCATGTACGTCTCAATAAAGTCATTTAAGTCATTATCCGGACCGGTGACTTCATGCGGGAGGGGCACCATGTTCCGGGGATCAAACAATCCGCCGCGGACATAATCCAGCGCCAGCTCACGGCTGGTTTCATCAATTGGGGTGTATCCATACGGAATGTTGGGCAGCAGGGTGATCGCGCTTGCGTCAAAATGATCGCGTGCCGCATACAGAACCTCTGATTCTTTTGAACTTGACATGACATTGATCGCACAGCGATAGCGCGTATCAGGCTCGCCTAGCACCTCGACTTGAAAATGCGGAGAATCATCATCTGTTTCCCTTTTCATATCTGACACAGTGCCTTTTAATACACCATAGTGCTGAACAGCCATATGAATCCTCCTTTTTCTTCCGGGATATGAATTGATATTCGAGACAGGGGGCCGTTTTTCCTTTGATGAGAAAGAAAAAAAGGACAGCCCGCTGATCAGGCTGTCCTCTTCATATCTATTAAGCTTTTGCAGCCGAACCTTGCATTGCTTTTTCAGCAGGCACGTAGTCATAGCCTAAGTCTTTGGCTACCGCTTCATACGTGACATGTCCGTTAGCCGTATTTAAGCCCGCTTTAAGCGCAGGGCTGTCTGCAATGGCTTGTGCCGCGCCTTTATTGGCGATTTGAAGCGCGTAAGGAACGGTTACATTCGTTAATGCGAGCGTAGACGTACGCGGTACGGCGCCCGGCATATTGGCGACAGCGTAGTGAACGACGCCGTGTTTTTCGTAAGTCGGATTATCGTGGGTTGTAATATGATCAACGGTTTCCACAATGCCGCCCTGATCGATGGCAACATCAACAATGACGGAACCCGGTTTCATTTGTTTAACCATCTCTTCCGTAACGAGAGTCGGCGCTTTGGCTCCCGGGATGAGCACGGCGCAGATCAGAAGATCCGCTTCCGCGACGGAATCTGCAATATTTACAGGGTTTGACATCAAGGTTTTAATCTGATGCCCGAAAATATCATCAAGCTGACGCAGGCGGTCTGCGTTCAAATCGATCATTGTCACATCGGCACCGAGTCCGACAGCCATTTTCGCGGCATTTGTTCCGACGCCGCCCCCTCCGATGATCGTGACTTTTCCGCGGGATACACCCGGTACGCCGGCTAATAAAATTCCTTTTCCGCCCTTTGGTTTTTCAAGAAACTGAGCCCCGATTTGCGCGGCCATTCTGCCGGCCACTTCGGACATCGGCGTAAGCAGCGGAAGGGAACGTCCGTCCGTTACCGTTTCGTACGCGATAGCTGTCACGCCTTTTTCTGTAAGCGCTTTAGCTAATTCCGGCTCTGCAGCTAAATGAAGGTAAGTGAATAAGACCAGACCTTGACGGAAATACGCATACTCTTCAGCCAGCGGTTCTTTTACCTTCATGACCATTTCCGCATCCCATACTTGCTTTCTGTCCTCCAGAATTTCCGCCCCTGCTGATACATAATCTTCATTTGTAAAGCCGCTTCCGAGTCCCGCTCCGGATTCCACAAGAACCCGATGGCCGTTTCCGATAAGCTGTGAAACGCCTCCAGGTGTTAATGCCACTCGATTTTCATTGTTTTTGATTTCCTTTGGAACCCCGATAATCATGTCTGTTTCCCCCAATGTTTGTGTGATGCTTCAAGTGTAGCGCGATTTTTGCGAAAATTCTTTGTTTGAAACAGAAAATAAAAAAACACGGATTTGTGAAATTTCACGAACCCATGCTGCGAAGTTTGATATCAAGGTAAATCGTAAACTTTTCATTCACATTTTTTAAGTCGATTTCTGCGATCTGGCTGATTCTTTTCAGCCTGTAATTCAATGTATTGACATGGATGTTAAGCGCTTTAGCGGCGGTGTTAACGTTGCTGTCGGCATCAATAAAATGTTCGAGCGTTTTTACCATATCGGCTTGGTGCTCCCTGTCATACTGCTCAAGCTTTGAGAGGGAATAGTTCATATAGCCGCTGTGCTTGCGTTTTTCATCCAACACATCCAGGTACTGATAAATGCCGAGTTCCGAAAAGCTGAAAAGGTGTTTGGTTTCTCTCACAAACCGCTCTTTCGCTTTTAATACGGAAAGCGCTTCCTGATAGGAGCGGTAAACATAAGAAATCGATTCGTAAATACCGCCGACCGCAATCGACGCATCCTCAATTTTATATCGTTCCTTCAGCTGTTTTTGAATATGAAGGGCGAAGTGCTTTACATCTTTAAAAGGCTGATCGGTTTTCGGCGCGGCTAATAAGATTAATTCATTTGAATCAACAGTCGCCAGCATGACATGAATCTGCTGTGTCGTTTCCTGCAAATATTGCAGCTGCTGTTCCGTCTTTTCAGTCAGCTCATCATGTAAACGGATGATCATGACGCTGAACACGGACGGCAGCGCCATTCCGAGCTTATGAAACCCTTCGGCCATTTCGGCTTCCTGATAAATATGGCCGGTCAGCATTTTCCAAAAAAACTCCTGGCCCCGCTCTTCGATTTTCGTTTTGCGGATCTGCAGGTGCAAAAGCTTGTTCCGCACCGCTTTGGCTGCCAGCTGAAGTGTCTTCAGATCTTCGTCATTGAGCTTTTTTTTGATCTCAAGCGCCCAAATAAATCCGAGAACCTGACTGTTTTTCCAGATGGAAATCGCCACGCGGTTGCTCAGGCCCACCTCGTCAATTTCTTTCACTTTGATCGGCTGGTCCGTTTTTAAAAGGGCCGGAATGGTTCCGTCTTTCCAGAGTTTGTTGATGACTTTTTCCGGCACCCTCCGCCCGATAATCGTCGACGTCCGGGCCGGATCTGTACAATCGCTGTGCGTGCTGTATGCAAGCAGTTTATGATTAACGTCTTCTATTGTAATGGGGCATTGAAGAACTTCACTGATATGGTCGGCAACATCTTCAAGCCTGTCGAAACTGTACTTAAATGGATCCTTTGGATTGGTCATCTGTATCCCTACTTTTTCATAGCTTCATATCTTGATCTTACCATCTTGCTTTTCAGACTGAAAGGCATCTTTGCAGGGAAATGGACTAGGACAATAAGATCATTCGATGAAAACGAAAATAATAAGAAAATCATACTACTGAATTTACAAAATGTGTAAATGTGACGAAAAATCCAATATATCATAAGACTCATTTTGTAAAATTAAAACAGATTTGTTTGACTGTGCCGAATGGTTGTTTTTATAATAATGACGTTCAAAAAATAAGTGAATTAGCCCATATTTAGGCTGATGACACAGGAGGGTATAAGGAATATGTCTGGATTAATTCGTGTCACACCCGAAGAGCTAAGAGCGATGGCTAAGCAATATGGCGTTGAAAGTCAGGAAGTCATGAATCAGGTTGACCGCCTGAACCGCATGATTTCTGATTTGAAAGGCATGTGGGAAGGTGCTTCAAGTGAAGCATTTGCAGATCAATATGAGCAGCTGAAACCTTCATTTATTAAAATGTCTGAATTGCTTCAAGATGTGAATCATCAGCTCGATCAAACGGCAAATACGCTTGAGTCTACTGACCAAGATATCGCTAACCAAATTCGCGGATAATAAGATGAATGAAGAAACGGAGCGCCTGATTCAATCAAGAAGACGGCGCTCTTTCTATGTAAGGGTGATATGAATATGTATATCGATATTACAATAGATTTAACACATTATAACGGCAGCGTCTTCGATCTCAGATTGTCAGATTACCATTCTGTGAAAAAAGTCATTGATATTGCCCGGCAGGCTCAGCATGTATCCGTTCCGCCGCGTGAAGGCTATTGGATCAGAGTGGTCAATAAAGAAGCGGTTTTTTCCGGAGAACAAAAGCTATCTGACTGCGGCATTACGAACGGAGACCGCCTTGAAATTTTATGAAAGGACATGGTGGAATGACAGGTCATAACAGATCTTATTTAGAAACAGAATTAGACGCCGTCCGGGAAGAAACCGAATCAGGCTTCACGTTCACCTTCCAGCGGGAAAAAATCAAGCTTCTTGACGGGCTGGAAGCAAACGTGATTAAAGATGCTGATCCTTTTTTTCAAAAAGAGGTTTCAGTTTCAGAAGACGAAGTAACCATCACAATCAAACCTCCTTCTTCTTATCAGGCTTTCCGCTATATAAAAGGAAAAGATAAAAAAAGCAGGTGGCAATTTGCCTACCGTCTCGTCCAAGCCGTGAAACAGCATAAGCTGAAACGTCTCAATCTGATTGCCGCCCCTGAAAATATCGTGTTTGATAAAGCGCTGACGCCTTACTTTCTTCATTACGGCGTAAAGGAGAGCCTTCCGCCTTATGAGGAAGATAGAGAAAGGGTGTTAAAAGAGCTCAAAGCCTGTGCGGCGCTTGCAGCTGACGGGGCGTACACCTTCGATGAATATTTGAAGTACAAGGAGACGCTTCACTTCTCTTCTGAGGTGAAAAGCGTGCTAGAGGCGGAGACGATTGAAGAACTGGAAGAAACCATTCAAACCGCAATTGATTCCCTCGAAGAAAGGGACAAGACATACATAAAACTGCCGAAAAAGAAATGGAAAATCCAAAGATACGCCGGTCTGGCGCTTGCCGTCCTCCTTGTGCCGACACTTCTTTACTCCTTATACGTTCTGTTTTTCGCCCAGCCGAAGCAAGAGGCAATTACAGAAAGCAACCGCTATTTTTTAAATCAGCAGTACAGCAAAGTCATTGACACACTCGCCAAATACGATGCGGAAAGCCTCCCGGAATCTGTGCAGTATGAGCTTGCTTCCTCTTATGTGGCAGTTGAAAATCTGAGAGAAGAACAGCGGAAAAACATCGGGAATCTGGTCACGCTGCAATCAGACCCGAAGCATTTTCTTTATTGGATTGATATCGGCAGAGGGGAGAATGAAGAAGCCATCAAAATCGGCCGCAATCTTGAGTACAACCCGTACATCTGGCTCGGACTTACAAAATATAAACAGCAATTATTAGCGGATGACAGTATGAAAGACGACGAAAAGCAGAAAGAACTGGACGCCGTGGAAAGCGAGCTTGCGAAGGCAAAAAAAGAGGCGGAGGAGCAGCATAAAGAAGCGGAGGAAAACGGTGACACCGCCGAAGCTTCCGCCGGACAGGATGAAAGCAAACAAGACAAAGCAAAAGATAACAAAGAGAACGACAAGAAAGATGAGAAAAAAGATGAAAAAAAATAACAGCACACATCAAATGGCCGCAGGTAACGATCAGGCTGTCAGGAGGTTCGCCATATGAGTCTGTTATGGGTCTTTTACCGAGAGCACGTACAAAAGATTCAGCTGTCTGAACTCCCACCGTCTCAGCCGATTACGATCGGTCCGGATATGAAAGATACAATCACGGTCGGCACACTTCCGTTACGGCAAAACGCCGCAACCCTTTATCGAAAAGAAACAGATCGTTATGAAGTTTTCCTGGGAAATAACTATGCCGGCGAATTGACAATAGGAAATGAAATGCCCTGCCGGATCAAAGAAGAGACGATGCGGCTTCTGCTCACCCCTGACAAAGAAGAATCCTCCGTTTATTTTATCGGCGGGAAGGATGAGATCGTTTTCTCATCAGAAACAGAGGAAGCGGATATATACAAAGAGCCGTCCTCCGCTCAAACAGGGGCTTTTTATCTGCGAAAGTCGGGAGGATGCTGGTCTGTCGTCCCTGATGGCCAAGACGTTTATGTGAACGGAATACTTGCAGAAGCTCCCGAAAGGCTCCGCACGGGAGATGAGCTGCTGTGGAATTTTCTGCGTATGAGGCTGACGGAGGACGACCTTTTAGAAGTCGTTCATCACGAAAAGCTTCAAACCGGTTTAACCAAAACGGTAAAACCAAGCACCGAAACGAAAAAGAAATACCCGCAATATCGAAGAACGCCGCGCATGGTCTACGATCTTCCCGAAGACCGCGTTTCATTCAGCTTTCCCTCGCAGGAAAGCGAACAGAATAACCGGGGGCTGTGGCTCGTCATTCTGCCTCCTTTGGTCATGCTGATTGTAATGGGGGTTGTCGCCATTATACAGCCGAGGGGCATATTCATCCTTGTCTCTTTGGCGATGTTTATGATGACTCTCATTACCTCCACCGTGCAGTATTTCCGTGAAAAAAACCAGCGGAAAAAACGGGAGGAAAAACGGGAGCGTGTGTACAAGCAGTATTTAGAAAGCAAGCGGAAAGAGCTTCAGATGCTGTCGGAAAAACAGCTGCAAGTGCTGACGCATCATTTTCCCCCGTTTGAAAAAATGAAATATTTAACTTCTGAAATCAGCGGCCGCATTTGGGAGAAATCGCTGGAAAGCAGGGATTTTCTGATGCTTCGGCTCGGAACGGGCACGGTCCCGGCAAGCTACGAGATTTCAATGAGCGGCGGAGACCTTGCGAACCGTGATGTGGATGACTTGATGGAGCAGTCGCAGCACATGCAGCGTGTGTATAAAGATATCCGCCATGCGCCCGTGACCGTTGATTTACAAGAAGGGCCGATGGGGCTTGTCGGGAAACCTCAGATCGTCAAAAATGAAATTCATCAGCTGATCGGCCAGCTCGCGTTCTTCAACAGCTACCATGACCTGCGATTTGTCTTTATCTTTCATGAGGACGAATATAAGGAATGGGAATGGATGAAGTGGCTGCCGCAATTTCAGCTGCCTCATATGTATGCGAAAGGATTTATTTACAATGAACAGACCCGCGATCAATTGTTATCGTCCATTTACGAGCTGCTGCGTGAGCGGGATTTGGAAGAAGATAAAGAAAAAAAGATCTTCCAGCCGCATTTTGTCTTTGTCATCACAAATCAGCAGCTGATCGCAGAGCACGTCATTTTAGAATACATCGAAGGCCGGCATGAGCATCTCGGCATCTCGGCAATCATCGCCGCGGAAACGAAGGAAAGCCTGGCGGAAAACATTCACACCCTCGTCCGCTACATTAATGAAGATGAGGGAGACATTCTCATTCAGCAGAAAAAAGCGGTGCAGATCCCGTTTAAGCTGGACAGGCATGAACGGACAAACAACGAGCGGTTTTCCCGGACGCTTCGGACATTGCACCATCAGGTCGGGATGACGAATTCCATTCCTGAAACGGTCTCATTTCTGGAGCTGTTTCATGCGAAGGAAGTAAAAGAAATCGGCATCAGACAGAAGTGGGAGACAAGTGAGTCTGCAAAATCGCTGGCTGTTCCGATAGGCTATAAAGGAAAAGACGACATCGTCTATTTAAACCTGCATGAAAAAGCGCACGGGCCGCACGGATTGCTGGCGGGAACGACCGGCTCCGGGAAAAGTGAATTTCTGCAAACGTACATCCTGTCATTGGCCGTTCATTTCCACCCGCATGAAGCGGCGTTTTTGCTGATTGACTATAAGGGCGGAGGAATGGCCCAGCCGTTCCGCAAGATGCCGCACCTTCTCGGAACCATCACGAATATTGAAGGAAGCAGAAACTTCAGTATCAGGGCGCTTGCATCCATTAAGAGCGAGCTGAAAAAACGGCAGCGTCTGTTTGATCAATATCGCGTCAATCACATCAATGACTATACAAAGCTGTATAAACAGGGAGAAACGGAGATTCCGATGCCGCACCTGTTTTTGATTTCAGATGAATTCGCCGAGCTGAAAAGCGAAGAGCCTGACTTTATCAGGGAGCTTGTCAGCGCGGCCCGCATCGGACGGAGCCTTGGCGTGCATTTAATTCTCGCCACGCAAAAGCCGGGCGGCATCATTGACGACCAAATATGGAGCAACTCACGCTTTAAGGTCGCGCTGAAAGTGCAGGATGCAAGTGACAGTAAAGAAATCCTGAAAAACAGTGATGCGGCGAATATTACGGTCACCGGACGCGGCTACTTGCAAGTCGGAAATAACGAAGTGTATGAGCAGTTCCAGTCTGCCTGGAGCGGCGCCCCTTATATGGAAGATGTATACGGCACCGAGGATGACATTGCCATCGTTACCGACACAGGCTTAATTCCGCTGTCTGAGGTGGATGCGGATGATGCGGCGAAAAAAGATGCCCCGGCAGAAATAGAAGCCGTAGTCGAAGAAATCGAGCGGATTCAAAATGAAATGGGCATTGAAAAGCTGCCGAGCCCGTGGCTTCCGCCGCTTGCCGAACGTATCCCGCGCACGCTTTACCCTGCGCAGGAAAAAGACCGCTTCTTCATCGCCTGCGTTGATGAGCCTGATCAGCAAAGACAGGCGCCTCTCGCTTATACGATGATGGATGACGGCAACATCGGCATTTTCGGCTCATCCGGCTACGGCAAGTCAGTGGCTGCCATCACCTTCCTGATGAACTTCGCGGAAGGATACACGCCGGAAGAGCTTCATATGTACATCTTTGATTTCGGAAACGGCACGCTTCTGCCATTGGCAAAGCTTCCGCACACCGCAGACTATTTCTTAATGGATCAAATGAGAAAGATCGAAAAATTCATGATCCGCATCAAGGAAGAAATCGAGCGGCGGAAACGGCTGTTCAGAGAAAAAGAAGTCAGCCATATCAAAATGTACAATTCGCTCAGTGAAGAAGAGCTGCCGTTTATATTTATCACAATTGACAATTTCGACATCGTAAAAGATGAAATGCATGAATTAGAAACGGAATTTATCCAGATTTCACGCGACGGGCAAAGCTTAGGCATTTACTTCCTGCTGACCGCAACGAGGGTAAACGCCGTCCGCCAGTCGCTGTTAAACAACATAAAAACGAAAGTCGTCCATTATTTAATGGATCAGTCAGAAGGATACTCCATTTACGGGCGTCCGCCGTTCAGTCTCGAACCGATCCCGGGCCGCGTCATGATCCAAAAAGAAGAACTGTATTTCGCGCAAATGTTTCTTCCGGCTGAAGCGGAAAATGACCTCGAGATGTTCCAGGCGCTGAAAGCGGATGTCAAAGCATTAGCTGAGCGCCATGCCGGAACAGCCGGCCCAGACCCGATTCCGATGCTTCCGGATAGGCTGACGGCCGGCGAATTTTCACTCCGTCTCGGCCCGGATCAAGAGCCGTTTCGCATTCCTGTCGGGCTTCATGAGGAAAAGGTCAGCCCTGTGTACTTTGATCTGGGCAAAAATAAGCATTGCCTTATCTTAGGCCAGACACAGCGTGGAAAAACAAACATTCTGAAAGTGATGTTGAATCACCTGCTGCGTGAAGGTACGGAACGGGTCGGGCTGTTTGACTCGATTGACCGCGGACTGTCGCAGTATGCGCAGGAAACAAAGGTCAGCTATCTGGACACAAAAGAAGACGTCCGGCAGTGGATCGAAACGGCAGAAGCCATTTTCACAGAGCGCGAAGCTCAGTATGCGCAGGCCGTCAAAAATGGCGATGTCCACAAACTCAGTTTCTCTCCGGTCGTGTTAATGGCCGACGGCATTACAAGATTCCAGCAGACGATCGACACCGCCATTCAGGACAAACTGGCGTTGTTTATGAAATCTTACGCGCATGTGGGCTTCAGTTTTATCCCGGCGGGCAATCACAGCGAATTCTCAAAAGGCTATGATTCCTTAACGACGGAAATGAAACAGATCCGCCACGCGATGCTGCTTGTGAAAAAATCCGAACAAAATGTCATTCCGCTGCCTTACCAAAGGCAGGAACCGGACATTCAGCCGGGCTTCGGCTATTTGGTTGAAAACGGGAAGGAGCAAAAAATCCAAATACCTTTATGTTCAGCGGAAAGGGAGGCCGTCAGATGACTGAACAACGAAAAAGCCTGATCAAATTAATAGCCGCGGTCGTCATCATTCTGCTGCTGCCGGTGCTGTTTTTCCGGTTTATCGGCGATGACCCGGGAAAACAAAAAATCAACGCCACCCGCCAAATCGCAGTCGTGAATGAAGACATGGGCTTACAAACAGATGAAAATGAGGAAGAGGAATCCGTCCATTTCGGTAAAGAAGTAGCGGCCGCTCTCGGCGGCCGTCCGGATTATTCATGGACGGTTGTCAACAGGAGCGCGGCTGAAAACGGTCTGGCGGCTAAGAAGTATGACGCCGTCGTTTACATTCCATCCGATTTTTCAAAAGACATCTTAAGCTATGACAAGGAGCGTCCGCAAAAAGCCACGCTGACATTCAATATTCAAAGCAACCTGAACGCCGTCAACAAAGAAAAGGTGCAGCGTGAGCTAGAAGACGCCCAAAAATCAATGAATAAAAAAATGTCGGCATTATATTGGAATTTCGTCTCGCAAAAAGTGAACAATGTCCGAGGCGATTTTGACAAGATCGTCAATAAAGAATCAGAGTTTCAAAACGTCATGTACAACTTTTACAAGCCGAGCTCCAATGACTTGGCAGGTGAAATCAAGCGGCAAAAAGACCTGATTGACGAACTGAAAAAATCAATGAATGAAGCGCAGGGCGCGGCAAAAGAAAAATTGACCTCGGCAGATGAAGCCAAAACCACGCTCAAAGACTTTGCCGACACGGTCGAGCGCTATAAACAATATCAAGAAAATCAGAAAAAACTGCTGATGGCCGCGCAGGAACAAAATCAAAAGCAAATCACAACCGGACTGAATGCCATTAAAGCACAGCAGGCCGCCAACCAGTTCAGCACGATGATGAGCGGGCTGTCTTCAGGCATAAACCGGGCGCAGACACAGCTTGACCAGACGGGATCGGCTCTTTTTGCCGCCCAACAGGTGAGAGAAGCGCAGGTTCCTGAGCAGGAACGCGGGATGGCGAATATTCAATCCAATTTACTGGACAATTATTTGACTCAATATAAAGCTCAAGCAAGATTTGAAACACTGAACAGTATCCAAACCCTTATGAAAAGGGATCGGCCGGCATTAACCGTTCCGGAAAAGGACCCGGGTGATGACGGCTCGGATGAACCGAAAGAAGAAGAAAAACCGGAAGAAGAAAAACCCGGCGATCTGAAAATTGACCTTGACGATCAGCGTGACGAGTTAAAACGCATCTCCGCTGAAATCAATCACATTTCTGACGGATTAAAAGAACCGGAAAAAGAAAATCCGGCCCCTGAAAAACCGGGCCAAGGCGATGACGGTGAAAACTCCGGCGATACCGATCCGAATAACGGAACGAATCCCGGAGAAGACGGAAAAACGGAAGACGGCACAAAAGAAGAGCAGCCTGCTTCCGATAACACAGGCGATCAGGAGCCAAAAACCGTCCAGACCGCGACAGCCGCTAAAAACGTCACTCCGCCTGCTGATGAGCCGGCGGACGATCCAAACGATTCTGGAGGGGACGGCGGCACGGACATATCTGAGGCGAAAGAAAGGCTGAACCAAGCCGCAGAGCGGATTCAGCAAATTGAAAAAGAGCTGGAAGAGAAACAGCAGACTCATAATGAAGAACTGAAAAAACGTCTCGATGCTCTTGATGAAGAAATCCAAGGCCTTAAAGACCAGATTGATGACGTCAAAAAACGCGCAGAAAAATTAAAGAAAAAGCTGGAAGAATCAGAAGAAAAGAGAGAACAAGACTTCAATACCGTTTACAGAATGATTGTAAGAACAGAACAGAACATTCTGAACTACCCGTCATTGGATGGCGGCCGCAAATCTGCTCTTGAACAGATATTTGCCGCTGACATTAATACAAAAAAGATATCCGATTTAATGAGTTACTATAATGATTTATCCCTGTATGAGGCGACACTCTATCACTCTCTTGACGCGGGCCCGCTGCCTGATGTGAAAAACAGGGTGCTGAAAGCCCAGCAAGGCGAAGTCCAAACCGTTCTCGCCATCAAACCGGAAGAAACAGCAAGCTGGGAAAATCTAAAAAACAACAAAATGCAGACAGATGAAGACATCAGCAATTTCATTAAAGGCATGACCGAATTCTCGGATAACTACAGTACCTATATCAGAGATGAACAAGCCGGAGTGCTCGATGAGCTCGCCAGCATTTCAGACAGCGCGGCGAAAGCATCCGATCAGCTGGCTGAAGGCGCTGTGCAGGAAGCGGCCGCGTTCAGCGGAGACGGATTAACCGGAACGATGGCGCTCGGCGCTCAGGATACCGTCGGCCGCGAAGTCCTGCAAATGTCTGACACGATGGGCCATCTGTCAGAACGCCAGTCCGGCATCATCAGCTATACCAACAATATGCAGCAAAGCGTAAATGACGTCCAGCATAAAGCGGACACCCTGAACAGCAACTGGGGCAAAAACGTCGATTCCACGAAATTGATCAGAAATGACGTGTACGGCATTTTAGGGAACGCGCTCGTTGACGGACAGGAAAACGGCTACGTTTACGATTATCTCGCCAACCCGCTTAAAATCAGCGGAGAGGTGCCGGAAGACCGGGTTCAGAATGTTCCGCCGGTCGTCATTTTGGTGATCGTCCTGATCAGCAGTCTTCTGATCGGCTATTTCAGCTCGTATTATCAGCAGGCGCCGCTTCTTGTCAAAGGCGCGCTCTTTGGGATTTTAAACATTATGGTCGGATTGATGATCAGTCTGTTCGGTCTGAATATCTACTCGCTTCCGGACGATCAGACGATTAAATGGTCAGTCTTTACGATTCTCTTGCTTGCGGCGAGTTCAGCTTTTATCCGGGCAGCCTTTGTCTTCGGCTCGATTACCGGATGGATCGCATCATCAGCGCTCATTCTCTTTTATGTGGCGCCTTTGATCGACCTGATTATGCCGAACTTCACCTTTGACAGTCCGGTTTCGAAAGTCTATATCGATATTCAATACGGAACGGGCCATCTGTTTGCGATGGGGGTAACGGTTCTTGCGATCATTACGCTGATTGCGGCGGCGCTTCCGCTCGTCATTCGGCTGTTTGCGGAAAAAACGGAGGAAAGTGATCAGTCTTATGAGGCGTAACACGTTCATGGAAAAAGGATTGCTGCTGTTTGCTCTCTCCTTTTTCCTCCTCCTTCCCCAAGCCGCAGCCGCGAATGAGGAAAATACTGATGTCAAGCCGAATGAATATGAAAAGAAAGACATTGAAATTCGTACGGATTACCTGCACGACGATGCCTACTCTGAGGAAAAAACGGCGCTTCCGAAAGAACAGAAGGATATTACCTTTGATCAGCCGGCCGAAAACCCGGATGACAAACTGATATCAAAGTTGTTTACATCGTCAGACACGGAGCCGAATACGATCAAAGCGCAATCGAAAAAACTGGGTATCACATTTGCCGAGCCTGCGGTGCGGCATACCTCGGCAGATGTGGAAACGGAAGAGAAAAAGACTTCTTATCTGCTTCCTGTCATTTATGCCGTCTTGATCCTCCTCGGGATTGCGGCGATGATCTATCTGATCCCGAAAGTCACGGCGCAGGAAAAGGCAAAGCGGTAAACGGATCGCTTGTGTTTGCGGGAAGACAGCCCGTAAAATAAGAAAAAAAGGAGGAGTTTCATGCAGTTTTTTCTTATAACAGGCGCGTCAAAAGGCTTGGGCCGGGCGCTTACGGAACAGGCGCTTCAAGAAGGAGCCGAAGTCGCCGCGCTTTCAAGAACGATAAGCGGGGAAAAGCGCGAGGGGCTGACAGAATACAGTGTTGATTTAACCGATCTGGCAGATACCGGGCGGCAGATGAAGGCGATTCTTGATCAAGCTGAGAAGAAGCGGTATTCCGCTGTCACACTGATCAATAATGCCGGCATGGTGGAACCGATCAAGCGGGCGAAAGAGGCTTCCGCCGAAGAATTGAACCGCCACTACACCCTTAATCTGACGGCGCCCGTTTTGCTCAGCCAAATGTTCACAAAGCGTTTCGAAGCGTTCAGCGGCAGCAAAACAATTGTCAACATCACATCGGGCGCGGCGAAAAATCCTTATAAAGGCTGGAGCGCGTATTGCAGCTCAAAAGCGGGGCTTGATATGTTTACGAGAACATTTGGGTTTGAACAGGAAGATGAAGAGCTGCCGGTCCGCATGATCTCATTCTCGCCGGGAGTGATGGATACAGACATGCAGGCTGTCATCCGTTCTTCGTCAAAAGAAGATTTCCATGACATCGAACGGTTCCGCAATTTGAAAGAAACGAAAAACCTCAGAAGTCCTGAATACATCGCCGGCGTCATTCACTCACTGATCGCGGGCGAGCCGGAAAACGGACGGATATACGATATCAAAGAATTTTTGTAGAGCAGCTTTTACGCTGCTCTTTTTTGTTTGTACAATCACTTCGGGGTCCGGCGGCATATGATGAATGAAACAACGTATAAGGGGTATAAGAAATGTATCAGATGAATTGAGTTTCTTCTCGATTTATGTTAGGATTCTAAAAATATATTAAGGAGGGGTTTCCATGAGAAATGTAACGTTAATGGATGTCTTCACCCATCCAATCGCACAAAAGTATTTACAGCGTTCCGGTGTCGCCCATGCGATCGCCTGCGCGTTTCATGCATACCGTCTTGCCGTAAAAGCAGGTGTCAGCCCGGATCTTGCGGCGAAAGCGGCTTTACTGCATGACGTCGGCCATTATGAATGGTACACAGACGGCAAATGGGATTATGAAAAGTACAGAAGAAACGATATCCATGCCATTAAAGGCGCGGAACGGGCGCATAAGCTGCTCATCCGGCTCGGTGAAGAACCGAAAGCGGCGAAGGACATTGCGCTGGCGATTCTGCTTCACACCGATTCCTATCTGCCTGAAGGCGAACTGGACAAGAATACGCTCCAGCAAATCGTGAAACAAGCGGATGAACTCGATGAAGAACCCGGCGGACATCACCATTACCGCCAAATGGATCACACGGCCGCGCTCAAACAAATCCAAAAGCTTGATCAGTTAATTGACCAAGCCCAATATCCCTTAAGAAGCTCAGTCTAGGCCACTCATGCGGCCTTTTCCGCTTACATAACTCCGCATGCTCACTAACACCTTTTCCGCTCCGATAGACGTACTGTGTCAAAGCCTTTGTCCGCTGCATATGCTGAAGGAAAACATAGTAAAGGGGATCAGCGAAAATGGCCCATCAAGGAAGCCCGCAAATCGTCTCGTTAGTGGATCCTTACGTTTATCAGACCATCCATAAGCTTATCGGCTCAAGGTTTATCATTCAAACCGTCAGACGCATTGTCAGAGGACGGCTGATTGATGCCACTCCGGATCACATCGCCATTGAAGAAACGCATGACCGTGTATTTTATATCAGAAACCGCCATGTGGTTTCCGTCATGCCTGATTATACCGAACGCGTGTAACAGCACGAATAAGGCGCAAACCGGAGGCGGCCCTATAGAACCCCGGTGCGTCTTCTTTTTTGAGATACATAGATGCACGGCGGCTTTTTTTGGTACAATCACAGTACAAGTTCACATGACAATAGGAGGAAACCGCTTGTTGAAATCAAAGGTCCATTTTTGGACGCTGCAAATTTTGCTCGTTTTGCTCATTATTTACGTATCAACGAAAGTCTCGTTTATTTTTCAGCCGTTTTTCGGTTTTATCACCACTCTGTTTTTTCCGATTTTGATCTCGGGCATTTTGTTTTTCATTTTTAATCCGATCGTGCGCCTGCTTGAGAAAAAAATCCCCCGGACATTGGCGATCCTGCTCATTTATCTCGTTTTCATCGGCCTGATTGCCTTTATGTTCACCGCCATCGGACCGATTGTGGCTTCCCAGGTCACGGGGCTGATTAACAATTTCCCTGATTACATTCATCAGATTCAAGTCTTGACGGCGCAATTATCCCATTCCAAATGGTTTACGTGGATGATGACGCAGGATTATGTGTCGATAGAAAAAATCCAGCAGTCTCTGACGGGATTTTTACAAAGCCTTCCGCAAAATATTACGGCAAGCCTGTCGGCCGTGTTCGGCGTCGTTACGAATATCACGCTTGTCGTGATCACCGTTCCGTTCATTTTGTTTTATATGCTGAAGGACGGCCGGCGGTTTCCGCTCTTGGCGGTTAAAATCCTGCCTACTTCCTACCGGGCGGAAGGTCGCAAAATATTTAATGACTTATATGTCACATTGGCCGCCTATTTCCAAGGACAGCTGCTGATTTGTCTCTTTGTCGGAACGGCATGCTTTATCGGATATTGGATCATCGGCCTGCAGTATGCGTTAATTCTCGGGATGGTGATCGCCGTCACCAATATCATTCCGTACCTGGGGCCGTTTCTCGGGGCGGCGCCCGCGGTGATTATCGCGTTTATGGATTCGCCGGCTAAGGCGCTGTTTGCCGTTATTGTTGTCGTTGTCGTCCAGCAGCTTGACGGGAATCTGCTTTCTCCGCTTGTCATCGGGAAACGGCTCAATACCCACCCGCTCACCATTATTCTTCTGCTTATCGGAGCGGGCAGTTTCGGCGGCATTCTCGCAATGATTCTGGCCGTGCCGGTTTACGCGGTTTTAAAAGCTTTCGTCTTAAATATCGTCCGGCTTATCAAACTTCGTCAGCGGTCAAAGCTAGAAGACAGCCGCAAGCCGAAATAAAAACGGGCACAACTCCCGATGCAGCGCATAAAATGCTGTAAAGAAAAGCGGAGGTGTGGGTATGCCTGCAATTGTGGGACCGATTTATATTATGAGTTTAGCCGGAGACGCTGCGGCGAGCTTCGGTGACGTGTTTGCCATTTCTCCCAAAGCCGTTGACCACTCAGGCGCGGGGGCAGGGGCGTTTCATTCCGGAGATTTTGTCAAAGTCACTAATAAATTCAGCACAACGCACTTTGAAGACATCGATGTGTTTGACGAACCTGATTGGTTTAACGCGTGACAGCCTCCTTTTAGGAGGCTGTCGCTTTTTTGTAGTATAATAGAATCAGTCTTTATAAAAGGGGAATTTTTTATGAAAATCAGAAAAGCGAATATTACCGTGCAGTCCGGAATGATCGGTGATGTATATCTGCATGAAAATAAAAAAGAACAGCATACCCTTGTAGCCGTTCCGGAACTTGAGTGGAGCACGATCATTTCCTATGAGGAAGAGAAAAAGGCGCTGGCGCAGCGGCTTTTACAATCATTCAGCAAGCTGATTGAAGAAGAACCCGCCGGAGAGCTCGCCGGCAAGATCTCCCATTGGGTGGCTGAAATGTAACGAAGCGGTTTACCGCGTCCCGTCCGGGGCGATAATTGTAAAACAAGCTGAGGAGGGACAGGCCGATGAGCGACAAAACGGTTGACCTTTATTTACAGCAGGGGATGTACGGCCCTCTGCAGACGAAACCGGATGAACGCCATTTATTTTTAGGCTCGCTGCGTGAAAGAGTCATCATTGCCCTGACGAAGGGGCAGGTGCTGCAAAAGCAGCCGTATGAAGAAGTGAAACAGGCGCTGAAAAGCCGAAAAGACGCGGTGCTCTATATAAACGGAAGGCTCCCGTATCATGCTTATTCACCATATATGAAGCTTGCCGCACTTGCCGGTGTCCGAAGCTCCGTCATATCGGATCTTCAATTCGAAACGCCGCTCGGCCTGGTTTTTGCCGCCGATTATGCCGTGAACCTTGACGGCATTTACGTACAGGATGACATTTTTCAGCGCTCACTCCTGAAATCTTAAAAGGGCAAAACACCGTTTGTCATTTTACAATGCCAATTCACTTACAAGTGGAGATAGGATATAATGGTTTTCATATGAATGGCGGGGAGGCTGGCTATGAAAAAAGCATTTATATGCATTGATTATACGAATGATTTTGCAGCAGAGAACGGGGCATTAACCTGCGGAGAACCCGCGAGACAGATTGAAGATACGATTGTCAGTTTGACGCAAGCATTTATAGAAAACGGTGATTACGTTGTCTTTGCGGTTGATTCGCATGATGCAGACGATGATTTTCATCCCGAGACACGCCTGTTTCCTCCGCATAATATCAACGGCACGGAGGGCAAAGAGCTGTACGGAAGGCTATCGCCTCTTTATGAGAAACATAAACACGCAAAAAACGTAAATTATATGGAAAAAACGAGATATTCTGCTTTTGCGGGAACGGATTTAGAGCTGAAACTGCGGGAACGGCAGATCACTGAGCTGCATCTTGCGGGCCTGTGCACGGACATCTGCGTTCTTCACACGGCGGTTGACGCCTACAACAAGGGCTTTCAGATCGTCATTCATCAAAACGCTGTGGCCAGCTTTAATCCGGAAGGGCATGAATGGGCCCTGTCCCATTTTAAGAACAGCATCGGAGCGCAAGTGGCAGAGTAAGGAAGGGGAAAACAATTTTGGTGGAGCATGGTTTTAAAGACGACAGTTTGTCTTTACATACAGATCTTTATCAAATTAATATGGCCGAAACGTACTGGAGAGACGGCATTCATGAGAAAAAAGCGATTTTTGAGCTTTTTTTCAGAAAGCTTCCCTTTGAAAACGGCTATGCGGTATTTGCGGGCTTAGAAAAAGCAATCGAATACTTGGAGAACTTCAAATTTACCGACAGCGATCTGAATTATTTAAAAACGGAATTGCACTATGCTGATGATTTCATTGAGTATTTACGGGATCTTTCTTTTACCGGATCTCTTTACAGCATGAAAGAAGGCGAGCTCGTTTTTAACAACGAACCGATTATGCGGGTCGAAGCGCCCCTGATCGAAGCCCAGCTGATTGAGACGGCTCTGCTTAACATTGTGAATTACCAAACATTAATCGCCACGAAAGCGGCCCGCATTAAAGGCGTTGTCGGTGACGAAGACGCCCTCGAATTCGGAACGCGGCGCGCCCATGAAATGGATGCGGCTATGTGGGGAGCGAGAGCGGCTTTGATCGGCGGCTTCAGCGCGACGAGTAATGTAAGAGCCGGAAAGCGTTTTAATATACCGGTATCCGGCACGCACGCTCATGCGCTCGTACAAGCGTACCGCGATGAATATACGGCATTTAAGAAATATGCGGAGACCCACAAAGACTGCGTATTTCTCGTAGATACGTACGATACGATCCGTTCGGGCATGCCGAATGCGATTAAAGTCGCAAAGGAATTCGGCGACCGGATCAACTTCATCGGCATCCGCCTGGATAGCGGGGACTTGGCGTACCTGTCAAAAAAAGCGCGTGAAATGCTTGATGAAGCGGGTTTCACAGACGCAAAGGTCATTGCTTCAAGCGATCTTGATGAGCACACGATATTAAATCTGAAATCGCAAGGAGCGAAAATCGATACGTGGGGCATCGGCACGAAGCTGATTACCGCATACGATCAGCCGGCCCTCGGCGCGGTTTACAAGCTTGTTGCCATTGAAGAGGACGGCAAACTGACCGACACCATTAAAATTTCGTCAAACCCTGAAAAAGTGACAACGCCGGGAAGAAAGAGAGTATACCGGATTATCAACAAGCTGAATCACCACTCGGAAGGTGATTATATCGCGCTTTATGACGAGCGGGTAAATGATCAGAAACGCTTAAAAATGTTCCATCCCGTCCACACGTTCGTCAGCAAATTCGTCACTGATTTCTATGCGAAAGACTTGCATGAGCCGATATTTGAAAACGGCGTTTTATGCTATGATAATCCCGAAATTACCGACATCCAGCAATACGTGCAGGATAACCTCAAACTTCTGTGGGAGGAATACAAACGGATCAGCAAGCCGGAAGAATATCCGGTCGATTTAAGCGAAGACTGCTGGAGCAACAAGATGCAGCGGATTCATGAAATCAAAAGCGAGCTGAAACGGGAACTTGAATAGAAGACAAAGCGGCCTTTCCTTTCTCTGGAAAGGCCTTTTTGTTGTGATAATATTTTTCACATTTAGACAAATTTCGTCAAGTTATTTGATATACTTATGTTCGAAGGCCGCATCTAAGGGGGTAAATGAATGAAGGTGTTTGTTGCGAGACAGCCTATCTTCAACAGAAACGAACAGGTTGTTGCTTATGAACTTCTTTACCGGGAGAGCGAAGAGAACCGTTATTCGGCCGCTGACGGAGATAAGGCTACGACGGATCTCATTATTAACAGCTTTATCAACATCGGAATCGAAAAGCTGACTGAGGGGAAACGCTGCTTTGTGAATTTTACAGAAAGCCTGATGTTTTCAGATCTCCCTACCTCCTTTGATCCTGACCAGCTTATTATCGAAATTCTTGAGGACATACCGATCACTCCGGCACTCATCTCAAGATGCAGACAGCTGAAGAAATTAGGATATACATTAGCACTTGATGATTTTTACGCCATCAATCCGGAAAATGAAGAGTTAGTGGAACAGCTGATGAAATATATTGATATTTTAAAAATCGACTTTTTGCAATCCTCGCGTCTGGAGCGCAAAAAAATCATTCAGACGTACAGCTGTAAAAGTCTGATTTATTTAGCGGAGAAAGTGGAGACGAGAAAAGATTATAAACAGGCGGCCATAGACGGCTTTCACCTGTTTCAAGGATATTTTTTCAGTGAACCGCGTGTCATCAGCGGAAATGATCTGACGTTTCATTTTCATTCTTACTACCAGCTTTTAAGCGAATTAAACAATGACCAGCCCAATATACAGCGTGTGACGGAATACATAGAGCGGGACGTCAGCTTATCGTATCAGATTCTGCGTTTTTTAAACGGATCGCAAACAAGGCTGAAAAAAAAGATAGACAGCATCCAGCAGGCCATCATGATGCTTGGGCTGAATGAGATTAAGCGCTTGATTTACATTCTTTCATTTAGAGATTTAACGGCGAAAAGCCACTCAAGCCAAAAAGAAATCATTAAGATTTCCTTAATCAGGGCCAAACTGTGCGAACTGCTGGCGAAAAGAACCGGAAGGCCCCAGCCCTCTTCTTACATGCTGATCGGCATGTTTTCGCTCATCGATACGCTTCTCCACAGGGAGCTGGAGGATATCATCAAAGAACTGCCTTTAATCGATGAAGTCGGACAGGCGCTGCTCGGTTATGAAAACGATTATTATAAGATGCTCGCGTTCGTCAAAGCCATTGAATGCAACAACTGGGACTGTGACGAGTGGGGAAAAGAACTGAACAAAGAAGAAGCGTATGAATGTTACTTACAGGCGATCGAATGGTGCCGGCAGCTGATCGTGGATTGAGCCGCTTTAAGCCGACCACCTGAGGGCGATGGTAAACCGGCTTTGCTCTCTGATCAGACTGACACGGATGCCGTCGGGATTATACGTCACGTCAAAGTCATTTTTGATGCCGGTCTGCTTAATGAGCCGCTTGACCGCTGCGGTGTCAGATGATTGCGCTGCGGTGAGGATACGGCGCGCAAGCTCTTTTGACGCCGACAGCCGCGCAAGGAGCAGGCGGGCATCCTCCAGCATGCCCGCAGCCTCTTTTGCGGACGCTGTCAAAATATCTGCGTGAACCGGGGGACTGGGCGCAGGATGCCGGTATGGCGCGGCGAAAACAGGACAGCATGGATACACATAATGCATACGGCGGCCTCCTTCCTGAGAAAACATTCGTTATACATGAGTATAGGCGGCGTGATAACGAGTTATGACATGCAAAAAGACCACAATGCGGGGGTTGCGGTCTTTTCGGTGTTTGTCGGTGGTTATGCGACGCTGTTCGCCCATTCTGTTTTGAAATTGCGACGGCAGGGACTATAGTCCTTGCCGGTTTGTCGGAAAACCGTTAAAAAAACAGCAGAACCGCCAGATTGGTCTGCTTCATCCTAAACGTCTGCCTTTCTGGTAGTTATATAGTCCTGTTCGCTAAATGCTCCGTTCGGGACTATGGGATTACCCCGGTTTGCGGTGTCACGCAGATACTTTTACACATACTTTTCGGTGAAAAATCCCGCAAAAACGTTTACACTATTAGTAACAGATCAAATACCTAGGACTCGTTCACCATACACAATTCATTGATCTTTCAAAAAAAGGAGTGTGGAAACGGTGGAAAACAAATTAGAAGAAGTAAAGCAATTATTATTCCGACTTGAAAATGATATCAGAGAAACAACCGACTCATTACGAAACATTAACAAAAGCATTGATCAGCTCGATAAATTCTCATATGCAATGAAAATTTCTTAAAAAGACTTGGAAACAAGTCTTTTTTTTGTGCATTTTTTATCCATTTCATGGATAAAGTATTATACGATTGTTAAAAAACGAAAAACCTGCTGTCTTTCATCACCTGCATTTAGTAAAATAGAATGGGAGGGTGAAGACAATTATTGAGCAAATGTGTTTAGATGCCAACCAAATCAAGAATAAAATGAAGAGTATAATAGAGCAAAACATATTCAATCAACATTTACTACAGCTTCTTCTTGGGTTTGTTGAATCCAGAAAATATTTAACCTTTGCTGAATCTGCTTTATTGCATTATGAAGTTTTTGGCGGAAGGGATTTTAAGACTGCTGAGAAACTTGCGGCGGGAATTGAAATTCTTACGCTTTCCGCCGATATTATTGATGATCTTGAAGATGAAGATAACAAACAAGCTCTTTGGATGAAGATAGACCGTTCAGAAGCTTTAAGCGCAGCTTTTTCATTATACACAGCAGGGCTGCAGGGGATTAATTCAATTAACATGAATCCTTTTATTCTTTCTTACATACTGAAATATACACAAGACGCTATGCAAGGACAACACGATGATATAATCAATAAGCCAGAGAAAGAAGATGAAAGTTTAGAGGTCATTAGATTAAAATGCGGGAGTCTATTCGCTCTATCCAATGTGGCAGGTACTATGTTAGCAACTGGAAAGTATAATGAAACTGTTGAAACGTATTCCTATTACAAAGGAATGTTTGAACAGATATATAGTGATTATCTGGCTCTTTTCAGCTCTAAACGCAGTGATATTTTAAAAGATAAACACACGTTAATCAACTTGTACCTTAAGAGGCTGTTTAACGAGCCTTCTGAAAAATTGGTTCGTATGTTTTCTCATAGAGAAACACACCTTAAGTTTATATCTGATAAAAACAATTTTATTCAGACATTAACTGATGCAGGTGTTACTCAGTATGTTTCAGTTTTACACCAATTGTATAAGCAAAAATGTGAAAATGCTATAGAGAAACTAAATCTTGAAACCAGTAAAATAGATAAATTGAAAAAATATGTAGTTAATAGGGGGATTGAAGTATAATGCAGGATTTGATCAATTATATATTGAAATATCCGGAAGTGTTAAAAAAATTAAAAGTCAATGAAGCAAGTTTATTAGGCTATGATTCAGGTATTACTCAAATATTAATCAATTCATTTGAAGAATCTTCAATTGTGAAAAACGATGGAAAAATAGAGCAATGGGAAAAAGGATGAATGTTCGGTGGTGTAATATGTGAAAAACTTTATTAAACAATTCACTATTTCAGTCATTATCTTAAGCCTCGTTTATGTTTGCTATGTTTCATATATAAACATAAATGGGATTATAATCGGGACAAAAGTTATTGAAAATAAAAACAAACAATTCCAAGTAATAGAGATGTCAGAAACTACTTACGGGAAATTCGTAGGTTTAGAAAAAGGTGACATCATTCTAAAAATCAACAAAGAAAAACCATCTGCTAAATTTTTAAAAGGAGATAATCTTAGTCATATCAAAAGTTTAGATGTAAGCAGAAATGGAAAGCAAATTCATTTAGATGATTTTGATATTGTTAATTTAGACAAATCCTATAGCTTTTTTGTATTCGTTCTTCCACTTGTGTTTTATTTTTTAAGTATAGTATGTATATTTTACATTCTAAAGGTGAATCAAACAAGAAAATCGTTTGCGGGATACATTTTAATTTTGTTTTTGTTAGATATTTCAATTGCTTATATAAGCGCAGGAGGACCATTTAGAGGACATTCATTTAACAGGTATGTCAATTTGTTCACATTTATAGCTTCTCCTATATTTTATCTTCAGTTCATACAACAATATTTTGAGGAATTAGGAAAGAAGTTTGCAAATCGTCTAATCAATTTCTTATATATATTTCCGATTTTTAATATTATCCTGGAATTTTTCCGTAAGAAATTACCTTTTGAAAACATTGTAACAAACCTTAATCTTATCTCGTTTTTTCTCGTTACTCTTTCAGGTTTTGTTCTCGTGTTCTATCACTTATATAAATATAAATATTCAGAGCATGCTTATATTTTGAAAGTTTTAATTCTGACAAATACACTTTCTTTTGCTCCATTTTTACTTTTTTACGTCGCACCTAATATTTTAACTGGTGATTATATATTTCCAGCACTGGCATCAGCCTCATTGCTTGTCCTTATCCCATTTGGATTAGTATATCAGTTTGTTGCAAATAAAATATTTGATATAGAATTTATATTAGGAAGAATGAGGTATTATACTTTACTGGCTGTAATCCCAACGCTAGTTATTGTCGGAGTTTTATCGGTCTGGGCGGGAACAAATGCGCTTCAAATGAATCCTATTAGACAGACTGTTTTCATCTTTATCGTAATGTTTGCTGTATTTTACTTTAAAGAAATAATAGATTTTAAATTTCGTTTAAAACGTTTTTCTGAAAAATTTAATTATCAAGATAGTATATTCAAATATACTCAGCTTATCAGAAGTATAACATCTTTAAAACAAATGTTTAAAGAACTAAAAAAGACGATTCTGGATGTTCTACTTGTCAGTAAAGCTTATGTCTTTGAAGTTACCTCTGAGGGTGACATTTTATATCATGATAAAAGGGATAATGAACCTGATTGGGAAATGTATTCAAAAGAATTTAAGAAGGTTACTTCAGAGATTGGAAAAATCATTGAGCTAAACCGCGGTTTCTTAATCAAGATAGGAGAACGCGGGGGAAGTTCTTATGTTTTGCTTTGTTTGTCCTCCATTAATACACCGAGACTGACACGGGATGAGATTTCTTGGCTGAAAACATTGTCTTTCTATACGAGTGTCTCTATGGAAAACGTGATACAGATCGAAGAACTCATGAACCATTTACAAGATCTAAAACAACAAGGCTCAAACCCGGTCTGGCTCAAAAAGCTGATGTTTACGATAGAGGAAAAGCAGCGTTCGGATTTGGCCCGTGATCTGCATGATTCAGTGCTGCAGGACTTGATTTCTTTGAAGCGCCAGTGTGAGCTGTTTCTGGCCGATTTTAAGAAAGAGGAGCCTTGCCAGTTAGAGGTGCAGGACAAGCTTCATCAGATGAATGAGCAGATGTCCGATGTCATTTTGATGACCCGGGAGACGTGCCATGAGCTTCGGCCTCAGCTGCTGTATGATTTGGGCCTGGTCAAGGCGGTATCCAAGCTTGCCGCACAGCAGCAGGAGCGTGCGCCGTTTCATATCCGTCTGAATACGGGCCGGTTTACGGCGGCGCTGGATTTGGATACGCAGCTGAATTTGTACCGCATTATTCAGGAATTTCTTTCGAACGCCATGAAGCATTCACAGGCGAATGAGGTGCTGATTATGCTGATCAGCATTCAAAATAAAGTGATTCTGCATTATGAAGACGACGGTGTCGGATTCAATCAGGAAGAAGGCGGCGGGCAGTCGATGAGTATGGGTCTTTCAGGTATTAAGGAGCGCGTCCGTGCGCTTGACGGACGGATGAAAATCGACACAAGTGAAGGAAACGGTTTTAAAGCGGATATTGAAATGGAATTGTAACCAATTTATCACCAAATCGACTTGGCAGAAGCCAAGTCTTTTTAATAAAATGGAAATGAGTGAGTAAAAGGGAGGAAACCATGAAAAAGATACTAGTGATTGATGATCATCCGGCTGTCATGGAGGGCACCAAGACGATTCTGGAAACGGACACGAATCTTTCTGTCGATTGCCTCAGTCCTGATGCCAGTGAACAATTCGTTCTCCGGCATGATTTTTCAGCTTACGATCTCATATTAATGGATTTAAATCTGGGTGATGACATCAGCGGCATAGAGCTTTCCAAGAAAATCTTAAAAGAGAATCCTCTCTGTAAAATCATTGTCTACACAGGCTATGAGGTTGAAGATTATTTTGAAGAATCCATCCGCGCGGGCCTGCATGGCGCCATCAGCAAAACCGAATCTAAAGAGAAAATCATGCAATACATATATCACGTGCTCAACGGACAGATTTTAGTTGATTTCTCCTATTTCAAACAGCTGATGACCCAGCAAAAAACAAAAACGTCTTCTTCCCCTCAAAGTGAGCAGGATCGGTTAACCCCGAGAGAGCGACATATTCTCCAAGAGGTCGAAAAAGGTTTGACCAATCAGGAAATCGCAGATGCGCTTCACTTAAGCAAGCGGTCAATTGAATACAGCCTGACATCCATTTTTAACAAGCTGAATGTCGGCTCCCGAACTGAAGCGGTGCTGATCGCCAAGTCAGATAACGTACTATAAATCTTGAAGGGAGAATGACCTATGAATCTGAACAATACATTGCTCGGCGCACTCGGTATTGAAATCACTGAAAACACACCGGAGAGATGCGTGGCGGTGATGCCGGTGGATAAGAGGACGGTGCAGCCTTTCGGATATCTGCATGGTGGCGCGTCAGCAGCGCTGGCGGAGACTGTTGCTAGTGTCGGGGCCCAGCATTTTATCGACCGGTCGAACCAGGCGTGTGTCGGGCTTGAGATTAATGCCAATCATTTAAAATCCGTGAAAGAGGGCGGGACGGTCACGGCGATTGCGAAACCCGTTCACACAGGCAGGGCAACCATTGTGTACGAGATTAACATTTTCGATGAACGGGAAAGGCTGATCTGTGTTTCCCGCTGCACGCTGGCTGTTATAACAAAATAAACAAACAGCCGGAACCCTGAATCGTCCGGCTGTTTGTTTTTACAAATATGAATCTTCTTTTCGTTTGATCACAAAGTTTCTGATCCCTTTGTAATCATCCTGTACGCTTCTTTTATCAAGCGCCGCTCCCGAATTGTACGCGGCCCTGCATATGAGGTGCGCTCCGACCGGCGCCGTCAGCAGGATAAAAATGATGCCGAGCAGTATTTTTACAGATATTTCTCCGGTCAGCATCCACAAGTAGCCTAACACCCCGAGCAATACCAAATTAACGCCGAGTGTCGAGCCTTTTGAAGAGGCGTGGGCGCGCGTATACACATCAGGAAGCCTGAGTGTGCCGAAAGACGCGACCAGGCAGATCAGCGATCCCATCAGAATACAAACGGCGACGGCCCATTTAACGATTTCGATCATTTTCGATAATCTCTCCTTTCTCCAAAAACTTAGCAAAGGCAATCGTGCCGATAAACGATAAAATGCCGAGCAGCAGAATGATGTCCAAAAAGGCCGATGTGTTTAAGAGAATGGATACAAGCGCGGTCATGGCAATCAGATTAATGCCGATCCCATCAAGCGCGACGACCCGGTCCGGTATCGTAGGCCCTTTTATGACGCGAATGACGTACAAAAGAGTCGAAACCGCCATAATGCCGAGTGATAATTGCAGAATAAACGTAAACATCAGCGGCTCACCTCCTGAATGGCTTTCTCAAAAGAGACGCGGATGTCATGGATCGCTTTCTCCGCATCTTCAATGTCCATGGCGTGTATATAGAGAATCGACCGGTCATCGGAGATATCCATCACGAGCGTACCCGGTGTTAAAGTGATTAACAGCGAGAGCAGCGTGATCTCCCAATCCTCCGTCAATTCCGTCTTAAACGCGAAAATGCCCGGGCGGATGTTCAGTTTCGGCGATATAACGGTTTTCAGCACGCTGACATTGGCCAAATATAATTCCTTTATAAAGATCAGCGCCAGTTTGATGACTGACCATATTTTCCAAATGTAAAACGGCCGCGAGAAGAAGCGCCGGAAAAAAAACAGCGCCGCCAAGCCCGCGATAAATCCGGTCATAAAACCCGCCGCGCTGAGGCTGTTTGTGAGAAACATCCAGCAAACAGCGAGAAGAACATTTAATAATAGTTGAAAAGCCATGCCATCTACTCCTTCAAAACAGCTTCAATGTATTTTTCCGGATTCAGCAGATTCTCAGCCGTCTGATTGACATACGGTGAAACCCATTCGGTTCCGAGCCCGAACAGAAGCGACAAAAGGAGAAAAGCGGCTGCCGGATAAAGAAGTCCTTTTGCGGACCGTCTGCCGGCGCCCGGGATTTCTTTTTCTTCTCCCCAAAAAGCCGTCGTAAAAACCTTCAGCACGGAATAGAGCACAAGCAGGCTTGATAAGAGAATCAATACGGAAAACAAAGTTTCCCCCTTATCGAACCCGCCTTCCGCGATCTTCAGCTTGCCCACAAATCCGCTGAACGGCGGGATGCCGGCCAGAGATATGGCTGAGATAAAGAACATCCATCCCAAAACGGGATAACGGGTGATCAGTCCGCCCATTTTATGCAGGCTGGCAGTGCCTGTCAATGCGATAAGCGTGCCGGCGAGCATAAACAGCGCTCCTTTAATCAGCATATCGTGAATCAAGTAATAAACCGCTCCTTGAATGGAGGCCGGCGTGTTCATGGCAATGCCGAACAAAATCACGCCGACGGCTGTAATAATATTGTAGATGACGATTTTCATGACATCCGAAAAGGCGATAGATCCGATTACGCCGAATAACACCGTCAGCATCGCAAGCCACATCATCAATTGGTGGGTAAAGCCCGTATCGTGAATAAAGATCAGGGTGAATACTCTTAAAATGGCGTACAGGCCGACTTTCGTCAAAAGAGACCCGAATAAGGCCGAAATCGCAGCCGGCGGGGCGTAATAAGAGCCCGGCATCCAGAAATACAGCGGGAATATCCCGCCCTTTAAACCGAAAACGACGAGAAGAAGGACGCCGATGACGGTGATCAGCCCGGTCTGGCCCGATTCACTTATTTTTACGCTTAGATCAGCCATATTCAGCGTGCCCGTCACCGCATATAAGTAACCGACGCCGATGACAAAAAACGCGGATGACACAATGTTAAACACGATATACTTCAATGATTCTCTTAATTGAATTTTCGTTCCGCCAAGCACGATCAGCATGTAGGACGCGATTAGCAGAAGCTCAAAAAAGACGTACATGTTGAACAGGTCACCCGTCAAAAACGCTCCGCTTACGCCGGCCAGAAGAAACTGCACCCCTGAATAATAGAAAGCGCGCTCCCTTTTTTCTCCGATGGAGCGGAAGGAGTACAGGGTGACGAGCAGCCCGATTATGGCGGTTGTCAAAACAAGCAGTGCGGCGAGCTGATCCGCGGCGAGCACAATGCCGTACGGCGCTTTCCAGCCGCCGAGTGTCAGCGTCTGAATCCCGTGTGTGAAAACCGTCTGAACGAGAGCGGCGCTGATGACGATGGAGACACAGGAAGCGGCAGTGCTGAATATCCGCATCAGCATCACGTGCCTGTTCATAAAAATCAGCAGCACTGCGGCAAGCAGTGGCACCAGAATAGGCAATATCACAAAGTTATTCATGTTGATCATTTCCCCTCATTCGATCCATATCGTCCGTTTTCAGTTCCTGATAGGCGCGAAACGCCATCACAAGCAGGAAGGACGTGACGCCGAACGAAATAACGATCGCCGTCAGTATGAGTGCCTGCGGCAGCGGATCGACAAACGACGTGCTTTTTCCGCCCAGTATGGGAGGGGCGCCTTTTTTCAGTCCGCCCATGGTCAGGAGCAGCAAATGGACGCCGTGGCTTAATAGCGCGGTGCCGATAATCACGCGCAGCAGACTTTTAGAAAGCAGCAGGTAGGTTGCCGCCATAAACAAAATACCGGCAATGACAGACATTAAGATTTCCATTATTCTTCCTCTCCAATCGTTTGAATAATGGTCATCGTCACGCCGACAACAACGAGATACACACCTAAATCAAACAAAGTGGCCGTCGCAAGCTCCGTATTCCCAAGCACCGGGAGATGAAAATGGCCGAATGTATGGGTGAGAAATGGTGCTCCGAATAAGAACGAACCTGCACCCGTTGCAATCGCGATAAGCAGACCCGCGCCCGCCACATAAATAAAATTGACGGGCAAAATCGATTTGACGGTTTTTAAATCAAAGGCCAAAAGCAACAGCACGATGGCCGAAGACGTAATCAGTCCGCCGACAAATCCTCCGCCGGGAGCGTTATGCCCCGATAAAAATAAATAGAAAGAGAAAAGCAGAATGATAAAAGATACAAGCTTCGTTGCCGTCTGAAGGATGATGTCGTTTGTGTTTTGCTGTCTCAACGCTCTTCTCCCTCCTCTTTTACTTTTGTTCTGATCATGCCGTAAATCCCGAGTGCGGCAATCGACAGCACCGTGATTTCAAACATCGTATCAAATCCCCTGAAATCAACGAGGATGACGTTGACGATATTGTTTCCTCCCCCGAGCTTATGGCTGTAAGCGGTGAAAAAGGAGGAGATGCTGTCTTTTGTTTTTTCGCTGGAAGACGCGATTCCGAGCATTGTCACGATGACGCCGACACCGAGAGAAATGATAAAATTCGTCATCCGGAATGTTCTTGTCTTCTTTTTTCGCCGCATTTTCGGCAGATGGTAAAAACAAAGAAGAAACAAGGCGACGGATATCGTCTCAATGACGAGCTGCGTGAGCGCCAGATCGGGCGCTCTGAAAATCACGAAAAACAGCGCGAGTGTGTACCCGACAACACCGAGTGAGATAATGGCCGTCAGCCGCGATTTGGCGAACACAGTCGCAATCGTTGCGCTCACCATAACGAGGGACAGCACGATTTCATACAGGCCGATTTCAGCCATGCCTTTCGCTGTCATGGAAAAGCCGCCTTTTGTGACGAACGCCGTTCCGATGAGAATGATAAACGCCGCAAAGATATACAGCAGATAATCCCGCAAAAATCCGGTCATATACGATGACGTCAGCTGGTAAGATCTTTTTTCCATACTGCCCGTCACCGCATCGTAAAGCTTGTTCAGCGTCAGTTTTTTCGGAAACAGACCGTACAAACGCTCCCATTTAGACAGCGTTACGTAACCGATCGTGCCGACAATGATGATGCCGAGGGTCATCATTACCTCAGCCGTCACCCCATGCCACTGGGAAATATGGACATGGAATGTATCTCCGCCGGTTAACAGAGCCGGATAAATGGAGTTCATCGCCGGTTCAATCAGGCTGTAAGACAAAACGTTCGGTGCAAAAAACAGACTGACGGCGCAAGCGGCAAGGATCACCGGCGAAATCAGCATGCCGAGCGGAGCTTCATGCGGCGTCTTTTCAAGCTGATCAGGTTTGCGCGCGCCGCTGAACGTTCTGAAAAACAGCTTCATGCTGTAGATGAAAGTGAAGACGCTCCCGATCCACGCGAGAACGGGGAACAGCACGCCCCATGTATCAAGACTGAAAATATCTGCATGAGCAATCCGCAGCATACTTGTAAAGAACATTTCTTTACTTAAAAAGCCGTTAAACGGAGGGAGGCCCGCCATGGAAAACGTTCCGATCAGTGAAACGGTGAACGTTACCGGCATAAGCGCCATCAGTCCGCCGAGCCTGCGGATGTCCCGTGTTCCCGTTTCATGGTCGATAATGCCGACCGCCATAAATAAACTTCCTTTAAAAGTAGCATGGTTAATTAAGTGAAACACAGCCGCGGTGACAGCCGCCGTAAAATACTCTGAATGCTGGTAATGAAGCGCGGCGGCTCCTGCGCCGAGCATCGATACAATCATACCGAGCTGGCTGACTGTGGAAAATGCCAGAATCGCTTTTAAATCGGTTTGTTTCATCGCATTAAAGGAAGCCCATACCATCGTGATCAGACCGACTGAGGCAACCGTCCAAAACCAGACGGGTGAAAATGCAAAAACCGGACTGAATCTGGCAATCAGATAAATGCCCGCTTTCACCATTGTAGCCGAGTGCAGATAGGCGCTGACAGGAGTCGGCGCCTCCATGGCATCAGGCAGCCAGATATAAAACGGAAACTGCGCTGATTTCGTAAAGGCCCCCAATAACAGGAGAACCATCGCCGGAATAAAGAACGGATGGCCTGCGATAATATGCACCTGGTTGACCATTTCCCTGATACTGAAAGAATCCGTCATCAGATACAGCAGGATAAAGCCGCCGAGCATGCACAGCCCGCCGCCGACGGTAATCAGCAGTGACTTTTCCGCACCGTAGCGTGATTTCTTCCGCTTATGCCAATACCCGATTAATAAGAAGGATGACAGGCTTGTCAGCTCCCAGAACATATAAAGCACGATAACGTTATCGACGAGCACAACGCCGAGCATCGCGCCCATAAACATCAGCAGGTACATATAAAAGGGGCCGAGCTTTTCTTTGTCCTTCGATAAGTAAAAAATACTGTAAAGCGTCACCAAAGAGCCGATGCCCGTAATCAATAAAGCGAATAACAGCCCGAGTCCGTCAATATAAACGGTATAGTTAATACCGAGGGACGGAATCCATTCGGCCGCATACCGGACGGTTTCCCCAGCCATTGTTACAGGGAGCTTGCTGATAAAGTAAACAAACAGCACAACGGGCACTATCAGCACAAACCAGCCTGTATGGACTTGTTTTACCCGTTTATAAAGAAAGGGAACGATAAATGCAAATAAAAAAGGCGCCAAAATCGCGAAATGTAACAGCTGCAACAGAAGACCTCCTTTGCTTGTTTTTTCATCAAGCAACTGCTTTATGTAAGAGTGAATCAATCAATTCACGGTCATAGGACCCAGTACAAATTATATCGCACTTTTTTTTACCCTGCTACGGCATAATGTATTCCTCTCTGTATTTTTGTGGTCTTTTGAACCCAAAATAAATTTATCAAATATCCTGATCTTTGTATATACATTTATCTTTCAGATCAAGCTTTTAAAAAAGGAGCTGGTCAGATGAAGAGAAAGGCGGCGGCCTGTATTGGAATATTTTGTTCTATTATTGCAGGAACATTCATAGCGGACGATTTCTGCAAAACGCGGCAGCAGACGGAGGCAGATAATTGGGAGCGTTTTTTTCTCGGTGCGGAATACGCGGAAGACAAGCTGAGTGCGGCTGAATCAATGCAAACACCGTTTCAGCCGCGTGAGTATATCAGAATCGTATATAGATGAAAAGAGTTCCGGCACCAGGGTGCGGAACTCTTTTTTGTGGCAATCAGCGTTTTCCTTTAATGTAAGGGATGCCGTTGGCTTTAGGCGCATCCGCGCGGCCGATAAAGCCGGCAAGCGCGAGAATGGTCAGAATGTAAGGAGCCATCAGCATGTATACATTCGGAATGTCTTTGAACAGGGGCAAAAGCGAGCCGATAATGCTCAAACTCTGCGCAAACCCGAAGAACAGCGCCGCCCCGAGCGCGCCGATCGGATGCCATTTGCCGAAAACCAGCGCGGCGAGAGCGATAAAGCCTTGCCCGGAAATGGTGGAGTGCGTGAAATCAAGCGCGATCGTGGAAGCATATACACCGCCGCCGAGCCCGCCGAACAGCCCGCTGATCATGACGCCGATATAGCGCATGCCGAACACGTTGATTCCCATCGTATCGGCCGCCATCGGATGTTCCCCGACAGAACGGATGCGGAGGCCGAACGGCGTTTTGAATAAAATAAACCAGGAAACAAAGGCCAGTACGATAGCTAAAATCGACGTATAATATACGTCGGAAAAGAAAATCTTTCCTAAAACCGGAATATCGCTTAACCCGGGAATGTTCGTTTTGTAAAAGGGCTCCGGGATTTTATCAGTCTGCGCCTTTCCGTAGATCAGCTTGACGATAAACAGTGTCGCTCCTAACGCGAGCATATTGATCGCCACACCGGTTACCGTCTGATCGGCGCGGAAAGAAACCGCGGCGGCCGCGTGGATCAGTGAGAACAGTCCGCCGGCAATCATAGCCGCAGCCAAGGCGAGCCACGGAGCGGCGGCGCCAAGCTCGCGTCCGAAAAATAAGTTGAACATGACGCTTGTAAAGGCGCCGATAATCATCAGTCCTTCAAGACCGATGTTGACAACTCCCGATCTTTCAGAAAACACGCCGCCGAGAGCAGTTAAAATAAGCGGAGCCGCATATACGAGTGTTGCCGGGACAATAATGGATAAAATCTGCAGGAAGTCCACTTACTTCGCCCCCTTTTTCTTCAATTTATCAAGGATGAGACGGATGGCGTAGCTTGATGCCACAAACAAAATAATAATGGCGATGACGATGTCAACGACTTCAGAAGGCACCCCGGATTCAATCGGCATATTTAATGCCCCGACTTTAAGGCCGCCGAGAAGACATGCCGCCAGAACAACGCCGATTGCCGTGCTGCCGCCGAGAAGCGCAACCGCAATGCCGTCGAAGCCGACGCCGGTAAAGGCGCCCTTAACCGCCGCGTATTGAAAGGTTCCGAGTCCTTCCATCGCGCCGGCAAGCCCCGCGAAGGCGCCGGAAATCATCATGGCGTACATCATATTTTTTCTGACGCTCATTCCGGCGTATTGTGCGGCGTGCTGGTTAAAGCCGACAGCCCGGAATTCAAATCCGCTTTTTGTTTTATGAATGATAAACCACATGAGGACTGCCGCAAACAGAGCGATCAGAATGCCCCAGTGAAGGCGGGAGTAATCTGTCAGCTGCTCTAAAAACGGCGAGCGGAGCGACGCGCTTTCATGAATTTTGTCTGTTTTGTCCCGGTGGTCCGTCATGACATCGGAAATGAGATAATTGGTTAAATGAAGAGCGATATAATTCATCATGATCGTGACAATCACTTCGTGGACAAAAAAACGGGCTTTTAAAAATCCGGGAATCAGGCCCCAAATGCCGCCCGCAGCCGCAGCCGCCAATAACGAAAGCGGAAGGTGGATGTAAGCGGGGGCGTCAAAGGAAGCGCCGACCCACACCGCGGCGGTCCAGCCGACAAGGAGCTGTCCTTCAACCCCGATATTAAACAGGCCGGTCCGAAATGCGAATGCCACGGCCAATCCGGACAAAATATATGGCGTAATCTGCCGGATCGATTCCCCGATGTAATACACTTCACCGAAAATGCCGCTCCAAAGAGCCGAATACCCGCTTACGACATTGTAGCCGCTGGCGAGCATGATGACCGCACCCGCAGCTAATCCAAGGATGATCGCAATCAGCGGCACAGCCAGATGAGAAAGTCGATTAATCATGTGTTTTCCCCGCCTCCATTTGCTTACTTCCCGCCATTAAAAGTCCGAGCTCCTGCTCGTTTGTTTCAAGCGGATTGACGTTTGCGATGATGCTCCCTTCAAAGATGACGGCGATGCGATCGCTGAGATTCATTATTTCATCAAGTTCAAAAGATAACAGAAGCACCGCTTTACCGGCGTCACGCTGCTCAATGATCTTTTTATGGACGAATTCAATCGCGCCGACATCGAGTCCCCGCGTCGGCTGGGCCGCAATTAAAAGATCCGGATTTCTGTCCACTTCCCGGCCGATAATGGCCTTTTGCTGATTCCCCCCGGAGAGAGCGCGCGCAGGCATATATTCATCAGGTGTTCTGACATCGTATTCTTTAATCAGGCTTCGCGCTTTGTCATAAATCGTGTGTTTATTTAATATGCCGAAAGAAGAGTAGGGCTTTTGGTAATAACTTTGCAGCACGATATTTTCTCCGATCGGAAAATCAAGGACGAGCCCGTGTTTATGCCTGTCCTGCGGAATATGCCCGATGCCGGCTTCAGTGACTTTCCTGGGCGGCATGTTTTGCAGCTGTTTGCCGTTTAACGTGATCGTGCCGGCATTCGTTTTTCTGAGACCTGTAATGGCTTCAATTAATTCAGACTGGCCGTTTCCGTCAACGCCCGCAATGCCGACGATTTCACCGGCTCTGACTGAGAGGGAGAGCTGTTTGACCGCCTCAACGCCGCGCGCGTCCTTAACCGTTACATCAGAAAGTGAAAGTACTTCTTGTTTCGGATCGGCCGCTTGTTTATCAGTCTTGAATGACACTTCGCGTCCGACCATAAGGCTTGCCAGTTCATCTTGATCCGTATGTGCGACATCGAGTGTTGTAATGCCTTTTCCTTTCCGGATGATGGTGACACGGTCGCAGACTTCCATAATCTCTTTTAATTTGTGGGTGATGAGGATAATTGATTTTCCTTCATTGACAAGATTTTTCATAATCTGAATCAGTTCTTGAATTTCGTGCGGAGTCAGCACCGCGGTCGGCTCGTCAAAAATGAGAATGTCGGCGCCCCTGTAGAGGGTCTTTAATATTTCCGCCCGCTGCTGCATACCGACGGAAATATCGGCAACTTTGGCTTCAGGATCAATGTGCAGGCCGTAACGGTCGGAAATATCGCGCACGTCCCGGGCGGCGCGCTGTCTGTCAATCCGGCCGAAAGTTTTCGGCTCTTTTCCGAGAATGATATTTTCTGAGACGGTAAAGGTATCCACAAGCATAAAATGCTGGTGCACCATCCCGATGCCGAGATCGTTGGCTTTGTTCGGGCTGTTGATGTGTACGCGTTCGCCCCGCACCCGGATCTCGCCTTTTTCCGGCTGATACAGGCCGAATAAAACGTTCATGAGTGTCGATTTACCGGCGCCGTTTTCACCGAGAAGGGCGTGTATTTCGCCTTTTTTTACTTGAAGCGTGACGTCATCATTGGCGACGATTCCGGGAAACTCCTTGCGTATATTAAGCATTTCAATGATATAATCCACCGATTTGACGCTCCTTTTCAGAGATACTTTGATGAGAAAGAGCTTGGCAAAAGAAAAGCTGCAAGAGATGCAGCTTTTCCTTCACCGCTCTTTTCATAAAAGAGAGGGGATAAGCACGGAAGTCTCCTTATCCCCTGATTCTTACTCAGCCTTGAAGGATTTCAATTCTTTTTCAGTTGAAGGGATCTCGAGTCCGTCCGCAATTTTCTTCTTCCAATCGTCTGTTGCTTTGATGACGTCGTCAGAAAGGTTCTCCTTGTGATCCGAGATGCCGACCGCATCTTGCGCCAAACCGTATGTTAATGTTTTGCCGCCCGGGAATTTGCCGTCACTCGCTTTTTTCGTTAAGTCCTCTACGGCCGTATCCACTTTTTTGACCATTGATGTGAGAGTGACATTGTCTTTTGTGCCTTTGACTTGACCTTCCGCGTACTGGTCTTTATCAACACCGATAACCCATACGTTCCGCTTCGGATCTTCTTTTTTCAGATTTTTCGCTTCTGTGAAGACGCCCGTTCCCGTTGCGCCGGCCGCGTGATAAATGACGTCAACGCCTGATTTGTACATGCTTTCAGCCGTCGCCTTGCCGACATCGGCTTTGTCAAATCCGCCCGCATATTTCACTTCGACGGTCGCTTTCGGATTTGCGGCTTGTACACCCGCGCGGAAGCCGATTTCGAATTTTTTGATCAATTCAGACTCCATTCCGCCCACGAATCCGACTTTTCCCGTTTTGCTTGATAGCGCAGCGGCTGCTCCCACGAGGAATGAACCTTCCTGCTCTTTAAATGTAAGGCTCGCCACGTTGTCTTTTTTGACAACGGCGTCAATGATCGCAAAATTTGTGTCTTTGCGCTGATCGGCGATTTCGCTGATGGAATCCTGCATCAGATACCCAACGCCGTAAATCAGGTCAAAGTGTTCCCGCGCTAATTTATTTAAGTTCGTTGTATAATCTGCATCTGATTTTGATTGAAGATAGTCAAAACCGCTTTTGCCTTTTGTAAGCCCGTTGTCTTTTCCGAATGCCTGAATACCTTCCCAGGCGGACTGGTTAAATGATTTGTCATCGACACCGCCGATGTCCGTTACCATGCCGACGGTAAAGTTTTTACTGCCGGAGCCGTTTGCTTTGTCACTTGAACCGCATGCGCTTAATATGGTTCCGGCCGCCGCGATGAGCGCCATCGCCATTCCGATTTTGCGTTTTTTCAAAGATATAACCCCCCTGTAAAATATGGCTGTGCCGTTCAATTCAGACTTGAGTCCCCGTACCGGATGCAGAATCGAAAAAACTTTCTGATAATAATGATGAGACGTCTCTCTTTTTCCCGCCTTGAGCGGCTGTCTCTTTCGGGTTCGGGACTTATGACTTATCTGAAAAGATCTGCTAACCAATCATAATTTATCATTTTACCCGCCATAAATAAATAGAAATTTGCTTATTTTTTAAAAAATATCAATTTTATGAATCGGCTTCCTCATCTGGATAAAACAGAGGAGGATCAGCCGGGTCATTATCCTTATATAGCATACAAAAAAGGAATCTCAAGCCTTTTGTCACGGGATATGACAGTAAAAAAGCACCGTTCACAGCGGAACGGCGCTTTTTGACATTATAAATATTGTTTGATGCTGCTGACATTGCCGGTGTTGATATGATATTGGAAGACGGGTCTGCCGATCGTGCCGTACGCCATCTCTACATTCAGCACTTGTATGTCTTCCAGAAATTTAAGGTATTTCCGGATGGAGACTTGCGAGATTTCAGTATGCTTGGCGAGATCTTCCGTAGTAAAAGAACTGTCCCCGAAAGACTCAATGCTCGCCCAGATGAGTTTAAGCGTGCTCTTTGTCAATCCCTTCGGAAGGTGAACCTTTTCCGCCGCTTCTTTCTTTTGAAAAAGCTCGGCATCCAATTCTTTCTGTGTCATGCTTCTGTGTGATTGATAAACTTTCTGCTTGCGTCTGTAGTCGGAAAGAGCGGTTTGAAAGCGGTCAAATTCAAATGGTTTGATTAAATAATCGACGGCGCCGTACCGAAGCGTTTTTTTGATGACGTCCAGCTCGCTTGCGGCCGAAATGACGATGACATCAACCGATTCGTTTTGTTTGCGGATTTCCGTTAAAAGCTCAAGCCCGTTTTTTCCCGGCATGTAAATGTCAAGAAGGATGAGATCGATATGATGCTCGCTCAGCACGTGCAGCGCGCTTTGAAAGGATGATGCGATCCCTTTCAGCTGAAATCCTTCAATCTGGCTGAGATAGCGCTTATTTAATTCACCCACCATGGGGTCGTCTTCAACTATGAGTACATTAATCATCATTTTCCTCCTTCGGTTCATACGGAATGCGAAGACTGAAAGTCGTTCCTTCATTCTTTTCACTTGTCACAATCATATGGCCTTTTAAATTTTCTGTTGCCTGCTGGGTGAAATAGAGGCCGAACCCCCGGTTTGTCCCTTTCGTGGAATAACCTTGTTCAAAAATACGGGCTTGGTCTGCCGCAGACATTCCGGCTCCCGTGTCCGTAATCTCTATATCAAGCTGGCGATCCTGAAACCGCATCGAGCACGTAATGTTTTTTTTCGGCATCTGCGCCACTGCGTCGAGCGCGTTGTTTAACAGGTTTCCGATAATCGTAATGAGCTCATGGATGACGGCCGGATCTGCCGCATTCGGGATCAGGCTGCCGAGCTGAATGTCCAGATCAGCGCCCTGTTCGCGTATGTAGCTTTGTTTTCCTAGAAGAAACCCTGCGAGAACCGGACTTTTGACATCACTTATAATCTCGCTTGTTTCCGTCTTCTGCTGAATGGCAATGTCTTTAATGTAAGTGCCGAGATCATCGTATTCTTTTAACTGGACAAGCCCTAAAATGACATGAAGCTTATTCATGAATTCATGAGACTGGGCTCTTAATGCGTTTGCATACATTTTAACACCGGACAGCTGTTCTGCTAAATGTTTGACCTCCGTTTTGTCCCTGAACGTGGCGATCGCTCCGACGGTTTGTCCTTTCAGATGAATCGGAACCTCATTAAAGACCAGCTCAAGCCCGTTAATGCGGATATCCCTGTCCTGAAGCGGTTTTTTCGTTTCAATCACTTGTTTCAGCCGGCTTTTCGGGAGAATATCGTTCACATCTTGATCGACCGGATTAGTCGGAATACCCATTTTAATAAAAAGCCGTTTCGCTTCCGCATTGGCGAGCTTGATTTTTCCCCGCGCGTCAACCGCCAGGATGCCTTCCTTCGTTGATTCGAGCATGGCGCTCCGCTCTTCCAGGAGGGTGGCGATTTCATAAGGCTCAAGACCGTACATAATGTTTTTGACGGTGCGGGCGACAATGACGGCTCCGATGACGCCGACAAAAATACTTACGCAGATGATGAAATAAAGCGGTCTCAAACTGTGGCTGACGACATCCTGTATTTTGTTAAGCGAAATTCCGACCGAAACGACGCCCACTTGTTTTTTATCTTTTCCATAGATCGGTACGAAGGCTCTCATGGATTTTCCGAGAGTTCCCGCTGATGTGCTCGTTTTGATATGCCCGTGCATCGCCGGCTGTTCATCTCCGCCGGTGAATTTCTTCCCGATTTTATTTGCGTCGGGGTGGGTGAGGCGGATGCTGTTCATATCCATCACCACGACAAATTCGGTTCCTGTCGTATGCTGGACGTCTAATGTATAATCCCGGAGCTCTTTCAGCCCTTTTCTTGTTTGCAATGCCCGCGCGACACTCGGTGTTTCCGCGACCAGCTTTGCGGTGCGCAGCGCGGTCGTCCGTTCTTCTTCTTTCACGCGGTCTGCTGTTTGGACGCTGATCGTGAAAAAGGTGATACAAAGTGCGATAAGGACGACAATACAGACGAATATCGTTAATCGGGTTTGCAATTTTAATGTTTTTTTCATAACAGCCTTCCTTACGTTTATCATTCCCGCGTTCTACTTTACTCCGAAAAAGCCGGTTTGTGAAGATCAGGCCCTTATTTCGTAAAAGTGAGGAAAAATGGTATTTTTTATCTTGTCAATGTGTTTTAAGTCCTCCATAATAAGTGAGGTAGATTACAGAAAGGGACTTTTTATATGAAAAATACTTATTGGACGGGTTATTTTCCGCTCGTTGCGATTCTGCTTTTTAGTTCGTCATTATCCATTTCTACCTCGCTTTATGTCATGAAGATACTTCAGACGCTCGGCATGTATCAGGGGATGCTGGATTATTTCTCTGAGAAAGGGATCAGACTGGCGCTTTTTGCAGCGTTCGCCCTTGTGTATTTTATGCTTTTTTCGGCTTTGAAGCTGATTGCAAACACAGTGACAGAGCTGTCTCTTTTGTTTTTCACAAATGACCCTGAAGGGGACAATCTGAAAAAAATCAGATTAGGCTCTTTAATTTATGTAGGCGGAGGAATTCTTTCCTTTGCGCTCGTGCAGAATGGTTTTTGGATTGCGGCGTTATTTGCCGTTGTTACGCTCGTTTATTTGATTTTCATGGTGTACAGAATCTATTCGACACTCTCGATCGTTTCGCTGATCGGTTTTATATTGCTTGAGATTCTGTTTTGGTTTACTTTTGTTATCGGTATTTTGTACATCTTTATCAAGCTTTATAATAGCATAATGGCTAGCTTACCTGTGTAAGCTAGCCATTTTTGTTAAGACAGAAATCTGTTTTTGATCTCAGGGGAGGGGAGCATGCATGCTTCCCTTTTTCCGAACCATTTGTAGCGGCGCCGGGCGATGAAAGAATAGGCTCTATCCCTGAGGGGGCGGGGCACTGCGAAAAAAACCGCTGACAGCCGCCAGGCTCCGCGGAGATGACGGGAAACCTTTAACACGGCGGCGGATTTTTTGTATATCCGCCCGTTTTCGATAAAAATCATGCTGTCAAATTGTTCTGTCGGAAGTCCTTCTGATGCCAAAAGCTCCCGGGCGGTATCTGATTGCAATGATGCAAATGAGATTTTGCCGGCCGGATCGCGTTTAATGATGAATTGAACGGCGCCGCTGCATAAGTTGCAGACGCCGTCAAACAAAAGTACGCGGTCCGGAAGCTGAGCTGGTTTCAAAGCGGATCCCCTCCGTTATCTTTAATAAGCTGCCTGCAGCGTGTTTTTCCAGATCGAAAGCTGAGGGCTTGCGTCATGAAGGTATTCGACGCTTGACGGTGTATCCTTGCCGACCCATACCCCCATCGTATAAGCGTCCGTCAGGCCGACAAACCACATATCGTGATAGTCATTTGACGTTCCTGATTTTCCGCCGACGTACGGAGCTTTAAAGTTCGCTTTCTTTCCTGTACCGCTCTTGACGACGGCTTTCATCATTTCTTTGATCTGCATGTTGGTCCGCACGCTGAATACCTGCGTCGGCTCATCTTTCCATTTTAATATCGTTTTTCCTTTTAAATCAGTCACTTTTGTAATCGCGTGACTCGGCGTATAAACGCCGTTGTTGCCGAACGTGGTGTACGCATTGGTCATTTCAAGCGGCGTCATGCCGTTTGTAAAACCGCCAAGCGCCGCAGGCAGACGGTAATCCGCGCTGACCAGCTTCGCGAAATGAAACGGTTCAAGGTAGCTGAACGCCTTATTGACGCCGACGCGGTCCATGATTCTGATGGCCGGTGTGTTGTACGAGTATTTAAACGCCGTTTCCAGCGTGACCGTACCGTACGTGCGGTTATTGTAGTTTTGCGGACAGTAATCCGCACTGCAGAATTTGCTTGCGTCAATCTTGCTGTGTGGCGTTGCGCCGGTCTTTTCAATGTAAGGTCCGTAATCAAGCAGCGGCTTAATGGATGAACCGGGCTGTCTGTATGCCTGATAGGCACGGTTGAAATCATATTTATGGTAATCTTTCCCGCCTGAAAGCGCGATAATCTGATGTGTCTGATGATTAATCACGGCCGCTCCGCCTTGGACGCCTGCATACGGCAGATTTTGATTCACTTGGGCGACGACCTGGTTTTGCATATACGGATTCAGCGCTGTATAAATCTTCACGCCGTCTTTTAACAATGTGCTGACTCTGTCTGAAAGCTCACTCTGTATTTTTTGTTTCGCCTTTCCGGAAGCTTTTTCAAGACGTTTGTCATAGCCTTCGGATGATGAAACAAGCTGTGTGAATTCATCATTTACATAGGAAACATAGTCAGGATATTTATTTGTTTTTTCGTTTATATCAAGCTTGATCTTTTCCTTTTCGGCTTTTTTCAGCTGTTTCCCGGATATAACGCCTGCTTTTTTTAATCCGTTAAGCAATCTGACTTGTCGTTTTTTCGTATAATCAAAATGCTTGAGAGGATCATATAATGTAGGGTTATTAGGGATGGCGCAGATAAAGGCCATTTCTCCCAAAGTGAGAGATTTCAGCGGCTTGCTGAAATAAAATTGTGCCGCCGAACCGACACCGTATACGCCGTTATTAAAATAAATCGTATTTAAGTAGCCTTCTAAAATCTCATCTTTGCTGTATTTTTTCTCAAGCTGATAGGAATAGGCCAGCTCCGTCAGTTTTCGGCTGAAGGTGCGTTCATGGCTTAAATACACATTCCTTGCCAGCTGCTGGGTGATGGTGCTGGCGCCCTGATCAATTTTATGATCTTTGAAATTGGAGGCGGCCGCCCTGACCATCCCCATAAAGTCAAACCCTTTATGCTCATAAAAATGACGGTCTTCAGAGGTTAAAAACAGTTGTTTTACCTCATTCGGTATTTTATTAAAGGGCACGATCACGCGGTTCTCATGATCGCTGACAATCTCAGAAACAAGGCTTCCGTCCCTGTCATACATGTAACTGTTTTGAACCAGGTTGATCGCTTTTAAATCAATATGTTTATCGAGCACCTGATCAAAAGGCTTGATTTGTTTTACCTCTTTGCCGGAAGCAATAACTGTAAATGCACACAACGGGATAATGCCGAGCAGCAAAATCCATCCGATTATTTTACGTACCATGGTCACTCTCTTTTCTCCTGATTTCTAGCCATATCGTATCATTCTTTTAAGAATACGAGAAGGTTAAATTTAGAAGAAATCGTGATCGCTGCCGGTCAGCCCGCATTTGACGCTGTATCCTTTTGCAGATGTCCCGCCATCCATAAGAGCCCCGCGCCTATTAAAAAGAGAAAGGCGGTGACGTAGAAAGCAGCCGAAATGGAAAAACCGCTTGAGACCGCACCTCCGAGCAGAGGGCCGAGCACATTTCCGAGAAAACGAAAGCTGACGTTATAGCCGAGCACCTCTCCCTGGATGCTGCCCGGCGCCCTGACGCGGATTGCGGCCGTAATGCAGGGGAGCGTGCCGCCCATGACCATGCCGAACAGAAATCTGAAGACTAACAGAATGGAGAGGGAGGAGGCGAGCGCCTGCGGAATGAAAAACACCGCTGAGGCAATCAAAAGCACGATTAAGATCCGGCTGTGGCCGAAGCGGTCGCCGAAGTCCCCCCATTTCCGGGCAAGCAGTAAGCTTCCGAGTCCGGTCGCTGAAAACGCCATTCCGGAGAAAAAGGCTAAATTAACAGGTCCGTGCAGCTCATTGACATATAAAGCGAGCAGCGGCTGGATGCTGAAATTGCCGGTCTGCACGATCATAGTAAGCACCATCATCGCCCAAAGCGCGGGCTGGTGAAAAATATAGGAGAGCACCTGTTTTCTGGAATAGGTTTTCCGCTTGTTTTGTTTCTCGCCGAGCGGCTGCTCATTGACCTGAAATAAAACGAGAAGCACGGATGCGAAAATGACAAAAGACGTAATAAAAAATGTGTACGTAAACCCGAAGCTGTCAGCGAGCAGACCGCCCAGCATCGGTCCGAATAAAGTGCCTGACACCTGACCCATCTGCAGCGTGCCGAGCGTCTTCCCGGCAGTCTCTTTCGGCGTCTGCGCCGAAATCATGGCAAGCGATGTGGGAACAAAGCCTGTTACTAGACCCATAAGCAGCCGCAGGACAAACAGCTGATAAACGGATGTCACAAACCCCATCAATAAAATGCTGACGGCAATGCCGGTTCCTGTAATCAAGAGAATTTTTTTGTAGCCGCGCTTATCGCCGAATCTGCCCCAAAACGGGGAAATCACAAACGCCATTAAAAACGTGACGCCGAACACATACCCGCTCCATCTCTGCACATACCCGCCCGAATGGGGGCTGATCGTTTCGATGTATAACGAAAGAAACGGAACAATCATGGTCATGCTGGCGGAAATAAAGAAATTTGTAATCCAAATGACGACGAAGTTCTTCTTACGGACAGAAATAACATCACCTTCTTTACTTTTCGTGTATCTAATCATTAGTATATAGGAATGAATCCGGTATTTGTATTTTCGATGCGGATATAGGAAAATTCATTATTTTTAGAAAATGAAGAAAGTTTCAGAGGGGAAACTGATATACTATCATAAAATATCATTTTTGATCGGAGGAAAGGCAGGTGTAAAAAAAGTGGATCAGCGCAGTCTGCTCATTATTGATTTTGAATTTACAATGCCTGACGGAAAATACAGCCCGCAAAATTTCTTTCCCGAGATTATTGAAGCGGGGATTGTCAAGACGGTGAATGATGAAGTGACTGAAACGTTTTCGAGTTATATCAAACCGAAAAAATTTCCGAAGCTGACGAAACGATGCAAAACCTTTCTGAATATCACCCAAAAAGACGTGGACGGCGGAATCACGTTTAATGAATTCATCCGCAAATTAAATGAGCTTGATCCTGATAAAAACTGTACGATCGTCACCTGGGGCAATATGGATATGAAAGTGTTAAAGCAAAATTGCATGTTTAACCACATCCCTTTTCCGTTCAAAGGAGAACTTCGGGATCTGTCCCTTGAATACAAAAACTTCTTCGGCGACAGAACATTGACCGGCCTTTGGAAAGCGGCAGAAGAGTATGGCGATAAAGGGACGGGCACGCATCATAAAGCGCTGGATGATGCGCTGACGACATACAAATTATTCAAGCTTGTCGAGCGGGATAAACAATATCTTGAAAAACCGAAACCTCCGACGATCGGTGATCGCGTCGATCTGACTGAACTGTTTCGCCGGGCCACATAAAAAAACCCAATCATGCCGACTGGGTCAAGTTCTTTTAAAATAGTCACGCTCTAACGCGGCCAAGTTGTCGAGCGAACGTTCCGCCCATTCTGAGCCGTCCGCTGTAAGCTGATCTTTCAGCCGGGCAGACGCCGCTTGTAAGGAAGCCGTATAATCAGGCACCTCGCCATCAAACGGTTTGACCATCTGATGCGGTATGTTTGTCTGTTCCCCGAATGCAAGCGCTCTTCTTTCATGAAAAAACGGAACATCCGCCTGCTTCGGATGATGAAGATCTCCTTGAGCGGGATGCGTCAGAACGGCTTTAATTTTCACTAAATAGTGATTGGGCCTGACGTCTGTCACTTCCCCTATGTATGCTCCTGTTTTATAAAACCCTTTTACGATTGTGCCGATTTCAAACGTATTCATAGCGTTCACCTCTCTCTAGTTATTCTATAAAAGATCAACGCGGTTGGCTAGTGAACAGCTGCCGGAAGCCTGACTGAGGCCGTTGTGCCCGAGTGCTCGCCGCTGGTGAAACAGACGGAGCCTTCATGATGCTGAATAATCGAGAATGTCACGGTAAGCCCGAGCCCGGTGCCGTTCGTTTTCAGCGTATAATACGGTTTGCCGAGTTTCTGCAGTTCTTCATCGGACATGCCGATTCCGTTATCCGTAATCTGAATGAGAATCATCTCTTCCTGTTTTTGGACGGAGACCTCGATTCGGCCGTTTTCAGAGGGCACGGCTTCAATACTGTTTTTAATCAGATTAATGAAGGCCTGTTTCAGTTTTTTTACATCGCCGAACACATATAAATCAGGCTCGCTTCGAACCGTAACGGTCACCGATTTAAAATTGGCATAAGACTCCATTAAGGAACCTGTTTCCTTTACGAGCAGAGAAATATCAAACTTTTCTTTTTCATAGTCATCCTGCTTCGCCATATCGAGATAATTCGTAATGATCGTCTGAGCCCGGTCGAGTTCGGACAGCACAAGTTTCTGATATCCGGAGTGGGATTTGTCCTGAAGCTGCTCGCCGCTGAACAGCAGCTGCACAAAACCTCTGACGACCGTAAGCGGATTGCGGACTTCATGGGCGACGCTTGCCGCAAGCTCGCTGACGACGGCCATTTTTTCTGAGTGAATCAGCCTTGCCCGCATGGACGCATTCTCATCAATGATCTCAATCAAATAAATGCACAGCAAAAGGGCGCTGACTTGAAAAAAAACAGATACTGCCGCCTCATAATAAACGGAAGATAGATTTTGAAAATTGAAAATATTGGTCGCGGAATAGATGAAGACAGATGCGGTTAATAAGGCGGTTTCAGTGCAGCCGATGAGAAGAGCGAAAAGCAGTTTCTTCCGCTTTGAAAAAAAAGGCCATTTCGTTTGGAGCTGGATAGGGATGATGATTAAAAAAGGAATTAAGGATAAGAAAAAAAGAGCGGAAGGTTCAAACCATATGAGCTGAAAAAAAACGGATGCCGCCCCTGCGGCAAGTCCTGCGGCGGTACCGGAATAAAGCAGGCAGACGATAATGGGAATCAGCTGCAAACCGTAACGGACGGAATGAAGCTCCTGGATGGGAAAAGCCGTACATAATAAGGAAGATGACGCTGCAAATACGGCGACCAGCAGGCGGTTCGCTCTCGGCACAAGCAAATCGGGCTTGCTGAGCCAGAAGACTTGATAAAGAAAAATAGGGAATAAAATAAAAGAGAAGTGAAGCAGGTAATCCTTTACAATCTCCATTTATGCGAAATCCTTTCCTATGTAAATATGAATCTATTATAACATCTTTACCGGAAAAAAAAGTATATATTTCTCTAAAGCGAACGCCCTTATCTCATCTGATAAAGGCGTTCTTTCCGCTGCTAAGCGAGCGCTGCTTTCATTCTCTCAAGCCCTTCTTTTACGGCGGCGGCTGAACAGCCGACATTAAGTCTCATAAATCCTTCGCCGCCCGGTCCGTATTTTGTTCCCGGCTCTAATATGATTTTCCCTTTTTTGAGCATTCTTTCTTTGAGCTCGGCATCCGAAAATCCGTATTCGCTGAAATCCATCCAGATCAAATAGGAAGCGTCAGGCTTCATCATGCGGACTTTCGGCAATTCTTTTCTTAAAAAGTCCTCAGCCAATTTCATATTCCCTTCAATGTAAGGAATCAGCGCGTCAAGCCAAGGGCCTCCCTTTGTATAGGCCGCTTCGATTGCTGCAACCGCAAATGTGTTGAGGCTGGAAATTCCGTTCTGATGCAATGCGGCGGAGAATTTCGCCCGCTTATACCGATCGGGAATGATAATGGCGGATGCCTGAATGCCGGCAATATTAAACGTCTTGCTCGGCGCGACACAAGTAACGGAAATCCGCGCAAACTCCTCAGACAGAGAAGCGAAAGGCGTATGCGGCTTTCCGTACAGCATTAAGTCGGAATGTATCTCGTCAGAAACGACGGTGACGTTATGGGCGGCGCACAGCGATCCGAGCTTCATAAGCTCATCCCGGCTCCATGCTCTGCCGGACGGATTGTGGGGATTACAAAGAATCATCAGCTTGACCTCAGAATCGTTCAGCTTTTTCTCAAGATCCTCAAAATCCATACAGTAGACGCCGTTTTCTTCCCGTAACGGGTTATGTAAAACCTGCCGTTTGTTTTCCTTGATCATCTGATAAAAAGGCGTATACACCGGTGATTGAATCAACACCGGATCGCCCGGTTCGGTAAAGGCTTGTACGGCCATGCTGATTGCCGTGACAACACCGGGACTGAACGCGATGCTTGCGGGATCGGGCCGGTAGCCGTGCCGCGTCTCAAGCCATGAAGCGACGGCTTCTCTTGTGTTTTCGTCAGGAGACGTGTAACCGAATATGCCGTGGTCAAGGCGGGCTTTTAAGGCGTCAGTGACCGCTTCGGGAGCGCGGAAATCCATATCGGCAACCCACATCGGAAGCGCATCCGATACGCCGAATAACGCTTCCGCCTTGTCCCATTTCACCGATTGTGTGCCAAGACGGTTTTCTCGAAGATCAAAGTTCATGTATGTCACTCCTGTAGTATCATTATTTTGCACAGCGTATCTATGATAAAATAGAATTGCAAACTTTATTATAAGCGGTGATGAAAATGGAAGAAAGCCAAGCGGTCATGGAAATGATGAAAATCATTGCCAAGTGGGACCCGTTTAAATATGGAGAAGATTTTTATGAGACAGAAGCCGTCGACATCGTTCAGGCCGTCTACAGTGAAGACCGTGCCGACAAGCTGGCAGCAGCCATTCAGGATATCTTTGAAGCTTCATTTGAGCAAAAGCTTCCGATCGAAGGCTGCCAAAAGGCCGCCGAGCAGCTTCTGTTCATAAAAGAAAGCAGCTCCTGCACCCCTTAAAAACCGGCGGTTTCGCCGGTTTTTTTATTGAATAAATTCAAAAATCCGCTCCGAAACAAACTCCGGGCGCTCTTCAGGTACGAGGTGCCCCGTATCTTTGAGTGAATATAGAATGGAATCCGGCAGGTCGTCATGAAGCCGTTTTCCGACTGAGACCGGAACGACACGGTCTTCTTCTCCCCAGATTAAAAGAGCGGGGTTTTGCACTTTCTTCAAATCCTCGGGCTCTAAATCGCCCTCCCTGTGTCTGATAAACCTTGTCATCGCTTTGAAAATCTGGCGGTCTGTAAATGGTTTTTCGTAACCGTCAATCATTTCCTGATCGATAAGCGTCCGGTCGTGAACGACATTTAACAGGTTGTTCAGCACGCCGTCTTTTGAAAGCCAATACTTAAGATACAGGTCAAAACAAGGGAGATGCGTCCCGAATATAATCGACGGGTGCGAGCGCTTTAAATACCCCGAGCTGCACAGCAGGACGATTTTAGAAAAAAGCTCGGGTCTGAGAAGAGACGCGGATAAGGAAATCTGGCCGCCCATTGAATGGCCGATGAGTGCGGCCCGGCTGATACCGAGCTTTTCCAGAAGTCCGATCAGAAGCTTGGCGAGGTTTGCGTAAGTATATACGAAAGTCCGTGACTTTTCCGATTGCCCGAAAGGAGGCAGGTCAACGGCGATAATATCATAATGGTTTCTGAGCAGCGGGATCAGTTTTCTGAAGCTGAATGCCGAAGATAAAAAACCGTGTACGCAGACGAGTGTCTGTCTGCCGGGATTTTCATAATGCTCGTAATACAGCTCAACTCCGTCTATCGCGGCCCGTTTAATCGGTGAAACAGCTTCCATGAGAGCCTTCGCCGTCCTTTCTTTGTTGTAATGTAAAGGCTTTTTTGATTGTCAGATTTTAGCTCTGGTTTCTTTCGGGTTTTTCTTAGCATTTGTCGAAAATCGTGATATAATGTCATGAAGATTTTTGATAATGCAAAGGTGTGAAACGTATGAAGCTGACCGAAAAAGAAACAGAAATATTAGAAATTTTAGACGAAAACAGCCGCGTTGATGCGGAAACGATTGCGAAAATGGCAAACATTCCCGCTGGAGAAGTCAAAAGCATCATTGAAAAGCTTGAAAAGGAAAAAGTCATCATTGATTATGCGGCGATGATCGACTGGCGCAAAGTCGACGGTTTGGAAGGCGTCACGGCGATGATTGACGTAAAAGTCACTCCGAAACGAAATGTCGGCTTTGATGAAGTCGCTGAGCGGATATACAGATTCCAGGAAGTTGAATCAGTGTACCTGATGTCAGGGGTGTATGACTTATCTGTCGTTATTCGCGGCAACACGATGTCAGACGTGGCAAGCTTCGTGTCTGAAAAATTGTCCACCCTTGAGTCTGTCGTTTCCACGACAACGCACTTCATCCTGAAAAAATATAAGCATGACGGCAAAGTCTTTGAAAGCGGAGACGATGACAAAAGAATCGTGGTGTCTCCGTAAATGGAAACGAAGACTTCTTATTTATCTGACTACGTGCAGCAGATTAAACCGTCAGGCATCCGCAAGTTCTTTGATCTGGCCGCTACGATGGAAGGCGTCATTTCACTGGGAGTGGGAGAGCCTGACTTTGTGACGGCCTGGAACGTGAGGGAAGCGAGTATTCTTTCTTTAGAACAGGGTTATACGGCTTATACCGCAAATGCGGGTCTTTATGAACTGAGAGAAGAAATCAGCCGCTACTTAGATCAGCGGTTCGGCCTGAGTTATTCGCCTGACAGTGAACTGATCGTTACTGTAGGGGCAAGCCAGGCGCTTGATCTCGCTGTCCGCGCCATTATGAATCCTGGAGAGGAAATGTTAATTCCCGAACCGTGTTTTGTCGCATATGAATCACTCGTGACCTTGACGGGGGCGAAGCCGGTGCCGATTCAGACTGTCGCTGCAAAAGGTTTCAAAGCATCCCCAGCCGATTTTGAAGCGGCCCTGACGGACAAAACAAAAGCGCTGCTTCTATGCTCGCCGTCAAATCCGACAGGTTCCGTCTATTCGAAAGAAGAGCTTGAATCCATCGCTGCTTTCGCTGAAAAACACGACTTGATCGTGCTTGCTGATGAAATTTATGCCGAGCTGACGTATGATGAGCCATTCACGAGCATGGGGGCCATCCGCGGCATGAAGGAACGCACGATTCTTATTTCCGGCTTCTCCAAAGCATTTGCCATGACGGGGTGGAGACTCGGATTTACGGCGGCGCCTCCCGTGATCAGGGATGCGATGCTCAAAATTCATCAGCACGCGATGATGTGCGCGCCTTCCATGGCTCAGTACGCGGCGCTTGAAGGGCTGAAAAACGGCCAGGAAGACGTCGAAAGAATGAAGAAAAGCTATCGGAGACGCCGAAACCTGATTGTGGAGACATTGAACGAAATCGGACTCGGCTGCCACCACCCCGGCGGAGCATTTTACGCCTTTCCTTCCATTCAGTCGACCGGCATGAGTTCAGAAGAATTCGCGGAACAGCTGCTCATTGAAGAAAAAGTAGCCGTCGTTCCGGGGAATGTATTCGGCCCGAGCGGCGAAGGCTACATCAGATGTTCCTATGCGACATCCATTGAGCAGATTCAGGAAGCGCTCGTCAGAATCAAACGGTTTGTTGAAAAAAGGGCATAAAAAAAGATACGAACCCGGTTCGCATCCAAATAAAAGGGGGGGAATACTAGAAAGCCTTCGTAATCATAGTATACCCTCCTTTATCTGTGCTTAAACTTGATTATGTAAAAAAGTTCTCTTTGCGAAAAACAAACTTGTATGATATAATTTTAAATTGCGTATAATCTGTATTTAATTTAACTTAGGAGTTGTTATGAATGGCAGCAAAATTTGAAGTGGGCAGTGTTTACACTGGTAAAGTAACAGGATTACAAGCGTATGGTGCGTTTGTTGCATTAGATGAAGAAACTCAAGGACTTGTTCACATTTCTGAAGTCACTCACGGTTTCGTAAAAGACATTAACGAACACCTTTCTATCGGTGACGAAGTACAAGTAAAAGTACTTGCGGTTGACGAAGAAAAAGGCAAAATCAGCCTTTCTATCCGTGCAACTCAAGCGGCGCCTGAAAGAAAAGAAAGCAAACCAAGAAAACCGAAAGCGGCACAAGCTTCTGAAGAAACATCTGCTCCGCAAGGTTTCAACACATTGAAAGATAAGCTTGAAGAGTGGATTGAACAGTCCAACCGCAAAGACCTTATCAAAAAATAATCATTAAAAAAAGCACCGGATATGTATGTTCGGTGCTTTTTTTATGTTTATCTGACTTCCGGATTTGCCGCTTCCTCGCGGGATGTTTCTTCGTTCGGCTTAAACAGCAGGCCGAGATTGATCAGGCCGGCGATGCCGACAAGGCCGTAAATAATCCGCGACAGAGCTGATCCTTGGCCGCCGAAGATGGCTGCTACTAAATCAAATTGGAAAAACCCGATCAGTCCCCAGTTAATAGCGCCGATAATCGTTAATACGAGACAGATACGCTGAATAACACTCATGTAAACAACCTCCTCTATGAATTCGTGAAACAGTTATAGATTGTGACAAAGCAAAGAATCTATGCATACTACATTCTCCGCCGTGAAAATCACACACTGTTTCAAGCTGTACAAGTGCCTTTCCCGGGAAGCCGCTGTCTATAAACCATGTGATGCGCCGTCAAAAAAGCGGATTGCTTTACATTGAACGTCATCTTTCTGCATAATATAAATCCAAAGGAGGAGATGTCATGCAAAACTTTACATATTGGAATCCGACCAAATTGATTTTCGGAAAGGGAGAGGTTGAAAAACTTCCTGAAGAAATCAAACCGTACGGAAAAAACGTGCTGCTCGTATACGGAGGAGGCAGCATTAAGCGCAGCGGTCTTTATGATCAAGTAACCGAACTGCTGAAAAAAGCGGAAGTTACCGTACATGAATTGGCAGGCGTAGAGCCGAATCCGCGTGTCTCAACGGTGAACAAAGGTGTTGCGCTCTGTAAAGAAAACAGCATCGATTTCTTATTGGCCGTTGGCGGCGGAAGTGTCATTGACTGCACGAAAGCCATCGCGGCGGGCGCTAAATATGACGGCGACGCGTGGGATATCGTCACAAAAAAACACCAGCCGAAAGAAGCGCTGCCTTTCGGAACAGTGCTGACACTTGCGGCAACCGGTTCAGAGATGAACTCCGGATCAGTCATCACAAACTGGGAGACACAAGAGAAATACGGATGGGGGAGCCCGCTCGTTTACCCTAAATTCTCTATTCTCGATCCGGTAAACACATTTACCGTTCCGAAAGACCACACCATTTACGGCATGGTCGATATGATGAGCCATGTGTTTGAACAATATTTCCACCACACGCCAAACACGCCGTATCAGGACCGGATGTGTGAATCGCTTCTGCGCACGGTGATTGAAACAGCGCCGAAGCTGATCAATGATCTGGAGAACTACGAGCTTCGTGAGACGATTTTATATACAGGCACGATCGCATTAAACGGAATGCTGTCAATGGGCGCAAGAGGGGATTGGGCCACACACAACATCGAGCATGCGGTATCAGCGGTTTACGATATACCGCACGCCGGAGGTTTAGCGATTCTGTTCCCGAACTGGATGAGACATGTGCTCAAAGAAAATCCGGCCCGCTTTAAACAGCTTGCCGTCCGTGTCTTCGATATTGACGAGACAGGCAAATCAGATGAAGAGATCGCACTTGAAGGAATCAGCAGGCTGTCTGATTTCTGGACGAGCCTCGGTGCTCCGAACAGACTCGCTGATTATGATATTTCTGATGAGAAGCTTGATACGATTGCAGATAAAGCGATGGCAAACGGAGCATTCGGACAGTTCAAGTCACTGCAGAAAGAAGACGTGCTTGCGATACTGAAAGCATCATTGTAATAACATAAAGGGGGCGGCCGGATTGGCAGCTCCTTTTTTTCTGTGTTATAGTAATTCCCTTACGATTTTTTTGGAGGTTATGATAAATGGAGAACTTTACGTACTACAATCCGACGAAACTGATTTTCGGAAAAGGTCAAATCGACCAATTGAAAAAAGAGCTGAAGCAATACGGGAAAAACGTGCTGCTTGTATACGGAGGCGGCAGCATTAAGCGAAACGGCCTGTATGACCAAGTAACAGGCATCTTAAAAGAAGAAGGCGCAACCGTTCATGAGCTTGCGGGCGTTGAACCGAACCCGCGTCTGGAAACGGTAAATAAAGGAATTGAGCTGTGCAGAAAGTATGAGATTGATTTCCTTCTCGCAGTCGGCGGCGGAAGTGTCATCGACTGTACAAAAGCGATTGCGGCCGGTGCGAAATATGACGGCGACGCATGGGACATTTACAGCAAAAAAGTAACGGCGCAGGACGCGCTCCCGTTCGGCACGGTGCTGACGCTTGCGGCGACAGGCTCTGAAATGAACCCTGATTCCGTTATCACAAATTGGGAAACAAACGAAAAATTCGTATGGGGCAGCAATGTCACTCATCCGCGTTTCTCCATTTTAGATCCTGAGAATACTTTCAGCGTTCCGGAAAACCAAACCGTATACGGCATGGTGGATATGATGAGCCACGTATTTGAACAATACTTCCACAATGTTGAAAACACGCCGCTTCAGGACAGAATGTGTTTTGCGGTCCTTCAGACGGTAATTGAAACAGCGCCGAAACTTTTGGAAGACCTTGAGAACTATAAGCATCGTGAAACGATTTTATACGCGGGTACGATCGCATTAAATGGCACGCTGCAAATGGGCTATTTCGGCGATTGGGCTTCCCATACGATGGAGCACGCCGTATCAGCGGTTTATGACATCCCTCACGCGGGAGGACTTGCGATTCTGTTCCCGAACTGGATGAGATACACGCTGGATACAAATGTAGACCGTTTTAAAAACCTGATGCTCAACATGTTTGACATTGATACTGAAGGCAAAACGGATAAAGAAATTGCGCTTGAAGGGATCGATAAATTGTCCGCGTTCTGGACAAGCCTCGGCGCACCGTCCCGCCTTGCGGATTATGACATCGGTGAAGACAAGCTTGAGCTGATCGCAGACATCGCCGCAAAAGAAATGGAATACGGCGGATTCGGCAATTTCCAAAAACTGAACAAAGATGACGTACTTGCCATCTTAAAGGCGTCACTGTAAGATACATTCCCGGCCGGGGTGAAGATGAAATAGATTTTCAAGCTGCAGATGTAACCGTTTTGGGAGTCCCTTCATTAGTGCATCAAGAGCAAGTGAAACACCCCTTGCCATGAGACAACTATGGAAATCTCACATGATGCGGATTTGACTCCCTGTTTCTGTACATTTAGCAGAAAAGGATCAATTGACTTTGCGATTGCCGATCATCTATTTTCGCAAAATCTAAATCATGAAGATGAAGAGCCTTGCTATACTTCGAATTTAAAAAAGGGGCGCTGATTCAATCAGCGCTCCTTTTATGCATTTTGTGTACTAAGGTCCCGCTGCGCCCCCATATAGCTTCCCATTAAGTTTTGATAACCGGGAAGATGACTGGAGATTAATGCGCCAAAACCTTCAACGTCGTTGCGCCAATCACGTTGTAACTCGCATGCTACGCTGAACCAGTTCATAAGATGCGCGCCGCCATGAGCCATACGCGTTAATGATGCATCTGCTACTTGCTTATTAAACGTCCCCGAAGCATCTGTCACAACAAACACTTCGTAGCCTGCTTTAATGGCAGAAAGCGCAGGAAAAGCAACGCAGACGTCTGTTACCACCCCCGCGATAATCAGCTGTTTTTTGCCAGTCGCTTCAATGGCTTTAACAAAGTCTTCATTGTCCCATGCATTAATTTGTCCGGGACGGGCTATTTTTGGCGCATCAGGAAAGAGATCAACGAGTTCTTGCATGAGCGGTCCGTTGGGTCCATTTTCAAAGCTGGTTGTTAAAATAACCGGTAAATCAAAGAATTTAGCCGTATCACCGAGAGCCAATACATTGTTTTTAAATTCATCAACGCCATAGTCACGCACGAGACCGGAAATAAGGCCGGTTTGATGGTCAACTAAAAGCACGGCAGCATCATCTTTTGAAAGACGGGAATAAAGATCAGACATTTTATCATCCTCCTTGAATTAAGGCAAGTAAGTTTGTGAATTGAAAACGGTAAATCTATTCATATGCTGTATAGAAAGAAAGTTATTTCTGAGGTGACTTTTCGTGAGGGGGATGATCCTTCAATTAATCTGGAATGGGAACCGGAGCATGATCAATCCAATGGATAAACTGTTGTAAATAGCGTTGAAGATAACGTTTTGTTTGTTCATCCGTAAGTATGTTTTGAGCGGAATCAATTTTCTCATGGACTTGCGAAATCAGCATTTTTTGAAAGGGCAAAACATTGACTTGCATAGCTTCGAGTACTTCCCTCATTTGCGTTTGACCAAAGGCAGTACCGAACCCTCCGGGGGTTGCTCCGATTAAGCCAACCGGTTTTCTGTTTAAAACAGAAGAGGTCCGCGGTCTCGATGCCCAGTCCAATGCATTTTTTAATACTCCCGGAATTCCGGAATTGTACTCTGGACTTACAATGATGACGCCGTCAACGTCTTGTATATCAGCTCTAAAGGATGTTACGGAGTCTGGTGCTCCGGCAATTTCTAAATCTTCGTTAAAAAAAGGAAGACTGTCTATTTCAACCCAACGAAATTGAGCCGCATTATCGAAGTCAATCAATGATTGAGCAATTGCTCGATTATACGAGTTTTTTCGTAAACTTCCACAAATAAGACCAATGGTTTTAGTCATAAAATCACCTCCCGGTTTAAAATTATTTTCATCTTAACATGATAATCCAAATATAGACAATATTTTTAAAATTGGACATTTATGCCTTAATATGCCTTCGTGGCAGTCTCTCAAGAGGAGTACTATATAAAAAGAACCGGCCCATCGGGATTGGCGATGGATGTCATCCTGCTCCAAAGTAAAGGTGATACGTTCCTGTATCACCAACATTCGATTCGTTACCCCTCTCACAATTATTACAAATATAACCATATCGAATCCGGGATATTGTATAAAAAATGAACGCATCTTTAGCGCAAATCCCGTATTCATCATGCCTTCTTCATGACTTGATTTAGCGGGTGAGTTCATATAAAGTGAAAGAGAAAACAATTCACCGTGATGGAGGGACAAGCAAATGACGCATGTACGCTTTGATTACTCAAGAGCGTTACCTTTTTTCAATGAACATGAACTTACATACGCACGTGATTTCGTAAAAACGGCACACCATAATATCCATGAAAAAACAGGCGCCGGAAGCGACTTTTTAGGATGGGTGGACCTCCCTGAAAACTACGATAAAGAAGAATTCGCGCGCATTAAAAAAAGCGCTGAAAAAATCAAATCAGATTCAGACGTGCTTCTCGTCGTGGGTATCGGCGGTTCATACTTAGGCGCCCGAGCGGCGATTGAAGCGCTCAATCATTCTTTCTATAACGTTCTGCCGAAAGACAAGCGCAAAAACCCTCAAGTTATCTTTATCGGCAACAATATCAGCTCAACTTATATGAAAGATGTTATGGATCTTTTGGAAGACGCTGATTTCTCTATCAATGTCATTTCTAAATCAGGCACGACGACGGAACCTGCAATCGCTTTCCGGATTTTCCGCAAACTTCTTGAAGAAAAATACGGAAAAGAAGAAGCGAAAGCGCGGATTTACGCGACGACAGATAAAGAGCGCGGCGCTTTAAAAACGCTTTCTAATGAAGAAGGCTTCGAATCATTCGTTATTCCTGATGATGTCGGCGGACGTTTCTCCGTTCTGACTGCGGTAGGTCTTCTGCCGATTGCGGTAAGCGGGGCTGATATCGATGAAATGATGAAAGGCGCTCTTGATGCAAGCAAAGACTTTTCCAGCTCGGAATTAGAAGAGAACGCGGCTTACCAATACGCCGTCGTCCGCAACGTTCTGTATACTAAAGGCAGAACCATTGAAATGCTTATCAACTATGAGCCTGCGCTGCAATACTTTGCGGAATGGTGGAAGCAGCTCTTCGGCGAAAGTGAAGGAAAAGATGAAAAAGGCATCTATCCTTCTTCCGCTAACTTCTCAACAGACCTTCACTCTCTCGGTCAATACGTGCAGGAAGGCAGACGCGATCTGTTTGAAACTGTATTAAACGTTGAAAAACCGAAGCATGAGCTGACAATTGAAGAAGCGGAAAATGATCTCGACGGCTTAAATTACTTAGCCGGCAAAACGGTCGATTTCGTCAACAAAAAAGCGTTCGAAGGCACGATGCTTGCCCATACAGACGGAAAAGTGCCGAACTTAATTGTCAATATTCCGGAGCTTAATGCATATACATTTGGATATCTCGTCTATTTCTTTGAAAAAGCGGTGGCGATGAGCGGTTATCTGCTTGGAGTCAACCCGTTTGATCAGCCGGGTGTTGAAGCCTATAAGGTGAATATGTTCGCGCTTCTCGGCAAACCGGGCTTTGAAGAGAAAAAAGCAGAGCTTGAAAAACGCCTTGAAAAATAAAAAGAAGGGCTGGCCCTCAGCATGACGGGTCAGCCTTTTTTAAACTGTGAAAGGTGTGATGATGAATGATACGACTCTTATGTAAGCATGCCGTCATTTCCGTCTGTTCCGCCGCTATTGTCTATTCGGCACTAAAACTGTCTCCTGAATCCCTCTTACAAACCATCCTGTTTTTCGCTTTCCCTCTCGGCTTGTTTACGGACATGGTCCGGCAAAAACTGAAGATTGGCCGGATGCAGTCGCTGATCACGAAGTGCTGTCTCTATGCCGCCGTTTTCTATATTTCAACGGAAGCCGTTCTCTCCGCAATTGTGACGTATGTTCTGATTGAATGCGCCGTTACCTCTTTCCAGCGTCTGTCTGCCGCTCCCGATTCTTCCCGGGCGCCGTATGAAGATGCCGCAGAGCGGGGACGCTAAAGACAAAAAGGAGCATATGCACATGATCAGCATTCCATCTTCACTTGAAGGGCAATCGTTTTTACTCCGCGAACTGGAACAGGTGCTGAAACCGATCGGTTATACCATCGGAGGCGGCTGGGAGTATGACCGCGGGTTCTTTGATTACAAAATTTCCGATCAGGACGGCTATTTATTTCTCCGCATCCCTGTTGAAGCAAATAAGGGACACCTGGATGAACGGGGGGCCGCCGTTACAATCGGCACACCCTTTTTGCTGAGGCACGTCTATCAGGAGGAAACGGATGATCACGCAGGCGGCGGTGTTTTTGAGTCATTATTCAACCAATTCTCCGAGCCGAAACGGCGGGATGCGGCAATTGACCGCTCATACACAGATATCGGCATCTCGCTTGTGAAAGAGCTGGAAGACGTCCTGCTGCATTAAAGAGCCAAAAACAGATCAGTATCGAGCACCTGGTATGACAGGGGAGGGGTCAGCATCGGCCCCTCTTCTTTTTGTATGCCGATGATCGTGGTATTCCGTTTGAGATAATAGAGCGCACAGTCATGATAAGATGAGCCCTTTAATTCCTCGGGGACGGGAATGATGCGCACCTTTTTCTCCAGCGTCAGATCTGACAGCGTTTGCGGTTTGGCAAGCTGCAGCTTGACCCGGTAATGCTCAAACATCACCCGGCTCGACAGGCGTGATGTGCACAGAATCTTATTGGCTCCTGCGCGCTCGGCGTTTTTGACATACCGTTCCGTTAAAATTTCCACGATACAATAAACGGACGGATGCAGCCCTTTGATGGCGAGAAGCGTTAATACCGACAGCATATCAGCTTCGGATTCATTTTTCTGCTGGTCTGCTGTCAAAATGACGGTATCGGCTTCCGTAATATTCGCCTTATTGAGCGTACTGTCATCAGCGGCATGTCCGCGGATGAAATGGACGTTTTCAATAAGCGGCCCTTCCCTTAATGAATCATCAATCAGGACGACAGTTTTTGACGGCGCGATGTGCTGCAGTTCTTTCAGCAGCATATGCGACTTCTCATTCCATCCGATAAGAATGACGTGCCCCTTGCCTTTAAAGGCGACCTTCCCTTCGACATAGCGGTGCTGTTTGCTGAACACGGCTGAAGAAAGCGTGGCGAAATAGGCGGTCACAAAACTCGCTCCGCTTAATACAAGCACCATGCCGGCAATCTGCCCGAGCGGTGTCTGGGGAACGTAATCGCCGTAGCCGACTGTGGCCACCGTAATAACCGCCCACCAAACCCCTTCAAACACAGACGTGAATTGCTTCGGCTCAAGCATGTAAATGAGTTGGCCGAACAATAAAATCAAAGCGATAATGATCAGTCCGATCCGAACATATAACGGCCATCTCAGCCAGGAAATAAAAATACGGTTTGATTTCATTCGTCCGCCTCTTCTTTCGTCAGAGAGATGGATAAAATCTGCTTAATAATGGTGTTTAGTTTTTCGTCCAGCTGTTGCTGGCCGTATGAGTTACGCGCATGTCTGATTAAATCGGCCGTCTCATCTTCAAACTGTATGAGAGGTTCGTCGTTTTCCGCCTCATTATAGAGCTGGATAAAGGCGTCAAGCCCCTCGTTCATTCTGTCTATCGCATTGCTCAGCTGTTCTTTCTCGCCATTTGTCACTTTCATGTCGATCACACCTGTATCTTTTTTTATACAGTATGTCCCAGTTCGTTTGATGTCTTTCAAAAATCGCCGAAAACATATTCACCCTCATTTTTTCATATGATAAAGAAAGCGGACCGAAAAAGGGTGAGTCAAATGACAGTCATTCAAAAACTGCTGGCGGCGCTGGCCGGAGCGCAGCTGCTCGCTTCGGCGGCCGTATTGCTTATTTTCGATTTGAATGGATACAATCATATGTCCGGCGGATTTTCATGGCTTGTTTTTGCAAAAGAGACCGCAGGCACGTTTCCGTTTTACATCGGATTGGCCGGGTGTATCCTCATCATGCTCGGAGGTTTGATTCCTGTCAGAAAAAAGAAGCGGATTTCTGTACAGGAAAGCGGACAATCATTAAAATAATATATAAGCAAATCGTACGATATAAGAGAAAAAGGAAGAGGATAATATGCTGTTTATCTTTTTAACAATTGCTGCATTGGGATTGTCGTTTTGGGCACAATTTAAAGTGAAAAGCAATTTTCAGAAATACTCAGACGTAGAAGCTTCCAGTCAGCGGACGGGGGCGGAAACGGCAAGACGGATTCTTGATATTAACGGTTTATATGATGTGCCGGTAGAACCGGTAAGAGGCACTTTAACAGACCATTACGACCCGACGGAGCGGGTGGTGCGTTTATCTGAGCCGGTATATTACGGCCGCTCCATTTCCGCCATTTCCGTCGCTTCCCATGAAGTCGGACATGCTTTGCAGCATCAGGAATCATACGGCGCGCTTGTGCTGAGGCACAAAATTTTTCCGGTCGTCAATTTTGCCTCCGGGGTTGCCCCTCTGCTTTTCTTGGGCGGGATGCTCCTGGGCAGCTTGAACTTAATCGGACTCGGCATTATTTTGTTTTCGGCCGCTGTTTTTTTCCAGCTTGTCACACTGCCTGTCGAGTTTAATGCCAGCGCGAGGGCGAAGCGGATTATCGTGTCGGAAGGATTCATTCGCAACAGTGAAGAACACGGCGTGAATAAAGTGCTGAACGCCGCCGCGCTGACGTATGTGGCTGCGGCGCTCGTTTCATTATTCGAGCTGCTTCGTTTTGTGATGATTTTCTTAAATGGTCGTGATGAGAATTAACACGAAGGAGGTGGCCCCTTACCGTTTGCGGTAGGGGTTTTTTTGCTTATATTAAAACTGATTCTCATTATGCTGTTAATCGGATTAACGGCCATCTTTGTCGCTGCGGAATTTGCGATTGTCAAAATCCGCGGTTCAAAAATCGCGGAGCTGGTTGAAACCGGAGACAGCCGGGCGCTCGCGGCGCACAGGGTGATTTCAAATCTCGATGAATATTTATCAGCGTGCCAGCTCGGCATTACGATTACGGCGCTCGGACTCGGCTGGCTCGGTGAACCGACGATTCAGCGGCTTCTTCATCCTGTTTTCAGCCTGATCGGAATGCCGTCATCCATTACGCACGTCGTCACGTTTATTGCGGCGTTTATCGCCGTCACGTATCTGCACGTCGTCATCGGAGAGCTTGCGCCGAAAACGATATCCATTCAAAAAGCTGAAGCCGTCAGTCTGTGGACGGCGAAACCGCTCATTCTGTTTTATAAAGTGATGTATCCGTTTATTAAGCTGTTAAACGGTTCAGCCGGATTTTTGGTCAAGCTGTTCGGTTTTCATTCGGTGAAAGAACATGAGGTCGTGGTCAGTGAAGAGGAATTGCGGCTGATTTTGTCCGAAAGCTATAAAAAAGGTCAAATCAATCAATCTGAATTCCGTTACGTCAATAAAATATTTGAATTCGATAACCGGGTCGCCAGAGAAATCATGGTGCCGCGCACCGAAATCGCCGCCATCTCGCTTGAACAGCCAGTTGATGAAGCCATACATTTGATCATCAACGAACGGTATACGCGATATCCGGTTATTAAGGAAGACAAAGATCACATTCTCGGCATTATTAACAATAAGGATTTATTTAAGGCGTATTTTCTCGGCCGCTCCATTGAATTAAAAGAAATTATGCGTCCGGTCATCAGAGTCATTGAAAGCATCCCCGTTCAGGAGCTTTTGATCCGCATGCAGAAGGAGCGGATTCATATGGCGATTCTCGTTGACGAATACGGCGGCACGGCGGGACTTGTGACCGTCGAAGACATATTGGAGGAAATCGTCGGGGAAATCCGTGATGAATATGACCAGGATGAAATGCCCCACATCGTCAAAAAAGGCGAACACCACTATGTGATGGACGGCAAGGCGCTCATAGAAGAGGTGAATGATCTCCTTGATATCGCCATCGAAAATGAAGACATTGACACGATCGCCGGCTGGCTCTTAACACAAAAAATGGAGCTGAAAAATGGTGATGTGTTTCATGCCGAAGGGTGTGAATTTAAGGTGCTGGAAGCGGAAGACCATCATATCCGCTTCGTTGAAATTAAAAAAACTGATTTCTGAGCCTCCTGCTTTTGCAATGAGGCTTTTTTTATGGAAAAAATGCTTCTTCGTCCCGCTCCTTCATATAATGTAAAGAAAGGAGTGTCGGTATGAAAACGGATTGGTGGAAAACGGCTGCCGTCTATCAAATTTATCCCCGAAGCTTTATGGATTCGAACGGGGACGGAATCGGCGACATGAACGGCATCAGAGCAAAGCTTCATTACATAAAAGAGTTGGGGGCGGATGTGATCTGGCTTTGTCCCGTTTTTGACTCGCCGGGCGCGGACAACGGCTACGATATTCGGAATTATAAACAAATTGCCGGCGAATTCGGGACGATGGAGGATTTTGACCGGCTCCTTGCGGATGTCCATGCGCTCGGCATGAAGCTGATTATGGACCTCGTCATCAACCATACAAGCGATGAGCACCCTTGGTTTATCGAATCACGCTCAGCGAAAGATTCCGAAAAACGGGACTGGTACATCTGGAGAGACGGAAAAAACGGCAAAGAGCCGAACAATTGGGAAAGCATTTTCGGCGGATCAGCGTGGGAATATGATCAAGAGACCGGCCAGTATTACCTGCACCTGTTTGACAAAAAACAGCCTGATTTAAATTGGGAAAACGAAGCGATGAGGCAGTCCGTTTATGAGATGGTCCGCTGGTGGCTTGATAAAGGCATAGACGGCTTCCGGGTGGATGCCATTTCTCACATTAAGAAAAAAGAAGGGCTCCCTGACATGCCGAATCCGGACGGTCTCCCGTACGTCCCGTCTTTCCCGTATCATATGAATGGGGAAGGCATATTGGATCTCTTAAGAGAGCTGAAACGGGAAACATTTTCGCGCTATCCGATCATGACGGTCGGCGAGGCGAACGGAGTGGCGGCTTGGGAGGCGGCTGATTGGGCCGGTGAAGAACACGGCGTCTTTCAAATGATTTTTCAATTTGAACATCTCGGCCTCTGGGATACGGAAGATGATCAAAGCATCTCCATTCCGGCGCTTAAGCGCGTCTTGTCCGGCTGGCAGAACAGTCTTGAAGGAAAGGGCTGGAACGCGTTATTTATGGAGAACCACGATCAGCCCCGTTCCGTCTCGGTATGGGGTGACGAACGGTTTTTGACAGAAAGCGCCAAGGCACTCGCCGCGATGTATATGCTGATGAAAGGCACGCCGTTTATTTACCAGGGGCAGGAGCTCGGGATGACCAATGTTTCGTTTCCATCCATTGAAGATTATGATGACGCCGCAATGAAATATCTGTATGAAAAAGAGACGTCCCGCGGCGTTCCGCATGAAAAAGTGATGAAGATCATCTGGAAGAAGGGCCGGGATAATTCACGGACACCGATGCAATGGAGCGGTGAGGCGAACGGCGGGTTTTCTGATGCTTCTCCGTGGCTCGGAGTGAATCCGAACCACACATGGCTGAATGCTGCATCACAAATGCAGGATGAAACATCCGTATACCATTTCTACAGACGGCTGCTCGCCCTCAGAAAAGAACACAGCGTATTGATCAGCGGCACATATGAATTGCTGCTTCCGAATGACCGGCAGATTTATGCCTATCTAAGAAAAAACGGAACAACAACCGCCCTGATCATCACAAATCTGTCCCGAACCCCCGCTTTATACAGGCATCCCGGTTATCCGCTTGACTCCGATACGCTCGTGCTCGCAAGCATGGAAACACCACCGCATCGGCATGTGACATCCTTTCTTTTAAAGCCTTATGAGGCCCGCGTATATATATGGTGAAAAACTTCAGTCCCGAGGCTGAAGTTTTTTGTGATCTGCGTTTATCATCGCGATCCGACAGGAAAAGACAAATACAGAAACGAATATGGGAAAGGAAGAGAAAAAGAAAGGAGGCATTTATATACTGAAAAAATTGCAGATTCAAACAAACAGACGGGATGAAATGATCGATATCACACATGAAGCTGAAGCGTTTCTCCGCAAAACAGGCGTGAAAAACGGTTTGGCGCTCATATACTGTCCCCATACAACCGCCGGCATTACCATAAATGAAAATGCCGATCCGGATGTGAAGAGGGATATGCTCAGAAGGTTTGATGAAATATATCCGTGGGAGCACGAACTGGACCGGCATATGGAGGGAAATACGGCGGCACATATGAAAGCGAGTACAACCGGCGCCTCCCAGCATGTCATCATAGAAGACGGGCGCCTGATACTCGGAACATGGCAGGGCGTTTATTTTTGCGAATTTGACGGTCCGCGAAACAGAACCTGTTATATCAAAATACAGGCTGAAACGGAGGAAAACACAAATGAGTGAGTGGATGAGTGCATTATCATTAACAAAGCCCGTCATTCAGGCGCCGATGGCCGGCGGGCTGGTCACGCCGCGTCTGGCTTCGGCGGTATCAAATGAAGGGGCGCTCGGAAGCCTCGCTTCAGGATACGTCAGCCCGCAAGCGCTTGAAAAACAGCTTATCGAGATGAAAGAGCTGACGAACCGCTCCTATCAAGTAAATCTTTTCGTTCCGGAAGAAAGGCAGATGCCTGAGGCGGAACTTGTTGAAAAATGGAAAGCCCGCATCCCGAGGGCAAAAGACGCCAAGCCGTTCTCTGATCTGAAAGAAGAATGGAATGATTTCGAGGAAAAAGCGGAGCTTCTGATCCGTTACGGAGTCAAAGCGTGTTCATTCACCTTCGGCCTGCCGCCGGAAGAAACGGCGGAAAAGCTGAAGAAAAGCGGATGTTTCCTTTTCGGCACGGCGACAACGCCGGAGGAAGCGAAGGTCTTTGAAGAACGGGGGATGGACGCCGTTATTCTTCAGGGAATAGAAGCCGGCGGGCATCGCGGGTCGTTTCTGCCGGTTAAAGGAGAACCGGCTCTCGGCCTTATGGCGCTGATTCCGCAGGCTAAAGACGCGCTGAATATCCCGGTGATTGCGGCAGGCGGCATTTTTGACCGCCGCGGCGTGCAGGCCGCCCGGTGTTTGGGTGCGGACGGCGTTCAAGTAGGAACACCGTTTCTCCTTTGTGAAGAAAGCAGCGCCTCACCGGCATATCAAAAAGCCATTGCCGAATCAAAAGGAGCCGACACGCGGCTGACCACCCTGTTTTCGGGAAAACAGGCGCGGGGAATCGTGAATCAGTTCATGAAAACATATGAGGCTGACGAGGGAAATACGCTGCCTTATCCGCTGCATAATACGCTGACAAAGCCGATGCGCGGGCACGCGGCTCAATCAGGAGACGCGGAGTATATGTCTTTATGGGCCGGCCAGTCCGCCGCGAAACTTGAAGGGCCGACAGACGTGAAAACCGTTTTGGACAGATTGTGCGAATCATAATTCAGAAATCGTGAGGTGATGGATGATGAAGATTCTTCAAATGTCCTACAAAAAAAGAGGGACTATTGAGTTTGTCTTTGAAGATTTTCCGCATTCCAAAGTCACCATGGCGCCGATTAAAGGGTATTACTTTGTCCGCGCCATTAAATGGAGCCGACGGGACAGAGCCGTCACCCGCCATGATTTAGAGAAGTTTGAATGGGCTGCAAATCAAGCGCTCGGCACGACGGCTTTTTACCGGAAAAGAAAAGCATTCCGCATCCCATCGTCACAATGACAGACGATGGGATTGTTTTAATGCATGATCTGATAAAGCGCGGGTGCATCAAGCCTTGTTGCCTGGTTAAGCAGATAAGCCGGCTGCACGGCATTTTTTTTTCTTAAAGAATTCAATCTCTGGATGATTTGTTCAGCGGTCAGAATCCCGAGACCGTGGGCGAAATATTGATCATTCCCCATCACAATGACATTCTCTCCCCGCCACTGAGCCTTTGCAGGATTAAAATCAGGGTTTTTAAAATATAAACAATCTCCCCGTAAAAAGTGGCTGCCGGTTTCCGTGTAGATCGGCAGATGCTCATAGTGCCAGTCATACAAAGTGATATCCCGGAAACGCCGGTTAAACCGTTCTTCACCGATTGTCTTTAAGACGGCCAGATAATAAATCACAACAATGGCGGTAGCGCATTCAAATGCGTAAAACGCCCCGTTTTCAATAATGTCCCGAATCGCTTTTGAAGCGGGGATTCTGTACTTCAGCTCCAAGGCTCCTTCCGGCGTCACTCTCCAATAAGCCGTATTTCCGTATGTTTTGGCGAAAGTTGCAAATTTCACACCTGATCCGTGCAGTTCTCTTGCGGCTTCCACAATATGGCGGCGCAGCCGCACCTCGAACATCAGTTCAGCAATCGACCCGTAATCGAATTGTACGGGAGAATTGAGCAGTTCATTTATATACGGAACAAGGCTTTCTTCCGTCTGCCAGTTCGCGATGTCCTGAGGACGAAGCACTTGGCCGGATATGATAATCATCTGCGCGCCCCCTATCTTTTTTTATAAGATATGCAGGAAGCTTGGGCAATGAAAATCAAGACATAAAAAAGGAGGAAATGTTAACAAAATGTGAAGACTGAGCCGATATATAAGGTATCACACTTGAGGGAGCAGCTTAATATGAAAAAATTCATCAATTGGTGCACAAAGGCATCGATTTCACGTAAATTAATCATTTCATTTATCGTGATCTTAATCATACCGATTCTCGTGTTAGAATTCAGTTCATACCATACGGCGAGCAATTCGCTGGATGATCAGATTTCAGGCAACGCGAAAAATAACATCGAATCTTTTAACACAACCATTACAAATGATATCGGCGCAAAAGCAAAGGCGATTGAATTTTTCAGTGAAACGTTAAAAGGGTCATCCTTCTCAAAGAAAAACATGTCTGCTCTTGAAGAAAAGTTCGGGCAATACACGTCTATTCATAAGGACGTAGCCCGCGTTTACGGAGGAACCGAAGACGGCAGCTACGCACAGGCGCCTAAGGAGAATACTCCGGCCGATTACGATCCGAGAACACGCACTTGGTATAAAGACGCTGTGAAGGCCGGCGGCACGCTCGTTGTCACCGACCCTTACACCGCGGCAAGCGACGGCAGCATGGTCGTTACCGTGGCAAAGCAGATGCAGGACGGAACAGGCGTAGTGGCCATGGATATTACAATTGACCAGCTGCTGAAGCAGATGCAGGGAATCAAAATCGGGCAAAAAGGATTCGTGTTTATCACATCCAAAAATAAAACCTATGTCGCGCATAAAGACCACAAACCGGGCGACAAAGTTTCAACCCCGTGGCTGAATGAGGTATACAGCAAAGACAGCGGCATTATTTCATACAAGCTCGATGATCAAAATAAAAAAATGGCGTTTACGACAAATAAACTGACCGGATGGAAAATAGAGGGGAGCATGGAGCTCAACGAAATTAAAGACGCCTCACAACCGGTGCTGACGATGGGAATGATCGTCCTTGCAGCATCCATTATCATCGGGGGAATTTTAATTCTGTTGATTGTCAGATCCATTACGTCACCGCTGAAACGGCTTGTCCGCTCTTCTAAACAAATCAGCGGCGGAGACTTGACCGAGACCATTGATATCCGCTCGAAAGATGAATTGGGCGAACTCGGCGCGAGCTTTAATGAAATGGGAGAATCTCTGCGCGGACTGATCAGCGCGATCCAAAACTCTGTCGACAACGTGGCCGCGTCATCGGAAGAGCTGACCGCTTCAGCTTCGCAGACAAGCAAAGCGACGGAACATATTACAATGGCCATTGAGCAGTTTTCAAACGGAAACGAAGAGCAAAGCGAAAAAGTCGATTCAAGCTCAGCCAAGCTGAATCATATAAATGACGGACTCACCGCCGTTTCCCGCACATCATCATCCATTACGGAAGCATCTAAACAATCGAAGGAAGCTGCCGGCACCGGGGAAGAATATGTGCAGCAAACCGTCGGGCAGATGAATCTCATCAATCAATCGGTCCAGCAGGCGGAAGCGGTTGTAAAAGGCCTTGAAGCCAAATCAAAAGACATCACTCATATTTTAAGAGTCATCAACGGTATTGCCGATCAGACAAACCTGCTTGCTTTAAATGCAGCCATTGAAGCGGCAAGAGCCGGTGAATACGGGCGGGGCTTCTCAGTAGTAGCCGAAGAAGTGCGCAAGCTTGCCGTCCAATCCGCCGGTTCTGCCAAAGAGATTGAAAAACTCATTCAGGAAATCACGGCTGAGATTAATACATCACTTCACATGTTCACATCCGTTAATGAAGAAGTTCAATCAGGACTTGCCGTGACGGACCGCACGAAAGAAAGCTTCCAGAATATCTTCGGCATGACAAACGATATCGCCGAGAAGCTTCAATCGATGAACGGCACGGTTGAACAGCTGTCAGACAGCTCCCAGCACGTTTCAGCCGCAGTGACGGATATTGCGGACGTATCTAGGGAAAGCGCAGCAAGCATTCAGGATATTGCCGCATCCGCAGAAGAACAGCTTGCATCAATGGAAGAAATCAGCACATCCGCCGATACTTTGGCGCAAATGGCCGAAGAACTGCGGGAATTAACGAAACAATTTAAAATCAACTAGTAAAAAAGGACGCTTTCCGGATGGAAGGCGTCCTTTTTTATAGTGACAGCCGGATAATTAAATAAAAAGTCTTGCATACAAAGGGAGTACATAGAACTATTTTTCATTTATGACTTAATTTTCAATGTAATAAAAAGGGAGTCAGCCGATATAAACAGTAAATGATTGAAAGAGGTTTACAAAATTGAAAAAAACAGCAAAAAAAATCGCCAGAAAATCAATAGCCAAAAAACTGATCATTTCATTTTTACTGATCTTAATCATTCCGGTAGCAGTATTGGCTGCCGGCGCCTACCGTTCGGCGGCTTCATCCGTTGAAAAGCAAATGATGGAAAGCGCCGAAGGAAATGTGCAAATCTTAAACAATATGATTGATGACCGGATCGGAATGTTTACAAAAAGCTCAGCATATTTCAGCGAATGGGCGACAAGCGCTAAATTTAAAGAAAAAAACCAAACGGAAATGCAAGAAAGGTTCAAACAGTTTATTGAAAGCAATGATAAAGCATCCGCCGTATTTTCAAGCAGCAAGGAAGGAACGTTTACCCGTTATCCGCATGCCGATATGCCGGCCGATTTCAATCCGCTTGAAAGAAGCTGGTATCAGGAAGCTATGGAGAATAAAGGCCAAACCATCATCACAGACCCTTATGAGTCCATCTCAAACAAAAAGATGGTCGTCACCATGGCCCGCGCGGCGCAAGACGGATCAGGCGTCGTCGCCATTGATATAAAAATCGACGATCTCATCACGATGACAAAAGAAGTGAACATCGGAAAAGAAGGATACGCCTTTATCCTCAGCAAAAATAAAAAAGCCGTTGCCTACAGTGATGAAAAAGCCGGCGCGGCGGTATCGGGAAAATGGGTTGATACATTATTCAGCGGGCAAAAAGGCGACTTTGAATATACGCTGAACGGGAAAGCGAAAAAAATGGCGTACGTGACCAATGAAGCGACGGGCTGGAAGATCAGCGGAACCATGTCCGTGGAAGAAATCAAGGATGCGGCAAGACCGGTTCTGACTCTGGCCGTTATCATATTGGCGATAGCCATTGCCGCAGGGATGATTTTCATTTATTTTGTCATCCGCTCAATTACCAAACCGTTAAAACGTCTCGTAGCATCAGCGGAAAAAATCAGCAGCGGAGATCTGACGGAAACCATTGATGTCAGCTCTCAAGATGAGCTGGGCGTGCTCGGTAAAAGTTTTAATCATATGACAGATTCACTCCGTTCGCTTATTCAGGGAATTCAGGACTCTGTTGAACATGTCGCTTCTTCCTCAGAGGAGCTGACGGCTTCGGCTGAGCAGACGAGCAAAGCAACGGAACATATCACCCTTGCGATTGAACAGTTTTCTAATGGAACGGAAGACCAAAGTGAGAGTATTGATAAAGCGACAGCCCAAGTGAATGAGATGAAAGACGGGCTCAGTGATCTGGCGGAAGCGGCAGCCGTGGTGACGGAAACGTCAATTGAATCGGCGGAGATATCCGGCGCCGGTGAGCGGCTTGTCAAGAAAACAGCCGGCCAGATGGGCGCCATTGACCAATCCGTAAGTAAAGCGGAGCAAGTCGTACAAGGGCTCGAACTCAAATCGCAGGACATCACCAGCATTTTGCGCGTCATTAACGGCATTGCCGATCAAACGAATCTCCTTGCTTTAAATGCAGCCATTGAAGCGGCAAGAGCGGGAGAATACGGACGCGGTTTTTCAGTCGTTGCCGAAGAAGTGAGAAAGCTTGCCGTCCAATCCGCCGATTCAGCGAAAGAAATCGAATCCTTAATTCATGAAATCGTCAAAGAAATTCATACTTCGCTCGGAATGCTGGAATCCGTCAATCACGAGGTGAAAAGCGGACTTCAGTTAACGGACGAAACGGAAAAAAGCTTCCGGGACATTTCCGTTAAAACAAATCAGATTGCCGGTGAACTGCAAAATATGAATGCAACCGTGGAACAGCTTTCTGCCGGGTCTCAGGAAGTATCAAACGCTTCAGAGGATATCGCGGCCGTCTCCAGACAAAGCGCGGCCGGCATTCAGGACATCGCGGCTTCAGCTGAAGAGCAGCTTGCGTCCATGGAGGAAATCAGTTCCTCCGCCGTCACGCTGGAAAAAATGGCGGAAGAATTACGCGAACTGACAAAGCGTTTTAAGATAAACTCTTAATTAAGTCTAAAAGACTAATTTTACGATAGGTAAAAAGTATGTTTCATTATATTTCTTCTTTTTGGATGTGTATATTTACCCATAATTGCCGATATGAAGGGTAAACACGCAAGAGGAGATATAGCAGATGAAAAAAATTGTGCAAATCATCAAGCAGAGATCGCTTACAAGAAAACTGCTCATTTCTTTTTTGGCCATTCTCATTCTTCCTATTTCAACGCTGGCTTTTATCGCCTATCAATCGGCGGTAAGCACGCTTGACAGGCAGATGATGGGAAGCGCACTAGATAATGTGCAGCAGATTAACGATATGATCAACACAAGCATCAGCCAAAAGGAAGACGGAACGGCATATTTCAGCGATTGGCTCACAAAGGATCGGTACAAGCCGAAAAACCAATCGCAAATTACCGATAAATTCACAGAGTACATGAGGATCAATAAAGACGTGGAATCCATTTATACGAGTGACACGGAAGGACATTTCACACGGTATCCGGATCTGCAGATGCCTAAAGGATATAATCCGCTTGAAAGAGACTGGTACAAAAAGGCCGTGGAAAATAAGGGGAAGGTTGTTGTAACAGATCCTTACCGCACGGCTTCCACCAATACGATGGTCGTGACGGTCGTTCAGCAGACGAAAGACGGCTCAGGAGTCGTCGCCATCAATATGAAAATCGATGAGCTTCTGAAAACGACAAAGAAAGTGAACATCGGGAAATCCGGCTACGCTTTTATCCTGACGAAAGACAAAAAAGTGGTCGCCCACCCGAACCGCACGTCAGGCACAGTATTAAACGGGGAGTGGGCTGAACAGCTGTTCACCAGCAAAAAAGGTGATTTTCAATACAAATACGACGGCCAGGAAAAGAAAATGGCTTATGATACAAACGGGCTGACAGGTTGGAAGATTACCGGAACAATGTATCTGGACGAAATTCATGAAGCGGCCCTGCCGATCCTTCATCTGTCCCTGCTCGTTCTCGTATTAGCGATTGTGATCGGAACCATCGTCATGGTGCTGATTATCCGTTCAATCACAAAACCGCTCAAGCAGCTTGTGACATCATCGAAACAGATCAGTGAAGGCGACTTAACAGAAACGATCGAGATTCAGTCAAAAGATGAATTAGGCGAGCTTGGCAAAAGCTTTAACAATATGGCCGCTTCGCTCAGGTCTCTCATCCATGCCATCCAGGATTCCGTGAATAACGTCGCATCTTCCTCAGAGGAGCTGACGGCTTCAGCGGAGCAGACAAGCAAGGCAACCGAACATATCACACTGGCGATCGAACAATTTTCTAACGGAAATGAAAGCCAAAGTGAAAATATTGAAAGCGCGGCGGAACATATTTACCAAATGAACAGCGGGCTTAAAGATATGGCGAAAGCATCTGCCGTCATTACCGAATCCTCCGCCACATCAGCGGAAGTCGCCAATTCAGGCGGAAAGCTCGTCCACCAGACGGTCGGCCAAATGAACGTCATTGACCGGTCAGTGAAAGAAGCTGAACAAGTGGTGCGCGGACTTGAAACAAAATCAAAAGACATTACAAACATTCTCCGTGTCATTAACGGAATCGCTGATCAGACAAACCTTCTTGCGCTGAACGCGGCAATTGAAGCCGCGCGTGCGGGTGAATACGGCCGGGGCTTCTCAGTCGTCGCCGAAGAGGTCAGAAAACTTGCGGTCCAGTCTGCCGATTCAGCGAAAGAAATCGAAAGCTTAATTATAGAAATCGTCAACGAAATCAATACATCTCTCGGCATGTTCCAATCCGTCAACAAAGAGGTGGAAAGCGGACTGGATATTACGAATCAGACCGAAACGAGCTTCAAACGGATTTCTGAAATGACGAACCAGATCGCCGGAGAAATTCAAAATATGAATGCGACGGTAGAACAGCTGACAGCAGGATCTCAGCAGATTTCAGGAGCTTCTGAGCAAATCGCGTCCATCGCAAAAGAAAGCTCCGCCAGCATTCAGGATATTGCGGCCTCCGCCGAAGAACAACTGGCTTCAATGGAAGAAATCAGTTCGTCTTCGGAAACGTTATCCCAAATGGCGGAAGAATTACGTGATATGACGAAACGATTTAAAATAGATTAATAGGTCATAGAACACCCAAATGTGCTGTTTGGGTGTTTTTTTTAGTTTTTTTAATAAATCTTTTGTCCTATCTGACGATATTAGATTTAGCTTTTCAAAGAAGGAGACTGAAAAAATGAAACAACTGATACATTGGATCAAACAGCCATCCATCAGCAAGCCGCTGATCGCGGCATTTTTAGCCGTATTGGTGCTTCCGGTCGGCATACTCGCCTACTTCAGCTACCAAACGGCGGGGAATTCACTAGAAAGCGAACTGACCCACAGCGCCCAGGGAAATGTCAGCGAACTGAACAGCGTGCTGGAAAACATGCTTGAGGGTAAGCTGAAAGCGATTGACTACTACAGCGAATCAATCACAAAGGAAAAACTGGAGACGAAAAATAAATCGGTACTGCTTGACAAAATGAAGCAGTATGTCACCGTAAATGACGATGTCGCGTCAATTTACGCCGCGTCTCGCGACAAAGCGTTCGTGAAATATCCGTCCGTTGACATGCCGTCCGATTATAATCCGCTCACGCGCGAGTGGTATACAAAAGCGGTTGAAAAAAGCGGACAGCCAGTGTTTACCGAGCCTTATAAAGACGCTGCAACCGGACAGACGGTCGTTACGATTGCCCAGCAGACAAAAGACGGATCAGGCGTTGTGGCGCTTGATATTAATCTGGGCGACCTGCTGAATGCCTCCCAACGCGTCCAGATCGGTCATAAAGGTTTTGCCTTCATTACAACGGGAGATAAAAAATACATCGCCCATCCGACTATAAAAGCGGGAACGGAAGGCTCCGGAGAGTGGACGGAAGAAGTATTTTCCAAATCAAGCGGATCGTTTGAATACATGTTTGAAGGACAGCAGAAGAAAATGGCCTTCACGACAAACAAACTGACGGGCTGGAAAATCGCCGGCACATTTTTTGTCAGTGAGATCCATGACGCAGCCTCGCCTGTCATGAAAATGGCGCTGATCATCCTGGCGGTTTCTCTTATCGTCGGCGGTATTTTAATCGTTTTTATCATTCGCTCGATTGCAAAACCGCTCAAAAAACTTGTTTCGACATCAGCTAAAATCAGTGACGGCGATTTAACGGAAGTCATTGACATCAAGTCGAAAAATGAATTCGGGCAGCTCAGCCAAAGCTTCAATGAGATGTCGGCGTCACTCCGGTCTGTCATCGGCGTCATCCAGTCATCCGTCGAACATGTCGCTTCTTCATCCGAAGAGCTGACGGCATCCGCCGGACAGACAAGCAAGGCGACAGAGCATATTACACTGGCGATTGAACAATTCTCAAACGGAAACGAATCACAAAGCGAGAAATTGGAAGAAAGTGCTGATCACCTTTCCCAAATGAATGCGGGCATTGCCGAGACGGCGAATGTATCGGCGGAAATCACTGAATCCGCCATCCAAACCTCTGAAACCGCCGGAAGCGGAGAAGAATTAGTGGCGAAAACGGTCGGCCAGATGAAAACAATTGATCGTTCCGTACAGCAGGCGGAAGCGGTCGTAAAAGGGCTGGAAACGAAGTCGCACGACATTAAGAGCATCCTCAACGTCATTAACGGCATTGCCGATCAAACAAATCTGCTTGCCTTAAACGCTGCCATTGAAGCGGCCAGAGCAGGCGAATACGGGCGGGGCTTCTCCGTCGTTGCGGAAGAAGTGAGAAAGCTTGCCGTACAATCAGCCGGCTCCGCGAAGGAAATCGAAACGCTGATTCAGGAAATCGTCAAAGAAATCGCCACATCGCTTTCCGTATTCCAAGCGGTGAATCAAGATGTGAAGGAAGGCCTCGATATTACGGATCAGACGGCCGAAAGCTTCAAAAAAATCTCAGAAATGACGACTCAGATTTCAGGCGCCTTGCAGCATATGAACGGAACGCTTGAGAAGCTTGCAGCCGGGTCGCAAAATGTGACAAACGCGGTGGAGGACATTACCTCAGTCGCCAAAGAAGGGTCCGCCGGCATTCAAGACATCGCCGCCTCAGCTGAAGAGCAGCTGGCCTCCATGGAAGAAATCAGTTCATCCGCCGAAACGCTTGCGCATATGGCTGAAGAACTGCAGCAGGTCACACGGAAATTTACGATTCAGTCTGAAGACGAAGAACAGCTGTAGCGAGCTGTTTCTTTTCCTCATTTTAAAAAAGCGATACACTAGTATAAAAGAAGGGAGTGGCAGTGATGAGATTAGAAGGCAAAAAAGTCATAGCGCTTGTCAGTGACGATTTTGAAGACTTAGAGCTTTGGTATCCCGTCTACCGGCTGAGAGAGGAAGGCGCGATCGTTCATTTAATAGGAGAAGAAGCGGGCCGTTCATACAAAGGAAAATACGGTGTGCCTGCGACGGCGGATTACGATTTTAAGAGCCTGATTATTCAGGAGTATGATGCCGTGCTCGTGCCCGGCGGCTGGGCACCTGACAAACTGCGAAGATATCCCGAAGTTTTGGACATCATTCGTACGATGAACGAGCAGAAAAAGCCGATCGGCCAGATCTGCCATGCGGGCTGGGTGCTCATATCTGCCGGAATTCTCGCAGGAAAAAAAGTAACGAGCACGCCCGGCATCAAAGACGACATGACAAATGCAGGGGCACAGTGGCTGGATGAAGCTGTCGTAACTGACGGACACATTGTATCAAGCCGCCGCCCGCCCGACCTTCCGCAGTATGCAAAAGCGTTTGCTGACCTGTTAGCGTCCAAATAAAAAACATCCGCCCGAATCCGGGCGGATGTTTTTAGTTTTGATCGGCGGGAAAGACAATTCCGATTTGTTTTCTCGCTTCTTCCATAATGCTTGCCGTAATGAAAGAACGTTCAAAAGTATTTTCGGAAGACTCCCGCTGTCCGTTTCGAAGAAGATTGATGAATTCAGCCGTTTCGTAGTACATCGACGGTTTCAGATCAGGGACTGAAATGTCTTCCGTCCGGCCGTCACGATAGCGGATTTCCGCCCGTTCCGGTCCGTGAATGCTGTCCAGAACGATCGTGCCGTCTTCACCCTGAATTTCCGCCGGGGCAAACGAATTTGAGATTTTCGAATGCATCAGCACCGCTTCAAATCCGTCGTATGACAGAATGACCGTGCCTTCGCCGTCAACGCCGGATGAGAGTTTATGACCGGTCGCAATGACGTTTTTCGGTTTGCCGAACAGGACGACGGCCGGATAAATGCAGTACACGCCGATGTCCATTAACGAACCGTTCGATAATTCAGGCTTAAACGCGTTTAGCACCGTACCGTTCTTATATGCATCATATCGTGATGAATATTGGCAGTAGCTTGCCGTGAATCTCCTGACGGGTCCGATTTTATGTAAGTGGTTTTGAAGCATGCTGAAGTTCGGCAGGAACGTTGTTTTCATGGCTTCCATCAAGAGAACGCCGTTCGTTTTGGCTGCGTGAATCATTTCATCCGTTTCCCTTGCGTTAGACGCAAACGGTTTTTCGCACAGTACATGCTTGCCGTGTTCCATAAAAAGGACCGCCTGCTCTTTGTGAAATGCATTCGGGCTGGCGAGATACACCGCGTCATAGGCTTTGCTTTCCGCCATTTCTTTCAGGCTGGTAAAATAATGAGCAGCGCCGTGTTTGCCGGCGAATTCCGCCGCGCGTTCCTCAGTTCTGGAATAAACCGCCGTTAATTGAAAATCATCAATAGCAGAAGCCGCCTCCAGAAATCGTTCTGTAATCCAATTCGTTCCGACTGTTGCAAATCGAATCATTGCTATCGCTCCTTCTATGTATTGGCTTACATTATAGCTTTTTTTCTGAGAAACATAAATGGAAAAAAGGCTGCCAGCTAAAGGGATAGGAAAAATTCCCATAGAGACCGGTTATTATTTTTCATTACAGGAACGATAGTGTACAATTTAAGTAAAATACATATGATGGAGGAACAATAGTGGAAACATTGCAAACATGGGGCGGCAGATTTAAACAGTTTTTCTTAGACAATAAATTTGTCTTGTTTTTGCTTGTATTGCTGCTCATCGGTCTCAATATCCTTGTCTTTATGAAGACATCATTTATTTTCACACCTATTATCGTCCTGCTCAAAACGATTGCGCTCCCCGTCATTTTGACAGGAATTGTTTATTATCTGCTTAATCCGATCGTAGATATATTGGAAAAAATAAGAGTGAAAAGAGTCTATTCCATCCTGCTCCTTTACCTCATTATTATAGGGCTGATTACGATTACGGTCGTTTCAATTATTCCGTTTTTAAAGGAACAGATCATGAGCCTGATCGACAATCTGCCGAAATATGTGGATATCGTTGAAGATCAGACGAAAAGCCTGATCGGAAGCGATTTTGTAAATCAGGCGCAAAAGACGATGAATATCAACATTTCCGATCTTGCTAATAAAGTATCGGCGCAGGCGGCGACAATTGCAAACAGCACATTTACCGGAGTCGGGAATTTTATCGGCGCGCTGACGGAAGTGATTATTTCAATTGTGACCGTGCCGTTTATTCTGTTCTATTTGCTGAAAGACGGCAAAAAACTGCCGATTTATATCTTAAAGTTTGTGCCCACCCGTCTGAAAGAACAAACGTATACGATGCTTAGTGAAATGAACCACAGATTAAGCTCCTATATCAGAGGACAGGTCATCGTCAGCTTCTGCATCGGGTTTTTATTATTTATCGGCTATCTGATTATCGGACTTGATTATGCGTCACTGCTTGCGGTCATTGCCGCTTGTACGAGCGTTGTTCCGTATTTAGGGCCGACCATTGCCATCACGCCGGCGATTATTATCGCGTTGGTCACTTCGCCCCTTATGCTGCTGAAGCTTGCGATTGTATGGACCGTTGTCCAGCTCGTGGAAGGGAAATTAATTTCGCCGCAGATCATGGGGAAAAATCTTCACATTCACCCGATTACCATCATCTTTGTTCTGTTAACCGCCGGAAAGCTGTTCGGGGTTGTCGGCATTATTTTAGCCATCCCGGGGTATGCGGTCATCAAAGTGGTCACGACCCATCTGTTTGATTGGTTCAAAATGCGTTCGCATCTATATGAAGAAGAAAAAAATGATGCTGGATCGAAGTCATAAAATCGGAACGGACATGATATTTATTATAAGACAGGCTTTCCTTCAGAGGAGAGCTTCTCTTTTGTAAATGATGAATGAAGGGAAGAATGGGATGACACTATGGGAGATGTTCACAGCAGCCGTTTTGGGAATCGTGGAAGGGCTGACGGAGTACGCGCCGGTTTCTTCCACGGGACATATGATCATAGCGGATGACATCTGGCTGAAATCCGGAAGCCTGATGAATCCGGAAGCCGCCAATTCCTTCAAAGTGGTGATTCAGCTCGGTTCGATTCTGGCGGTGGCCATTGTGTTTAAGGATCGGATATTACATTTACTCGGCCTCAAAAAAAACGTCACGCGCGATCAGCAGAAGGGATACAGGCTGACCATCGCGCAAATCGCCGTTGGTCTTGTTCCGGCGGCGGTGCTCGGCTTTTTATTTGAGGATTTCATTGACCGCTATTTATTCTCCGTCAGAACGGTCGCTTACGGATTAATTGCCGGAGCCGTGCTTATGCTTATAGCGGACTGGATCAATAAAAGGAAAGAAACGATCGATACGGTAGACAGAATCACCTACAAACAGGCTTTCTGTGTCGGATTATTCCAGTGTCTCGCCTTATGGCCCGGATTTTCCCGCTCAGGCTCAACGATTGCCGGAGGTGTCATTGTCGGCTTGAATCACCGGGCAGCCGCAGACTTCACATTTATTATGGCTATTCCGATTATGGCGGGCGCAAGCCTTTTGAAGCTGGTGAAATACTGGAGCAGTCTTTCTTATGACATGATTCCATTTTTTCTTGTCGGCTTTATCTGCGCCTTTGTCGTCGCCCTCTTAGTCGTCAAGTTTTTTCTTCGGCTTATTAACCGGATTAAGCTTGTCCCGTTCGCCATTTACCGTGTCATCCTCGGCATCATTTTAATCATGCTCGTGCGATAAACGAAGAGGCCCCCCGGAGGGTCTTCTTTTTATGTTCGAAAAATGTCTCAGGAAAATATGAGCAAACTGAATTTTCTGCTTGAAATTCATAGAAGAGTCGTCTATAATAAAACATGACGTTACAGCACGGGGCCATAGCTCAGCTGGGAGAGCGCTACGCTGGCAGCGTAGAGGTCAGGGGTTCGAGCCCCCTTGGCTCCATACCCGAATGAAACCGCGGTATATCAACGTTGACTAAACGATGACTTATCCGGTGATTAAAACAGCGTAGCGCTTCCGATTCGGACAGCGTGGCGCACCGTTTTTCAATCGTCTTCCATACGAAATGGGAGGCGATTTTTTATGCATTCAGAAAATCGAAAAGGTAAGCGTGTGAAGGCCGGAAGGGACTCGGTAAAGACAACGCGAAAAGGTACGTATGATCTCGAATACATATTCGATAGGCTGTGCGATGCCAAGCGCGCTGAAAATGTCGTTCAGGAAACGATTGATAAGTACATGCGTGCTTGTCGGTATCTAACGAAGTACGCGGAGGAGATCAGAGTGTCCGCAGACATACGTCATATTGACGTTGACTTTGCGCGCGGCTTTGTATCGTGGCTGATTAACGATAAAATAAAGTTCGACGGTCACAGTTTCAAATTAGACGAGCATAAGACGCAGGGGTTATCTCCGCGGTCAGTTAACGACTATATTAAGACCATACGGACGTTCTTTCGTTTTGCAATTAAAGAGGCGTATGCCGACGATAACCCGTTCGAAGAGGTTACGTTAATCACGAACCCGGAGAGCCCGATAAATATCCTTTCTCCTGATGAGATGCGGGCGATTCTTAATGCGATGGATCAGCGATCTTTCGTTGAATTTAGAGATTACGTTGCGTTGACCTGGTAGCCGCTGTCCCGATTGCCGCTTCAGCTACTTTCGCACTTGTTATGGCTGCATCTTGAATTATGGAAGATGTAACAGAGCCATCAATCAGCTGAGTATCATATGGGCTTAGAGCAAATTCTCTCCGGACGTCTCCTTCTCTTATTTGAATTTTTCTGATTGTAAATTCTGCTGTGTCAGATGCTCTGGCTGTCGTATCGCCAAGCCACAAACTACCGTTTGTAAGATAACGAGCTGAAAAGCGGCGGCAAAAAGAAGGTGACAGCCTCAAACCCTCAAACCACTCAAAAATCAAAATTCAGTCTGCCGGAGGGTATTTTTAAAGTCACAAGCCCATTGACCCGAGGGGAGGCTGTAAAACAGATTCAAACGGCGCTGGCGGCTCTTCATTAATACCCGGATAAAAACGCAAAGAATTTCGGAATAGACGGCGCATATGGTGCGAAGACAGCAAATGCAGTTAAACGATTCCAGTCCATGTACGGCCTGACTGCTGACGGCATTTACGGACCAAAAACGAAAGCAAGCTTGAAGCGAAATTGAATTAATAAAAGAAGCCCTTCTTATAAGAGGGCTCTTTTTCTCTAACTATATTGTTTTAAGATGTTTTTTAATTTGTTCAGTGACTTGCTTAAGCCATTCTAATGGAGTTATATCATCTTCAGGAAAGTATATACCATCCGCTGCTTCCTCTATAAATTCATTCTTGTCTTCTTCTGAATGATCACTATTTACAAACTCAGTTAGTGCTATTAAATCTCTTTCTTTTAGTTTTTGTGATGCTTCATTTAAATATTCATCAAGTGCATTTTCCGGAGACTCTATATCTTGGTGGAAATGTCCACCGAGAAATCTAAATACAGGATCAGAAACTTTAATTTCAATCATTATATATCACCTCGTTGGGTAGCCTGTTAGTATAAAGCTACCATCTTCATTTTTCTTTAATACTATTCTAGCATTAGTCATATCTTTAACTTCATTTGAACCTTTACGAACTCCTCTACCTATAACTTCGGTTCCTCTATAAGGTAACGGTAATGGATCATTAACATCACTTTTTAACCACTCTTCAATTTCCTTTTTATGTTTAGTTAATGTTTCATTAGCGACTCTTTCTGCAGTTGGCCTATCAGTGAAACTAGAAGAGGCACGTATCTTCTTGTTTATCTGTAGCCTCTGTAATAACTCTTCATTGGTCTTACCAACATGTCTTTCTATAAGGTGTCCGCCTTTTGCTTCATGAGCAGCTAGACCCCCGCCAGGTGCGAGAAGGCTGTTGTCTCCTTGTTTAACACTATGTATACCGCTATTGTCAGAAGTCACAGACTTACTGAGCACATTCTCTTTCTGATCTTCAATAATACTTTTCAACAAAGGCGTATTCTTCACGTTATGAGTATTTTCAATATCCTGTGCTATTCCGGCAAGCGCGGGTTCGTACTTGTTTTTCGAAAAGGAATTGATGTAGTTTTGTCCTTTTTCAACCCCGGTTTTTACATGTTTTGCAGCCGCTTTTTCACCGGCTTCCAAGACGTTATCCACTTTGGCGGCGCCTGTTTTCGCGAGCTTGCTTGATACTTTTACGGCTGAGCCGGAACCTTTGAGCCCGACAATGCTCCCGATGGCGTAGGTGATGTAATGTGATCTTGAATACGCATCCCCGTTAACCATTTTATCATTCCATGAGTCCGCCAGGTTTGTCCATATGATTTTTGCGTAGGAGGGTGTGTTCAATACAGCCGATATGGTTTTCGCGACTTTTTGTTCATCAGAGAGATGGTAAAAATCCCATGCGCCGACAGCCAGATCTTTGATGCCTGTTATTGTGTCTTTCCCGACATCATAAAGGCCGACGCCTACTCCTTTGACGATGTCCCAAGCCGTTTCTCCGACTTCTTCTAGCTGTTTTGCTTGTTCAAGCTGCATCACATATTCCACCTGAGCAGGTTCAAGGTTTTCATAGCCGATCTTCTTCGCTATTTCCAAATACTCATCCGGATCGGTGACACCATCAGCCAGCTTTTTCTTTAGATCCTTAATCTCCCGCTCTTTCGCTTCTTCCTTTTTAATCGTCAAATAAGCATCCGAATGTCTTGAAATCTCGTCTTTTTTCTTATGGATGTCACTTTCTCGGTACGCCTTGGCATTGTAGTGAAGCGGCGTGGCGCTTTTTCCTTTGCCTGTGGCGTTTTGAAGCTGCTGGAAGTCGGCTTGGATAAAATGTTCATTTTCTTCGGTTTCAGCGTATTCTTTCATTAGATCGTGATCAAGCTTGCCGAGTTTATGTATCGTTTCGCTTCTTTTTTTATCAGCTGAAGAGAGCTTCTGATCCGTGTTTTCGGTTGAAAACAGATCAAGCGAGATAATGTCATCGATCTCTCCGAGGATGGAGCGCATGTCCTTTTTCTGCTCTTCCATAATCGCCTTTGATTTACTGAGGGCGTGGGTGAGCTCGTGCTCCAGAAATGATTCCTCCACATGTGAATTGGAAAGTCCGGCGTTTTCGACCTTGCCGGGAAGGCTTGTGAGAAATGCGATTTTCATGTCGATCAGATCAAGCCAGCTGTCTGTGACGCCTGCTTGGTCCTTGAAAAAAGCTTTGATATTATTTGCGCCCCGGCCGGAGAAATCATTGTCACCAAGATCAGCCATGCCTTGAAACGCTTTTTTCAGATTGATCATTTGACCGCGCAGTTTTTTATATTCACCCGCGCGCTTTTTGGCGGCGGCGAGGAGGGTGGTTGCTTCGAAAACTTTCATGACCATATCCTTTCATACGAAATACTTCAACAAGATTTTACCATGGGAAAATGAAGAAACAGAAGGGGGGTGATTCTAAAGTATGAAATGATTAATTCGATCTGTGCTATTTTTCCTATTTGAAATTCTTGTTTTAAGACGGTTTCAGCTTATGAATGGACTAAATCTTGATGGATTTATGGGCCGAAAACAAAAGCGAAACTTGAAGCATTATTGATGTGAAAAATGGCTTTCTGATAAGAAAAAGGTTTTTTGTGTCCTACAGTTGCCACTTATAATTAAGAACTCCTTTATGAGGTTGGAGTTTATGCTCACCAAGGCTACTGATGAAGAATGATGTAGGAAGTCTAAGTGAAAAATAAGCTCAGTAGTTTGTTTTTTGACAAAAGAGGAAACCCTTTTATTAAAAAACATAAAATATATTGTTTACTTCTTGACAAGTGACAATTAGGAGGTGAAAATTATGGTAACGGAGGGGGATCTGTTTATGAGAATCAAATACGATCATAACCTGTATCTTAAGCTTATGACAACCGGATTAATATTAGAAACAACGAGAGAGAAAATGAATTTATACTATGAAAAACATAAAAAACCTATGTTAGAAATGCTGGAAGACGAAGAAGCATTTAACTTAATGGGAGCATACTTTGAAGAGAATGAAAATGAATTATTAGAAACAGCTGATTCATCAAACGCTACTGCAGATGAAGTTAATTCTAATAATTATCCTCACTTCGAGTGAATTGGTGAGTAATTATGGCGTTTAAAGATAGAGATAAACTCAGAAGAGGCAGCATTTTTATAGCAAACTTAGACCCTTCTTTAGGAGCTGAACAAAGCAAAAAAAGAAGGGTCTTAATTATTTCAAATGACGTTGGAAATAGTCATCCTAGATCACCTGTAGTAATCGCAGTTCCTATAACTGGTGAGGTTACTGAAAAAAGAAAAAGGATGCCCATGTATGTTGACTTAAAAATGTCCTCAGAAAACGGGCAAACCAAAGATGCATTAATTGACTGCTTTCAAATAAGGGTGCTCGACATTGAAAAGAGATTAAGCGATTATGTTGGGAAAGTTAGTGATCAAGTGATGCAAAAGGTAGACGCTGCACTTGAAACTTGTTTACAATTAAAAACTTGTCCGACATGTTCTCATGTATTAATGCCAAATAAAAAGCACTGTGTAAATTGCAAATCTATTCTTGTTGAAATTTGTAGGAATTGCACAGAGGAAATTAGTAGTGATTTCAATTTCTGTCCACACTGTGGGACTAAAGGGAGTGGAGGTGCTTCTGATGAGTAAAGAACTAAAGGAAACAATTGCAGATGCTCTGCTAGAAATATTACCGCCACTTACAAATTCCGTTAATGATATGATCAATGCAACAAAAGACGCTGAAAACTCTAATAAAATTTCTAGAGAATTATTATTAAAAGTAGGAAAACTCAGTATACATACAAAAAAATTCATGGCACCAGTGCGTTCATATTTAGACCCAAACATAACGAAGAGTGAATACGCTCTTTTTGATACTTGGATACAAGCTTTAGAAAATTTAAATGAATCCGTTGAGATTTTTCTATATCTTATTGAGAAAGATAGCGAAGGCGAAGAAATATCCGTAGACAAAAAGGGTTATGAATTAAACGATGCAGTAGATTTTTTATTCAAGGCTTCTCGTAATATCGCTGATCTTGTTGATTCCTTATATAATTGAAGCTCTCCAAACGCTCAAATTTGGTGATTGCGATTCAACCTCTGCAAAGATGACAACCGAACGTAAGTTTCGTTGTCGGTGAATTGGAATTTGGGGACAGTTGGGGACGAATTGGGGACCAAGTTATTCATTTTTGGTCAGAGTATATAATTTTTCTTCAGAATCATCAGCGGCAAAACCTAATAAAATAGGGTTTAAATATAAAACGTCTGTTCCTATCAGAAAAGCATCTCCACGCTGGCAGCGTAGAGGTCAGGGGTTCGAGCCCCCTTGGCTCCATACCTTTAAACCCTTATTCTATAAATAAGGGTTTTTTTGTTTTTTCATCTTCTGCGGCAGCCTCTATGTTCTGCTTCATTTCTAACAACTCAAAATAAAGGAAAGAGAGAAAATGAAAAAGAAAATCTATCTTCTACTAACTCTTTCAGCGGCACTGGCACTTCTTTTAACAGCGCTCCCGGCTCTTTCTCCCGTCGTCTTCACGTCTGCTTCAGAAAAAGGAGCCATCAGGCATGACATTTATAAAAAAGGATATCCGTATCAAAGCTACTTTGCGATTCTTCGAAAAGAAGAAGGCGGCGGAGAGGCCGGGAACCTTTATTATGTAAATTGGTTCAATTGGAAAGATGATACCGGACAGACGCCGCACGTATGTTATTCAAAAAAATCGTCCGAAGGCGAGTACAAAGTAAGCTGCGGAACCGGACCGTAATGATCAAGAGCCCCTCTCCAATGAGGGGCTCTTTCTGTCGATGCCGCTCTGGCTCTCCGTTTAATATCCCCAATATAACGGCGTATCATAATGCCGATACGGATCATTCGGATAATGCGTATTTGGCTGATAAGGCGTATTCATATCATGAATCCCCGTGTTTTCAGTCTGTCCGCAGTATTTATCGGGACCTATCACAGTTGATTGCCGGATCGGTGAAACGGCTTTTTCCCACTCATGCTCATTCAGACAGTACGTATGTGCCATGATCTCAGGCGGCGTCAGACGGAGAATATCCGAGCCGTATATCACTTCAGGCGAAGGGGCGTCAAATATGGCCAAAAGGTGGGTTTTGTCTGAAGTGGCGACTTCATAATGCCACCACCCCTGCGGAACATTCGCCACTTGTCCTGAAGAGATCGGATAATTCCGTATTTTCTGGGTGAACGGATTCAGCATCGACACCACCGCGGAACCCGAAATACAGTACACCAATTCAGCGGCATTTTGATGGGTATGCGGTTCAATCACATTTGTTTTGCTCAGAAAGATATCTAATAATGAAATATTTTCAAGCGTGTTTAACTGTTTAATCCCCAATACATTGATAAAGTTCCGAGCATCTTTCGTAAAAAAACGGCTCTCATTCACATTATAAGTGAACTGTGTATTCGGAGACGTGTAATCGATATCGGAAACCATGCACTCCCCCGCTTTCATCTTTAAACGTATATTCCCAAATATATGTGTCCCTGTTTCACCGGGTGATAAAAAAGGAGGTAAAATCCATAAATTCCAAATCTAACACAATGTTGTGACGACTTTTTTAAAGATTCATTTTTAATATATCTTTTATTCAAAATATCTCTTACTATAAAGATATATTGAAAATACATCTTTAGAAGGGTTGAGGATTAACATGCTGGATGAGAGAACAATAGACATCATCAAAAGCACAGTACCCGTATTGCAAACACATGGAGAAAACATCACCGGACGCTTTTATAACCTGATGTTTCAAGATCATCCCGAACTGTTAAATATGTTTAACCAAACGAACCAAAAGAAACAGACTCAGCGCGCAGCATTGGCAAATGCAGTCATTGCGGCTGCGGCGAATATTGATCAATTAGAACAAATCATTCCGGCGGTCAGACAGATCGGCCATAAACACACAAGCATCGGTGTAAAACCGGAACATTATCCGATTGTCGGAAAGTATCTGCTTCTGGCAATTAAGGATGTGCTGCAGGATGCCGCAACTCCTGAGATTATGCAGGCATGGGAAAAAGCTTACGGTGTGATTGCGGAGGCTTTCATCGGCATTGAAAAAGACATGTACAATGAAGCCGGATGGCAGGGGTATAAAGAATTTACGGTTATACAGAAAACGAAAGAAAGCAAAGATATCACATCATTTTATATCAAACCGAGTGACGGTTCTTCGCTTCCTGGATTTGAAGCGGGACAATATATCAGCATTAAAGTGCGGATTGCGGATTCTCCTTATACGCACATTCGCCAGTACAGCCTGTCTGATGCTTCTCAAAAAGGGGCATATCGGATTTCTGTGAAAAAGGACGGAGCGGTTTCTTCTCATCTCCACAATGAAGTTCAAGAGGGAGATAAACTTGAAGTCAGCGCACCCGCCGGGGATTTCAAGCTGTCTTCTGCCGAAAAACCGGTTGTTCTTATCAGTGCCGGTTCCGGAATCACGCCGATGATGAGCATGCTGAAAACAGCCGCCGAAAAACAGCCGGAGCGTTCCGTTACTTTTATTCATGCCGCAAAAAACGGAGAGTACGCCGCGTTCCGCAAAGAGGCTGAACAAGCTGCGGAGAATCATCCGAATATTAACGTCATTTATGTATACAGTGAACCGGCAGAACAAGACCGCTCAGGAGACAAGCCTTTTTACAGCGGCAGGATTGATCAAACCTTCTTGGAGCAGCTTCATCTGAATCAAGATGCTGAATTTTACTTGTGCGGATCAGCGCAGTTTATGACGCAAATGAAAGATATGATTCTTGCACTCGGGTTTGACTCTGATTCCGTTCAATATGAATTGTTCGGCCCTCAGCTGAGCATGGCATAACAAAAAAGACTCCTCAAAGAGGAGTCTTTTTTATTTGCACAATGTGTTCTTTCTCCGTCTTTTTCCCTATTTTATTGAAATTTTCATCAATGACCAGTAAAATTATAAATCTAGTGATTCCGGAATTAAAGGAAGGTTGATATGAAAAAGAAAGCAAAGACCAAAAGGGGGCTTGGGTGCCTTTTTGCTGTATCTCTTATATTCGGATTATTTCTGGTATCAATGGTGTTTTCGAAATTCATAGTGACGGAAGAAAAACCGCCTGAAGAGGTGGACGAGCAGCAGGTCTTTATTGACAGCCTTTCCGGGCATGCTCAGATTTTATATGAGAAATATCATGTCCTTCCGAGCATCACCCTCGCACAGGCCATTCTCGAATCGGACTGGGGGAACAGTGAGCTTGCGGGGAAAGCGCGCAACCTGTTCGGTGTAAAAGGTGATTATAAAGGAAAACACGTCACGATGAAAACGGATGAATTTGAAAAAGGAAAACGAAAAACGATTCGGGCAAAATTCCGTAAATACAGCACGTTTTTTGAATCAATGGATGACCATGCCAAATTATTTGTCAACGGAACGTCTTGGAATAAAAAGAAGTATAAGCCCGTCATTGAAGCGGACAATTATAAAACAGCGGCGGCTGCCCTTCAAAAATCCGGCTACGCCACAGACCCCGGCTATGCTGAAAAAATTAAAGATGTCATAGAAACCTATAATCTGAATGAATATGACAAAATCAATGCCTCTCTTAAGGCAGTTGATATGAAAGGCGCCATCAAAGACCACGCCATTGAAGACGTGTGGTCCAAGCCGTCAAAAGAGCAGCATTCTATTAAACTGGCATCGGCGCAAAAGTTTACCGGCCAGCATATTAAAGTCGTATCTGAAAAACAAAACGGAGAATCCGTCTGGTACCAAATTCAAGTGAAAGATGAGCTGATCGGCTGGGTTGACCAAACCGCCGTCCAGTTAAGTGAAGAAACATAAGCATCAAAAAAAGCCGGCAGCCCGCCGGCTTTTTTACATTCCTTCAGTTTCAAACCTTTTAATATCACGTTTATGCCCCATCAGCACAAGGCAGTCACATTCATGAATGACAGTCTCCGGAGAAGGGGACAGCTGAATGTCTCCATTATGTTTCACGGCGAGAATGGTGCAGCCGAATCTGGCCCGGACGCCGAGATCAAGAATGGATTTTAAATGCAGCTTTTTCGTGGCTGAAAGCTCCACAATGCTGTATTCATCTGACAAATCAATGTAATTTAAGACATTTTCATCCGAAAGGCTTTGCGCAATCCGCACGCCCATATCCTTTTCGGGATGGATAATACGATCAGCACCGATCTTTTCAAGCACTTTGTGATGATAATAGTTTTGCGCTTTCACCCAAATATTAGGGATGTTCAGCTCCTTCAATAACAGCGTCGTCAGCGTGCTTGCCTGAATGTTGGCGCCGATTGCTACGATGACATATTCAAAATTTCTGATGCCGAGCGACTGAAGCTCGCTTTCTTCCGTTGAATTTGCCCGCACAGCATGCGTGGCATAAGAGGAGTATGCGTTGACCCGCTCTTCGCTGATATCGACCGCAAGCACCTCATGCCCCATTTTAAAAAGCTCTTTACAGATGCTTCCGCCGAAACGGCCGAGTCCGATGACGGCAAATTGTTTATTTTTGATTTTTCCCAATCCTCATAACTCCTTAAGAAACTGTTTTCGTCACTCCAAATACAACAAACAAGAATGTACTCCTGTTTCAAGGGTTTGTCAATGCGAGGGCCGGAAGAAAGAAAACAGCACAAAAAAAGACCGGCTGACAAGCGATGGGCTTGTGCCGGTCCGTTTTTCGCAATTATTTGCAGTTGCAAGGCTGTGTCGGCGGTGTGCTGCGTTTTTGAACAACAATTGTGTCCTCAGCATAGAATTTAGAGCCGATGCTTAATGATTTATTTTCTGCACGGAACTTATATGTACCTGCAGCAGGCAATGTTTTATTATTAAGAGAAAGCTTGAATTCCGCTGCGCCGAGCAAATCAATGTTTAACGGAAGTCTGACTGTTTTGCCGTTATTCAGAATCTGTCTTTCACGCAAAGCGTGTCCGTTGACTGTATCTTTTGTTGTAGCCGCAAATCCGCTAGGAAGGGTAAATTCCATAACGCCTAAGCTCAGGATCGTGTTCGGACGGTACGTCAATTCGATATCAGAAAATGACCATTCCTGCTGGCTGGCACCTGTATATTTTGCAAATAAGGTAGCAGTCGCTTTCGTGGACATTTCCGGCTCGTGAACGGTTGAGCCTGACTCAGCGGCGAATGACGCTGTCGGCAGAGAAAGAAGCAAAACCAGGCCGAATAAACTTGCCATGACAGTTGAGAAAAATTTCTGTTTCATTTTCATGAATCCCCCTAAAAAAAAATTTGTTGATTGTTCTTAAAAAAGAACGACCATACCTATAAAAATTTACCATCAATTTTAATGGAAGTAAATGGGGTTATGTTCCTATATTTTCTCAAAAATAATCAAAACACGACAAAAAACGCCTGATTTTGATTCAGGCGTTTTTTTCGTCCGTTTCTATCGGGATAAATTTAAAAATCTCCCCGCTCTGAACCGAGTCGGCGAGCCGCTTCAGCCAATGATAATAAGCTTTCGAACTTTCAAGCTGATCATATAACTGCCGCGCTTCTTCCTGTAATTCCGCGTTGCCTTCCTCGGCCAGCAAAACGGACTGCAAATCCGCCTGGGCCTGTTCGATGGCGGACAAATTCACCTGAACTTCACGATCCCATTTCGGCGGGAAGAAATTCGTGAAAAACGTAAAGAAATCTTTTTCCGCTACAAACGTATGCTTCCGTGTGCCGCGGTGAAAGGTTTTTTTGACCACATTTAAATCCTGCAGCTTTTTGACGCCTGTGCTCATACTCGGTTTGCTCATCTGCAGTTCCTCACGCATTTCGTCAAGCGTCATTTCATCCCTCATATACATTGTTCCGTATAAAATCCCGACACTCCGTGTGATTCCGTAAAGATCCATCGTCTCTGCAATGGAATCAATGACAAGATCCCTGGCTTGTTCTATAGCTGCGAATTCTGGATTCTCATCCATACTGTCCCTCTTTTCCTCTTGAAGTTTAAATTTGTTAAGTCATTTCTTTATGTTCTTAATCTTAACGAATCATGACAAAATGTCAAAATCTAAACGGACTGACCGGGTTTTGACAGGCAAAAAAACATGTGTTAAATTAATATTGTTAAAAACATTAAATTTTTATTTAACAAACTTACTTTTCGGTAAGGAGGACTCTTATGAGCAAAACGCTTTATATCGGCGGCGAATGGATCAGTGCAGAAAAAAAACAGACGCGCCGTATCATTAATCCATTTAATCAAGAAGAAATTGCAACGGTATGCGAAGGAGACCGGAACGATGCGGTGAAAGCCATCGCCGCAGCCAGAAAAGCATTTGATGAAGGGGAGTGGCCGGTGCTTTCCGGGCTCGAGCGCGGACAATTTGTTCTGAAAATTGCGGAATTAATCAGACGCGATCTGAACGAATTAGCTGAGCTGGAATCGCTTGATACAGGAAAAACGATTGAAGAAAGTAAAGCCGATATGGATGATATCGCAAATGTATTTCAATATTATGCCGGTTTGGCGGATAAAGACGGAGGCGAGGTCATTTCATCTCCGATTCCCGATTCCGTAAGTAAAATCGTCAGAGAGCCCATTGGCGTATGCGGACAAATTACGCCGTGGAACTATCCGCTCCTTCAGGCGAGCTGGAAAATCGCTCCCGCTCTTGCGGCCGGAAACACGATCGTTTTAAAGCCGAGTGAGATTACTCCGCTGACAACCATTAAAGTCTTTCAATTAATAGAAGAAGCCGGTATTCCGAAAGGGGTCGCCAATCTCGTGCTGGGGCCGGGCGCCTCTGTCGGCGACGAGCTGGCGAGAAACCTCGACGTCGATTTGGTCTCTTTTACGGGCGGAATTGAAACAGGCAAAAAAATCATGCAGGCGGCAAGCGGCAATGTGAAAAAGATTGCTCTGGAGCTTGGCGGCAAAAATCCGAATATCGTATTCCAAGATGCAGATCTCGAAACAGCTGCAGATCAAGCGCTGAACGCCGTGTTTTTCCATGCCGGCCAAGTATGTTCGGCAGGGTCCCGTCTTTTGGTGGACGAAGCCATTCATGATGAATTTTTAGCCGAGCTGATCAAGCGCACGAAACGCATAAAATTAGGAAACGGTTTTCATGAAGATACGGAAAGCGGTCCGCTGATTTCCGCCGAGCATCGGGCTAAAGTCGAAAAATACGTAGAAATCGGCATCGAAGAAGGGGCAAAACTGGAAACAGGCGGCAAACGTCCTGATGATCCCGCCCTTCAAAACGGTTTCTTCTATGAACCTACTATTTTCTCAAACTGCAAGTCTGATATGCGGATAGTCCAAGAGGAGATCTTCGGCCCCGTTTTAACAGTTGAGTCATTTTCTTCTGAAGAAGAAGTGATCAGACTTGCCAACGATACCATTTACGGGCTGGCCGGAGCGGTATGGTCAAAGGATATTGAAAAATGCGAACGCGTAGCCGCCAAACTGCGGATGGGAACGGTATGGATCAATGATTTCCACCCGTATTTCGCGCAAGCGCCATGGGGCGGGTACAAACAATCGGGCTTCGGCCGCGAACTCGGCAAAATCGGTCTGGAAGAATACACGGAAATCAAACATATTTACCGCAACACGAAACCTGCGGCTGTGAACTGGTTTCAAGCATAACGAGGAGGAGATACAATATGACATTAAATATGAAAGTAGAAAGCATGCATAAATTCCATACATTCGAAATCCCGACAGTCATTAAACACGGAATCGGCGCGATTCAGCACGCGGGAAGTGAAGTCAGAGCGCTTGGCGTCACAAAAGCGCTGCTCGTAACAGACCCGGGAATTTATAACGCGGGAGTGGCAAACCCGGTCATTGAATCTTTACAGGAAGCGGGCATCGAAGTCGTCCTGTTTAACAAAGTGGAGCCGAACCCGCCTGTACGTCTTGTAAACGAAGGATCAGAACTGTATAAAAAAGAAAACTGCAACGGTCTTGTGGCTGTCGGCGGCGGAAGCTCCATGGATACAGCGAAAGCCATCGGGGTAGAAGCGACACACGAAGGAAGCGTGCTTGATTATGAAGCCGCGGAAGGCAAAAAGCCGCTGGAAAACCGTATTCCTCCGCTGACAACGATCCCGACGACTGCGGGAACAGGTTCAGAGGTCACACAATGGGCGGTCATTACAGATGAGGAAAGAGAATTTAAATTCAATACGGGCGGACCGCTTATCGCCGCGCATTTAACGGTCATTGACCCTGAGCTGCACACGTCCATGCCTCCGCATGTGACGGCCATGACAGGTATTGACGCACTTGCGCACGCCATCGAGTGCTATACGATGAAATTCGCGCAGCCGATCACTGATGCCGTCGCTTTAATGGCCATTGAATATGCGGCGCATTATATTAAGCGCGCGTTTGCGGACGGAGAGGATTTGGAAGCAAGATACGGCATGGCGCAGGCGGCGATGCTTGCCGGCCTTTCATACGGCAGTGAATCAGCAGGCGCGGCGCATGCGATGAGCCAGACGCTCGGCGGCATCATCCCTGTCGCTCACGGACAATGCGTCGCAGCTATGATGGGGCCGGTAATGGAATACAACTGGAAAGGCTATCCGGAAAAATTCGCCCGCATCGCCAAAGCATTCGGAATCGATACAAGCAACATGACAACCGAAGAAGCGGCAAAAGCGTCCGTCAACTGGATGTATGATCTTGTAAAAGATTTAGAGGTGCCGAGTTTAGAAGAACAAGGTGTGTCTCCGGACATGATTGAACGTTTATCAAAAGAAGCCATGAAAGATCCACAAACTTTCGGGAATCCAAGAGATTTGAATGAGAAAGCATACAACTGGATTTACAAACGCTGCTTTGACTTAACGCCGAAAACGGTATAATAAATGAACCCCGCTCCTTTACAGAGCGGGGTTTTTTAAGGATAATGTCAAGAAAAAGGCGGTGGTGGCTGATGTGGAAACGCATAACAGCAAAGACGGAAGGCGTATATATAGCGGATACCGAACAATTTGTTACCAAAAAGATGGACAAGCTTCGTGCGGAATACGGCGGGTTTCCCGGTGACTTGCATTTCGGACTGACAAAAAAGGCCGGCGCGCGTGAGCCGATGTATGAAAGAGGAACAGAAATTTTTAACCGGAGACAGATTTCAATCGTGTCCATGGAGGAATGTGATGACATTGCGGAGAAGATGGGGATTTCTCATATCTTTCCCGAATGGCTCGGCGCTAACATCGCAATCAGCGGTTTTTCTGCACTGACGCCGCTTAAAGAAGGAAGCAGAATGATATTTCCAAGCGGTGCGTCTCTGTTGTGCGAGGGAGAAAATGATCCGTGCATTCAGCCGGGAGAAGTCATTCAATCCTTTTATCCGGATCAGCCAAAACTCGCCGCGGCGTTTGTGAGGCACGCGATGGGCAGAAGAGGAATTGTCTGTATTGTTGAACGCCCGGGTGACATATGCACGGGCGATGCGGTCACCATCCATTCTTATGAACCGAAACGCGCCAAGAAAAAAATCGAGAAGGTCTGACTAGACCTTCTTGATTTTTTGTTTGATTTCTTCTATTTGATTGATGTGACGCTTTTCATGATGGCCGATAAAATCAATCCACTGGCGGATCGTCAGTTCTTGAAAAACAGGATGCGGAAGCACACGTTCAAAGTCTTCCTCGTTTAATGATGAAATAACTGCGGTCAGCTGTTGTCTTGCCGTATCTAATTCTTGTTTTGCTTCAATGACTGATATTCGGTTTTGCTCAGGTTCGAGGTGTGACGGCGCCGGCCGTTTATCTGTTCTGTCCTCTATAAACTCCATCGGTTTTTCTTCTATTTCTTTTAACGGTGCGTCTTTTGCCTGCTTTGATAAAAGGGTCTGCGCTGTTTCGTCAATTTTCTTTAAATGGTCAAGGACTTCCCGCACGCTCCACTCATCAGCCGCGGGCTTTCGGTTGAATTCCTCATCAGAGAGTCCTTTCAGTTCTTCCCAGATCTGCTGTCTGGCTTCATTAAAAATGCTCATCCTATCTCCTCCTTTAGAGTAAACATATCATATCCGGATTGGATAATCATGTAATCAGCCTTCCTTATCAGAAAATTGAAACCATTTACCTTTACATCCGTATATAAAGTAACACTCCGACACCTCAGCCGAAAGGAGGATAGAAGATGGACATATTTCATCTGCCGCTTGAAACGGTCTATCTTTACACATTGATTATTTCGGGAAGTCTCACGCTTTTGATTCTGTTTTTTCAAGATGTGTTTCACGGCCTCTCGGAAGCCATTCCTGTTTCATTTTTAAACCCTGCATTGATTCTGTCTTTTTTAACAATCTTTTCAGCCTCAGGTTATATCGGCGAAATCGCCGCTCCGCTATCAAGTTCTGTCATTGCGTTGCTTTCATTTGTTCTTTCGGTTCTTTTGGTCAGCCTGCTTCACTTCTTCGTCCTTGTCCCGCTTTCATCAGCGGAAGAATCGCTCGCTTATCGGGAGACGGATTTAAAGGGCAGAGTCGGCAGGGTCATTACTTCCGTCCCGAAAGACGGCTATGGAGAAGTGATCATAGAGGGAATAGGGGGCGCCATTTCTAAATCAGCCGTCAGCTTTGATCAAGAACAGATCAAGTACGGAACTGCCGTATTAGTGATTGACGTGAAAGACGGTGTGCTTTTTGTGACGCCGCATGAACCAATCTGATATCTAAGGGGGAACTGTTATGACTATGCCGATTATCATCGTTATCGGAATCGTATTCTTTTTACTCATCGCACTTATTGCTGTATTTATTACGAAGTACCGGACGGCGGGGCCGGACGAAGCCCTTATCGTGACCGGAAGTTATTTGGGAAATAAGAACGTTCACATTGATGAAGGCGGAAATCGTCTGAAAATCGTCCGGGGCGGGGGAACGTTCGTGCTCCCGGTATTCCAGCAGGCAGAACCTCTCAGTTTACTGTCAAGCAAACTTGATGTCTCTACACCTGAAGTCTATACAGAACAAGGCGTGCCGGTAATGGCCGACGGAACCGCCATTATTAAAATCGGAGGCTCCATCGGTGAAATCGCCACAGCAGCTGAACAATTTTTGGGGAAATCTAAGGACGACCGTGAGCAGGAGGCGCGGGAGGTGCTGGAAGGCCATCTGCGCTCCATCCTCGGCTCCATGACCGTTGAAGAGATTTATAAAAACAGGGAAAAGTTTTCTCAGGAAGTCCAGCGGGTCGCGTCTCAGGATCTTGCTAAAATGGGGCTCGTGATCGTTTCTTTTACGATTAAAGACGTCCGCGATAAAAACGGCTATCTTGAATCATTAGGTAAGCCGAGAATCGCCCAAGTCAAGCGGGATGCGGACATTGCCACGGCAGAAGCGGATAAAGAGACGAGGATTAAACGTGCGGCCGCTGATAAAGACGCAAAAAAATCAGAGCTGGAGCGGGCGACGGAAATAGCTGAAGCGGAAAAAATCAATCAGCTGAAAATGGCGGAATACAGAAGAGAGCAGGATACAGCAAAAGCCAATGCCGACCAGGCATATGATCTTGAAACAGCAAAAGCCCGCCAGCAGGTGACAGAGCAGGAAATGCAAATTAAAATTATTGAGCGGCAAAAGCAGATTGAATTGGAAGAAAAAGAAATTCTGCGCCGTGAGCGCCAATATGACTCTGAAGTGAAGAAAAAAGCCGATGCCGACCGTTACTCGGTGGAACAAGCGGCCGAAGCCGCAAAAGCGAAGCAGCTCGCGGAAGCGGATGCCGAGCAGTACAGTATCGAAGCGATGGCCAAGGTGGAAGCGGAACGCGTGAGAATTGACGGTCTTGCTAAAGCGGAGGCTGAAAAGGCGAGAGGAGAAACCGAAGCGGAAGTCATCCGCCTGAAAGGTCTCGCAGAAGCGGAAGCTAAAGAAAAAATCGCCGAAGCATTCGAAAAATACGGGCAGGCTGCAATCCTTGATATGATTGTGAAAATGCTGCCTGAATATGCGAAGCAAGTCTCAGCGCCTCTTTCCAACATTGATAAAATAACCGTCGTTGATACGGGAGGAAGCGGTGAAAACAGCGGGGCCAATAAAGTCACAGGCTACGCAACCAATTTAATGGCCGGTCTTCAGGAAAGCTTAAAAGCATCTTCCGGAATCAATGTAAAAGAGCTTATTGAGAATTTTTCAGGTAAAGGAAACATAAAACAAAGTATAAATGAACTTACAAAAGAACTGAGTGATTCAAACGAACGGCACAGCCCGGAATAAAAAAACAGCAGGCGTAAACCGCCTGCTGTTTCAGTTCGTCCGCTTAGCTTCAAGAAGCCGCGGCGCAGTCATGAATAATAAGATAAGGACAATGGCCGAAAGGATAAAAGAAGGAATCATATAAGTCGCGTTATAGACGGACGAATAAATCCATACCGGCGTGCCCTTCGGAGCATAGCTTCCGAAAAAGACAGCTCCGGAGACCACATGCGCCGCATAGCGCAACACACTGCCGATGAAAACACCGCCTATAACATACATCGTTAAAGCGCCTCTTTTTTTATTCAATGCCGATTCCCGTACACCGGAAGCAAACAAGCCGCTGAAACCGAGGACTGCAAATGCCGCGATGTAATCAAGTAATAACTGCACCGGGTGCTGCAAAAACAAATTGCCGATGGCGATCTGGACAATCCCTGTCAAAAAGCCTGTCGTAAGCCCGGCTTTCACTCCCCAGCGGAATGAAATCAAAAAAATCGGAATCATCATAATAGAGACCGAACCGCCTTGGGGCATCCGGAGAAACATACCTGAGACAATGTCCAGAATGACAGCCGCCCCGGTCATAATCGCTATTTCAATTAAGCGCACAAGCCGTGTTGAATGATTCATAGTTTTCCCCCTGGTCAGACAACCGTAACAAGGATAAACAAAAAAGCAGCGCGGGGAAGGATGGGAAAAGGTCCGCGCGCTGCTTGCATAAACTGCAAATCATTTGGCTTTGCCACATCCCTACGCCAGCGTTAACTAACAGGTTCAAAGGGTCAGAACAAAATGTTCACTCTCAGCTTTAATGCTCCCCTTGTGGTCATCAAGTATTTAGTTCAATCTTACTATACAAGAAAATATGCCAAACCACAAGACAGCTTATCTTTCTATAGAAGAGAAACTGAAATAAGTATGAAAGAAAATAATTAATGATTTTTTTAAAAAAACTATTGTCATATTTTCAAAAGGGTGTTATATTATTAAACGTCGCTGATGAACAGCAGACAACAACAAAAAGCTTCGGAAACAACGTAAAAAAAGT